>NZ_BDBI01000034.1 GCF_001612905.1 Nocardia ignorata NBRC 108230 | reverse complement strand
CTAGACCAATTCACCCGCCGGCAACGGCCGGAATAATCATCACCTCGGTGCCTTTCTGGACCGCAGTGTCCTGGCCGTCGAGAGTCCGGCATTCGTCACCGTCGACATAGAAGTTCACATACCGGCGCAGCACTCCGCGTTCATCGCGCAAACGCCGTTCCAGCCCCGGATACTGCTCACGCAGCACATCGAGCACCTGGCGGAGGTCCGCCCCGTCGATGTCGAGTTCCCTTGCGCCGTCGACGTACGTGCGAAGCACCGACGGCAGACAGACGCGCGCCACGGCCCTTATCCGATCACCGCGGCGCGCACACAGAGCACGTCCGGCAGCTTGTCGGCCACCAGCCGCCAGTGATCGCCTTCGTCCGCACTGCAGTACACCTCGCCGTTGCGAGTGCCGAAATAGATGCCTGCCGGGTCGGCATCGTCAGCGCACATGGCATCACGCATCACCGCCGCCCAGAACGGCACCTCCGGCAGCCCATCGCTGAGCGCCGACCAGGTCTGCCCACCGTCCTCGCTGCGGTACACGGCGCACTTGGCGTCTGGCGGAAACCGAAAGCGATCCATGTCCGCGACCAGTGGGAACGTGTAGATCACGCCGGGCCGCCGAGGATGCGCGACGATCGGGAATCCGAAATTCGACGGTGGCAGCCCACCATCGATCGACTGCCAGCGCTCCCCGGCATCGGTACTACGGAACACCCCACCGTGGTTCTGCAGATACATCGTGTCGGAATCCGCGGCATCGAGCGCCACCTTGTGCACGCACTGCCCCCATTCCGGTAACTCTCCCGGCATGAAGTCCGCTGTGACCCCCTTGTTCGTGGGCCGCCACGATTCCCCACCGTCGGTGGTCTGATACACCCCACCCGTCGACATCGCGACAGCCATCCGCCGGGTATCCGCAGGGTGCGGAAGGATCGTGTGCAGTGCGAGTCCGCCGCCACCCGGCTGCCACTGCGTGCGATGCGGGTGGTCCCAGAGTCCGCGCACCAACTCGAAATTGTGCCCGCCGTCCTCGGAACGGAACAACGCCGACGGCTCGACTCCCGCATACACCACATCCGGCTCCGCCTCGGTAGCCGGCTTGATCTGCCAAACTCCTTGCAGCGCAGCATCTGTGTCGTCCGGAAACGCCAGCGGCGCGTCGTCCGGCTCACTCCACGTCTGCCCGAGATCGTCGCTGACTACCATCGTCGGACCGAAGTGACTGTTCAACACCCCCGCCAGCACTCGCGGCGTCCTCGATCGCGTGTCGATCGCCAACGCCTTCACATCGGCAACCGGAAACTGCGGCGGCGCCACCTCCCAGGTCTTGCGCCCGTCCCGGCTCCGTGCCAGAAACAGCCCCTTACGAGTCCCTATCCCGAGCAACACGTCCATCGCAGACCTCCACGTGGTCACCGCAACGCTGACGGATCCCGACGCTACTCCTCGGCACCGACAAGCCGAAGAGATCGCGTGGAGCGGTCCGAATTGCTCTACGAGTGTTCCGACCCGCACCGTCGAAGGTGATACGCGACACGCTCACCTATCCGATTGTGCCCTCGAACGGGGCGAATGATTGTCGGCATCGATTCGATCGATTCGCGCACCGGCTGGTCGGCTGACAGGATCAGCCTCGCAATATGGGCCAGGTGGCTGCATTCGCCGAATGGCTCGCACTCCGGCCCGGGTAGAGATGTGGTCGGAAAGGAACGCCGGGTTGACGACGGATGCGCGAGCTGAAGTGGGGAACTTCCTTCTCGGAGACCGGTTCGCCTGTCTGGCGGGTCGCTCCGCCTGGCGCCAAGGCGGAATCACCCATTGCCACTACGACGTGCTCGGCGGCGAAGAATCCGCCCGCCTGATGGCCGCCGACCTGGCCGAATTCGTCGGCACCGCGGACTGGAGCTCACGAAAGTTCACCAGCTTCATCGCCACCTTCGAACAGCCCCGCGGCGTCGACGAACTCCGCTTCGAAGAACTCCTGTGGCAGCACCTTCAGCTCCTCCACGAGGCCGACGCCCAACGCTTCGCCTGGGCAGACGGCTGCTCCTCCGACCCCCAATCCGAAGAATTCAAATACAGCGTCGCCGGCCACAAATTCTTCGTCATCGGCCTCCACGAAACCCACCGCCGCCTCGGCCGCCGCCCGCCCTTCCCCATGCTGGCCTTCAACTCCCACGACCAGTTCGCCCGCATCAAGGCCGACGGCATGTGGGACCGCCTGGCCGACAAGATCCGCAAGCAGGACATCATGCTCCAAGGCGACATCAACCCGAACCTCATGGAGTACGAAACCCTCTCCGAAGCTCGCCGCTACTCCGGCCGCCCCAAGCCTGTCGACTGGCAATGCCCGTTCAGCGCTCGTCCAGCGCTGGAAGGTGCAGAGGCTCAGCCCGCCTGAAATGCCTGACTGCGCGATTACCCCGCCGACTATTGTGCGAGGGTGACCGCCACCCTGCTGTTCTGCTGTGACCCGCTGAGCCTGCGAAAGGTCGACGAACACTTCACGGAGCAGGCCGAGAGCGCACGAGCCGCGGGCGCAACTGTCGCGCTGCTGGACCACGACGCGCTGCTGACCGGGGATATCGATGCTGCCGTCCGCCGTGTGGCCAGAGACAGCAGAGGGCTGTGGTATCGGGGCTGGATGATTCCGGCGCAGCGATATCGCGAACTGGCCCAAGCGCTTTCATCCCGCGGCTGCAGCCTGGCCGTCTCGCCGGACGAGTACGCCTCAGCCCACGAACTGCCCGGTTGGTATCCCTCGTTCGAGGAGTTGACGCCGCGAACTATCTGGTCGGCGACAAGACCCGGCGAGATCCCCGATGAATCGGTGCTCGCACAGTTGGTCGTGCCGCTCAGGGACGGCGCGGGGATCGTCAAGGACTACGTGAAGTCACGCAAGCACGAGTGGGACACCGCCTGCTTCATTCCCGACCTGCGGGATTCCGAGAACCTGCGACGGGTCGTCGAAAAATTCGTCGAACTGCAGGGAGATTTCTTGACAGGTGGACTCGTGGTGCGAGAGTTCGAAGACTTCACTGACAGGGCGGGCGGCCCCGCATCGGAGGCCCGAGTCTGACGGCGGACGGCAGCATCGATATCCCCGGTCAGCAGCGCGTCGTGGTCCAGCAGCGCGAATCCGTGAACGCACCGTGAGCCCACGTCTCTTCAAATACCGAACCTGCGGAGGACAGCACGCTGGCAGCAGAGGGGGGCCTGCGTGCAATCCGCGCTGTCCAGCCATCAGCTCCAGGTGTGCTGACGTTGAAACGCCAGCCTCCGAAGCGGGAGACGGTCGGCGCTATTGCGGTCAGGTCCGGTTCGACGTGGACTGTCGGGTTGTCGGGGTGCGGGGCGATGAGGATGGGTTCGGCGTCGAGCCACCTGCTGGGTAAGTCGCGGTGGTTGTGCAGTTGCTGGGCGGGACACCCGATGAACGATCTGCGGGCCGCATCCGTCAGCGTGGTGATGACGGGAAGGGCTGTGCCACAGAAGGATCCATGGTGTCGCTGCCGTGCGATACGATCTTGTAGTCAGGTTGCGGCCCGACGGGCTTCCGCTGGACGGATATGCCCCCGCTGCAGCAGGTTTCGTGCTGCTGCCAGGGGGATTTCGACGTGGTGGAGAGGGTTCTGCGGACGACGGCTGCCGAGGTGCGGAAGTGGTCTCTCGAGGCAGTGCTTGTCGAGATGATCATCGAGGGCCAGCGACGCAAGGCCAAGCAGAATAATGCTCACACACGGTCCTGGGAAGCGAGTCTCCCGGAGATTGCAGAGGACCTGTGCGAAGCAGGTTTGGGCGATGTCGAGATGTTGATCGAGTTCCGCCTGCCGGAGTCGCGGGAACGGGCGGATGTGATTCTCGCCGGGATCGATCCACGAACCGGTGATGACAGCTATGTGGTTGTCGAGCTCAAGCAGTGGAGTAAGGCCGAGCTGGTCTACAACAGTGATCGCATCGTGCGGGCCAGCGGCACGCGGGCAGAGGAACTCCATCCGATCGATCAGGTGCGCAACTACTGCAAGTACCTCATCCAGTACATCGAGGTACTCCATGACCGCCCACTGGCAGTACATGGTGTTGCCTATCTGCACAATGCCAGCGAGAACTCGATCAGTACTCTCCGGGCCAGACAGCCTGACCGGCTCGGTCGCCTGTTCACCGGTGAGCGGCGCACCGAGCTCCGGAAGTTCTTGACCGGCAGGCTGGCCCCGCACAGCGGAAGCGCGCCTGCTGAGCGGTTGTTGACGAGCAAGATTCTGCCGCGCCCGGATCTGATCACTTTCACCGCGTCGGAATTGCGCCGTCGAACCGACTATTCACTGCTGGACAATCAGGAGCTCGCCTTCCAACGGGTGCTCGACCAGGTGCGGTTGTCACATGAGCGGAACCAGAAGAGTGTCGTGATCGTGACGGGTGGTCCAGGCAGCGGGAAGAGCCTGATCGCGATCACCTTGCTCGCGGAGTTGGACCGAGAAGGATACAAAGTCCGGCATGCGACCGGTTCGAACGCCTATACCGAGACTCTTCGGAAGTTCCCTGCGAAGGGTTCGAAGGACCTGAAGGATCTGTTCCACTACTACCGAACCTTTGCGGACTACCGGCAGAACCAGCTCGATGTTCTGATCTGCGATGAAGCGCATCGCATTCGCGCGGTATCGACGAATCGTTTCACGCCTAAAGCGGAGAGGGCGAAGCGACAGGAGCGACCACAGATCGATGAACTGATCGCCGCTGCCAAAGTCCCGGTGTTCCTCCTCGACGAGCATCAGGTTGTGCGTCCAGGTGAGGTGGGGACGCAGGAGGAGATCCAGTCCCACGCGACCCGGGCGGGCTTCCCGGTCCACACGATCGCCTTGGACGGTCTTTTCCGGTGTGGTGGCAGCGATGAGTATGACGAGTGGGTGCGCAGACTGCTCGGACTGCGAGTGGGTGGACCGACACCCTGGTCCGACGACCCCGCGTTCGAGGTCCGGGTGGCGCAGTCGCCGCAAGAGATGCAGGACTTCTTGCGTTCGAAGCATGAGGCGGGTGAGTCGGCGCGCATCACTGCCGGGTACTGCTGGCCGTGGAGCGCGCCGAACGACGACGGGAGTCTGGTCGAAGACGTCAGCATCGGGTCGTGGTCGATGCCGTGGAATTCCAAGGCTGCCAGGACGCTCGGTGATGCTCCGGCCAGTTCGTTCTGGGCGACCGACCCGGCCGGATTCGGGCAGGTGGGCTGCATCTACACCGCGCAAGGTTTCGAATACGACTGGGCGGGCGTGATCATCGGCCCCGATCTGGTATTTCGTCAGGGACGCCTCGTCGGCGTGCGCGATCGGAACTTGGACGCGGCGATGAGGTCGAAGGCGTTGTTCGATGAGGATTTCGGCAAATTGATTCGCAATGTCTATAAGGTGTTGCTCACCCGTGGCATGCGTGGTGTCGTCATCTATTCGACAGACCCCGAGACCCAACAATTGCTCACTGAACTGGTGCCTGCGAAGGCTATGTCAGAGCATGTGCCATGAGGTTCGTTCGCTGAGGACCTGACGGGCGCCGTCGACGTCCGCCAGCCGGGCGGAAACGGTCGCGGCGGCGAGGTGGTCCGGAAGAACATCGGAGAATTTCAACCCTCTCGCTGCGCGTTCGTCGGCGATCGGCAGGACCAGGACCGAGCCCGGCCCCCGTCGCTCCGCGACAGCGTCGCGCCAGAGGCCGACGGACAGATCGGGTCGGAGCCGGATGCTGAAGTCGTTGGGGCGTTGAGTGGGGTCGACGACGGTGGGCAGGGATGCGGCGAGGGTGGCGTTGGCGCGATATCCCGCCCAGGTCCACCAGCGAACGGCTTCACCCTCGCGTTCGATCACGGTGGATTCGCCGCTGACTACATTCACGGCCCTAGTGGCGCGGATGTCGTCGAGTTGTCCACGGGCTCGTTTGGTCAGCGCTACGGGTGGGTCTGCGCCGAGCAGCGTGTCACGGATGGCTCTGGTCAGCTCGAACGACAGGCCGCGCAGGCCGATGCTCGACCATTTCGCGACGCCACCGGACTCGGCAGGTTCGACGAAAGCCCGTCGACGTGACCAGTCGATGTAGTTGACGTGCCAGCTGCGTCCTGCCAGCAACAGTAGACGGGGGCCTGGTCGGTCGTCGGTCAAGACGGAGGGATCTGTGTGCCCGATTTCCTGACGGCCTGCCAGGACGGTGAATTGTGGGGGTGCGGTGAATGCCGCGGTCAGGTCGAGGAAATGCCTTTTGCCGAAACGCTTTTCGGCAGCCGGGCCGATGTGGAGGAGTCCGCCGTCGTCATCGAGGTGGCCTTGCTCGACGAGGTGTCGCAGAATCGGCGTGGCCGAGGCATCGAACGGGGACAGCCCGTTCCATTCCCGTGGCCAGATTCGGTCGCCGAGGGTGTGGTGCTGGAGGGTGACGGCCAGAATTTGTTGCGCGACGAGATGGCGTGGCTCCGGTGGCGGGATGATCGGCTCGACCCAGCCTCGTCCCCACAGCAACAGCAGTCCGGCGGACTGGACGAGCGCGTCGTCCGTGGTCGCCAGGAACAAGCAATTTCGGGTGCTGCCCGCGCGGCGTCCGGTACGGCCGATGCGCTGCAGGAACGACGCAACGGTGGTCGGTGAGTCGATTTGGATTACTCGGTCCAGGTCGCCGACGTCGATGCCCAACTCCAAGGTGGAGGTGGACACGATGACGCAGTCGCGAGCTTCTGCGAAAGCCTGTTCCGCGCGCGAACGCTCATCGACGGAAAGCGAGGCATGCGAGAGGAATACGGTCACTCCACGGGTTCGCAGGGCCGCGCCGAGCTCCTCGACTTGGCGCCGGGAATCGCAGAACACCAGTCGCTTCTCACCACGATGCAGTGCTGCGATGACTTTCGCCGCATTCTCCAACGACCCGACATAGTCGAGTTCGATCTCTCCTGGAGGGGGAGCGGCGATTCGACCGGGCACCGGCAGCGTCACACCCGGTGCGACGACCTGCCCGGGGCGGGTTCCTGCCCCCGAGCCCTGGAGCCAAGTCAGCAGTTCGTCCGGATTGCCGACCGTCGCCGACAACCCGACCCGCTGGATCGGCCGACCGGTGACCCGTTGTAGCCGTTCCAGCACCGCGAGCAGATGCCAGCCGCGGTCGTCTCCCGCGAAGGCGTGTACCTCGTCGATAACGACAGCACGAACATTGCCGAGGAGCTGATTGTGATCAGTTTTCGTGCCGATCAGCATGGCTTCCAACGACTCCGGCGTGGTGAGCAGGATGTCGGGGTGTTCACGTCGGATGCGGTCTCGACGAGAATTCGTGACGTCACCGTGCCAGAGTGCGGCTCGCCGACCCAACCATTGGGCATAGCTGTCGACGCGTGTGACGAGGTTGTTCAGTAGGGCTTTCAGCGGGCAAAGGTAGAGGATCGATATGCCGGTCCACTTCTGCTGTGCCATGGCACTGAGCAGGGGAAAGCAGGCTGCTTCGGTTTTTCCACCTGCTGTGGGTGCGAGGAGAACGACATCCTCACCGTCGAGTAGCGGCGCGATCGCCTGCTGCTGCAAAGGGCGAAGTCCCGGCCAGCCGAGCGAGTTGACGATGTGGTGCACCACCACGGGATCGAGTCGATCCCACACCTCTTCCGTCACAGCTCGAGGTCGATGTCGTCGGCGCTGACGAGGTTGCGCTCGCTGTCGGTGAGCTCCGCAGTGTTGACCGTGAGTTGGTAGTGGGTGCGCGGGTCGAAGTCCGGGAATTGGTCGACGCGGTCCAGCACATCGCCGACCAGCTTCTTGAGGAACAGTCGTGGCGCGATGCCGACCTTGCCGCCGAGGGTGCCGTTGACGGCGCGGGCCAAGTCGGCGATGTAAGCGTCGTCGGCGACTGCCCGGATGCGGTCGGGATCGGTGCTGCCCTGGGCATAGAGATCGCGGATCGTGATTCCCAGTGCCACAAGGGATTCCATCGTGAATCCGGAGAGCCGCAGTTGCACCGCGCGGGGATTGTCGAAGCGAGGGTCGGTGGTGAAATCGGTCGCAAGGCGTTGGGCGAGAGGTGCCAGGCGCTGCACGCCCTGCTGGCCGTCGTAGAAGGCGGGTGTGCCGGTGATGAGGAGATATAGGCCGGGGAAACGTCCCGAATGCACCTCATCGATGAGCTGACGCAGCGCGTTGAGCGCTTTGTCGCGCGCATCCGAACGCACGCGTTGCAGAGTCTCGACTTCATCGAGGATCAGGAGCAGCCCGCGATGGCCGCTGTCGCGGAGAACCGTCAGCAGACCTTGGAGGAAGCCGAGCGCACCGAAATGGTCGAGCTCACCGCGAACGCCCGCGGCTCGACGGGCCGCGGCGGCGACGTTCGGTTGGCCTCCCAGCCAGGCGAGGATTGCCGCGGCGGTTTCTTCGTCGTCCTCCGCCAGCGCCCGGTGGTAGCCCCGCAGTGCGGTCGCGAAGGAGGGAGCGTGGCGCGACACCTCGGCCAGCCGTGCTGTCATCAATTCGCCCACCGCCTCGGGCAGTGTGTCTTCATCGGCCCCGGCCGCGAGCGCGTCCTCCTCCAACGCGTAAAACCAGGCGTCTACCACCGGGCGCAGGGCGCTCGGTGGGAAGCTGGACGTAGTGAGTTGCTCGGTGACCCTTCGATATACGGTCTCGAGCTTGTGCAGTGGCGTCTCGGTTTCCGAGATCTGGATCTCGGCGACGGCGAAACTCTTCTTTCGGGCACGTTCGCCGAGCCACCGGGAGAAGAACGTCTTACCGGAGCCGTACTCACCGCGAACCGCTTTGAAGACCGCACTACCAGAGGCGACCGTCTCGAGTTCGTTGTCGAGGGCAGCCTCGAAACGGTCCAGGCCCGTCGCCAGAAGGTCGAGTCCGTTGCCCGGCACGGCGCCGCGCCGCAGTGCATCGATGACGTCGCGACGACGGACTGCGCTGACCGGAGAAGGAACGCTACTCATCGGGACAATCCTGCCATGGGGCGTGGGTGCTCCCGACTCCACGAGCGGCCATGTCGAAGGGTGGGACCCGCCTTCGAAGCGCTCGAACGGCCGACGACGGTATACGACCCATGGCGTAGTGCGATCATGCCAGGCCGAATTGCGCTCGCAGGCGCCCGATATTGAGGCGCAATGTTCGACCGTCGGCCAGGATCTCGAGGACCTGAACGCCATCGACATTCAGTAGCTGTCCGAGGATCGCGGCGAAGCCGTTGGCGCGTGACGGTGGGTCGCCGACACGTTGAGCCAGCGCGGTGGTGGACTGCGGACCGTCCAGGAGTGCGCGGATCGCCTTCTCCAGCTTCGAATTGGCCGGTTTACGGGCCAATTGTTCCAACTGCGCCGCGAATACCTCCGACGCGAGAAGGTCGGCGACAAGATCCGCGGCCGGATTCGCGGGGCGGGAGAGCGGTTCGGCGGCGGGCAGCGGGATGTCGAGGGTGATCTGCGCGGCAGATTCCTCGGCGATCCGATTCGCCAGGCGCTTGGCTGCCTTTTTCACCGCGGCTGGTGGGGGCGGTGTGGGCAGCGGATCGGTGTCGTCGCGCCACCACGCGGGACGTTGATCGCCGAGTTCGAGCCAGCCGGCCGGACGGTCGGCGCCATACGGGAGGAAAGCTAGAACCGGGATGGTGATCTCGGCCAGCGCCGCCCCGCCGTGATATCCGGCTTTCTGAGCCGTGTACCGGGAGTCGTTGTCCCACAACGCGACAATCGAGGCACCGGGCTCCGGCCAGACGACCCGTGGTCCGTGCAACAGAATCTCGGTGTCGGTGCGTCGATCGAACTCGGCAGCGGGCACGCGATGCCGTGCGGATTCGACGCCGGTGGCCGCGATCGTCTTACCGTGCCGGTCGATGACATGCCCGTGATCGCTGGTGATCAGCACGACCATGCCCCGGGCAGTCGCCGCTGATGCGAGCGCTCGAAGGTCGCCGATCTCGCGAGATTCCCAACCGGAGTCGTCGAGTTTGGCCTCCTTGGCCAAGCGGTCGTCGATGGTGTTGAGGACGACGGCGACATGACAATCCGGGTCTTCCAGGGCTGCATTGAGGTCGGCGCCGAAGCGCTCACCGGGCTTGCTGCGCAGGTCGTTCTTGTGGAAGACGGCGGCGCGTTTGGCTCCCCAGAAGGAGTGCGCGGGGAACAGCCGCTGCTCGGTCTTCTGGTCGCCCTTCATGAGTTTGCCCGCGAACAGCGAGGTGCGCGAGACGGCGGTCAGGCTGGGCAGTGCCGCGGCCATGCAGCGACGGCGGGGCTCACCATCGGGCAGGGGGTCGTGTTCGGCGAAGGTGGTACGCAGTTCACCGGCCAGTTCGGTGGCGATGGAGGCGCTCATACCGTCGACGACGATCAGCAATACGCGATGCGTGGCGGCCAGCGGTCGAACCACCCGGTGGAGGAAGGATTCCACGGTGAGCAACGAGCCCGGTGGTGTCCCCGATTCGGTCCACACCGCAAGGTTTTTGGCGAATTCACGGTCGAACTCGCGGCGGACGGTCCGGGCTCGGGTCGCGATGGATTCGTACGCGACACGCAAGGCGGGATCGTCGTCGCCACCGGCGTCGAGATAGTCGAGTGCCCGGTCGGCCCAGGCGGTGCTGTGCATCTGGCGGTTGAGAGCCGCGGCCACGCTACCGTCGACGGTGGGGTCGGGGTCGGTGTCCAGCCACCGGGCGAGCCGCTGAGCCATCCGTACCCGGGTGATGCGGACGCGGTGATCCGCGGCGAGGTCGTGTTCACGCAAGGCGTTCACGGCTCGGTCGATCTCTTCGCGATTACGACGACCGAGCGCCTGCCCCGCTGCGGTGAACCTGGCTTCCAATCCGGCCGTGAGGATGGGGCTCTGGGCGGCGGCTTCGCCCGCGCCGAACTGCCGCACCAACAGATCAGCCTGTGCGAGGACGGTTTTGGCGATCTTGTGGGCGGCGAGGGCTTCGTCGCCTGCTTCATCGTGAAGATCATCCGCGACCCGGGCTTTCACCAGCAGGTTGCGAACATAGTCCTCGCAGGTTCGTCCGAAGGTCGCCAGCAGGCGGTCGAGGGCCTCGCCCTGGACCGGGGGGTGCTCGCCGAGCCAACGCTCGACGCGTCCCCGTGCCTGATACACGGCGTTGCCAGGGGTGGCGTGCTGCCAGAGTGCCGCACAGACAAGTCCGTACGCAAGTGCCTCAGGCCCGTGCCCAGCCTTGGTGAGGGCGCTGACCGCCGTGCCGGTCGCACCGGATTGCTCCGGCTCGCTGAGGAACTCGATGAGGCCGTCCCGTTCGGGAGCCCGGAGATCGAGCA
Organism: Nocardia ignorata NBRC 108230; assembly: GCF_001612905.1. Taxonomy (GTDB): domain Bacteria; phylum Actinomycetota; class Actinomycetes; order Mycobacteriales; family Mycobacteriaceae; genus Nocardia; species Nocardia ignorata. The sequence continues at coordinate 102,209 of NZ_BDBI01000034.1, read as the reverse complement.
GCAGTTGGGGCGCCCCCGGGTGCTGGGTCCATTCGAGCAGCGCGATCGGGTCGATGCGATCGGCACCGGAGTGGATGCGCAGTCGTCGACCTGTCAGCGCGGTCAGGGCCGCGACACGCGACAGGACACGACCAGCCATCGAGGCGGGCCAGCCTTGGGCGCCCGCGGCGTCGAGCAGTGCCTCGCACGCCCACCCCGCACGCTTGAGCCGCGGGTCGATGGCCGTGGCGCCGAACGATTCGCGGACGATGTCCCATCGGTCGACGGCGTGGACACGTCCTCGGTGGGTTCGAGCCAGGATCGCTGGGTCCAGGTCGTGTTCTTCGACATCGGTGAGCACGACGAGGACGCGCGGGTCGGGAGAGATCTCGCGGGCATGAGCCAACACCGTTTCGTGCACCGCGAGCGGTGAGGCGGCCACTGACACTCGCGCGGAACGGCCGTCAGCGAGGGAAAGGGCAGGGTCCGTATCCCATTCAGGTTCGGCCCTCAGTAGCAGTATGACCGGTGCGCCGGGTGTCGTCAGGTCGGATTGCAGCCGTTTGTGCGACGAAAGGTACTGGGCAACAGTGGCTCTCGACATGCGCAGTGCAGTGGCTTCGGTTGTGGTTGTCATGGGACGATCCGCCAGGAGATTTCGATACGCGCGGTGGGCTCGATCTCCGCCAACCCCGCGAGCTGCTCGGAGACGGTGGCTGCGGCTGCGCTCGCAGTCGTCGTGTACTTGCCGGAGCGGTTCACGGTGCGTGGTTTGGAAGGGTCGATCGGCGGAACGCTGGTCTCGGTCGTCAGGTCGACTTCGTTGGGTGTCGGTTGTGGCGCGACCACCTGGACCGTCGTGGCAGGTGCGTTTGATGCTTCTGTCTGCTGTCGTCGCAGCGATTCTTCGCGCAGTCTCCGGGTCGTCAGCTCCGTGACCTGTCGGTCGGTGGTGCGCAGCGCGTCGGCGAGATTGCCCGACCGCTGATCGGCGCGAGCGGTCGTGCGCAACGAATCAAGCAAGGATTTGCCTTCGGGGCCAAGCAATTCGGCCTGCTCGAGGTTTCTCCACGCGGTGTGTGTCAGAGCCGATGTCACTTGGTCGGCTGTCTTGATCGAGGTTGCGTACCGATCCGCGTTCACTCCGTCCAGGTCGAAGTGAGCAAGGGCCTCTACCGCCTTCTTCGCACCTGCCGATCCGCCGGTGCCGACTGCCGCAAGAGTCGAGAGCAACTCCAACGACCGACGCGCGAGGGCAAGGCGTTCACCGGCCACACTGTCATCGAGCTGCAGGAATTCGGCGTGCTTCTCCAACTGTTCGACGAGCCGTGCCGCCGAGTCGTGGTATCTCGTTGCAGCAGCGTTGATTTGCCGAGCGAATTGCTGCACCGGCCCACCACGAAGCAGGGTGGGTGCTTTGTCGCCGAAGATGACTTCGAACCGATTGCGTGCGGCATCGAAGTCTGCCTCGCTGGGCAGCGGTTGCCGACGCAGCGCATCGCCAGGCTGGATCTTGGTCAGTTCCGGCGTGTCGATGGGTACACCGCCGCGTACCCAGATCCGGTCGTCCATCTCGGCGAACGAAGCGATCACAAGGTTCGCGATATGTGCCTCCAAGCCGCGAGGTTGCGGCCGGTCGATCCAATCGCTGAGCGAGATGACCGACAGATCGCCGGTGCTGCCTGCGTTCTGCGCCTCGCGACGGAAGTGGTCGGCCCATCGCTTGAACAGTTCGAAATAGGCTTCCTTCTGCTGGCCGAGGCCGAGGGGCTCGGCGATGCGACGCATCAGTGCGCGTTCTTTGGCGGGCACTTCGAAACGCCCGTCGCGAGCTTCGGCTGCGCCCTTCACCTGTGCGAGAACGACTTTGGCATCAGTTGGCTTCACCGCTATGCCGCTGCCGTCGGGGTCGAGGTTCGGGTGCTCGGGGTACTGGTGCGCGAGGAGCTTGCCTGCGAGATTGCGGATCGCGTCGTGTAGCGACTGGCCGATCGACACGGTGAGGCCGTCGATATCGGGCAGCGGGTGGAACAACTCGCCCAAGTCGCTTGTGACGTCCTCGGGTTTGCGTTCGGCCAGGCCGTAGGCCTGCTTGAAGGTGGCGAGCACGCGTTGACGCAGGACCTCGCGCTGAGATTCGAGCAGTTGTTTGGCGCTGGCGCGGTTGTCCGGGTTGAGGTGCTGGGCGTACTGGGTGTCGAACCGGTACGGATCGGCGAGGGCCTTGGTGATCACCAGCAGGCGCCGGAAGTCTTCCCACCGCGGTTTGGTCAGGTGTGTGGGCAACCAGGCGACGGTGTTGGGATGATTGCCGCCCTGTTCTTCTTTGAGGCGTCGGATGCGATCGGCATCTTCGATCGGTGTGTGGGTGCCTTCGTCGTACGGCAGGTCGATGACGATGCGCCAGTGCGCCGGATCGGCGGGCTGGAGCTCGTGGTTCGGCAGTGCGTCTTCGTCGCTGACGTTGCCGAACACGACTTCCGCGGTGCGGTTGGAGCCACGCCAGACGAAGCGCAGTTCATCGGCACCGAAGCGGCCGTTGGCGCGGTCGAGACCGAATTCCTCGGCCAGGAGATCATGGGCGAGGGCGAGCCGGTTGGGCGGATTGTCGTTGACCTGCGCGTTGGCGATCACCGATTCCACGTCGACACCGGAGAGTTCCAAGCGCACACCGGGATTGGTGTCGGTGCCGGTCAACTTGATCTCAGGGAAACGACCAGCCCACTCGCCGACCATATCCTTGATCACGCCCTCTTCCCGGCCGGGGATCATGGTGGTGATCGAGCCGTAGTTGAGTGCGCCGAGCCGCCGAATGGTCAAGTCCCGCAGGGCAGGAACGCTGGGTGCGAGGGCAGCCAGCAGCACGGTGCAGGCGAGGCGGTTCTGGCCGACGAACTTCTTGCAGTTGCCGAGGAGCTTCGCGTCGGTGATGGTGTCGCGCCGGTTGATGTAGGCGTCGACGTCGTCCTCGGTGACCTCGCACGTGCTGAGGAGGTACGGGCGCAGCCGAGTTTTGTACAGCTTGTCGGCGGCGTCGAAAAGCACCTTCTTGTCGGCGACGAACGGGCGGTCACCACCGCGGGTGAGTTGCTCGTAGAGATCACCCAGCGGGACCAGGTCGCCCAGGCGCAGTTCGTTGCGGTGATCGGCGAGGAGCTGGCCCATCAGCTTCAGACCGGTGCGGGAACGCTGCAGGGCCGCAGAGATGTGGACGAGCGTGTCGAGGAAAGCGGGGGAGAACGGGTAGCTCAACCGGAACGAGGCCTCGTCGGCGCCGGTGGTTGACTCGTCGGAACCGAGCAGCGTGTCCCACACCTTCGGGCCGAGCTTCCTGGTCTTCTCGAATGCAGCCTCGACCTGGGCGGCCGCAGCGTCGTCGCGCGGCTTGAGCAGGCGGGCGTGTGCGATCTGCGGCAGGTTGCGGTCTTCGAGGCTGATCAGATCGAACCGGCCGGATGCGTGGTTGAGCGCGTCCTGGATCGCCGATTCCGCGGCGCCGGCGAGTTCCTCACCGACCAGTTCACGCAGGTCGCGCTGGCGGGCGATGAACGAGATGATCGGGATATCGCGCCGAGCGTCGCCACCCTCGCGGAAGTTGGTGATCTTGCTGGCTTCGCGTGCCACACGCTTCTCGTCGTGGATGAGGCTGGCCAGCCACAGGATCAGCTCGTCGAGGAACAGGATGATGCCGTCGTAGCCGAGCGACTTCGCGTGCGAGGCGATGACGCTGAGACCCTTGTCGAGGGAAATGAAACCGGACTCGTCTTCGGCGGCTTGATCGGTGAACCCGGGCAACAGAGTGGTGCCCGCGTCGTGAACCAGCTTGGCCCGCAGCTCGGGCGGGGTGGTCGGATTTACCAGGTTGAGGCCGCTACCGTCCTCTGCCTCGAATGCCGACAGTGCGGTGTCGAGCTTTTGCGTGGTCCAGAAGGCTTCGGAATCGCCCCATTCGTCGTCGCCATCGTCGGTCTGGTCGCGGTTGAGGGCGCCGAGGAATGCCTCCTCACCCATCGTGGTGCGCAGCGAGCGCAGGTTGGTGAACAGCGCGTCTGTGCGGTACACCGGCGGAATGATCGCTTCGGGATGGCGCTTGCGAACGAACTCGACGTAGCCGCCGAGAACGCGCTGCTCCATCGCCTTGGCGTCGATCATGTGGTACGGCACCATCAGGAACTTCTTGCCGCCCGACAGCAACCACTCGTGCTTGGTGAGAATCGGATCGAACTCACTGCGGGACCGTGCCGCCGGGTTGCCGGAAAGCAGTGCGTAGAGCACTGCCATGAAGTGCGACTTACCGGCACCGAACGAGCCGTGCAGGAAAGCGGGCTTGGATGTGTTCCCGTCGAGAGCCGACTTGATCAGCCCGAGTGCTTCATCGAAATTCTCGAGCAGACGCTCCGTCACCACATAGTCCTTGACCGCCTTGGTCGAACCTGCCTCGGTAACCGCATCGGCGAGCGCGAGCACATAGTCCGAACCGGCGATGTGCTCCTTGATGTCGATGAGATCGCGCAGAAGTGGGCGCTGGTCCATCAGTTATCCCCCTGTGCTGCTTCAGCTTTCTTGGTGGTGCGCTTCGTTGTGGTGCGACGGCCGCGGGTCGCCGGTTGCGGTCGCCAGTTCCGCAGATCGTCGTCGGTCAGGCCGTGCTCGCTCTGCCGGTCGCGTCGATCGCCCGCGAGGAAAGCTGCGGGGGCGATGCCGAAGTTCGGGTCGATTTCGTTGTGCCACTGGTCGAGCCATGGCTGCAGTTCGAGCAAGCCCGCGAGGAACGGGGTGATCTCCTCGGTGGAGAGGTTGTGCTCGGCGAGGTAGATGGCGATGGCCATGGCTTGTTCGCGGTGGTCCCAGCCTGCCCAGCCGTAGAGCTCGGGGGTGGCTGTGTTGGTGGAGCCGTAGGAGATGAAGCGTTCCTTGGGTACGTCGAGTTTGCCGCGGGCCTGCCAGTAGGAGGTGCGCAGGAAGTCGGCGGAGGTGTACTTCGGTGGGACGGGGATGGTCTTCCGGAAGTCGTTCTTGGCGGCGCCGTCGGGCATGGCGTCTTCTTGGCGCTGCATGTCCCACACGTGTTCCCAGTCCTTGCGCTTCTTCAGGCCTGACGGCTTGTAGCGCAGGGCTGATACGAACGGGACGTGCTGATCGGTGATCAGCTCGGCGACGACCTTGGCGAGATCCGTGCGTGGTGCATAGAGCCCAGCGACGGACACGAAGTCATCATCTGCAGCCAACCGATCCGTCAGCCTGGAAAGTGTGAGCATCTGTGGTTGATCGCTGTCGCCGAACCACAACTGGCGGGTCTCCATACGGTCGAGAAGCCAGGCGCGAAGCGCAGTCTCCTGCAGCGCATCCCAACCCTCTGTCGCCCAGCGTCGCTTGTACTCCGGACGTTCGATCATGCCTATCGCGCGGTTGGATTCAATGATCGCGATCCGCTGCTTGACAAGTTGTTTGTATGAGTCGGGCCAGTGTTTGGGTATCTCTGTTACTGGCGCGACATTATGTCGAGTGAACCAGTCATCAGGGGCTTCGCCACGAGCGGCCTTACGTGCCAGAACTATTTCGAAGGCGCGTTCACCGAAAGAAATTGGAGGATAAGTGCCATCAGTGGCTATTGGAGGTTCAGAAATCAGCCCGTAGATCGAGTACACCTGCCAGTCCAATTCCTCCTGGGTAGCCGTCATCATAGCTCGGGTGGCCTCCCATTTTTCTCGCTGGCTACGCATGAGAGAGATCGTTGGAACATGTGCAGACACTGCCTCCATGGGCGAGCTGACCTGCATTTCCTGGGCGAGCTTATCGAGCTGGGTTGCCAGTCTTGTGGGGTAGATTTCCGGCAACGGGAACTGTTCGAGTTTGGTCCCAGTGAACTCGTAGAAGTCATCGAAGGGAACCCTAGATTGCCGTGCGCCCTTTGAATCAACGGTGCTACCCTTGTTGTGACTCACCATCTTGAGCCAGAAGCAGGCGGTGGAGCTGTTGAGCAGCCCGAGCAGCCGCAGATGCTCCTCCTCGCTCGCCCCCTCCGGCAACTTGATCACCGGCGCGGACTGCTTGAACACCTTCCCGCCCCGGTCCAGCACGAAATGGTTGTGCGTTGCCACGAAGGCAAAGGTTATCGAGAGCGGTGTGCGGTATGCAGATGGCGTGTACTGCATGTACTGCCACCACTGAAGCCCGGCGGCGGCCATGTCGCCATGAAAGGTCCGTCGAACCTCGAGCATTCGTCGCAAGGGCCACAGCTCTACATCGATGCGGGCTGCTTCGTCGCCGTAGGGAAAGAAGATTCGTTCCGCAGTTGGCGCGTTCCAATCGCGGACGATATCCCCGGTGACCAAAGGCCGCAACGCCGCGGTATCCACGCTTGTCCGAAAAGAGTCCCGCAGAGGTCTGACGTAGGCTTCGTCCGCTCCTGCACGGATAGCCCGCCCGATTGGAGGTGCGATCACCTGCCGCATTCGAGTTACGTCGGCGGGCTCGAGTTGCTCTACGAGTTCGAGACCTCCGTCAGCAAGAACCCACGGCTGTCTTCCGAAGTAGCGACCTCTATCGAGGTCATCGACTGACATCCAAGCGCTTGACGACCCTGGCTTGTCGATCTGGTCGACAATCGCACGCCAAACGTAGCCCTCCTCGGGCCGTTCCGGTGCCTTCGGCTCGCCCTGTACGCTTCGTGCAGTCCGAATGGTGGTGCCACGATACTTCCCTGAGCGGCGAGTACCGACCAGGATGACAGTTGGTGTGCCATGGCCAGGAATGTATGCGCCAGAGGTATCGATAACCTCCGTGAGTTCCACGGAGTGACCGAAAAACTCTTCAATCAGTTTTGTGCCGAACTCGCGCTTCATGAACGAGTTGGCTGTGATTTGCCCTACGCGACCATACCCTGCCCCGTCAATTGATCCTGAAACAGCAAGCTCAAAGAACTTCTGGGCAAACGGGACGGAGAGGGCATAGGTTCCTCCGCACGCGGAGTAGAGGGTGCGATAGATCTCGTTGAGGTTTTTGTCTTTCACCGTGATATATGGAGGATTTCCTACGACCACGTGATACTGCCCCGAATCAAGTATTCCGGGATATTCCTGCACATCCTCGGTGGCGTATGAGAATTCTGAGAGTGGGTCACTGCTGTCACTGTCAAGACTGAGTTCGAGTTGTCTTGCCTTGATTAGCGAGTCTCCAACAGCAAGCTTGATAGGCCACTCGTAGTTGGCAGCGGCAGCGAGGGTTCGGACGTTAGCTGCGGCCATCGCTGAAACGAGCAGTCGAAAGCGTGCGATGGCGATGGCAAAAGGGTTGAGGTCGACGCCGTGAACGGAATTTAGTGCGGCTTGGACTCGTTCGTGTCGGTCCTTCGTCGGCTGTGTATCGGCCCAGCGCTGGTTTAACCGCTTGAACGCACCAAGGACGAAGTGCCCTGATCCGCAGGTCGGGTCGATGAGTTTTAATTCCTCGTATCCGAATTCGCGGATGGCGGGTTCAAGTGTGCGGTCGAGGATGAATTCTTCGACGAATTCGGGGGTTTGGAGGAGGGCGTAGTTTTTGCGGATGTCTTCGGAGAGGTCTTGGTAGATGTCGCCGAGGAAGCGGGTGTCCCAGCCGTTGATGCCGTCTTCGTCGAGGGGGTCGGTGAAGTTGTGGACGAGGGTGCCGTGTTCGTCGCGGGTTCGCCAGAATTCGATGAGGTCGCGGGCGCCGTCGTGGGAGAGGGGGATCTGGTAGAGGGCGTTGTGGTTAGGGTCGAAGAGGAGTTTGCCCGCTTGGCCTGCGCCGAGTTCGGCGAAGGCGCGCATGAGCCAACCGCGATAAGTGGGGTCGGGGTCGGTTTCGACGTAGGCGTCGTAGCGGGCGTGGGCGAGTTCGCGGCGGTCGTCGGTGGGGCCGGTGAGGTAGGGCTCGGGGATGAGTTCGTTGTCTTCGCAGAAGCGGACGAAGACGGTGCCGAGGACCCAGGCCACGGCGACCTGGGTGATGCGTTCGTCGAGCCAGGAGGTTTCGGTCGCGGCGGTGCGGTTGAGTTTGCGAGCGTGGGCCCACTCGTCGTGCAGGCGGGCCTTCACCTCGGGCAGGACGCGCAGCTGGGAATTGAGGTCGGCCTCCGCCGCGGTGACCTGCGTCTTCAGGTCGGAGAGCAAGGCGGCGCGGTCGATCATGCGGAGACTCCTGAGTCGGTCTGAGGCTTGGCGCGGTGGTGGTTGTTGATCCACGAAGCGGGCAATTGGATCCACTCGTTGAGAGCGGATTGGTACGGCACGGCCACGGCACCTAGGTGCGGGGGACGCATCGGGTCGGCTTGTGGGCACAGCAACCACAGGCCGCCCTTGCCGCGGCGCGCCTGCTCGGCCAAGCGGCCGAGCAAACCCATCGCGTTGTAGCGGGCGAACACCAGGGTGTCGGTGAGTAGCAGTGGGCCGTTACCTGCGATATTCGCCTCGATCTCCGGTCCGATACGGTTCCACGCGCTGATCGCGTATTCGGAGAACTTCATGGCGGCCTTCGATCCCGGCGGGGCGACGTCCGCGCGCAGAATGGTGTCCCAGGTCGGATTCTTACCCTTTGGAAGAAGCTCGTGCATGGTGGCCAGGAACAGGGCGGTCACCGACATCGGGCGAGCCGAGAAGCGGTCTCGCAACTCTGCCGCCGCATTGGGACAGTCCTCATCGTCGTTGCGCATGATCGTCGCGGTGAGCACCCGGAACCCGTCCCGCACCGACGCACCAACAAGCAGTTCTTCGGCCCGGGCGGCCTTGGCAAGGTTGGGGTCGTCGGAATATCGACCAGCGGCATGGGAACTGACGGCGGTGGTCCAGCGCGGGGTGTGAGCGGTGTAGCTCGAGTTCTGCTCGGCGATCTCCGGGAGGTAGCGCTGGGTCCGCGACGTCGGGTGCGTCGCCACAACCAGTCCGAAGCCCGCGTCCCGCAACGCTTTTGTGAGGTCAGCAGTCGGCAGATCCACGTTGCTGCCTGCGATCGACAGCTCAGGGAACCGGGCAAGGATGCGTTCGAAGACGGTCTGCGCGCGAAGGCCGGGCTGGTCTTGCAGCGGCATTCCGGGCGTGAGGGTGACCAGGCCTGCCTGAGTCAGTCGGACGGCACGAACCAACGGCAGATCACGCGGGTAGATCTCCAGGCGGGGAGTGACAGCCGCATTGCGGGACGCACCGACGGCCACCTGCACCAGGCGCCGTTCGTCCAAGGCGAAAGTGCCCGCAGGCGGCTCGATCGCCCCGAGCCGGTCCAGAACGGTGGTCGCGGTCGGCAGGGTTTCCTGGTCGGCCAGCGCGTCAGCGGTCTTGCCGAGTTTCAGTGCGTACTGAGCCAGCGCGGGCGCAGCAGGAGCGTCGAAGGCATTGTCCTCGTCAGCTTCGAGGGCCAACACCACGACAGGGTTCGCGCCGGAGTCACGCTTCTGGGCGACGTAGATCGCGGCCTCTTCGGGCGCGAGCTGCTCCACCTCGACCACTACGCGCACCGCGGCCAACCCCAGCGCCCGGCGTTGTGAACGCTCGTGCAGTCGGGTGCCGCGCCGGGCGATGAGAGCGTCGGCGAGTTCGGTTGCCGACGCCACCCTGCCCAGGCTCTCCAGCAGTTCGAGAACCTGTTCACGCAGAGCCTGAACGGCGGGGTCCTTTTTCCATTGAGTGCGTTGGCTTTTCAGCAGCTGCGCTACACGACCCGAGGTCAGATTCAATGTTTCGGCGACTGCGGCCTGTGTCGGCCAGGCATCCAGCTCGGGAAGGTCGCCCGCGCCGGGGATGCGGAGCAGCCGAGTGATCGCGTCCACTTTGTTGGCGTTGGCGGCCCGGCGCTCAGGGACGAAACCGGCAGCCAACGCGTCCAAGCTGAGGGTGCTCAATAACCCGCTGCTGAGATCGGTTCCGGCCGCGGTGATTTCGGCCTTCGCCTCCTTACGAACCTCGGAGGCAAGAGGAGTGGGCTCCTCTTTGCCGAGTCGGCGTCCCCACTGCTTCAGACGGTCCTGGATTTCGCGGCGGGAACGGGCACCCAGGCCGGGTGCGTTGATCAGCTTGCCGCGACCGTAGTCGAGGAACTCGCCGACCGTATTGACGCCGAGGCCGTAGAGGAACTGCTCGGTTGCCGCGGTGACACCGGCCTGGGACAGGTGAGTGTCGAGGGTCGCCTGCTCGGCGATCTGGCGCCGCTGGTCCTCCGGCGACTCCTCATTCGTATCGACCACCGGAGCGGGATGCGAGCTCAGCGGCCGTGACGGTACGGACCTGGTCATGTCGAGGAAGATCTTGCGCCACGCGTCGCGCATCGGCTTCAGATCCGAAAAGCGTTGAGCCGTATCGCGATGCAGCGCCTTGCGGAAGAACTCGACTAAACCGTCGCGCACCGACGGATCGAACGCATCGGCGGCAACCTCGGGATACGGGAACTCGACCGGATCCAGCTGCCGTGGCAGCACGCTGCCGTCGCCCCACCGCGGCAATTCGCCGGACGCCATCTCATGCAGGGTGACCGCCAAGGCGTATCGCTCGGCGTGAGCGTCGTAGACACCCCGCAGCAGTGTGCCGATGAATGGGTCGAGGTAGCCCTCGGTACCGGCGTCGGTGTTCTGCACCGGGTAGCCCGCCAGCGAGAAGTCGATGAGAACCAGCTCGCGAGTGCGGTTGGGACGCACGCGAATCGCGATGTTGTCCGGCTTCAGGTCCCGATGCCAGACGCCTTCACCCTCGAGGAAATCGAGGGCCGCGAACAGGTAGTCGCTGTAGGTTTCGAGGCGGCCCACCTGCAAGCGGCCGTTGTCGCGGAGTTCGCGGGCGACAGTCTCCTCGGTACGTCGCCTGGTCTTGGAATCGCCTTCCAGACTCAGCTCGTCGCCGACGTATTCCAAGACCAGCGTGGTGCGGCCGGCGAGGGTCGTCACGCCGGGGTCGACGAGGTCGATGATGCCCGAATGCCTGCGCAGCCCGCGCAGCACGCTCGCCTCGCGCGTCAGTACCTCGTCGCGGTCATCGGACAGCGCGACCTTGAGCACCACGTGGTTCTTGCGCTTGTCGGCGTCGGCTTCCAGATCGCGAACGAGGAGAGCACGGCTCGTGGACCCGGTGCCGAGGCGGCGGCGAACCAGCCAGCGGTCGGCCAGCATATCGTCGGGACCGGCTTCGAGCGGGTCGAGATCGGGTGTTTTCGGTTCTTCCTCGAGCGGGGTCGTCAATTGGTGTTCGACGCTTTCGAGGATTTCGATGAACTCGGCGATCGAACTGAAACGGCGCGTCGGTCGGTATTCGGCCGACGCGGCGACGAGCAGGTCCAGATCCTCCGGCAGATCATCGACCACGGCGCTCGGTCGAAGTTCTTCGCCCGCTTCGAATCGGGCCAGGAGCTCGGCCTGCGTCGAAGTCGGAGCCTTGCCGGTGACCAGGAGATAGGTGAGCATGCCCAGGCCGTAGACGTCCATCGCGATGGGATCGGGCGCCGGGGCGCTCACCTCCGGTGCGAGATAGGCGTCCGAACCGCTGGACAGGTGGTGCGCCGACAGCAAGGTCGGGGCGTGCCGCGTCATGGACAGGGCGGTGCCCGCGGAACGTTGTGTCGCTACCTGCCAATCCGAGATCTGGAGCAATGGTTCGCGCCACCGCTCGGCATCGTTCGCACCCCGACGAGGGACGACGTGGACCGACCGCGCAGCAAGGCCACGGTGATAGAGACGGGCAGAATGCGCCGACCGCAAGGTCTCCGCGAGCTGCCGGACCAGCTTGACGCGGTCGCCGAGGCTCAGTACCGCGCCGTGATTGGCGAGGTACTCGTCCAGATGCAGGGTTTCGGGGTGATAGCGGAAGATGAGCGCGGGTCCGGCGCTGTGCGCGGACGGGTCGAAATGCTCGAGCTGCACGACCCCGGGGTGCCGGAACCGACGCAGAACGGATGCTTCGCGGCGGGCGGTGGCATCCACCGACTTGCGTGCCTGTTCATCCGCTCCGCGGGCGCGGAGATAGATGCGGACGCGAACGGGCTCCCGCAGCTCGGTGTGGCGGGCCAGATAGTCCTGCCAGGTCGGACCGGCGTCGAGGGGCTTGCGTTCGAGTTCGTAAGGGCCGACAACGAACTCGGCGTTGCTGCGTCGGATGCCTACCTTTTCCAGCCCCTTTTTGATCGCCTTAGCGCGCTGGAAATCGATGAGGTGCTTGATGTCTCGCGGAGCTGCGTTGAGCCGAGCGATCAGCTCGGCGACGGTGTGGGTGTTCGCACGATCGCCGGGGAGCAGGTCGAAACGCATGTCCGGGTGGGTCAGGCATACCGCCGCCCCGACGAAAACGTTGACCTTCTGGTGATTGAGCAGCCCGGCCAGCTCACGGCTCTTTTGGGTGACCAGATGTAGTGGGCTCCGAATCACTCGTCGGTCGCCGCGATCGTTGGTCCTGATCCAGTCGCTGCCCTCGGAGGTGAGTCGGCCCCGCCAGTCCTTGAGCTCGACCATGAGCACCCCGTTGGGGGCGATCACCAGCAGATCGACCTCACGCACATGCCCGGTATCGGCGGTGAACGTGAAGTTCGACCAGGCAAACCACGGATCGACATTCGGCAACTGCGTCCGGATAGCTTCCAGCCCCCGGCGCTCATGCTCGAAACTCGACTCGGTGACAGTCGTCCACCGACCCTCGTCCATATGTGCGCAGTCCTGTCTCGTCGTATCGGCAGTTCACCGCCGCCACAGCCCTATTTCCGAATAGCAACACTAGCTTGCTCCGAACCTCCCCGAGGCCGAGCGGGCCGACCGGGTAGATCAGAGAGAGTGGTGCGGGCAGTAGGCCGTAATCGCGGCGTCGAGGAAGGTGTAGGGGTAGTCCAGCGTGTCCCGGGTGCTCTCGGCGAGTTCGATCTGGTTGCTCGCCGAGCCGCCGTGCGTATCGAGCCAGCGGCACTCGGAAAGAGCGAGGCGAATCGCCGAATCCTGGACGCTGCAGCTCTTCTCGTCGAAGTCGGATTCGCGCAGGAAGACGCGGTCGGCCGCTGACCGTCCACCGCAGTCGCTGCTGGAGGAGCCACCGGCTGAGCCGGTACTCGGTGCAGCGATCGCAGCGGGTGCGGTGGCGGACAGTGCGGCGGCCGTGGCGCCGACAGCGAGCATGGTCGAGAAGATACGAGCGATGCGCATGGGATGTTCCTCGGTGAAGTAGTAGTGGATCATGTAAACCATAGAGTAAAGTGAAAGCATTGTCAATTGAATTGTCCTGATTGCTTTGCGTTCATTCGGCGCTCGTGTCGACGAAGCCGTGCGTGGGAAGATCGACAGGTGGGCGCGGCATGCGCGCATCCACACCGAGTGCACGGAGGTGGGCGGTGCAGCCGCAGGTTGTGGGAGGGCGCTACGAGCTCATCGGTGAGATCGGGGCAGGCGGCATGGGGCTTGTGTACGAGGGTTTCGACCGCCATCTGAAGCGACGTATCGCCGTGAAGTTCACCCGGCCCTCCCTCGACAACGACCCGGGGTGGGCCAAGCGCTTCCTTCGAGAGGCCGAGCTGATGGCGCGGATACGTCATCCCGGGTTGCCTACGATCTACGACGCAGGCATGGCGGCGGGCAACCCTGGGCGGCCCTACCTGGTGATGGAGTACGTCGACGGCGTCACATTCGCAGCTCTACTGCTCCGGCACGGACCGCTGCCGGTCGGGGTGGTCGCAGCGCTCGGCGCGCAGACCGCCGCGGTACTGGCCGCGGCACACCGTCATCGGATCTATCACCGTGATCTGAAGCCTTCGAATTTGATGCTGTGTGCGGATGCCACGGTGAAGGTCCTCGACTTCGGCCTCGCCGTCGCGCTCGACGCCGACATGACCCGCTACACAAGTACCGGGCACACCCTCGGTACGCCCGCATTCATGGCACCCGAACAGGTCGAGGGCAAACCGGTGGTACCGCAAACCGACATCTACGCGCTCGGACTGGTCCTGCACGAATTGCTGTCCGGTCAGCCGGTAATGACAGGAGCAACGCCGTTCGTGGTGTGGCAGAACCAGATCCACCTACCCTCGCCGGACATCCGGAACGTCAGGCCCGACGTGCCCGACGTCGTTGCCGATCTGATCGCCGACATGCTCGCCAAGTCGCCCGCGCAACGCCCGGCCGACGCGGCCGCGGTGCATGCGGTGCTGCTCGAGCACGCCGCCGACCTGGGCATACTGCCAGAAGTCGACGACCTGCCCAGCCCTACCGTGCTCTACGCACTCGCGGTCGGTAAGGGAGGGGGAGCCGGAATGCCCGGCTCGACCGCCATCGACATACCCTGTGTCGAGCCGGGGTCTGAGACACGTGCTGCTGCTGTTGGCCTCACTCGGGCTGAGCTGCGGCAAGCCGTCGAGCGGGCGCATGACCGGTTCGACGTCAGCATGCTCGAAACTGTCGTCACCGAGTTCGAAACGATCGTCGAAGCCGCTGTACCGCTGTTCGGTTCGCGTGATGCGGACGTGATCGAGGCCAGGGAACAACTCGCGGCTCTGCGATTCGACCAGCGCGACTACAGCGCGGCATCAGCGTTCTACCGCGCGCTGATCGACGATCTGACCTCCGAACTCGGGCCCTACGATGATCAAGTGATGCGCTGTCAGCGTCAGCTGGCGCGCTGTGACGCGAACGGTGGCGATAGGAAGGCAGCGCGCGCACGCTTGGCTGGCCTTCATACGCAGATGGCTGTTCGCTACGGCGAACAGGACCGTCGGGTGATCGAACTCGCCACGGAGATACGAGAAATCGGGATCGGCTGACGCACCTACCGAGCGCGCGCAACAGCGACGCATTCGCGAGTAGTGACCGCCCGAAAAAGGTTGTCGGAGTAGTGTATTGGGGTCGGGGCCCGAGCTGGCGGGGTGAGCGCATACTTCGGGGGTGAAGCGTGAGTGGAACCATTAGGCCTTACCCGATTTCCGAACTACTCGACGCTGTTCGGCTCGAGATCGCGGCCGAACTTCGTTCCGACGGGGGTGACTCGCCGAAGATTTCGCTGTCGAGTGGCGTGTTGGTCTCCTCCTCTGTCGACCGCGTCGAATACCTGTACGCCTGTAAGAAGTGGGATGTGTCGCTGGACGGCAGCCCTGTTCTGGTGCGTCCATCGCGGTCGAGCGACCCGTGGACTCCCGCGGAAGTGTCGCGTTTTCCGGATGGGAAGGTGCGGGTGGTCGTCTCCCGCCCGATCGCGGGAAGAACCTCGAATCTGCAGTTGCGCAAGGATGATTCGGCGATCTTGACGGTACTGGCGCAGCGCATCGAATCGGTGGCGGCGGACGAGAAGATTCGCGTGGACTCCGCCGGCTGGGTCCTCGGGCTGGGACGGCCTCACCTCGGCTATGAGAGCGACCCCGCCCGTTGGGTTTCGAACTGGGAAACGCTGCGATTGAACGCGCGGCAACGGACCGCGGTCGCGCATGCGCTGTCGAGCGAGGTGACCTTTCTGTGGGGGCCGCCTGGTACCGGAAAGACCGACGTCGTCGGGCATATTGTCGAAGGCAACTTCCGGCAGGGGCACAATGTTCTCTTTCTCGCGCCGACCAGGGTTGCCGTCGACCAAGCGCTGGAAAGAATCTGTGACTTGCTCGTCGACGAACCGGGATTCGCCGATGGGATGGTTCAGCGCGGTGGCGATATCGAGTCCAAGACGTTGCGCGAGCGGTTTGGCTCATCGATCGATATCGAGCAGATCACTGTCCGGGTAGCCGCAGATCTGGACGCGCAGTTCGATGAGATGTCGGCAGCGTTGGCGAAGGCCCAGGATGAAGTCCAGCTCTACACCACTGAAGCGGCTTGGCGGGAAAGCCTCGCCCAGGCACGCGAAGATTCCGCGACGGCCGCCGCAGCGCAATCCGAGGCAGAACGAGCGATTGATCAAGCACGTCTCGAAGTCGACACGCTGCAGAGTGCGCTCGCGCGCGTCGGAAGCCCCAGCGGGTTGTTCGCCAACCGTCAGGCAGCGCGAGTGGAGAGACTTCGTCGTCAGTGTGCGGACGTGGAGGGGCGGAGACAGCAAGCCGCGCGCGATGCTCACAACGCCAAAGCACGCGCGACCGCGGCCGCCGAGACCATCAAAGCCGTGCACAGGGAGCTCGCTGTGCTGGAGCCGAAACTGCGTGGGGTGGCACCCCTCCCAGCATTGCAACGGCACACAGAACAACTGCGTACCGAAGTCGAGGGGCTTCGTCGAGAGCGCGACGATATTCGGCGGACAGTCCGTCGCCGATGCCGGGTCATGGGAACGACGGTGGCCAAAGCGGTGCAGTCACGCGCGCTGCTGGAACGAGTGGACGTCGTTGTCATCGATGAAGCAGGAATGGTCGATCTGCCTTCGGCATGGCTCGTGGCCGGACTCGCACAAAAGAGAATCGTGATCGCTGGTGATTTCCGGCAGCTGCCGGCCGTGACGAAGGGTGCGGGAGACTCGAAGGCCACCGATACCGATCGTGCGCACTCACGGAAGTGGTGCGCTCGCGACCCGTTCCGGGCAGCCGAATTGGTAGACGACTCGGGTACGGTGCGCGAAGATGATCGGCTGGTCGCGCTGGATACCCAATATCGAATGCGTCAGCCGATCTGTGCGCTCGTAGATGCGGTCGCTTACCCCGATGCGCCCTTGAAAACCGGGCGAGGCGACGGAAGCAGTATCCCTGCCAACTCCCTGGTCGATACGGCCATGCTGCTCATCGACACCTCCCGGCAGCGAATACCCGGCCCCGACAACAAGGCGAACACCGTCAACGAGGCGGTCGTGCACGAATTGATCCGCGGGTTGCAGTACGAAGGGGTACTTCCTGGGCGGAAGTGGCAGGCCGCGGAGATACCCGCAGGTGCACAAGCTGTCGACCGCCTCGCCGTCATCGCACCGTATCGCGCGCAGGTCAAAGCACTACAAGGAAGTTTGAAGTATCGCTTCGGCGCCGAATACGAGGGTTTGGTCGACACCATCCATCGATTCCAGGGCAGCCAGCGTCCGGCGGTCATCTTCGATACCGCGGTGGGCGCGGGCAAGGATCTCGGCTACTTCTACCGCGAGACGGGGCTGTCTTCGCAGACATGCAGGCTGCTCAATGTGGCACTCAGCCGCGCACAGGACCATCTGATCGTTGTCGCCGATCTCGAGCATCTGAGAAGGCATCTGCCGCCACGTAGTGAGGCAGGCGCGATGATCGACTATCTCGAGGCACATGCGCAGGTGCTGTCGGCCGATCAGTTCGTGCCGATACGTGACGCGGCCCAGCTGTCCGAACTTTCCGGGGAAGAACTGAGCCGCCCCGCCTTCTTCCCTGCGGACGAAGTACCGAAGGCCGTGGCATGGGACATCGCCCGCGCAGCGCGAAGCATCGAGATCTACTGCCCGTTTCTGGATCCCGAGCCCGTACGAAAGTGGTCGAAACTGCTCGACGAACGAATTCGGGCGGGCATTCGCGTCGTCGTATCCACGAGGGGCACCGACGAACAGCGAGACGACAGAGCTGCAAATCGTCACCGCGCGCTGATCGGCGAATTGCGAACTGTCGGCTGCGAGGTCGATTTCCGTGAGCGGATGCACGAGAAGGTTCTCATCATCGACGGCTCCGTACTGTGGCACGGTTCGCTCAATCTGCTCGCCAACTTGGGACCGACGGACCTGATGATGCGCTTCACCGACCCGGCGTCGTGCGAACGTGTCAACAGAGTGATCGACCGTGCCCGTAAGGACCGGGCGGCGCGAAACATGTATGCCCCGGCATCGGACCGTGTCGAAGCCGCGCCGACGGTCCGAGCGAATGGCTCGCCCTCGATGCAGCGACCCGAGCCGGGAGTGATCCTGAACGGTCGGCTCTACCTGAGCGTTCCCTTCGCCGATAAAGATGAGGCGAAAAGGCAGCTCCACGCACGCTGGGACGGGGAGAACAAGCTCTGGCATGTCGACGTGAGCGAGGTCACTCGGGATCAGGCGCAGCGCTGGTTGCCGCCCGCGCCTTGACCGCTGACCTTCGGTGCAGGTCAGTGGTGGGCAGGTCGCAGGGTTCGCTTCAACTCATCGTTCGAGATGCCTTGTGTCACTTCGACTACCCGATCCCAACCGTCCTTCCAACCGGCGCTGACAGCGATGGTTCGCAGGGTGAGGGGCTGCCGACTGCGACTGTGGCGTTGGCTTGGTCGGCGAACTTGTGGCTGATGCCCGGCGGCTCGGCGGTGCCGAAGCGGGATCGGATGGGATCGCGGCCACCGCGACGGCGCTACGAAGCAGTGTGCTGACTGCTTTCCGGGCCCCACAGCTCGCTTCGGAGCCAGGCTGCGCTCGAGGCGGGGGATCGGTCGACGTCGATGCCGATGGTGTGGATTGTGCCGAGGTGGCGGTTGTTGCCGCGGATGCGCAGGGTTCGGTGGGAGTGTCGGTGGGTGGCCGGGTGGATGATGGCGGCTTCTGGGGTGTCGGTCGGGGAGTAGCCGCTGATGTAGGTGAGAAGTTGGTGGGTGTCATCTGCGGAGACGGAATTGCCTTCGTAGCGTTTGTATTTCGCGTCGACGGGAAAATAGTGGGGCGCTGTGGTGGGACGGAAGGTGACGACCACGTCGGGGCGGAAGGTACGGGTGGAGATGTCGCCGGTGACCGTGATCTTGGTGGCCGTTGCCGTGGTGGCGCCGGGTGGGGCGGCGTCGGCGAGAATGCGGGCGACTGCGGTTTCCCACAGGGTGGGGAGGTCGAGGAGGAGGCTTTCAGCGGTCGAACCCACGTCGGTGAGTAGATCGGTGACGCCGCCCGCGCGCAGGACCAGACCGGCCCAGACGTGGGCTGGGCGGTAGCGCCGGTTGAGTCGAGTGTAGGTGGCTCGGTTCAGGGCGCGGACGGCACCGGAAACCCTTCCGGACGCGGGGAACTCGGCTGCGAGTACGGACAGGCGTTGGGCCAGTACGGGATCGGAGACCATGGCCCGGGCGGCGCGGAGGGCATGGCCGCAGACTTCGTTCTCCCAGATGGTTGGGCTGCGGTCGAAGGTGTCGAGGTGGAGTTGGTCGAGCATGCCGTAGCGTCGGGTCGCCTGGCTGACGGCATCGAACCGGCCGCGCAGTACCGGGGCGAGTTGCTGGGTGCGGACGTAATCGCGGCGCAGGCCGTCGCGGGCCAGGATGCGGCATTCGTGCAGCAGTGCGGCGGCGACGATATCGGCAAAACCTGTCCGGGAGACGGACCATTCGCGTGCGGTCGCGTCGTGGGGGACCGGCGCCGCCAAGGCGTAGCACAGCCACCGGATGAGGGATTCACCCGTGAACGTGAGCTTCGGATCGATCACCAGACGTATCCGGTCCAGGTTGAGGACACCGACCGTTGCGCGGGCTGTGAGGCGCCAACCGGTGCGGGACTGTTCCACACTGAAGCGGCGCCGATCTTGAAGTGCTCGGAGGCGGACGAGGTCGGCTGCGGTGAGTTGGTCGTCGGCTACCGAGACAGACGCGTATTCGCTGATTCTCACCTCGGCCCGTTCAATCATCGAGACCGCTGCCATCAGAGGTGAATTCGGCAGCCAGGGCGATCGGCAAGTCCGTTACGGTGAATACCGCGGGGCGGCCCGTATCGGGGTCGACGAGGGTGCCGAGGATTCGGTGCAGCAGTTCGGTACGCCCCATGCAGTAGTCCTCGAGCAACGGAACTATGTCGTGGTAATAGGCGGCGGCGATTTCTTCCTCGGTCGAGACCGGGAGACCGTTGTGGAGCAGATAGGCGTGACCGATCTGATGGTCCGCGTCGAGATGGGTAGATATGCGGTCGTTGAGGGATGAGAGGAATTCGGACAGGTCGAGTGGTCCTATGGTGCCGGAGACAACGTCCGGGTCCGGTCCGACAAGGACGAATGCGAAGCGGCGCCGAATCGCGGCGTCGAGATGGCCGACACTGCGATCGGCGGTATTCATGGTGCCGATGATCCGGACATTGGGCGGAACGGCGAAAGTGCGCTGGCTGATCGGCAGATCAATGGAGAGGCCACGCTTGTCGGTTTCCAGGGCGGTGATCAGTTCGCCGAATATACGGGGCAGGTCGCCGCGATTGATCTCGTCGATGATGAGCAAGAAATTGTCGGCCTCGTCGGCTTTCGCGGCGTCGGCGCACAGCTTGTGGAACAGTCCGTCGGTGAGTTCCAGATGCAGGCCCGCGGTGCCGGGATGGTGTGCCGGTTTGAAGCCTTCCACGAAATCCTCGTAACCGTAGGAAGGGTGGAAGGTGACCAGTCGAACGCGTCCGGTGCGGAGCAACTCGTTGACGGCCGCATTGCGGGTAGAGCTGTCGATGTCGGCTGTGCGACCGTGGATCGCGAGCGCCACGTCGAGCGCGCGGCGGGTTTTGCCGGTGCCGGGCGGGCCGTGCAGGATCACCTGTCCTTTGCGATCCAGGGCTGCCGTGATCTCCGAGATGGATTCCGGCAGTTCAGTTTCAACAGAGGAGGCCTGCGTGGGAGTGTCCGTCCGATTCTTGGTGATTTCGGCGAACAGGCTGTCCTTGACCTTGACAAGGGTACGTCGCCAACCCTGCGGTGTTTCCAGGCGCTGCGCGAAACTGGTATCCCAGTCGACGGGGACGACGTGTTTGCACTCGTCCCGTGAGTCGTCGAAATAGTAACCGCCGGTGACGGTTCCAATCGCCAGCACGGTCGACAGACCGCGGTTGGCGACGATTCGATCACCAGGCTCGAGATCGCGATAGGCGAGCAGATTCTTCGCACTGCTCACCGCGGCGCTCGGCAACAATTCCGCGAATGCCTCCTTGAGATCGGCGTCGCTGGTGTATTGCGTGAGGTCGCCGAGTTCGTCCCAACCGACGCAAATGTATTTGCCGTCTACGCAATCCTGCCAATGCTTCGCCTGCTCGCCCGGCGCGATCTTCCAGATCGCACGGCGACGTTCCCGCGGATCGAAATTGTCGTACAGGAACTGCATTACAGCGTGAGGTGCCCAGTCGGACAGCTCCTGATGCTGTTTCACGAGTGCAAGAAGCTGACGGTTCGCCCGCCAGGACGTAGCACCGCGTTCCGGGGTTCCGCCGAGACGTTCGATGAAGCTACGCAAATGGGAGCCCGAGAACACGGGGAGGAAGTGCTGGGGAAAATAGGTTGCCAACGACTTCGTCACCAGCGACTGGCCGGATCGCAGAGCATCCAGGTCGTCGAGTTCGTCGAAGGCTTCACGTTCGGCCGCGTCGAACGCCGCGACGAACTGTTCCCGCAAACGTCGCCATCCAGCCTCGAGGTCCGAGCCGAGTTGCGGAGCGAGCTTCCATTCACCCGAACTGCGTCGGAAAATGATGTGTTTGCCCGCGCTACCGCCACCGATACCACCGAGGTCGACTGTGTCGAACTCCATCAGACGGCAGTACGTGCCCGGACCGCAGCCCAGGGCGTAGCGCTCCACAGGGAGGGTCGGCCAGTCCGCCAACGGGAATTCGACAAGGACCAGCTTTCGCTGCTGCTCGGCCTTGGCAACTCGGTCGGCGGCCTGGCTGGTGTCGTAGGCGGCGATCGCGGTCGAAATGTCCATGTGTCGTTGTCCTACAGTCGAATTCGATGGCGTTCGAGGTGGCTGAGGATGGACTGGTTGGCTTCCCAGCCGTCGGGGAATTTGACCGGCACACCCAGGTGGACGGGCTCCGTGGACGGGTAGGCGTCGAGGAGTTCGGCGATGCCGGTTCGGGCGACCACGATGCAGGCGTGGCGGTGGCGGGAGGTCAGGACGCACAACCGCCCGGCTTCGAGGTGGAAGGAGCTGGCGTCGCGGCGGCCTGACAGGGGGTGGAGGACGATGGTGATGTCGTATTCGCGGCCCTGGAGGCGGTTGGCGGTGTCGACGGTGACCGTCTCAGCGAGGGTGCCGCGCAGGGCCAGGCGGATGGCTTCGGCTTGGTCGCGGTGGGCGGTGCCGATGGCCAGGCGGTTGGCGGTGACGGGGTGGATGCCCTGTTCGGAGGTGGCGGTGGCGCCTCGTTCGAGGATGCGGACGGCCAGAGAAGCGATGGCGGACACCGCTTCTCGGTCGGTGCGCAGGGTGTTGCGGGCGGGGAGTTCGTAGAGGGCCCAGCCGTGGTCGGCTGCTTCGTCGAGGCAGCGGTCCAGCGGAGTGCGCAGGCCGTGGGTGACGTAGGAGAGTTGGCGGGTGCCGGGGGCGGTGCCTGCGGTGAAGGGGGTGAAGGGGTAGAAGGCGGCGGAGATGACGTCGGCGGCGGTGGTGGGGAGGCGCCAGGAGACGGGGAGGCGGTGGATGGGGATGTGGCGGTCGCGGTTGTTGGCGAGCATGACGGGGACGGCGCTGCGGGTGGGGTCCCAGTCCAGGCCTGCCCAGCGGTCGGATTCGACGGTGGCGAAGGGGTCGAGTTGGCCGGGGTCGCCGACGAAGAGGCCGCGGTCGAAGCGGCCTGCGATGCGGAGGAGCATTTCGGAGCGCATCTGGTAGGCCTCGTCGACGATGGCGTGTTCCCAGGTGCCCTCGGTGAGGGTGGCCCATTTGGCGGCGGTGCCGATGAGGATGGTGCGGTCGGCGAGGTCGTCGACTTTGGCGGCGGCGCGGACGTTCGGGAGGTCGATGCGGTCGCTGGGGCGGTAGTCCTGGGCTGAGAGGCGGCCGATGGGGAGGTCGGGGTGGGCGGCGGCCAGGCGGGCGATGAGGTCGTCGACCTGTTCGTTGGTTTGGGCGACGATCATGCGCTGGGTGCCGTCTTGGGCGAGCTGACCGGCGGCCTTCACGACGAGGGTGGATTTGCCCGCGCCGGGAGGTGAGTCGACGACGATCGCCTTGTGGGAGGTGTCGGCTAGGTCGGTGAGGATATTGCTGACGGTGGTATCAGCGGCGTGTGCGGCGGACATCAGTTCTCCTCATCGGTTTCCGGTGGGCCGCCGTGGGTCCAGGGAGTTTCCTCCGGGGGTGGGAGGGTGGCGGCTCGGAAGTTGCCGTTGGGGCCGAAGCGGGCCAGGACGATGCGGTCACCTTCGACGTTCACCGTGCCTTCGGCGGGAGCTTTTGCGCTGCGGCCCATTCCGCCGCTGAGTTCGAGCACGATCACGTCGTCGTCGACCTCGAGAACCTTGGCTTGCTGGTTCTTGACGGCGGCGTTGTGCAGTGATTCGCCGGCAACAGGTGTGAAGGGGTCTGTCGTTGTCACGCGCAGCAAGGGGCGCAGCACGCTTTTGCCCTTGTCGCTCAGCGTGGTTCGGGTGGGCTCGGAGTCGATGACGGTGGCGAGACAAGCTTCGCCTGCCAGTCGGCGCTCCAGCATGACGTAGGGATCGTCGTAGGCCATTGCGGCGGTGAGTCGTTCGAGCGCCTGTTCACGGGCGAGCAGTCGCCGGACGGCGGAGGTAGGAGAATCGCGCCGGGACTGGGCCTGGGTTTCGACGATCTCGGTGAAGTAGGAGAAGGAGCGCACATCCTCGGCCCAGCGGGCAGCCACACTGGATCCCTCGGGGAGCGCGCGCAAGAGCGAAAGGCCTTGCCACATCAGCTCCCACGTCGGTTCCAGCTGGGTTCGGAGCGCCTGTTCGAGGCGCTGGACGGCGCGGGTGCGGGCGATGTCGTCGGCGGCTGTGTCGTAGGCGTTGATGAGTGGGGCGAGGACGACATTGTCGAAGCCGGGATCGGTGGCCGGACCGGCCGGCGGGCAGATGGTCGGGTCCTCGGCGCGGGCCGCGGCTTCGGGACCGGTCAGGTTGTCGGGCGGTGCGATCCAGCCGAGGAGAGCGGTGAGGTTGGCGTCCTCGAGAGCGGATTGCCCGGTGGTCCAGTGCGTGGACAGGTGTGACGTGAGGGGTGCGAGCGCGGTCGAACCAGGATGTTCGGCGCGGTCGCAGTACCAGGTGAGCCATCGGCCGACGAGCGGGATGGCGGGGGAAACGGCGTCATCGCCTTCGGTGCGGCGGAAGCGCAGGGAACGTCCGAGGAGCTTCAAGAAGGTGACGGCGGCTTGGTTGGGCACCCAGATCTGCGGGGCGTCGACACAGCGGTCGATGGTCTCGTTGGTCTTCTTGTCGATCACGACCGGTTCGGTGTCGTCGGCGTGGCGGTCGATGTGGGGGAGCAGGATCGCCGCCAGTTCCTCGGCGAAGCGCAGGCGCAGGACGCGGTCGCGGGGCTGCGGGACGATGAGAAGCCTCGCCTCGTCATGGTTGGCGCCGACCAGCACTGCCAGCGGTGCCGCCGCCTCGCCCGCGAGATGCAGGGGGATGAGGACGAGGGGCTGCTCGGCGAGGTGACAGTGGCGGACGGTCGCGGTCGGCACGGCGCGGCCGGCGTCGACCGCCTCTACTTTCGCCAGTGCGGACAGCACACTCACGCGATCTCCTGACGCAGACGGTGTGCGGTACGGAGCAATTCGGCGATGTCGACCTGGTCCTCCGTGGGAGTGCGCGAACCACGGGCCAGAGTGAGGACGTCGTCGATATTGTGCAACCCGCCGAGTTCGTCGCGGACGCCGCGACCGAGCGAGTCGACGGAACCGCAGGCACGGGCTTCGGAGCGGCAGAGGAAACCGAGTTCGCACGTGGAGATGCACTCGGGGGCGAAGCGGGCGGGGATCGCGGAGATCACGTCGTCCAGTTGCGGGCCGGGTTCGAAAGTCGCTCCGGGCGGGACCAGTTCGACGAGAGACTCGATCGACGTCAGCCGGGACAACTGGCGCGAGACGACGGACAGTTGATTGCGCAGGTCGACGAACGTCGCGGTGGGACGGTTCGAGAAATCCTTCGTGCACACCAGGATCGCGTTGTGGGAGACGAGCTTTTCGGGGTCTGCGCCCAACTCCTCGAGCAGGCGCCGCAACGCGATCACGTACACCGCGGACTGACGCGCCGCGGCCGCGACCTGTGCGGGGTCGGCCTGGCCGTCGATCATGGGGAACGACTTGATCTCGACGATGTGGAACTTGCCCTCGATCTGGAGGGCGACCAGATCCGGCTCGAGGTACGCGAGCGCGCCGGCGATGTCCAGACGCAGCATCGGATGGTCGAACAGCGTGCCTTCACCGGTGTCGAGCGCCTGCCCGAGTAGTTGGCGGGTGCGCTGATACCGCACCGCGTTTCCGACGTTCTCGCCGACCGCGTCGAGGTTGTGATAGGCCACTTCGGGAATGGTCAGGCCGAGGACGTCGCGCAGGAGCGCGAGCAGATCGGCGCAACCGTTCGCCTTGACCATCGACTCGAAGGCGTTGCCGCGCGTAATCGCGAACGACGACTGGCCGTACTGCGGCGGGTAGCCGAGTTCCCGTGCGACAACAGCCTTGTCGACAGCGGCGGCGTCGAGCAGCGCGCGGCGGGCGCAGCCGGGGTTCGCGGTGAGCGCGGCGATGGTCCGGGCGTTGTGACGGATCGAGGGGGCTCCGCCGCGCAGCTCCTGCAGGCGGGCCGAAAGTTCTTTCATCCCATCTCTTTTCGTGTGGCGGCCAGGCTCAGCCGGGTGCCGAACAGTTGGGCGGGTTGATCGAGCTGCTGTGCCGCCCTGGTCGCGGCATGTTGCCGCTGGAATGCGTCGTCTTCTTCGTGGACCGCGAGCTCGCGTTGTGCGGCGGTCTTCACGTCCTCGGCATCGATGGAATCGGGGGTGCCTGTTACGCCGGGGATGGAGTTCGCCAGGCGCCACATCAAGCGGATGCCGTCCGGTGAAATGTCCGGCTGGCCTCTGACGTGGTCGGCCAGTCGGATCGCTGAGGTCAGCAGGTTCACTCGGGGGCTCAGGGGTCCGATCATGCGTTGGGGGAGTGTCCAGCTGCTCAGGGCGAGGAGTCCGCGTGCCGGAGCGAGGAGGTCGGTGGTGAGTGCTGCGCAGATGTAGTACGGGCGCGCGAAAGGTGCGGCGCGGAAGGAGCGTTCCTCGTCGCGGCGCAAGCTCGTCAGCCGTGCGGGGGCCAGGTCGCCGGAGAAGAAGGCGGTGTGGACCTGCATCACCAATTTCGGCGCCGACGGTGCGCCGAGCAGGGTGAGTGCGCGGTGAACATGCTCGCGTACCGGAACATTCGGATCCGGGGTCGGTGTTTCGCCGGGTCCGAGAACTGCTTCGTCCCACTCGGTTTCGACCGCGCGCAGCTCATTGCGCAACTGGCGGGCAGCCAGGCGGTCGCCGGCGGAGACGGCGCGTCTGACGGCTGCGCGCAGTTCGTTGATGCGGGCTTCCAGCAGCTCCGCAGCTTCTGACATGGGGCCGAGGGTAAGTGGAAGTTCCAGTGATGTCCAGTATTTTCCAGTAACTATTGTCCCGGTTGCTCGGGATCGATTGCCCGACAGCGTCGATCGAGGCCATGCAGCGGCTTATGATTCAGGTAACAGCCTTGTGCGCTGCGCAAAGGCACAGAAGCGAGGGGAACGCTTTGGCGGGGACAGCTGCACCGGCACCGTTGGTGGACAGAATCGATGAGCTCGCGACGTTGCTGAATACCGTCGATCGGTCGGTAGAAGAACGTCAGCTGAGCGTCATCGTCCTGCGCGGTGAGGCTGGGGTGGGGAAGACGAGTCTGCTGACCCGCTTCGCGCACGAAGCGGCGGTCCGACACCAGGGCGCACACCTGCTCACGGGCTACGGCCAGGCAATGCTGAATTCACTGGCCTCGGACTCGTTCCAGGCGGTGCGTGAGTGCCTGAGGTCGATGGCGTCCTCGGCGCAGCGATCCGGATCGCCCACCCGCTGGCAACGAATCACCCAGTCCTTCAAAGAGAATGCACCCGACTGGATCGAGTCGGTACCGGTGGTCGGACAGGTGCTTGCCGCGGGCGTGCGAACGGGGCAGTCCTATGCGGCGAGCAGTGGCGGTGAGCGCACAGAGATGGACAGCCGTCTCGACCAACTCCTGCTGCTCATCGAGGACATCGTCACGGATGCTCCGCTGCTGATGGTCCTCGACGACCTCCATTGGGCGGATACGGCCACGATCGACCTTTTGACGACAATCGCGCTGAGAGTCAAGGGTCCGCTCGTCCTCGTCCTGGCGTATCGCTCCGATCAATTGAAATCGACCGACGAGACACATCCCCTGCAACGCACAGTCTTTCGCTTGTGCCGATATCTGCCCGATACCCAGGTCATCGACTTGCCGCGTTTGTCTCCCGAGGACACCGAGGAACTGGTCCGGCGAACAGTGGCAGGTCCGCGGATCGCGCCACACGCGGTGTCGAGGATCGTCCGGATGAGTGCGGGTAATCCATTGTTCGCGGAGTCGTTGGCGCGCGTGGATCACCGTAGCGGGCATCAACCGCCGCGACAGATTACAGCGGTTATCGAGGACCGCCTTTCCTACCTCACTGCCGAGGATCAGCGGTTGCTCGAGACGGCAGCGTTGATCGGCTACAACTTCGAAGTCGACTACCTTGCCGAACTGGCCCGGCTCGATGTGGACGATGTATTCGAGCGGTTGCACGTGCTGTTCGACGAGCACGATCTGGTCCGTCCGGCGGAAGTGCGAAACGAATACGACCGGTACCGGATTCATCATCCGCTGTTCGCGCAGGTGCTGCGTGAGCGTGGCGTGGCGAATGGACCTCGGTGGCGGCGCCACCACGCCAAACTGCTGCAGATTCTCGAAGCCGAGCAAGACTGGGACGACGAGATGTGGGTGCGTGCGACAGCCGTCGCCGTCGAAGCGCGCAACCGCGCGAAGGCCGGGTCGTTGGCGTTGCAGGCGGCTCGACGGCAGTTCACGCTCGGAGCCGTCTCCAAGGCGCGTGACCTCGCCCGAATCGCGGTCGAGCACACGCCGAGCTTCGGTGCCCACGCCTTGCTCGCCGAATGTTTGTCCGCCGGTGGTGACCACTTGGCAGGGGTCGATGCCTGCGTAGCGGCTCTCGGCCTCACCGAATCCACGACAGTCGATCCGTCGACCTTGGCACACGTGCGCCTGCTGTGGGCGCGCAATCTCCGAATGACCTGCCGCTGGACACAGGCCGTCGACGTGCTCGACCAGTTGGCTGCCGCGTACCCGGAACCCAGCGAGTTGCTCGCGGAGACGTTGAATCTCTATGCCGAGGTCGCGCTGTGCGGTCCGGTTCAGGACAGTGCACGATGCATCGAGCTCTGCGACCAGGTAGCGGTGATGTCCGCGGATCCCGAAGTGCAGTCGCGGGCATTCGGCCATCGAGGGCTGGCGCATCTGACCGCGTATCAGCCCATGGAAGCCGAACAATGGTTGCAGAAGGCGATCGACGTCGCGGTTGCTGCCGATCACCCCTACGCCGAATACGAGGCGGTGCACTGGCTCAGCAAGAAGACGATGGCGTGCATGGAACTCGAGCGGTCCGCTCAGCTACTCGCTCAGTTGCGCGAGATGTCGCAGACGTCCGGGGTTGCCAGCGAGAACCCGCCACACGTCCGCGACCTCAGCCGTGTGCTGGGGCTGCTGGGTGAATTTCCCAATGCCGCGAACGCTTTTGCGGTGTTCACAGATCTCAGCCAGGTGTCTGCGGCGGGGCGTGTGTCGACGACATTGGCATGTCAGCTGTCCGAGATCGAGTGGCTGCACGGTTCAGGGGCGGCGGCCGGCTTTCTCGACGAGTTGTGCAGGGCGGCCGATGAAGACTTTCTGATGGTGGAATCACGAGAACTGCTGCGCCGTTTGGTGGATGGACTTCGGGTGCGGCCGGCGATCTGGGATCCCGTGCACTATGCGATCAGCGAGTTCGGGGTGTCCGACGACGACGCACGTGCCGCCGACGCCATCTTCCGGTTCGACGTTCCGAGCTTGGCTCAACTGCGCGCGGGACTGCAATGAAACCCGCTGTGGCAGCGGAGTTCCCACTGGCTGCCAGGCTTACGCAGTTCAATCACGCCTCGTACGGGCTCAGCTCCTTGCGCGTGATCGAACAGGGAGAACGTCTTCGGCGTCGGATCGAATCCGACCCGACTGTGTACTTGGGGTCCGAGTTGACCGATCGGCTCCTGGCGCAGACCACGAAGGTGGCTCGGGCCGAGGGATTGGCCGAAGAACGAATGACGCTGTGCACCAATGCAACGTCGGGCGCTGCTGCGATCATCGATTCGGTTCCGCTGTCTGCGAACAGTACGGTAGTCGTCCTCGATGTCGAGTACTCGTCGATACGCCGTGCCTGGGAGATCGCCTGTTCGAAAGCCGGGGCAGCTTTCGTGCCGGTGCCGGTGCCGGTGCCGTTCGAATCCGCTGCTGATCTATTGTCGGCACTCGATGCACGCACCCCTGAGCGGGTCGACTACCTGCAGGTCAGCGCGATCACTTCCTCGACCGCGATACATCTGCCGGTCGCGGAACTCGGTGATTGGGTGGTGCAGCGTGGTGGCCGCCTCATCGTGGATGCGGCACACTGCCCCGGACACATTCCATTGGAGCCAGACCATTGGAAGGCCTCGGCGGTCTTCGGCACCCTGCACAAGTGGTATCCGACCCTCAGGCCGGTTGGTTTCCTTTGGCTCACGCCAGAATTCGATGCTCTCATCCGGCCGGCCGAGGTGTCGCTGACATGGGATTCCGCGAACCTCGTCGAACGGTTCTCCTGGCCTGGCACATTCGATCCCGTTCCACGCCTCTGCGTCGACACCGCCTTCGAGCAGTGGCGCGAATGGCGAACGGAGGGCCTGCTCGAGCAGTGCCGGACATTGGCCGACTCAGCGGAGAATTCGCTGGCCGGGGTCGGCGCCCGATGCACGGCGTCACGAGAATTTCAGCCGCCACGGCTGCGTGCTTTCGTTCTGGACGGAGCCGACCCAGCCGAGGTGAAGAACTCGCTGCTGGGCGATGAGGTCCGGGCGTGGGTCGGGCAAGGCGCGCAGGGAGAATGCCTGCTGCGTTTGGCGACGCATATCTACAACGACGAGAACGACGTCGACCGTGTCACCCACCGAATCAAGGAGGTGCTGTCTCGATGAACGTCCCGACAATCCCCGAACGGCTGGAAGCGGCGATCATCTTCCTGCGCGGAGAGGAGGACGGACGTGCCTGGCTCGGTGCGTTGCCCGACCAGCTCGGTGACTACGCGGCGCGGTGGGGACTCGAGCTGCACACCATCGCCGAAAACGGCGCGATGTCGTGCTGTGTCTTCTGTACAGAAGTCGAGACCGGTCGTGCCGCCGTGCTCAAGATTCCCGTCGATCTGGAGGCCGGCAACACCGAGACGCGGATGATCGAGCGGTGGGCCGTCGGCAGTGCCGCACCCACCGTTCTGCAGCACGACACCGAGACCGGGGTCTTCTTGATGACCCGGATCATCCCGGGCGCAGTCGCTTGGCCAGGTGCTGATCCGGCCGAATCGGACAAGTTTGCCACGCTGCTCAGCAGGCTCAATGCTCCCGACCTGCCGGAGCCGCCGGTGCTGAAGGACATCGCCGACATCGCGGAGATGCGAATGGGTTGGGCGAGAGAACGATTCGATGATCCGAAGTTCGCGGCCTCGATCGAACGTATCGACGGCAAACGGCACCTTGCGTCAGCGCAGCGCGTGCTCGAAAAGTTGTTGAGTACCACGGGGCGCCGGCATGTGCTCCATGCCGATTTGCAGGCCAAGAACATCTTGCAAGGCCCTGACCTCTGGTACACGATCGACCCGTTGGGGGCAGTCGGAGATGTGAACGCTGAAGCCGCGTTGTGGGTGGCAATTCAGGACGGGCCGCGCACGATCTCCGAGCGACTCGATGATCTCGCTCACCATCCACTACTGACGCCGAGCCGCTTGCAAGCGTGGACCTATGTCTTCGCGGTCGCGGAGTATCGACCCTACTTGCCTGCTTCAGGGGAACGAATCGAGCGATTCATCGCTCTCGGAACTCCGGCGATTGACACCCTTCTGACCTGCGAAGACTGGGCAGTGGAGGATGGGCAAACTACGTGAGTAGGGACGCTGGCACGGGCGGAAGACCCACACATGCCACCGTTCGCCCGGTAGGTCCTGCGCATGTAAAGAAACTTCACATCTTGTTATGATGTGTAAAAAAATCAGAGAAAACTTTACATATCCCTGTGCTGATGTGGCATGTTTAGACAGTGAACAAGTGGCAGCCCGAGATCCCCTACAACGATCTTCCGCCTGTTCCGTCCGGCGAGCAGCTCGAGACGCGCGACGTGCTCAAGGCTGCGATCTGGGCGAACAGGGCGCTTGCCCAGTTGGATCAGGCTGCGCTCGCGATGCCCAACCCTACGGTGTTGATCAACACGATTCCGTTGCTGGAAGCTCAGGCCAGCTCGGCGATCGAGAACATCGTCACTACGACGGACGCGCTGTTCCGG
Organism: Nocardia ignorata NBRC 108230; assembly: GCF_001612905.1. GTDB lineage: Bacteria > Actinomycetota > Actinomycetes > Mycobacteriales > Mycobacteriaceae > Nocardia > Nocardia ignorata. The sequence continues at coordinate 71,067 of NZ_BDBI01000034.1, read as the reverse complement.
CATGTGGACGATGACGCCCATGCGGATGCGGCAACGAGGGAGACCCTGAGATATCGGCATGCGTTGCGGATCGGCTATGAGCACACAGTCGAGCGGGGTCTTACCACGTCGACCGCGATCGAGGTGTGCAGCACGATCAAAGGTCGCCAGATGCGGTTGCGGGACCTATCTGGCACGCGGATCGGGAACCCCACGACAAACGAGGTTGTGTACAGCCCGCCGGAAGGCCCGGATGTCATCGCGGGCAAGCTCGCGGAGTGGGAACGCTTCGTCCATTCGGAGGATGGTGTCGACCCGTTGATCGTGATGGCCGCCGCCCACTATCAGTTCGAGGCGATCCACCCGTTCGCGGACGGTAACGGGCGGACTGGTCGCATTCTCAACGTGCTGATGCTCGTGGAAGCCGGTTTGCTACGTCTGCCGGTGCTGTACCTGTCGCGCTACATCATCGACACCAAGCACCAGTACTACCGTCGGCTGCGAGCGGTGACCGCCGAGTCGGCATGGGAGTCGTGGTTACTGTATGTCCTGGCGGGAGTGGCGCAGACTTCCGAAGCCACTGTTGCCAAGATCAATAAAATCCGTTTGCTGCAGGAAGATTTCGCACAGCGGGCTCGGACGGTGTGCAAGGGGGGATCACATTCCGAGTTTCAGGCTGTCCTGTTCGAGCAGCCGTACTGCCGGATCGCGACGGTGATGGAAAGGTGCGATGTATCGCGTCCCACGGCCACCGGCTGGCTGAGTGGGCTGGCCGGCGCTGGGATGCTGCGGGACGTGAAGATCGGGCGTGACAGAGTGTTTATCAACGCCGAGTTCCTGCAGTTGTTGACAGCGCCATGACTTCATAGACGCTTCGGTCCGACAAGCTAGGCGGGGGAGGAGATACTGCGGCAGACTGCCGATCTCGACGGGAAGATCGGCCGTCTGCCGTTGGTGATGGTCACTGGGTCAGGGGCGGTCGACGTCGGGGAGGATGACCTCGGGCTTGAAGATGACCTTGTAGTGGTAGCGGTCGACTTCGGCGGGCTCGAGCTGTTCTACGAAGTAGCTGACGTTGTCGGACAGGCCGAGGAAGTGCTTCTTGTATTCGTCGTCGCCGGTTTTGCAGGTGACCTCGAGTTGGTTGTTCTCGTCCTTGATGGAGCACTTGCCCTCTACCGACAGCAGGTACTTGTCGGTGATTCCGTTGAAGAAGACCACGCGGCGGTTGATCTTGAACTGGTCGGATTCCTTGGACAGGTTTTCCGAGACCACGTCGGCATCCGACGAGCAGCCGGTGAGTGTGATGGCGGACAGTGCTGCGATGGCGACGATGAGCGTGGTTTTCATTCCCTACCCCTACTTCGGTGTATCCCCCGGAGAATGACTCCTGGATGACCGATTTTAGCTGTGGGTGGTTGGATTGCCAGGCGATATTTGCTGGGGCACAAAGGCGTTGACTCGTCCATCGGCCAGAGAGTGAGGCTGGAGAGGCGCTCCCGACCGGTGGGTGAGGGTTCAGCGGTAGCCGATGATGTCGAGGGTGGCGTCGCCGATTTCCTCGTTGTTCTGGCAAACGACCAGGATCGATGCGGGGACAGGGAGAAGTGTCGGCTGAGTCGCTTTGGGGCGGCAGGTGGCCTCGATGGGGACGGCGTTGGGGGAAGTCGGATTTCGGAGGGGCCAGCGCGAAAGCCGCAGTGCGGTGTTGTATTCCAGCGCGATGATCTCCTCGGCGAGGACATGGACAGCACCGCTGTTCGGGTCACTCGGCGACATCTCGGCGACTCGGGTGCGTGAGGTGCCGTCGTAGGTGGTCAGGTCGACATGGCTCTGGCGGGTCGCCGGGTCGAAGAGCCCGACGAGAAGGTCCGATCCGTCGGCGGCTGCGGCGAAGGGTGAACCCGAGGTCCGGAGTGGGGTGGTGGCGAGCTGGTCCGGTTTTTCGACGAGCATGTATGCGGGGTTGTCGGGAGTCCAGAAGTCGATGAGCGTCATGTTCTGTAGCAGCGTCAATGTGGGCTTGTTCGAGGGCGAGGCTGGGTAGTCGCGGTGGCCGATCACACCTCCCGTTGCGGTGTCGATCGCGATAACGCGCCATGTCGAGCCGCCGCAGCGGAGCACGCGATAGACGGCATCGGCGGTGACGCGGGTACCGACATCGGTGGAGCGGCAACCGGATTCGGCGACGGGTGTCACCCATCGGCGGGCCGCGGTGCGGGCGTCGTATCCCTTGACAGCGGTGTCGGTTTCCACGATCAGGGTGTCCGACGCGGGGGCCTCGAGGAGGCGCGCTGGGCTGTCGGGGTCGTCCGAGGTGAAATCCGTGTGGTCGTCCGAGGTCCACAGGATCTGGCCCGTGACGGCGTCGAAAGTGATGCGGCGGGTGCCGCTTCGACCCGTCCAGCGGGTCGTGACGATGGCACCGTCGGCGGCCGTGATGGCCGATCCGCGGTCGTATATCAGTGTGCGGGTACCGGATTGGGGCCTGCGCAGGTAGTGCCAGCGTGGTTCGCCGGTTGCGCCGTCGAAGGCGCGGAGGCCGTCGACGCCGATGACGAGGAAACCGGTGCCCGCTGGGATGACTTCGCGTCCGGTCGCCTCGGGGCGGTTGTTCAGTGGCGGAAGTTGCAGTCGAAATGCTTCGGTGCCGAATCTGTCGGCTGCCGCCGGCACCGGGGTGGGGGCGGCGGTGCTGTGGTCGACGTTGAGCCTGTCGTCGCCTGCGCGCACGGCGACCACGCTCACCACAGCGGCGATCGCCAGCCCCATCGCCACGGCCGCCGTCGAGGTGCCCCGGCGAAGTGTTCTTGCTACACCCATGTGAAAAGCGAGCGGCAGCACCAGGATCGACCCGATCGCGACCAGTGCGAGCGCGCCGACCGAGGTGGTGAGTTGCTCGAAATACGGCATCTCGGTTCGCAGGGTGGTGTAGCTGCTCGGTAGATGCTCGTTCCAGGACATCGTGCCGAGGAAGCCGAGTACCAGCACGACGGTTGCTGTGGCGCCGAGTTCCCATCGGTGATGAGTGCTCCACAAGTCGGCCTGTCGTGAGCGGCCGGCGAACCATGCCGCGACAGCGATGGCCAGTACCAGTCCGCCGGCCACGGCGGCGGCTCCCGCGACGTGACCGGCTTGCGCGTACGTGTCTCTCACCGCGACCGGCGCCGTGCCGAATCGGCTGAAGAGGCCGAGAGCAGTTCCGCCGGTCAGGAGTCCGGCACCGACGGCACCCGCCAGCGCCTTGTACCGTGCCGAGCGTCCTAGGTCGCGCGTAAGAGTCGGCAACGACGGGGACGGCCCCGTGCTCACTGCTGTTTCCGTGTCCCCCACGAAACCCCTCCTGACCGGCGCACTGGTGGCAGCTCGGACTCGTCCAGCATATTCGGCGGGTCTATTGCCCGCCCGACAGCAGGTCGGCGAACTCGTTCTGCCCGCATTCTTTCGCCTGCACCGTGAGCAGCTGCCGCAACCGTTCCGGAAGCTCGGTTCGTATCTCGCACAAGCCTTTCCATATCGACAAGTCCGTCGGGGTGAACGTGGCCACGAGGGCCTCGATGTCACCGAACTCGTCGAGGAGGGTGAGGGACCGTGAGCGGGACGCGACGTCTTGGCGCAGGGCGATCTTCACCACGGTTGTGGTGCAGTCGGCGGCCGGGGCGGCGGCCATCGCGGCGACAAAGCTGTCGTCGGGAAGGTCGCTGATCGCCGAAGCGAGAGTGTCGTGGGTGGATTCGGGGAGGATGTCGAGCAGCGGAAGGGCTTCGGGCCACAGGTTGTGGGTGGCGGCGGTCGCGACCGCGGTGGTGAGGGTGTCGGGCTGATGCACGACAGGGAGCGAGGCGAAGCGTTGGCGGGCCTCGGGGTCGAGGGCGAGGGCTACTGGGAAGAGGGTTTCCCAGTGGTCCCGGGCCTGTTCGATGAGGGTGGTGAGGACGTCGTCGGGTTCGGTGGAGATTCGGGCGGCGACGGGCTGGAGTTGCGTGGGGGCGAGGTGTTCGGCGAGGGGGAGGAGGTCTAGCCAGAGGTTGTGGGTGAGGGCCAGGTCGGCGATCTTCGTGAGGACGGTGGGGTCCTGCATCAGTGGCCGGGTGGCCAGTCGTCGCAGCCCGGCGGTTTTCATTCCCGCGGCGACGGGGAGCAGGGTGTCCCAGGCATCCAGGGCCGTGACGGCGGTGAGGAGGCCGTCGAGGATTTCGACGTCCTGGGCGGCGACTTCGTCAGCAAGTTGCGAGCGTTGGGTGGGGCCGAGGGTGTCGAGCAGGGCGATGGCCTCGGGCCAGTGGCCCTCGGCGTTGGTGGCGTGGATGAGTTCGGGGAGGCGGTCGGTGATGAGCGACAGGAGGCGGTCGGCGGCGCTGGGGTCTTCGAGGTAGTAGCCGACGTGCAGGAGATCGATGTCGGCGGCGTGGGGCAGGGCTACGCGCAGGACGTCGTCGGGGACCGAGGTGGCCAGGCGGCCCATGGTGAGATAGTCACGGCGGCTGAGCAATTCGCGGGCGACGTCGGCGGCCATGCGGTCGGGGATCTCGGCGATCACCTCGGCGGCGCGGCGGGGGTCGAGCGTGACGGCGACGTCGGCGAGGAATGTGGGCGACAGGGCGCTGGCGATGGCGACGGCGCGGGCCGGGTCGACGGAACCGGCGATGGCGGCGGCGAGGACCGGGCCGAACGCGGCTTCGGTGATCTTGGCGGCGAGGGTCGGCGGCACCAATTTGGCTGCGGCGGCCGTCTTTTGCATGCGACGGGCCTCGCGGGCCGAGACCTGGTCACTGATCTGTTCGCGGAAGGCGCGCAGGGCAGACGGGGGGAGCGCGGCGAGGAACTCGAGATCGGCGGCGGGGCGGTCGAGTGCGGCGGACAGGCGGGCGATCTCGGCGGCGGTGTGGTGGGACGCGGTCATAGTCCGAGCACCTTCTTCACGGCGGGGCGGGCCAGGCGGGGGATGAGGCGCATGCCGGAGTCGAGTGCGTCGTCGAGGGCGGCTTTGCGCTGGTCGAGGGCGGCCTGGACATAGGTGTTCAGGGTGGCGAGCTCGTCGGGCGTGAGGGTGGCGAACTCGGGCGGGGGTGGGGTGCCGAGCGTGGTCGTGAGCTGGTGCAGGGCGTCCGGCACGGGCCGTCTCCATTCGATGCGGTACGGATGTCGGTGCGGGTGACGATACTGGGCCGACCTGACGATGCGCTTGGGGGCGACACGAAAACTATTCGGGCAGAGTGCGATTGGCGTAGGCGGACTACGGCAGCGACGCTGCTTCCGCACGCGCGAGCCGGAGCCTGGCAGCGGAACAACCTCGAGTGGTTCGGCGCCCGGGTGGAGTGGCGTTCTAAGTGGGCCTCTCGAGGTGAACATGGTGGGTACCGGTCTGGTCGACATGATCACCGTCGATGGCTCGGCTGTGGGCCAGCAGGGCCTCGTAGTCGACGGCAGCCCCGCGCATGACGGTCTCGATGACGCGCTCGGCGTCGGCGTCCTCGAGATGGTTGCCGAACAAGGCGCGGTAGTGGACGAAGGCGGCGATGATGTCGAGCATTCCTTTGATGTCGACGTCGTCGCGCAGATCGCCGCGGTCGACCGCGCTGCGGAGCATCGCGCGCACGGCCTTGCGAGACGGCTCGATCACCGCCTCGAGGTAGCGCTGGTGCAATGCGGGATCGGCGACGCATTCGGAGTACAAGGCGCCGAACACTTCTGGACTGATGGTGCGGTAGGCCGCGAGGAAGATGGTGAGGCTCTCGGCGATATCGCAGAGGGTGCACCCGGTGTCGGGTGGACCGGGCGTGTCGAGGCGGCTTTCGATCGCCGCGAGCACGAGTTCGGGACGACCGGACCACCGCCGGTAGATCGCGGGACGTGAGGTCTGTGCCGCGCGGGCGACCTCGCCGACATTGACCGCGAAGTACCCACCGTCCGCCAGCAGACGCAGCGTCGCTTCGGTGACGTCGGTGGCGATGCGGGCATCGCGCGGCCGACCACCCGGCCTGCTGCTCGTGGGCTGCTTCATGGACCTAATGATAGGCATTCGTTACGTGACGTAGCGTAACTATTCCTGATAGCCTTTTTCGTGACACCATGTAACGAAACTGGGGGTTGTGATGGCGGCGCAGAAGGCGACGATCCGCGAGTGGCTCGGACTCGGACTGCTCCTGTTACCGATGCTCGCGCTGGCGACCGACCTCACGGTGCTGTTCTTCGCTCTCCCCGCGATCGACGCGGACCTGCGACCCAGCGCCTCACAGATCATCTGGGTCACCCACGTCTACGGCTTCCTGATCGCCGGATTCCTGGTCACCGCAGGACGACTCAGCGATCGGATCGGTCCGCGTCGCTTGCTCCTGATCGGGGCCTCGGCCTTCGCGGTGCTCTCCGTCGTGGCCGGTCTCGCCACCTCCGCCGAGATGTTGATCGCCGCGAGGGCCGCACTCGGGATCGCGGGCGCGACCCTGATGCCCGCGCTGTTCTCGCTGCTGCGCACCATGTTTCGTGACGACACCCAACGACGCATGGCGATCGCCATCGCGTTCAGCGCGTTCACCGTCGGCGGAGCTGTCGGACCGGTCCTCGGCGGAGTGCTCCTGGAATTCTTCTGGTGGGGTTCGGTCTTCCTGATCAATGTGCCTCCGCTGGTAGTGCTGCTGCTCGGCGGCCCACGGCTGCTGCCCGAACGCGCGGAACGTAATCGCGCCCGGGTCGACCCGCTCAGTGTGGTCCTGTCGGTGGCGGGGATGCTCGCCATCGTCTACGGGCTGCAGGAGCTCGCGGCGGGACATTCGGGCGACGGCGGCCAGGTGTGGCCGCAGCTTCTCGTCGTCGGAGCGGGGCTCGGTATGTCGGCGTTGTTCGTTCGGCGGCAGCGCCGGATACCCGAGCCACTGTTCGATCTGGAACTGCTCGACAACCGTCGGGTACGGGTGTCGCTGGTGGCTCTGGTTCTGATGGGCATCAGCGTGACGGGCCTGTTCTATCTGTTCACGCAGTACTTGATGTTGGTCGCCGGAATGTCGCCGCTGCGAGCCGGAGTGTCGACGATGCCCTATATCGTGGCCAACATCGTCGGCGCGATGCTCGCTCCCGCCGTTGCCGCTCGTCGCCGACCTACGACGGTGGTCGGTGGTGGAATCACCCTCGCCGCTCTCGGAGCACTCGCCTTTGCCTCGGTGGTGGGTTCGGGACTTCCCCTCCCTGCCCTTGTCGCGGCGATCGCGCTGGTGGGCTTCGGTCAGGGGACGGCCGGGGCGCTGATCAGCGACCTGATCATCGCCAGTGCTCCCACTGAGAAGACCGGGTCGGCGGCTTCGGCCCAGGAGGTCGGCGGCGAACTCGGCACCGCCCTGGGGATCGCGGCGGCCGGTGTGGCGAGCGTGGTCGCCTACCGCCACTACCTGCGTGCGCACCTGGTGGATGCGCCCGAATCGGTGGCGCGCGAGCTGAATTCGGGGATCCATGACGGTGCGGCGTTTGCCGGAGGGCTCGCGGACCATGCGCTGCTGGGAGCTGTAGAGGACGCGATCGGCTCCGGAACGCAGATCTATGCCGGTATCGCGGGCGTCGTCCTCGGTGTGGCCGCAGGACTTGTCCTGCTCCGTCGGGGCGGTGCGCGCGAGGCGAGTTCGGTTCGCAGTGACAGTGCGGCTGTCGGATGAACTTCTCGGGGAGTCGGTCACGGGCCGGTGGATTGATCGTGTAGATCTCGCGGCCGTGATGTGACGGTATTGCGACTTCGGGCCGCGTGGGGGATGCTGATTCCGTCGTCCGACGCAGTCGGCGTGACATTTCCGCGACCATTTCGTAATGTAGCGGTGACCTTGTCCTCTACGAGTAGCTGGTGATCGACATCGTGCGTGGTCAACATCGCAAACCGGCGCCGCCGCGTGGGCGCGCTCAGCTTGCCGTGTGGAGTGTCGCTGCGACAGTCCCGGCCATGCTGTGGATGACGATCCGGCCGGGGCCTGCGGTCCAGGAGGCTGCCGCGGTCGAACCGCAGACCACCTCGACAGTCGACCCCGATCCGATCGCCGCCGCGGCCGCGTTCGTGGAACCCGAGCCGGCGCCGGTTTCCGCCCTCGACGAGTCGGCGACGCTGTCGCTGATGCATGCCACCACGCCGTGTGACACCGAGTGGAAGGGCGTGCGGCCGCACGTGGCGCAGGTGAGCCACCTGCTGCAGAAGATGTTCGGCATCAGCGATATCGGCGGGGCACACGGCCGCTACGACGGTGACCACGGTGCCGGGCTCGCGCTCGACGTGATGACCAGCGGCGGCGTCGGCGACGCGATCGCCGAATTCGTGCTGGCCAACAAAGAGCGCTTCGGCGTCACCTATGTGATCTGGAAGCAGCGCTACAACGACGGTGGCGGTTGGTCGTTCATGGAAGACCGTGGCAGCCCGACCCAGAATCACTATGACCACGTGCACATCTCGTTCGAATCTTCGGGTGCGACGAATATTTCCTGCTGAAATCGGTTGCTACCAGCGATTTCGCGGATTTCCATCGCCGTGGAATCGTGCCGTATCGGCCGAACCGGGCGACAGGGGCGTGCTGAATCGACCATGATCGATAGATGGCCCCCAACAGCGCGAAATTCTTGTTCAGCAACGGCACCGACGACCGGGTGTCGCTTTTCGACGACGGGCGTGTGAAGGTCTGGTCGACCACTCATCTCTGGTCCGAAATGGGCCGCGAACGGCACAACGCGCTGGGCGAGACGGTTCTGCTCGGGATCGGGCGCACACTCGACGTACCGGGACCGGGAGACCGGCGCCAGACCTGCGATGCCGAATTCGCCCTGACGCCCGAACTCGGACACACGGTCGCCGCGACCGTGGCGGCAGACAACGGGACGTTCGTACAGTTCTTTCACGACGGGACCATCGCGGTCGGCAACGACGGACGCGATGTGGCGACGGTGTTCAACGCGGGCCGTGAAGCGACCGCCGAGCGAGGCGTGAACGGGGTCGGCGGGTCGGTGATGGTGACCTTCGGCGGCAGCTATCGGCCGAAGACGGTGCGCCAGAGCGACTACCAGGTCGAGCTCAGCGAAGCGACGGCGCCCCGGCCGAACCGGCTGTACAAGGACGAGTTCCTCGTGAAATAGCCCCGAATCGCCCCTGCGCTCGTACGGTGTAAACGGCAGGGGCCGGCAGAAGGATTCGTGGCATGGGACGGTTGACAGGCAAGGTCGCGGTGATCAGCGGCGGTGCGCGGGGCATGGGTGCCGCGCACGCGCGCCGATTCGTCGACGAGGGCGCGTCGGTGGTGATCGGCGACGTGCTCGACGACGAAGGTGCCGCTCTCGCAAGCGAACTCGGGGTGCGGTATCAGCACCTCGATGTCCGCGAGCCCGAGCAGTGGCAGGCGGTGGTGCGCACGGCGGTCGAGGAGTTCGGCGGGCTGCACGTGCTGGTGAACAACGCCGGGATCGTCAACGGCAACCTGCTCGTCGACTTCGCGCTCGAGGAATGGCAGCGCATCATCGACATCAACCTCACCGGCACCTTCCTCGGGATGCAGGCGGCGGTCCCCGCCATGACCAGCGGTGGGTCGATCGTCAACATCTCCTCGGTGGAGGGAATGCGGGGAAGCCCGGGGCTACACGGGTACACGGCGACGAAGTTCGCGGTGCGTGGGCTCACCAAGTCGGCGGCACTGGAACTGGCGTCGCAGGGGATCCGCGTCAACTCGGTCCATCCCGGACTCATCAGCACCCCGATGACCGAGGGAATCCCGGCCGACTTCCTGCAGATTCCGCTGGCTCGCGCGGCCCAGCCCGACGAGGTGTCGGCACTGGTCGCCTACCTGGCCTCCGACGAGTCCTCGTATTCGACGGGGGCGGAGTTCGTGGTCGACGGCGGACTCACCGTCGGTGTGCCGCACAAGAGCTTCTGACATCGGATCGCTGGGCGCCTCGGCGAGAGTTCTGCGCGGTTGCCACGAGGGCAACTACGAGCGCGGGCCCGGGTGGTATTTCGACTACAACTGATGGGGTGCCGTCGGTGGTGACGGCACCCCGGGGGATCAGCCGTAGTGGCAGATGTAGTGCATGGTGTCGACGACCTCGATGTCGAACGAGCTGTCGCCGGGGACCTTGAACGACTCGCCCGCGCGGTAGGTGATCGGGGTGGAGTCACCGGCCAAGGTCACCTTCGCCTCGCCCGCGACCAGCTCCATGATCTCCGGGGCGCTGGTGGTGAAGGTCAGGCTGGACGGCTGGATGACACCCACCGACTTCGAGGTGCCGTCGGGCAGCTCGAGGCTGTAGCTGACACATTTGCCGTCGAAGTAGACATTGGCCTTCTTGCTGACGGAGACGTTCTCGAACTTCGACATGGGTCCTTCCGGGGGATGAGGGGACCCTTAGTCTAGGTCAGCTGCCGTAGCGGGCCAGGACCGAGCTGGCTTCCTGGGAGGCGGTGCCTTCCTGGGCCAGGTGGGCCATGGCTTCGGGGATTTCGCGGCCGTGGTGGGTCATGGCCTGGGCGTAGAGGCGGCCGGCTCGGTAGGAGGAGCGGACGAGGGGGCCTGCCATGACGCCTGCGAAGCCGAGTTGTTCGGCGACCTTGGAGTGTTCGACGAATTCCTCGGGCTTCACCCAGCGGTCCACGGGGTGGTGGCGCGGCGACGGGCGAAGGTACTGGGTGATGGTGAGGATGTCGCAACCCGCTTCGTGCAGGTCGCGCATCGCTTCGGTGACCTCTTCGGGGGTCTCGCCCATGCCGAGGATGAGGTTGGACTTGGTGACCAGGCCTGCCTCGCGGGCCGCGGTGATCACCGCGAGGGAACGCTCGTAGCGGAACGCGGGGCGGATGCGCTTGAAGATGCGCGGCACCGTTTCCAGGTTGTGGGCCAGCACCTCGGGGCGGGTGGAGAACACCTCGGCGAGCTGGTCGGGGTCGGCGTTGAAGTCGGGGATGAGCAGCTCCACGCCGGTGCCGGGGTTGAGGGCCTTGATGGCGCGCACGGTTTCGGCGTAGAGCCAGGCGCCGCCGTCGTCGAGATCGTCGCGGGCCACACCGGTGATGGTGGAGTAGCGCAGACCCATGGCCTGCACGCTTTCGGCGACGCGGCGGGGTTCGTCGCGGTCGAGGGCGGCGGGCTTGCCGGTGTCGATCTGGCAGAAGTCGCAGCGGCGGGTGCACTGTTCACCACCGATGAGGAAGGTGGCCTCACGGTCTTCCCAGCATTCGAAGATGTTGGGGCAGCCCGCTTCCTCGCAGACGGTATGCAGGCCTTCGCGTTTCACCAGACCCTTGAGCTCGCTGTACTCGGGGCCCATGGTGGCGCGAGTGCGAATCCACTTGGGTTTGCGCTCGATCGGCGTTTCCGCGTTGCGCGCCTCGATGCGCAGCAGCTTGCGTCCGGCGGGGGCAGAGGCGTCTACGGAGCTCACTGGACCGACTCTACGCTCGGGGCCCGCTCGGGCGCGGGGCCGGTGGTGCGATCGATGTCATGCGGGCGGACGGGAATTTCTCCGTCGAGCGCGGCAACAATCGCGGTGGCGACGAGCGGCTTGATTTCGGCGACGGTGACCTCGCGACCCAGCTCGCGGGTCAGGGTGGTGACACCCGCGTCTTTGATGCCGCAGGGCACGATGGCCTGGAAACCGTCGAGGGCGGAGTTGCAGTTGAGCGAGATGCCGTGCAGGGCGACGCCGCGTTGCACGCGCACCCCGATCGCGGCGATCTTGCGTTCGGCGAAGTAGTCGGTGGCGGGCAACCACACTCCCGATCGGCCCTCGACCCTTCCGCAGGTGATGCCGAGACTCGAGATCACGTCGATCAGTGCTTCTTCGAGACGACGCACGTACTGCACCACATCGACCGGCTCGGCCAGCCGGATGATCGGGTAGCCGACGAGCTGCCCCGGCCCGTGCCAGGTGATCTTGCCGCCACGGTCGACCTGCACCACCGGGCTGCCGTCGATGGGCAGATCGTCGGCCTCGGTGCGGCGGCCCGCGGTGTAGACCGACGGGTGCTCCAGCAGGAGCAGCCGGTCGGCGCCCTCGCCTGCGGCGCGTTCGTCGGCGATCTGCCGCTGCAGCTCCCAGGCGGCGTGGTAGTCGATGAGTCCGAGATCCTCGACCACGATCGGGGTCGTATCGAATCGGGCGGACGCGGAGGGGCGCGTGTCGTTCACGATCCTGACGTTACGCCCGGGGGCCGACGACGCCAACGGATGGTCGGGCCGCCGTGTCGCACGGTTGCCGAGAGGACGCGGGGTCACATGCCCGGGACGTCGACCAGCGGAGCGGGATAGTCGGAGCCGGGCAGGTCCGCGCGCCACGGCCGGTGGATGGCGCCGCCCGGGAGGTGGGCGAGTTCGGGGAGGTGACGGCGGACGTAGGTGCCCTCGGGGTCGTGACGGTCGGCCTGGCGGAGGGGATTGAGGACACGGTTGGGGCGTGTGTCGGTTCCGGTGCCTGCGGCCCACTGCCAGTTGAGCTGGTTGTTGGCCAGATCGGCGTCGACGAGCCAGTGCAGGAAATGGGCGGCGCCGATCCGCCAGTCCAAGCGCAGGGTTTTCGTGAAGAACGACGCGGTGATGAGGCGGGCGCGGCCGGGCATCCAGCCGTCGGTGACGAGCTGACGCATCGCCGCATCGATGATCGGGTAGCCGGTGCGGCCCTCCTTCCACGCGGTGACGGCCTGAGGGTCGCGGCGCACGGGGAACGGACCGGGGCGAAGGCTGTCGGCGGCGATGTCGGGGCGGGCCGCGAGCAACTGGTGGTAGAAGTCGCGCCATGCGAGCTGTCGAGCGAAGGCATGACCGCCGTCGGTGGACAGGTCCGTGCGGTGCACGACCTCGACCGGGGACAGGCAGCCGAAGTGCAGGTATGGCGACAGGTGCGAGGTGACGTCGGCGGCGAGGTCGTCGTTGCGGTCGGCGTAGTCGTCGATCGGGCCCGCCAGCCACTTGCTGAGGAGTGCGCGGCCCGTGATCTCGCCGCCGGTCGGGCAGTTGGCGGAGGGTTTACCGGGCGACAGCTCGGGAACGGAAGGTATTGCCGCACTGGAGATGTCGGGTACGTCGAGCGCACGGGGGCTGTCCAGTGGACGACGTCGATGGGTGTCCAACCAGCGGCGGAAGTACGGGGTGAATACGGCGTAGTAGTCGCGGCCGGTGGCTGGTGCCAGGGCCGATGGGTCGACGGCGGTGATCACGGCCGAGTGCGGGTGAACGGTGCAGTCCGGACGTCTGGCAGTCGTCACGCGCGTGGCTCGCCGTGGGTGAGCACCGGTCGACAGTGCTGCGCGCAGGGCGTTCTCACGTCGGGTGGCGAAGGCGCTGACGTCCTGGGCGACGTGTACCGACTCCGCCCCGGTTTCCGCGACCACCCGCGCGACCTCGGTGGCGACGTGACCACGACGCACGACGAGATGCCCGCCGATGTCGCGCAAGCCGGCGTCGAGTTCTGCCAGGGCGCTCGCGAGGAAGGCTGCCCGGTTGGGCGGGCAACGATCGGGCACGATGTCGTCGTCGACGACGAACAGCGGCACGACCGTGTCGGCGGACCGGCGGGCGGCGTCGAGAACGGGATTGTCGGCCAGGCGCAGGTCGCGCGTGAACAGGGCGATCGAAACGGTCATCGGGCGCACAGCGGGGCGATGTCGGCGCGCCCGCCGGTGGTCGGCGTGGTCAGGTACAGGCAGGTGTTCTGGCCTGCCGTTTCGATCGCGGTGTGGATGTCGTCCCATGCGGCGGCGTCGAGGGTGGGTGTGCGGGACAGGACGAAACCGGACAGGCGGCTCGGCGAAGTGACCAGCGCCCACGAGTACTCCGGGCCGAGCGCGGTGACAATGTAGTTGGTCTCTCCGTCCTGACCGGGTACGCCGGGGAAGGAGACGTTCAGCTGGGCGTTCGTGGCGGGGTCGGTGACGGTGGCGGTGCCACGGATCTCGTCGATGCCGCCCGACCAGGTATGGCAGCGGTTGTGCACGGCGACATCGCCTCGCTCGTCGAGCGAGTAGGTGGCGGTGGTGTCGCGCGCGCACGCGAGGTTGAACGGCTGGGGTACGGCGGCCAGCTGGTGCCAGACGCCGAGGTACCGGTCCAGATCGAGGGAGGGAACGGGAGTCGGGGGCGCCGCGGCCGCCGTGGCCGAGGACACGGCGGTGACCGCAAGGGCGACGAAGGCGGTCGCCGCCGAACGGCGGAACGCGGACGTTAGGGCGATACGCACAAGGGCTCCTCGAAATTGTCGGTAGCGATAGCGTACCAAGAAGCGATGCATAAACGATGCATTGATCGGAGGTGAGGTTGCACCGACAGCCGAATGACCTCGGCCGTATCGACGCCCGGTGGCCCCGAGTCACGCGGGTAGAGCGCGATGATCGGGTTATCGGCAAGAATGGAGCGATGTCCGCCGGTTCAGCCCCTGTCTCCGACGCGGCCGGTTACACGGTGCGCGCCGTGGCGGACCGGCTCGGGATTCCGACTGCCACTCTGCGTAGCTGGAACCGGCGCTACGACATCGGTCCCGCACAGGATCGCCCGGGCAAGCATCGCCTCTACACCGAGGCCGACATCGCCGCGCTCGAACGCATGCTCGCGCTGATTCGTGACGGCGCGAGCCCGGCCGGTGCCGCCGCCACCGTGCGCGGCATCGCTGTGTTGCCCGGCGATCGCCTGCCGCTGCTCGATGCGGCCTTCGCTCTCGACTCGGGCCGGGTTGTCGCACTGCTCGAGGCGCACGTCCGCGCGGTCGGCATCGTGGAAACCTGGGACGGGTTGTGCAGACCCGCCTTCGCCGATGTTGTCGCGCGCCAGAGCAGCGGCGAGGGCTGTATCGACGTCGAACACCTGCTGTCGTGGTGCATCACATCGGTCATGCAGCGCACTCATGCCCCACACGCCCGCCACGACCACACCATCCTGCTGGCCTGCACGGGTGGCGAAACCCATTCGCTCCCTCTCGAAGTGCTGCGCGCCGCCCTGGCGGAGCAGGGCGTAGGCGCGCGCATGCTCGGCGCGGACGTGCCGACCGTCGCCCTCGCCGACGCCCTGGCCCGGAGCGGACCGACCTCGGTCCTGCTCTGGTCACAACGAGAATCCACCGCGTTGACCTCAGCGGTGGTCGCCGGCCTGGCCGCCGGGGCGCAGGTGTTCGTCGGCGGCCCGGGCTGGCAGGAGGTGCTGCTGCCCACCGAGGTGCAGCGCGTCGGCGGACTGGCCGAAGCGGTCGCCCTGCTCGGCACCGACTCCTCTCGACTCGCCGACACCGAAGCTGCTGCGAATCAACGACAGTGACGCCCGGTCGGCCATCTACAGACCACGCGCGTAACGGACGAACGCGGCCGCTGCCTCCATGTCGATGACCAGGCCCGGGTCCATTCCATGGCTTCACGAAATTCGAGCATCGCGTCATCGACCGTGCTGCGTCGCGCCAGCGCGATCAGCTCCCGACGCGCGTCATCGCTCAGCGGCATCCCCGCTGAGGCCGCGCGACCGCACGGCTGGTCTGGGTCAGCGGCCGAGGAGGTGGCGGAGGGTTGGTTCGAGGTCAGGGGTTCGGAAGGGGTGGGCGGAGGCGGTGAGGCGGGTGGGGGTGACTCGTTGGCCGGCTTCGGCGAGTTCGCGGGCGCCCTGGCGGCCGAGGAGTAGGGCGGGGCCGAAGGAGGGGACGGGGAGCAGGGCGGGGCGGTGGAGGACGTGGGCCAGGGTGTGGGTGTAGTCGGTGTTGCGGACGGGGTTCGGGGCGACCGCGTTGACCGGACCGACGAGTGCGGTGTCCCAGAGTGCGCGGTGGTAGATGTCGAGGAGGTCGTCTATGCCGATCCAGGACTGCCACTGGGTTCCGGGGCCGATGCGGCCGCCGAGGCCGGCGGTGAAGAGTGGGCGCAGCAGCCGCAGGGTGCCGCCTGCGGGGGATTGGACGATGCCGGTGCGGATGCGGACAACGCGGACGCCCGCGTG
The DNA here is from genome assembly GCF_001612905.1 of Nocardia ignorata NBRC 108230. GTDB lineage: Bacteria > Actinomycetota > Actinomycetes > Mycobacteriales > Mycobacteriaceae > Nocardia > Nocardia ignorata. The sequence continues at coordinate 55,177 of NZ_BDBI01000034.1, read as the reverse complement.
TGCGGCGGGTTCGGTGGCCGCCTCCCAGGCTGCGACCACGTCGGCGAGGAAACCGTCTCCGCGCGTGGAGTTCTCGGTGAGGATCTCGTCGCCGCGGTCGTAGCCGTAATAGCCGATGGCGGAGGCGGAGACGAAAGTGGTGACACCGCAGCGGGCCGCGGTTTCGGCGAGGGCGCGGGTGGGGCCGATGCGGCTGTCGGCGATCGCGTGGCGGTGTTCGCCGGTGAAGCGGCCCGCGATTCCGGCGCCCGCCAAGTGGACGACAGCGTCAACGCCCTGCAACAGGTCCGGTGCGGGATCATCGGGATTCCAGTGGCGTTCGGCGGGATCGTTGGTCGGGCGGCGGACCAGGCGGATCACCCGGTGCCCACCCGTGGACAGGAACGCGCACAAGGCGGTGCCGACCAGCCCGGACGCCCCGGTCACCGCGATGGTCCGGGCGGCGAAACCTGTTGCGGCGGCGCGCTGGTGAGCCGCGAGATCACCGGCGAGCTGGCGATAGCGATAGTCGAACATCGGCTGGAGCAGGCGGGTGGGAATCGGGGTGTCGACGCGGTCGATCACCGCGGTGTGCTCGGGGTCGACCTCGGCGAACTCGTGGGTATGCCGCCACGGCAGCAGACGGCCGAGGGGCGCCGAGGCAAGACCGTCGACAGCGACCTCGTCGGCGAAAGACGCGGGCGGATCGTAGGCCTCGGGGTCGTGCCGGGCGATCCAGCGCAGGCCGCCGGGAAGACCGAGAACCGCGGCGCCACGGGCCAGATCGGAGGATTCCGCGAGCAGCCGCACCGGCTGCCACGGCGGCGCCAATCGGGTGAACGCGCCGGGTCGCTCGAACCAGCGGAATACCTCGGCACGGGGTGCTGTGACAACGCTCGAACAGTCGATGCCCATAACCCGACTGTAGCCGTCCCCGGACAGACGATGAAGCGTTCAAGCATCGTTTCGTGACTCCGGGCCTGCCGGAGCTCCGGGCCCGCCGGTGAAAGGCTGTGGAATGTCAGCGCGGCTCGAGAGGGAACAACCTCTGCATGAGCGTGAGATCCATCCAGCGACCGAATTTATGACCCACCTCGGGCAATTCGCCGACGACCCGGAACCCGAACCGTTCGTGGAGGACGATCGATGCGGCGTTGCCGGACTCGATGGCAGCGATCATCGCGTGCACGCGCCCGGAATCGGTTGCGCGAGCGATCAATTCGGTGAGTAGGGCGGTAGCGACACCGCGCCGCTGGAAACGCTCACCGACATAGACGGAGTTCTCGACGGAATACCGGTAGCCGGTTTTGGGCCGCCACTGCCCGTAGGACGCGTAACCGGCCACCTCGCCGTCGATCTCGGCGACCAGCACCGGCATACCCGCCGCGGTGCGGTCGGCGAACCAGGTGAGCCGGTCGTCGAGATCCACCTGATCGGTGTCCCAGATCGCGGTCGACTCGGCGATGTTGGCGTTGTGGATCTCCAGCACGGTCGGCAGGTCGGCTTTGTCGGCGTCGCGAATCAGCATGGGCGCCTTCATGATCGGCCGACAGTCGCGGCGAGCGCGGCGCCGATGGTCGGATGCTGGAAGGTGTAACCCGCCTTTTCCAGTGCGGCGGGAATGGTCCGTGGGCCGGTGAGCAGCGCCTCGTCCGCGAGCTCCCCGACTGCCGTTCGTAACGCGAACGCGGGCACGATGAGTGGGGCGGGGCGATGCAGGGCGCGACCGAGTGCGCGGGTGAATTCGGCATTGGTGACCGGAGCCGGGCCGACGGCGTTGATCGGCCCGGACAGGTCGGGATGGGTGAGCGCGAAGACGATCGCGCCCACCTCGTCGTCCAGGGAGATCCACGGCGTGTACTGGCGCCCGCTACCCAAACGACCACCGAGCCCGAGCCAGTACAGCGGGTGCAACATGCTCAGCATCCCGCCGTTGCGGGCGAGCACCACCCCACTGCGCACCAGTACCGTGCGCACTCCCGCATCGGTGGCGGGCGCGGTGGCCGCTTCCCAGTCGCGACACAGGGTCGCGAGGAAACCCGTTCCGCTGGAAGCGGTTTCGTCGACGATCGAGTCGCCGGTCGTGCCGCCGTAGTACTGCGCGCCGCTGGCGTTCACCAGCGTCGGCACGCCCGCGGCGGCGACCGCCGTGGCGAGGACATCGGTGGGGGTGATCCGGCTGTCCCGCAGCAATTGCTTGTAGCTGCCGTTCCAGCGGCGCGAACCGATACTCGCGCCGCACAGATTCACCACCGCGTCGGCCCCGCGCAACGCCCGCTCGTCGAGCTGGGCGCGCGCGGGATCCCACGCGAATTCGTCCGGTGCCGCGGGAGCGCGGCGCACCAGCCGGGACACCTCGTGCCCGTCGCGGCGCAGAGCCGCGACGAGCGCCGTCCCGATCAGCCCGGACGAACCGGCGATGACGACCTTCATCGAAATGCCCTGCTACAGGCCGAGATCGGCCTCGAACGCCGCCTCTTCCAACCGGTGCTTGATGGTGGTGAGGAAGCGGCCCGCGTCGGCGCCGTCGATGAGCCGGTGATCGTAGGTGAGCGGCAGGTACACCATCGAACGCACACCGATGGACTCGCCACCGGTCTCGTCGGTGACGACCACCGGACGCTTCACGATCGCGCCGGTACCCAGCATGCCCGCCTGCGGCGGAACCAGGATCGGGGTGTCGAACAGCGCGCCCTCGGAGCCGATGTTGGTGATGGTGAAGGTGCCACCCGACAGCTCGTCGGGCTTGAGCCCACCGTTGCGGGCGCGGTTGGCGATGTCGGCGATCGCGCGGGCCAGCCCGGCCAGCGACAGGTCGCTGGCGTTGTGGATGACCGGCGAGAGCAGACCCTGCTCGGTGTCGACCGCGATACCCAGGTGCACCGACGCGTGGTAGGTGATCTCCTTGGTGTCCTCGTTGTAGGAGGCGTTCACGTTCGGGTGCACACCGAGGGCCTCGACGACCGCCTTGGCGAAGAACGGCAGGTACGTCAGGTTGACGCCCTCGCGGTTCTTGAACGACGCCTTCGCGAGCTGCCGCAGATGCGCGATCTTGGTGACGTCGGCCTCGTGGACCTGGGTCAGCTGCGCGGTGGTCTGCAGCGATTCGCGCGTCTTGGTCGCGGTGATCTGCCGGATGCGGCTCGCCTTCTGGGTGGAACCGACGAGACCGGCCAGCTTCGGAGCCGCCGTCTGCTTGGCCGGGGCCGCGGCGGGGGCCGGGGCGGCGGCGGGCGCGGGCTCCGGTGCCTTCTTGGCTTCGGCGGCGGCGAGCACGTCCTGCTTGCGGATGCGTCCGCCCACACCGGAACCGGTGAGGCTCGACAGATCGACGCCGTTCTCCTCGGCCAGCTTGCGCACCAGCGGAGTCACGTACGGGGTGCTGCCGTTACCTGCCGCCGCCGCCTGCGCGGGCTTGGCGGCGGCCGCGGGCTTCGGCGCGGGAGCGGGCTCCGGCTTGGGCTCAGGCTTCGGAGCCGGTGCCGCTTCCTGCTTCGGCTCGGGCTTCGGTGCCGGCGCGGCTTCGGGCTCGGGCTTCGGTGCCGGCGCGGGGGCGGCGGCGGGCTTGCCGCTGCCGATCACACCGAGCTGACCGCCGACGGCGACGACGTCGTCCTCTTGCGCGGAGATCTCGAGCAGCGTGCCCGCGACCGGCGAGGGGATCTCCGTGTCGACCTTGTCGGTGGAGACCTCGAGCAGCGGCTCGTCGACGGCGACCTCGTCACCGACGGCCTTGAGCCAGCGGGTGACGGTGCCCTCGGTGACGGACTCGCCCAGCTCGGGCATCTTCACGGGGGTGCCGGACGACGCGTCGGCCTGAGCGGGCGCGGCGGCGGGCTCGGGGGCCGGTGCCTGCGCGGCGGGCTCGGGTTCCGGCTCGGGTTCGGGTTCCGCGGCCACGGATTCCTCGGCGGGCGCGGGGGTGGAAGCGGGGGCTTCGCCGGCGTCGCTGATCACGCCGAGCTCACCGCCGACCTCGACGACATCGTCTTCCTGGGCGACGATCTTCGACAGCACACCGGCGGTGGGCGACGGGATCTCGGTGTCGACTTTGTCGGTGGAGACTTCGAGCAGCGGTTCGTCGACCTCGACCGTGTCTCCTTCCTGCTTCAGCCACCTGGTCACCGTTCCCTCGGTGACGCTCTCACCAAGAGCCGGCATCTGGACGGAGAAGGCCATGTCCTCTGACTCCTCTGACTGTTCGACGGGTAATACAACAGTGCTTCGACCCCGGTGGGCATTACGTCGCGGGTCGCGGCGTGTGTCCACCCCGACCGTGTGGCGGGACTCCCGGGAATCGTTGGTTCTTGTTCCGGCAACCATCCTTGCACTCGCCCGCCGCGTCTGTGGCGCTGGGCGGCAATCCGTGCGGAGCTGGCACCATGGAATGTACGGCGGTGAGCAGAATTCCGTCGGAAAGCAGAAGGGCTGAGCCGGTGGGTTTGCTGGATCGTTTCCGCGGGGTGCGGGGCCGGAGCAGGTCAGTCGCGCGTGAGAACGCCTCGGAGGTGCGCGCGCTCGCGCAGTGGGCGCGGGCGCGGCACGGAGTCGAGGCGTTCGTCGAGCCCAAGACTACTGTGACCGATGTCACAGCGGTCCTGGTGGCGGCGGACGGCGAATGGACGCGCCGGATCGTCGGCGAGCACGGCGCGCGCCGCCTGGCCGACACCTTGCGCGTGCCGGTATACGACGTGACCAAGACGGGCTATCCCCAGCGGATGCGCGACTTCGACGCCCGCCGCCGCATCGAGCAGCGGCGGGCCAGGGAAGCCGAGCTGGATGAGTGACTACTCCGCGCCGATCTGTTCGATCACCGCGATGAGCGTGCGCACCGGGACACCGGTGCCGCCCTTGCCGATATAGCCGAACGGTCCGCCGGTGTTGTAGGCCGGACCGGCCACGTCCAGGTGGGCCCACTGCACGCCCTCGGGCACGAATTCCTTGAGGAACAGCGCCGCCGCGAGCATGCCGCCCCACCGGTGCGGCGTGACATTGGCCAGGTCGGCGACCTTGGAGTTCAGGTCCGCGCGCAGTTCGCTCGGCAGCGGCATGGCCCAGCCGTTCTCGCCGACCGCGCGCGAGATCTCGGCGACGCGATCGCGGAACTCGTCGGTGCCCATCACGCCCGGGGTGCGGGTGCCGAGCGCGACCATCTGCGCGCCGGTGAGGGTGGCGACATCGATGAGGTAGTCGGGTTCGTCCTCGATGGCACGCACGATGGCGTCGGCGAGGATGAGCCTGCCCTCGGCATCGGTGTTGATGACTTCGACCGTGGTGCCGCCGTATTGGGTGAGCACGTCGCCGGGGCGCTGCGCGGTGGCCGACGGCATGTTCTCGGCCATCGGCACGGTCGCGGTGACGGTGACCGGAAGACCGAGGCGCGCGGCGAGCAGCACGGTCGCGATGACCGCCGCCGCACCGGCCATGTCGGAGGTCATGTTCTCCATGTTCGCGGCGGGCTTGATCGAGATACCGCCGGTGTCGAAGGTGATGCCCTTGCCGACCAGCGCGACCTTCTTCGGCCCGCCGGCATAGGTGATGCGCACCAGCCGCGGCGGGCGGGAGGAACCCTGGCCGACGCCGATGATGCCGCCGTAACCGGCTGCGGCCAACGCGTTCTCGTCGAGCACCTCCACCTCGAGCCCGGCGGCTTCGGCGAGCACACGGGCACGGTCGGCGAACTCGGCGGGGTAGAGCGCACTCGGCGGGGTGTTCACGAAATCGCGTGCGGTGGCGACGGCTTCGGCGACCAGCTGGGCGCGCAGCAGTTCCAGCACACCGAATTCCGGTTCCGGAACCAGCAGTTCGACGCGGACCACCGGCTGTTCGTCGGGCTTGGGCGCGCTCTTGGCCGACTTGAACGCGGAGAAGGTGTATGCGCCCAGGTAGAAGCCCTCGGCGGCGGCACCCAGATCGATGCCGGACAAGGTGGTGGCGACGAGTTCGGTGCCCGACAGCGCGCGGGCCGCGACGCCGGCGCTGCGGCGGACCTGCTCGGCGTCGACCTTCTCGGCCGCGCCGAGACCCACGGCGAGCACGCTGGTGACGTTGTCCAGCGCCGCGGGCGCGGGTACCCGGGTGAGTTCCTCGGGTTTGCCCTTGGCGCCGACCGCGCCGAGTGCGTCGAGCAGCTCCGCGCGAACCTCGGGGGTGAGCACGTCGCCGAACATGTCGGCCGGGGCGATGGCCGGTCCGTTCTCCGAGGAGGTCAAGCCGATCACCAGCACATCGGTATCCGCGGTGAGGGATTCGATGCGTGCCAGTTCCGGTCCGAGTGAACGATCTGCAACAGCGGTCATCGACCCAGATTATGTGGTCGGCGCAGGAGGGCGCACAGCTAGGTGAGCTCGGCCGCGAGCCGCGTCGCGTTCATGTACCCGATCGCCTCGATGGTCACCATCGGGTTCACACCGGGTGCGGTGGGCAAGCACGAGCCGTCGGCGACGACGATGTTGCCGACGTCCCAGGTGGCACCGTCCGGATCCGTCGCGGACTGCTCGGCCGTGCCGCCCATCCGGGCCGAGCCCATGATGTGCAGCGCGCCCATCGAGCAGCGCCCCGGGCCGTATCCGGCCCGTTCGCAGGCGGCCTCGAACTGTGCGAGCGAGCCGTCGGCGCCCGGTGTGAAGGAGATGCCCGCCTGGTGACCGGAGTAGATGCGTTGCGCACCCGCGGCTTCGAGCATGGTCGCCGCGCCGACGATGCCCGTGTGCAGGTGTCCGGCGTCGTAGTCGGAGAGCCGGTATTTCACCACCGGTTCGCCGCTGCGGTCCACCGTCACGGTCCCCGGGTCCCGGTCGCGAGTGATGACGCCGATGGAGGTGGTGCGGGCGAATTCGAGCATGGCGTCGCGATGCTGTCGTGCGCCGCGCCAGTTCATGAACCCGGTGGCCAGGCCCGGGTGCACCGGGCCGGTCTCGTAGATGACGCCGAAGCCGTTGCCGTCCAGGTCGGCGTGATGCCTGCTGATCCGCGCCTGCAGCGCGCCCTCCCAGGGCCGGATCTCGTCCTCGAACACCCCGAACACGGCGGCGGCGGGATGCAGGCGCAGGTGGCGACCGATATTCGGGTTGCGCAGACCCGATCGGCGCAGCAGCGCGGGCGTCTGCACGGCGCCCGCAGCGACGACGACCGCGCGGGCGCGCACCGTGATCTCGACGCCGTCGGAGGTGCGAGCCGATACCGATTCCGCCCGACCGGCTTTCACCGTGACGGTGCGGACGTCGGCGTCGACGACCAGCCGGGCGCCGTGCTCGGCGGCGTCGCGCAACCAGGTCTTGGTCGCCGACTGCTTGGCGCCGAGGCGGCAGCCGTAGCCGCAGCGACCGCATTCGATCGCCGCGTCGCAGGCGTCGCCGACATTGCGCGGCAGGGTGTCGACGTCCCAGCCGAGCGCTCGCGCGCCGCGTTCGAGAATTCCGTCGCGGGCCGAGATCGGCGATTTCGCGCGGGTGACGCCGATCCGCTCACTCACCACATCGAGCGCGGTGCCGAACTCGTCACCGGCGAACTGGGGGACGCCGAGGTCGGCCCATTCCGCGCGCACACGGTCGGGAACCGGCAGCGAGGTACTCCAGTTGACGACGGTTCCGCCACCGAGGCAGCTACCCGCGACCAGTGTGAGCTGGCCCTCCGCCGTCGTCGCGGGGCCTGCTGCGTAGAGGGTGGTCAGCGCGGCGAGTTCGCCGTCGCCGAAGTCCTTGTCGTCGTAGTAGTCTCCGCGCTCGAGCACGACCACGTCGAGCCCGGCCCGCGCGAGCACGGCGGCCGCCGTGCCACCACCGGCGCCGGATCCGACGACGACCACATCGCAGTCGAGCGTGGTCGGCCGGGTGAACCGCTGCGGCTTCAGCTCCGGTGTGGCGGCGTCGGGTGCGGGTCCGGTCGGTGCCGGGTAGCCGATCCGCTCCCACAGCGGATTCGTGCCGGTCGGGCCGGGGGTGACGTTGTACGCCAGCAGGGAGGCCTGTTTCAGGGCCTGGAAGACCGCGCGGAGCGGGGCGAGCCGGGAATCCGCCAGCCGCAGCAGGGCCGCCTCGCGCTGCGCCTGTGGCAGGGTGGAGAACCGCCGGAAACCGGTACCGGTGAGCGCGCCGAACGCGCGGGTGTCCCACAGGTCGAGCAGGGTGGCGAACTGCTTGCGGTCGGCCTCGCGCGGGTTACGGCCGAGGATCGTGAGAATGGTTTTCACCGCGCCGAGGTCGGCGGCGCTGGGTAGTCCGGTCTCGTCGCCCGGTATGAACGTGTTGCAGATCGCGGCGAGCGTCGCGCGCTGTGCGGCCGTCGGTTCCATGAGGAAACCACCCCTTTTCCACTTCGGGTGATGTCTATCACGGACGGGGTGAACGCGCTGGGCGTCAATGGTTTTCGGGCCGGACGGATGCCCGGCCCGAACCGTCAGCCTGCGACGAAGCGGACCGTCTTGGTGCTCGGGGTGTCGAGAGCGACCTCGGTGGAGGTGATCGGCTGTACGTCGGAGTCGCTGGCGTAGGCGGTGAGCTGATAGCGGCCGGGCTGCAGGCCGCGGAAACTGGCCTGGCCGGAATTGCCGGTGAACAGGTGGCGGTGGATCGAATCGCCACAGGCGTCGAGGCCGATCAGCACCACCTTGCCGCCCGCGATCGGTGCGCGCGTGTCCGCCGCTACCAGCACGGCATCGATCTGGCCGACCGCCGCGCGGGTGTACCGGTCGTCGTACAGCGTTTCACCGCCCTGCTCGCAGCTGGTCGTGTTCTGGCCGACGGTGTCGTCGGGACCGCCCGGATGGGCGAGGGCACCGCCCGCCGTGCCCGTGAGAAGAGCTGCCGCGATCACTGCGATCGCCGAACACTGTGAAACCCCGAACCGTGGCATCGCGCCGTATTCCTCCTCGAATGTGGGTAACACTGGGGTCGGTGTTGCGTGAACTCTCGGGGCGAGACTGTACTGAGCGGAATTTCGGGGATGAATCCGGCGTTCTACTCCCATGGTTGTGCGCTACATGTGCGACCACGAGTTCTCATCGAGGAGGATCTGTGAGCGAGACCCGCAAGGCGATTCTGGCCGGTGGCTGCTTCTGGGGTATGCAGGACCTCATCCGCCGTCAACCGGGCGTTCTGTCGACTCGCGTCGGTTACACCGGCGGCGAGAACGAGCACCCGACCTACCGCAACCATCCCGGTCACGCGGAGGCCGTCGAGATCGTCTACGACCCCGAGCGGACCGATTACCGTGCGTTGCTCGAATTCCTCTTCCAGATCCACGACCCGACCACCAAGGACCGGCAGGGCAACGACATCGGCTCGAGCTACCGATCGGCGATCTTCTATCTCGACGATGAGCAGCGGCGCATCGCGCTGGACACCATCGCCGACGTGGACGCCTCCGGGCTGTGGCCGGGCAAGGTGGTCACCGAGGTCACCCCGGCTGGGGAATTCTGGGAGGCCGAGCCCGAGCACCAGGACTATCTGGAGCGCTATCCCGACGGCTACACCTGCCATTTTCCGCGTCCGGGATGGAAATTGCCCAAACGTGAGAATGTGAGCTGATAAGCGACGCCGACATATGCCATGATCGGCGATGTCGGCGTGAGCGCGATGACGCCGGATCGGTATGACTCATGACGGCGGCCGCGGTCGCCGCAGACGATGAGGAGATGCGGTTCGGATGACGTATGGACAGCAGCAACCCGGGTATCCTCCGGCGAGACCGGATCTCAGCGTAGGCGCCGCTCTCGGGTACGCCTGGGAGAAATACAAGAACAACGTCGTCGTCTGGATCGGTATCGTCCTGATCTTCGCCGTGATCCAGGTGGCGCTCAACTTCATCTTCGGGCTCGGTAATTCCGCCGACACCGATTACAGCGGCAACTTCAGCATCGGATTCGGTGTCTGGCAGTTCATCGGCAGTATGGTGAGCACCGTCGTCGGCTATCTGATCTCCGCGGCGATGGTGCGCGGCGCACTGGACGAAACCGACGGGCGTAAACCGGGATTCGGTGAATTCTTCAAGTTCACCAATGTCGGCGCGATCATCGTGGCTTCGCTGCTCGTCGGTATCGCCACCGGTATCGGCTTCGTGCTCTGCATCCTGCCCGGCATCGTGATCGCCTTCTTCACCTGGTTCACGCTCTACTTCGTACTCGACCGGAACCAGGACGCGATCACCGCGATCAAGTCGAGTTTTTCGGCGATCTCCGCCAATGCGGGGCCGCTGCTGTTGCTGGCACTCGCGCTGTTCGGCATCAATATCGTCGGCGCGTTGCTGTGTGGCCTCGGTCTGTTGGTGTCGATTCCGCTGTCGGTGCTGGCGACGGCCTACGCCTACCGGGTGATCACCGGTGGGCCGGTCGTCGGTGGTCAGAGCGTCGCGGATCCGGGTTACCCGCCGTACGGCGGTTCTGCCGGTGGATTCGGTGAGCAGCCGGGATACGGCGCTCCGGGTGCGGGTGGTTACGGTGAGCCCGGCTTCGGTGGGCAGCAGCCCGGTGGGCCCGGATACGGTCAGCAGCCCGGCGGTCCCGGTTACGGTGGTCAGCAGCCCGGCGGTCCCGGTTACGGCGGCCCGGGTGCAGGTGGGCAGCAGCCTGGCTATGGCGGTCCGGGTGCCGGTGACCAGGGTTACGGCGGCCCGGGGACAGGTGGCGGCGGCCACGGCGGCCCAGGCTCGGGGCCCGATCTCGGTAAGCCCGACGACGAGGGTTGGGGCAGGCCCGAGAACCGCTGAGCTACGCCGAGGGGCGTGCGATGATCCGTCATCGCACGCCCCTCGTGCTGTCTACTCGCAGCCGTATCCGTCGCCGTCGCGGTCGAGGCCGTAGTCGTCGGGGCCGATGACCTTCACCTTGCCGGTGTAGACGGGTCCGTTGCCGCTGCCACCCTCGCAGTCGACGTCGCTGACGATGGGTAGGCAGGGGGAGTACGAGCCGTGGCAGTCCGAGGACTGCTGGGCGCTGGCCACGGCCGGGGTCGCGATCGCGAAGGCGAAGGCCGCGACGGTGGCGGACCCGAGGGTGACGGCGAATTTCATGTGGTGCTCCGTTCAGTTGTACAGCGGCGCACAGTGTTTCACGCGTGGGCGATTTGCCGGAAATTTCCCTGTCGGTACCTGCCGGTAGTATCGGGGCGTCGTCGACCGGGGGAGGGGCAATGCGGGGGAAGTGGCGGGCGTGGTCGTGGTGGATGCGTGGCGTCGTCGTCGTGCTCGCGCTGGTGGCGGTGGTATCGGTGCCGGTCGCGGGCATACTCACCGCGCTGCTGGTGTACAACGTCGGCGAGCAATCCGAGCAGGCGCGCAGCCGGGGTAAGGACGCGTTCTGGCTCGGCCACGCCTGGGTCGACGGGCGCCGAACCGACGCCGATATCGACGGCCTCGCGAAGTCGCTGGCGGGCACCGGCATTCGTGATCTGTACGTCCACACGGGTCCGCTGGAGCACGACGGATCGCTGCGCGACGACCTGGCACCCCGGGCGCGCTGGTTCGTCGACGCGGTGCACACGAAGTTGCCCGGTATCCGGGTGCAGTCGTGGCTCGGCGACATCGTGCAGCCCGAACTCGACGGTCTCGACGTGGAATCGGCGGCGTCGCGGGAACGGGTGGTCGCCTCGGCGCGGCGAGTGCTCGACTACGGGTTCGACGGCGTGCACTACGACCTGGAACCCATCCGATCGGGGTCGCCGGGATACCTGGCCCTGCTCGAGCAGACCCGCGTGATGACCGCGGCCGCCGGGGTGACCTTGTCGGTGTCGGCGCCGGTGATCGATCCGCTGCCCGGATTGCACGCGGTGGGGATCGCGGTGGCCGATCACGGGAAGTGGTGGAGCCAGGCGTATTTCGCGGAGGTGGCGCGGCGGGTCGACCAGGTGGCGGTGATGTCCTACGACACCGCGATGCCGACGCGCGCGCTCTACAGCGGCTACGTCGCGCAGCAGACGGAGCTGGCGCTGGAGGTGACGCCCCCGGAGGTCGATCTGCTGATGGGCGCACCGGCGTTCTGGGCCGACGATCCCGGCCATCACGGGGCGGCCGAGACCGTGGCGGCGGCGGTGCGTGGGATCCGATTAGGGCAGACGCGCACCGATGTGGGTCGCGCGAACTTCGGGGTGGCGCTGTATGTGGATTTCGCTGCCACGCAACAGGATTGGGCCGATTACCGGCAGGGGTGGTGTGTCACTGCGTAGCCGAAGGGGCCGGTAGTTCGGCGAGCCAGCGGTGGCCGGGGTGGACTCGGGTCAGCCAGTTGTGCAGCCGGTTCGAGCGTTCCGGGGTGAGCAGTGGCAGTACGTGGTGGAAATCGGCGGAGTCCTTGGGGCGGTCGGCTTTCGCCTTGAACAGCAGGACCGCTTCGGGGATCAGATAGGGGATACCGGTGGGGGTGGTGCGGATCAGGTCGCGGTAGGGGAGCGCGATGGTGGGGTCGCGTCGGCAGATCCAGGTGTCGCCGTCGTGCGGTTCGCGGAACACGTCCAGGTGGTAGGCGCCGGTGAACGGATCGCGTAACCAGGTCTGGTGCAGGTCGGCGTTCTCGGCGGCGGCCGCGAACGACCACAGCGTGCCGTCACCGACGACATCCCATTCGTACTCGGGAAATGCCGCCGCGATCGTCGGGAAAGCCGCTCGCGGAACAGCGATTTCGATGTCGGCGTGGGCCCGGGAGATAGTCCCGGCGAACAGGTCGAGCGCCCACCCGCCTGCCACCGCCCACGGCGCCGTGCAGTCGGCGAGACGGGCGGCCACCACGCTCGGAGTCCAGGGATCCCAGCGGCGGTCTGCTTCGAACGCGGTGATCGGACGTCCACCGTCCGGAAAGCTCATGATCCATCATGTGCACAGCCCGGCGCGGTGGCGCAAGGTTGTTGTGGGCGATGGTGATCGAGGTGAGACGGGTTCGTGAGAAACCCTGCTCAGCGGCGCCGGTCGGTGAGCCAGGCCAGTGGGCGACGGTGATGCGGGCGGGCCCGGTTCTCCCAGCGCGGGTTCTCCTCGTCGCGGCGGTACACCGTCACCCGGCCCGCCACCGAGAACCGCAGGGTGCTCGCCGTGCCGACCACCTCACCGTCGGCGGCCACCGCGATCGGGGACTTCGAGGTGATGGTGAGTTCGTGGGTCTGGCGTTCGCCGTACACCCGGCTGTGCCCGATCGCGGCCAGCATCAACGCGATCACCGCGCGGGTCCGGGAGAACCGCACGTCGGCGCGCAGCCAGCGCACATCGAGCAGCCCCTCGTCGAGGCGGGACCGGAACGCGGGCACCGCGCCGTGCGGGTGATAGGGGCCGTTGCCGATGAACAGGAACCACATGTCGTGCCAGCGGTCGTCGATGCGGATGTGGATCGGTTCGGCCCGGCGCAGAGTGACGACGAGGGCTGCGGCGAACGCGGGCCACTTGCCCCAGCGGTCCTCCCACTTCTCCCGCAACCGGACCAGCTCCGGGTAGGCGCCGACGCTGGCGGTGTTGATGAGGTGATGGGTGTGCGGTCCCTCGGGGGTGTCGAATTCGACGGCGGCGATGTCGACTTCAACGGCCTCGCCCGCACCGGTGGCGTCGGCCACTTCGCGCAGGTCGTAGACGCCGAGGTCGCGCGCGAAGTGGTTGAGGGTGCCCGCGGGGACGACGACCAGCGGCAGGTCGTTACGGATCGCCACGGCGGCGGCCGCGGCGATGGTGCCGTCGCCACCGGCGGCGCCGACCGCGAGCACCGACGGATCGATCGCCTCTTGCAGTACCTCGGCGGCGTCGCGACCGGGCACGGTGTGCAGCAGTTTCGCGGCGGGCAGGACCTCGGCGATATCGGGGGTCGGGTCGTAGGTGGAGTCACCGGAGCGCGGATTGATCAGTAGCGCAAGGCCTTTGCCGTCGGCCAGGATCGGCGCGTCCTGCACGGCGTGTGCCTCGGCCTCGTCGGATTCGCGGATCGGCCACCAGCGGCGGGTGGTGAGCGCGACGGCGGTGCCGACGCTCGCGCCGACCAGCACATCGGAGGGCCAGTGCGCGCCGGTGTGAATGCGCGAGTAGGCGACGGCGGCGGCGACGGGAGCCACGGCGAGCGCGGTGCGCGGGCTCTCCAGCGCGACGGCCGTGGCGAACGCGGCGGCGTTGGCGCTGTGCCCGGACGGGAACGACGACGACATCGGCGCGTCGACGAGCCTTCGCCCGTGCGGCATCAGCTCGGCCGGTGGCCTGCGCCGGGGGATCAGCGTCTTGAGTACGAGATTCACCGCGATGCTCGTGCCCGCCAGGGCGATCACACCGCGCAGCGCGGCCCGGCGCGGCGGACCGGGCTTGGCCGCCAGCGCCGCCGCCGTCGCCAACCACAGCCCGCCCGTGTTCGCCGAGCGGGTCAGTCGCAGCATGCCGCGATCGATGGCGGTTTCGGGAATGCGGGACACAGCCCGGCTCATGGTCTCGTCCATCCGGGCGACATGACCGAACCGGGCGCGGGGCAGATCACTCACACCGTGAACACTACCGCCGTTGCCCGTCTTCATCTTTCGCTCGCGACCGTCGCGACCCGTGCACCCCTCGAAGCCGGGTCACGACGGTTCCCGATCAGGGGACCGGGATCGGGGACGGGTTGCAGTCGGCGGTCGGGCTCTCTCCGGACAGCGACTGCAGGATGCAGCCCACATTGATCTGGCTGCTGCCGGTCTCGGCGTGCGCGACCGGCTGGGTCAGCAGCACCGACGCGCCGGCGAGCATCAGGACGGAGATGGGTCTACGGAGATTCATGGCGTGATCCTCGCATGCTCCGGCGTGCCGAGATGGCTGGTGAGAGCCCCCAAATGCAGGGGCACGCCGCGATGTCGGGACCGCCGGATAAGCTCGCTGGCATGACCGACAACGTCCTGCTCGAAGGCCCCATCCATGCCGTTCATGTGGAACTGGGGGCAACCTTCGCCCCGTTCGGCGGCTGGGAGATGCCGGTGCAGTACGCGGGCACCGTCGGCGAGCACACCGCGGTGCGGACGACCGTCGGCCTGTTCGATGTGAGCCACCTGGGCAAGGCGACAGTGGCGGGGCCGGGCGCCGCGCAGTTCGTGAACTCGGCGCTGACCAACGATCTCGGCCGCATCCGCCCGGGCAAGGCGCAGTACACGCTGTGCTGCGCGCAGGACGGCGGCGTGATCGACGACCTGATCGCGTACTACGTCGGCGACGACGAGGTGTTCCTCGTCCCGAACGCCGCGAACACGGCCGCTGTCGTCGCCGAACTGCGCAAGACCGCACCCGAGAGCATCACCGTCACCGACGAACACCGTGAGTACGCGGTGTTCGCGGTGCAGGGGCCCAAGTCCACCGAGGTGCTCGCCGCGCTCGGCCTGCCCACCGACATGGAGTACATGGCCTACGCCGATGCCGAATGGGAAGGTCGGCCGGTGCGCGTGTGCCGCACCGGCTACACCGGCGAACACGGCTACGAGCTGCTGCCGAAATGGGACGACGCCGAACCGGTGTTCCGCGCGCTGGTCGAACAGGTCCGCGCCGCAGGCGGTCAGCCCGCCGGACTCGGCGCCCGCGACACCCTGCGCACCGAGATGGGCTACCCCCTGCACGGCCACGAACTCTCCCTCGACATCACCCCCAACCAGGCTCGGACAGGGTGGGCCGTCGGCTGGCAGAAGCCGCAGTTCTGGGGCAAGGACGCGCTGACGAAGGAGAAGGCCGACGGACCGCGGCGCACTCTGCTCGGTCTCAAAGCGCTCGACCGAGGTGTGCTGCGCCAGGGCCAGACCGTCCTGCGCGACGGCGAACCGGTCGGCGAGACCACCTCGGGCACCTTCTCGCCCTCGCTGAAGGTCGGCATCGCGCTGGCCCTGCTCGACACCGACGCGAAGCTCGCGCCCGGCGACGAGGTAGAGGTCGACGTGCGCGGGCGCAGGCTGCGCTGCGAGGTGGTCAAGCCG
Source organism: Nocardia ignorata NBRC 108230 (assembly GCF_001612905.1). Lineage (GTDB taxonomy): Bacteria > Actinomycetota > Actinomycetes > Mycobacteriales > Mycobacteriaceae > Nocardia > Nocardia ignorata. The sequence goes on along the minus strand of NZ_BDBI01000034.1, from coordinate 39,317 downwards.
CCGTTCGTCGACACCAAGACCAAGTAACAGTTACCGCCCGATAGGATCACGTCATGACAGTCGCTGCACAGTTCACCCGTATTCCGCACCCCGCGCCCATCTCGGCGCAGCAGCGGGAACAGGTACTGGCGGCGCCCGGTTTCGGGCGGTACTTCACCGATCACATGGTGTCGATCGACTACGCCGACGGTCAGTGGGGCAACGCGCGGGTCGAGCCGTACGGTCCGTTGTCGATGGACCCGGCCACCATGGTCTTCCACTACGGACAGGCGATCTTCGAGGGTCTCAAGGCCTACCGTCAGCCCGACGGCAGCATCGCCACCTTCCGCATCGACGCCAACGCGGCGCGGTTCCGTCGGTCGGCGGCCCGTATGGCGATGGCGGAGCTGCCGGAGGAGCTGTTCATCGAGTCGGTGCGCCAGCTGCTCGAGGTGGACGCCGACTGGGTGCCCGCCGCCGGTGGTGAGGACTCGCTGTACCTGCGTCCGTTCATGTTCTCGACCGAGGCCGGTCTCGGGGTGAAGCCGGCCGCCGCCTACAAATACCTGCTGCTCGCCTCGCCCGCCGGCGCGTACTTTCCACGCGGTGTGAAGCCGGTGCGGGTGTGGTTGTCCACCGAATACGTGCGCGCCGCGCCCGGCGGTACCGGTGAGGCGAAGGTGGCGGGTAACTACGCCGCCTCCCTGCTCGCCCAGGCCCAGGCCACCGAGAAGGGTTGCGACCAGGTGGTGTGGCTGGACGCCTGCGAGCGTCGCTACGTCGAGGAGATGGGCACCAACAACCTGTTCTTCGTGTTCGGCACCGGGTCGCAGGCGCGGCTGGTGACCCCGGAACTGTCGGGTTCGCTGCTGCCCGGCATCACCCGCGACTCGCTGCTCACCCTGGCCGCCGACTCCGGCTATCCGGTGGAGGAGCGCAAGGTCTCGGTGAAGGAATGGCGCAAGGGCGCCGAAACCGGTGAGATCAGTGAGGTTTTCGCGTGCGGAACGGCCGCCGTGATCACCCCCGTCGGTTGGGTGCGTTCCCACGACGGCGAATTCGCGATCGGCGGCGGCGAGCCCGGCGAGGTGACGATGGCGCTGCGCGACACGCTCACCGGTATCCAGCGCGGCACGTTCGCCGACACCCACGGGTGGCTGCGCAAGCTGTAATCGGCGAAAAAAAGAGCGGGCCCCCGAGTGTGGGCCCGCTCTTTCGTTTGTCAGCCCGGCATCAGGGCTTGCCACTGCTGCAGGGACTGGGGACGCAACACGTAGTTGTTGTCGCGGACCGAGGACAGCTCGGCGCTCGGCGCCTCGGAGTACCAGTGGCCCGGGTAGACGACGGGATTGCCGGTCAGCCCGGCCAGGTGACGCAGGCTGCGGAACATCTCGTCGGAGTCGCCGCCGGGGAAGTCGGTGCGGCCGCAGCCGTCGACGAACAGGGTGTCGCCGGAGATGAGGCGGCCGTCGAACAGGAAGCACTGGCTGCCGGGGGTGTGGCCGGGGGTGTGGAGCAGTTCGATGTCGAAGGCGCCGACCGAGACGGTGTCGCCGTTGTCGTGGCCGGTGAGCTCGCTCGGGGCGATGCCGGTGGTCTTGGCGACCCAGTCCAGTTCGTGCTTGTTCACGTGCACGGGCACGCTGGTCTTCTCGAGTAATTCGCGCACACCGCCGAGGGTGAAGCCGAGCATGGTTCCGCCGACATGGTCGGGATGATGGTGGGTGGCCAGCACGCCGCTCACGCGCATGCCGTCGGCGGCGGCCACCTCGACGAGGTCGGCGGCCTGGTAGGCGGGGTCGACGAGAAGGGTCTCGCCGGTCTCCCGATCGCCGATGAGATACGCGAAATTGCGCATCTGTGTCGCGATCGGATCGCCGACGGCGTAATCCCGGCCCGACAGCAGCTGACGGAAGTAGAGGCGCTCGGAAGACATGTCTTCCACTGTATTGCCACCGGTGTGCTGGCGATGCACCCGAGTACCGATGACCGGGCGGTCTGTGGGAGCGCACAACCGGCGACCACCCCATTTGTGAACAGTGCTGGTTTCACATAGTTGTGTGGCGGGGAGTCAGAATGTCAGCGAGAAGCCAAGGGCGGCAAGAGAAGTCGTGATTTCCACCGTCGTGCCGAGAATGTCACCGGACAGGCCGCCGAAGCGGCGCACGCAGTGGCGGGTGATCAGGACCGATCCGGCCAGGGCGGTGAGGACGACGACGGGGCCGAGCCAGAAGTTGCCGGGAACGACGAATACCGAGCAGCAGAGGGCGACGGCAGACCACAAGGCCACTGCGGCGATCTGCTGGGTGCCTGCGACCAGGGTGCCGAAACCCGACCCCGGAGCAGCCGCAACGCCGCGCCGGCAGGCGACGACCACCGCGACCCGGCCGAGCGCCACCGCGAGCACGATCGCCGCCCACCGCCGCTCGTCGACGAGCGCGGCGAAGGCGAACGTCTGAGCGCCGATGGCGAAGATCAACGCCGCCACCCCGAACGGCCCCACCGCACCGGACTTCATGATTTCGCGTGCCCGCTCGGGCGGCCCATAGCTGCCGAGCCCGTCGGCGGTATCGGCGAGCCCGTCGAGGTGCATACCGCGCGTGCACAGGGCGAGAAGTCCCACGGCGAGCAGGCCGGCGAGCGCGCTGGTGAGTCCGGCCCGCTCGAACACCCACAGCGTCCCGGCCACCGCGCCGCCCAGCAGTAGTCCGACCAACGGCGCGAGCGTGATCGCCCGCCCCGCGACGGCCCGGTCGACCTGCGCCGGACCGTGAACTGGTGCGACAGTGAGCCAGGAGATCGCCAATCGCGCGGCGTTCACAACGTTTCGCGGCGTCACTTGACGAGGTCGACAGATACTTCGTCGGATGTGCTCACGCCCGCGTCGGCGAAGGTCGACATCTCCGAGAGGGTGGCCACGGCGGCGCGGAGGAGGGGGAGGGCGGTGAGGGCGCCGGAACCCTCGCCGAGGCGCATGTTCAGGTCCAGAAGTGGTTGCAGGCGGAGGTGTTTCAGGGCCAGGTCGTGGGCGGGCTCGGTGGAGCGGTGGGCGGGGAGCCACCACGCTTTCGCGCCCGCGGCGAGGTCCTCGGCGACCAGGGCGGCGGCGGTGACGACGACACCGTCGAGCAGGACGGGGGTGCGGCGGGTTGCGGCCTGGGCGAGGAATCCGACCATGGCGGCGAAATCGGCGCCCGCCGCCACGCGCAGCAGTTCGACGGGGTCGGCGGCGACGGGCCGGGCACGGCGCATGCCGTCGCGGATGGCGGCGACCTTGCGGATCCAGCCCGCGTCGTCGACACCGGTGCCGCGTCCGACGGCGGCGACCGGTTCGGTGTTGGTGAGGGTGGCTACGAGGACGGTGGCGGGGGTGGTGTTGCCGATACCCATGTCCCCGGCGACCAGCAGATCGGCGCCCGCATCGACCTCCTCGTCGGCGATCGCCCGCCCGGCGGCGAGCGCGGCGGCCACCTCTTCCCCGGTGAGCGCGTCCTCACGGTCGATGGAGCCCGAGCTGCGGCGAACTTTGTGCTGGGAGACCGTCGGGTCGGTGTCGCCGTCGACGGAGATGTCGGCGACGCGCACGGTCGCGCCCGCGACGGCGGCCAGCGCGTTCACCGCCGCCCCACCGGCGAGGAAATTCGCGACCATTTGCGCGGTGACCTCGCTCGGATACGCGGAGACGCCGTGCTCGGCGACACCGTGGTCTCCGGCGAACACCACCACACGGGCACGTTCGAACTGCTTCGGCGGACACACACCTTGGCAGGCGGCGATCCAGTTGCCGAGTTCCTCGAGTCGTCCCAGCGATCCGGCCGGTTTCGTCAGCTGCGTCTGGCGCTGCTCGGCCGCGGCACGCACCTGCGCGTCGGGGGCCGCGACCGGGCCGAATCCGTGTGTCACTGGCAAGCCTTTCGACAAAGTGGTTCTTCGCTGCTCATCTTGCCCGGACCACGGTGTGCCGGGCGACCCCGGCTCATTTCAACCGGACCGGCAGTCCGGCCACGATCAGGAATGCCTCGTCGCACACCTGGGCCAGCCGTTGATTCAGGGTGCCGATCTCGTCCCGAAACAGCCGACCCGACCGCGTCGCCGGAATGACACCCATCCCCACCTCGGGCGACACGATCACCAGCCGCTGCCGATATGCCGCGACGGCCGCGACGAGTTCGTCGCAGTCCGGGATGACGGTGCCACGCGGGGCGTCCCAGGCGGCGCGGGCGTCGAGGCGGGCGGTTAGCCAGGTGCCGATGTCGTCGAGCAGGGTCGCGGGTGCTCCGGTGGTGAGAACCGTTGCGGGTTCGATGTTCTCGACGGTCGACCAGTGCGCCGGGCGCCGGTCGCGATGGACGGCGACGCGCTCGGCGAAGTCGTTGTCGGTGGGGTCGAGGACGGCGGTGGCCAGGTAGCGCACCTCGGTCGCCTCGGCGAGCAGCCCTTCGGCGAACGCGGACTTGCCCGACCGGGCGCCGCCTAGAACGAGGGTGCGTGAGGCAGTGGCCGACATGGCAGCACGGTAGCAATCGGCGCCGCTCGCCGGGAACCTCAGGCTTCGCCGAGCGCCTGCAGGATCATCGGCCGGGCGTTGGCCAGCGACTGCTGCCAGTACGGCCAGGTGTGGGTGCCCGCGGTGATGTCGACGCGGGCGGGGATCCCGAGGGCGACGGTTCGTTCCCGGAAGATGCTGGCCGCGATCACGGCCAGCGACTCGATGCCCATCGCATTGACCGTATTGCCCACCGCGGAGCTCGCGTCGAGGGGACCGGGCACGCCGTTGCCCGAGGTGATGTAGAGCGGCAGGCCGCGCAGCAGTTCGGCCTGGACGGTCGCGTCGTTGCGCCGCCAGGCGGGATCGCCGACCGGGCCCCACATGTCGTCGAGATTGAAACGGCCCTCGTCGAGCATGGCGGCGCGCATCGTCAAATCCCAGCCAGGGAAGGTCGGGTTGAGGAAACCGGAGAACGCGCCCGCGAACCGGAACTGGTCGCGGTGGTGCGCGGCCAGCGTCAGCGCGGCGTTGCCTCCCATGGAGGCGCCGACCACCGCGTTGTTCGTGCGTGAAACACCGTATCCGGCAAGGAAGTCCGGCAGTTCGCGGGTGAGGAACGTTTCCCACCGGTAGATCGTGGCCTGGCCGTTGGTGCTGCTCGGGCGGTACCAGTCGGTGTAGAAGCTCGAATGCCCACCGACGGGAAACACCAGAGTGACGTTGTCACCGGCGAATCGGTTGAGTACATCGGTATCGGTCGTCCACTGACTGTGGTCGGCCGGTGCACGCAAACCGTCGAGCAGATACAGCGCAGCCGAACCGCCCCGCGCCGCCCACCGCACCTGCACCTTGATCGGCCCCATGCTCGACGGAACGAACAGTTCCTCGAAACCGCCTGCGGGCGTACGAAACACGGGCGCGACAGGCACGGCCGCAGCCGTTACCGAACCGACCGACGACACCACCACAGCCGCAGTCACGGCCGCCAGAACCGTCCTCAACCGCGCGAAACTTCCCCACCCGCTACGAAACACCGTTCCAGCTGACCAGGTTCCCCCATCGCAGGTCAAGTCGCTGAGGCTTCTCGATGAACCCGCATGTTCGCGAATTGTGAGGCCTCACAGGGGAATCCGGAGCGAACAGCCCGACAGCGATCCGGTCGTTCAGTTTCCGGAGCCGAAGCGCCTGCGGTACTCGGTGGGGGCCAGGCCGACCTGGCGCTGGAAATGGTGGCGCAGCAGGGCGCCGGATCCGAAACCGCACTGGTCGGCGACGCGTTCCAGTGGCAGCTCGGTGGCTTCGAGTAGGTGTTTGGCGAACAGCACGCGCTGCGTGGTGAGCCATTTGACCGGGGTGGTTCCGATTTCGGCGGCGAAGCGGCGGGCGAAGGTTCGGGTGGACATGCTGGCGCGGGCGGCGAGTTCGTCGACGGTGTGCGGATGCGCCAGGTTCTCGCTGAGCCAGGCGAGGAGGTCCGACAGGCCGGCCGCGTGGCATTCGGGGATGGGCTGCTCGATGAACTGGCGCTGACCACCGTCGCGCTGGGGTGGCACCACCATGCGGCGGGCGATGCCGTTGGCGGCGGCCGTGCCGATCTCGCGGCGGACCAGGTGCAGGCAGGCGTCGATGCCCGCCGCGGTGCCCGCACTGGTGATCAAGTTGCCTTCGTCCACGAACAGCACGTCGGGGTCGACGGTGGCCTCGGGGTACTTGGCGGCGAGGGTGTCGACGTAGCGCCAATGGGTTGTGCATTTGCGCCCGTCCAGCAGGCCCGCCTCGCCTGCCAGGAACGCCCCGGAGCAGACGGTGAGCACGGTGGCGCCCGCGTCGGAGGCCGCGCGCACCGCCTCGACGACGCCGGGCTGGTAGGCGAGTTCGGTGGTGAAGGGGAATGCCGGAATCGCGACGAGATCGGCGTGCAGGAGCTCGTCGAGACCGTATTCGGGTGTGACGGTGACGCCGGGAGTCGTCGAGCGCAGCGGCTTACCCGGCTCCGCCCCGCAGACCCGGAACTCGAAACCGGGCAAACCGTCGGCGGTGCGGTCGAGCCCGAAAACCTCGCAGACGACACCGAACTCGAACATCGCGAGCTTCTCGTTGAGCACGACCGCAACCCTGGACAGCATCACCCCATCCTACTGGCCGAATTTTTACGCACAATGACAGAACAGCCACTTTCGGCCGAAAACCAACGCGCGCAAAATTACTGCCATGCTTACTTTTCTGATCGTCCTCGCCGCCATCACCGCACTCGCCGTCCTCGCCGGACGTGGCACCGCAGGCGCCACCGGGGTCATCGACCGCGACGCCCAGCGCATCGACGCCGAGCTCCGCGCGATCGCCGGCTACTCGACCGAGATCCGTCCGGGCCACTTCTGAAACAACGAACGCCGTCCCATCCGGGTGGATGGAACGGCATTCGCGCAGATGGGGAAGCTATACCGCGTCGCCCGGGCCGACCCGGGGCTTCGGGGCACGCATCTTGCGGATCTGGGACGCGCGAACGAAGGCGTACCAGCCCAGCTTGAAGCCGGTATCGGTGGTCTCGGGGAACCGCTCGATCACCCGGTTGTTCACGATCTTGCCGAGCACGAACCCCTCGATGATCATGAACAGCATCATCACCAGCATGGCCAGGGTGACGATGCTCTGCAGCTGCGGCGCCACGAACATCGACAGGATGAGCACCAGCGCCATCGGCATGAACAAGCCGACCAGGTTGCGGCGCGCGTCGACCAGATCGCGCACATACGCGCGGACCGGACCCTGATCGCGGGGCAGCAGGTACTTGTCCTCGCCCGCCAGCATCCTGGCGCGCCGCTCCTGCACGGCGGCGCGACGATCCGCGGCCGCCGCCTTGCGGTCGGCGCGGTTGCCCTTGGCCGCCTTGCGGCGGGCCCGCGCCTCCTTGGCCGTCATCGGGGCGGGCGCCACCGGGCCGCGTCGTTTGCCTTCGGCGTCACGCCTTTTCGGGGTCGGACGACCCTTACCGGGGGTGGACGATGCGGGTGCGGCGGCGGTCTTCTCGACGTCGGGCACCGAGGGGTCGACGGACTCGTCGATGGTGCTGGACTCGTCGCGACGGAACAATTTCACGTTCACCAGGCTATTCGATGGGGTCGAGCAGGGGGAAACTCGGTCTCCCCGGCGGTGCCGGTGGTCTCACCGCCGAACCGATGCGAGCTGGATCACAGCCGGTAGGCGAGTAGTGTGGGCACGAGCACCCGGGGCGGGTCCACACGCGCCGGCATGGGTGGCAAAATGGAATAACGCAGCCGGTGCGATGTGTTGATTTCAGTCGTGCGCTGTGCACCTGAGGTCCGTTGACGGGCTGAGCCGAACTAGGAGTGTCCATGACTGTGCAGAACGAGACCGCCACCGAAACCCACGGTGCGACGCTGACCGACGCTGCCGCCGCCAAGGCGAAGGCGCTGCTCGACCAGGAAGGTCGCGACGACCTCGCCCTGCGGATCGCCGTGCAGCCGGGTGGCTGTGCCGGCCTGCGATACCAGCTGTTCTTCGACGACCGCGTCCTCGACGGTGACATCGTCGTCGAGTTCTCCGGTGTGAAGCTGGCGGTCGACCGCATGAGCGCTCCCTACATCCAGGGCGCCTCGATCGACTTCGTCGACACCATCGAGAAGCAGGGCTTCACCATCGACAACCCGAACGCCACCGGTTCCTGCGCCTGCGGCGATTCGTTCAACTGAGGTCGGCTGCCGCGGGTTTGCGGGCTCCGTGAACCCGCGCTCACATGCGGCGCGACGACGTGGCGAGGTGACCAAGAGGTGAACTACCGGCGGTCACGCTTGCTACGGTTGAGGTCCGGGATCGGGTGATCCCGGGCTTCTTTGTTTCCGTCTAGCGCCGAAGGGGCTTCGCCTCGTGTCTGTAGCCGTGTCCGCGTCCATCGCCACCGACCACCTCATGCGTTTCCCCGGCAAATTCGCCGATGCGCTGCTCGCCGATCAGCTCGACCATGTGTCGCTGAGTTTCCTCGTCGACGATCTGCAGATCCGCCGCGGCGGCGTCGCGGGCAATATCGCCTACGCGATGGGGCTGCTGAAGCAGCGTCCGTTGCTCGTCGGTGCGGTCGGCGCCGACTTCGCCGAGTACCGGAAGTGGTTGGAGGACAACGGCGTCGACTGCTCGGCCGTGCACGTGTCGACCAAGTCCCACACCGCCCGTTTCGTGTGCACCACCGACGAGACGATGGCCCAGATCGCGTCGTTCTACCCCGGCGCCATGAGCGAGGCGCGCGAGATCGACATCGCCGCGATCGCCGCCGAGCACGCGGTGGATCTGGTGCTGGTCGGCGCGAACGACCCCGAAGCGATGATCGCCCACACCCGCCAGGCCAAGGCGCAGGGCATTCCGTACGCGGCCGACCCCTCGCAGCAGCTGGCCCGCCTCGACGGCGAGCAGGCCGCCGAACTCGTCGACGGCGCCGCCTACCTGTTCACCAACAAGTACGAGTGGGCGCTGTTGCAGTCCAAGACCGGCTCGAGCGAAGCCGAGATCACCGCCAAGGTCGGTATCCGGGTCACCACCCTCGGCGCCGAGGGTGTCCTCGTGGTCGACACCGACGGCACCGAGGTCCGCGTCGGCGTGGTTCCCGAGCTGAACAAGGTCGACCCGACCGGCGTCGGCGACGGTTTCCGCGCGGGTTTCCTCACCGCCCACCGCGCGGGCCTGAGCCTGGAGCGCGCCGCCCAACTCGGCTCCCTCATCGCCGTCCTGATCCTGGAGACCACCGGCACCCAGGAATGGACCCTCAACACCGAGGACGCCCTGGAACGCCTCACCAAGGCCTACGGCCCCGAAGCCGCCGACGACCTGGCCGTCCTCCTCTAGCCGGACACTCGATCACCACGCTCTGGTGGCGGCATCGCCCCAGAGGCTTCCGCCCCCAGCGCATGGTGATCTCGAAACGACGAACGCCCCCGAGATTTCCCGGGGGCGTTCGTGTTGTCAGAGGGAGACCGGGTAGGTGGGTTCCTGGATTTCGGGCTTGATGCGGTCTTCGACGAAGATGCCGTGCCAGACCATGAAGACCAGCAGGGTCCACAGGCGGCGGCTGTGGTCGGAGACGCCTGCCTTGTGGTCACGCAGCATTTGGAGGACGGCCTGCTTGTTCAGCAGGTGGTCGGTCTGGGACTCGGCGATCTGGGATTCGGCCCAGTCGTAGAGTTCGGTGCCGCGCAGCCAGTGGCGCAGGGGGACCGGGAAGCCGAGCTTGGCGCGGTTGAGGACGTGGTCGGGGACGATGCCGTCCAGGGCCTGACGCAGCGCGTACTTCGAGGTTTCCTTGGTGATCTTCTGGTCGTAGGGCAGGCCCTGGGCGACCCGCATCACCTCGTTGTCCAGGAACGGCACGCGCAGTTCCAGGGAGTTGGCCATGGTCATCTTGTCGGCCTTGACCAGGATGTCGCCGCGCAACCAGGTGAACAGGTCGAGGTGCTGCATGCGCGCGACCGGGTCCCAGCCCCTGGACTGGGCGTAGATCGGGGCGGTGACGTCCTGGTGGGTCCACTCCGGGCGGAATTCACGCAGCACCGAACGCAACTGGGCGTCGTTGAAGCTGCGGGCATTGCCGTAGTAGCGGTCCTCGAGGGTGAGCGAGCCGCGCTGCAGCAGGGACTTGCCGCGCTTGCCGTCGGGGATGCGGTCGCCGAGCTTGCCGACGAGCTTGCGCAGCCCGGCGGGCAGGTACTCGAAGGGCTTGAGCGACAACGGTTCCCGGTAGATGGTGTAGCCGCCGAACAGCTCGTCGGCGCCTTCACCGGACAGCACGACCTTGACGTGCTTACGGGCTTCCTTGGCCACGAAGTACAGCGGAACGAGCGCCGGATCGGCGACCGGGTCGTCGAGGTACCAGACGATCTCGGGGATGGCGGCGGCGAACTCGGCGGGGGAGACCACCTTCACGATGTGGCGGGCGCCGATCAGCTCGGCGCTCTCGGCGGCCACGTCGACCTCGGAGTAGCCCTCGCGTTCGAACCCCGTGGTGAAGGTGATGAGTTTCGGGTTGTGGCGCATGGCCAGCGCGGCGATGGCGGTGGAGTCGATACCGCCGGACAGGAACGAGCCGACGGTGACATCGGCGCGCATGTGCTTGGCGACCGAGTCCTCGAGCGCGGCGGCGATCTCCGCGTAGCGGGCCCGCGCGGCGCCCTCGGCGAACGGGCGCACCCGGAAGTCGGGGCGGAAGTAGCGGGTGGCCGTCGGCTGCGCGCCCGCCCGGACCGTGGCGTAGGTGCCGGATTCGAGGCGGCGGATGTTCTTGTGCAGCGACTCGGGCTCCGGCACGTACTGCAGCACCGTGTAGTGCTCGAGGGCGCGCGGGTCGAGCTCGTCGGACAGGCCGAGCGGACTCAGCAGTTCGAGCACGCTTTTCTTCTCGCTGGCGAACGCGGTGCCGCCGGGGCCGGTGGCGTAGAACAGCGGCTTGATGCCGAAGGGGTCGCGGGCCAGGAACAGCTCCTGCTTCTCGGTGTCCCAGATCGCGAACGCGAACATGCCGCGCAGCTTGCGCACGGCCTCGGGGCCCCAGAAGTGGAAGGCGGCGACGATCGACTCGCCGTCGCCGTCGGTGGCGAAGATCTTGCCCTCGGGGAATTCGGCGCCGTGTTCGGCGGCCAGTTGCTCGCGCAGTTCGAGGTAGTTGTAGATCTCGCCGTTGAAGGTCATCGCGTAGCGCTGCGGGTTGTCCGCGGGGCCCCAGCGCAGCGGCTGGTGCGAGTGCTCGATATCGATGATGGAGAGGCGGTTGAAGCCGAAGATCATGTGATCGTCGTGCCAGGTGCCCTTCTCGTCCGGGCCGCGGTGGCGCTGGCAGTGCAGGGCGTCGTAGACCTGATCGACCACCTCGGTCGTCGCCGCATCAGCTGTCAGGAATCCGAGCAGTCCGCACACGTGTCGGCAACCTTCTCTCGTTCGATGTGCGCATGAGCGACGGTGGTGCGACCACCTGGCAGGCTCGGCGCGTGGACGTCCGGCGCGACGGGGTCGACCGGGGTTGCACTGAACTCTACCGACTCCACCCGCCCGGTACCCAGGCGAGCGGGCATGTGCGCCGCGAAACCCGGTGCGGCGGTTCGCGCGTCCGCCGGAATCGCCGGGTCGCGTGGACAGAACCGCAGGTCGTGCGGTCGCGTCCGATCAAGGCGGAGTGTCGAATCCGACCCCGCGACAAGACAGCACCCGCTTTGGTCTACGCTGCGTAGTACTCAGGTCCTTCTCAGGTGAACCGGCGTCACAGCCGCGATACTCGGGACGGACCGAAACGTGCTGGAAAACGTGTCGGACGGGCGGATCGCGGCCCCGAAGACGCAAAGTGTCGGAATGTGTAGCGACCAGGAAGGCGTGAGCGTGGCGCACAAGGCGAGCGAAGAGATCGGGGCTCGACCCGTTCGGGGTCGGCAGGGCCGTATCCTTCGGCGGGCCGGGCTGGCGGTGTCCTTGGGGATGACTGCTCTCCTGGTCTCGGGCTGCTCGATCGACAATGTTTGGCTGCGGTTCGGCTGGCCCTCGGGCATCACGCCGCAGGCGACCCGGATGCGGGAGCTGTGGACCTGGTCGGTCCTGGCCGCGCTCGCCATGGGCGTGCTGGTGTGGGGTCTGACCTTCTGGACCGTCATCATGCACCGCAAGCGCAAGGACTCCCCGGAGTTCCCGCGCCAGACGGGCTACAACGTGTCGCTGGAGCTGACCTACACCGCGATCCCGTTCGTGATCATCGCGGTGCTGTTCTACTTCACCGTCGTCGTGCAGAACTACGTGCACGAGAAGACCGACAACCCGGACGTCACCGTCGACGTGACCGCCTTCCAGTGGAACTGGAAGTTCGGCTACCGCGACGTGGCCAACGTGGGCGGCCTCACCTGGAACGGCATCGACACCGAGCGGGAGCAGGCCAACGAGGAGCAGCTGCGCGGCTACGAGGAGCGCGAGGGCGACCACGGCAAGAAGCAGCCGGGCCCCCTGCACGGCAAGCCGGCCAACGACATCCTCTCGTACCTGCACTACGACAAGGTCGAGACCGTCGGTTCCAGCACCGAGATCCCGATCCTGGTGCTGCCGACCGGCAAGCGCATCGAGTTCCAGCTCGCCGCCGCCGACGTGATCCACGCCTTCTGGGTGCCGGAGTTCATGTTCAAGCGCGACGTGATGCCGAACCCGAAGGAAAACCAGTCCGACAACGTCTTCCAGATCTCCGAGATCGAGAAGGAAGGCGCGTTCGTCGGGCGCTGCGCCGAGATGTGCGGCACCTACCACTCGATGATGAACTTCGAGGTCCGCGCGGTCTCGCCGGAGAAGTTCGCCCAGTACCTGCAGGCGCGCATCGACGGCAAGACCAACGGTCAGGCCCTCGAGGCGATCGGCGAGTCCCCGGTGGCCACCTCCACGTACCCCTTCAACACCAAGCGCGATATCAAGAGCGCTTCGGTGAACGAGAGCAAGTGAGGATTCTGATATGAGGATCGAAGCACGGATCTTCGAACTGCTCACGGCGTTCTTCATCCTGGTGGGCATCGTCTACGGCTTCTTCACCGCGCAGTCGCGCACCGGCATCGAGTGGGCCGGTACCACCGCGATCGTGCTGACCGCCGGCCTGTCGCTGATCATCGGCACCTACTTCCGGTTCGTCGCCCGCCGCATCGACCTGCGGCCCGAGGACTTCGAGGACGCCGAGATCGTCGACGGTGCCGGCGACCTGGGCTTCTTCTCGCCCGGCAGCTTCTGGCCCATCACCCTGGCCGCCGCCGGTTCGGTGACGGCGCTCGGCCTGGCGTTCTTCCAGTTCTGGTTGATCGGCCTCGGCGTGGTGATGGTCCTCGCCGCTGCCGCCGGCCTGGTCTTCGAGTACTACCTGGGCGTCGAGAAGCACTGACGCACTACGCACAATCGCCGCAATCCTGTACAGGATTGCGGCGATTGTCGTTTCGGGAACTTCGGTAGGCCCGGGATCAGGAGCGGCGCGTCGCGGCTCTGGCCGCGCCCGCGCTGCCGATCACGAGCAGCAGGATCGCCAGTGCCCACCGTCGTTGCTCCTCGACGACCGGGCGCGCGTCGACGACCTCGGGTTCCCGTTCTCGCGACACCGGGATCCGCACCGATGGCCTCGGCGGGACCGTCGAAGGAACCGCGGGTGGGCTGGTCGGTGTGCTGGGTCGAGGTTGTTCGGTGCGAGCCGGTGGTGCGGGGAGTGCGGGAGCCTGCTGGGGTGGTGCGGGCGCCGGCGGCTCGGGCACGATCGGTGGTTGCGGGGGTATCGGGGCGGGAGCGACCGGCGGCGGGTCCGGGTTGGGCAGCGCCGGGGCCGGTATGTCGAACGGGGCGGGAGCGGGTGGGGGTATGTCGAACGGGGCGGGAGCCGGTGGGGGGAAGTCGGGCGGGACGGGTGCCGCTGGTGGTGGGACGTCGGGCGGGGGCACAGGAACGGGGGCCAAGGGCATTCCGGGCTCGGGGTGAGGTGGCTCGGGTGGCATCGGGATTCCGGGCAGGTCGCCATGGCCCGGTGGGTCGGGTGGCGGGAACGGCGGTGGCTCCGGCGCGGCGCCGGGTAGCCCCGGCTCGGGGACAACAGGGGTAGGTGTCGTGTTCGGAGTTTCGGGGACTGGCACGGGTGCGGGAGGCGGCGGCGGTGCGGGAGGTGCGTCTCGCCTGGGTGCGGGGCCGGGGACGATGATCTGGGCGAACGGACCTTCCGGGCCGGGCTGGTTTTGCGAGTCACGGTCTGGTTCCGGGGCGGATACCTTCGGCAGGGCCGGTGTATTCGGTGTCTGCGGACGCGACGGTGCTGCGGGCCGCCCATCGATCGGGGCCGGTGGCGCCGGGTACTCGTCGACCGGTCGGTCCGGCCGGATCCCACCGCCCGGGATTCCGCCGCCCGGCTCACCGCCGGGGACGAACGGAAATCCGGGTGCGGCGTCGACCGTACCCGGCAAGCACAGGCTCGCACCCACTGCGATCGCGCAGAATCCCGTGCGCATCGGTGTTCTCACGTGAGCTGACCCAGCACAGCGGTGAAGGCGTCCGGGCTGATCTTCGCTGCCCGCCCGTACGGGTTCTGCAACTGATAGATCGTGTAGATCATGAACGTGACCACGGCGGCGAAACTCGCCACGACCACGACGTGGACCCGGGCACTGGTGCCTGCGAACATCAACGACAGGCCGATCGACAGCAGCGCGCCGAGCATCAGCGCCACCCACATCATCGGCGACAGCGTGCTGCCCGCGGCCTCCACTCGGGTCTGGCGTGCCTCGTAGACCTCCCACAGCCGGTCCGCCGCCGCGATCTGGCGGGAACGCTGCCATTCGTCGGCCGCCGGTGTGGCGGCGATGGCGGTGCGCACCTCACTGAGCTCTGTCCAGGCGGTGTCGTCGACCTCCTTGGCGGCCTTCATGGCTGGCCATTCCACCTCGATCACCTCGCCGGTGTAGCGCCGCACCGAGGCGGAGATGGTGCTACGGGCGGGTTCCGGCAGCGAATCGCCCGCCCACTGCAGGGCGAGCAGCCGGTCGGCCTCGTCCGAGACCGCTTTCTCGGCGGCGGAGTTGGTGTCGAGTACGCCGATGAGCAGGAACGAGGCGAGCACCACCTGCAAACCGGCGACGAGGGTGAACACCTGGCCCACCGACTCGTTGACCGATTCGCCCTCATGGCCTTTCCCGCGCCTGCGCAGGTAATACGCGCACGTACCGGCCAGGCCGGCGATCAACACGACCCACAGCAGGGCTTCCCACAGCATGTCTCAGACATCCTTCGTCGGGTGATCGAATATGACCGGAAGTGAATCCAGGCAGATATGTCTGCCGTTCTCGAAGTAGCGGGTCGGTGTGCCCGCCAGGTGGTAATTCGGATACCTGGCGAGTTCGGCTAGGACCAAGGCGAATTCCTGCCGGGCGACGTGCGCGCCGAGGCAGAAGTGGATGCCGTGGCCGAAGGTGAGGTGCCGGATCGGACCGCGATCGAGCCGGAAGGTGTCGGGGTCGTCGAACCGGCGTGGGTCGCGGTTGGCGGCGCCGGTGAGCAGCACCACCCGCGCACCCTCGGGAATCACGGTGTCGCCGATGACGACCTCGGTGGTCGTGCGCCGGGTGCCGTGGTCGACCGGCGCCCACAGCCGCAACGTTTCCTCCACCGCGGCCGGGATGAGGGTGGGATCGGCCCGCACCCGGTCCTGCAGATCGGGTCGCCGGGCCAGCTGCCAGAGCAGGTGTGCGAGGGTGTTCATCGATGTTTCGTGGCCCGCGATGGCGAACGCCACCAGCATCACATGCAGTTCGTCGTCGGTGACGGGCCTGCCGTCGAACTCCGCGCAAACCAGAGTGGAGAGGTAGTCGTCACCGGGTTCGTCTCTCGCCCTGGCGATCTCCTGCCGGAAGAGTTCGGCGAACGGCGGCCAGAACCCGTCGGCGTTGGGGTCGGCTGCCATCCGGTCCCAGGTGTTGGCGGTGAGATCGCGGATGCGCCGCTGAGCGTCGGGGGAGAAGCCGACGGCCATGCCGACCACTGCCAGCGGCAGCGGGACCGCCAGTTCACCCACCAGGTCGGCGGACCCGCGCCGGGCCGTCGGCCGGATCAGTTCGGCCACCGCGACCTCGATGCGTGGCCGCAATTTCTGTGCGGCCGCGAGCAGGAACGGTGGGCGCATCAGTGACCGGTAGTTGCCGTGCTCCGGCGGGTCGTACTCCAGCGGCGCGAAGCGTGGCGTGCCTTCGGCTTTCGGGAAGAAGACTCCCGCGGCCGAGCTGTAGGTCTCGTGGTCGGTGAGGGCCGCGGCCACGTCGTCGTAGCGGGCGAGCAACCACATCCCGCCGTAGGCGGGGGAGTAGGTGACCCGGCTCTGTTCGCGGATCGTCCGATGCACTTCGATCGCCACATCGGGAGTGAAGGCTGGATCGTGATGATCGAATCGCTGGGCCAGACGGGCGAATTCGGCGTCCGGAAGCAGTGTGGTCATCGCGGCACCGCTTCCACCGCCGGGGCGAGCTGGGCGAAGGGGTGGATGCGGTGCGGGTCGTAGGTTTCGTCGACGACCCATTTGACCAGTCGGCGCATCGGTTCGATCCCGTCCTGCGGAGTGTCGGAGCGGAAGTGCGTGGCGAAGCCGAGTGAGACCAACCGTTGCGCGCCCGCGTGTGGTGCCAGGTCACGCAGGGTGTGTTTGAGCGATTCCGGCCATACCCCGACGGTCTGGGTGTAGGCGTTCATCGCGTCCAGTGCTCGTTCCGGGTGATCGATCGGGACGACATTGGCGACCCGACCGCTGAGCGAGGCGTGGAAATCGACCGGTTCGTCGGACAGCGAGACCAGCACCGCGCCTTCGTCGTTCGTTCCACCGAAGACGCGGAAGAAGGCCGGGCTGGTGCGCAGGGCGGCGATATCGCGGCGCAGTCCGGGGTCGAATCGGGTACCGGCCGTACTGACCGCCCGAGGCAGGGCCTGGATCTGTTCGTGAAGCAGTTCGCCCCACCGCACCGCTTGTTCGATGCCCGCCGTATCCGTGCCGGTGCAGACGTAGACGACCCGGGCGTTGAAGCACGCGTCCTGATTGAGCAGGCCGACATCGGCGGCGGCGAGTGCCGCGGTCTCGTGCAGGGCGTCGTCGTCGGTGAACGCCTCGGGCCCGATGACCGTGGCGCTGAGCTTCGGATCGAGGGTGACCAGTTCCAGCCCGGGCTGTTGATAGCGGGTGAGGTGCCGGACGGCCGCGAATCCGCCCCAGGCTACAAGCTTTTCGACATGAGCCGGCCGGTAGAGCGCGCTCTCGAACCGCTCGTCCCCGCCGCGCCAATAGGCGACGGCAAGGTGGCGCACCAGCGGATGCGCCGGATCGACCTCGGCCATCGTCCGCGCGAGCGCGACGGCGGTGTAGGGGTCGTTGGCGGGCAGTTTCACCACCGCGTCACCACGGGTGAGGGCGTTGCGCACCAGCGTGATCGCGGCGATGATCGGGTTGTTGCCCGCGATGACATGCACGGTCCTCGCCCCGAAGGCCCGCACCCGCGCCGAGCCCCATTCGGCCCAGCCGTCGAGATACCGGATGCCGATGGTGTTCTCGGCCAGGTCGAGGGTGGTCTCGCGGGCGAACAGTCCGGCCAGCTGGGCGTAGGTGGAGCGCAGCACGGGCTCGGTGAGTCCGGAGCACCCGACGAGTTTGCCGAGGGCTTCCCGCAGGTAGGGATTGTCGTCGGGGTGTAGTCGCTGTCCGACCTCGTCGAGAAAGTCGATGATGTCGGTGGTCGGGAGTTCGTGGATGTCGCGCATGCTCGTCGGTCCGGGGCAGACCAGGCCGGGGAGCAGGCGGTGCGCGTCGGGTGCCCGGAAGGCCGCGTTCCCGGCGCCGAATTCGAGGCCGTCGTCGTGCACGGTTCGCCCGCGCGCGAACGCGGGAGCCAGCGGTATCCCCGTCATCAGAGTTCCCCGTTGAGGAAGGCCAGCGCCTCGTCGAGCGCTTCTGCGGTGGCGGCGCAGGTGATCTTGTCGTCCCCACCGGGACCGGCGAAGCGGCTGATGGCCGCGCCGATCCGCGGGGTGGTCCGGCCGCAGACGCACGGTTCCCAGTCCACTGTCACCAGGTCGCCGGTGACGATGCCGCCCCAGTTCAGGTCGGCGGTCAGGTCGTAGAGGGCGACGCGGCCGGTGCTGGTCCCGGTGCGTGGCAAGACCGCCCCTGTCTCCGGGTCGAGGAGGTACAGCACCAGCCACGGTTCGAGGTGGTAGCCACCGGCACCGCACTGCAGGTTCAGTGACATCACCTCGACCATGGCGTACACGAATCGCAGTGCGGGTACGCCCGCGAATCGGGCGGTGCGTTCGGCCCAATCCTCCGGCAGGGCACCGGCTTTGGAGCCGCCTCCGGCGAAGATCACCGAGTCCGGTGCGAAGACACCGGTGAGTCCCTGTTCGGTCGCGCTGTCGGCCATACCGGACAGCACATCCCAGGTGGACAGGGCCGCCACCCGGGAACCGGCCAGCTCGTCGGCGAGGCGCCGCACGAACGCGGTCATTCCCGGTCCGGTGGCGCGCAGGGCCTCGGTGAACTCGGCCCGTCGCAGCGCGAGCGCGGGCGGCACCTCCACGCGGCCCGCTTCGCCGCGGGCGGCGGCTGCCCGGAGCCTGCCCGCCAGGAACATGACATCGGCGGAGAGCAGACCCGGGTGCAGGCAGTGCATGCGGTCGGGTGTCAGCGCGATCTGCTCGGCCATGGCGGTCGCGTGCCGCGCGATGCCGCTGCGGCCGGTCCGGAAGCTCGGCCACACCACGTCGACGCCGGTGTGGTCGTCGTCGGGGAGAACGTCCATGCGCACGATGCGGTACAGCCGGTCGTACTGGATCTGGGAGTGCGGGATGAACGACATGGTGCCGGTAGTGCCCGACGAATGTGCCAGGCGCAGTTCGGTGCGCTCGTCCACCGTAGCGAGCCAGTCGTCGATCGAGGTGCAGCCCGAGACGTCGAGGCCGGTCAGGTCGACGGTGGTGAGACGCGACATCCACGTGTTCATCCGGTCGAAGCGGTTCTCGACGAGCAGTCGTGTCGGGTACGCCTTGTAGACCGTGTGGGGGAACAGCAGGGGTGCCGCGTCGTCGACGGTGTCGATACCGTCGATGTGCTGTTCGGTGGCGAGTGCGTCGAGAACCGGTATGCGTGGCCGCAACTCGTCGAAGCGCAGGCGTAGCGCGTCGAGTTGGAGTGCGGTCAGCTCGGTGGGATCCATGGTGTGCATGGCGATGCGTGACCGGTCGAAGTAGGTGGCGGCGTCCTCGGCGAAGGTGCGCAGGTCGGCGGTGGTGGTGACGGGAGTTGCGGTCATCGATGACTCCTCGAGAGCAGGTCGGCGAGCGCCCCGGCGGCGGCGTCGATCGTGGGGTGATGCCACAGCAGCGTGGCCGGAATCTGGTGTCCGAGTAGCACGGTCAGTTCGCGACGCAGGATCGTGGAGAGCAGCGAGTCGAAACCCAGCTCGGTCAGGGCGATTCCTAGCGGAACCTCCGCGGGGGACACGCCGAGCAAAGTCGCCACGGACGATCGCAGCAGGGTGACGAGCGCGGCAGGCAGATCGGCTGGGTCGAGCGCTGTCCACCCGGCACCCGGACCGAGTGCGGGGGCCGGGGCGAGGTCTGCGAGCAGCGGTGGATGGGCCGGGTGCGGGACCACGCGCAGCACAGCGACATTCGCGCCGCCTGCCGTGATCGGGCCGTCGAGGGCGCGCAGCGCCTGCTCCGTCGAGAGGTCGGCGGTGCCGTGGACGGCGAGTTCGGCGGTGATCGCCGTCGAGGACGTCGACATGCCGAGCCCACGCCAGCTGGTCCAGGCGATGGCCCGGCAACCGCTGTCGCCGAGGGCGCGGCGGTGGCGGGCGAAGCCGTCGACGAAGGCGTTGGCCGCGCTGTAGACCGGTTGACCCGGCAGGTGCAGCAGCTGGCCCGCCGAGGAGAACAGGATCAGGAAGTCGAGATCGCCGGGCGCGAACAACGCACCGAGAGCGAGGGTTCCGGCCACCTTGGCGGCCAATCCCTGCTCGACGAGGTCGGGCCGCAGGTCCGCGACCGGCACGTTCGCCACGGTGCCTGCCGCATGAACCACGCCGCGCAGCGGAGGCAGACCGTGGGCGTCGGTGTCGAGGGCGGCGGCGAGCGCGGGCCGGTCGGCCAGGTCGGCGGCCACGGTTCGCACGGTGACCCCCTGAGCTTCCAGCGAGCGTTGCAAGCGGTTCGCCCGCCGTGGGGCCGCCCGCCTGCTCACGAGAATCAGCCGGCGGGCGCCGCGTTGGACCAACCACTGGGCGGTGATCGCGCCCAGGGCACCCGAGGCCCCGAGGACCGCATAGGACGCCGCCGGATCGCAGCGCACACCCGATGTGCTGGAGTTCGACGGGACCGGCACCGCACGCAGGTGGTGCACGTGGCCATCGATGACGGCGGCGACGTCCTCGCCGGAACCCGGTGGTGTGCGCAGGTGTCCGTGCAGCGCGGCCAGGTCGTCGGCGGTCGCGCGGGCGGGTAGGTCGACGACCCCGGCGAAACTGTGCGGGTATTCGGCGAGCAGAGCCCGGCCCGCGCCCCACAGCGCGGTCTGCGCCAGATCGGCGGGAGTGGTGGCTGTGGCGGCCCCGCGCGTTACGCACCACCACGGTCCGCGCCGGGTCCGTGCGGTCTCGAACAGTTCGGTGACCATTCGACGCACCGACTCGTCGACGGATTCATGTGTTCGCGGCCTCGGGGCGCAGACCATGATCTCGTCACCATCGCGGGCTGAAAAGGCTTGTCTCAACAGCGGATCGCCCCCGCGGACTGTGACGCCGGGTGCCGCGGTGGTGTCGGGATCCGGCTCGGAGATCTGCCAGCACAGATCGAGCGTGGCGGCAGGCGACTCGGCGACGGTATCCGGCTCGGCGTAGCGAACACCCGTCAGGCAGGCGAGCGATCTGCCGTCGGGGTCGGACAGGTCGGCGTCGACCCGCAGTCCCGCCCGGACGGTGACGGTGAGCACCACTTCCGCCGGTGGCGGGCCCGCGGGGAAGCGGCACTCGGTGATGTGAGCGGGCATGCGGAGCACAGGTGCCCCGGGGAAGACCACCGACGCCGCCGACAGGGCCGCATCCAGAAACGTGGCCCACGAATCAGGCGTGGCCGCAGTGCTTTTCACGCGGGCGGACAAGCCCTGGTCGTTGCGCTCGGCCTCGATGATCTGCCAGTGCAGACCCATCGAGGTCACGCCGAGCGCGGCGAGCCGGTCGATGACGAAGTCGGCGGGCAGGTTCTCACCGCGGTACCACAGCACGGGAGATCGGCGGGTTCGGCCCGTCGCGCGCCGGTAGTGGGCCGTGGTGTGGGTTTGCCACCCTCCGTCGGTCCGGGAGGACAGGGTGAGCCTGCCCGCCGAAGCGGTGACCTGGATATGTCGTGCCGGCTCCACGGTGACCGGGACCCGAAGGGCGATGTCGTAGAGCCGCCGGCCGGGCACCGCCGCAGCGAATGTGTGCAGCAGGATCGCGGCGGGCACGATCTCGCTGCCGCACACCGGGTGGTCACCCGGATAGGGCCGGACGGTGCGGTCCAGGTAGGTGTGCCAGACGCGGACCGGCGGTGTGGTGTTGACGACAGTGGGTTCGCCGCCCAGCAGGGTCGCCGAGGACGGGTCGTGGCCGACGATCGCGGTGGCCACCTCGTTCGTGCGCCGCCAGAAGTGCCGGTGTTGCCAGCGGGTGGTCGGCAGGTCGACCAGCACGCCTTCGGGATACACTGCCGCCCAGTCGATCCGGGCGCCGAGGCGATACAGCTCACCGACCGCGGCGTGGAAGGCGGCAAGTTGGGGACGTTGTCTGCGCAGGGTCTGAACGACCCGGAAGGTCTCGTCGATCTCGGCGAGGGAATGGGCGACGACCGGGTGGGCCGAGATCTCGAGGAAGGTGCGGTGCCCGTCGGCCGCGGCAGCGGCGACGGCGTCGGCGAAGCGCACCGGTGCGGCCAGATTCGTCGCCCAATACGCGGCGTCGCGAGGCCGTGGATCGCGTGGATCGGTGAGGGCGGTTGTGTACAGCGGTATCCGGGCCGGGCGAGGCTCGAGATCGGCGAGTTCGTGAGCGAGCCGCTCGGCGATCGCGGTCAGCGAAGGGCTGTGGAAGGCAAGGTCGGAATCGACGCGGCGGATCGGGATTCCGCGTGCGACCCAGTCGTCGGCCAGCGCTTCGACCGCGCGGCGGGTGCCGGAGACCACCGTGCTGCCGAACGACGACCGAACGGCCGCACCCACATCGTCGTAGCCCGCCAGTTCGGCCGCCACTTCGTCGAAAGAGCGCGCCACCATGATCATGGCGCCTCGGCCGGTGGCAGGTTCGAGCAACCGGGACCGCACGCAGATCAGGCGCGCACCGGCCGCCGGATCGAGCACGCCCGCGACGACGGCCGCCGCGATCTCCCCGACCGAATGACCGAGGATCGCCGCCGGTCGCGCCCCGTGCGCCCGCCACATCGCCGCAAGCCCCAGCTGGGTCAGGAAGATCGCGCACTGTGCGGTCGGGGTGTGGGCGAGGTCGCCGTGACGCAGCAGATCTTCGGCGCTGCAGCCCCATTCGCTACGGAACACCGGTGACACCTCGGCTACGGCGGCCGCGAAAGCCGGGTCCGCGTCGATCAGCTCGGCACCCATTCCCGTCCACTGCGATCCGTGTCCGGAGAACACCCACACCGGATCGTGCGGTGGTGCCGAGCGGTGGTGCTCGGCGGTGACGGCTGCGTCGAGGCCTACGAGGAGTTCGGCGGTATCTCCGGCGTGCACGGCCACCCGGTACGGGAGATGACTGCGATGCCGGGCCCGTGTGAAGCACATGTCGGCCGCATCGATATCGGGATGCGATCGCACTGCGGTGGCAAGCGCCCGCAGTTCATCGCGCAGCCCGTCGGCCGAGGCCGCGCTGACAGCACAGAGGTGTTCGGCGCGAGGAGAAGTCGTCACCGGCGATACAGATGGCGCGGCATCGACGATGAGGTGACACAGCGTGCCGCCGTAGCCGTAACTCGCCACACCCGCGCGCGCCGTGTGCTCGGTCGACGGCCAGTCGAGGGTGGCGGTGGCCAGGGCGATACCGTTGCGGTGCCAGTCGATGTCGGATCGCGGTCCGCTCGTGGTCCGCGTGGGCGGAATCGTCCGATGATGCAGTGCGAGAACGACTTTGGCCAGACCGGCGATGCCCGCGGCGGCCTCGAGGTGGCCGATGTTCGGTTTGACGGAACCGATGAGGCACGGTTTCCCCGACGGACGCCCGGAGCCGAATACCTCGGCCAGCGCGGTCGCCTCGGCCGGATCGCCGGCCCTGGTTCCCGTCCCGTGCGCCTCGACATAGTCGACCGAGTCCGGTGACACTCCGGCATCCGCGCACGCGGCCCTGGCCAGATGTCGCTGGGCCGGACCGCTCGGCGTCATGATGCCGCTGGTTCGCCCGTCCTGACGGATCGCGCCGCCGCGCAGTACCGCGAGCACGCGGCGCCCGCCGGCGAGCGCGTCGTCGAGCCGCTCCAGGACGACGAAGGCACACCCCTCACCGCGACCGTATCCGTCCGCGGCGTCGTCGAACGACTTGGACATCCCGTCGTCCGCGAGCACACCGGCCTCGGCAAGCGTGACCGACAGCGCGGCGTCGCCCATCAGCATCACCCCACCGGCGAGCGCGAGCGGAACGGAACCGTCGCGCAGCGCCGACATCGCCTGATGTACCGCGACCAGCGACGACGAACATGCGGTATCCACGGCCACGCTCGGGCCGCGCAGGTCGAGCGCGTGCGAGATCCGGTTCGCCGCACCGCACAGCGCGGAGCCGATGCCGGTCCAGGCGGTGACGGTCGACGGGTCGCCGAGCAGTCTGCGGCCGTAGTCGTCGGAACCGATTCCGGCGTACACCGCGGTGTCTGTCCCCGTCAACGCGGTCGGGTCGATTCCACTGTGCTGCAACGCTTCCCAAGCGACCTCGAGTGCCAGTCGGTGCTGAGGGTCCATGTGCTCGGCCTCGGCCGCCGGAATACCGAAGAAGGCGGCGTCGAATCCCGCGATATCGTCGAAATAGGCGCCGGGACGCAGCGCCCGCCGCACTGCGGGCACGTCACGATTGTCCGGCAGACGTCCCGGTGGCTGTTCACCGACGACGGTGCCGCCGCCGGTGATGAGCCGCCAATACGCCGACGGGGAGTCGATGCCCCCGGCGAAGCGGCAACCGATGCCGACCACCGCCACCGGTGTGTGTCGTGTCATGCGTCCTCCCGAGCCGGGCGCCGACCGGAAGGTGTCCCGGCCGGCGCGAAAGAGCCTGTGCCGCCGACGATCAGGCCAACGGGCCGATGTCGCCGTAGAGCCAGTTGCCGGGTGCCTGCGGATCGGAGCTGGTGTAGTACTCGTGCCAGGCATCGAGCAGTTCCTCGACCGACAGGGAACCGCTGCCGTCGCGGTCGAGCCGCTCGAAGGCCAGGCGGCTGTTCTCGGGCGAGGTGCCGAAGGCACGCTGGTACTGGAAGAACTCCTCGGGGGAGACCTTGCCGTTGCCGTCGGCGTCGCACAGCGCGAACAGGGCCTCGGCGAGCGGGCGGAAGCCTTCGCGGTACACGTCGCCACTGGCGGCGAACTTGCGCAGGCCTTCGCGCCATTCGGTCTTGCTGATCAGGCCGTCGCCGTTGGTATCGAACTCGGTCGACACGTTCTCCCAGAAGTTCTGGAAGGCGACCAGCAGCGCCTGGGCCTTGGGGGAGTCGAACGGCGCGTCGAGGTAGGCGATGATGCGAGCCGCCAGAGCGATCACGTCTGCCCGTTCCATCACCCCGTCGCCGTTCTGGTCGCCGTGGCCGAAGCACACGTCGAACTTGCGGTCGAGCATGTCGGATACCACTGAAGTCATTGCTGATACCACCTCGTCAGTAAGGGAGGGACACGAACTGTGGAATCCCGCAGCGAAATCGCAAGGGATGCGGGAGATCTCGAAGTTAGACCGCGGTCATCAGTCGGTGCAATGGTCCAGTTAACGCCTCGAATGCCGGTCGCGACGTGCTCGTGACACCTAATCGCCAGGCCGCAGCGGGGTTGCCGAACTCGCGGCGGCGCTGCCGTGCGATCGGGTTTGGCACGGTTTTCTGGTGAAGATGGCACGGAAAATTGGGCTCAGCCGCTCACGGCCCGAATGCGCGGAAAGCGGTCGGGAAGAGACGAGTTCCCCTGTTATGCTTGTGTTTTCGCAGCTTGGGAGTTGTCGGCACGGTCGAGCTATCGGGGACAGGCGCGGAGGTGGGGTATGCGGATCTATGCGGGTGTGCGCGAAACCGATGAGCGGCAACACGGTGGGCGAGATGCACCCGGTGGACGCCGGGCGGGCCATTCGTCCGGCCGAACCGGTGATGCGGAGACTGTTCCGTCTGGTTTGTCTGATTCAGGGCAATCGATGGGCGAACACCCGCATCGTGAATTCGCGTGCCTGCTCGACACGGCAGGCCGAGGCGGCGGCGGGGGGATCGCCCTGCGCGGGCCGCGGGACCTGAACCGTCTGGCCTTCGGGTGCCGGGTGCGCGCCGACGAGGACTTCAGCGCCACCCTCTGGACCCTGAGCACGGGCTCGGTGCTGGTCGCCCGGTTGCGCACCTCGGGTATCACCGCCGAGCGCGACGGCGGCGCCGCCCGCGATCATTACGGCCAGTACCTGCAGTTGAGCTTGGTGATCGATGGCCGGGTCGCCCTCGCACAAGGGGGCGCCCGCTCCGTCGCGGCGTCAGGTCAGGCGTTCGCGGTCTGCCTCGACTCGCCGTTCCGGTCGGTGCTGTCGCGAGGCGAGGCGTGCGCCGTCGACGTGCTGCACCTGTACGTGTCGATGGGTGCGCTGACCGCTTGGGGTCTGGAACCCGCCGCGGCGGGCGGTCAGGTGTGGGCGCTGTCCGGCGCCGCGGTGTCGGCACTTCTGTTCGCACGCGACCTCGCTTGTGGCGCAACGAGTCCCGCGCATCTCGGCATCGCCGCCCGGATCGACGAGATCGTCTTCCGTTCGGCCGTGGTCGCGCTGCTGGAACGCGACCTGGCCGGGGCCGCGATCGAGATATCCACCGAGGACATGCTGCGCCGCCGCGCGATCGACGTCATCGACCGCGGTTTCACCGACCCGGCCACGAACCCCGACGCGGTGGCGCGACGACTGCACGTGAGCAGAAGGACGCTGTTCCGCGCCTTCGAGCTGCAGGGCCTGTCCGTCGCCGGACTCATCCGTACCCGGAGACTGGTCGCCGCAGCGACCGCGCTCAGCGAAAGCTCACGCAGTATCCGCGAGATCGCCGAGACCTGCGGATTCCGCACGGCCGACCAGCTCTCCCGCGCATTCCGGGCCGAATACGGCGTGCCACCCGCCGCGTACCGCACCGCACGCCGCGCCGACACGCTCACCGCCAGGTGTGCGCGCCAACCCTTCGTGCACACCACCAGAACCGCGTTCTGATGCGGGAATGCGTGCAAATGTCAGACGCTGTAGCGCAGCGCCTGCTCCGAACGGCAGATGTCATCGATACCCGCGACGATCTCCCGCAGCTGCTCCGAGGGCAGGGCCGACGGACGCAGCCGGCAGGTGAAGGTGATGAGGCCGTAGTCGGCGGGGGTCAGGCCGCGGGCGGCGGCCTCGGCCCGCAGGTACGGCGAACGCACACCGTAGGTCATCGCGGAGATGACGGTGAAGCAGCCGGAGCGTTCGCGGTGCTCGGAGAACAGGTCGTGCAGGCCGTAGAAGACCGAGCCGTAGTTGGCCAGCGGGGCGAACACGCCCACACGGTAGGCGGGGCCGCGCTCGGAGGAGTTGATGACGGTGTCGGCCAGGTACTCGGCATCACGCATGGTGAGCACCTTCGGCGCGAACATCAGCGCGCCGGCCGCCGCGTTGCGCACCGGCATACCGGCGCGTCCGCCCGCCGCCGAGGCGATGGCGCCCAACGACTTACGGGTGCGGGTGCCGACCTCGCGCCGCGCCCGCAGACCACGGGTGGGAGCGGTGGGGTACAGGCTCGACCACTGCCCGAACCGGACCGCGCCGAGGGTGACCTGTCCGGTGCCGACGGGGCGGGTGACCTTCAGCGGCGCGGTGTCGACCCAGCGTCCCACCTGCAAAGCCGCGCTGCCGGGGTTGGTGATCTCGGCGGTCGCGTGCTCGACGAAGGAATCGAAGTCGAGGAAGCGGTCGGCGTCGGTGGTGAGCCAGGTGTGGTCCTTGTCGACCTCGACCACATCGAGGGTGAGGGCGGTGATGATGCCCGCGCGCCCGCCCGCGCCGAGGATGCGCTGGAACCGTTCGGTGTGGTGGCCACGCCCGCAGGTGCCGATCCGGCCGTCGGGGTCGACGTACTCGAGGTCGACGATCTGGTCGATGAACATGCCGTAGCGGTGCGAGGCGGTGCTCACGCCACCGACGGAGGCGAAACCGCCCGCGGTGATGTCGCGGTGGTCGCCGACCACGGGCAGGCCGAGGCCGTGCGCGCCGAGGCGCCGGTCGATCTCCGACAGCTTCGCGCCGGCCTGCACCCGCACCGTGCGGCGGCCCAGATTGATGTCGAGGACCGAGTTCATCTTGCGCAACGACAGCACGCCGCGCTGATCGGCCAGCCCGAACGAGGACTCTTCGGTCGGTTCGCCGCCACGTACCGTCAGACGTTCGGCTCGATCACGCGAATCACGCACGGTGCGAACGACATCCGCAGTGTCGGTGGGGAGATATTCTTCGGAGGTGACGGTATGCGGCGTGCCCATGACCGCATAGCTAACCACAGCGCGGCGATTCTGGCGACGGGTAGTTCCCACCTATTTCCGCGAGGGCGGAAGTTGCTTGCTGAACAGGACTTTTCCGGTCGCGTCACACAGGTCGACCGTCAATTCCCCGGTGCCGCCGTCGATGCGGACCTCGCCGAAATGCTGGTACTCGAGATCGAGCGGCGAGGTGTTCGGCGCCGGGGGCGCGTGCACGAAAACGGCCTCGGGTCCGAAAGTCGGATCGAGCGGGTTGGGACCGAAGGCGCCCGCGTTGAGCGGCCCGGAGACGAACTCCCAGAACTCGTCGAAATCGGTGAAGTTCGCGCGTGCGGGCGAGTAGTGGTGCGCGGCGGTGTAGTGCACGTCGGCGGTGAGCCAGACGACGTCGCGCACCTTGTTCGCCTTGATCGCCGACAGCACTCGGGCGATCTCCGATTCGCGGCCCGACGGCGCGCCCGGCGCGGCATTGGCGACGCCTTCGAACGCGGTCTTGCCGTCGGGGACCACCACGCCGATCGGCAGATCGGCGGCGACGATCTTCCAGGTGGCCGTGGACTGCTTCAAACCATCGATGAGCCATGCCGTCTGGGCCGCACCGAGCACCTGGCCCTGGGGTCCGGTGTTGGCGGTGTTGGCGTCTTTGTAGGCGCGCATGTCGAGGACGAACACGTCGAGCAGCGGGCCGTAGGAGATCTTGCGGTAGAGCCGTCCGTCGACGGCCTCGCGGGGTTCGAGCGGCATCCACTCGTGGAACGCCTGCCAGGATCGGGTGGCGAGGGTGTCCATGTTGCGCTCGGTGTAGCCCTTGTCGGCGGCGACCGTGCCGCCGGGCGACCAGTTGTTGGTGGTCTCGTGGTCGTCCCACTGCACGATCTGGGCGACCGAGGCGTTGAAGCGGCGGTAGTTCTCGTCGGTGAGGTTGTAGGCGTAGTTGCCGCGGAACTGGTCGAGGGTCTCGGCGGGCTGGTTCTTGGCGTCGGCGGTGATATTGCGCCACACGCGGCCGTCGGGCAGCGTGACCGATTCCTTCAGCGCGTTGTCGGCATAGATGACGTCACCGGAATGCAGGAACAGGTGCGGGTCGCGAGCGGCCATG
The DNA here is from genome assembly GCF_001612905.1 of Nocardia ignorata NBRC 108230. Lineage (GTDB taxonomy): Bacteria > Actinomycetota > Actinomycetes > Mycobacteriales > Mycobacteriaceae > Nocardia > Nocardia ignorata. The sequence goes on along the minus strand of NZ_BDBI01000034.1, from coordinate 10,487 downwards.
GTCGCGAAGACCTTCATGCCGCCGACGTCCGGATTGATGCCGAACCCCTGACCCGCCACGTCGCCGGACCACACCAGCGAGATGTCGGCGGGCGCGGTCGGGGCGGTGCGGAACACGCCGCTGAGCGTTTCCGAGGCGGCGCCGTCCTCGCCTTCGAGCCGTACCCGGTAGTGCACGAGTTGACCGGCGGGCAGGCCGTTCACCCGCACGCGGCCGGTGCCGTCGGAGGCGGGAGTGAGAAGCGGGCCGGTGAAACGTCGTACGTCGTCGAACTTCTCGGTGGCCGCCGTTTCGACGACCAGCGTGGCGGGACGATCCGAGCGGGCCCAGATCAGCGCGCCGTCGCTGCGCGGGTCACCGACCGCGACGCCGTGGGTGAGGGCCGGCCTGGCCCGTACCAATCCGGGGCCGTCACCACAGGCGGCCAGCGCGGGGCCGGTGAGCAGACCGAGAGCGGAGGCGCGCAGCAGCGTGCGCCGGGACATCGCGAAGTCGACCATGTCCTGCACCGTGCCCGGACGAGTCGAACGGGCGGTCGTGTGTACGGCAACAGCCGATGAACGCTGCCGGACGGAAAGACTCACGTCCACCTGGGTGAAAGGAACTGTTCAGAGGTCAAAGACCGACGGCGGCAGCGGTTTCGGGGTACCAGCGGGTGCATTCCGCGCGGAGCGGGACTGCCGTCTGAAGTTGGCACAGGATGGCGACGCCGCCGAGGAACGAACGCAGTAAGGGCGTGTCGGCGGGTGGCATGGTGAGCTGGCGCAGGATGTTCGACAGGCTCAGGTCGGTGGCCAGGCGGACCTGCTCGCGCAACCAGTCCGCCGACAGCGGGTAGGTAGGGGACATGAGTGCTTCGCGAACAGGGCGAAGACGCTCGGCGACGGTGGCGATGTCGAGGTCGCCACCGGGGGCGACATAACCGTGGCGGCGCAGCGCGGCTTCGAGGTCGGCCACGGATTCGGCGACGACGGCGGCGCCCACGTCACCGGCGACGGTGAGGAACGCGGGCGTCCAGGGCGTGCACGCTCCGAAGTCGACCACCCCGAGCCGCCCGTCGGGCATGCGCAGGAAGTTGCCGGGGTGCGGGTCGCCGTAGATGAGGGAGGCGCGCGCCGGCGCGGAGAACAGGAAGCGCAGGATGAGTACGCCCAGCCGGTCGAGCTCGGCAGGTTCGGCGCGAGCGATCAAACGCGACAGCGGGATTCCGTCGAGCCACTCGGTGACCAGTACGTCGCCGCGCTGCGCGATCACCCGGCCGACCACCACGTCCGGGTCGTGGCGTAGGGCGGTGCGGAAGTGCTCGAGGTTGGCGGCTTCGCGGGAGTAGTCGAGTTCGGCGCCGATCTCCTCGCACAGCGCCTCGATCACCGGACGGATCTCGGCACCCGGCAGCAAGGCGGTGAACAGGGGAGTGGCGCGACGCAGGACGCTCAGATCCGCCAACACCGCTTGCCGCGCACCGGGGTACATGACTTTCACCGCCACCGGTGTGCCGTCGTGCCAGCGGGCCCGGTGCACCTGACCCACCGATGCGGCCGCCGAGGCGCGGTCGTCGAACTCGAGGAACAGCGAACGCCAGCGGGGGCCCAGATGGGTGGCGAGTTCGGTGTGGACGGCGGCGGGCAGCATGGCAGGGGCCGAATCGTGCAGGCGCGCAAGGGCTCGGCTGTACGGTTCGGCGAGATCGGGGGCGAGCCCGAGTTCGAGCAGGCCGAGCAACTGGCCGAGTTTGGCGACGCAGCCTTTGAGTTCGCCGAGCACCTGGAAGAGGTGTTCGGCGGTGCGGTGGCGGATCTCGCGCTCCACAGTGGCCGCGTCGCGTCCGGCCGCCCGTCGGCCGATCCCCGCTACGCGTCTGCCCATATAGGCGACGGGCACCGCCGCCAGCCTGGTGCCCCGGGCGACCCGGCCGGTGGGCGGCGCCCCGTCGGGCTTGCGGCGGGGAAAACGCACGACACGACCCCCGTCGAATCCATCTGCGGCCATGTCCACCTCGCCCTCCCCGTCGACGGCCACGCGACCCACATCCTCGGCCTGCGTGTGCGGCACACGTTACCAACCGGTCGTGGTGGCGTCCGCACATCAGGACCTGTCGACCAGGCGACTGCCCGAGCAGAGACGCGCCTGCGTGATCCGCTGCCAGGTGCCCCCGGGCTCAGCCGGACCAGACCGCAGGCGAACTGAGCCGAACATTGCGAGGTGGCTCAGCCGAGGGCGCCGAGCCGGTGCAGGCTCTGGTGGATCTCCCGGGTCCAATCCTGGTGTGCCAGCTGGGCGTAATCGACCCAGAACATCCCGATCCCGTCGCGGGTTCCACGGAGCAGGCCGCCCTGGATATCGGCTTCCAGGACCACGGCCATGCCCGTTTCGGTAGCGATGAAGGTGACCTCGAGCTGGTTCACCCGGGGAAAATGCGGGGAGCGGCCGAATTCGAGTTCCTGGTAGAACGGCAGCCGCTGCGGTGTGCGGTTGATCCGGCCCGCCTCCACGTCGGTGCGCAGCAGCGGAAAACCCATGCGCCGCACGGCGTCGAGCACCACGTGCTGAGCGGGCAGCGCGCCGATACCGATCGGATCGGTATCGGTGGAATCGACCGCACCGTGCAGATCGACCACGGTGCGCAGGGCCACCGCCGCGCCGGGCAGGTGGTGGCCGTCGAAGAAGGTGATCGGGGTTTCCAGCGGAACAGGTGCGGCGAAACGGAATTCGGCGATCCGGCCGGCACCGAGCGTGAACGGCCCGGTGACGGCGACGCGGCCGAACGCCTGATCGGCGACGCGCTCCTCACCGTCGGAGTATTCGCGCTCGACGCGGGTGATGAACTCGACGGCCACCTGCCCGACCGCCTGATCGACACGCCCGCCGCGCAACCGGATGACACCCTCGACGAGACCACCCGGTTGCACACCGGGAGTGAACAATTCGGTGTCGACCTCGGCGCCGCCGACACCGGCCGCGGCCAGCATTTGCTTGAACATGTGACCAGTCTGGCCGACGGCCCTTACGAGATGCTTATCAGGCGCGGCGGTGCCGAGCCGGCCTGCGGCACAGGGGGATCGGCGTCAGCTGGCGGCGCGGTCGGGAATGCGGGTGGCCTCGATCTGGTGATCGGTGGGCTTCACACCCTTCTTGAGGCTGTGGGCGTACACGTCGACGTATTCCTGACCGGTCAGGCGCATCAGCTCGTACATCACCTCGTCGGTGACGGCGCGCTCGACGAAACGGTTGCCGCTCATGCCCTCGTAACGCGAGAAGTCCAGCGGCGCACCGAACTTCAGCGTCACCCGGTGACGGCGCCACTTGAACGGTCCGGGCGGAGACACCTTGTCGGTGCCGATCACCGCGACCGGGATCACCGGGACACCGGTCTCGAGCGCGAGGCGGGCCATACCGGTCTTGCCCTTGTAGAGGCGACCGTCGGGGGAGCGGGTGCCCTCCGGGTACAGGCCGACCAGGCGGCCTTCGTCGAGCAGTTTCTTGGCCGCGTTGAGCGCGTCCTCGGCGGCGGTGGCGCCGCTGCGGTCGATCGGGTACTGGCCGGTGCCCGAGAAGAAGAACTTCTGCAGACGGCCCTTGAAGCCGGGGGTGGTGAAGTACTCCGCCTTGGCCAGGTAGTTGATGCGGCGCGGGCTCAGCAGCGGCGCGAACAACCAGTCGGCGAAGGAGAGGTGGTTACCCGCCATGATGGCCGGCCCGTCGGTCGGGATGTTCTCCACACCTTCCACAACGGGTCGGTTGTACAGGTGCATGAACGGTCCCACGAGTACGAACTTGAGCAGCCAGTAGAACATGGCGTCCTTTCCCCGGGGACCGGGATGGTCGTGTGCAGCCTCGTCGGAAAACGACTTTACCGCTGGTCGCAGGTCACAACCAACCAGGACGGTAGCCGACGGGCATGGGTGTGACCCTCATCTCCCGGTAGTACCCGCCAGTGGCGTGCCAATCGCCGCCCGGGCCAATTCGGCGGCCCCGATCATGCCCGCCGCCTCGCCGAGCTGGGTCGTGCGCAACCGGACGAGGGGGCGATGACCCGAGCCGGTGACGGCACTCGCGTAGTGCTCGCGGGCCTCGTCGAGGAACAGCGGCGCCGAACTGCTCACCCCACCGGCGATCACCACGAGATCGGGGTCGAAGATGTCGCTGACGAAGGCGAGGCCGAGGCCGAGCCAGCGCGCGAAGTCCGACATCACCCGCACCGCGAGCGGGTCGCCGTCCTGGGCGGCACCGGCCACCCGTCGGCCGGTGAGCGAACCGGGATCGCGGATCACATCGCGCGCGAGCACCGAACGCACGGGGTCGGTGGCGAGCATTTCGATCGCGGTGTCGGCCAGTGCGGTTCCGCTGCAATAGCGCTCCCAGCAGCCGCGTTTGCCGCACGCGCAGGCGCGGCCGTCCGGGACCACCTGCAGGTGGCCGAGTTCGGGTGCGACGCCGTGGCTGCCGCGGTAGAGCCGGCCGTCGATGAGCAGGGCCGCGCCGATGCCGGTGCCGATCGCCACGAGGACGACGGTGTGCCCGCCTGCCGCCGCGCCGAAGCGGTACTCGGCCCAGCCCGCCGCGTTGGCGTCGTGCTCGAGGATCACCGGCAGTTCCAGCCGGGTGGTGAGCCGCTGAGCCACCGGCGCGTCCTGCCAGGGCAGGTGCGGGGCGAACCGGACGGTGGTGCGGTCGGCGGAGATGAACCCGGCCACCGCGAGCCCCACCGCCGCGATGGGATGCCTGCGGGCCAGTTCGCGCACGGACCGGTCGATGGCGGCCTCGAGCGCGCGGGCCGAATGCGGTGTCGGCGCCTGCACGGTGTCGAGCACCTCACCGTCGGCGTCGACGACGGAGGCGCGGATATTCGTGCCGCCCACGTCGACTCCGACGGTCAGTGGGTGGGTACTCGCCTGGCTCATCCCCGGATCGTGACCGGAATATCGACATAACGCGAGCGTGGCGCGCGGGCGCCCGCGGGCCGCTCCTCGCCGTGGGCCGGACGTGTGCCTGCACCTGCGGTGAACTGCCCTGCGCCCGACGCGGTTTCGTCCGCCGGTTCCGGGGTGATGTGCGGGGTACGTGCGCTGAATTCGTCGACCCGGCGTGGGCGGGGGGTCGGCTGTTCACCGAAACCGGTGGCCCGTGAGGAATCCTTGGGCGTAGCGGACCCGTCCGGCCGCGGCGAGGCGGGTCGATCGCCACGCGGGCCGCTCGGCGCGTGCGAGTTCCGCTGATCGCCGTGCGTGGCACCGGCACCGCTCGTCGGATGTGCCCCAGGCGCTTCGTCGGTCGCGTGCCCGGGGTGGCCCGCGGCGTGATCGGCCCATTCCGGGGGCAGGACCGGCTCCACGGGGACGCCGGCGAGGGCTTCGCGCAGGACCGTCACCATCGAGGTGCCGTGTTCGGCGAGGGCGGCGACGACGTCGTGATGGTCGCCGCGGACCAGGGCCGCGGCCGCGCACACCGGGCACCAGGCGCAGCCACCGAGGTCGGCCGCGCCGTCGGCGGCGGTGCGGCGCAGCACCGGCTCGACGCGCGCGAGCAGCACCTCGGCGAGCAGGCGCAGTTCCTCGGCGAACTCGGCGAAACCGTCGTGGTTGCGGTCGGACTGCCTGTCACTGCTCATGTGCGCCTGGCCTTCGTGTAGTTCGGATCGGCGGGCCACACCTGCGGATCGGGCCGGAACCGGACAACGAGATGACCGTCGTCGAGCTCGGCGCCCGCCACTGTGCAGCGGCGAAGCACCGGCGCGAGGCGCACCCTGGTGCGCACCCCGTCAGCTCCCACGATCAGATCGTCCTCCACTCGGCCCAGCCGCAAGGTGCCGGGATCGACCACCGGCAGCCGCATCCGCATCGCGTACACGGAGTCGACGCCGGAGCCCGACTCCCATCGAACCATCGGTTCCCCCGATTCCGCAGCCCCGAGCGACGGGCGGGACAGCGTGTCGACCGAATAGGAGAACGCGGACAGCGCGCTCAGCCCCACCGGTTCGGCCCCGGCGTGCTTGGCGACGACGATCGGGGCATCGGTGAGCTGCTCGTGCAACCGCGCGACCACCTCGAGCTGCTCGGCGCGCCGATTCAGATACCAGTGCACCGCCGGGTGCGCGTTCTCACCGGGCGGCGGGACGGGTGCGAGCACCTTGTTCACCACCACCGCGTCCAACCGCAAGCCGAGCAGTGCCGCGGCCGACCGCACCCGCCGCGCCTCGGCCACCGCGACTTGCTCCGGTCCGGTGACCAGGCGGGCACTGGTGCGGGCGCGGTCGGCGAGCAGGTCACGGACCTGGGTCACCGCGTTCACCACCCGCTCCACGGCCGCGGCGAGTACCGCTTTGCGCAGGTCGGTGCCGATCGCGCTCATCGTGCGAGCGTGCTTGGGCCAGAGCCGTTCCAGGTAGTTGAGCAGGGTGTCGGGGGCGGTGACGATTCGCAGCATGTCGGCCGAGGGCGGACAGTCGACCACGATGACGTCCCAGTCGTTCTCCTCGGCGAACTGCCCGATTTCCACCAGCATCAGCAATTCCTGCACCCCGGGCAGCCCGGTGAGCTCGGCGGGATCGAGTGCGGCCAGGTCGATGCCGTGATCGTGGCCGCTGCCCTTGTCCAGCATCCGCACCACATCGCGGAACCGGTCCTCTAGCAGGGCGAGGGAATCGATCTCGATCACCTCGAGACCCGGCGCCACCCGGGCGACCCCGGCCACCGTGCCCGGGTCGTGCGGGAAACGGAAACCCAGCGCATCGCCGAGGGAATGCGCCTGGTCGAGCGAGGCGATGAGCACCCGTTCGCCGGCGCGCGCGTAGGACATGCCCGTCGCGCAGGCCAGCGTCGTCTTCCCGACCCCGCCCTTGCCGACGAACAGTTCGACGCGGGTGATGCCCGGGGCGCTCAGCCCTCGACCCGCTTCTTCAGTTCGTTCAGCGCCGTATCGGTGATCACCTTCTCGGCCTTGCGCTTGAACATGCCGATCATCGGGATGTTCAAGTCGACGGTGAGCTCGTAGGTCACCTCGGTGCCGCCGCCGGGACGGTCGAGCAGTTCGTAGCTGCCGTCCTGGGCCTTCTGCAGGTCCCCCTCGAGCAGGTGCCAGCTCACCGCCTTGCCGTCGGCACGCCAGGTGTAGCTGAGGGTGTAGGTGTCCTTGACGACGCCCGCGTCGAGCACGAAGCGCGCGGTCGCGGCCCGGCCCGCCGCGTCGGTGCCGAGCACCTCGACCGATTTCGCCGCGGCCACCCATTCCGGGTAGGACTCCAGATCGGCGATAACGGCCATCACCTGCTGCGACGGCGCCTCGATGACGATCGATCTCTTGGTCCGGTCGGGGGCCATGGATTCCTTTCGTTACAGCGCCGAGGCGGGTGCGACGCCCGCGGGGCGGCCCGCTTCGAGCCGTGCCTTCAGTTCGAACGACATGTCCTTGCCCGCGACCCGCCGCGCGCGGTTGGCGGCGGCCAGCGCGCGCGGGGTGAGCGGCTTGCTCGCGGTGGGCTCGGCGTGCAGGAAGTAATGCAGGATCGCGCCGTCGGCGACGGCCTCGAGCCACACCTCCATGGTGCCGGTCAGCGGGCCCGCGACCGTCCAGCGGATGCCCTTGTCGCCCCGGTCCTCCCGCACGTCGAGGTACAGGTCGGGCCACCAGCGGCGCCAATTGTTCGGTGCGCCGAGCACCTCGGCGATCGCGGCGGGCGGCGCGGCGAGAAAGGTCTGATCGGCGACCTGGATACTGCTCACCTCGCTGAGAGTAATGGACGCGCCACCGCGACAGTCCGGGGTGTCATCCGAGCAGTTGCCGCAGACGGGCTCCCTGGCGATCCCAATGCCAGTTCCGCTGCACCCATTCGCGGCCTGCGGCACCCATGCGCGCGGCGTTGTCGCGGTCGGTGAGCAGCTCGACGATGGCATCGCTGATCTGCGGCAGCGAACGACCGTGCACGACCAAACCGGTCTCGCCCTCGCGCACCGTCTCCGGCGCCCCGCCGGAATCGCCTGCCACCACCGGCACCCCGGTCGCGGATGCCTCGAGGAACACGATGCCGAGACCCTCCACGTCCAGCCCGGCGCCACGGGTGCGGCACGGCATGGCGAACACATCGGCGATGGTGTGGTGGGCGGCGAGCTCACCGGAGGGGACGCGGCCGGTGAAGACCACGTTGTCACCGAGGTCGAGGGCCTCGGCCAGGCCGCGCAACCGGTTCTCGTACGGTCCGCCGCCCGCGATGACCAGCACCGCGCCGTCGACCCGTTCCCTGATCTCGTTCATCGCGACGATGAGCATGTCCTGGCCCTTGCGTGGCACCAGCCGCGACAGACACAGAACGGTCGGCCGGTCGCCGAGGCCGTAGCGGGCGCGCAGCTCGGCGCGGGCGCCCGGGTCGGGGCGGAATTCGGACGGATCGACGCCAGGGGGTAGATGTTCCAGCGCCGCGCGCGGGCCGAACGCCGAGGCGAACCGGCCTCGGGTGTACTTGCTGACGTAGGTGACCACATCGGTGTTCTCGCCGATCGTGCGCAGCACCTGGCGCGAACCGGGCAGCATCGACCAGCCGACCTCGTGCCCGTGGGTGCTGGCCAGGATGCGTTCGGCGCCTGCTCGCCGGAGTGCGGGCGACATCGCGGCCAGTGGCGCGGCGGCACCGAACCAGACTGTGTCGCAATCGTTTTCGCGCAGCAGTGCACTTGCTCGCCTGATCACGGCTGGTGTGGGAAGCATGAGTGTGGTCGGGTGGCGGACCACGCGGAACTTCTGGGTGGCGTCGAACTTCTCGTGACTGTCACCGCGCCAGCGGGGGGCGTAGACGACGAGGTCCTCCGGGGGCAGCTGCTGGGTCAGTGCCTGCAGATAGGACTGGATACCACCCGGCCGAGGTGGGAAATCGTTGGTAACCAGGAGAGTTCGGGCCATAGTGAACAACCTAATGTGTCGGTGCCTCGACGAGGGGCGGCGGTCGGGCGAGGTGGCCGGTGGTCAGACAGCGTGGGCGCGCAGCCAGGAGCGCCAGCCGTCGAGCAGCTGGGATCGGGAGGCACCGAGGACGGTGGTGAACGCCGCGTCCTGTGCTGCGGTCGACTGCGGGCCCTGCGCGAGCTGCCGGTACAGCTGGGTGAGCGTGGCCGGACCGTGCTGGTCGGCGATGTATGCGCACGCGCTCCACGCCGATTCGTAGGCGAAGGCGGCATCGGTGCCGGTGAACTCGGCGTCGGTGACCAGGTCGGCAGGCAGCGTGCCCGCCCGTAATCGGGTGGTGAGTGTCGGGGCGATCTGCGAGAAGGTTTGACCGCTCGCGCGCTGGGCGACGTACTCGGCGAACCCCTCGAGCAGCCACTGCGGCGCACCGTCGACGGTGACCGCACGGGTGGCCACATGGGTGAGTTCGTGGCGCAACAGGGTCGCCATGCCTTCGTCACCGACGCGGCGACGGGCATCGGGGTTGAACACGATGCGCTGCTCGGTGGGTTCGGTACCGGGCACGTAGGAGCCGGTCAACGACACCGCGGCGACGTCGGCGGTGGTCGACGCCCCCGCCCGGCGGGTCAACGCGGTGAACTCGGCGCTGTTGCTCGCGACCACGATGACCGGTGCCCGGTTCCACTCGGTGCCCCACACGGCGCTGACGTCGGCGATCGCGGGCGCGAGCTGGACCTCGAGCACCTCGAGATCGGCTTCGTGGCCCGGATGGGCGACCACCAGTGCGGTGTCGGCGCCACCGGCCTCGACCTGACGCACCAGGATCGGGCCGAACGGCTGCACCTCGCGGCGCACCGGGGCCAGGCGCGGCTCGTCGATGCCGACGGTCGTGCCGAGCACCTCGGCCTGATCGGTGGCCAGCTGCAGCGGTCCGGCGTTGCGCGGCACCAGGATCAGGGCGACACACGCCCCGGTCAGCAGGGTGACCGAGGCGAGCGTGAGACAGAATTCGAGTCGGCCACGCGCCGACAGCCAGGTGCGCACGTTCACGGCTTCAGTATCGCCGGGCCGAGTGATAGGGGGTGGTGTCGATCGGTGCGACGGCGACCGGCACTCCGAAGGTGGAGGCGTGCACCATCATTCCGTTGCCCGCGTAGATCCCGACGTGCGAGATCTCCGGATAGAACAGCACCACGTCACCGGGTTGCAGATCTTCCTTGGCGACGGGCGTGCCGTACCCGGCCTGCGCGGAACTGGTGCGCGGCACGTTCTTGCCGACCTGCTTGAAGGCCCACTGCACGAGACCGGAGCAGTCGAACTGGTCGGGGCCGGTGGCGCCCCACACGTACGGGTCGCCGACCCGGGTGAGGGCGGCGGCCAGCGCGCTCGTTCCGCTACCGGGAACAAGGCCGGCGAGCAGGCTGTCTCGATCGAAGCCGGGCGGGAAGGGGGAGCCGGCGAGAGTGGACTTGTCGCGGGCCGACAGCGCACCCCACGCCTCGACGACCTGGGTGGTCGCGGCCGCGAGGTCGGCACGTTTGCGGTCGACATCGGCGCGCACGGCCTCGGCGGCGGCGGTCGCTGCGCGGGCGACA
>NZ_BDBI01000033.1 GCF_001612905.1 Nocardia ignorata NBRC 108230 | reverse complement strand
ACCGGCGAAGTACCAGCCCTGCTCGGCGTAGCGCTCCCAGTAGGTGGACCGGTAGCGGTCCATATCGCCCCAGATGCCGCGCAGCATCGACGGCCACGGCTTGTCGAGCACCAGGTACCCGTTGGCCTCGGTTTCGCCGAGCTGCACCGCCTTGCCTTCTTCGTCCACGACCTTCGCCGAGATGCCGGGCAGGGGGCGCATGGCGGCGCCGGGTTTGGCGTCGGTGACGCCGGGCAGCGGCGAGATCATGATGGCGCCGGTCTCGGTCTGCCACCAGGTGTCCACGATCGGAGTCTTCTTGTCGCCGAACACTTCCCGGTACCAGCGCCACGCCTCGGGATTGATCGGCTCGCCGACCGAGCCGAGCAGACGCAGGCTGGTGAGGTTGTGGGCGTCCGGGATCTCGCGCCCCCACTTCATGAACGTTCGGATCAGCGTCGGCGCGGTGTAGTAGATGGTGACGCCATATTTTTCGATGATCTCGAAGTGGCGATGCTCATTGGGGGAGTTCGGGGTGCCTTCGTAGACGACCTGGGTGGCGCGGTTGGCCAGGGGCCCGTAGACGATGTAGCTGTGGCCGGTGACCCATCCGATGTCGGCGGTGCACCAGTAGACGTCTTGTCCGGCCTTGTGATCGAAGACGTTGTGATGGGTGTAGGCGGTCTGGGTGAGGTATCCGCCGCTGGTGTGCAAAATCCCCTTCGGCTTCCCGGTGGTCCCGGAGGTGTAGAGGATGAACAGCGGATGCTCGGCCGGGAACGGCTGCGCCTCATGTGCGGGCGAAGCGGCGGAGACGGTTTCGTGCCACCACAGGTCACGTCCGTCGGTCCACGGCACCTCGGTCCCCACGCGGCGCACCACGAGCACATGCTCCACCGACGACGGCACATCGCCCTTGGCGGCCAGCGCCTCGTCGACAGCTTCCTTCAGCGGCGCGGGCTTACCCCGCCGCCACTGCCCGTCGGTCGTGATGACCAACCGCGCCTGCGCGTCGTCGACCCGCTGACGCAGCGCGCTCGGCGAGAACCCGGCGAACACCACCGAATGCGTGAGCCCCAGCCGCGCACACGCCAGCATCGCCACGATCGCCTCGGGCACCATCGGCATGTAGATGGCGACCCGGTCACCGGCGACAAGCCCGAGTTCGGTCAGGTAGTTGGCCGCGCGCGAAACCTCCTCGAGCAGTTCCCGATAGGTGATCGCGCGCGAATCGCCGGGTTCGCCCTCCCAGTGGATGGCCACCTGGTCGCCGTGGCCGTCGTGAACATGGCGGTCGACGCAGTTGTAACTAATGTTCAGCTCGCCGTCGGCGAACCAGCGCGCCACGGGTGCGTCGTCCCAGTCCAGGACCTGTGTGAAGGGTGTGTGCCAGTGCAGGCGGCGCGCCTGTTCGGCCCAGAAGCCCTCGCGGTCGGCGTCGGCCCGCTCGTAGAGTTCGGCACCGGCATTGGCGGCAGCCGCGAACTCGGCGCTCGGCGGATACGAATCCTGATGTCCTGCAGCGGTTTCGGTCATGTCGATGTCAGCCTCACATGCCTGGTGCGGTCGGGTCGGTCGCCAGGGCGCAGCCGTGGCACCTCGACAGTAACGAACGTGTCCGCCCCCTCGTGAGCGTTGCGTGAGCTCGGTTTCCGAGACGTTCAGTGGGGCTTGATTCATCCGGTGAGTTCGCGGACAGGGCGGGCGATCCCGGGCTATCGTTTTAGATCAACCGTTCAGCTGATGGTTCCGAGAATTGTTCATTTTTTTCTGTCGAACAGGAAGGGTTCGGCAATCTTTTCCGCGTATTCGACATGTAACCGTAGGGATACATGTGACGCGGAAGATGATTGCGCCCCCTTCACGTCATGGAAGCGAACCGGGAGAGATCGTTGAGATTCATCAGAGCGACCGCGCTGATCGCGGCGGGACTCGTGGCCACAAGCCTCGGTCTCACCGCGTGCTCGTCCGATGACAGTGCCGATGCGGCCATTGTCACCACCAATGCGGGAGAGCCACAGAATCCCCTGGTACCGACCAATACCAACGAGAACATGGGCGGTCGCGTGGTCGACCGTTTGTTCGCGGGCCTGAAGTACTACGACGCCAACGGCGAAGCGCACGACGAGATGGCCGAGAAGATCGAGACCACCGATCGCAAGTCGTATCGCATCACCATCAAGCCGAACTGGAAATTCACCGACGGCACCACGGTCACCGCCGAGTCCTTCGTCGATGCCTGGAATTACGGCGCGCTCGGTACCAACGCGCAGTTGCAGGGCTACGCGTTCAGCCAGATCGCCGGTTTCGACGAGGTGAATGCCGAACAGCCCAAGGCGCAGACCATGTCCGGCTTGAAGGTGGTCGACGACCGCACCTTCACCGTGGAACTGAAGTCGCCGTCGATCGACTTCGAGAGCGCCCTCGGTTACGCGCCGTTCTATCCGCTGCCCGAGGTGGCGTTCAAGGACATGAAGGCTTTCGGTGAGAAGCCGGTAGGCAACGGCCCCTATGCTTTCGAATCCTGGGAACACAACGTCAAGATCGATTTGAAGCCCAACCCGGATTACCCGGGCGGTAGGCCCGCCAAGAACAAGGGCCTGCGCTTCGTGATGTACCAGTCCTACGAGACGGCCTATGCCGATCTGCAAGCAGGCAACCTCGATGCGCTCGACACCATTCCCGACAGCGCACTGAGCACCTACAAGAGCGATCTCGGCGACCGCGCGATCACCAAGCCGACGGCGCAGAACCAGCACATCGGGATCCAGTCCAATGTCCCGCATTTCGCGGGTGCGGAGGGCGTGCTGCGTCGCAAGGCCATCTCCATGGCGATCAACCGGCCGCAGATCATCGAGAAGATCTTCAACGGCCTGCGTAACCCGGCACGTGATTTCACCGCGTCGACACTGCCCGGCTTCGACGCGAACCTCCCGGGCGCCGAGGTGTTCGAGTACAACCCGGAGGAGGCCAAGAAGCTGTGGGCCCAGGCCGACGCCATGTCGCCGTGGGCCGGTTCGCGCTACACCATCACCTACAACTCCGACGGCGGCCACCAGGCCTGGATCGAAGCGGTGGCCAACAGCGTGAAGAACACCCTCAACATCGACGCCGTCGCCAATCCGGTGCCGACGTTCAAGGACGTGCGTGACGCGGTGAACGCCGAAACCATCGGCACCGCTTTCCGTTACGGCTGGCAGGGTGATTACCCGACGATGATGCAGTTCCTCGGGTCGAACTACTACAGCTACTCCGAGACCAACAATGTCAACTACAACAACCCCGAGGTGGACCGCCTCTTCGACGCCGCCATGGCCGCGGCGACGAAGGAGGAGTCCTACAAACTCATCGGGCAGGCACAGGCGATCCTGATCCGGGATATGGCCGATATCCCGGTGTTCGATTACATCGCCGCCGCGGGCCGTTCCGATCGGGTCACCAAGGCCGAACTCGCCTGGAACGGCCTGTTCGACTTCGAGAACATCGAGAAGTAACCACTCGCCGCCGGGCCGGGTCACGAAAAGTGGCTCGGCCCGGCCGTTTCCGGAGGAATGATGACTTGGTACATACTCCGGCGCCTGCTCCAGATGATCCCGGTGTTCCTCGGCGCCACGCTGTTGATCTACGCGATGGTCTTCCTGATTCCCGGCGACCCGATCAAGGCGCTGGCCGGTGAAAAGGCGCTGACCCCGGCGGCCGAGGCGGCGTTGCGCGCCCGCTACCACCTCGATCAGCCGTTCATCATGCAATACCTGCATTACCTGCAGGGCATTCTCACCCTCGACTTCGGCACCTCGTTCTCCGGCAGACCGGTGCGCGAGGAACTCGAACGCGCCTTCCCGATCACCATCAAACTGGCGTTTCTCGCCGTGCTGATCGAAGGTTTCTTCGGCATCCTGTTCGGTTTGATCGCCGGATTACGCAAGGGCAAACTGTTCGATTCGACGATGCTGATCGCGAGTCTGGTGATCATCGCGCTCCCGGTGTTCGTCGTCGGTTATCTCGCGCAGTTCCTGCTCGGTGTGAAATGGGGCATCGCACCGGTGACCGTCACCGGGAACGCCAGTATCGGCGAACTGATCGTCCCGGCTTTCGTGCTCGGCTCGCTCTCGTTCGCCTACGTGCTGCGCCTGACGCGAAACTCCGTGGCGGAGAACAAATCCGCCGACTACGTGCGCACCGCAACGGCGAAAGGCCTCGGCCGCCGGCGCGTGGTCACGGTGCATATTCTGCGCAATTCGATGATCCCGGTCGTCACCTTTCTCGGTGCCGATTTCGGTGCGCTGATGGCGGGCGCCATCGTCACCGAGGGCATCTTCAACATCCCCGGTGTCGGCGGAACCATGTATCAGGCGATCATCCGCGGTGAGCCGCCGACGGTGGTGTCGTTCGTGACGGTGCTCGTTGTGCTCTTCCTGCTGATGAATCTGGTCATCGACCTGCTCTATGCCGCGCTCGACCCGAGGATCCGTTATGCATGACAAGCAATCGCATTTCGTGGCCCCCGCCGACGAGGTGGAGGTGCTCGCCACCGACCGCGTGCTCGACGCGGGCACCCCGACCAGCATCTGGGGCGATGCGTGGCGGCGGCTGCGGCGCAACCCGGTATTCCTCGTGGCCGTCGTGCTGATCGTGCTCGTGCTGCTGGTCGTGGTGTGGCCGTCGCTGTTCACCAGCCAGGACCCGCGCCATTGCCTCGGCGAATTCGGCATGGACGGGCCTCGCCCCGGTCACCCGTTCGGTTTCGACAAGCAGGGTTGCGACATCTACGCGCGCACCATCTACGGCGCCCGCGCCTCGGTGACCGTCGGCGTCGGCTCGGCGCTGCTGTTCCTGGTGGTCGGCGGGGTGCTCGGCGCGCTGTCGGGGTTCTACGGCGGACTGCTCGACACCGTCGTCTCGCGCATCGCCGAGATCTTCTACGCCATCCCGATGGTGCTCGCCGCCATCGTGCTGCTGCAACTGCTCCGCCCGGCCGGGATCGCCACGGTGATCGCGATCCTCGTCGCGTTCACCTGGCCGCAGGCCGCGCGCATCGCCCGTGGCGCGGTGATCGAGGCCAAGAACAGCGAATACGTCACGGCGGCGAAGGCGCTCGGTGTGTCGCGGTTCGGCACGCTGATGCGGCACGTGCTGCCGAACGCGGCGAGCCCGCTCATCGTCGTGGCGACCATCTGGCTCGGCGTCTTCATCGTCACCGAGGCCACGCTGTCCTACCTCGGTGTCGGTCTGCCGCCCGACATCGTGGCCTGGGGCGCCGACATCTCCCGTGCCAAGTCCGAGATCCGTACCTCGCCGATCCTGTTCTACCCGGCGACCGCGCTGGCCATCACGGTGCTGAGCTTCATCATGCTCGGCGACGCGGTGCGCGACGCGCTCGATCCGAAGGAGCGCACCCGATGACCACCGAACCGCTGCTCGAAATCCGCGATCTGGAGGTGAGTTTCACCTCCGACGGCAAGCCGGTGCCCGCCGTGCGCGGGGTGAATCTGACCGTCTACCCCGGGCAGACCGTCGCCATCGTCGGCGAGTCCGGGTCGGGCAAGTCGACGACCGCGCACGCGATCATCGATCTGCTACCCGGCACCGGCAAGGTGACCGGCGGGTCCATCCGGTTCGAGGGCAAGGACCTCACCAAGGCCTCGGCCAAGGAGATCGTCGCCGTCCGGGGCAACGGGATCGGCCTGGTTCCCCAGGACCCGATGTCGAACCTGAACCCGGTGTGGAAGATCGGCTTCCAGATCCGGGAAACCCTGGAGGCCAACGGCATCGCCAAGGGTGCGGCCGCGCGCGAACGGGCGGTGGAACTGCTCACCGAGGCCGGGATGACGGATGCCGAGCGGCGGGTGAACCAGTACCCGCACGAGTTCTCCGGCGGTATGCGCCAGCGCGCGCTCATCGCGATCGGGCTGTCGTGCAGGCCGAAATTGCTCATCGCCGACGAACCGACCTCGGCGCTCGACGTCACCGTGCAACGCCAGATCCTCGGTCACCTCGAAGAGCTCACCACCGAGCTGGGGACGGCCGTGCTGCTCATCACCCACGACCTCGGCCTGGCCGCCGAACGCGCCGAACACCTCGTGGTGATGTATCGCGGGCGGGTGGTGGAATCCGGTCCGGCCCTGCAGATCTTGCGTGACCCGCAGCACGCCTATACCAAGAAGCTGGTGAATTCGGCGCCCTCACTTGCCGCGCAGCGGATGTCGTCGTCGCGGCAGCGGGCGACGGTGCGCGACCGTGCCGTCGAGGTGGCCGCCACCGAGGCGCTGCCCGACACGGTGCTCGACGTGCGAAACCTCACCAAGACGTTCAAGATTCGCGGCAAACGACCGTGGCAGTCGACGGCTTTCACCGCCGTCGACGACGTGAGTTTCTGCGTGGAACGCGGCACGACCACCGCGATCGTCGGTGAGTCCGGCTCGGGCAAGTCGACGATCGCGCAGATGGTGCTCGGGTTGCTCGAACCGACGGCAGGCTCGGTGGTGTTCGACGGTCAGGAGGTGTCGTCGCTGGACAGCAAGGGCGCCTTCGCCTTCCGCCGTCGCGTGCAACCGATCTTCCAGAACCCCTACGGTTCCCTCGACCCGATGTACTCCATCTTCCGCACCGTCGAAGAACCCCTGCGGGTGCACAAGATCGGCACCGCCGCCGAACGCGAGAAGGTGGTGCGCGACCTGCTCGACAAGGTGTCGCTGCCGTCGTCGGTGCTGCGGCGCTACCCCAACGAGCTGTCCGGCGGGCAGCGTCAGCGGGTGGCGATCGCCAGGGCGCTCGCGTTGTCGCCGGAACTGGTCGTCTGCGACGAGGCGGTGTCCGCGCTCGACGTGCTGGTGCAAGCACAGATCCTCACACTGCTCAACGATCTGCAAGCCGAGCTGGGCTTGACGTACCTGTTCATCACCCACGATCTGGCCGTCGTCCGGCAGATCGCGGACAACGTGCTGGTCATGCGAGCCGGGAAGGTCGTCGAATCGGCCGCGACGGACGAGGTGTTCGCTGCGCCGCGGGAGGAGTACACGCGGGATCTGCTCGAGGCGATTCCGGGGCGGGAACTCTTGGCTGGGTAGTGGTGTGCGTCGGCGGGCATCGGCGGCTGGATAGCGATGGTTGTCGGCTTGGGTCGAGTAGCGAGAACGTTGGCCGGGACTGTCGCTGGACTGCGGGGGCAGCAGCTCGTGAAATAGCGGCGTCAGCGCAGCTCAGCGGAGTACCGTTGACGGGTCCGAGGTGGTGCGACGTGGCTCGCTGAGGTGGGGAGGCGCCGGTGGATCGAATCGATGCGGAGCGGCAGGCCGAGCTGGAGGCGCGTCGCCGCCGGGCCAAGACCCCGGCGGCGAAGCGCCTGGCAGAGGTGCTGTGGCCCGACCGGGTCTGGCCGAGGGCGGGCGGGTTGCATGTGGCCGTCGGGGACGGTGCGCTGGAACGGTAGCCTCGTATGTCGTGACTGATCCGCTGCAGCCCCTGGTCGACCTGCCCGGCGTGCGTGAGGCCGCCGACAAGGCGCGCGACGCGCTCGCCGCGGTGCACCGGCACAAGTCCAACCGGCGCGGTTGGGCGACCACTGCCGCCGAGGCCGCCGTCCGTGCGGCGCGTTCGTCGGCTGCCATCGAGGGCGCGAGCACCGATCTGCCCGCCGACGGCAAAGTCAGCGATCCGGTGCTGGCCGGTGCGCTGCGGGTGGGCCAGGCGCTCGACGGTGACGCGCTCACCAACCTGGTCGGCACCTGGCGCCGCGCCCCGCTGCAGGCGCTGGCCCGGCTGCATCTGCTCGCCGCCGCCGACCTCGTCACCGATCAGCAGGAACTCGGCAGGCCACGCCCGGTACCCGGGGTGGCGGAGCGGCTGGACCTGCTGGCTCAGACCGTGCAGACCAGCACGGCGCCCGCGCCGGTGATCGCCGCCGTGGTGCACGGCGAGCTGATGACACTTCGCCCGTTCGGCACCGCCGACGGTGTGGTCGCCCGCGCGGCGTCGCGACTGGTCGCGGTGTCGACCGGGCTCGATCCCCGCAGCCTCGGCGTTCCTGAGGTGTTCTGGCTGCGTCGCAGGCAGGCCTACCTCGATGCGGCCGCCGGCTTCGGCATGGGCACGCCGGAGGGTGTCGGCGGATGGGTGCTGTTCTGTGCGGGTGCGCTCGAAGACGGTGCGCGAGAGGCCAACTCGATCGCCGACGCGGCCGCGGGCTGACCTTCCCCACACATCGAAACGGGCGGCGTGCCGATTGCTCGACTTCGCCGCCCGCTAGCACGGAACACCTGGTTACCAAGCGTGCTGGGGTGGGTTGTGTTCGGTGGCCTCGGCGATCATCCGAACCCCGCCGGTTCATCCCCGCAACCTGTGCGAGGCTCTCGCCGACGACTGCCCGAATTTCGCAGGCCCACAACTCTGCTGCCCTTGTCGCGGCGCGCTCCGCGTGGGTGCCTGGCGTCCGTGCTGGGAAGGGTGGGATGGGAGGCGAAACCTTCTCTTCCGGTCCCGTCTTGGCCTTCCGTCCTTCCGTGACTCCATTCTTACACTGTGACCGCGCTCACTTCAAGCGTATCTGTGGCATTACCGAATCCGCTTGTTTTCGGCGTGTCAGCCGGCGATCCGTGCTTGCGGGTCAAGCCTGCGTCGCAGGTCAGCGACGTTTACGCAGCAGCCGGTAGCTGATCGCGCCCGCCAGGACGGCGCTGAGCCCGACCGCCGCCGTCGCCGCAACCGTGGTGCTCGACGGCGCCTGGAACCGCGACCACAGCGACACCGGATTGGAGAAGGTGAGCACCGGCCAGCCGCGCGCGACGGCCTCCTTGCGTAGCGCGCGGTCGGGGTTCACCGCGGTCGGGTGGCCGACCGCGCTCAGCATCGGCAGGTCGGTCGCCGAGTCGGAGTAGGCGTAGCACCGGGACAGGTCGTAACCCTCTGCGGCGGCCAGCTTTTCGATCGCGGCCACCTTTCCCTCTCCGTAGCAGTAGAACTCGATCTCGCCGGTGTATTTTCCGTCCTCGACGACCATCCGCGTCGCCTCGGTGTGAGAGGCGCCGAGCGCCTCGGCTATCGGCCCGACCATCTCCTCGCCGGACGCCGAAACGATCACCACATCGTGGCCGCGGATCTTGTGATCGGCGATCAGGTCGGCGGCCTCGGCGTAGATCAGCGGGTCGACCAACTCGTGAAGCGTCTCGGCCACAATGGATTTCACCTGTTGCACATCCCAGCCCGCGCACATGTTGGCCAGGTTTGCCCGCATTCGTTCCATCTGGTCGTGATCGGCACCCGACAGCAGGAACAAAAAGTGCGCGTAGCTGCTCTCCAGTACGGCTCTGCGGTTGATCAGCCCCTGCGCGTAGAAGGGTTTGCTGAACACGAACGCGCTCGATTTCGCGATCACCGTTTTGTCGAGATCGAAGAACGCGGCCACCCGCCCGCCGGCCGTCGGTGCACGGCCCGAGGAATCGAGTCTTGTGTCCGTAGGCGGAGTCTGGCGGCGATCGGCGGTCACGACAACAGGATAGGCACGCGCGCCGACGGGTGGGGGATCCGCCCGCTCAGGCAACTGTTCGGCGTTTGCCCCGCGGACGCCGGAGGGCGCGAATTGCCGAAGAATGTCGGCCGACGCTACTTGCGCCGTCGGCGGGTTATGGGTGTAGTATTGCTGACACCTGGACATGGTCCAGGCGCGTTCAGCCCGACCCCCCGGGGCTGAACCCGACGGCCCCAGCCTCCTCCCCCCCGGCTGGGGCCGTCCTCTATTTTCAGGACGATTACTTTCATCCGGCGGCGTATTCGGAAGTTATCCACACCCCGCGAGTTATCCACAATCGCCGTTCGACGGGTGTCGGCCGAGGTTCTCCGCGAGCACGCTGAACCGCATGAACCTCGCCCCCACCTCCGCTCCGATCTCGCCCGCCCTCGTGCTCGTGCGCGACGAACGGCTGCGCGCCGAGGTGCGCCGGGTGGCCGCGGCCGCCGAGCGGGTCACCGACGAACGGCACATGCCCGTCGGCAGGCACGCCTGGGCGGGCGCGGGCCTGGTAATCCTCGACACCGATGCCGCGATCGCCGCCGCCGCGGCGGGCTGCCCGCGACGGGCGGGGATCGTGCTCGTCACCGAAGGTGAACCGGCCGTTGCCGACTGGCAGGCCGCCACCGCCGTCGGTGCCGAACGCGTCGTCGGGCTGCCGGGCGCGGCAGTCGCGCTGGTCGAACAGTTCGCCGAGCACGCCGAGTCGCGCACCGGGGAAGGGGTGGTCGTCGCCGTGGCCGGTGCGGGTGGGGGAGCCGGCGCGTCCACCCTCGCCGCCGCGACGGCCTTACGCGGTGCGGCGCTGCGAGTGCGGCGCGACGCGGTACTCATCGACGGCGCGCCCCTGGACGGTGGCATCGACCTCGTGCTCGGCATGGAGAACGTCGCCGGGCTGCGCTGGCCCGACCTGGTGATCGAGGACGGGCGAGTTTCCGCCGCCGCGCTGCACAACGCGCTGCCTGCCGCCTGCCCCGGGCTGGCTGTGCTCTCCTGCGGACGCGCGGGTCCGCCCGCCGAACTGGCGCCCGCGGCGGTGCGTGCGGTGATCGAATCCGGTAGGTCCGCAGGTGATCTGGTCGTCTGCGATGTGTCGGGGGAGCGCGGTGCGGCGGCCGACGTGATGGTCGATGCCGCCGATCTCGTCGTTCTCGTCGTGCCCGCCCGGTTGCGTTCGGTAGCCGCCGCCGAGGTGGTGTCGGCGTATCTCGGCGAGCGAAACCCGAACCGGGGCCTGGTGGTTCGTGGCCCGGCGCCGGGCGGTTTGCGCGGCGCGGAGGTGGCCGAGGTGCTCGGGTTGCCGCTGCTCGCGGCCGTGCGTGGACAAGCAGGGTTGGCCGCGCGGCTCGAACGCGGCGGGCTCAGCGTGCGCAGGCGCGGTCCGCTGCGCGACGCGGCCGACGCGGTTCTCGCCATGGTCGGGGCTGAGGTGTGATGACGACATTCGTCACCGTCGACCTGCTCGAGCGGGTCCGCGAACGCCTCGCCGAACACGCGGGCGCAACCGATGCCGCCCAACTCGCCGCCGCGATCCGCGCCGAAGCGGGCGGTGTCCTCGCCGACACCGACCTGCTGCGCGCCCTGCGCCTGCTGCAGACCGAGATGACCGGCGCCGGCCTGCTCGAACCGCTGCTGCACGATCCGCGCGTGGCCGATGTTCTGGTCACCGGTCCCGATGCGGTGTGGATAGATCGTGGCCACGGCCTCGAGCGCACCGACGTGCGTTTCGCCGATGAAGCCGCCGTGCGCAGGCTCGCCCAGCGTCTCGCCCTGGCGGCGGGGCGCAGGCTCGACGACGCCCAGCCGTGGGTCGACGGCAAACTCACCGGCACCGAGGCAACACTCGGCGACGCGTTCGGCGTGCGGCTGCATGCCGTCCTCGCGCCTGTCGCCCACGACGGCACCTGCCTGTCGCTGCGCGTCCTGCGCCCAGCCACCCAGGGCCTCGATGCCCTCGCGGCCGCCGGCTCGCTAGCTCCCGCGGCCCGTGCGCTGCTCGGCGATATCGTGCGCGCCCGCCTCGCGTTCCTCGTGGTCGGCGGAACCGGTGCGGGAAAGACGACCTTGTTGTCCGCGCTGCTGGCGGCCGTGGATCCCGCCGAGCGGATCGTCTGTGTGGAAGACGCCGCAGAGCTGGCACCCGTACATCCGCACGTGGTGCGCCTGGTGGCGCGCACGGCCAATGTGGAAGGGGTAGGCGAGGTCACTGTTCGCGATCTGGTCCGCCAAGCGCTGCGGATGCGCCCCGACCGGATCGTCGTCGGCGAGGTCCGCGGCGCGGAGGTCGTCGATCTGCTCACCGCCCTCAACACCGGCCACGACGGCGGAGCGGGAACAGTTCACGCCAATTCACCCCAGGAAGTTCCCGCCCGACTGGAAGCCCTCGCGGCCCTCGGCGGAATGGACCGCGCCGCCCTGCACAGCCAGCTGGCCGCCGCGGTCCAGGTCGTCCTCCACGTCCACCGCCGCGCCGACGGCACCCGAGGCCTCCGGGAAATAGGAATTCTCCAGCGCGATACCGACTCCATCCACATCACCCCCGCCTGGCGCTCCGATTCGGCCCCGGCTCCGGGCGCTCCGGAACTGGCCCGGCTCCTGGAATCGAGGCTCGGATGAGTGATTGATCTGCGCTTCTTACCGGTCATCGGCAGACGCAACCGATCTCGGTCCGCACCTCCCCGCCGTTGCGAGACGAGGCGCGAGGCCGCGAGCTCCTCGCCTTGCTGCGCCGCTGTCTCGAGACGCTCGTCCCGAGTTGTGCACAGAGCTCCCAAGAGTGATGTGCGCAGAGCTCTCGAAGACGAGTCGCGTACCGGCGCGAAGGTGCAGGCGGTTTCTCCTCTGTTGTCGGGCAGGTATGCGGCTCCGTCGACGGGCGAGAGATCTTCAACCGATGTGGACGCCTGTGGACAAAAGCTGCTCGTCGAACGTGTTGTCGCAAGACGTGAGTGGAGGTGAGAGAGATGGGCGTTGGATTGCTCTGTTGTGCGGTCGCGGTGCTTGTGCTTCCGGTTTCGGGAGGGCAGCGGAGGTTCGCGCGGCTGTTCGGGGTGGCGCAGCGGGGCCGGTCGCCGCGTGTGCCTGTGGAGTGGTGTGTGGGAATCCTGTCGGGGTGTGCGGCTTTCGGCTTCGGAGTCGGAACGGGGTTGGCCGCCCTCATGCTCGGTGTGACTGTGGCTGTGCGCAATCGGCGCGGGAAGGCTGAGCGGGAGCGTCGGCAGGAATGCGCGCATCTGCTGGCCGGGTTGGAAGCTGTCGTCGGTGAGCTGCGAGTCGGAGCTCACCCGAGCGCGGCGGCGGAATCGGCCGCGGGCGAGTCGCGGGGTGAAGCGGCGCGCGTGCTCGCGATCAGCGCGGGTCGAAGCCGTCTCGGTGGTTCGGGCGCCGACGGATTGGTGCATCCGGATTCCGTGGTCGCCGAAGAGCTGTCGCGGATTGCGACCGCCTGGCGCGTCGCCGAGCAACACGGCCTGGCGCTGGCCGAACTCCTCTCCGCCGCCCGCACCGACCTCCTCGCCCGTACCCGCTTTCGCGACCGCACCGAATCCGCGCTGGCAGGCGCCCGAGCCTCCGCCACGGTCCTCGCCGGGCTCCCGCTGGTAGGGATAGGACTCGGCCAGCTGATGGGCGCCGCGCCCCTGTCCGTCCTCTTCGCCTCTCCCGCAGGCGAATTCCTTCTACCCCTCGGCACCGCCTTGGCCTGCTGTGGATTGCTGTGGACGGATGTCATCACCCGAAGGGGGACGGCATGAGCGTTCCGATGAGTCTCGAGTCACTGCCGACTTGTGAACTGCTGTGGCGGGTGTCCCCACCCAGGACGAGTGCACACGCGCGTTCTTGTACGCGGGCGGGAGCTCGCGGCCATCTGTTCGTCCGGCCTGCGCGGGACCGACTCGAGCAGGGGCGCGCCGGTCCGGCGAGGCTTGCACCGCCCACGCGCCGACCAGAGTCGGCACACCAGCGGTTGTGGACTGTGCACAGAGCTGTGGATGGGTGTGGACGGTTGCCGATGTCGAGTGAAAGGGGTTGTTGTGCAGCATGATCTCGGTGTGCCGCTACCGCTCGCGGTGCTGATTCTGGCTGTTGCACTGCTGGTATTGCCCGGGAGGGTGGCAGTCAGTCGGAGGTTGCGAGGACTCGGGCCTGCGGCGGCAACGGCTCCGGTGCGGGTGACGGCGAAGG
Organism: Nocardia ignorata NBRC 108230; assembly: GCF_001612905.1. Taxonomy (GTDB): domain Bacteria; phylum Actinomycetota; class Actinomycetes; order Mycobacteriales; family Mycobacteriaceae; genus Nocardia; species Nocardia ignorata. Next base: position 57,122 of record NZ_BDBI01000033.1, on the reverse strand, counting down.
CGGACCCGTTGGGGTCGGCTTCGGCATTCGATCTGCTCGCCGCGTGCCTGCGAGCCGGGCTGCCGATGGCAGCAGCCGCACGAGCCAGCGCTCCCACCGCACCACCGGTCTTATGCGCCGCTCTGCTGCGGGCCGCCGACCTACTGGCGCTCGGCGCCGACGCCACCACGGCATGGGAGCGCGCCGCCGCCGACGCGGCCGGTTCCGCGGGTGCCGATGAAGTCGAGTCGCTGGCGCGGATGGCGCGACGCTCGGCCCGGTCAGGCGCTTCGCTGGCCACCGCGGTCACCGAATTGGCAACGCAGCGACGCGAAGTGGTCGAAGACGCCGCCGTGGCACGCGCCGAACGTGCGGGTGTGCTGATCGGCGGCCCACTCGGTCTCTGCTTCCTGCCCGCCTTCGTCTGCCTCGGGATCGTCCCCGTCGTAGTCGGTTTGGCGGGCCGGGTCCTCGGCAACGGCGCCCTGCCGTGAACGCCTTCCACACGGGCCACGAAACGTCACCGGGCGGATCGTCCGCGCGGTGGGAAATGAGAGGGGATCACGATGACGCACGTACGCACCGTCTGCCTGGAGGTCCGAGCCCGCTTCACTCGTCTGCTCTTCGACGACGCCGGGATGTCGACGGCGGAATACGCGATCGGGACCATTGCCGCGGCTGCCTTCGGCGCGGTGCTCTACGCGGTGGTCACGGGGGACAACATCGTCAACGCGCTGACATCGATCATCGACAAGGCACTCAACACCAGCGTGTAAACCGCTGTCGCGCAGGCCGTCTCACAGACGATTCGGGAGCGGTGACGGTCGAGGCCGCCATCGCCCTCGCCGCCCTCGTATGCGCGGTCGCCCTCTGCGTCGGCGCACTGCTCGCGGCGTCGACCCAGGTGCGCTGTGTCGACGCCGCCCGCGAAACCGCGCGCCTGGCCGCACGCGGTGACACCACCCACGCCGTCGCCGCAGGCCGCACCGTCGCCCCACCCGGGGCCACCGTCGAACTCCGCAACGACGGTGACCGCGTCATCGCCACGGTCGCCGCAACCACTCCACTACTCCCCGGCCTGCAACTCCGAGCCGAAGCGGTAGCCGTCGTCGAACCCGGAACCCAGCCATGACTACACCGATCCCTCTTCGGGACACACCGCCATCTGTCGACCACGCGGTCTGTCCTCCCTGCCCACGTGGCTCAGGACTGATGCGCACCGCACTCGCCCAGGCTCTGCGTCACACGATCGGCCAGGGATCGCACAGCCGTCGAGCCGGCCTCCGGTGTGGCTCGCCCTCCCGCAACCGGTGGCGGAACCGGTCCGCAGCTTCGGGCGGCGACCAGGGTGGTGCGACAGCGTTCGCGTGCATTGCGTTGGCGGGGCTCATTTGTTCGACCTTGATGGTTGGGCAGGTCGGTGCCGTGGTGGTGGCACGGCACCGAGTGCAGGCAGCGGCCGATCTCGGGGCGCTGGCCGCTGCGGGCGCTTTGGTGGAGGGGGCGGAGGTGGGATGCGCGGAGGCCGACGATGTCGCGCGGCGGATGGGTGCGCGCCTGTCACGGTGCGAGGTGGAGCAGTGGGATGCCGTGGTGACGGTCGAACGGCAGGTGGGGCTCGGGGTGTTCGGTGTGCGGTCCGTGGTCGGCGCGGCGCGGGCGGGCCCGGTCGAGGAGAGCGGGTGATGCCACGCGTTCGCACAGGTCGGCTTGCTTCCGGGCTGAACTAACTGGAATTTACCGGAACGCCACCCCAGCCATTTCCAGCGCTTTTATTGGAGGCGTCGCGAAAAAAATGAAACAAATGACGATGAACACCATCGATGCTTGATTGGCAATGTGTCAGTTAATGGAAGGAGATTCCTTTTTATTCTACCGACGAGTAACACTCAGGTCGTTTGGACTGGTCAGGGCAAATTCGGACAACTGACCAGTAAAGTTTCGGCGGGGTGTAGCGGCGGTCACGATGACGCGACGGCCGCATCACGCCGTGGCCGAGCCGTCGGAATGGCTTGCGAGTTCACCGAGCACCGCCACCAGCAGGCGTTCGGCGGCCGCCTTGTCGAGCGGATTGTTGCCGTTGCCGCACTTGGGTGATTGCACACAGGACGGACAACCCTCGTGGCACCCACAGCTGCGGATCGCGTCGAGCGTTGCCGACAACCATGCGCTGAGCTGGGCGAATCCACGTTCGGCGAAGCCCGCGCCACCCGGCTGTCCGTCGTAGACGAACACCGTCGGCGCGCCGGTATCGGGATGCTCGGCGATGGAGACACCGCCGATATCCCAGCGGTCACACCCCGCCACCAGCGGCAACATCCCGATGGCCGCATGCTCGGCGGCATGCAGGGCGCCGGGAAGCTGATCGTCGGAGATACCCGCGGCGGCGAGCAGCCGCGGCGTCACGGTGTAGAGGACGGCTTTGGTGTGCAGGGTCTGCGCGGGCAGGTCGAGTTCCACCTGGTCGAGCACCTCGCCGGTCACCAGCGTGCGCAGGTAGCCGATGACCTGGTTGGTCACCGCGACCTGCGCCGATGCCGTCGTGACCGCGCCGAACACCCGCTGCTCGAGCACCGTTTCGATGCTGATCGAGGTGACCTGTCTGGCGCTGGTCGTGAAACCGGGATCCACCTCGTTGACGAACGCGACGCCACCGTCGAGGTCCAGTTCGTCGACCAGGTAGGTCTCGCCCTGATGCAGGTGCACTGCACCGTCGTGCAGCGTGGCCGGTGCCCGCCCGGCGTCGGCGGTGCCGAGCAACCGCCCGCTCTCGGCGTCGACGATCGCGATGGGCGTGCCCAGCCCGCCCCGCACGTCGACGGCGTCGTGGGGGTGACTCTGTGCCGTCACATGCCAGCGCGCCGGCAGACGCCCGGATCCGGGCCTGCGCCTGATCAGGCCCTGTTCGGCCAGTTCAGCGAGTACATCGGCGGCCCGGAGCTCGGTCACCTCGGCATCGGTGAGCGGCAGTTCCAGCGCGGCGCACAGCAGTTGCGGACCGAGGATGTACGGGTTGTACGGGTCGGTGATCGTTGCCTCGATCGGTCGGTCGAGAAGGGCTTCCGGGTGATGCACGAGATAGGTGTCGAGGGGATCGTCGGTCGCGACGAGCACCACCAGCGAACCCTGCCTACGCCTGCCCGCCCGGCCCGCCTGCTGCCAGAACGACGCGACCGTGCCGGGAAAACCGGCGATGACGACGGCATCGAGACCGGCGATGTCGACACCGAGCTCGAGCGCATTGGTGCTCGCCACGCCGAGCAGATCGCCACGCGACAACGCCTGCTCGAGCTCCCGCCTGTCCTCGGCGAGATAACCGGCGCGATACGCGGCGATGTGCTCTCGCAGTTCAGGAGCGGTATCAGCGAGTACTCGACGCGCCTCGAGCGCGATCAGTTCGGCTCCGCGCCGGGAACGCACGAAGGTCAATGTCCGCGCCCCTTCGGCCACCAGGCTCGCCATGATCTTGGCGGCCTCGCCCGTCGCGGTACGCCGAACAGGCGCCCCGTTCTCCCCGGTCACCACGGTGCTCAACGGCGGTTCCCACAGTGCGACAGTCCGCGCGCCGCACGGCGAACCATCCTCGGTTACGGCGATGACCGACGCCCCGACCAGCCGGCTCGCCGACCCGGCCGGATCGGCGCTGGTGGCCGAGCACAGGATGAACACCGGATCGGCACCGTAGAACCGCGCGAGCCTTCGCAACCTGCGCAGCACCAGCGCGACATGTGACCCGAACACCCCTCGGTAGGCGTGGCATTCGTCGACCACCACGTAACGCAGGTTGCGCAATACCCGTGACCAGCGCTGATGCGACCGAAGCACCCCCACATGCAGCATGTCCGGATTGGTGAAGATCCAGCGCGCATTGGCCCGAACCCACTGCCTGACCTCGGCGGGAGTGTCACCGTCGTAGCTCGCCGGATGGGCTTCGCGCAGCGGGTTGTCGTGGATCAGCGAGCCGACGGCCCGCAACTGATCAGCACCCAAAGCCTTCGTCGGTGACAGGTACAGGGCGGTCGCGCGCGGGTCGTCATGCAGGGCGGTGAGGACCGGCAACTGGTAGCCGAGGGACTTACCGGAGGCGGTTCCGGTGCTCACGACGACGTGTTCGCCTGCGGCGGCGAGCTCGGCGGTGCGGGTTTGATGCGCCCACGGCCGCTCGATACCCTGTGCGCTCAGCGCGCTGACCAGCTCCGACGGCAGCCAATTAGGCCAGCCCGTTGTACGGGCTGGCCGTGCGGGCAGCTCCGCGACATGGGTCAGTGGACCAGTGCTCGATGCCGCATCGAGCAGGACACGATTCAGCAACGATCGACCGTAACTTTCGGCCGCGGGCGACGCGCGGACCTCGGTCCGCTCTGTCGGATTCATCCGGTTGCCCTCTCATGCGACATCGGAAGTGTGAAACGTGTGTGTGCGCCGAGGGCTACCTGGGTTTTCGTAACCCTATAGCGACCTGGGTCACAGGAGGTTTGCTGGAAGCTCACCCGGTTATCCCCAAGCAAACAGACTGAAAGTACGGATACACCCAATCGTCCCCTTACCTGCGCATTCGCAAGATCAAGAATTTTGCAAATTGTCGGTAACTCGACTGTTGAATTGCTCGTAGACATGGTTCACTGGGTCTCGGTCGCAAGCTTCTGTGTTCGAGGTACGGATCCAAAGTCCAACCATCAGCAGGATCGATGTTGCGAACGCCGTGCTCAGGTTTTCCTTGCAGGGGGATCCAACAGTACAGCGGTCTCAACGGACCCGGTGGACGAACCCAGTTGTCCGCCGTTCCGGTAAGAAAGAGAAGGAACAGAATGGCACAGGGAACTGTGAAGTGGTTCAACGCGGAGAAGGGCTTCGGCTTCATCGCGCCCGAGGACGGCTCCGCTGACGTCTTCGTCCACTACTCGGAGATCCAGGGGTCGGGCTTCCGTACCCTCGAGGAAAACCAGAAGGTCGAGTTCGAGGTCGGCCAGGGCACCAAGGGCCCGCAGGCCACCGGCGTTCGCGCGCTCTCCTGAGCTGCGAAACACAACTACGCCCGTCCCCCACCCCCGTGCGCGGAGGTGGGGGACGAGCCATTTCCGGGTACGATCGGCCAGAACGGCAGGCCCGGGACACGCGAGCACGCGCACCTGAAAACCCCGGCGCCAGCCGCCGACGGCGCTTCTTCCTATGGGCGCAGGGTATAAACGTCACTGGTGGCGATGTCGAACGTCGCGCCGTCTGCCCCAGCCGCGCTCCGAGCGGACCTGCCGAGGCGCGGATCTAGAAGGAAGGTGTTCGCCGGTGGCAACACGAGACCGCAGTTCAGCCGACCAGGGGCGACCCCTGCGTCGTCTCGTGATCGTCGAGTCCCCGACGAAGGCCCGCAAGATCGCGCCCTATCTCGGCCGCAACTACACCGTCGAAGCCTCCGTCGGCCACATCCGCGACCTCCCACGCGGCGCCGCCGACGTGCCCGCCAAATACAAGGGCCAGCCCTGGGCTCGCCTCGGCGTCGACGTCGACCACGACTTCGAGCCGATCTACGTCGTCAGCCCCGACAAGAAGGCCAAGGTCGCCGAACTGAAGGGCCTGCTGGCCGACGCCGACGAGCTCTACCTCGCCACCGACCCCGACCGCGAGGGCGAGGCCATCGCCTGGCACCTGCTCGAGACGCTCAAGCCGAAGGTCCCGGTGCGCCGGATGGTCTTCCACGAGATCACCGAGCCCGCCATCCTCGCGGCCGCCGCCGACACCCGCGACCTCGATAACGACCTGGTCGACGCACAGGAGACCCGCCGCATCCTCGACCGCCTCTACGGCTACGAGGTCAGTCCGGTGCTGTGGAAGAAGGTCATGCCGCGCCTGTCGGCCGGTCGCGTGCAGTCGGTGGCCACCCGGGTGATCGTGCAGCGTGAGCGTGAGCGCATCGCGTTCCGCTCCGCCGAGTACTGGGACATCGCCGCCAAGCTCGACGCGGGCCCCGACGAGAAGTCGGACTCCACCAACCCGCGTACGTTCGGCGCCCGATTGGTGCAGGTCGAGGGCGCGCGCGTGGCATCGGGCCGCGATTTCGGTTCCGACGGCCAGCTCAAGTCCGCCTCCGGCGTGGTCGTGCTGGATGAGGCGTACGCGCGCCGGCTCGCCGAGTCACTCGACGGTGTCGACCTGGTGGTCAGCTCGGCCGAGGCCAAGCCGTACACGCGCAAGCCGTATCCGCCGTTCATGACCTCGACGTTGCAGCAGGAAGCGGGCCGCAAGCTGCGATTCACCTCCGAGCGCACCATGCGCGTCGCGCAGCGGCTGTACGAAAACGGCTACATCACCTATATGCGAACCGACTCGACCACGCTGTCGGAGTCGGCGATCGCCGCGGCCCGTTCGCAGGCCACCCAGCTCTACGGCTCGGAGTACGTGTCGCCCACGCCGCGTCAGTACAACCGTAAGGTCAAGAACGCGCAAGAGGCACACGAGGCGATCCGTCCGTCGGGTGACACCTTCATGACGCCGGGGCAGCTCGCGTCGAAGGTCGACCAGGACGAATTCCGCCTCTACGAGCTGATCTGGCAGCGCACCGTCGCCTCACAGATGGCCGACGCGCGCGGCACCACGCTCACCCTCCGCATCACCGGCACCGCGCGTTCCGGTGAGGAGTGCGTGTTCTCCTCCTCGGGCCGCACCATCACCTTCCCCGGCTTCCTCAAGGCTTATGTCGAGAGTGTCGACGAGGAGGCGGGCGGCCAGTCCGACGACGCCGAGTCGCGCCTGCCCGCACTCGAAGAGGGCCAGGCGGTCACGGCTGTCGAGCTCAACCCCGATGGCCACAGCACCAACCCGCCCGCCCGCTACACCGAGGCGTCGCTCATCAAGACGCTCGAGGAACTCGGCATCGGCCGACCCTCGACCTACTCCTCGATCATCAAGACGATTCTCGATCGCGGGTATGTGTACAAGCGCGGCAGTGCGCTGGTGCCGTCGTGGGTGGCCTTCGCGGTGATCGGTCTGCTCGAGGCGTACTTCGGCAGGCTCGTCGACTTCGACTTCACCGCCGCCATGGAGGACGACCTCGACGCCATCGCCGGTGGGCGCGAGCAGCGCGGAAACTGGTTGTCCAGCTTCTATTTCGGTGGCGAGAACGGCGCCGAGGGTTCGGTCGCGCGTTCGGGTGGCCTCAAGAAGATGGTCTCGGTGCAGCTCGACGACATCGACGCGCGCGAAGTGAACTCCATCAAGATGTTCGTCGACGACGAGGGCCGCGATGTGGTGGTCCGCGTCGGCCGGTTCGGGCCGTATCTGGAGCGCATGGTCGTCAATCCCGATGACCCGGACGGTGATCCGATCTCGCAGCGGGCCAACCTGCCCGACGATCTGCCGCCCGACGAGCTGACCCCCGAGGTCGCCGAGAAGCTGTTCTCGACGCCGCAGGAGGGTCGTTCGCTCGGTATCGATCCGGCCACCGGGCATGAAATCGTCGCCAAGGAAGGACGTTTCGGGCCGTACGTCACCGAGATCCTGCCCGAGCCGCCCGCGCCGGACCCCGCTGCCGCACCCGCGAAGAAGACGACGAAGAAGGCCGCGGAGGTCAAGCCGCGCACCGGGTCGCTGTTCAAGTCGATGGATCTGTCGACCATCACGCTCGACGACGCGCTGAAGCTGCTGTCGCTGCCGCGCGTGGTCGGAAACGACCCCACCTCCGGCGAGGAGATCACGGCGCAGAACGGCCGCTACGGCCCATACCTGAAGAAGGGCACCGACTCCCGTTCGCTGGCGTCGGAAGAGCAGTTGTTCACCGTCACCTTGGACGAGGCGCTCAAGCTCTACGCCGAACCCAAGCGGCGTGGGCGGCAGGCGGCGAGCGCGGCACCGCTGCGCGAGCTCGGCAAGGATGCGGCCACCGACCGGCCCATGGTCATCAAGGACGGCCGTTTCGGTCCGTACGTCACCGATGGTGAGACCAACGCGAGCCTGCGCAAGGGTGACGAAGTGGAGTCGATCACCGACGAGCGCGCCTCGGAGCTGCTGGCGGAACGGCGTGCGCGTGGCCCGGTGAAGAAGAAGGCGACGGCGAAGAAGGCTCCTGCCAAGAAGACCGCGGCCAAGTCGACGGCGACCAAGACGGCGGCCAAGAAGACCACAGCCAAGAAGACCACAGCCAAGAAGACGACCGCGAAGAAGACTGCTGCGAAGAAAGCCCCTGCCAAGAAGGCGACAGCGAAAAGCGCTGGGGCGAGCGAAGACTGACGCGCGAGCACGTTCTTCGACAGTTCAGGCCGCGAGTGGGTTCTGCGTCGGCTGACGGCCACCGCTCTCGGGGTTGTCGGTGCACGCGACTAGGGTGTGTGCCGTGGCAGGAGTCTTCGATCGACTGGTCGGCCAAGACGTGGTCGAGACCGAGCTGACCGCTGCCGCCACTGCGGCGCGGGCCGGTGTGGTCACCGGGGCGATGACGCATTCCTGGCTGTTCACCGGACCACCGGGATCGGGCCGTTCGATCGCCGCGTTGTGCTTCGCCGCGGCCTTGCAGTGCACCGACCCGGACACCGTCGGCTGCGGTAAGTGCCACGCCTGCACGACCACGATGGCCGGAACGCACGGTGACGTGCGTCGGGTCGTACCCGAAGGCCTCAGCATCAGCACCAAGGAGATGCGCGAGATCGTGCAGGTCGCCTCGCGGCGCCCGAGTACCGGCCGCTGGCAGGTGGTCGTCGTCGAGGATGCCGACCGGCTCACCGAGGCGGCGGGCAACGTGCTGCTCAAGGTGGTGGAGGAACCGCCGGACCGCACCGTCTTCCTGCTGTGCGCACCCTCGGTCGATCCCGAGGACATCTCGGTCACGCTGCGCTCCCGGTGCAGACATGTGCACCTGGTCACGCCGTCGGTGCCGTCCATCGCGCAGGTGCTGAAAGAGCGCGACGGGCTCGATGCGAAAACCGCCGAATGGGCCGCGTCGGTGAGCGGCGGGCACGTCGGCCGCGCGCGCCGCCTGGCCACCGACGACGATGCCCGCAAACGCCGCCAGCGTGCCCTCGCCCTTGTCAAAGCCACCGAGCGCCCGGGCGCCGCCTACGCCGCCGCCGACGAACTGGTGAAGTCCGCCGACGACGAAGCCAAACAGATGAGCTCCGAACGCGACGACCGCGAACGCGATGAACTCGCCACCGCCCTCGGCGCGGGCGGCACCGGCAAAGGCGCGGCCTCGGCCACCCGCGGCTCGGCAGGCGTACTGAAAGAACTGGAACGCCGCCAGAAATCCCGCGCCACTCGCACCGGCCGCGACGCCCTCGACCGCGCCCTCATCGACGTGGCGGGCATGTACCGCGACGCCCTCGCCCTCCGCTTCGCCGGCCGAGGCGCCACCATCACCCTCACCCACCCCGACATGGCCGACGACATCACCGACCTCGCCGCCTCGGTCCGCCCCGAAGGCCTCCTCCGCAGCATCGACGCCGTCCTCGCCTGCCGCGAAGCCCTCGACCTCAACGTCAAACCCCGCTTCGCCGTAGCCGCCATGGTCGCCACCCTCATCGCCGCCCGCTCCACCTGACCACCCGTTTTCGCGATCCAGCCCCACTCGCGATAGACTCTCGTCGCCGCAAGGCACGCCGCCTTAGCTCAGTCGGTAGAGCGCTTCACTCGTAATGAAAAGGTCGGGGGTTCGATTCCCCCAGGCGGCTCCGAGGTCTAAGGCCCTTTCCGGGATCCGGAGAGGGCCTTTGCTGTTTCTGGCCCCGCGCGGGCGCCCTTGTCTGTATCCGCGGCTAGTCCTGGCACACGGAGGACTGGACGATCGGATTGGGGCCGGATGAAGCACCGATAGCGTTCGCGGTGGCCTCCGCGCGATTGCCGGCCCGTGCCCACGACCACGTGCCATCGCTTGCCAGTGCGACAGCGGCGCACCATCCGCTCGCGACAGTCACGAAGGCGTAGCAATCGGATTCATCGCAGGCGTCGACTGCAGACGATTCGGCGTGGGATGCCGAATCGTAGTTCCACGAACGTCCCGTGGTGCCGGTCGATTCCGAGATGGCGATGGATCCGTAGTAGATGCTGTCCGCCTGCGCTGGTGCCGCGAGCACGACCGTCGGTTGCAGTGCCTCCTTCGCGTATGTGTGCATATTTTTCTTTGCACAGAAGACTTTGCAAATATTAGTGTGCATGTATGGACGGTGTGGAACCCAGGGAGATTACGGATCCGGTGGCGCTCAGGGCGTTGGCGCATCCTTTGCGGCAGCGGATTCTGCGGGCGTTGGCGGAGAAGGGGCCTGCTACGGCTACGGGGTTGGCGGAGGTGTTGGGGGAGAACACCGGGGCTACCAGCTACCACCTGCGGCAGCTGGCTGAGCACGGGTTCATCGAGGAGGCGCCGGAGCTGGCCAAGGGGAAGGAGCGGTGGTGGCGGTCGCCGCCGAAGGATTTGCGGTATCGGTTGGACCAGGCGCAGTCGCCGGAGATGCGTGAGCTGCTCGAGGGGTTGGTGGCGCAGCACATCGCCGAGGATGTCGAGCTGTTCGGGCGGTTCCAGGCCGAGCGGGACAGGCTCGGCGAGTGGGGTGACGTGATGCCGTTCTCGCGCGGGGCGATCTACGCGACTCGCGAGGAACTCGACGCCTTCTGCGAGGAGTATCTCGCCCTGCTCAAACGCTTTCAGGCCACGCACGCAGGGAAGCGGCCCGGTGCGCGCCGGGTGCTGACCCGTTTCATCGCTTTCCCCGCACCGGGCATGGACGAGTAGGAACCCGCATGATCACCCGAATCGTCCTGCTCACCAGCATGATCGCGGCTCTCATAGCCTGCGCGCCGACAGCAGGCGCCGACGAGACCACCACCGCCGATATCACCTTCACGCGATCCGACGGCACCACCACCACGGGCACCGTGCACGCCCCGGTGGGTGCCACCGGGCTGCCGGGAGTCGTTCTCGTGCACGGTTCCGGCGATGGACGCAGTCCTCAATACGCGCAGATCGCAACTGCTTTCGCACGTCAGGGCATCGTCACGCTCCGATACGAGAAGCGGACAGAGGACTACACACCGGCGCACCGCGACTACTCCCTGCTAGCGGATGACGCCCTCGCGAGTGCGGCGGCCCTGCGCGAACGACCCGAAGTGGATCCCGCGCGCGTCGGTCTGTGGGGTCTGTCCGAAGGCGGTTGGGTTGCGCCGCTTGCTGCTTCGCGTTCGGAGGACGTCGCGTTCCTGATCGTCGTCGGCGCGAATGCCGGTGCCCCGGCGGCACAGCAGGCCTGGGCGAACGAGACCCGGTTCGGGGCTGCGGGTGTGCGCGGCTCGATGATCGATACGTTGGGACGCAACGCGATTCGTGTCAGTGCGGTCGCGGGTCTGTTCGCCCAGGCGTACTACGATCCGGTGCCGGTGCTGGAAGCCATCGGACAGCCGGTGCTCGCCATCTGGGGCGACAAGGACCGGCTCACCCCACCTGGCGACAGCCTGCGCGGGTTCCGCGACGCCTTCGAACGAGTAGGGAAAACCGACTACACCCTGCGCACGCTGGATGCGCAACATGGCGCCTTCACGACCACCGACGGTTTCGACAAGGGCGCGGACCTGGCGTCCGGATACCCCGAACTCGTGGGCGATTGGGTGAAAGGCCTGCCCGGCTCTGCGGGCAAGCACTCGGACGAACCCGCCGCGCAAGCACATTCGGTGACACCGCTGGCACCACAGGCATGGTGGGAATCGCCGACGGCGCTGGTGGTCCTCTTCCTCGGCACCGTGCTAACCCTGCTCGGCTACGCGCTCACCGGATTTGCCAGTGCGTGGCGTCTGCCTCGAGCCGGAGTCGCACGCGTGCTGGTGACAACAGCCGGGATCGGAATCATCGGCACGATCGCCCAGGTGCTGTACGTAGCATCGACCAGGGCGACCTCGTTCGGCCCGTTGCTGTTCGGCCGCACCCTGCCCTGGCTGACCTTGCAGGTGATCGCGGTGTGTGCGGTGTGCTCGCTCATCTACCTGATCGCCCGACGCGGGACCATACTCGAGGGCGCGGGCAAGGGTGCGCGCGTCCGATGGATGCTGGTCTTCGTCGGCGGCATCGGATTCACCCTGTGGGCCCTGTACTGGGGACTGCTGTTGCCCTGATGTGTAACAACGCTAACGATATGCCCGACTGCTATATAACGAGCCAAGGGAGATTCCGTATGAGGAAATCAGTGGTCGCGGCAGTTCGCCTCACAGCCGCCGCAGCGTCGGTGGTGGGGTTCTCGGCTGTTGTCGGTTCCGGCGCCGCGCACGCGGGCCCACAGGACTGTGTGGTCACCCGCGATCTGGTCGGCGCTTCGGTCAGCTGTCATGACACCGGTGCGCCCGCGAGCCGCGAGTACAGCCTGATCGTCGAGTGCTGGGGACTGGCAGGCATCCCGAATGCGTTCCCGCTCATGGGAATCGGGCCCTACCGGGGCTCATGGAGCGGCGCGATCAGCCCGACCGGGCAGGGCGCGGCATCCTGCATCGGGCCGTACAGCATCGGCACCGCGACCAACGCGTACGTGGTGGTCTACCGCGAGTGAACTCGCGACCGACACGGAAAAGGCCCTCGACCACATGGTCGAGGGCCTTTTCCGGTTGGCCCCCTGAGCCGGTCGCCGTTGACCGTGCTCAGGAAGTTCGTGGTCGGTCAGCGGGCGGCCTTGCGGGTGCGCGTCGACCGGGAGTGGGCGCTGAGCAGGACACGGCGCAGGGTGGTGTCGAAGGCATCGGTGTCTTCGATATTGCTGAGGTGACCGTGCGGCAGGACGTGGAAGTCGGTCAGGTGGCCGGAGCGGCGCAGCACCTCGACCATGGGCCGTGACATGCGCGGCGGGAGGAGACGGTCCTGGGCGCTGGCGATCACCGTGGTGGGGACCGTCAGGTTGGCGGTGCCCGCGGTGAGGTCCATGTCGGCCATGGCCGCGGCGTGCCGGGCGCGGGCGAGCGGACGGCACGAGCGGATGATGCCGATCGCGAAGTCGATCTCGTCGGCGGTCGCTTCCGGGGTGAGGATGCGGTAGCGGAACACCTGCTCGGTGAGCCAGCCGCCCGGAATCGGGACCGGCGTGAACAGCACGGTTTCGCTGATCTGCTGCGGCATCCGAATCGGCGCGCCGAGGATGGTCACGGGGGTGGTGGCCACGGTGAGCTGCTTGTTGAGCAGCGGCAGCAGGTCGGTTTCGGCGCGGATGTCGGAGTTGGCGGTGTTGGCCAGCAGCACGGCGGCGGCTCGCTCGGTGACCTGCTCGGGGTGATGCTTGGACCAGGCCTGAATGGTCAGGCCGCCCATGCTGTGACCGGCGAGCACGGCCTGTTCGCCGGGGCGAAGCGTCGCTTCGAGGACGGTGGCGAGGTCGTCGGCGAGGGTGTGCTCGCTGGGGGCCGCGGTGCCGAGTGTCGATTCGCCGTGGCCGCGCTGGTCGTAGGCGACCACCCGGTAGTTGTCCGCGAAGGCACTGATCTGCGGGTTCCAGTACTCGATGCTGCACGCCCAGCCGTGGATGAGCACCAGCGCCGGAGCGGTGTCCTCGCCGTAGACGTGCACCCGGAGCTCGGCTCCGTCGGCGGTGGTGACCGGGACGACCCGGTGCGGGGCGGCGGGGGCGTTGAGCTTCGCGGTGGCGAAACTGCGGGTACGCAGCCCGGCACGGAACTGGGCGGTCAGTGCGCCGGACTCGAAACTCGAGACCGTGGAACGCGCTGCCGCGAGCGTCATCATCGACTTCGCAAGCATATCGGCACTCCTTTGTGTCGTAGGCCACCGTACAGTGCGAGCTTGCGTGCTAGCTAGTGTTAGCGGGTCAGAGTGTCCCATTTGTTGCCGAGTGGGTATCAACACCCGCTTACCTTGTGGAATCGTCCGAAGCGGCCGGGGAATTACAGGCGTTGTGGCGGCTTCCAGCGGGCGCCGTTACCGTAAGAGGGTGGACAACGCGCACGTCGCGACCGGGATTTCCGGCGCAGCCGGCACCCCGGCGCCGCCCTGGCGACGGTTCGCGCCGCCGCTGATCGCCGCTGGTCTCGGGATCGGCACCCTGGCTCTGCTGCATTTCCGCGACCCGCACGTGGAGGGTTCCTACGGCCTGTGCCCGGTGTACGCGATATTCGGGGTGTACTGCCCCGGCTGCGGCGGGATGCGCGCGATGCACAATCTCACCGACGGCCGCATCATCGATTCCCTGCACAGCAACCTGCTCGCGCTGCCGCTGACCCTCGCGTTCGCGGCCTTCGTCGTCGACTGGTTCCTGCGCGCCAGACGCGGGCAAGGCTGGCGGTTACCCCGCTTGAGTCCGGTGACGGTGTGGACCTTCTTCGGCCTGCTCATCGGGTATTCGGTGCTGCGCAACACCCCGTGGGGAACCTGGCTCACGCCAGTCTGAGGCTGGCGTGCGCACGGGCCGACGGGCAATCTGGAAGTATGCGCGATTCACTGAAGGACCGGGTCCGGCAGAAGTTGCAGCGTCATCTCGCCGAGGACGGGCCCGACCCCGAGCAGGACGACAACCGTCACATTTCGGTGGCCGACGATCTGGAAGCACTCGAGATGGTGCCCGCCGACGACCCGCTCGTCGAAGAATTGGCCCAGCGCTACTTGGTGTTCTGAGGTAGCTGCGGCAACGGCCTGGTGCCCAGCCACACCGCGAACAGCCCGCGCAGCGGCGCGACGCTGTAATGACCCGCGAGGTCGACGAAGTCCTCGGTGGTCACCGACGAATGCCGGTAGCGGGCGGTCCATTCGCGGATGAGCTGGAAGAACAGGTGGTCGCGCAGTTCCAGGCGCAACGCGTGCAGGGTGAGGGCGCCGCGCTTGTAGACGCGGTCGTCGAACATGTCCGCCGGGCCGGGATCGCCGACGATGATGTCCTGCGGTTGGCGGGCGAGGTTCGCGTGCGCGGCGCGCGCCAGCTGATCGGCGCCCGGCCCGCCCGAGGCCTCCGACCAGAGCCATTCGGCGTAACAGGCGAAGCCTTCGTGCAGCCAGATGTCGCGCCACTGCCGCAGGGTCAGGCTGTTGCCGAACCACTGGTGTGCCAGTTCGTGTGCGACGAGTCGTTCGGCGCCGCGCCTGCCGTCGCAGTGGTTGGCGCCGAAGATGGAGATGCCCTGTGCCTCGATCGGGATGTCGAGGTCGTCGTCGGTGACGACCACGCTGTAGTTCTCGAACGGGTACGGGCCGAATTTCTCGGTGAACAACGCCATCATCTGCGGCTGACGCGCGAAGTCGTGCTCGAAGTTCGCGCGCAACCGCGGCGGGACGATGGCCTGCATCGGCACCGGCTCGCCGGGACTGCCCACCCGGTACTTGCGGTAGTTGCCGATCTGGATGGTCGCCAGGTAGGTGGCCATCGGTTCGGGCGCCTCGTACACCCAGGTGGTCTGGCTCGCCTTGGCCTGCTTACGCATCAGGGTGCCGTTGGCCAGCGCGTAGTACGGGCTGTCCGTCGTGATCGAAATGCGGTAGGACGCTTTGGAACTCGGATGGTCGTCGCAAGGAAACCATGACGCCGCGCCGTTGGGCTGGCTGGCCACCAGTGAGCCCTCGGTGAGTTCTTCCCAGCCCACCTCGCCCCACGGTCCGCGCACCGGTTTCGGCGTGCCCGAATAGTGCACGGCGATCTCGAGCACCCCGCCCGCCGGGATCTTCTGCTGCGGGGTGACGGCCAGCTTGCCGCGCTGATGACTGAACTTCACCGACTTGGACCCGTTGACGAACACCTTCGACACCCCGAGAGCAGGGGACAGGTCGAGGGTGAACGACGAACGGACCTCGGTGGTGACCGCGATGATCACCGCACGCCCGGCCAGCCGATTGCTGGCCGGTTTGTAGCTCAGCTCCAGCTCGTAGCGCGACACCCGGTAGCCGCGATTGCCGTTCTGCGGGAGGTAGATGTCGATCGGGTCCTCGTAGAACGAGCGCATCAACTGGCCCAGGGCGTGATGGGGTTGCCCCACCAGCGGGTCGACGGGGGAACCACGTCGCCGCGCATGACGAGCGAGGCCGGTCCGATGGTGGCGCCCGCGCCGATGTGGGCGGCGGGCAGGGCGACGCAGTGCGGGCCCAGGGTCGCGCCGGCGTCGAGGGTCACCGTGTCCATGGACATGATGCGGTCGTGGAACAGGTGGGTTTGCACCACGCAGCCGCGTTCCACGGTCGCGCCGTCACCGAGTGTCACCAGGTCTGCCTCCGGAAGCCAATAGGATTCGCACCATACCCCTCGGCCGATCTTGGCACCGAGTCCGCGCAACCACAGATTCATCACCGGGGTACCCGTGGCGGCCCTGGCGAACCAGGGCGCGGCGACGGTCTCGACGAAGGCGTCCGACACCTCGTTGCGCCACACGAACGAGCTCCACAGCGGATGCTCCACCGCTCGGATACGGCCTACCAGAAGCCATTTCGCGGCGACGGCGATCATGCCCGCCACCGCGCCCGCCACCATCAGCACCAGTCCCGACAGCAGCGCCGCGACCAGATAGTCGCTGTGCTGGGCGATCAGGGCCAGGGTGAACAGCACGCCGAGGCCGATGGCGAAGGTCACCATCACCGGGATCAGTCGGCAGGTCTCCACGAACGCGCGCGCCAGTTTCAACCGCAGCGGCGGGTCGAAAGTGCGGGAGGTATCGGAGGATTCGGCCGCGCGACGCAACCGCACGGGCGGGCTGCCCAGCCACGACGACCCGGCTTTCGCCTTGCTCGGCGCCGCCGACAGCACTGCGACGAGCCCGTTCTTCGGCACCCGGCGACCGGGTGCGGTCATCCCGGAATTGCCGAGGAAGGCGCGCTTCCCGACCTTGGCCTCGCCGATGCGCAGCCAGCCGCCGCCGAGTTCATAGCTGCCGATCATGGTGTCGTCGGCCAGGAACGCGCCGTCGGCGACCACGGTGAACTTGGGCAGCAACAGCACTGTCGAGGCCTCGACGTTCTTGCCTATCCGTGCGCCGAGCAGCCGCAACCAGATCGGGGTGAGCAGGCTGGCGTAGAGGGGGAACAGGAAGGTGCGTGCCGAGTCGAGGAGGCGTTCGGTCGCCCACACCTGCCAGCCCGTGCGGCTGCGCACCGGGTGGTAGCCCTCGCGCAGGCCGATACCGAGCAGGCGGACCGCGATCACCGTCGCCACCGCGTACACACCGAGGCTGAGCAGCGTGGCGACCGGCAGGATCGCGAAACCGCGCAGGGCGGCGGCGCCGATGGTCGTCTCCTCGCGCACCCACCAGGCGATGAACGTGCCGCCGACGGCCAGGCCGAGCACCGGCATCGCGGCCAGCGCCATCGACGACAGGCCGAACACGATCAGCCAGTGCCTGGCGCGCTCGGGGGAGTGGTCGGGCCAGCGGCGCGGCGCCTTACCGGTCTTCGCCGCCGGTGAGCCAGCCCATTCCTGTTCGCCCTTGACCTTGCCGGACACGGCCGAACCGGGCGCGATCTCGGCCCGCTTACCGATCTTGGTTCCGGGCAGCAGGATCGACCTGGCGCCGATCACCGCGCCGTCGCCGATGGTGATGCCGCCGATGTGCACGCGGTCGCCGTCGACCCAGTAACCGGACAGGTCGACCTCGGGTTCCACGCTCGCGCCGTCACCGAGTTCGAGCATGCCGGTGACCGGCGGCAGGGAGTGCAGGTCGACGCCCTTGCCGATCTTGGCGCCGAGCGCCCGCGCGAACGGCACCATCAACGGTGCGCCCGAGAGACTTTCGGCGCCACTGGCCTCCGAGAGGCGCACGGCCGCCCACAGGCGAAGATGCACCCACGAACCGCGTGGGTAGGTGCCGGGACGCAACCCGGCGAGCAGCACGCGGGCACCCGCAACGCACAGTGTCATCCGGCCGATCGGCGAGATGAACAGCACGAAGGCCAGCACGATCCACCACCACGACAACCGGGGCAACCACGGCAGCGAACCGGACCAGCCGGCGATCGCCGACACCACCGCCAGCCAGGTGACCCACTGCAAGCCGGTGAGCGTGGTGAGCGGGATGGTGGCCAGTACCTGGGTGAGCTGAGCGCGCAGGGGAGTCGGTTCCACCACCCGCGCGTCGACGGCGGCCACAGGGGCGCTGCCGTCGAGGTACTGCACCAGCGAACCCAGGCGCGGATGATCGTAGAGATCGGCCACGGTGACATGCGGATACCGTTCACGCAGCGCGCCGACCAGCTGGGCGGCCGAGAGGGAACCGCCGCCCACATCGAAGAAGTCGGTGTCCAGATCGGTCACCTCGGCGCCGAGAATGGCGTCCCACAGTCCCGCGACCCAGGCGGCGGTGCCGCTCAGCCCGTGGTCGGCGGTGTCGTCGGTACTCGGCAGCGGCCACGGCAGAGCGTCGCGGTCGACCTTGCCGGAGGTGCGTGTCGGCAGGTCGGCAACCACCGCCAGGCGCGGAACCAACGGTGCCGGAAGTTGTTCGGCCAGAATCTTTCTGGCCTGTTTGGCGTCGAATTCCGGTCCGGCGCCGGTGAGGTAGCCGACGAGGATCTTGTTGCCCGCCTTCGTCGTCCGGATCGCGGCGGCCGCACCGCTCACGCCGGGCAGGTGCTGCAGGGCGTTGTCGATCTCGCCGAGTTCGATGCGGCGGCCACCGATCTTGATCTGATCGTCGGCGCGGCCGAGGAAGATCAGGCCCTCGGGGTCGTTGCGCACGAGATCGCCACTGCGATAAGCGCGTTCCCAGCCGAGCGACGGCAGCGGGGCGTACTTCTCGGCGTCCTTGGCCGGGTCGAGATAGCGGGCCAGGCCGACACCGCCGATCACGAGTTCACCGGTTTCGCCCGTCGGTACCGGGTTGCCCTGCGGGTCGACCACGGTGAGGTCCCAGCCGTCGAGCGGCAGGCCGATGCGCACGGGCATCTCGCCGGTGAGCAGCGCCGCGCACGCGACGACCGTCGCCTCGGTGGGGCCGTAGGTGTTCCACACCTCGCGCTCGGCGCCCGCCAGACGTTCGGCCAGCTCCGGTGGTACGGCCTCGCCGCCGAAGATCAGCAACCGCACCGATTCCAGGGCATCCGAGGGCCACGTGGCGGCCAGTGTCGGCACCGTGGAGACGACGCTGATCTCGCGGCGCATCAACCACGGCCCGAGGTCGGCACCGGTGCGGACCAGATCGCGCGGGGCGGGAACCAGGCAGGCGCCGTTGCGCCAGGCCAGCCACATCTCCTCGCAGGAGGCGTCGAACGCCACCGACAGGCCGGCCAGCACGCGGTCGCCTGGGCCGATCGGGGCGTCGCGCAGGAACAACCTGGCCTCGGCGTCGACGAACGCGGCGGCGTTGCGGTGGGTCACCGCAACACCTTTCGGGGTGCCGGTGGAACCGGAGGTGAAGATGATCCAGGCGTCGTCGGCGGGAGTCGGCAGGGTGTGCGGATCATTGTGGCCGTTGCCCGCGACGGCGGTGTCGGACTCGATGCCCGCGGCGGTCGCGATCGCGCTCACCCGCGCCTCACCGAAGACGAGCCGGGCGCGTTCCTCCGGGTCGTCGGCGTCGACGGGCACGTAGGCGGCACCGCAGTAGAGCACCGCGAGAATGGTGACGTACAGCGCGGCGCTGCCCGAGGGCATCCGCACGCCCACCCGGTCGCCCGGGCGGACCCCGGCCGCGGCGAGTTCGGTCATCCTGGCCTCGATCGCGGCCACCAACTCCATGTAGCTGAGCACGGTCGTGCCGTCGTCGATCGCGGGCGCGTCGGGGTGAGCGAGGGCGGTGCTGGTGAGAATGTCGACCAGGGTGCGTGGCGGCGCGGCCAGATCGGCGCGCAGCAGCGGATCACGCCGCCGGTTCGCCGGGCCCTCGGTGCGTGGCTCGAGCATCGTGCTCAGTCCACCTCTCATCGGTTGACCCCCATCGGTGTCTGTTGTTTCACGGTCGGGTTACCGGAGAGCAAACGGGATGGTCACCAGTTGCCAACGGTACCGGGAGTTGTCGGGCGCGCCCGACAGCTACGGGGCGGGCGCCGCGGATGTCTCGCCGAGTGCGGTGAGCGCGAGCCGGTGCAGGGTGGCCTGCTCGTCGGCGTCGAGCCGGGCGAGGACGCGGGCGGTGGCCTCGGCGATCAGCTTGTCGGTGCGCTTGCACTGCTTGCGGCCCGCTTCGGTGATGCGTAGCCGGTATTTACGGCGGTCCTTGCCGTCGCGGGTGCGTTCGACCAGGCCCGCGCCCTCCAGCGCGTCGATCAGGCGGACCACCTCGCTGCGGTCGATGCCGAGCGACTCGCCGACCTTCTTCTGGGTGAGGTCGGCGTTCTCCCCGATGAAGGTGAGCACCCAGTGGTCACGCAGCGGGACGTCGATCTCGGCGTGCATCAACTTGGTGAGCCTGCCGAGCGCGTACACCGGGTAGCGCGCCAGGCCGCGTTCGGGGTTCGTGGTCGAGGGCATGTCGGCCACTCTAACAAATAGTGGGGGAACTCAATCATTTGGGGGGTCCACGATGGGGCTTGCCACCTGTCGGCGTATGGGCAATCCAGGGGCAATCGGGATCTGGTGGCGAGCAACATCTTTCGATCGGTGGTTGACAGCGATCCGGATCGTCTGCCAATCTCGAACCCAGGTCACGAGTACCAGCGACAAGCCCCGGCTAGCTGGTCGGCAACCCTCCTCCGCGGTGGGGTGCTCCGGGTGACGACCAGGCCGACGTCCGAGGTGGACGCGGCAAGCGCGGACTCTCGCTACGTGGTGAGTTCCTGAGCCGACGGGATATTCGTCATGACCGCTGTAATCGACCCCACCTGTGCCCTCGCCGCCGTGTCCGGCGCCGACCTGCGCGTCCCGCTCGTCCAAGGCGGAACGAGCGCCTACGCCAACTTCGACCACGCGGCGAGCGCACCCGCATTGCGCCAGGTCACCGACCGGATTTCGCAACTGCTGCCGTACTACGCCAGCGTGCACCGCGGCGCCGGCTACGCCTCACGGATCTCCACCGAGTGCTACGAGGCCTCGCGCGGCTCGGTCGCCCGGTTCCTCGACGCCGACGACGACCAGGTCGTCGTGTTCACCCGCAACACCACCGACTCGCTGAACCTGCTGGCCGGATGCGTGCCGGGGGAGACGGTGGTGCTCGACATCGAACACCACGCCAACTTCCTGCCGTGGACGCGCAACGGGCGAAGGGTTGTCCGGGCCGCCGCGACGCTCGAGGAGACCATTCAGCGGATCGTCGCCGAATTGTGCAGCAGGCCCGCGGCTTTGCTCGCCGTCACCGGCGCGTCGAATGTGACCGGTGAGGTGCTGCCGCTGGAGCGGCTGGCCCACATCGCGCATCTGTGTGGTGCGCGGATTCTCGTCGACGCCGCGCAGCTCGCGCCGCATCGGCGAATCTCTCTGCGCGAGAGCGGAATCGACTACCTGGCGTTCTCCGGGCACAAGCTGTACGCGCCGTTCGGATCCGGGGTGCTCGTCGGCAGGCGCGACTGGCTCGACGCGGCCGATCCGTACCTGGCCGGTGGTGGCGCGGTGCGCAATGTCGGTGTGGCGGAAGCGGAGTGGGCGCCCGCGCCGCAACGCCACGAAGCCGGCTCACCCAATGTCCTCGGCGCGGCCGCCATCGCCGCCGCCTGCGACGCGCTCGCCGCCCTCGGCCCCGAGGAACTGGTCGCCCACGAGCGCGCCCTCGCCGACCGCCTGCGCGACGGGCTCGCCGCCATCCCGGGCGTGAACTCCGTCCGGATCTGGTCCGACAGCCCCGACTCGGTCGGCATCGTCGCCTTCACCGTCGACGGCTACACCCCCGGCCACGTCGCCGCCTACCTCTCCGCCGAACACGCCATCGGCCTGCGCGACGGCCGCTTCTGCGCCCACCCGCTCCTCACGAGTCTCGGCCTCGACGCCGCCCTCCGCGCCAGCGTCGGCCTCGGCACCACCCCCGCCGACATCGACCGCCTGATCACCGCCCTCACCACCCTGGTAACCACCGGCCCCACCTGGACCTACGCCCTCACCAACGGCCACTGGAACCCCACCCCCGAAAACCCGCCCCCTCACCCCCGACCCCACCGGCGCCACCCCCTGCCTCATCGGCTGAACGGCCCGACCGGGAAGCGAAGTTCGGCCAACATGTTTGGCGTGTCGCCGGTTTGGGTGACGAGCCCCGACAGCGGTGGTACCGACAACGACGGTCGCCCCGCCACCGCCGCCGATCATCACGACCATTGCCCCGCCCCCGCCCGCAACCACGCCGTATGTGCCGCCGCCTACGGTCGATTTGCCTCGGCCCGAGGCGCCGTCGCCTGGGGTCTACTACAAGAACTGCAAGGCGGCGCGAGCGGCCGGAGCGGGCGAGCCCGGCTACCGTCCGGAACTGGACGAAAACAGTGATGGAGTCGCTTGCGAATGAGGCTGCTACTCGTCGATCAGGTCGTGGTATTCGACTCCGCCTGCTGCCGCATCGGCCGCCGAGGCAATGAGGTCCGCGCCTCCGTGGGTGGCGAGTAGAAAGGTCGTGGTGTCGATGGTGTGGATGACATCGTCGACCCGGACGTGTTCGGAGATGTCGCCGGAGAATAAGAACGAGTGTTCGCCTCGAGGGCTGAGGTGGATGTGCATCCCCTGTAGGACCCCGTGGGCAATCGGATTGCTTGCTCGTCGCAGTTCGACAGTGTCGCCCGTGGCGAAGTTTCCGCTGGCAAAGCCGGTTACGAAGGGCGTCTGCCGGAAGCTGACAGGGTAGACGCCGGTCACGCGGAACTCGCTCATCGAGGGTCCCGTCTACGTGTCGAGGGGGGTGGGGCGGTGGTATTTGCCGTTGTAATACAGCAGGGGGGCGGCGGAGGGCGAGTCGGCGGATTCGTCGTGGACTCTGGTTACCAGGCCTACGGCCAAGGTGTGGTCGCCCAGGTCGAGGAGTTGGTGGATGGTGGTGCGGAGCCAGATGGGGGTGCCGTGCAGGATCGGTTCGCCGGTGTCGAGGGTGGTCCAGAGGGCTCGGTCGGTGAAGCGGTCGGCGGCCGAGCGGGAGAAGCGGTGGGCCAGGTGGTGCTGGTGTTCGCCGAGGAAATGGATGACCACGGAATCGGCGGCGCGCAGGGCGTCGATGCTCGACGAGGCGTGCGCGATATTGAACGACACCAGCGGCGGCTCCAGCGACAGTGACGCGAACGAGGTCGCGGTGAAACCGACCGGACCGGCGTCGGCGCCGATCGTCACCACCGTGACGCCTGCCGGATAGTGCCGCATAGACGCCCGATACTGCTCGGCGGTGATCCCACTCAGGTCGTCGGGAACCACCAGGTCGGCCGGAGTTCGTCGCATATCACCCACAGCCCCAAACTACGCCCGCCATCCTGGCCCGCCTATGGACAGGCTCACGCCGAGGGAAACCCTTCAGTCGATGTCCACGGGCAATCCCGCGGTGATGCGGATGAGTTCGCGGTAGCTGGTGCGGAAGACGGTAGTGGGGTGGCCGCCCGCGGCCCAGATCTCGCGGTGGGCGGCCAGGGCGGTGTCGACCCAGGTGGGCAGGTTGGTCGGGTGGCCGACGGGGGCGGTGCCGGTGATGGGCTGACCGGTGACCCGCTCGGCGAGGGCGGTGGGGCAGGGGGTGAGCTTTCCTTCGAGGCGTGGGCCGGTGCGGTGCAGGTCCACCCGGTGATGGGCGGCTACCAGCAGCAGGACCGGGTCGTTGTCGAGCAGGAACAGCTGGGCGGTGGTGATGGCGCTGGGGTGGGCGCCGAAGGCGCGCGCGGCGTCGATGGCACTGGAGGTGGGTGTGTCGGGGGACACGATGACGCCGTGGTGGCCGCGCGCGATGAGCGTGTCGGCCACCCGGCACGCGACCATCGGCAAGGACGACCTGCGCATGTCATCCAGAGTAGGACGGCCGATCGAATTATGCCGGGAGAGTGAGATTTTCGGGTTGCCGCGAATTCGCTCCGTACACCGGACGGGGTGGGCGCACCCGATGAGGCCATAATCAGCGCATGAGTGAATGGAAGGCCTTCGCCGTCGAGATCGCCGACAGTATCGCCCAGGTCACCCTGACCGGGCCCGGCAAGGGCAATGCGATGGGACCGGATTTCTGGCGCGAACTGCCGGAGATCTTCGCCGAGCTGGACGCCGATCCGCAGGTGCGGGCCGTCGTACTCACCGGGTCGGGCAAGCATTTCTCCTATGGCCTCGACCTGGCCGCGATGGGCGGCACGCTCGGCCCGGTGCTGGCCGACGGCGCCAAGGCAGCCCAGCGGACCGAGTTCCTCAAGGAGGTCCGGCGCATGCAGGACTCCGTCACCTCGGTGGCCACCTGCGTGAAGCCGGTGATCGCGGCGGTGTCGGGGTGGTGCATCGGCGGCGGGCTCGACCTGATCGCGGCCGCCGACATCCGCCTGGCCAGCGCCGACGCCAAGTTCAGCCTGCGGGAGGCGAAGGTGGCGATCGTGGCCGACATCGGTTCGCTGCAGCGTCTGCCGGGGATCATCGGCGAGGGCCACCTGCGTGAACTGGCTTACACCGCAAAGGATATCGACGCGGCCAGGGCCGAGCGGATCGGTCTGGTGAACGAGGTGTTCGCCGATCAGGAAGCGGTGCTCGCGGCGGCGCATGCGATGGCGCGCGAGATCGCCGACAACCCGCCGCTGGTGGTGCAGGGCATCAAGGATGTGCTCGAGCACCGGACCGCCCCTGGTGTAGCCGACGGCCTGCGCTACGTCTCGGCGTGGAACGCGGCGTTCCTGCCCTCGCACGACCTCACCGAGGCGATGACGGCGGTCTTCCAGAAGCGCGCCCCGCAGTTCAAGGGCGAGTAAAGCCAGCTTAAACGGTTGCCCCGGCAGCCGGTCTGCCCACATACTTGCATTACGCAACTAGTTGACTGATACAAGTAAAGGGTGATGCGGTGACGGAGTACGACCCGGCGATCGACACGATCGCCGTCCAGCTCGTGCGCCTGCACCGGCTGCGCGACCGCGCCCTCGCCCAGATGAAGGACCGCTCGGGCATCGAACCGGCCGGCTTCGTTGTGCTGTTCCGGCTGGTCTGTGACGGTCCGATGCGCTCGGGCGCGCTCGCGGAGGCGGTGAATTCGGATGCCTCGACGGTGAGCAGGCAGGTGGCGCAACTGGTGGAACGCGGGCTCGTGGTCCGCACCGCCGACCCCGACGACGGGCGCGCCACCGTGCTACAGGCCACCGCCTACGGCCGCGAGACCGCCGACCGCATCCGCGAGCGGCGTCGCGAATCCATCGCGATCGTCACCAAGGACTGGCCCGAACCCGACCGCGAGCACTTCGCCGCCCTGCTCACCCGCTTCGTGGAGGACTACGACCGGGCCCGGCCCCTGCTCCTCACGCTCAACCCATCGGAGAACGAATCGTGACGACGACCGTGGCAGTGGAGGAATCGCCCGCCGGTTTCACCCACCGTCAGATTCTGACCATCCTGTCCGGGTTGATGCTCGGCATGCTGTTGGCCTCGCTCGATCAGACGATCGTGTCGACCTCCATCCGCACCATCGCCGACGACCTGCACGGCTACTCGCTGCAGGCCTGGGCGACAACGGCCTACCTCATCACCGCGACGATCAGTACCCCGCTCTACGGCAAGCTCTCGGACATGTTCGGCCGAAAGCCGTTCTTCCTCACCGCGATCGGGCTGTTCATCATCGGTTCGCTGCTGTGCACGCTGGCGCAGTCGATGTATCAGCTCGCCGCGTTCCGCGCCTTCCAAGGGCTCGGCGCGGGCGGCCTGATGTCGCTGGCGCTGGCCATCATGGGCGACATCATCGGACCGCGTGAACGCGCCCGATACCAGGGCTACTTCCTTGCCGTGTTCGGTATTTCGAGTGTGCTCGGCCCGGTGCTCGGCGGTCTGCTGGCCGGGCAGGACAGCATTCTCGGCATCACCGGCTGGCGCTGGGTGTTCCTGGTGAACGTGCCGCTCGGCCTGCTCGCGCTGGTCGTCGTGACGCGGGTGCTGCACTTGCCGCGTAAGCCGCACGCCACCCACCGCATCGACTTCGCGGGCGCGCTCGTGCTCGCGGTGGGTCTCGTTCCGCTGCTGATCGTGGCCGAACAGGGGCGCGAGTGGGGCTGGGGCAGTACCGGTTCGGTGATCTGTTACGTGATCGGCGCGCTCGGGCTGATCGGGTTCGTCGCGATCGAGAAGTACATGGGTGACGCGGCGCTGATCCCGCTGCGCATCTTCGACAACATCACCTTCACCCTCGGTGTGGTCATCTCGTTCGTCGTCGGTGCGGCGATGTTCGGTGGGATGCTGCTGCTGCCGCAATACCTGCAGGTGGTGCGCGGTGCGGGTCCGACCGAGGCGGGTCTGCAGATGCTGCCGATGGTGCTCGGGCTGATGCTCGGTTCAATCCTCTCGGGCCGGTTGATCTCCAAGACCGGGAGCTACCGCGCCTTCCCGCTGATCGGCGCGGCCACGCTCACCCTCGGCTTGTTCCTGCTGCACCTGCTCGACGCGCACAGCCCGCTGTGGCTGGCGATGATCTTCATGGCGGTCGCCGGTTTCGGCCTCGGCAATCTGATGCAGCCGCTCACCCTCGCCCTGCAGAACGCGTTGCCGCCCAAGGACATGGGTGTGTCCACCGCCGCGGCCACGTTCTTCCGGCAGATCGGTGGCACCCTCGGTGCCGCGGTGTTCCTGTCGGTCCTGTTCACGCTGCTCACTCCGAACATCACCGACGAACTGCGGCAGGCGGCGACCGACCCGGCCTACCAGCAAGCCGTGGTCGAGGGCGCGCGCAGCAGCAACCCGGCCGATGCCGCGCTGTCGCAGGGTCTGCTGGCCCAGGACACCTCGGCGGCCGGAAAGGTGTTGCAGGACAGCTCGATCATCCAGCAACTCGACCCGGAACTGGCCGAACCGTTCCAGGTGGGCTTCGCCGACTCCATGTCGACGGTGTTCCTGTTCGCCACCGGTGTCGCGCTGCTGGCGCTGCTGCTCGTGCTGTTCTGGAAGGAAGTGCCGCTGCGGATGTCGGGTGGCCTGCAGTCGGCGGGCGACGCGAAGGCCGCCGACGGCATCGGCGCCATGGCCGACACCGCCGCCCAGTCGACGAAGGGTGGGAAAGGTGAAGCGACCTAGGTGGGCCCGAAAGGCCACCTAGGGGTGGCTGTTTCGGCGGTCGAACGGCCATAACGTTCCTGATGTCGCAACGAACATCAGGAGAACGACATGCGCATCAAGACCACCATCGCCGCCGCACTGCTGGCCCTGGCTACCGTCGCCGGGGTGTCGACGGTCACCGCGGGCACCGCCGCCGCGGCCGCGCCGGAGGGCACCTACTACGGCACCTACTACGAGCTCTACCAGTGCCGCGCCGACGGCGAGTCGTCCTACACCGGCGGCTACTACTGGCAGTGCGTCGAGACCTGGGAGGGCTGGGACCTCTACATCTGGTACTGATCCACCAGGAACAGAAAAACGGGAAGTCCAATCCCCTTCGGACTTCCCGTTTTTCGTCGTCTAGCGGCTCAGTGGCCGGATTCCTTCAGCCGGGCGAAGGCCTCGTCGATGATCTTGACGGCCTCGGCGCGGTCGAGCCACTCCGAACCCTCCACGAACTTGTTGGGCTCGAGGTCCTTGTAGCGCTCGAAGAAGTGCTTGATCGCGGCCAGCTCGAACTCCGGGACGTCGGTGATGTCCTGGATGTAGTCCCAGCGCGGGTCGCCCGCGGGCACACACAGGATCTTGTCGTCGCCACCGGCCTCGTCGGTCATCCGGTACACCGCGACGGGGCGGGCCTCGACGATGACACCGGGGAACACCGATTCCGGCAGCAGCACCAGCGCGTCCAGCGGATCGCCGTCCTCGCCGAGGGTGTTCTCGATGAAGCCGTAGTCGGCCGGGTAGGCCATGGAGGTGTACAGGTACCGGTCGAGCTTCACCCGGCCGCTCTCGTGATCGACCTCGTACTTGTTCCGAGAACCCTTGGGAATCTCGATGGTGACGTCGAACTCCACGCCATCTCCTTGCTCGTTCGAGTGCTTGTGTGCCGAATCGCCAGATCGTTCTGGGGAACCGTTGCGCAACGAGGATAGTGTGGTGTGCCAGAACACCGGTGCGGCAGGCGGCTCAGCGCGGCCGGGCGTCGGGCGGGCTAGAGGAGAAACGACGGTCGTGATCGGTCCAAGCGAACAGAATCCCGGATGGCAGGAGCCGCGACGTCGCCGGTCGGGGTGGATCTGGCTGTCAGCGGTGCTCGTCGCCCTGCTGTTGATCGGCGGCGGATTCGCGGCGATCGCCCGGCCGTGGACGCCCGAATTCCGGCACGGCGGGCTGACCGTCGCCGACGCGCCGTCGGCCGCCACCCCGACCACCGCCATCGCCCCGGCCAGGTCGGACGCACCCGCGCCGACGGTCGCCGGGATCGCCGCCGCGCTCGCGCAGGTGACCAGCAGTCCCGATCTCGGCGCGTTCGCGGGCCAGGTCACCGATCCGACCAGCGGAACCGTGCTCTGGAGCCAGGAGCCGACCAAGGCGATGATCCCGTCGTCGACGGCCAAGATCATGCTGGTCGCGGCCGCGCTGCTCACCCTGCCCGACGATCAGCGAGTGGCCACCCGGGTCCTCGCCGGAGCGCCGGGGGAGCTGGTACTCGTCGGCGGCGGTGATCCGACGCTCACCACCCGTGCCGACGGCGGCTACTACACCGACGGTCCGCGCATCGCCGACCTCGCCGCGCAGATCAAGGCGGCGGGCAGGCAGGCGAGCGCGATCGTCGTCGACACCTCCGCCTACACCGGTCCGACCATGGCGGCCGGCTGGGATCCGATCGATATCCCCGAGGGCTCGATCACCCCCATCGAACCGGTGATGCTCGACGGTGGGCGGTTCGACCCGTCGGCCGACTACTCCCCGCGCACCTCGACCCCCGCACTCGACGCGGGCCGCGCCCTGGCCGCCGAACTCGGCATCGACCCGGCCGCCGTGCGCGTCGGCCAGGCCGCGAGCACCGGTGCCGAGATCGCGAAGGTCGAGTCCGCGCCGCTGCGAATCCGCTTGCACGACATGATGATCCATTCCGACAATGTGCTCGCCGAGACCATCGGACGCGAACTCGCCGTCGCCACTGGACGCGAGGCGTCCTTCGCCGGTGCCGCCGCCGCCACCGCCGCCGCGCTCACCACCGCGGGCTTCGATGTGAGCGGCCTGCACCTGGCCGACAACAGCGGCCTGTCCGTCGACGACCGGGTGCCGCCGCGACTGCTCGACACCATCGTCGCCACCGCCGCCAAGCCGACCGGCGACGCCGCCGTCGTGCCCGCCGGTACCCAGGCCAGGCCCGAGAACGATCCGCGCGCGGCGGCGCTGGCGCCGCTGCTCGACGACCTGCCCGTCGCGGGCGGAACCGGAACGCTCGCCCCTCGCTTCGTCACCCAGAACCGGGAAGGTGCG
Source organism: Nocardia ignorata NBRC 108230 (assembly GCF_001612905.1). Taxonomy (GTDB): domain Bacteria; phylum Actinomycetota; class Actinomycetes; order Mycobacteriales; family Mycobacteriaceae; genus Nocardia; species Nocardia ignorata. Next base: position 27,840 of record NZ_BDBI01000033.1, on the reverse strand, counting down.
GGCTGGGTGCGGGCCAAGACCGGAACTCTGAGCGTGGCAAGCGCGTTGGTGGGGTATGTGCTCGACCGGGACGGGCGGGTACTGACCTTCGCACTCATGTCCAACGACCGGCTGCCGGAGGTCAGCAGACCCGCGCTCGACGCGGTGGCGGGTGCCCTGCGCAACTGTGGATGTTCCTGAGAGCGGGTGGCGATGAGCGAGGACAAGACCGGGCGCAAGAATCCCGGATTCAGTGCGGTCGTCGACTGGCGGCTGGCCGCGAGGACCGGGGCGCTGCTCGCGCCACCGGGACCACGCACCTCGCGCGAGACCGCCGAACAGGTCGTCGCCGAACTTGCCTCGGCCTCGATCCTCGCCGAGATGCCGGTGCGCGAGGTGAGCGGGCTGCTCGACGACCGGCCGGTACCCGAGGCGCGGATCGTCGACCGGCCCGGCTGGATCGCGGCGGCCGCCGACTCGATGTCGGTGCTCACCGGCACCGGCGCGGGCAAAGGCCCGTTCGCGGGGAAACCGGCGGGCGTGCAGGCGGGGACCATGCTGGCGTTCCTGTCCACCGCCATCCTCGGCCAATACGACCCGTTCACCGGTGCGGACGGCACCTTGCTGCTGGTCGCGCCCAATATTCTCGGCGTCGAACGTGCCCTGGGGGTGGACTCCAGCGATTTTCGGCTCTGGGTGTGCCTGCACGAGGTGACCCACCGGGTGCAGTTCTCCTCGGCGCCCTGGCTCGCCGAATACATGCGCACCAATGTCGACATCCTCAGCGAGGTCGGCGAGGAACCGATGAGCGAGATGCTCACCCGGCTCGTCGGCGAACTGCGCGCCCGCCGCAACGGTGACCTCGCCGACGACCCGAACGCCAAGGGCATCGTCGGCCTGCTGCGCGCGGCCCAGGCGCCACCTCAGCGTGAGGCACTCGACCGGCTGCTCATGCTCGGCACCCTGCTCGAAGGGCACGCCGACCACGTGATGGACGCCGTCGGCCCCTCGGTGGTGCCGAGCGTCGCCCACATCCGGGCCGCGTTCGATCGGCGCAGGCAGAAGCCGTCCAACCCGATCCAGCGGATCCTGCGGGCGCTGCTCGGCGTGGACGCCAAGGTGGCGCAGTACGTGCGGGGCAAGAAGTTCGTCGACGCGGTGGTCGAGCGGGTGGGCGTCACGGAGTTCAACACGATCTGGACGAACGCGGACACGCTGCCTCGACTCGACGAGGTCGATTCGCCGCAACGGTGGATCGACCGGGTGCTGTAGAGGTCCGCGGTGCCGGCATCAGCCTGAGGCTGAGTAGCCTGCCGATATGACTTGCGCGACCGGTAGCGGCATTGGGTCGTGTCTTCGGGATGGTGGTGCCGGGTGGGTACCGCGACGGGCTGGTCGATGACGGCGCCGAAGCTGCCCGAGACCCCGGCTGTGCTCGTTGTGCGGCGCGCGATGCGGGAGTGGGTCCTCGCCCACGGGGGGCAGGGGCCGGTCGTTGTCGCGTTGTCCGGGGGCGCCGATTCGCTGGCGTTGGTCGCGGCTGCCGTGGTCGAGACCGGGCCGGTGACCGCGGTGGTTGTGGATCACCGGCTGCAAGACGGATCGGCCGAGGTTGCCCGGCGGGCCGCCGACCAGGCGCTGGCGCTCGGGTGCGCGCGAGCCAGGATCGTCGCGGTAGAGGTGGGGCGTGCGGGGGGGATGGAGGCGGCCGCGCGCACCGCTCGATACGCGGCACTGGAATCGGTGCGCGACGGGCGCCCGGTGCTGCTGGGGCACACCCTCGACGATCAGGCCGAAACGGTGTTGCTCGGGTTGGCGCGCGGGTCGGGCGGCCGGTCCATTCAGGGGATGGCGGCGTGGAACGAGCCGTGGGGGCGGCCGTTGCTCGGGGTGCGGCGGGCCCAGACCGAGCAGGTGTGTGCCGACCTGGGGATCGAGGCTTGGCGCGATCCACATAACGACGACCCGGCCTACACGCGAGTGCGGGTGCGCAACGAGGTGCTGCCGCTGCTCGAGGACGTGCTCGGCCGGGGTGCGGCGCAGGCGTTGGCCCGCACCGCCGACCAGCTGCGCGCCGACGGTGCTGTCCTCGACGACCTCGCGCGCGAACTCCTGAACACCGCCCGAGTGCCTGTCGGTCGACCCCGAGCTGTGCTCGGCGAGACCCGGCCGCCGACCGCCGAAGGGTTGTCGTCGGCTCGGCCCGCTGGTGGCGTCGGCGAGACCGGCGGGCCGATGATCCACGAGGGGGCAGAGGCCGGAGCCGGCAGTGGCGCCGACGACACCGATCGGCCCGCCCTCGCGATCGAGATTCTGGCCACTGCACCGGCGGCTCTACGTCGCCGAGCGGTTCGCGCCTGGCTGACCGAACAGGGCGTCGGCGGCCTGATGAACACCCACTTACAGGCGATCGACGAGCTGGTGAGCAACTGGCGTGGCCAGGGTGGGGTGGCGATCGGGGGCGGGAGCAGGGCCCACCGGTTGGTCGTGGTGCGCGAACATGGCACGCTGACCGTGCGCGCCCAGCCGCGTTTCGATGCCACATAATGGATCGGTCGAGCCGGGACCGACACCACGAAGGGATACCCACTTCCGTGTACGGAGACGACATCGCGTCGGTGCTGATCACCGAAGACGAGATCAAGGCAAAGATCGAAGAGCTCGCCGAACTCGTCGCCAAGCGATACCCGCCGGATTCTCCCGAAGGCGACCTGCTGCTGATCTGCGTCCTCAAGGGCGCGATCTTCTTCGTGACCGACTTCGCCAGGGCCCTGCCCATCCCCACCCAGCTCGAATTCATGGCCGTGTCGTCCTACGGGTCGTCCACCTCGTCCTCGGGCGTCGTGCGCATCATGAAGGACCTGGACAAGGACATCGCGGGCCGCAACGTCCTCATCGTCGAGGACATCATCGACTCGGGCCTGACCCTGTCGTGGCTCAAGCGCAACCTGGCCACCCGCAACCCGGCCTCGCTGGAAGTGGTGACCCTGCTGCGCAAGCCCGACGCCTTACGCACCCCCGTCGACGTGGCGCACGTGGGCTTCGACATCCCCAACGAGTTCGTCGTCGGCTACGGCCTCGACTACGCCGAGCGCTACCGCGACCTGCCCTACATCGGCACCCTGAACCCCGCCGTCTACTCCTGAGCCGAGCCCACGCGCAGTAGCGCGCGGATATCGGTCTCGATCACCCGGAACACCAGCAGCGCCCCGACGAAACCGAGCACCCCGCCCGCGCACACCGTGCGCAGCGGGGTGAGCGTCGCGAGCAGGTCGTCGACCGGCAGGAACGTCGCGCCCGCGATGGTGAGCAGCGGAATCGACGCGGCCACCACCAGGTACCGGTGGCAGCGGGCGCGCAGGCCCGACAGCGCCGCGTGGTCGGCGCGCAGGTCTTGGCCGTGGCGCAGGAGCAGGGGATACACGCAGCGCACCAGGTACAGGGTGATGAGGAAGAACGGGTAGGTCATCGCGACCGCGGCGCACAGGCCGGCGACCAGCAGCAGGTGGATCGCGGTGCGCATCGGCGGGTCGTCGACCAGGTTCAACGTGATCGCCAGCCCGACCGAGCCCGCGATCCACAGGACGAAGGCCACGGCCACGGCCCAGTCGGCCAGGCGCAGGCAATCGCGGCCGGTGCGCGCGAGAACGATCGGCTCGCACGGTCTGCCCGCGCGCAGTCGGCGGGGCACGGTGAGCAGCCGTCTGCCCAGATAGATCATGGTGGCGGCGCCCGCGCTGAAGAAGACCGCGTTCATGGTGATCGCATAGGTCCGCCGGATGGGTTGGACCGCGGGGTCGAGTCCGTGGAGCAGGGACATGTTGAGTCCCCGGTTGTAGTAGGAAGCCAGCAGATTCGGGATGAGGATCGCCAGGGCGAGTAGCAGAAACAGGTACGGCTGCAAGCGGTTTCGCCAGCTGTGTGGCGGGGGGTCGACGAGTTCGCGGGCGTGGGGGTCGAGGCAGAGGTCGAACTGCGCGACCAGGAGGTCGGCGTCCGACCAGCGATTCTCGCGTTCGGGCGACAGGCAGGTGAGCAGGATTCGGCGTAACGCGGCCGGGCAATCGGCGGGCAGCTCGCCGGCCGCCGCACCGTGTCGGCGGTCCAGCACCGCGGCCGGGTCGTCGTTGTCGCCGTCGAAAGGCTTTGTCCCCGTGAGGAGTTCCCAGAGCAACACCCCGAGGGAGAAGATGTCGGCGCGGGTGTCGAGGTCGGCGGGATCGCGCCCGAAGTAGCAGGCTTCGAGCTGCTCGGGCGACATGTAGGCCAGCGAGCCACCGAAGTAGGACGCGGCGGACACCTCGGTGGCCGAGCGGCTGAAACTGATGTTGAAATCGGCCAGCTTGGGCACGCCTTCGGCGCTGAGCAGCACGTTGGCCGGCTTCACGTCGCGATGCAGGACGCCACGTGCGGCGGCGTAGCTCAGCGCGGCCGCGAGTCTGCTGCCCAGCCACGCGACGGTCTCGGGCCAGGTCAGTGCGGCGATCTCGCCGCGCACCGCCGAGTCGGCCGGGCGGATCTCGCCCTTCTCTTCCATGGCCGCGTCGACGGCGTCGAGCAGCAGGGCGCTGGTGCGTTCGGCGGGTGGGGTGGCGCGCACCCAGCGCAGCACGCCGAGCAGGGTGCCGCCGGGCAGGAACTGCATGTACAGCAGGCGAAGCGGGGTCGAGCCGTCGATGACCTGCTGGTCGAAGACACGCACGATGTAGTCGTGGTCGAGTTGGGCGAGCGTCTGTGGTTCGGTGCCGCTGTCGGCGGAGATCTTCACCGCGACCAGCCGCTGCATCGACCGCTGCCTGGCCAGGAACACCCGCGCGAACGCGCCCGCGCCCAGTTCGGTGAGCAATTCGAAATCACCGAGCCGTGTGCCCACCTCGATCCGGTCGAGCGCACGGCAATCGGCCGGATGCATGGTCGTGCTGTGGACAGGCGAAGGCCGGGTCGCCTCCGCGGTGCGGGTGGAACTCACTGTTTGGCATACGCACACGGGTACGTGATGGTTCAGCTGACCACCCGTTCCAGTGCCCGGAGGTCGGCCTCGAGTGCGCGGAACAGCAGGTACGAGCCGATGAAGGCGATGATGCCGCCCACACAGAGCACCCGGACCGCGACGATCACCGAGGGGATGTCGGCGGGCGGCAGGAATGTCAGCCCGGCCACCGCGAGCAGCGGCACCGAGGCGGCCACGGCCAGGTACCAGGTGCAGCGGCGGCTCAACCCGCGCAGCCATGCACTGTCGTCGGCGCTGATCTCACCGTGGCGCAGGAAAACGGGGTAGAGGCAGCGGATCAGGTAGAACGTGACGAGGAAGAACGGGTAGGCCACCGCGATAGCCCCGCAGACCAGCAGCGATGCGAGGAAGTGCACCACCGCCCGCCCGGGCACATTGCCGGTGGCCAGTTGCAGCGCGATGGGGAAGGTGACCCCGGCCAGCGCCCACAGGGAGAAGGCGACGACCACGGCTTGGTCGCCGAACCGGACGGTGTCGTGTCTGGCCCGGCGCAGAGTGGCCGGGTCGTAGCGTCTGCCCTTGCGTAATCCGCCGGGCACACCCAACAGGAAACGGGCGAGATAGATCAGCAGCGCCGCGCCCGCGGGGAAGAACACCAGGTTCACCCCGGCCGTGATGATGATGAACGTCTGCTGCGCCGTCTCGCCGAGCCGGCTCACCACCAGCGTCTGATTGTGCTGGATGTTGTACCAGGAGGCCAGGGCGTTGGGAATGCCGATGGCCAGCACGAGAACCAGCAGCGGCCAGCGCCGCAACCGGATCCGCCAGCTGTTCGGCGGTGGGTCGACCAGGTCGCGAGCGCGTTCGTCCAGGCACAGGTCGAACTGTTTGGCCAGCGTCGCGCCGTCGGCCCAGCGGCCCGCCCGATCGGGCGTCAGACAGGTGAGCAGGACGCGGCGCAGCGCCGACGGGCAGTTCGGCGGCACCCGCTCCATCGCGGCCGGGTCGACGCCGGAACTGCGCCGCTCGAGCATGGCCTCGAGGGTGGTCTCGTCGCCTCGGCCCTCGGCTTCGGCGGTGGAGTCGTCGAACGGTTTCGCCCCGGTGAGCAACTCCCACAGCACCACGCCGAGGGAATAGATGTCGGCGCGGGTGTCGAGGTCGGCGGCGCTGCGGCCGCGCCCGGGATGACAGGCCTCCAACTGCTCCGGTGACATGTACGACAGCGACCCGCCGAAGTAGGCGACCGGACTCGTGCCCTCGACCGACCGGCTGAAACTGATGTTGAAATCGGCCAGCTTGGGCACGCCCTCGGCCGTGAGCAGCACATTCGCCGGCTTCACGTCGCGGTGCAGCACACCGTGCGCGGCGGCGTAGTCGAGCGCCTCGGCCAGCCTGCGCCCCAACCAGGCGACGGTCTCGGGCCAGCTCAGGGCGGCGATCTCGGCGCGCACACTGGAATCGGTCGGACGGATCTCGCCCTTCTCCTCCATCGCCGCGTCGACCGCCTCCAGCAGCAGTTTGCCGCTCCGCTCGGCGGGCGCGGTCGCGCGAACCCAGCGCAACAGGCCGAGCAGCGTGCCGCCCGGCAGGAACTGCATGTACAGCAGCCGCAACCGGCGCGAGCCCGTGGGCTCGGGAGCAGCGTGGAGCAACTGCTGATCGAAGACGCGGACGATGTAGTCGTGGTCGAGCTGGGCGAGCGTCTGCGGTTCCGTGCCGCGATCGGCGGAGATCTTCACCGCGACCAGCCGCTGCATCGACCGCTGCCGCGCCAGGAACACCCGCGCGAACGCACCCGTCCCCAACCCGGTGAGCAACTCGAAGTCACCGATCCGCTGACCGATCTCGATCCGGTCGAGCGCGACGAACGCACCGGGCACCGAACCGGCCGCCGTGGCGGCCGAAGGCGCTGACGCGGGCGCGGTCGCTGTCGCGGTGAGATCGAAGTTCGGCACCTGAGTACTACGGGTCTGCTCGGGTGGCTGGTTCACCGTCGCGTCGGGGTCGACGGCGCGGTGGGTGCTCTGGTCGAGGTCGTCGGCGTTGAGCAGGGCGCGCAGGCTGGGGGCCTGGTGCGGGTATTCGCGCAGGCAGTCGCGTGGGTCGACCCGCTCACCGCTGTGCCTGCGGATCACGAACTCCTCGAAGACCAACCCGGCGGGCAGTGCCTCGGGCTCGAGCTCCGGAAACTCCGCGCAGTACTCGGCGAGCCGCTTGCGGGCGATGGTTTCGGCGGCGTGATGCAACCACCGCTGACGCAGATCCACCCGGATCAACTCGTGCAACGCCTGCCTGCGCAACGTGCGCGCATCGGGGAGGAACTCGGCGATATCGGGCGGTTCGCCGTCGACCGTGCCCCAGGCGGCGGCGAATGCCTCGACCATGTCGGCGCGCACGTTGAGATACCGACCGGTACTCGCGTCGGGTTGTTCACCGCTTGCGGTGCTATCACTCATCAGCCGACCTAAGGTTCGCGCGGATCGGTACGAATTTCCTTCCGCCACACCCGACGTCATGGTGCCCCGAGCCGTACCCGAAATGATAACTTGCGCCTGGAGAGCTGATCACCCGATTTTCGACGACCATGCGACGGGGGCGAATCCGCACATGCACGATGACCTCACAGCGGTAGCATGGGAGTCCGTCGACGACGACGGCGTGACGGACGCTGAGGTGGCGATGAACTCCTCCCACCAACCCGCCGACGACTTCCCGATCGGCGGCCCGGCCGCAGCCCTGGCCGCGCGGGTGCGAGCGGGCACGATCACGCCCGCCGACGCCGTCGCCGACGCGCTCACCCGCATCTCGTCGGAGAACCACAAGATCAACGCCTTCACCGTCGTGCGCTCCGAGCAGGCGCGCGCGGAGGCACTCGAACTCACCGCGCGACCCGACCTGGACGAGCTGCCGCTGGCCGGGGTTCCGGTCGCGGTGAAGCAGAACATCGCCGTCGCGGGGGAGCCGACAACGGCCGGTTCGGCAGCCACGTCCGCCGCGGCGGAACCGGCCGATCACCCGGTGGTCGCCAGATTGCGGGCGGCGGGCGCGATCGTCGTCGGACTGACCGCGATGCCCGAGCTCGGCCTGTGGGCCAACACCGACGCCGACGGGCGCGTCACCCGCAACCCGCGCGATGTGGGCCGCACGCCGGGTGGTTCCTCCGGCGGCGCGGCCGCGGCCGTCGCGGCGGGGCTGGTCCCCATCGCGCACGGCAACGACGGGCTCGGCTCGATCCGGGTGCCCGCCGCCGCCTGCGGTGTCTTCGGCATCAAACCAGGTCGCGACGTGGTCCCCGCCGGGATCGGTGCCGACTCCTGGTCGGGCATGGCCGAGAACGGCATCCTCGCGACCACCGTCTCCGATGCCGCTCTCGCCCTCTCGGTCCTGGCCGACCGCAGCGATCTGGCCGACCTACGGCCGCCGCAGCGACTACGTATCGGACTGGCCGTGGCTCCGCCGTCGCGGCTGGTCCGGGTTGATCGGCATTGGACGGCGGCGGCGCGCACCGCGGGTGCGCGCGCGGCAGCGGCCGGGCACCTCGTGGAGCCCGTCGAACTGCCCTACGGCGACGCGGCGCTGGCGATGCTGCTGCGCTGGCCCACAGCGGGATTGGCCGACGCCGAACGACTGGCCGACCCCGAGCGGCTCCAACCACGCACCCGCAGACACCTGGCCCTCGGCCGGCTGATCCGCCGCCTGCGCCTGGTCCGGCCGAGCCAAGCCGACCGGGCCGAAGCCAGGCTGCTCGACTTCTTCGAGAACTTCGACGTGGTGATCACCCCGACGCTGGCCGCCCCGCCGCCCAAGGCGCGGCAGTGGAGCAGGCGCGGCTGGGCGGCCAATGTCGCTTCCTCGGTGCGCTACGCACCGTTCACCGGCGTGTGGAACCTGGTCGGCTGGCCTGCCGCGTCACTGCCGATGGGCATCCATCCCGAGGCGCACACCCCGCTCGCCGCGCAATTGGCAGGCCCACCCGGCACCGAGGCGACCCTGCTCGGCCTGGCCGCCCAAATCGAACTGACGAACTAGACCGCGATCGGCTGCGGCGCCTGCGCGGGCTCGGAGAAACCACCGTCGACAGCGCGACCGGCGAATTCCAGAATCGTCGGGCGGGTGTCGTCGGCGCGCCAGGCGACGGCCAGTTCGCACGGCGAAAGACCGGCGACCGGCCGCGCGGTGAGACCGGGCCAGCGGTACATCGGCACATTGTTCTCGGCCAGCAGGCACACACCGAGGCCGAGGCTCACGGCCTCGAGTTTGTCCTCGGGGGTGGCGGCTTCGGCGCCGATCTTGGCCGCGCGACCACCGCGCGCGTCGTTGCCGAGCCAGAAATCGCGCACCGCACCGGCTTCGGTCGGCAGGGCGACGAACGGTTCGTCGAGCAGATCGGCGAAGTCGATGGTGTCGCGCTCGGCCAGCGCGTGGTTCTCCGGCAGCAACACCCAGCGCGGCTCGGTGCGCAGCACCTGCCAGCGGTAGCGGTTGGGGTCGGGCAGCGGCAACCACACCAGGGCCAGGTCGGCCTGGCGGCCCGCGAGGCCGCTCGATGGGTCGTTCCAGGACGCCGCGTGCAGCGCCAGGCGGTGTCCGCTCGCGCTTTCCAGATCGTTGAGCAGCCCGCGACCGAGCGCGGACTGGATGCCGACGCGCAGCACCTCGCCCGCTTCCTGGAGGGACACGTTGGTCACCTCCCACAGCTCGAGGATCTTGCGGGCGCCCTCGAGCAGTTCCTTACCGGCGACGGTGAGGGCGACGCTGCGCTGATTGCGGTCGAACAGGACCACGTCGAGCTGGCGTTCGAGCTGGCGGATCTGGCGGGAAAGCGTCGGCTGGGCGATATGCAGCCGCTGAGCGGCGTTGGTGAAATGCAGTTCCTCAGCGACGGCGACGAAATACCGCAGATCGCGCAAATGCGGGTCCATAGCACCTTGCTATCAGAATCGGTCGGGAAAATCTAGCCAAAACGGGCAGAGAAGTTCGCGAAAGCGGGTCAAAACAGTCACCAGGTCGGTATCTCACAGCATATGGCCTGGCATGGTGCATCGCACCACCGAGTCCGATCGAATTTCGCCGACGCCCGATGTGAGCGGCCTCATCGCGGCACCTGGGCGTTTGACCAGGGCAAATGCGTTGCTTTTCACGGCGGGATCGGCGCTTCGCGCGCTGTCGCGGGGCCTTGCGGCGGCCCGCTGACCACGCAGAACCGACAAATTAGTGACATTGATCACAATCAGGTTTGCGGAGCCTACTTGCCGCCCTTGAGTCGCCACACCTTGGCCAGGTCCACTCGCCGCAGCCCACGCGCACCGGCCAAGCGCATCGCCGCCACCGCCACGACGAGTTTGTTCATGTCGTAGGGGAACCAGAACAATTCCTTGGTCATGGTCGGCAGCTTCGGCGCCGTGATCGCCTGGGCACGGCAGTACTTGCGAATCCCGGCCGCGCCACCCCAGCGCGCGCCGACGCCCGACTTGCCCCAGCCGCCCATCGGCATGGCGAAATTGAACAGGTTGGCGAACACGTCGTTGATGTTCACCGCGCCCGCGTTCAGCCGCCGCGCCACGCGTTCGCCACGCGTTCTGTCGCCCGTCCACACCGACGCCGACAGGCCGTAGATCGAATCGTTGGCGAGCCGCACCGCCTCGTCCTCGTCGGCCACCTTCATCACCGGAAGGGTCGGACCGAAGGTCTCCTCGGCGACACACGACATCGAATGATCAACGTCCACAAGCACTGTCGGCTCGAAGAAGGTGCCGACGCCGGTCGGTTTACCGCCGGTGGTCACCCGTGCGCCAGCCGCGACGGCCTCGTTCACGTGACGTTCCACGATGCGCAGCTGGTTCTCGTTGGCCAGTGCGCCGACGTCGTTGCGGGACTCGCGGTCGTCGGCGCCTTGGCGCAGCGCGGCGACGGCCGCCGTCAGCTTCTCGACGAACTCGTCGTAGACCGGTGCCTCGACATACACCCGCTCCACCGAAATACACACCTGACCGGCGTTGAACATGCCGCCGAAGGCGATGCCGTGCGCCGCGCGGTCCAGGTCGGCGTCGGCCAGGACGATCGCCGGGTCCTTACCGCCGAGCTCGAGGCTGTAGGGCACCATCCGGTCGGCGCAGGCCTGCGCGATCTTGCGGCCGGTCGCGGTGGAACCGGTGAACTGGACGTAGTCGGCGTTGTCGACCACGGCCGCTCCGGTCGCGCCCGCGCCGGTCACCACCTTGAACACCGGCGGCGCGCCGATCTCGGCCCAGCCGCGCGCCAGCTCGACCGCGGACAGCGGTGTCACCTCGGACGGCTTGAGAATCACGGCGGCACCGGCGGCCAGCGCGGGGAACACGTCGATCGCGGGCATCGCGAGCGGGAAGTTCCACGGGGTGATGACACCGACCACCTGATACGGCCGGTAAGTGACGGTGAGGGCCTTGACCCTGGCCAGCGGGCTGTGCGGCGACGGGTGATCGTCGCCGAGGAACTTGGCGGCCCGGCGCGCGTAATAGCCGACCAGATCGACGGCGAAGGCCGGGTCGATCAGCGCGTCGACGCGCGGTTTCGCGGTCTCGGACTGCAGCACGTCGGCCAGGTGTTCGGTGTTGTCGATCAACCAGTCCTGCAGCTTCAGCAGCCACTCCTTGCGCCCGTTCGGCCCGATGGCTTCCCATTCCGGCTGGTAGAGGCGCAGTTCGCGGACGGCGGCCGCGACGTCGTCCGGGTCGGTGACGGGCACCGTTCCCACGGATTCGCCCGTTGCCGGATTGCGGACGTCGATCACCTGGTCGATATGTGTCACGGTTGTGCTCCCCACTGCATTGTGTGAATCACAACCAGCCTGGCACGGTCGTGCCCGTACGTCACGGGTTATCGGCGCACCGGTTCCCCGGTGCGCGCGAATCGTCCTCGTCTAGCCGGTCTCGGACACCTCGGCATCGCGTGCCGCGATCCGGCGCAACGGTGGTTCTGTCGGCGGCGGCACGCGGCGGTCGGGGAGTTCGGCGAGCAGGGTGGTCGTGGCCGCGGCGATGGCGGCGACGGCCTTGTCGACCGCGGGTTTGGTGGTGCTGCTCAGCCCGGAGATGCCGCCGACTTTGCGCACATATTGCAAGGCGGCAGCGTAGATCTCCTGCTCGGTGGCGGCAGGCTCCAGACCACGCAAGACGGTGATATTTCTACACATGACAGAACAATAGACCTGTGGGGCACATCACTGCAGGACAAGAAGACCACTAGACTCGGCCGCATGCCTGCTCGGGGAGTACCAGCGCTGACCACTTTTCCCTACCCGGAACTCGACGAGCGCGAGGAAGACCACTGGTCGGGGGCGGGCGTCAGTGACGACGAGCTGCGCGCCCTGGCACTCGGTGCCTTCTATTCGACGCGCTGGGACGCCTTCCACGACGCCATGCTGCTGGGCCCCGAACGTGAGCACCCCCTCGGTGACCGGCGCGAACTCGCCATCGACACACTCACCGGCGCATGGGGGATCACCGACGGCAACGAGGCGCGCGCCTCGATGGAACAGCTCCTCGAAGGCATGCACGCGCCCCTGTACGCGCTGGTGCATCCGCTGGTGATGGCGTCCGTCAATGCCAGTGAACGCGACCGCTTCGGCGAACGCGCCGACCGACACCGCGCCTTCCTACGCCAGGTCGGTTCGTTCCGCGGGATGGACAACCCGGAGGCGCTGGTCCGCGACTACGACATCTGGGCCCAAGCCATCAAGATCGGTTTCACCGAGCACCTGGCTCGCCCACTGCCCAACGACATCCACGCCTGGGACCTGGCGCGCGTGGTCGCGGTGGCGCGGATGGCGTTCACGGCCGGGTATCTCGAGGCCGACGTGGCGTGGGAGTACGTCATGCGGGCATTGCCGCCCGCCCAGCGCCGCTACCGCAACTGGCGTCAGTTCGGCGACGCCTATCTAGCGGGCTGGACGTATTGGCAGGCCACCGAGGATCTCGCCGAACTCAAGAACGGCGGCGTCGACCGGCGGATGGAACTGCTGCGGCTGTGGACCCGCCCGACCAGCCCTTGGCGGCGCATCGAACTCAACGAGTCCGAACCCAAGACCGAGGCGCCGGCCGAAGAACCCAGCTGACCGAGCTACAGGCTGCGCAGGATCCCGCGGCCGTAGCGCTGGAACTGGGTGTCGTCGACCATGCCGAGCGAATGCCGCTCCACCAGCAGTTCCCATTCGCTGTAGAGCTGGGTGACGCCGGGATCGGCCGGCCCGGGCGCGCCGTCGGCCGCCTGCCTGCGCACGGCGAAGTTCACCGCACAGGTCACGCGTTCGATGTCGGCCCGATCGACACCCGCGAAATGCAGAGTGCGATTGCCGTCGCTGACATCCATCCCCGAGCCGCCGTGCCTGGTGTCGACCTCACCGGGCGCCGCATGACTCTCGACGGTCCTGGCGCCCAGAATCGCGGGAACGGGCAGTTCGTGGGCATAACGATCGCCGCCGATGCCGATGAACAGCAGCCGGTCGGTCGTCGCCGCGAGCAGCCCGGCGCCCGAGCCCGCGGGCGGCGAGGCGATGGCGATCGCGGTCTCGAGCACGTATTCGTCGGAGGTGACGTACCGGTGCAGCGCGTTGATCGCCGAGCGGGCGTCCTTGCGCGGCGCCATCCGGCGCACGGCGCGGTCCACATCGGCGCGGACCGGCCCGGCCTTGCCCCACTCGGGAGCGGGCGGGGTGAGATCGGGTGCGGCGATATCGATGCGCTGGGTGGCCATGATCTGGTCGTTGATCCGGTCGACGATGCCCAGTGCGGTCGGCACGTCGTGTTCGGCGATCAGCACCGGCAGCGGGGTGCGGTCGGCGGGCACACCGGTGAGCACGGCGGTGGGATAACGCAGGTAGATCTCGATCACCACCGCGTCGTCGGCGCGGCGGTTCAACCGGACTTTGAGCAGGTCGGCGATGGGAACGTCGAGTACCCGTTCGCCGTCGGTACCCGGCCGAAGGACGGTGAGCCGCCCCTCGCCGTGGCGCAGAATCGCTGTGGGTGTTCGTAGCTCGACGATGTCCGTACCCCCTGCGCTGTAGTTGTGTCCTCGCCCACGATAAGACGGGCATGACATGATTGTGGCCACTTGCAACAACCCGGACGGGGTACTCGGGAACCTCTCCCGTTCCCCGGCCGTTTACCAGTGCAGCTGCACCAGCAGCCGAACTGCGCGATGTATCGACTAGACCGTACGCGGTAACGTGGCATGTCCGCATCCGAATCCCGCCGATCTCGACAGCTTCGCTAGGCACACCCCGGAGAAATAACCGGAAAGGACTGGGCCGTCCGGCCGACGCTCTATGAACCGCAAGACAGTGTTTCGCACCTTGGCGATCATCTCGGGCATCATGCTCATGATCTGGCTGTTCAGCTATCTCGGCGATGACACGCGCGGCTGGGAGAGTGTCGACACCTCCGTGGCGCTCAGTCAGCTGGAGAACAAGGAAAACGTCAAGAACGTCCAGATCGACGACAAGGAGCAGCAGCTCCGCGTCGAACTGAACAACGGCAACGACGCGACCAACAACAACGCCAAGATCGTCGCCAAATACCCCGGCGGCGGCGAGACCTCCGCCAAGATCCTCGACGCGGTCCAGAAGTCGGGCGCGCCCTACGACACGGTGGTCAAGCAGGAGAGCTGGCTGTCGCAGCTGCTGCTGTTCATCGTGCCGATGGTGCTGCTGGTCGGCCTGTTCATCTTCGTGATGTCGCGCATGCAGGGCGGTGGTCGCGGCGGCATGATGGGCTTCGGTAAGTCCAAGGCCAAGCTGCTGTCCAAGGACATGCCCAAGACCACGTTCAAGGACGTGGCCGGTGCCGACGAGGCCGTCGAAGAGCTGTACGAGATCAAGGATTTCCTGCAGAATCCGGCCCGCTACCAGGCGCTCGGCGCGAAGATCCCGAAGGGCGTCCTGCTCTACGGCCCGCCCGGAACCGGTAAGACGCTGCTGGCCCGCGCGGTCGCCGGTGAGGCCGGGGTGCCGTTCTTCACCATCTCCGGTTCGGACTTCGTCGAGATGTTCGTCGGTGTCGGTGCCTCGCGTGTGCGCGACCTGTTCGAGCAGGCCAAGCAGAACAGCCCCTGCATCATCTTCGTCGACGAGATCGACGCGGTCGGCCGCCAGCGCGGCGCGGGCCTCGGCGGCGGTCACGACGAACGTGAGCAGACCCTCAACCAGCTGCTGGTCGAGATGGACGGCTTCGGCGACCGGTCCAACATCATCCTGATCGCGGCGACCAACCGCCCCGACATCCTCGATCCCGCGCTGCTTCGCCCCGGTCGTTTCGACCGGCAGATCCCGGTCGGCAACCCCGACCTGGCCGGTCGCCGCGCGATCCTGCGGGTGCACTCGGCGGGCAAGCCGATCGCGCAGGACGCCGACCTCGAAGGTCTGGCCAAGCGCACCGTCGGTATGTCGGGCGCCGATCTGGCCAACGTCATCAACGAGGCCGCGCTGCTCACCGCCCGTGAGAACGGGTCGGTCATCACCGGCGAATCGCTGGAGGAGTCGGTCGATCGTGTGATCGGTGGTCCGCGTCGCAAGAGCCGCATCATCAGCGAGCACGAGAAGAAGATCACCGCCTACCACGAGGGTGGGCACACGCTCGCCGCGTGGGCGATGCCCGATATCGAGCCGGTCTACAAGGTCACCATCCTGGCGCGCGGCCGCACCGGCGGTCACGCCATGACGGTGCCCGAGGACGACAAGGGCCTGATGACCCGTTCGGAGATGATCTCGCGACTGGTCTTCGCGATGGGTGGCCGCGCGGCCGAGGAACTGGTGTTCCACGAGCCGACCACCGGTGCGTCGTCGGATATCGACCAGGCCACCAAGATCGCGCGCGGCATGGTCACCGAGTACGGCATGAGCGCCCGCCTGGGCGCGGTGCGCTACGGCCAGGAGCAGGGCGATCCGTTCCTCGGCCGCTCGATGGGCGTGCAGGCCGACTACTCGCACGAGGTCGCCCGCGAGATCGACGAGGAGGTGCGCAACCTGATCGAGGCCGCGCACACCGAGGCGTGGTCGATCCTGAGCGAGTACCGCGAGCAGCTCGACGCGCTGGCCACGGCACTGCTGGAACGCGAAACCCTGCACCGCAAGGACCTCGAGGAGGTCCTCGCCGGTGTCGAGAAGCGTCCGCGCATCACCGCGTTCAACGATTTCGGTGAGCGGCTGCCGTCGGACAAGCCGCCGGTGAAGACCCCGGGTGAGCTGGCGCTCGAGCGTGGTGAGCCCTGGCCGCCGGTGCAGCCCGCACCGGTTCCGGTGCCCAACGGCGCCCCGCCGCAGCAGCCCAACGGCTACCCGGGCCAGCAGCCCTACGGTCAGCCCGCCCCGCCCGCCGCCGGATACCCGCTGCCCAACGCACCGACCCAGGCTTTCCCGCGTCCGACGGGCACACACGGTTCGCGTCCGGACTACGGCGCCCCGGCCGGTTGGTCGGCGCCCGGCTGGCCGCCGCGCGAGGAACAGCAGCAACAGCAGGGCCAGGGTGGTTGGTCACAGCCGCCCCAGCAGCAGGCCCCCCAGCACCAGCCGCGCCACGGCAGCGAGTTCCAGCCGTGGGGCGAGCAGCCGACCGCACCGCCGCAGCAGCCACCTGCGCGCGACGCGGACCCGGACACCAACGAATGGAACGGCCCGAACGGCCGTTGACGGACCCCCGTCGCGCTCGCCCGGTCGGCCCGCCTGGAACTACACCAGGCGGCGCACCGATCGGGCATGGTGTGCCGCGCGCAAGGTCACGTGTCGCGGATGCGGGACTGCGGACACCAGGCCGAGCTGCTGCGGTCGGCCCCGCGCCAACTACGCTGGGATGTTCGAGCCGGATCGTTTCGGCTCTGGTTACCGTCCGAGTCGGGACGTTCCGGCTCTGGTGACCGCCCGCAGCCGGACAGACCCGGTAGCGGTACCGGATTGACCCGGAGGTGTGGAGAAGTTGTCGGCCAATAGGAAAGTCGCTGAGCCGGCCGGGAACGGTTCGGGGTTCGACCCGGCCGGTGAGCTCGGCGAGACGAGCCCGGCCGAGCTGACGGCGTTGGCGACGGGCCGCCCGTTCGACCAGCAGCGCGCCGAGAACGCGGTGCGCGAACTGCTGCTCGCGGTCGGCGAAGATCCCGACCGACCCGGCCTGCTCGACACCCCGGCCCGCGTGGCGCGCGCGTACCGCGAGATGTTCGCCGGCCTCTACACCGAGCCCGACGAGGTGCTCGCCACCACCTTCGACGAGGGTCACCAGGAACTCGTGCTCGTGCGTGACATCCCCATGTTCTCCACCTGTGAGCATCACCTGGTGTCGTTCCACGGCGTCGCGCACGTCGGCTATATCCCCGGCCCGCACGGCCGGGTGACGGGCCTGTCGAAGCTGGCCCGCGTGGTCGACCTCTATGCCAAACGCCCCCAGGTGCAGGAACGCCTCACCAGCCAGGTCGCCGACGCGGTCATGCGCAGGCTCGACCCGCGCGGCGCGATCGTGGTGATCGAGGCCGAACACCTGTGCATGGCGATGCGCGGTATCCGCAAGCCCGGCGCGAGCACCACCACCTCGGCGGTGCGTGGCCTCCTGCAGACCAATGCCGCCTCGCGATCCGAGGCGCTGGACCTGATCCTGCGCAAATGAACCAGCCCCTCGTGACCGCGCGGGGCGGCCGCTCATGTGTGGTCATGGGCGTGGTGAACGTGACCGCCGATTCGTTCTCCGACGGCGGTCGCTATCTCGATCCCGAGCTCGCGATCGCGCACGGTGTCGCCCTGTACGAGGCGGGCGCCGACATCGTGGATGTGGGTGGTGAGTCCACCAGGCCGGGCGCCGACCGCGTCGACCCGGCGACCGAGGCCGCGCGAGTGGCGCCGGTGATCCGCGGGTTGGTCGCGGCAGGGGTGCCGACCAGTGTCGACACCATGCGCGCCGAGGTGGCCGAGGCGGCGCTGGCCGCCGGTGTCGCCGTCGTCAACGACGTGTCCGGTGGGCGAGCCGACCCGGACATGGTCCGGGTGGTCGCCGACGGGGGCGTGCCGTGGATCCTCATGCACTGGCGCGCGGGCGCCGACTACCGCCACACCGGCCCGGCCGACCACTACGACGACGTGGTCGCCGAGGTGCGCGCCGAACTGCGCACCCAGGTGGACCTGGCCGTGGCCGCGGGCATCGCCGCCGACCGGCTGATCCTCGATCCGGGCCTGGGTTTCGCCAAGAACGCCGACCACAACTGGGCCCTGCTCGGTGCCCTTCCGGAGCTGGTCGCCGACGGCCTGCCCATCCTGATCGGCGCGTCACGCAAACGTTTCCTCGGCGCCCTGCTCGCCGACGAATGCGGCCCGCGCCCGCCCGACGGACGCGAGGTCGCCACCGCGACCGTGTCGGCGCTCGCCGCGACCCACGGCGCCTGGGGCGTGCGCGTCCACGACGTGCGCGCTTCGCTGGACGCCGTCACCGTTGTCGATGCGTGGCAGCGCGCCACCGCCGCCCGAGGAGCCGCCCGATGAACTCACCGCTGCTGCCCCCGCCCGCCGACCGGCCCGCGTCCTCGCGCATAGAACTGCGCGGGCTCACCGTGTTCGGCAGGCACGGCGTGTTCGATTTCGAGCGCCGCGACGGTCAGGAGTTCGTCGTCGACCTCACCGTGTGGGTCGATTTCGCGGCCGCCGCGGCCTCCGACGATCTGGCCGACACGGTCGACTACGGCGCCCTCGCCGAACGCGCCGTGCGCATCGTCGCCGGCCCGCCGCGCGATCTCATCGAAACGGTCGTCTCCGAGATCGCCGACGACGTGATGACCGACCCGCGGATCGAAGCGGTCGAAGCGGTGCTGCACAAGCCGTCGGCACCGATCCCGCACACCTTCACCGATGTGCGCGTGGTCGCCACCCGCTACCGCACCGCGGTGCCGGAGCCGCGCCGATGACCCGTGCGGTGCTCTCGATCGGCGCCAATCTGGGCGACCGGCTCGCCAATCTGCGCAGCGTGCTCGACGCGCTGGGGGAGCGCACCCGCGCGGTGTCACCGGTGTACACCACGGCGCCGTGGGGCGGGGTGGAGCAGGACGACTACCTGAATGCCGTTGTGGTGGCCGAGGATCCGTCCTTCGACGACTACGACTGGTTGCGTTTCGGGCAGCGGCTCGAGCAGGCGGCGGGCCGGGTGCGTGAGGTGCGCTGGGGCGCGAGGACGCTCGACGTCGACATCGTGCAATGCGTCGACGGCGGCGAAGCCGTTGTCCGCGACAGCGATCCGACGCTGATCCTGCCCCACCCCGAGGCGTACCACCGGGCGTTCGTGCTGGTCCCCTGGCTGGACGTCGAGCCCGATGCCCGTCTGCACGTCGACGGCGCACAGGTGCCAGTCGCCGACCTGCTCGCCGCCGTCGACCCCGCCGAACGCGCGGGTGTGGTCCGCACCGACCTGGTCCTGCGCGAAGGCGCCCGCCCGTGCTGAAACCGACACGGCTGCTCGACCTCGCCCTGAATGTCGTGCTGGCCGCGGCCATCGCCTGGATCGCGACCCGCTTCGCCTACTCGACCTTCCCGTCCATCTCGGTGCTCGCCGGCGCCTCGCTGCTGCCGGTGGCCGGGATCGAGGCGGCGCTCGGGTTCGTCGTCAAGAACCGGATCGCCGAGCAGCGCATCGGCGACGGACCGGGCGAACTGCATCCGATCAATGTGGCGCGGGCGGCCGCGCTGGCCAAGGCGTCGTTGCAGGTCGGTTCGCTGGCGGCGGGCGTGTGGCTCGGCTTCCTGCTGTGGGTCTTCCCACAGAGCGGCACGGTGACGGCGGCGGCCTCGGATTCACCGGGCGCGGTGGTCGGTCTGCTCGCCGGTTCCGCCCTGGTTGCTGCGGCTTTGTGGCTCGAATACTGCTGCCGCGCGCCGGACGAACCACCGGACGAACCGGCAACCACCTAGCAACTTGCGAATGGAATCACCCCCGTTGTCGGTGTGCCGACCAGCTGTTTCCGGCTACCCTGGCCACCATGGTTTCACCCTCCCGTAGCACCACGCCCCGTCGACGGCGGGACGACGCGGGAAAGCTCTTCATCGGCGCCCTCCTTCTCCTCGGCCTGACAGCCAGTGTTTTCCTCGTCTTCAGCGACAATGTGCAATTCGTCCGGATCGGCCTGGTAGCGGCGCTGTGGGCGGCCGTGATCGGCGCCCTCGCGGCCACTCGTTATCGCAAGGACGCGGCCGTCGACAAGGCCAAGGTGCGCGATCTGCAGACGGTGTACGAGTTGCAGCTCGAGCGGGAGATCAACGCCCGCCGCGAATACGAGATGGGTGTCGAGGCGCGGGTGCGCGCAGAAGTGGGTGCCGACGCTTCCGAGATCGCGGCCCTGCGTGCGGAGCTCACGTTGCTGCGCCAGAACCTGCAGGTGCTGTTCGAGGGTGCCCTGCCCGATGACCAGCCTGCCCTGCAGGCCGACGCGGTCCGCATCGACGCCCTGCCGAGCGGCGGATCGGGCTACGCCGATTTCGACGCCTTCGACGAGGCGGAGCCCGAGATCGACGATAGCCACGAGGCTGCCGCCGCCGCGTGGTTCGGCCCCTGGCAGCAACCGCCCAGCGCCCTGAAACCGGTTTTCATGCAGCCGGTGTCGGCCAATTTCGCCGACCCCTACGACGATCCGGTCACCGCCGAGACCTCCGCCGTGCAGCTCGACGAATACGCCGAGTCCCAGCAGTCGACCCCGGAGCCCGAACCGGCCAAGTCGTCGTCGACCAAAACCCCGCCCCCGCGCCTGTCGGCCCCCCACACCCGCAAGGTCGACAACGACGGCCGCCCCCTCGACCCCGCCCCCTCGGCCCCCGCGTCGAACGGCACGGACCAGTCGTCGACCCCGGCCACCGACCCGACGGCCACCCCGGCACCCACCGGCTCCCTCACCCCCGAGCCCGCGACCGAACAGCCGGCCACGGTCCCCACCGCCGAATCCGCCTTCGAAGCCCCCCCGAACTCCGGCCCGTCCCCGGCCCCCAACCCCACACCGGCCACCCCCACCGTCGGCACCAGCTCCCGCCGCCGCCGTCGCGCCGAATCCGAAGGCACCCGCCTCTCGGTAGCCGACATCATGGCCAACCTCCAATCGGAGTCCACCCGCACATAGCCGCACCAAGATCACCGTCCAGCGGGCCACCCACCCGAACCACACCGCTGAATCCGCCACGCACCCGCCCACTTCGGTGAGGACATGGGTAACTCACCGGGGACGGGCAACCGCAACCGCGCACATGGTCTGGCCGCCGACGCAAGTCTCTCCGCGCATAAGCCTGGCCTGAATTCTCGGGGAGGCGGGTCAGTGAGGACATGGGTAACTCACCGGGGACGGGCAACCGTAACCGCGCACATGGTCTGGCCGCCGACGCACGTCACCCCGCCCCTGAGTCCGGCCTGAATTCCCGGAGAGGCGGGTGTGCTAGATCACGACGGGGGGCGTGGCGGGGTGGGCGTAGGGCCCGTTATTCTCGACCGGTACGTCTGGTACCCGCACAGCGGGACTGGAACGCAATCGAGAGGACAATGTTGACCTCGAGAAGTGTCGATTCTGATGGCGCGAACTCAGGTGTCGATCCAGCGCCCGCACGGCTGACGGTGGGAATCGTCTCGGCGGGACGGGTGGGTTCGGCGCTCGGTGTGGCGCTCGAGCGAGCCGGGCATGTGGTGTTCGGTGTCGCCGCGATTTCCGATGCCTCCGTGCACCGGGCACGCACCCGGCTGCCCGATTCGCAGATCCTGCCGGTGGAGCAGGTGGCGCAGCGCAGCGAGTTGTTGCTGCTCGCGGTGCCCGATGCCGAGCTGGCCGGGTTGGTTCGTGGTCTGGCCTCGGCCGGTGTGGTCCGGCCGGGCACGATCGTCGCGCACACCTCCGGTGCCAATGGTGTCGGTGTGCTCGCCCCGCTCACCGAGCAGGGCGCGTTGGGCCTGGCGATTCATCCGGCGATGACCTTCACCGGTCACGACGAGGACATCGCCCGCCTCGCCAATGCCTGTTTCGGTATCACCGCCGCCGACGAGGTCGGTTACGCCATCGCCCAGGCGCTGGTGATCGAGATGGGCGGCGAGCCGGTGCGGATCGAGGAGGACCAGCGCACGCTGTATCACGCGGCCCTCGCGCACGGCAGCAATCACCTGGTCACGCTCATCGTCGACGCGGTTTCGGCGCTGCGCGAAGCGATGTCGGGCCCGGGCCTGCTCGGTCAGCCTGTGGTCGACGAGCAACCGGGCGGCCTGCCCGAGCGCCTCATCGGCCCGCTGGTCTCCGCCGCGCTCGACAACGCGCTGCGCCGTGGTCAGGCCGCGCTCACCGGCCCGGTCGCCCGGGGCGACGTGGACGCGGTCGCCGCACACCTGAATGCCGTCGAGTCGTTCGACGAACGCCTGGCCGCGTCGTATCGCGCCATGTCGTTGCGCACGGCCGAACTCGCCAGGACCAATCCCGCTCTGCTCGAGCTGCTCGCCGAGAAAGGCCACTGATGGAACCCCGAGAAGTGCATCACCACCAGGGCGGCGCCCGGGCGACCGGCGCGTTCAAGCCCGGCGCGCTCACCGTGCACCACAGCCCCGAGGTGCTGTCCACGGTGGCCAAGGCGTTGCGCGGGGCGGGCCGCAGCATCGGTTTCGTGCCGACCATGGGCGCGCTGCACGAGGGCCACCTGCAGCTGGTTCGGCAGGCGCGGCTCACCAATCAGATCGTGATCGTGTCGATCTTCGTCAACCCGCTGCAGTTCGGTGCGGGCGAGGATCTCGACGCCTACCCGCGCACCCTCGACGCCGACCTCGCACTGCTCGCGGCCGAGGGCGTCGACCTGGTGTTCGCGCCGTCGGCCAACGAGATGTACCCCGACGGCCCGCGCACCACCGTGCACCCGGGCCCGCTCGGCGCCGAGCTCGAAGGCGGCAGCAGGCCGACGCATTTCGCGGGCATGCTCACCGTCGTCGCGAAACTGCTGCAGCTCACCCACGCCTCGGAGGCGTATTTCGGGGAGAAGGACTACCAGCAGCTCACCTTGATCCGCCAGATGGTCCGCGACCTGAACTTCGACGTGAAGATCGTCGCCTACCCGACGGTCCGCGAACCCGACGGTCTCGCCCTGTCCTCGCGCAACCGCTATCTCGATGCGGCGCAACGGGAATCGGCGCTCGCCCTGTCGGCCGCCCTGGCCGCGGGCAGGCACGCCGCGGGCCTCGGCCCCGAGGGTGTCCTCGCCGCCGCCCGCGCCGTCCTCGACTCGGCCGACGGTGTCGAGGTCGACTACCTCGAACTGCGCGACTCGCTCCTCGGCCCCGCCCCGGAATCGGGCAACGCCCGCCTGCTCGTCGCGGCCAAGGTCGGCAGCACCCGCCTGATCGACAACGCACCCCTTGTTCTCGGCGCCCAGCTCGACGGGCACCCCGACGCGAACTCCCTGCCTGCCCCGCAGGCGCACTGAGAAAGGCGAAGCCGATGCTGCGCACCATGATGACCTCGAAGATCCACCGTGCCACCGTGACCCACGCCGACCTGCACTACGTGGGTTCGGTGACCGTCGACCAGAACCTGCTCGACGCGGCGGGCCTGCTCGAGGGTGAGCAGGTGTGCATCGTCGACATCGACAACGGCGCCCGCCTCGAAACCTATGTGATCGCGGGCGAACGCGGTTCGGGTGTGATCGGGATCAACGGCGCCGCGGCACATCTCGTGCACCCCGGCGACCTGGTCATCCTCATCGCCTACGGCCAGCTCGACGAGGCCGAGCTGCGCGAGTACGCGCCGAAGGTGGTCTTCGTCGACGACCGCAACCGGCCCGTCGAACTCGGCGCCGATCCCGCCCACGCGCCCGAGGGTTCCGGGCTCACCTCGCCGCGTTCCCTGTCGATCGCCTGATCGCGGCGGGGGTCGGACATGCTGCTGACGATCGACGTCCGCAACACCGCCATCGAACTCGGCCTGTTCTCCGGTCTCGGGGAGCACGCGAAACTGGTGCGGCACTGGCGTATTCACACCAATCCATTGCTCACCGCCGACGAGTTCGCGATGCAGGTGCGCGGTCTTGTCGGTGCCGATCTCGACCAGGTGGTCGGCGTCTCGGCGTTGTCGACGGTGCCGCCGGTGCTGCGGGAACTGCGCATCATGCTCGCCCGCTATTGGTCGCATGTGCCGAATGTGGTTGTGGAACCCGGTGTGCGGACAGGCATTCCGCTACTGGTCGACAATCCCAAGGAGGTCGGCGCCGACCGTATCGTCAACTGCCTCGCCGCGTTCCGCCGGTTCGGCGGCCCGGCGATCGTCGTCGACTTCGGCACCGCCACGTGTGTCGACCTGGTCTCGGCCAAGGGCGAGTTCCTCGGTGGCGTGATCGCGCCGGGCGTCGAGGTGTCGACGGAGGCACTGGTCGAACGCAGTGCGTTGCGCCGCGTCGAACTGGCCAGGCCGCGCTCAGTGCTCGGCAAGAACACGATGGAGTGCATTCAATCCGGTGCGGTTTTCGGTTTCGCCGGTCTGGTCGACGGATTGATCGACCGCATTCGCGACGAATTCGACGCCTTCGCCGGTACCGATGTCACCGTGGTCGCCACCGGGACGGGCGCGCCGTTGATCGTGCCGGAATCGGAAACGATCGACCAGCACGAACCGCATCTCACCCTCACCGGTCTGCGCCACGTCTACGAGCGCAACAAGAAGTGATTCAGGTCATTGGCCGGGCCACGCGGGAGCCTGCTAAGCTCGCTCCCGTGTCTTTCCGTGTGAGCACCCAGGAGTGTTGTCGAGGCTGACCTGCCTCGACCGTTCGAGGCTGACGTTTTCCCCTCGACCGATTCTCACTCCTTGGAGATGCGCTCATGCGTTCCTCTGTTCTTTCTCTGCCGTCGGCCCGTGACGAATACTCCGCGACCCCGCCGCTCGACCGCGCGGTCGCTTCGGCCCTGCCCACCCGGCTGCGCCCCGCCGACCTGCTGCGTCTCACCGACGAGGGCGCCGAGGATATCCTGGCCGGTCGCTACGACCATCTGCTGCCCGCCGACGGGCTCTGGCCGACCGAACAGCGCTGGGCCACCCGCCTGATCGCCGACGACGAGGTCGATGTCTGGCTCATCAGCTGGACGCCGGGGAAACCCACCGAATTGCACGACCACGCCGGTTCGCTCGGCGCGCTCACCGTGCTCAGCGGCGCACTGTCGGAATTCCGCTGGAATGGCACCGAGTTACGCGAGCGCACCCTCGCGGCGGGCGATCAGGCGTCGTTTCCGATCGGCTGGGTCCACGATGTGGTCCGCGCCGCCGACGCGACGGCGGGCCCGCTCGATCCCACCCTCAGCGTGCACGCGTATTCGCCGCCGCTGACCGCCATGTCCTATTACGAGGTGACCGGCCACGGCACCCTGCGACGCACCGAAACCGTCCTCACCGACCAGCCCGAAGGTGATCTGTGATGAGCCGTTTGTCGATTGACCAGATGCTCGACAACGCGCGCGCCAAGCTGCGCAGGCTGTATGTCTACGACGTCCCCGCCGCGCTGGCCCGAGGCGCCATTCTGGTCGACATCCGCCCGGCCGCGCAGCGTGTTCGGGAGGGCTCTCTGCCGGGTGCGCTGGTGATAGAGCGCAATGTGCTGGAATGGCGGCTGGATCCCACGTCGTCGGCGCGGTTGTCGCTCGCGCGCGACCACGATGTGGAGTGGATCATTTTCTGCTCGGAGGGCTATACGTCCAGTTTGGCCGCGGCCTCGCTTCAGGAACTCGGATTGCACCGCGCGACCGATCTGATCGGCGGTTATCAGGCGCTGAAGTCGGCGGGCATGCTCACCGTAGGCATCGGGGTGCCGCACTTCGCCCGGGAAGTGGAGTCGCTGGCTTCGTTGTAACGGGCGGCGCACTGGTCCTTTCCGGTGCACGCTACTGTTATCGAATGTGAGCACCCCTAACTCCGCCGAGACCGGCCGCGCCGTCAGTTCCGCCGTGGACAGCGATGTCCCCGAGCAGATGCGGATTCGCCGGGACAAGCGTGAACGGCTGCTCGCCGGCGGTGGTGACGCCTATCCGGTGGTCGTGCCGCGCACGCACACGCTGGCCGAAATCCGTTCCACCTACCCGGATCTCGAACCCGATACGCAAACCGGTCTGCAGGTCGGTGTCGCCGGCCGCGTCATTTTCGTCCGCAATACCGGCAAGTTGTGCTTCGCCACCCTGCAGGAGGGCGACGGAACCAAACTGCAGGCGATGATCAGCCTCAATGGTGTCGGCGCCGACGCGCTCGCCGCCTGGAAGTCCGATGTCGACCTCGGCGATTTCGTGTTCGTGCACGGTGAGGTCATCTCCTCGCGCACGGGCGAATTGAGCGTGATGGCGGACTCGTGGTCGATGGCGGCCAAGTCGCTTCGCCCGCTGCCGGTGGCGCACAAGGAAATGAACGAGGAATCGCGCGTCCGGCAGCGCTACGTCGACCTGATCGTGCGCCCCGAGGCCAGGGAAATGGCCCGTACCCGCGTGAACGTGGTCCGCGCGCTGCGTACGGCGCTCGAGCGCCGTGGCTTCCTCGAGGTCGAGACCCCGATGCTGCAGACCATCCACGGCGGTGCCGCCGCGCGCCCGTTCGTCACCCATTCCAATGCCCTCGACATGGACCTGTTCCTGCGTATCGCGCCGGAACTGTTCCTCAAGCGCTGCGTGGTCGGCGGCCTGGAGAAGGTCTTCGAGATCAACCGGAACTTCCGCAACGAAGGCGCCGACTCCACCCATTCGCCCGAGTTCGCGATGCTGGAAACGTATGAGGCCTACGGCACCTACGACGACTCGGCGACGATGATCCGGGAATTGGTCCAGGAAGTCGCACAAGAGGCATTCGGCACCCTCGTGGTGACTCTTGCCGACGGTACTGAATATGATCTGAGTGGCGAGTGGACGACGGTCGAGATGTATCCGTCGCTGTCGGAGTCGATCGGTGTGGAGGTCACTCCGGAAACGACTGTCGAGGAATTGCTGGCACTCGCCGAACGGGTCGGTCTGGAAATTCCGTCGGGCAAGGGCTACGGTCACGGGAAACTGGTCGAAGAACTCTGGGAACACGTCTATGGCGACAAGCTCTACGCGCCGACTTTCGTTCGCGACTTCCCCGTCGAGACCTCACCGCTGACCCGTCAGCATCGCAGCAAGGACGGCGTTACGGAGAAGTGGGATCTCTATGTTCGCGGCTTCGAGTTGGCCACGGGCTATTCGGAGTTGGTCGATCCCGTCATCCAGCGCGAACGGTTCGTCGACCAGGCGCGCCTCGGCGCGGCGGGCGATGACGAGGCGATGGTCCTCGACGAAGACTTCCTCACCGCGATGGAACACGGCATGCCGCCGACCACCGGAACGGGTATGGGAATCGATCGCTTGTTGATGGCACTCACGGGTTTGGGAATCCGGGAAACGATCCTGTTCCCCATTGTGCGCCCGAGTAGTCGCTGACCTGTGAATTCGCGGGGCGAAGGCCTCGTGTTGGAAATTTCGCATTTCGGGGTATTCTTGCCTCGGGTATTCGGCCTGGAGGCAGGCTTGACGATTTCGAGAGGACGTTCATCTCATGGCAAAGAAGGTCACCGTTAGCCTGATCGACGATGTCGACGGTGAGTCCATCGCGGACGAAACCATCGAGTTCGCTATCGATGGGGTGTCGTACGAGATCGATCTGTCGGAGGCAAATGCGGCGCGCCTGCGCGAAGGCCTGGACGAGTGGGTCGCCAACGCGCGTCGCGTGAGTGGCCGTCGCCGGACCAAGGCCGCCGGTACGCCGGCGCCGCAGGGCAAGAGCCGCGTTTCCATGGACCGCGAGCAGAGCGCCGCAATTCGTGAATGGGCCCGTCGTAAGGGCCACAAGGTCTCCGCGCGCGGCCGCATCTCGGCCGACATCACCGAGGCCTACAACAAAGAGGTCGGCAAGAGCTGAAATAT
>NZ_BDBI01000032.1 GCF_001612905.1 Nocardia ignorata NBRC 108230 | reverse complement strand
ATCCCTCCTCGAGGTCGGGAAGGGTTGGGTACCGCTTCTTCCGCCCTCCTCGGGTGGGTGGGAATGTGGCCTGGAAAGATAGACTGATGGTTGTGCGCAAGGTGTTTCGAGTCTTGGGAGATGTGCGGTGAGCTCCTTTCTTCGGTACACCGACAACACCGGGCGCCAGCATGAATTGCCGCTGGACCCCGCGCAGCAGCGGATCACCATCGGGCGCAACGTTCAGGCCGACCTCGTGCTCGGTTGGGATGCCGAGGTGTCGCGGTTGCATGCCGCGGTCGAACACCTCGGTGCGCACTGGACGATCATCGACGACGGGCTGTCGCGCAACGGGACGTTCGTCAACGGTGAGCGGTTGGTCGGCAGGCGCAGGCTGAGCCCGGGTGACCGTATTCGGGTCGGCACCACGCTGGTGCATTTCTTCGATTTCGGTGGTGTCGTCGACGACGCCACGCATACCGCCTCCGGTTCCATCCCCACCATGCGTTCGCTGACCGAAACCCAGCGCGCGGTGCTGATCGCCCTGTGCCGTCCGTACAAGCACGGCACCGGATTCGCGACGCCCGCGTCGAACCAGCAGATCGCCGAGGAACTCTTCCTGTCGATCGACGCGATCAAAACCCACCTGCGTGCCCTCTTCGCGAAGTTCGGGGTGGAGAATCTGCCGCAGAACCAGAAGCGCACCCGGCTCGCCGCCCTCGCGATGCAGAGCGGAATGATCTCCGATCACGAGTTGTGACGTCCGGGGCCGACGGTCGAGCGCCTGACGCAGGTGGCTGAGCGCCTGAACCATGTCGGTGGCGGTGGGGACGCGGTTGACTTGTTCCTGTCACCGGAGCGCGACTCCGGATTCGAGTCAGGAGTTGGTTCCCATGTCGGCCATTCGTTTGTCCTCGCTGGTTCTCGCGATGCTCAGCACCGGCCTCGTCGCCGGCGTGTTCTACGCCTACGCGATCTCGGTGATGCCCGCCCTGGCGCGCACCGGGGACCGCACGCTGATCGAGGTCATGCAGAAGATCAACGTGGTGATCATCAACCCGTGGTTCATGTTCGGCTTTCTCGGGACGGTCGGCTTCACCGCACTCGCGGCCGCGCTGCACCTGGGCGGCGATCACCGCGCCACGCTGATCTGGATCGGAATCGCATTGGTGCTCAACGTGATCGCGTTCGCGGTCACCGCCGGGCAGAACGTGCCGCTCAACGACGCCCTGGCCGCGGCGGGCGACCCGGCGACGCTGGCCGACACCGTTTCGGTGCGCGCCGATTTCGAGGCGGCGTGGGTGCGCTGGAACATCCTGCGGGCGATCCTGCACACGGCGGCGTTCCTGGTGCTGGGCGGTGCGCTGTTCGTCGCGGGTGTGCAGCAGGGCGAGTCGAACGCCGCCGCCCCGGTCTCGGGGCAGACCGCTTCGCACGCGCTGGTGCGCTGAATCGCACCGTAGTGCCACGCGACGGCTGGAACGTGTTCCATGATGACTGGAACGCGTTCTAGTCAGGGGTGGTTCCATGCGAAGTAAGTCGATGCTCGTTCTCGCCGTCGCGATGCTGCTGGGTCTCGTGGGGGCAGGCGGTGCGGCCGCCGACCCCTACCCCGTCGACTACAACTTCTTCGCGGGCATCGCGCCCGAGCTGACGAACCCGGGCGGCGCGCTGCCCGGGGCGAACGATCCGAATTGTGTTCCCACGCCCGAACATCCGAATCCGGTCGTCCTGCTGCACGGCACCGGCGGTGGAGCGCAGACGAACTGGGGCGTGTACGCCCCGCTGCTGGCCAACGAGGGCTATTGCGTGTTCACCCTCACCTACGGCGCTTACGCGCTGCCCTGGCCCGTCTCGGCCATCGGCGGGATGCGTCCCATCGAGCAGAGTGCGGCGGAGGTGTCGGCCTTCGTCGACGGTGTCCTCGCGCGGACCGGCGCCGAACGGGTCGACCTCGTCGCCCACTCGCAGGGCAATATCGTCGGCAACTACTACCTCAAGCGGCTCGGCGGCGGTGAGAAGGTCGGCACGCTGGTCGGGATCGCGCCGCCCTGGCTCGGCACCAACGCCTTCGGCGCGGGCGATATCGCCCACTTCAGCCGGGCGCTCGGCGCGGGACCGGTCTTCGACGCCGCCACCGGCTCGCTGTGCCAGGCGTGCGCGCAGATGTTCAGCGGTTCGCCGTTCATGACCGCGCTCAATGCCGACGGGGTGTACGACCCGCGCGTCACCTACGTCAATATCGTCACGGTCCTCGACGAGCTCGTCGTGCCGCACACCTCCGGCCTGGTGCCCGGTCCCAACGCCACCTCGGTCCTCGTGCAGGACGGTTGCGCGCAGGACTGGTCCGAGCACATGGCCATCGCGGGCAGTCCGCGTGCCGCCGGTCACGTCCTCAACGCCCTCGATCCGGCCAGGCAGGCGCCCGTGCCGTGCGAGTTCGTGCCCCCGTTCACCGGCTGAGGCGGGATTTCGCTGTAGGCAAAACTGGAACGGAAACGAATGCCGCGACGTGCGCGTTGTGAGTGAATGACCAAGTTGTCACCGGTCCCCAATAGGGTGGAGCGGCGACGGCGGAATCCCCTGCCAACTAGAGTGGATGGCGGGGGCCGCAACCCCCGGGCTTCATGGCAGGCTGACGGCGACAGTTGTCGCCTCCGGCGCCCAAGGTTGTACCGAGCACACAGCGGCGTCTGTTGCCAGAATGTCGGAGCAGGAGAGTGAGGGAGCGATGTTCGAGAGGTTCACCGACCGCGCGAGGCGTGTCGTTGTCCTGGCCCAAGAAGAGGCCCGGATGCTCAACCACAACTACATCGGCACCGAGCACATCCTGCTTGGGTTGATCCACGAGGGCGAGGGCGTGGCGGCGAAGTCGCTGGAGTCCCTTGGCATCTCGCTGGAGGGTGTGCGCAGCCAGGTCGAGGAGATCATCGGGCAGGGCCAGCAGGCGCCGTCCGGTCACATCCCCTTCACCCCGCGTGCGAAAAAGGTGCTGGAACTGAGTCTGCGCGAGGCGCTGCAGCTCGGCCACAACTACATCGGCACCGAGCACATCCTGCTCGGCCTCATCCGCGAGGGTGAGGGCGTCGCGGCCCAGGTGCTCGTCAAGCTGGGCGCCGACCTGAACCGGGTCCGTCAGCAGGTCATCCAGCTGCTGTCCGGGTACCAGGGCAAGGAGCCCGTCGAGGGCACCGGCTCGCGCGGTGAGGCGGGTACGCCGTCCACCTCGCTGGTGCTCGACCAGTTCGGTCGCAACCTCACGCAGGCGGCGCTGGAAGGCAAGCTCGACCCCGTCATCGGCCGCTCGAAGGAAATCGAGCGCGTCATGCAGGTGCTGAGCCGCCGCACCAAGAACAACCCGGTGCTGATCGGCGAGCCCGGTGTCGGTAAGACCGCCGTCGTCGAGGGCCTGGCGCAGGCCATCGTCAACGGCGAGGTCCCCGAGACCCTCAAGGACAAGCAGCTCTACACCCTCGACCTGGGTTCCCTTGTCGCGGGCAGCCGCTACCGCGGTGACTTCGAAGAGCGCCTCAAGAAGGTGCTCAAGGAGATCAACACCCGCGGCGACATCATCCTGTTCATCGACGAGCTGCACACGCTCGTCGGCGCGGGTGCTGCCGAAGGCGCCATCGACGCGGCCTCGATCCTGAAGCCGAAGCTGGCCCGTGGCGAGCTGCAGACCATCGGTGCGACCACCCTCGACGAGTACCGCAAGTACATCGAGAAGGACGCCGCCCTGGAACGCCGTTTCCAGCCGGTGCAGGTGGGCGAGCCGACCGTCGAGCACACCATCAACATCCTCAAGGGTCTGCGCGACCGCTACGAGGCGCACCACCGGGTCTCCATCACCGATGGCGCTCTCGTGGCCGCCGCGACGCTGGCCGACCGCTACATCAACGACCGGTTCCTGCCGGACAAGGCGATCGACCTCATCGACGAGGCGGGCGCGCGCATGCGCATCCGCCGGATGACCGCGCCGCCGGACCTGCGCGAGTTCGACGACAAGATCGCCGATGCCCGTCGCGAGAAGGAAAGCGCGATCGACGCGCAGGACTTCGAGAAGGCCGCGCGCCTGCGCGACAAGGAGAAGCAGCTCGTCGCCAAGCGCGCCGAGCGGGAGAAGCAGTGGCGTTCGGGTGACCTGGACGTCGTGGCCGAGGTCGACGACGAGCAGATCGCGGAGGTGCTGGCCAACTGGACCGGCATCCCCGTCTTCAAGCTCACCGAGGAGGAGACCACCCGTCTGCTCCGCATGGAGGACGAGCTGCACAAGCGGATCATCGGCCAGGAGGATGCCGTCAAGGCCGTCTCCAAGGCGATCCGCCGCACTCGCGCCGGCCTGAAGGATCCGAAGCGTCCGTCCGGTTCGTTCATCTTCGCCGGTCCGTCCGGTGTCGGTAAGACCGAGCTGTCCAAGGCGCTGGCGAACTTCCTGTTCGGCGACGACGACGCGCTCATCCAGATCGACATGGGCGAGTTCCACGACCGCTTCACCGCCTCGCGCCTGTTCGGTGCCCCTCCCGGGTACGTGGGCTACGAGGAGGGCGGCCAGCTCACCGAGAAGGTGCGGCGCAAGCCGTTCTCGGTGGTGCTGTTCGACGAGATCGAGAAGGCGCACCAGGAGATCTACAACACCCTCCTGCAGGTGCTCGAGGACGGCCGTCTCACCGACGGTCAGGGTCGTACGGTCGACTTCAAGAACACCGTGCTGATCTTCACCTCGAACCTGGGCACCTCCGACATCTCCAAGGCCGTCGGCCTGGGCTTCACCCAGTCCAACGCCGAGGGCTCGAACTACGAGCGGATGAAGCTCAAGGTCAACGACGAGCTGAAGAAGCACTTCCGCCCCGAGTTCCTCAACCGCATCGACGACGTGATCGTCTTCCACCAGCTCACCAGCGAGCAGATCGTGCAGATGGTGGACCTGATGATCAACCGTGTCGCCAAGGCGCTGAAGAACAAGGACATGGCGATCGAGCTGACCGACCAGGCCAAGAGCCTGCTCGCCAAGCGCGGTTTCGACCCGGTCCTCGGCGCCCGTCCGCTGCGTCGCACGATCCAGCGCGAGATCGAGGACCAGCTGTCGGAGAAGATCCTCTTCGGCGAGATCGGCGCGGGCCAGACCATCACGGTCGACGTGGAGAACTGGGACGGCGAAGGCCAGGGCGAAGACGCCAAGTTCACCTTCACCGGCAAGACGAAGCTGACCAAGGCCCCCACGGGCGACGACAAGCCCGAGGTCGTCCTCACCGGAGCAGCCGAGGGCACCGCCCCCGACACCGCCGCCTCCGGCGAGTAACCAGCTGAACGAAAAGCCCACCTTCCGAACTCGGAAGGTGGGCTTTTTCGTTGCCAAGCGGTTATTGGAATTGCGAAACGGCCTGGGAATTCTGTTCGGCGGCGAAGAATGTGCGGAGGGCTTCGTAGTTTTCGCGGAGGAATTCTCGGCAGAAATCGGTGTCCCAGATTTCGGGGTAGACGTCGTCGGCGTCCATGGCTGCCGGGTCGAAATGTCGGTCGAGGACGCTGTAGGGCGTGGCTGTGAGGGTGTGGGCGGCGGTGGTGATCTCGGCGGCTGTCCATATCTTGGTTGCGCCGTCGCCTGCCCAGGGGTCGAGGTCGCCGAAGAGGTCGAGGTCGATGTTCGCGGCCTCGAGTAGGTGGCGCAGGCCGTCCCAGGCTTTGTCGATGTCGCCGGTCGGTTCGCCGGGGCGGTCGAGGTGGTCGATCAGCTCGAGGGCGGCTTCGGCATCGGCGGTGATGCGGGCGGCGTCGGCGTCGGAAATTCGGTGGAATGCGAGAACTGGGCCCATGGGGGCGAAGGTAGGAATGCGAACTTGGAGATATCTTTCGAGCCGCTTTTCGTGGTCTCCGAGAGGTGGATTCGCGGCGTACCGTGGGTTGGGCCAGTCCACACGACACGGGGGTGTTCACGCACATGACTGATTCCGATCGCACGCTCATCGCTGTTCTGCTCGACCGTTCCGGTTCGATGCAGACGATCAAGGCCGACACCGAAGGTGGGTTGGCCGCGTATTTCGAGCAGCAGCGGGAGGTGCCGAAGCGGATCGAGGTGACCTTGGCGCAGTTCGACACCACCTACGAGGTGGTCTATTCGAATGTTCCGCTGGATCAGGTGCCCGCGCCGAATCTGCTGCCGCGTGGTGGGACCGCGCTGTACGACGCCGTCGGCAAACTCGTCACCAGCGTCGGCGAGGAGCTCGCGGCCCGCCCCGAGAACGAGCGGCCCGGCACGGTGATCGTCGTCGTCCTCACCGACGGCCACGAGAACTCCAGCCGCGAATGGACCCATGCGGCGGTCAAGTCCCTCATCACCCAGCAGCAGGAGGTCTACAACTGGACCTTCGTCTTCCTCGGCGCCAACATGGACGCCGTCGAAGTAGGCTCCAACCTCGGCTTCGACCCCGGTTCCTCCATCACCTACGCCCCCGTAGCAGGCGGCGTCCGCGGCGCCTTCGACGCCCTTTCGGCCTACTCGGCCCGAGCCCAAGCCGCCCCCGCCGGAATGGCCCGCCGCGCCCACTTCTCCGAGGACGAACGCCGCCGAGCGGGCACGGACAGCTGATCCGAAGGCGCTCCGGCTACTGCCAGCCGGGGCGGACGAGGCCGGATTCGTAGGCGAGGACTACTAGTTGGGTGCGGTCGCGGGCGGCGAGTTTGGTGAGGATGCGGCTCACGTGGGTGCGGGCGGTGGCGGGGCTGAGGTAGAGGCGGGCGGCGATTTCGGCGTTGGTGAGGCCCTCGGCTACCAGGGTGAGGACCTCGCGTTCGCGGTCGGTGAGGTCGGCGAAGGCGGGTGGGGGTGGTTGTTTGGCGTGGGTGGCGAATTCGGTGAGCAGGCGGCGGGTGACGCTGGGGGAAAGGAGGGCGTCGCCCGCCGCGACGACCCGGACGGCGCGGAGCAGGTCGGCGGGTTCGGTGTGTTTCACCAGGAAACCCGCGGCACCGGCCCGGATCGCCTCGAAGACGTATTCGTCGATTTCGAAGGTGGTGAGTACGACGACGCGCACGTCGGCGAGCTGCGCGTCGTCGGCGATCATGCGGGTGGCGGCCAGCCCGTCGAGGACGGGCATGCGGATGTCCATCAGCACCACCGAGGGCACCAGCGCGCGCGTCATCCGCACGGCCTGTTCGCCGTTCTCGGCCTCGCCGACCACCTCGATGTCGTCCTGGGCATCGAGCAGTGCGACGAACCCGCCGCGCACCAGCGCCTGATCGTCGGCGACCAGCACCCGGATCATGTCTCTGCTCCAGCCGGCCGGGAGGGCAACCGCGCGGCCACCCGGAACCCGCCGGACGGCCGGGGCCCGGCGGTGAGCGCCCCGCCGAGCGCATGCGCCCGTTCCCGCATGCCGATGATCCCGTTCCCGCCGATCCCGCTGCGCACGGCGGTACCGGTCGGGCGGGTGTTGTCGACGGTGATGTCGACCGTTTCGGGCGTGTAGCGCAGGGTGATCATCGCCGTGGACCCCGGCGCGTGGCGTACCACATTGGTCAGCGATTCCTGGATGATCCTGGCGGCGGCCACGTCGATCACGCTCGGCAGCTTCTTGGGGGTGCCGATGACCTTGGTGTCGACGGGCAGACCGGTCGCCCTGGTTCGTTGCAACAGGGTGTCGAGGTCGTCGAGCGTCGGTGCCGGTGCACGCGGCGCGGGTGCCGGGACCGGCTCGGCAGCAGAGGCTTCGGGGTATTCGGGAGCGACGGGTGCGCCGCTGCGGATCGCGTGCAGCAGCGTGTGTACCTCGGTCAGTGCTTCTTTGGAGGTGGTCTTGATCGTGGCCAGCGCGGCGGCGGCCTGCTGTGGTTTGCGGTCGAACAGTTCCAGCGCCACCGAGGACTGCACATTGATCAGCGAAAGGCTGTGTGCCAGTACGTCATGCAACTCACGGGCGATGGCGAGCCGTTCCTCGGACGCGGCCCGCGCCTGCTGTGCCTGTTCATCGCGTTGCGCCGCCTCGGCCCGCTCCCGGCGCGCGAGCACCACCGTGCGCCGCTGGCGTATTCCCTCGGCGATCCCGACCAGCACACCCAGCCAGGCCAGCAGGCCGAAAACCTGCCAGGCGTCGACATCGCGGCCGAGCAGGGCGGGTAGCGGCCACACCATCGTCAGGTAACCGACGACGACCAACGGGTAAGTGCGCCAGCGTGATCCGTGTACAGCAGACGTGAGGAACGCGATGATGAGGGAAAGGAAGACCGGCCCGTACCCGTAGTCGCGCAGCACGTAGGACACGGCGGCGAGCAGGGCCACCACCAGCACCGGCTCGGGGAGCAACCGACGGAAGCCGAGCGCGATCGGCCCGGCCAGCAGCAACAGGTACGCGAACGCGTCGAGCGAACGCACCCCGGTCTGCTGCGCATTCGCCCCGGAACTGCCTGCCAGCTGCACTATCGCGACCACCACCGCCAGCCCCCAGTCCCGGACGGCCGCGTCACGCTCCCACTTCGCTCCCACCCACGCAACCCTATTGCGTCACCCGGGCAGAAGCGTCGGCCTACGCACGTATTTTTCCCGCGGCCCCGCGTACATCGCGCGACGTAGGCCCGATCGAGCCGCGCGACGGATGTGCGGGCACCCCTTCGGCGCGGATCGTCTTTCGCATGAACGAATCAATCGTGGTCACCACCGGGCTGACCAAACGCTATGGCGAACACCTCGCGGTCGACGCGGTGAGTATGCGGGTCAGGACCGGGGAGATCTACGGTTTCCTCGGCCCCAACGGCGCGGGCAAGACGACGACCCTGCGCATGCTGACCGGCCTCGTCCGCCCGAGCGCGGGCACCGCGACGGTCCACGGCAGCGCCCCCGGCGACCCGGAGGTGCTGCGCCGGGTCGGGGTGCTGATCGAGGGCCCCGGCTTCTACCCGTACCTGTCGGGTCGCGACAACCTGCGCGTTCTCGCCCGCTATCGCGGACTCGGCGACCGGGAGGTCACCCAGGCGCTGGCCCGCGTCGACCTCACTACCCGCGCCGACGACCGCTTCCGCACCTATTCCCTCGGCATGAAGCAGCGCCTCGGTGTCGGTGCGGCCCTGCTCGGCGATCCCGATCTGCTCGTCCTCGACGAGCCGACCAACGGTCTCGACCCGGCCGGACTGGCCGAAATGCGTTCGCTCATCGTCGATCTCGCGGCAGACGGCCACACCGTGTTGCTGTCGAGTCATCAGCTCGCCGAGGTGCAGGAAATCTGCCATCGGGTCGGGGTGATCTCCGGTGGACGTCTGCTCGCCGAATCGACGGTCGCCGAACTGCGCGGCACCGCATCGCTGCTCGTTCGCGCCGAACCGGTGGACGTGGCCGTCGAGGCGGTCCGCACGCTGTCCGACGCGCCGGTGCGGGCTGGCGCCGAGGGTATCCGGATAGAGACCACGGCCGCGATGGCGCCTGCTGTGGCGCGAGCTGTCGTGCAGGCGGGTGCGGACCTGCTCGAGCTGCGCGTCGACGAGAAATCCCTGGAAGAAGTCTTCTTCGAGCTGACGGAGGCCGCGAAATGACCCGCACGACAAGAGATCTCACGGCGAGTATCAGGGCGGAGGGTCTGCGTCTCCGGCGCTGGCCCGCCTTCTGGATCGTGCTCGGCACTTGGATCCTGCTGAATCTGACCTTCGCCTACCTGTTCAACTACCTGGCCTACCGCTCCGGAGAGGGCGGTTCCATGTCCGACGGCTTGCCGCGCGACGTGCTGCTCGGCCAGCTCATGCCGGCCGCTGTGCCCGAAGTATTCACCCAGGGTATGGCCATGTTCGGCGGTGCGCTGATGCTTGTTCTCGGTGCGCTGGCGGTGGGCAGTGGGTACGGCTGGGGGACGTGGAAGACCGTGTTCACCCAGGGGCCGGGCCGGGCCGATGCGGTCGGTGGGCTGCTGCTGGGTCTGCTGGTGACAGTGGTAGTCCTGGTGTGTGCCGCGTTCGTCGTCGACCTCGGTGTCGCATCGCTCATCGCGGTGACGGAAGGTCAGCCGGTCACGCTGCCCGCACTCGACCGGTCACTTCTCGGAATCCTCACCGGCACAGCCATTCTGAGTATGTGGACCGCAGCGGGCGCCTTCATCGGCGCCGTAGCGCGCGGCCCCGCTCTCGCTGTCGGGCTCGGCCTGATCTGGGTTCTCGTCGTCGAGAACCTGCTGCGCGGGGTCGCGGGGATATTCGGCCCCATCGAAGCGGTCACCGACTTTCTCCCCGGCACCGCCGCGGGTTCACTGGCAGGGGCGATGCGCACGGTGGACGGCCCGGCCACACCGGGTGTCCTCGACATCCTGACCCGCGGCGAGTCCTGCGTCGTCCTCGCGCTCTATGTGACGGTCTTCGCGACGGGAATCATCTGGCTCACCGCCCGCCGCGACCTCACCTGACCCCGATTCACGACCACCCGGCCGGATTCGACGCCGTCTCCCTGGAGATTCCCGAATTCCGGTCGGGGAAGGTCCCGAACCGGTCGTTGTGCAGATGGGCGAAGAAATAGCCCATCTGCCCACATTCGCCGTGGGATCGCACGGCCCCCGGATCGGCCACAGCCGCGCGGTAGTACTCGCGACCCAGCGCGACGATGAAGCCGCGGCGATAAAGGAACCCGTCGTCGGAGCCGCCGACCAGCGCGTGGATATCGGCACGGTCGATGTCGTAGAGCGCGCGCTCGACCACGCGGTCCAGCGCAGTGAGCTCCTCGCTGGTGAAACCAGCACTGAGCACCCGTAATTCGGCGAGGAACTCGTCGAGTCGCTCCTCGGTTCGTGGCGCGCCGCAGGCCCCCCAGGCGGATTCGATCATGGCCCAGAACCGGTCGACTTCGGCGTCGGTAGGAAGTGTCCTCACCCGCGCGACGGTAGCCGTAGCCACCGACACATCGCGCCTACCCGGCCCCGAGCAGCCGGTGAGCGAGGACCGACAGACCTGCGGTGATCTGCTCCGGGGACAGGCCACGTTCGCGTTGCTGAAGGTAGACCTCGGCCGCCACAGGGGCCAGGACGGTATCGATCAGCGAATCAGGCTGGGGGATACCGGCTTCGACCAGCAGGGCCCGGACATGCAGTGCCCAGAACCCGTAGGCGCCGGTGGCGAAGCGGGCCCCGCCGGTTTCGGCGCCGAGTACCAGATGGGCGTGGGCGCTGAGCAATTCGATCATGGCGGCATAGAACGCGGCGAGCCGCTCGGCGGGGGGAGCGCCGGGGCCGAGTGGGGGTTCGCCGCGGAGGAGCTGTTCCTGGACGGCGCGTTCGTGTTCGTCGAGCAGGGCGACGGCGATGGCGTTGCGGTCGGGGTAGCGGCGGTAGAGGGTGCCCCGGCCGACGCCGGCGGCCTTGGCGATGTCGTCCATGGTGACGGTGCGCGGGTCGCGGTTGGCGAAGAGGTCGGCCGCCGCGGCGAGCACTTTGGCGCGGTTGCGGGCGGCGTCGGTGCGTTCGGGTGGTGGTGCCGTGCCGGTGAGCAGGTCGGATCGAGGCTCCATGGGGTCGACTCTAGCCGAGAAACGTAAATGTGGACAAGGTGTCCACTTGTGTTCTACCGTGTGGATAAGCGGACACAACGTCCGGTTAACGAAAGGTTGGACCATGACGCACCTGCTGCACCTCGACGCCAGTGCCAGGACCAATTCCCTCAGCCGCAAACTCGGCGCCGAATTCGTGCGGGCCTGGCGTGCGGCAGCCCCTGAGGGCGACTACACCTACCGCGACCTCGCCACCGACCCCGCACCGTTCATCGACGAGGGCTGGACCGAGCTGTGCGATGCCGTCCTCGCGGCGGGCAGCACGGACCTCGATCGCCTGCCGGACCTCGCCGTCACCCCCGCCGCCCGCGCCGCGTGGCGCACCGTCGAACCCCTGCTCGCGCAACTGCTGGCCGCCGACGTGATCCTCATCGGCACCCCGATGTACAACTACTCGATCCCCGCCACGCTCAAGGCCTGGCTCGATCAGGTGACCTTCCCGCGTATGTCGCTGGGGCACAGGCGCTTCGTCGTCGTCTCCGCACGCGGCGGCGCCTACTCACCCGGCGCGCCGAAGGCCGCCTTCGACTATCAGGAGCGCTACCTGCGCGACTTCTTCGCGGGCCATTACGCCGTCACCGACACCGTTTTCGTCAATGCCGAACTGGCCAATGCTGTCTCGGATCCCAACCTCGCCCACCTGCGTGCCGAGCACGAGGCGTCACTCGACGCCGCCATCGCCGAAGTGCGCCTGCTCGCAAAGGATTACACGCGATGAACTGGATCCTGCTCGGCGTGGCCGGCCTGGTCGAGATCGCCTGGTCGCAGACCATCAAACCCACCGAGAACTTCACCAGACTCGGCCCGACCCTGCTGTGCCTCGTGCTCGGCTCGCTGGCGGTCTACCTGCTCTCGCGCGCCATGCAGACCCTTCCGGTCGGCACGGCGTACGCGGTGTTCACCGGGATCGGCGCACTCGGGGCGATCGGTCTCGGCGTGCTCGTGCACAAGGACCCGCTCAGCGCGGGCCGGGTCTTCGCCCTGACGCTGATTCTCGGTGGCATCGTGCTCGCGCGGGTCACCAACCCCGAGTGACGCTGTGGCACACCCGATGCGGGCTCGGTGGGCACTTGACCGGTAGAGTCGGCTGATGGACCAGCCAGTTCGCCCCCCGGACCTGTCCACTCGGCCCCACGAGCTCACCGTCGAGCGAGTCATGAAGGCCCAGCCGAGCCTGCTGTACGCGGCTTGGACCCAAGGCCTCGACCTGTGGCTGGCCGTCCCCGGATCGGTCCTGATGCGACCCGCCGTGAACGAGCCCCTCTATTTCGACACCGGCTCGGCCGAGAAGCGCAACCCGCACTACGGCCGCATCCTCACACTGGAAGCGAA
Organism: Nocardia ignorata NBRC 108230; assembly: GCF_001612905.1. Classification (GTDB taxonomy): domain Bacteria; phylum Actinomycetota; class Actinomycetes; order Mycobacteriales; family Mycobacteriaceae; genus Nocardia; species Nocardia ignorata. Next base: position 68,889 of record NZ_BDBI01000032.1, on the reverse strand, counting down.
CCGCCGCATCGAGTTCACGTGGGTCACCGCCGCGACCGAAGGGGTGGAGACCGTGGTCGCCGCCGAGTTCCTGAAACAACCACGCGGCATCAGGTTGCGGCTGCGGCACTCCGGTTTCCCCACCGCCGCCATCCGTGACCTGCATCGGCAGGTGTGGCCGGAGAAGCTGGAACGCCTCGACGAAGTGACGAGTATCCCGGTCTGAGCTCACGTAGGTTCGGTATCGAACACACACTCTTGCTACCGAAAGGAACGTGATGGCGACTCGTAGCGCACGCACACTCTGGGCAGGCGGGCTGCAAGACGGCTCCGGGCAGGTCGAGCTGGTCAGCTCCGGCGTCGGCAAGTACGACGTGACCTTCCCCCGCCGCGCGGCCGACAACGCCGAGGGCACCAGCCCCGAAGAGCTCATCGCGGCCGCGCATTCGTCGTGCTACTCGATGGCGCTCTCGGCCGAGATCGCCAACGTCGGCGGCACGCCGGAGAGCCTCGACGTCACCGCCGACGTGACCCTCGGCCCCGACCCGGCGGGCGGTTTCCGGATCAGCAAGATCAAGCTGACCGTGCGCGCCGTCGCCTCGGGGATCGACGCCGAGGGCTTCTACACCGCGGCGACCGCGGCCAAGAACGGCTGCCCGGTGAGCAAGGCGCTCGCCGGTGTCGCCGAGGTGGAACTGGACGCCGAACTCATCTGAACACTCACCGCTGGGTGAACCAGCGGTGCGCCGCCGGGGTGTACATCGCCGGAATCGCGATCACCACCGCGAGGATGTGCACCGCCCGGCAGGCGACGAGGACAGCCGAATCGGGCGCGAGCCCACCGAACAGGGCGCCGAAGTCGTCGGTGGACAGCAGCACCGCAAGCGGTTCGATGATGAGCGAGACCAACCCGATCATCCCGATACCGACGGTGAGCAGGGCCCGCGAGACCCGGCTGCCGTTGGCCATGTGCATCGCGACCCCGAGCACCACCAGGTAGATGGCCAGCCGGGGGAGCAGACCCGTTGCGGTGGCGCCGAATTCGGTCCCACCGCGCACGGCACGCAGCAGTCCCTCGGCGACACCGGCGGCCAGCGCGGTGACCAGCCCGGCGAAGGCCACGCGCACCGCGCCCGGGCGGGCGACGGAAACAGAGAAGGCAGTGTCGGTCATGATGCCGACACTGCCTTCTCGCGGTACTCACGAGGATCACCCCGAGGTAGCGACCTCGCGTGCTACCGGAGTGCTACGCGCGCTGGACCATTCGGTGAGCGCGGCGAACGCCAGTCCCAAAGCCGCCCACAGGGTGGCGGTTTCGGCCAGCGACGCCACCCGGAACTGCCACAGCAGCGTCGCCGGGAAGTCGTCGGACACCTCGTTCACGCCCGGAAGCAGTACGTAACCGGCCGTGGTGACCAGCACGAACGCGGCTACCGCGGCGATGAGCCGGAACGAGTCGAGCTGCCCGGCAAGCACACGATAGGCCGCGACGGCCGCCGCGACCGCGAGCAGGCCGAGCACGACGACAGCCACCCACAGCCAGGTGCGCTGATCGATGGTTTCCGGATCGCCGACCGCCGGTGGATTGGCCGGGTACTTGAAGAACGGCACCACGACGATCGCCACCCACGCGAGACTCGCTGCGATCAGCGACAACCGGGGCCCGCTCAGCGTCGTGAAACGGCGAGCTGTGTTCACCACAGCGGCGAAGATCGCCCCGAACGCCATCCCGGCAAGGGCAAGCGCGAGGAACTGGCCCGCCTGTTGCCCCGACCGGCTGACCAGCGGTTCTTCGTCGTGTGCCTGGTCCTCGACCGTCCCGTGCGAATGCCCGCCGGAACCGGCCTCCTCGATGGCGATCGCCGCCTCGATATGGGGTTCGCCGATGAAATAACCCACTGTCGCGGCCAGCAGACCGGCGATCAGGCCGGCCAGCAGACCACGTAACAGCAGGGTTTTGAAGGATCCGGTCAGTGGCACGGGACACCGAGCAGGTGACGTCCGTCGTGCATCAGCTCGTGCAGGAACATCCCGCTACGCGAGACGGCCCCCTGATCGAAACCGACCAGGTACAGCGTGAGCAGTGCAAGAAGAACGACACCGACCGTGACCAGCACGGTTGCCAGGGTGTCGAGGCCGGTAGACCGGCTGGGTGAATGTGCGATAGCCATTCGGGTCCTCCTCCGGGATGCGCGTCCCGCGATCGAAGCGATAGGCGAGGGTGCCGATGTCTGGCTGCCCGCACCGGAATCCGGCACGGAATACAGTGGCGCGACCGCTCCGGAATCTCACCGGATTACCGCGCACCCTCGCGTAATTTCCCTCGAACTGTGACAGCCGCTGTCGGCGTGCGTCAATACATCCAGGGAAACGCCCGGATCAGGACTTCGCGGGCACGTCCAGCACGACCTCGAACTCGAGCAGCGACGCACCGGTCGACACCGGCTTGGGCCGCTCGCCGTCGGCACCGTGACCGGCATGCGCCGCGCGGGCCGGGCCGTCGCGCCACGCGGCGAACGACTCCTCCGAATCCCACTGCGTCACCACGAAGTACCGGTTGTCACCGGCCACCGGGCGCAGCAACTGGAAGCCGAGGAACCCGGGGGAGTTCTCCACCGCGTGGGCACGCGCGGCGAACCGCTTCTCCAGCTCCGGGCCCGCGCCCTCGGGAATCTCGATCGCATTGATCTTCACAACAGCCATGGGCTCAGTCTATGGCGGTCGACGCCAGGCCGGTCAGTCCAGATCAAGACGGCTGAAAGCGATGCTCGAGCTGGCACAATCGGCTGGGTGTTGTACGACGAAGGTGGGGTCGGGGTGCCGATTCTGCTGTTGCACGGGCTGATGGGAAGTGCGCGTACCTGGTCGGATCAGGTGCCGTGGTTGCGCGAGTCGGGGCATGTATACACCTTCGATGCCGCAGGTCACGGTCGTGTTCCGCCTGTGGAGCTCACCACCGAGGCGTTCGTCGCCGACCTCGCCGCGCACACGGCGGCGATCACCGAACCGATGATCGTGATCGGGCACTCGATGGGTGCGCTGCACGGGTGGGTGTTCGCGGCGACCCATCCCGAGCGGGTCCGCGCGATCGTCGTCGAGGACATCGCCCCGGACTTCACCGGCCGCACCGCCGCGCACTGGGCCGAACTCATCCACTCCTGGCCGCAACCCTTCCCCGACGAGCAGGCCGTGCTCGACTATTTCGGGCCGGTGGCCGGCCGGTACTTCCTGCGGGCGTTCACCGAGTCGGGCGGCTACCGGCTGCACGGCGAGGTCGACACCTTCCGCGCGATCTCCGAGGAATGGGGAACGCGCGACTTCTGGGACGAATGGAAATCACTGCGCGTGCCCGCCTTGCTCGTCGAGGGCGAGCACACCATCACCCCGGCGGGGCAGATGCGGACGATGGCCGAAGTGCATCCGGACGCGGAGTACGTCCGAGTCCTCGGGGCCGGGCACCTGATTCACGATGAGCGGCCCGAGGAATATCGCGCGCACGTCGAACGGTTTCTGGCACGGTTACGAGCGGCACGCCCGCGCCTGGTCGACAGTTCCGACGTGGGTCCGGAGATCAGGCTCCCTCGCCGGCCAGAGCGAACAGGCCGTCCTCGGTCTGCTCGATGAGGCCGTCGACCAGCAGGGAATCCAGGGCGCGGGCGCGCTGACCCGGGTCACGCGTCCAGGCCATGTCCAGCCGCGCCCGCTCGACCGGCCCCGACGCATCACGCAACACGTCGAGCAGCCTGCCGCGCGCCTGTCGATCGGTGCCCTCGTACTTCTGCACCTTGCGCACCACCTCGGCCGCCGGCCTGCCCGCGTCGACCCAGGCGCAGCGCGGCAGCGGGCAGTTGCCGCAGTCGGGGTTGCGGGCCGTGCAGACCAGCGCACCCAGTTCCATCAGCGCCGCCGAGAACTTCGCGGCCCGCGGCACCGAGGTGGGCAGCAGCGCCTCGGTTTCGGCGAGATCGCGCGAGGACGGATTACCGGGTTCACGGCCGTGCACCGCTCGCGCCACCACGCGACGAACGTTGGTGTCCACCACCGGAACTCGCTGCCCGTACGCGAAACACGCCACCGCGCGCGCGGTGTAGGCGCCGATACCCGGCAGGCTGAGCAGGACATCGACATCGGCCGGAACCACGTCGCCGTGCTCGGCGGCCAGCACCCGCGCGCACTCGTGCAACCGCAGTGCCCGACGCGGATAACCGAGCTTGCCCCACGCCCGCAGCACCTCGGCCTGTGACGACGCCGCCATCGCCGAGGGCACCGGCCAGCGCGCCACCCACTCCCGCCAGATCGGCTCCACCCGGACCACGGGTGTCTGCTGCAGCATGATCTCGCTCATCAGGATGTGCCAGGCGGTCGCCTCCGGCCGCCGCCACGGCAGGTCACGCGCCCGCTCGGTGAACCAATCCAGCAGGACCTCGGCGTCGATACTCACTGTTTCCGTTCCATCTCTGCCAGGCCGACTTTGCCGAGGCGTAACAGCGCAGACTCGCTGGTAACCGATAGCGTGTGCACAATGGTCGGTATGCCTGGTTCTAATCCGATAAGTGCCTGGAAGTCGCTGCGCGAGGGCAACGAGCGCTTCGTCAACGACACTCTGCTGCATCCTAGCCAGGGCGCCGCAGACCGGGCCAAGCTCGTGAACGGACAGCGTCCGCACGCCATCCTCTTCGGCTGCGGCGATTCACGCGTAGCCGCCGAACTGATCTTCGACCAGGGCCTCGGCGACATGTTCGTGGTGCGTACCGCGGGTCACGTCGTCGACTCCTCGGTGCTCGGCTCGATCGAATACGGCGTCGAGGTGCTCAATGTGCCGCTGATCGTGGTTCTCGGCCACGACAGCTGCGGCGCGGTGAAGGCCACGATCGACGCGCTCGACGGCGGCGCTGTCCCCGGCGGCTTCATCCGCAGCGTGGTCGAGAAGGTGTCACCCTCGATCCTGCTCGGCCGCCGCGAAGGGCTCACGACGGTCGACGACCTCGAGGCCCGGCATGTGGTGGAGACCAGCAAGCTGCTCATGGAACGTTCGATGATCATCTCCCAGCGCGTCGCCACTGGTCAGTGCGCGATCGCGAGCGTCACCTACCAGTTGTCGGACGGTCGCGCGCACTTGCGCCGGGTGGTCGGCAACATCGGCGAGACGGTCTGAATCGGGCGGTACGCGCCCGACACGCCGAGGTCATCGAGCGCGCCCTCGCGCGCTGCGCTTACCTTTGAAGCGTGCTGGAACCGAATGGACCGCTGCCACCGGAGATCTACTGGCGTCGTCGCGCGCTCGCGATCGGCGTCATCATCGTCGCGCTCGCGATCGTGGTCTGGCTGGTCACGATGGTGGCGCGCGGTGGTGATTCGTCCGGTTCAGGCGCGGCCGCGTCCTCGACGACGGTCGCGAGCACGTCCCAGACCAGCAGTGCGACCAGTAGCGCGGCGGCAAGCAGCTCGGTGACCAGCACATCGGCGGCGGCGGCGACCACGTCCGCCGCGCCCGAGCCCGCGGCCCAGCCGTGTAGCGATCAGTCGCTGGCGCTGAAGGTGACGGTCAATCAGCCGACCTACCGAGTGGGTGACCAGCCGGGCTTCGGCACCGTCATCACCAACATCTCCACGACCGCGTGCTCGCGCGATCTCGGCGCGGGCCCGCAGTTCCTCGTCTACACCCTCGACGGGCAGCGCAGGCTGTGGGCGAGCAACGACTGCACCCCGGACGGGCCGCCGGAGGTGAAGACCCTGAAGGCGGGCGAACAGCTGTCGTACAAGGGCACCTGGTTCGGCACCACGTCCCAGCCACAATGCGCGGGGGAGCGGTTGCCGGTCCCGGCGGGTGCGTACATGGTTGTCGCACAACTCGGTTCCATCCGCAGCGCGGCCGAACCGTTCAACCTGGCCGACTGAATACCGTCCGACCGGGCATTATGCGGATGCGCTGTAAATCACATGTCCAAGATGGCTGATTTGCAGAATTCGCAGGACGAGCGGCCGTGTCAACGGCTGTTACCGCCGAAATGCCGAATTCGACCGGAAAGCGCGGTTTGCCGGACTTATTCCACGGCCACCGGCTCGCGGGGTGCCCGGGATTTGCGGAGTTCGGCCAAACGCAGCGCCGAACGCAGGTCGCCGACCTCGTGGATGCGCATCGAACCGACCTTGGCCTTCTCCGAACCCGGCGGAACCAGGGCGGTGGTGAAGCCCAATCGCTCGGCCTCGGCCAGGCGCCGACCGAGCCCGGTGATCTTGCGGACCTCGCCCGCCAGGCCGACCTCACCGAGGATCACCCAGCCCGCGGGTAGGGCGATATCGGCCTCGGCGCTGGCGATGGCCAGGGCGATGGCGAGGTCGGCGGTCGGCTCGACCAGGCGCATGCCGCCGACCGTGGCCGCGTACACGTCGTGTTTGCCGAGGAACACCCGTCCACGGCTCTGTAGCACCGCGAGCACCATGGCAACCCGGTTGTAGTCCAGGCCGCTCACCGCGCGACGCGGCTGGGGGATCTCGGTCTTCACCGTGAGCCCCTGCACCTCGGCGACCAGCGGACGTTTGCCGTCCATCGCGACCGTCACCGCTGTGCCGGGCACGGCATCGGTGCGGTGGTGCAGGAACAAGCCGGACGGATCGTCGACGCAGACGATGCCGTCCTCGTGCAGTTCGAAACAGCCCACTTCGTCGGCGCTGCCGAAGCGGTTCTTGATGCCGCGCACCATGCGCAGCGAGGAGTTCTTGTCGCCCTCGAACTGCAGCACCACGTCCACCAGGTGCTCGAGCGTGCGCGGACCGGCCACGTTGCCGTCCTTGGTGACGTGCCCGACCAGCAGCACCGCGATCCCGCTCGCCTTGGCCAGCGAGGTGAGCGCCGCCGTCACCGCGCGTACCTGGGTGACACCGCCGATCACGCCGTCGACTTCGGGGGCGAGCATCGTCTGCACCGAGTCGACGACCAGCAGCGTCGGGCGTACCTGCTCCACGTGCCCGAGCACGATCGACAGATCCGATTCGGCCGCGAGATACACCCGGTCGTGCACGGCGCCGGTCCGGTCGGCACGCAGGCGCACCTGACCCGCCGACTCCTCCGCCGTCACATACAGCGCGGTCTCGTCGCGCTGGGCGGCCCACCGGAACGCGACCTCGAGCAGCAGGGTCGACTTGCCGACGCCCGGTTCACCCGACAGCAGCACCACCGATCCCGGCACCACCCCACCGCCGAGCACCCGGTCGAGCTCGCTCACCCCCGTCGACCTGGCCTGGGTGACCTTCGCGTCGATCTGCGACAGCGGCGCCGCCGCCGTGCTCGGCAACATGGCCCTGCGTCCCGGCGCCGCCGCGGAGGCCGAGACCGCCACCTCGTTCACGGTGCCCCACGCACCGCAATCAGGACATTTGCCAACCCATTTCGACACCTCGTGCGAACACGAGGTGCAACGGAAAACAGCTTTGGTCTTGGCCACACGCGCACCCTACGGATCGGGTCCGACAACAAGAAAAGCCGCCGCGAAAGTTCGCGACGGCTTTCTCGGCAGTTGGTCTCAGTGACCGCCGCCCGCGCCCTCGGGCGCCGGGCCGGACTTCTCGTTCTCGACGCGCTCGGACGTGGCGGCGTCGACCGGAACGGCCACCTGCACGGTGCCCGCGTCCTTGAAGTTGAAGGTGACCGTGTAGGTCAGGCCGGGGGTGATGTTCTCCGTGAGGCCGGTGATCTCGATGCTGGCCGGCTCGGCGGCGGCATCGCTCGCGCTCGAGTTACCGCCACCCGCCGCCGTGGTCGGTGCCGCGGTGGTGGTCGGCGCGGCCGTGGTGGTGCCGTGGTGATCGCCGCTCTCGGCCGCGGCGGTGACGCTCGGCGGGCCGACCAGCACGGTCTCCTGCGGCTTCAACTCGAACTTGCCGCCGGCCGGGCCGGTGATCTTGATCGGGCCGAGGTCGGTGCTCACGCTGGTGAGCTCGTCGGTGACCGTCTCGCTGCCGTTGATGATCGACAGGGCGAGGACGGCCTTGCCGCCCTTCTGGTGCTCCGACGCCGCCTCGGGGTACACGATGTGCACGTTGCGCAGGGAGATGTCGCCGACATCGGCGTGGTTGCCGTTGATCGCGGCGGCCTGCGACGAGGTCTGGGTGTGCTGGCCGGCACTGCAGCCGGTCAGGGCGATGCCCGCGGCAGCGGCGAGCGCGGCAACCGTCACCATGCGACGTCGCGCCGACGGGGCGGTCACAGCTTTCAGGGCAGTCACGGTTTGTCCTCCATGTCGACCGGGCTCACTCCGTTCCACACGGGGACCGGAGGGTAGTAACTAGGCAGCGTAGTAGTTCGCTTCGCGCGCGTGGCGTCGGGGCTCGCGACGCGCGGGTACGGAAGTAACAGTTCGGTGTCCCGGACGTGGTTGCCACGTCGATGCCGGACGGCCGAAGTGCGAATACCGGTCGTTGTGCTGGTGGTTAACCTGTTCTGGCGCAACACAATGCACAACAATTCTTGATTGTCAACCCCTGGGATGTCCTCGTTGTGGCCCTGACCTGCACAGTTGATCGCGCCGTTACCGAGTCGCATGTTAAACTGTGAACATCGAAAGGGGCACGGGACACATGATTTTTAAGGTCGGAGACACCGTCGTTTACCCCCACCACGGAGCGGCGCTGATCGAAGCAATCGAGACCCGCACCATCAAGGGTGTGCAGAAAGAGTATCTGGTCCTGAAGGTCGCGCAAGGCGACCTGACCGTTCGCGTTCCCGCAGAAAACGCCGAATACGTCGGCGTGCGCGACGTCGTCGGCCAGGAAGGTCTCGACCGCGTCTTCCAGGTGCTACGCGCGCCACACACGGAGGAGCCGACCAACTGGTCCCGCCGTTACAAGGCCAACCTCGAGAAGCTCGCCTCCGGCGACGTGAACAAGGTGGCCGAGGTCGTCCGCGACCTGTGGCGTCGTGAGCAGGATCGCGGCCTGTCCGCCGGTGAGAAGCGGATGCTGGCCAAGGCTCGTCAGATCCTCGTCGGTGAGCTCGCGCTCGCCGAGGGCACCGACGACGGCAAGGCCGAATCGCTGCTCGACGAGGTCCTCGCCGCGGCCTCGTAGTGTGCGACCTGTCGTAGCACTGGTTCCTGCCGCCGGTCGTGGCGTGCGCCTGGGTGAACCCACCCCGAAGGCGTTCGTCCCGGTCGGCGGTATACCTATGGTCCGGCTGGCCGTCGATGGGCTGATCGCGTCCGGTGCTGTGCACCGGGTAGTCGTGGTCGTGCCCGCCGAACTGGTCGACGCCGCGTCCGCCTTGCTGTCCACCACTTCGCTGACCGGCGGTTCGATGCCCCCTGTGCCGGTGCAGGTCGTCGTCGGCGGCGCCGAGCGCACGGATTCGGTGCGCGCGGGCATCGCGGCCGCACCCGACGCCGGGTACTACCTCGTGCACGACGCCGCCCGCGCGCTCACCCCGCCCGAGCTCATCGCGCGCGTCGCCGCCGAACTACAGGCAGGCAGCCCGGCCGTCGTGCCAGCCCTGCCCGTCGTCGACACCGTGAAATCGGTCGACGACGCGGGCGTCGTCACCGGCACACCGGACCGCGCCGGCCTGCGCGCCGTCCAGACTCCCCAGGGCTTCGACGCCGAGTTGCTGCGTCGCGCCTACGCCACCGACGTCGGCGCGACCGACGACGCGGGCCTGGTCGAACGCCTCGGCGTCGCCGTGCACACCGTCGCGGGCGACCCACTGGCCTTCAAGATCACCACGCCACTCGACCTGACCCTCGCCGAAGCCGTTCTCGCGGTCGGCGGCTCCGCGCAGCTCGGTCACTCTGCCGTCCGGACCGAGGTCGCTGGATGAGAGTCGGCATCGGCAGCGACGTGCATCCCATCGAACCCGGTCGTCCCTGCTGGATGGCCGGATTGTTGTTCCCGGACGCCGACGGCTGCGCGGGCCACTCCGACGGTGACGTGGCAGTGCACGCCCTGTGCGACGCACTGCTCTCCGCCGCCGGCCTGGGCGACGTGGGCGCCGTCTTCGGCGTCGGCCGCCCCGAATGGGCCGGAGTCACCGGCGCCGCCATGCTCACCGAAGTCCGCAGACTCCTCACCGACGACGGCTATTCCGTCGTCAATGCCGCAGTGCAGGTCATCGGCAATCGTCCGAAGATCGGCCCGCGCCGCGCCGAAGCGCAAAAAGTACTCGGCGAATTACTCGACGCACCGGTTTCGGTATCCGGAACCACCACCGACGGGCTCGGATTGACCGGGCGCGGTGAGGGTGTCGCCGCCATCGCGACCTGTCTGCTGGAGTGTTCGCGGCCCTGACGGGCCACCCCACCCGACCGCCGCACCGTCGCCGCCAGGAATCGCGGCGAGCCACGAACCGGCCGGTCAACCCCACTCTCATCCCACCGACTAGGATCGAATGCCGTGACCTTGCGCCTTTTTGACACCGACACGCGGACCATGCGGGAATTCACCCCGCTGGTCCCCGGCCGTGCCTCGGTGTATCTGTGTGGTGCCACCGTGCAGGGTCAGCCCCATATCGGGCATGTGCGCAGCGGCGTCGCGTTCGACGTGCTGCGTCGCTGGCTGCTGGCGCACGACTACGACGTGCGGTTCATCCGCAATGTCACCGATATCGACGACAAGATCCTGAACAAAGCCGCCGAGGCGGGCAGGCCGTGGTGGGAATGGGCGGCCACGCACGAGCGCGCGTTCGATTCCGCCTACGAAACCCTCGGTGTGCTGCCGCCGTCGGCCGAGCCGCGCGCCACCGGGCACATCACCCAGATGGTCGCCCTGATGGAGCGGCTGATCGAGCGCGGGCACGCCTACGCCGCCGAGGGCGATGTGTATTTCGATGTGGTGAGCTGGCCGAATTACGGTGAACTCTCCGGCCACAAACTCGACGACGTGCACCAGGGCGAAACTCCCACCCGAGGCAAACGCGATCCCCGCGATTTCACCCTGTGGAAGGCCGCCAAACCGGGCGAGCCGAGCTGGCCTTCGCCGTGGGGTCCCGGTCGCCCCGGCTGGCACCTGGAATGCTCCGCGATGGCCGAGTTCTATCTCGGTCCCGAATTCGATATTCATTGCGGCGGAATGGATTTGATCTTCCCGCACCACGAGAACGAGATCGCCCAGTCGAAGGCGGCGGGCGACGGTTTCGCGCGTTACTGGCTGCACAACGGCTGGGTGACGATGGGCGGGGAGAAAATGTCGAAGTCGCTCGGCAATGTGCTCTCGGTGCCGAATGTGCTCACCCGGGTGCGGCCGGTGGAATTGCGTTTCTATCTCGGCAGCGCGCATTACCGTTCGATGCTCGAATACTCCGACAAGGCACTCGACGACGCTGTCGCTTCCTATCAGCGCATCGAGGCTTTCGTGCGGCGGGTGCACGATCGGGCCGGTGCGGTGCCGGTCGGCAAATGGACCGACGCGTTCGCCGCCGCGCTCGACGACGATCTGGCGATTCCCAAGGCGCTCGCCGAGATCCACCACGTGGTGCACGAGGGCAATCGCGCCATGGAATCGGGTGCGCTCGACACGGCGGCCGAACTGGCCGGGCAGGTGCGGGCGATGCTCGGCATCCTCGGCGTCGACCCGTTCGACGAACACTGGTACACCCCCGCCGACAATTCGGCGGCGCTCGACGCGCTCGACGTGCTGGTCCGCTCGGAGCTGGATCGCCGGGCGAGCGCGCGGGCCGACAAGAACTGGGCAGAAGCCGATGCCGCACGGGATCGGCTCATCGCGGCGGGTATCGAAGTCACCGATACCCCGCAGGGGCCGGAATGGTCGCTGGGCGCAGCTAGCGGAAAGGCGAACTGATGGCAGGCAATTCACAGCGACGCGGAGCGATCAGGAAGGGCGGCACCAAGAAGGGTGCTGTCGTCGGTTCCGGCGGCAGGCGCCGTCGTGGCCTCGAAGGGCGCGGCGCGACCCCGCCCGCGGTCGAACGCACCAAGCACCCCGCCGCCAAGCGCGCGGCCGCCGCGGCCAAAGCCAAAGCGGCACAGGGCCGACCGACCGGCAAGTCCGGTGTGCCGCGCGCCGGTCGCAAGTCCGACGACGGTCCCGAGCTGGTGCTCGGCCGCAACCCCGTGCTCGAGTGCCTGCGCGCGGATGTGCCCGCGACCGCGCTGTACGTGGCGGTCGGTACCGAGAACGACGACCGCCTCACCGAGAGCGTGCAGCGCGCCGCCGACCTCGGCATCTCCATCCTCGAGGTGCCACGCACCGACCTGGACCGGTTGAGCGCCAACGGCTTGCACCAGGGTGTGGCACTGCAGGTGCCGCCGTACCGGTACGCCCACCCCGACGACCTGATGGACCGGGTGAAGTCGACCGCCGAGCCCGCACTGCTCGTCGCCCTCGACAACATCACCGACCCGCGCAACCTCGGCGCGGTCATCCGCTCGGTCGCTGCGTTCGGCGGTCAGGGTGTGGTGATCCCACAGCGTCGCAGCGCGGCCGTTACGGCGGTGGCATGGCGGACGAGTGCGGGCGCGGCCGCACGCCTGCCCGTCGCCCGCGCGACCAACCTGACCCGCACGCTGAAGGACTGGGCTGCGCAGGGCATCCAGATCGTCGGCCTCGACGCGGGCGGTGACACGACCCTCGACGATTTCGACGGCAGCGTGCCGACGGTGGTCGTCGTCGGATCCGAGGGCAAGGGCCTGTCGCGCCTGGTCCGCGAGACCTGCGACTCGATCCTGAGCATCCCGATGGCGGGGCCGGTCGAGTCGTTGAACGCTTCGGTGGCCGCTGGTGTGGTGTTGGCCGATATCGCCCGGCAACGCCGCCTGGGCTGAGTTCCGCGTCTGCACGCCACGTCGGCGGCCTAGTTGTGGTTTGCTGACGATGAATCGTGGTCCCACACCGTAGAATTCGGGGTGTGGCGATCCCTAATCAACCGATCGGCCCGACGGTCGAGCACCCGCAGGCGAACATGATTCTCGTGCTCGGGCTGCTCAGCCCGTTCTGCTGCGGGATCTTCGGGCCGGTCGCGTGGACGCTCGGGAAGCGGGCACTCAACGAGATCGACGCTTCCTACGGTGGGCTCAGTGGGCGTCATCAGGTGCTGATCGGGTACATCGGCGGGATCATCGGCACGATTCTGATGATCTGTTTCGCGTTGCTGTACCTTGCCGGTTCCTGCAACGGGAACTTCTGAGCTAGTCGAGGCTCGGGCGTTCGCCGGGGGCGTCCCAGGCGGGCCACTCGTCGTTGACGCTGCCCGACCAGTTCGGCTGACGGCGTTCCTTGAAGGCTGCCATCGCCTCTCCGCCGTCGATGCTCTTGGCCACGTGCGCGTTGAGCTCGGATTCGAGCTGCCCGACCACGGCGGGGGTCATGCCGAGGCTTTCCCAGATGAGCCGCTTGGTGAGGGCCACGGGCAGCGGCGCGGAGCCACCGGCGATGTCCTCGGCGACGGCAAGCGCGGTCGGCAGCACCTCGGCGGCGGGCAGGCTGGCATTGGCCAACCCCATCGACTTGGCTTCGTCACCGTCGAAGGTGCGGCCGGTGAGCATGATGTCGGCGGCGTTGGCGAGCCCGGCCAGGCGGGGCACGGTCCAGTGCGCGTAGCCGTCGGCGAGCACTCCGCGCCTGACCTGGCTGAGGCCGTACACGGCGTCGTCGGCGAAATAGCGCAGATCGCACTGCAAGGCGAGGGCGAGCCCGATGCCGACGGCGTGCCCGTTCACGGCGGCGATCACCGGTTTGCGCACCTGCCACGGTGACGGGTCGAGCGTCGCGCTCGCCCCGCCCGCACCGGCCGAGAGGTCGGCACCGGCGCAGAAGGCGGGTGGGGTGCCGGTGATGACGACGGCGCGGATGGCGTCGTCGGTGTCGCAGCGGCGAAGGGCCGCCCCGAGTTCGGCCGTCATGGTCGCCGTGACGGCGTTGCGCTGGGCAGGACGGTTGAGCGTGAGTACCGCGACGCCCGCGCGGACATCGACCAGCAGTTCCGAACTCATGGGATCGAATGGTACTAGCGGCCGACCAGATGTCTGCCGATCGCGTATTTGTGGACCTCGGTCGGCCCGTCGTAGAGCCGGAAGGCACGCATGTCGCGGAACAGCATTTCCACCACGGTCTCGTCGCTGATCCCGATCCCGCCGAGCACCTGCACACACCGGTCGGTGACCTTGAACAGTTCCTCGGAGACATACGACTTGGCCATCGACGATTCGTGCCTGGCCTGCTGCCCCCGGTCCATCAGCCAGCAGGTGTGCCAGATGGTCAGCCTGCACTGGTGCAGCGCGATCTCGTTGTCCGCCAACATGAACGACACCCCCTCGTGCTGTCCGATGGGTTTGCCGAAGGCCGTGCGGGTGCGCGCGTGGTCGAGGGCGATGCGCTGCGCGCGTTCGGCGGCACCGAGCCAGCGCATGCAGTGCGTGAGCCGGGCGGGTGCCAGGCGCAACTGGGCGTAGCGCAGGGCCTGACCGGTGCGGCCGAGTACCGCGCTCGGCGGCAGCGTCAGATTCTCGAACCGCACCACCGCGTGCCCGCCCACGTAGTTGCGGTCCATCGTGTTCATGATCCGCTCGATGACGATGCCCGGCGTGTCGGCCTCGGTGAGGAACAGTGTCGGCCCGGCGGGCAGGTGCGGGTTCTCGGCCAGGTCGGCCATGATGATCCAGGTCGCGGCGCCGTCGGCACCTGTGATGAGCCACTTCTGCCCGTCGATCACGAAGTTCTCGCCGTCGAAGACGGCCCGCGTGCTGAGTTGGCCGGGGTCCGAACCCGCCCCACCCGGTTCGGTCATGGCGAACACCGAGCGCCGTTCCCCGAGGATCATCGGCATCAGATGCTGGTCGATCTGTTCGGGGTCGGCGATCTTGCCGAGCAGGTACATGTTGCCCTCGTCGGGCGCCGCGCAGTTCATCGCGACCGGCCCGAGCGTCGACCACCCGGCCGCCTCGTACACCAGCGCCTGTTCCACGTGGCTGAGCCCGAGCCCGCCGTACTCGACGGGCGCCTGCACGGTGAGCAGCTTCTCGGCCCGTGCCAGCTCGACCAGTTCGGCCCGCAACTCGTCGGTCGGCCCGTGCGCGGTGAGCCGCGGATCGCGTTCGAACGGCACGATCCGGTCGACGACGAACGCGCGCACCCGATCGCGCAGGGCGGCCAGATCCTCCGGCACCGAAAAATCGATCATGGATGAATCATCGCGCTGCCGCGCGCGGCCCGTGGCGATTTCAGCGCACGGGCGCGAGCTTGCGCTGCCGGTGCCCGACGACCCGGCACACCAGGTAGATGGTGAACGAGATGCCGGTGACGAAGGTCGACACCGGCACACCGGGCGCCAGCGACAGCAACAGCCCGCCGACGGCGGCGACCTCGGCGAAGATCACCGAGAGGACGGTGGCCCGCAACGGACTCGACGTCACCTGCGCGGCAGCGGCGGCCGGGGTGATGAGCAGGGCGAGCACCAGCAGCGCGCCGACGATCTGCACGCCGAACGCGGCGGTGATGCCCAGCAGCACCGCGAACACCACCGACAGCGCCCGCACCGGCACCCCGCGCGCCACGGCGACCTCGGGATCGGCGCTGGCGAACAGCAGCGGCCGGTACACCACGGCGAGCACGGCCAGCACGGCGGCGGTGCAGGTGAGCAGCAGGGCGAGCCCGTCGTAGCCGACGCTGGCGACCTGCCCGGTGAGCAGCGAGAACTTCGATCCGGCGCGGTCGGGGGACAGCCACAGGAACAGCACCGACAGGCCGAGCCCGAACGAGAGCACCACCGCGATCACCGAATCACGTTCGCGCGCACGCGAACCCAACCAACCGAACAGCACGGCCGCGACCACCGAACCGGCGATGGCACCGAACCCGACACCCACACCGACGAGCAGCGCCGCCGCCGCACCGGTGAGCGACAGTTCGCTGGTCCCGTGCACGGCGAACGACATCTGCCTGGCCACGATGAGCGGCCCGATCAGCCCGGCGAGCAGGCCGAGCAGGGCGGCGGCGAGCAGCGCTTGCTGCACGAAGTCGTAGCCGAGCAGGTTCGCGGTGGTGCCGATGTCGAACATCGACGTGAGCACTTTGGTGAGCTTGTCCATCAGGCCAGGGCGTCCATATCGTCACCGGTGCCGACGACCACGAGCCGCCCGCGCACCCGCAGTACCTCCACCTCGGTCCCGTAGAGCTCCGAGAGGGTCTGCGAGGTCATCACCTCGTCGGGTGTGCCGATCCGGAACTCGCCGTCGACCAGGTACAGCACCCGGTCGACCAGCGGCAGGATCGGATTGAGTTCGTGGGTCACGAACAGCACGGCGGTGTCGTGTTCGCGGCGGCGCTTATCGATCAGTTCGGCCACGAGGCGCTGGTTGGCCAGGTCGAGGCTGAGCAGGGGCTCGTCGCACAGCAGTACCGAGGGATCACCGACGAGCGCTTGGGCAACCCGCAATCGCTGCTGCTCGCCGCCCGACAGCGACTCGAGCGGCGCATGCGCGAACTTCTGCGCGCCGACCGCGGCGATGGCTGCCTCGACCTGTTCGGCCCGTTCCCGGCGTTTGCGCCAACCGAGCCCCCAGCGGTGTCCGTCCACGCCGAGCCCGACCAGATCCACGCCGCGCAACAGCACCCCGGCATCGATCGTCTTCTGCTGCGGGATGTACCCGATACCCGGATTGCCCACCCCGGCTCGCCGCCCGGCGATCTCCGCGCTGCCCGCGGTGAGCCCGAGCGTGCCGAGCAGCACTCGTAACAGCGAGGTCTTACCGGACCCGTTAGGGCCGAGCACCGCGATGAACTCACCGGGCGAAACCTCGAGATCGAGGTCGCTCCACAGAGTGCGTTCGCCGAACGACATCGTGGCCGAGCGCAACCGGATCGCCGGATCCGCTTGCGCACCTGCCACGCCTGCGGCAGACGCACCGGTCGTGCCGGGCGCCGACAGGGCGGTTGCGTCGGTCATGAGGTCCTCGATCGGGTTCGAGCGTCAGCGCAGAGCCGCGGCCAGCGCCTTGGCATTGGCCGTCTGCCACTGCACGTAGTCGACACCCTCGGGCAGCGTCTCCGTCACCTCGACCACCGTCACGCCGGCAGCCTGCGCGGCCGCGCGCAGGTCCTGGGTGACCTTGTCCTGGGTCTGGGTGTTGTAGATCAGGGCCTTGACCTGCTTGCCGGTGACGAGGTCGCGGGTGGCGGCGACGGCGGCCGGGGACGGGTCGGTCTCCTGCTCGATCGCTTCCTGGAACTCGTGCGGAGTCTTGTCCTGGGCCTTGGCGGCCAGCAGCAGGTAGTGCGCCAGCGGCTCGGACTGGGCGACGGCCGCGTTCGGCGTCTGCGCCGCGATGGCGCCGGTGATGGTGCTGATGCCCATCAGCTGGTTCTTGAAGGCGACGGCACGCTCGGTGTAGGCGTCCTTGTGCGGCGCGTCGATCTCGCCGAGTTCGGCGGCGATGCGGTCGGCGACGGCGGCGACGGTGGTGACGTCGTACCAGACGTGCTCGTTCTCGTCGCTCTCGTCGGTGCGCTCCTCGAACGCCTCGACGGTCCGCTTGTCCTTACCGGAAATGGCTTGCTCGATGAACTCGTCGTAGTGGCCGCCGTTGAACACCACCAGCTCGGCATCGCTGATCTTCGCGGTATCGGTCGCGGAGGTCTCGAACGAATGCGGGTCGGCGGCCGGATCGGTGATGATGGCGCTGACCTGGGCGTCCGGTCCGGCGACCGCGCCGGCGACCGAGCCCCACACATCGGTGGACGCCACGATCGATGGAGTGCCGGATTCCTCGGAGCCTCCGCCGCAGGCCGTCAGGACGGCGGCGACCGCCACTCCCGCCGTGAGACCGGCACACGCGCGGGCGATTCGACTGTTCATGCGGGACTCCTGGGGCAAACCACGACCCGACCACACACGGTTGTGCGTCAGATCATAATGGAAATCGTTACCGTTTTAGATTAGCAGCAATGATGCTGGCCCGTGAACGTGGCCACCGGACGGCCGTCCCTGTCTCGCAGGTACATGGGTAACTCATCGGGCACGGGCCGACGTTCCCCCTTTGGAGAACGTCGGCCGCCTGCCTATAGCATCCCCGCGCCTAGATCTGGCCTGATGTCACGGGGAGGCGGGCAGCGCTCAGCAACTGAGCACAGCGCAGCAGGCCGAGGTGGCTGTAGGCCTGCGGGTGATTGCCGAGGGAACGCTCGGCGACGGGGTCGTACTCCTCGCTGAGCAGACCGGTCGGGCCGGCCGCGGCGACGAGCTGCGTGAACAACGCTTCGGCGTCGGAACGGCGACCGATCAGCAGGTACGCCTCGACCAGCCAGGCGGCGCACAGGTGGAAACCGCCTTCACCGCCGGGCAGCCCGTCGTCGTGGTGGTATCGGTAAACCGTCGCGCCGCTGCGCAGTTCGGCCTCGGTGGCCACGACAGTCGCCGCGAAACGCGGGTCGGCGGGGTCGATCAGGCCGCTGAGACCGATGTGCAGGGTGGCCGCGTCGAGGTCGGTGCCGTCGTAGGCCGCGGTGTAGGACTGGACCTCCTCGTTCCAGCCCTTGGCCTTCACCTCTTCGGCGATCGTGTCGCGCAGGGTCACCCATTCGGGATCGATGGCGCGATCGAAACGCTGAGCGAGGGTGAGCGCGCGGTCGACGGTGAGCCAGCCCATCACCTTCGAGTACACGTGGTGCCGCGGGTTGCCGCGGATCTCCCAGATGCCGTGGTCGGGTTCGGTCCAGCGCCGCTGCACCGCGGAGACCATGGCGTGCACCAGTTCCCAGTCGGCGTCGGGCAGCGCCTCGGCCGCGTCGGTGGCGCCCTGGCGTTCCCGTTCCTGCGCCAGGGTGGTGATGAGGTCGACGATCGGGCCGAACACATCGAGCTGCACCTGCATATTGGCCGCGTTGCCCACGCGCACCGGCCGCGAACCGGCGTATCCGGGCAGCAGGTCGATGACGGCCTCGGGCGGCAACGTTTCGCCGTAGATCGTGTACAGCGGGTGCAACCGCTCCGGGCCGGGCAGGGTGGCGAGCACCTTGTGCACCCAGTCCAGGAATTCCTCGGCCTCGGTGAGCGAGCCGAGCGTCACCAGTGCCTGCGCGGTGAGTGAGGCGTCGCGCAGCCAGCAGTAGCGGTAGTCCCAGTTGCGCACGCCGCCGATGTCCTCGGGCAGCGAGGTGGTCGCGGCGGCGAGGATAGATCCGGACGGGCGGTGCACGAGCCCACGCAGGGTCAGCGCCGAACGTTTCATCAGATCGGGTTTGAGCGGCGGCAGCTGCAAGCCGCTCGCCCACTCGGTCCAGTACCGCTCGGCCAGCTGACGACGCTGCGACTCCGGCGTCATCGACGGCGCGAGATCGGCCGTACCGCAGCGCAATTCGAGGACGACCGGCGCCACGGCCGGATCGACCACGGCGCGCGCCTGCTCGCTGATGCCGTCGGAGGTGATCTCCCACTGCACGCCGGGGGAGCGGAGCACCATCGGATCGTTGGTGCCGCTCACCCGAAGCCCGTTGTGCACGGCCTCGATTCGCACCGGCACCTGCCCGAACTCCGGCCGCGGCGCGAAGTGCACGACGGCCTTGGCGGTACCGGTGATGACGCGGGTCAGGTCGGTCCGGTTGGGGGTCACGTCGTGAGGCAGGTAGTCGGCCACTTGCAAACTGGCCCACCGGGTTTCGACGGTCATGGTGCCGTCGACATAGCGCTGCGACAGCGGCAGGCTCGGCCGCTCCGGTGCCACCGAGAAGTGACCGGCGGCCGACCCGCCGAGCAGGTGCGCGAACACCGCCGCCGAATCGGGTTCGGGGTGGCAGAACCAGGTGACGGTCGCGTCGGGGGTGAGCAGGGCGACCGAGCGCGGGCTGGCGAGCATGCTCAGCCGCTCGATACGCGGTGCGCTGGCACCGGCGAGCCAGGTACGCCGCTCCTCGACGAGGAAGGCCAGCGCGCGCGCCACGTCCTCGGTGGAGTCGACGCGCAGCTTGGCCAGGCTCTCGCCCTCGCCGACCTTGATGCCCACGTCGGGGCCCGACAGCACCCGGAAGGCCTTCTCGTCGGTGACGTCGTCGCCGAAGAACACTGCGGCCGAGGCACTTTCCTGGTGCCGGATGGTGTCGAGCGCGGTGCCCTTGTCGGTGGGGATCACCGCGAGTTCGATCACCGCCTTGCCCTCGGTGACCTGCACGCCCACCCAGCACGCCGGGCCCTGGCGCGCGGCATTCAGTGCGCGCCTGCCGATTTCGGGGCTGGCGTTGCGCACGTGCAGTGCGGCGCTGGCCGGTTTCATCTCCACGGTGACGCCGGGGTTGTCGGCGGCGATCTCGGCGAAGGCGGCGTGGATCTCGGAGAGCAATTGCTTGGCGTCGTTGTCGATGGCGTGCACGAAGCCGACATCGAACTCGGAGCCGTGACTACCGATCAGTTGCACCTCGACGGGGAGCCGCGACAGCGCGGCGAGGTCGCGCAGAGCTCGGCCGGAGATCACCGCTGCCGTGGTATTGGCCAGCCCCGCGAGCGCGCGTAGCGCACTCACCGATTCCCGTTGGGGAAACGCTTTCGACGGGTCGGACACGATCGGGGCGATTGTCCCGTCGTAGTCCGAGGCGACCAATAGCCGTGGCACTCGTGCGACCGACGCCAGTGCACGGCGGACATCCAAGGGCAGTTCCTGTGCGCTCACGCATCCAACCTAGTGATGGGAGGGGTGGATCAGGGGGCGCCAAAAACAATACTGGGTCAATTCTCGCGCGCGAGCGGCGCGGCGGGTTGTGCGCACGAGTGTCGTCCGGGTAGTCCGCGACCTCGCGGCTAATCCCGTCGGTCCTCGTCCGGCCGTACCGACGGGTAAGCAGGGATTATCCGCGATCGCCCAGCAACAGGTCGACGGTGAGCTCGAGGCGCTCGGTGACGTCGGTCGCAGATGCGCGCCTGGTCAGCCAGGCCACCAGATTCGACAGCCACACATCGGAGATCACGCGGGCGATGGCGAGCTGACGCTCGGTCGGTTCGCCATCGGCGATGGCGCGGGCGAACACCCGGTCCATCACTTTGCCCACGCGGTCCACTTCGGCGGCGGCGGAGGCGTCGGCGAACATGAACGCGCGCGTCATGGCTTCGGTGAGCAGCGGGTCGCGCTGCATCATCCGGGTGATCTGGGTGAGCAGGCCGTGCATGCGCTCGGACGGGCCGTCACCCGCCAGCGGCTTGCGCTTGCTCTCGAACTGCTCGAATTCCCTTGCCAGAGCGGACACCAGCAGGTGGACCTTGGAGGGGAAGTAGCGGTAGAGGGTGCCGACGGCCACGTCGGCGCGTTCGGCGACCGCGCGCATCTGCACCGCGTCGTAGCCGCCCTTGGAGGCGAGCGCGAGGGTGGCGTCGAGGATGCGCTTGCGGCGTTCACGCTGCGCGGTGGAACTCAGCTCCTCTTCGGACAGCGTTGTCACGGTGGGCGTTGGTGCGGGACTGTCCATCGTGGAAACCCTTTCGCTGAGTACGGCAGGAGAACATGGTTGCCGGTGAAGGTCTCTTGACTTACACCCACCCCGGATATTAGAACATGTTCTAGGAGTGGGAGCCACGCCGGAAGGGCGGTTTTTCTTGTGACCATCGCCACCACTGACGAGCATAAAGCCGCCGCGGCCTCCCTGCGGAGCTGGGCGAGCTCGGCGGCGCCGATTGCAACAATGCGGGCGGGCGGTAGCTGGCGCGAGTGCTGGCCCGCACTTGCCGAGTTCGGGTTGTTCCAGGTAGCGCTCGACGACGATCACGGCGGACTGGGCGGCACCGTCGCCGACCTCGCCGTGCTGCTGGAACAGACGGCCGACGACCTGGTGAACGGTCCGGTGCTCGCCACCGCGCTGGCGGGTCTGGTCACCGGCGCGGCCGACGGGACGCCCTGTGGCGTCGCGCTGCCCGATGCGTCGTCGGGTGCGGCGACGGGTTCGGATGCCGGAGGCTGGAAGGTCAGCGGCACTTGGGAATTCGTCTACGGAGCCGATGCGGACACGCAGGTGCTCGTGCCTGCCGAGACCGCCGACGGCACCCGCTGGTTCGTGCTCACCGACGCGACGATCACGCCGCTGTCCGGCAGTGATCCGACGGTGCCGCTGGCCCGGGTGACCGCCGAAAGTGCCACCGCGCAACAGGGTTTCGCGCCGTCGTTCGACGTCACCGATCTGTTCGTCACCCTCGCGGCCGCCGAACTGGCCGGGCTGGCCGGCTGGTGCCTGCGAACGGCCGTCGACTACGCCAAGGTGCGCGAGCAGTTCGGCAAGCCGATCGGCAGCTTCCAGGCGATCAAGCACCTGTGCGCCTGGATGCTGTGCCGCACCGAACTGATCCGCGCGGTCGCCGCCGATGCCGCCGATGCCTTCGATGCCGGTGGCGAGGAACTGCCGATCGCGGCCGCCGTCGCCGCGGCCTGCGCGCTCGACGCGGCCGTCGACACCGCCAAGGACGCCATCCAGGTGCTCGGCGGCATCGGCTTCACCTGGGAACACGACGCGCACTTCTACCTGCGCCGGGCAAGTTCGCTGCGGCAGCTGCTCGGCGGGTCGGCGCGCTGGCGGGCGCGGGTCGCCGAACTCACCCGCGACGGGCAGCGCAGGACCACCGGCGCCGAGCGCGTCCTCGGTGACGCCGACGGCGACACCGCGTTGTCGGCCGAGATCGCCACCATCGCCGCGCTCCCGGCGGCCGAACGCCCGCGCGCACTGGCGGACGCGGGCCTGATCATGCCGCACTGGCCGAAACCCTATGGGCGAGGCGCGGATCCGATGACCTGCCTACAGATCGCCGAACAGCTGCGCCGCGCCGAGGTGGAAACCCCCGACCTCGCGGTCGCCGGCTGGGCGGTGCCCACGCTGCTTCGCTTCGGTACCGAGGAGCAGATCGAGCGCTTCGTCTGGCCGACCCTGCACGGCGAGGTGATCTGGTGTCAGCTGTTCAGTGAGCCGGGCGCCGGGTCCGATCTGGCCGCCCTTCGTACTTCCGCCGAGCGGGTCGAGGGCGGCTGGGTGCTGCGCGGTCAGAAGGTGTGGACCTCGCTCGGATCCACCGCGAACTGGGGCATCTGCCTGGCCCGCACCGATCCGTCCGCGCCCAAGCACCGCGGTATCAGCTACTTCCTCGTCGACATGCGCGCCGCGGGCGTGCAGGTGCGCCCGCTGGTGCAGATCACCGGCGAGGAGAAGTTCAGCGAGGTGTTCCTCGACGACGTGTTCGTGCCCGACAACTGCCTGGTCGGTGCGCTGAACAACGGCTGGAAGATCGCCCGTGCCACCCTGTCGGCCGAGCGGGTCGCCATGGGCGGCGGCGGGATCGGCGGCGCGCTGGAAGCGCTGCTCGCCGGTTTCCCGCCAGGTGGATGGGGAACAGAACTGCGCGAGGATCATTTCGGCGCCCTGATCACCACCTCGATTGCTGGAACTTTGCTGGATCAGCGGATCGCGGCGGCCACCGTGGCCGGAGCCGATGCGGGCGCCCAGGCTGCCGTCCGCAAACTCGTCGGCGTCCGGTACCGGCAGGAGCTCGCTGAATATGCACTGGAACTTTCCGGCCGGGAAGGTTCCCTGGATAGCGACGTTCTGAAAGAATTCTTGCTCACACGCTGTCTCTCCATCGCGGGCGGTACCGAGCAGATCCTGTTGACCGTGGCGGCCGAACGGATTCTCGGCATGCCGCGCGATGCGGACAGTTAGCTCGAAGGAGGACGCCGTGGATTTCACCCGCGACGAAAGTGCCGATGCCGTAGCCGAGGTTGTCGTGAGCCTGCTCGAACGTGAGCCTGCCCGCGACATGGAATTGTGGCCGAGTCTCATCGATTCGGGCCTGCTCGCGGTCCCCGTGCCCGAGCGGTTCGGCGGTGACGGAATGGGCTTGCCCGAGGTGGCGGCCCTGCTGATGGAACTGGCCACCGACGCGGCGGCGGTGCCCGCACTGCCGACCTTCGGGTTCGGTGTGCTTCCGCTGTTGCCGGTGCTACCCGATCACCTGGGCGAACGCGTGCTCGCCGAGATCGGCAAGGGCACCGTGCTCACGGCCGCGCTCAACGAACCGGGCGCGCCGTTCACCACCGCGCCGACGACCAAGGCCGTGCGCGACGGTGACACCGTGCGCGTCACGGGCCGCAAGACCGGCGTGCTCTACGCCGAACAGGCCCGCTGGATTCTGGTGCCGACCGATGCCGGGGTCGCCCTGATCGACGGCGTCGCCCCGGGCCTCGAGGTGGTACCGGTGACCGGTTCCGCAGGCGTTCCCGAGGCCTCGCTCGTCCTCGACGAGGTGGAGATCCCCGCCGAGCAGCTCCTGCCCGACGCGCTGCCCGGCCTGCACCGCTATGCCGTCGCCTGCCTCGGCGCGGTAGCCGACGGCCTGCTCAAGGGCGCTGTCACCCTGACCGCCGAACACGTGCGGACCAGGGAGCAGTTCGGCAGGCCGCTGGCGGAGTTCCAGGCGGTCGCCCAGCAGATCGCCGACCTGTACGTGGTGTCGCGCACCCTGCACGTGGCCGCCGAGTCGGCGTGCTGGGCGCTGGCGCAGAACGACGCCTCGCCCGAGCATCAGGACCGCATCGACGAGGACCTCGCCGTGCTGGCGTATTGGGCGGCGGCCGAGGTGCCGCGCGCCATGCAGCAGTGCCATCACCTGCACGGGGGGCTCGGTGTCGACATCACCCACCCGATGCACCGCTATTACTCACAGGCCAAGGATCTCGCGCGGCTGCTCGGCGGCGCGGATCTGCGGCTCGACCTCCTGGGAGCCAGATGTTCATCGATCTGACCGCCGAGCAGCGGCGGTTGCGCGAGGAATTGCGGTCCTATTTCGCCGATCTCGTCACGCCCGAAGAACACGCCGAGATGGCGATCAATCGGCACGGCGACGCCTACCGCGAGGTGGTTCGCCGGATGGGCCGCGACGGCTGGCTCGGTGTCGGCTGGCCGAAGGAGTTCGGCGGGCAGGGTTTCGGCCCGATGGAACAGCAGATCTTCTTCAACGAGGCGGTGCGCGCCGATGTGCCGTTGCCGCTGGTGACCTTGCTGACCGTCGGCCCGACCCTGCAGAAGTACGGCACCGATGCGCAGAAGAAGAAGTTCCTGCCGGGAATCCTTTCCGGCGACATCCATTTCGCCATCGGCTACTCCGAGCCCTCGGCGGGCACCGACCTGGCCGCGCTGCGCACCACCGCGGTGCGTGACAGCGACGGTGACTGGATCGTCAACGGACAGAAGATCTTCACCACCGGCGCCCACGAGGCCGACTACGTGTGGCTGGCCTGCCGCACCGGCACGGTCGAATCCCGCCACCGCGGCATCACGATCCTCATCGTCGATACCAAGGATCCCGGCTATTCGTGGACGCCGATCATCACCTGCGACGGCGCCCACCACACCAACGCCACGTATTTCGATGACGTGCGGGTGCCCGCCGACATGCTGGTCGGCGAGGAGAACCGAGGCTGGCGGCTGATCACCACCCAGCTCAACCACGAGCGGGTGAGCCTCGGCCCGTCGGGCAAGATCGAACAGCTCTACGACCGTCTGCGTGACTGGTCGGCGGCGCGTGAGCTGCTGACCCGCCCGGATGTGCGTCGCGCCCTCGCCCGGGTGCGGACTATGGTGCGGCTCAACGAGTTGCTGAACTGGCAGGTCGCCGCCGCCGACCCGGCCGCCGCGCAGAACACCGTCATCGCCGATGCCTCGGCGACCAAGGTGTTCTCCACCGAGGCGTTGCAGGAAGCCGGTCGGCTGGTGGAGGAGGTCGTCGGCCGCTACGGCGACCCCGCCGATCCCGACACGGCCGAGCTGCTGGCCTGGCTCGACCGGCGGACCAAACAGAACCTCGTCGTCACCTTCGGTGGCGGCGTCAACGAGATCATGCGCGAACTGGTGGCCTCGGCCGGCCTGGAACTGCCGCGCGTGCCCCGATGAACCAGGAGCGGCGTGTGCCGGAAACTGCTGTGCCCGAGGATATCCAGGCGGGCCTGACCGCGCTGGTCGCGGCGGGGGAGAGCGCTCCCCGCGTCGGCCGCGACCCGGTGAACCAGCCGATGATCCACAACTGGGTGGAGGCCATCGGCGACACCAATCCGATCTATGTCGACGAGGCCGCCGCCAAGGCCGCCGGTCACCCCGGCATCGTCGCCCCGCCCGCCATGGCGCAGGTCTGGACGATGACCGGCCTGCACGGCGAGCGCGCCGCCGACGATCCCATCGGCCGCGTCAACGAACTGCTCGACGCGGCAGGCTACACCTCCGTCGTCGGCACCAACTGCGAGCAGACCTACCACCGGTACCTGCGTCCCGGCGAGGAGGTGACGGTCACCAGCCGTCTCTCGGAGTTCAAGGGGCCCAAGCGAACCGGCCTCGGCGACGGCTGGTTCCTCACCTTCACCACCACCTGGACGGTCGGTGACGAGGTGGTCACCGAGATGCTGTTCCGGATCTTGAAATACGCACCGGCCGCACCCGCCGATGCCGCCGCCACCGTGGCGGACGCGGTCGAGGTCGCGCCCGCCGAGCGGGTGGGTCCGGTGATCTCCCGCGACACCGAGTTCTTCTGGGCCGGAACGCAAGCCGGTGAACTGCGCATCCAGCGTCTGCCCGACGGCACGCTGCGGCACCCGCCGATTCCGGCGCTGTGGCAGGACAAGGCCGAGCCGACCGACTACGTCGTCGCCGCGGGCACCGGCACGGTGTTCAGCTTCGTCGTGCACCACGCGCCGAAGGTGCCCGGCCGGGAGTTGCCGTTCGTGGTCGCGCTGGTCGAACTCGACGAAGGCGTGCGGATGCTCGGCGAGCTGCGCGGCATCGACCCGGCCGAGGTCGCCATCGACCTGCCGGTGCGCGCGGCCTTCGAAAAGCTGGCCGACGGCACCGTGCTGCCGTATTGGCAGGCCGAGCGGTGAGCGCGGCACCTCGTCGCGCGTGATCCGCCCAGCCATCGCGGAACAGTGCGCGTGGTGCGCCGAGTCGACTCGCTCTGCCCGTCCGGAAAGGACCCGCTCGTGACAACCACCATCGATCCCGCCGCTCTCGCGGTGGGAACCACTCTGCCGGAGTTGGTGATCCATGCCGATCCCACCTTCGTGATCAGTACCGCCCTGGCCACCAGGGACTTCCAGGACGTGCACCACGACCGCGACAAGGCCGTGCAGCGCGGTTCCGACGACATCTTCGTCAACATCCTCACCGACACCGGCCTGGTGCAGCGTTTCGTCACCGACTGGGCCGGACCGCGCGCCCGGGTGAAGTCGATCGCGTTGCGTCTCGGGGTTCCGCTGTATGCCGGTGACACGCTGACCCTTTCGGGCACCGTCACCGAGATCGACGACACCCTGATCACCATCGACGTCCGTGGCCGCGACAGCCTCGGTGAGCACATCATCGCCACCTCGGTCATCGCCGTCCCCGATCTGGAGCCGAAATGAGCACGCTGTCCGGCCGCGCGGCCGTCGTCGGTATCGGTGCCACCGACTTCTCCAAGGACTCCGGCCGCAGCGAATTGCGGTTGGCCGCGGAGGCGGTCACCGCTGCCCTGGCCGACGCGGGTCTCAGTCCCGCCGATGTCGACGGTCTGACCACCTTCACCATGGACACCAACACCCAGGCCGCCGTGGCCAGGGCGGTCGGCATCCCGAACCTGAAGTTCTTCAGCCACATCGGGTACGGCGGCGGCGCGGCGTGTGCGACCGTGCAGCAGGCGGCGATGGCGGTGGCCACCGGTGTGGCCGACGTGGTGGTCGCCTACCGCGCCTTCAACGAGCGCTCCGGCGCCCGCTTCGGCCAGTTCTCGCCCGCGCTCGCCGCCGCACCGACATCCTCGGGTATCGATGCGGGCTGGGCCTATCCCCAGGGTCTCGGGACACCCGCCGCGCAGGTGGCGATGGTCGCGCGCCGGTACATGCACGTCACCGGTGCGACCAGCGCCGACTTCGGGAAGGTCGCCGTCGCCGATCGCAAGCACGCCGCGGTGAACCCGAACGCCTTCTTCTACGGCAAGCCGATCACGCTGGAGCAGCACCAGGATTCGCGCTGGATCGCCGAACCCCTGCATCTGCTCGACTGCTGTCAGGAATCCGACGGCGGCGTCGCCATCGTCGTCACCAGCGTCGAACGCGCCCGTGACCTGCCGCAGCGCCCTGCCGTCATCGCCGCCGCCGCCCAGGGCAGCGGCCCCGACCAGTACGTGATGACCAGCTACTACCGCGACGCCATGACGGGCCTGCCCGAAATGGGCCTGGTCGGCGAACAGCTCTGGGCGCAAAGCGGTTTCACCGCCGCCGACATGCAGGCCGCCATCCTCTACGACCACTTCACCCCCTTCGTCCTCATGCAACTCGAGGAACTGGGTTTCTGTGGTCGCGGCGAAGCCAAGGACTTCATCGCCGACGGTGCCATCGAACTCGGCGGCCGCCTGCCCCTCAACACTCACGGCGGCCAGCTCGGCGAGGCCTACATTCACGGCATGAACGGCATCGCCGAAGCTGTCCGCCAGATCCGTGGCACCTCGGTGAACCAGGTCGACGACCTGGGACGCATCGTCGTCACCGCGGGCACCGGTGTCCCCACCTCCGGATTGGTGCTCACCGCCTGAGTTTTCGCGCCGGGGTGACTCAGCGCACCTGTTGAGCACGTCACCATGTCTGTTGCCCGGCTTCCTCGCCCCACTACAACTGGGTGGGACGAGGAGGTCGGTGTGACGGTGGTTCTCGATTCCGGGCAGACGGCGGCGGCGCGGCGGCTCGGGGAGTTGCTCGATCGGAACGGGCGGGTGCGTAAACGGGCGCGCGGGGTGTATCTGCACGGCAGGCCCGGGCGTGGCAAGACAATGGTGATGGATCGATTCTTCGCCTCGGCCGATCCGATTCGCAAGCGCCGCTTTCATTTCCATAATTTTTTCGCCGCATTGCACACCGCGGTACACGAACTGGGTTCGATCGAAAATGCGATAGAACGTTTGCTGGGTGACGCGGATCTGGTGTGTTTCGACGAGTTCCACGTGCACGACATCGGCGATGCCATGCTCGTGGCCCGGCTGCTCGACACCCTGTTCGCCGAGCGTCGCACCCTGGTGGTCACCTCGAACTACCCGCCCGCGGGTCTGCTGCCGAACCCGCTGTTCCACGACCGGTTCGTGCCGACCATCGAGCGCATCCTCGCCCACCTCGAGGTGGTGACCCTCGACGGTCCGCTGGACTACCGCACCCTCGCCACCCGTGCCGACCACGGATTCTGTGCCGGCCGGTACGTGGTGTCGACGGAGCGCACCGCCGGTCCCGGCGTGGTGCTCGACCTGGCCGACGGGCGAACCGTGCGCGCGGAATCCGTCGACGGCGACGCGGTGACCTTCGCCTTCGAGCACCTGTGCGGCACCGCGACCAGCGCCGCCGACTACCTGCGCCTGACCACACGTTTGCGCCGCTGGACCCTGGTCGCGGTACCGCCGCTGCGCGCGGTGCCACCGGACTGGACGATGCGACTGGTGAATCTGGTCGACATCCTCTACGACGCAGACCTGCCGTGCACGATCCACGCGGCCGAACCCGTCACCGAACTGACTACCGGGGTACCAGTCGTGCCGGACCTCGCGCGCACCGCGAGCCGGCTCGGTGAACTCTCACTAACCGGATCTCACACCGTTCGCACTGCGTAGCGTGCCCCTTGCCTCGAGGGAGACAATGAATAGGAGGAAATCCAAAAGAGCCGATTTCCTCCCGAGCGAACCGCCCGGCATGTAACTATGTGGCTGATTTGTGCAGTCTCTGGGGTTTGGTGGTACAGCTGTGATCGGGGTGAATCAGCCCATTACGCGGGCGATCGTCGTGATCGCACTGGTGGCCTGCGCGACTTTCGCGTTGCAGGGCAGCCTCCCCGGCGCCGGACCCGACGAGTCCTCGGGCGCCCCCTCACCGCTGCTCGTCGCGGTGATGCCGGTGCTGCTGCTTGTATCGATCGTCATCCTGGTGGCCGGCGTCGTCGCCAGCCAGCATCGCCTCCCGCTCGCCAAGCCGCAACACGAGGACATCGTGCTGCCGAGAATCCAGTGGCGCAGGCTCGCGGTGCTCCTGCCGATGCTCATCGCCACCGTCGCCCTGATGTTCGCCGCGGGCGTCACCGCCCTGTTCCTGCTGCCCGGCGCCCGGCCGGTGCGCCCGGCCGCCGAGACCCTGTCCGAGGGGTCGGGCCCGGTGCCGACCCCCACCGACGCGCCCGCCCCCGACCCCACCGCGGGCCCAACCGAACTCACCGGCACCGCCCTGCTCATCGCGGCGGGGCTGGCCATCACCCTGATCGCGGTCGCGCTGGCCGGGCTCGCCGCCGTCGCGGTCGCCGCCCGACGCGCCCCCGAACAAGCCGTCGCCGACGAGCCGGCCGCACCGTCCGCGAGCGATGTCGACTCGCTCACCAGGGCCGCCGAGATGGGCCTGGCCGCGATGAACGCGCCGGGCCAGGACCCGCGCACCGCGATCATCGCCTGCTATGTGGCCATGGAACGCGGCCTGTCCACCGACAGCATCGCCCGCCCGAAGGCCTCCGACACCCCGATGGAGGTGCTGGCCAGAGCCTTCGAGAGCGGCGTGCTGCACGATGCTTCCGCCCGCGAACTCGTCGCGCTCTTCGAAGAGGCCAGGTTCAGTCCCCACTCGATGCTCGAATGGCAGCGCATGCGCGCCGAACAACTGCTGCGCATCGTGCTCTCCGACCTGCAGCGACGGGTGGTGCCCGCATGATCGGACCACGTCGGGCGGCTCGTCGCGTGGAGGTCGCGTGAACCCCGGGGAAGAGATCAAGTCCAACCGGACGACCGTGGTCGTGACGGCGGTAATCGCGGTGCTGGTGCTCGAGGTCGTGCTGTTGCGGCTCGACCGCGATCTGCTTCCGCTCGCCGTCGCCTTGCCGGTCGCGGTCGCGCTCGGTGTGCTCGTGTGGTCGCTGCGCTACCGGGTGCGGCGTGAGGAGCCGCTCACCGAGTACATCGACAACGGTCCCGCCGAGATGCTCGGCCGCTGGCATGCCCGCGCCGAGATGCTCGTCGCCCGCGCCGACGGCACCCGCGCCGACTGGGACCGGCACCTGCGCCCGCTGCTGGCCAAAGAGTTCGAATTGTCCACCGGTATGCGGGTATCCAAGAACCGCAGAGCCATCGAGGCGGCCGGTCAGCTGCAGTTCGGTCCCGAACTGTGGCGCTGGGTGGACCCGGCGAATTCGTCGTTGCGCGACCAGACGGGTCGCGCACCGGGTAGGGCGGCGCTGGACGAGATCCTGCGCCGATTGCAGTCGATGTGAGGGGTTAGAGGCCACCGATGACAATGCCGTTGAACGTGACCGTCCAGCGCTCCGACGCAGTACTGCGTGAGCTGGGCCGGGTCGTGGTCGGCAAGCGCGATGAGATGCAACTCATCATGATCGCCGTGCTGTCCGGAGGCCATGTCCTCATCGAGGATCTGCCGGGCCTCGGCAAAACGCTGATCGCGCGTTCCTTCGCGGCCGCGCTCGGCCTGGATTTCACCCGCGTGCAGTTCACGCCGGATTTACTGCCCGCCGACCTGCTGGGATCGACGATCTACGACATGTCGTCCGGGCGGTTCAATTTCCGGCGCGGACCGGTGTTCACCAATGTGCTTCTCGCCGACGAGATCAACCGCACCCCGCCCAAGACCCAGGCGGCGCTGCTCGAGGCGATGGCCGAGGGGCAGGTGAGTATCGACGGCGAAACCTACCTGCTCCCACAGCCGTTCATCGTGCTCGCCACCGACAACCCGATCGAGTACGAGGGCACCTACCCGCTGCCCGAGGCCCAGCTCGACCGGTTCGCCATCCAGCTGCGCCTGGGGTACCTGTCCGAGCAGGACGAGACCCAGATGATCCGGCGCAGGCTCGAACGTGGTTCCACCCCACCGCAGGTGGGCCAGGTGGTGGACGCGCAGGGGCTGATGGAGATGCGTCAGTCGGTCGAGTTCGTCACCGTGCACCCCGACGTGGTGAATTACGTTGTCGCACTTGCCTCCGCCACCCGGAGCCACCCGCAGGTGGAGGTCGGCGCCAGCCCGCGCGCCGAACTCGACCTCGTGCAGATGTCGCGCGCGCGGGCCCTGCTGCTCGGCCGCGACTACGTGATCCCCGAGGACGTGAAGGCGCTCGCCGTTCCTGCCATGGCGCACCGCATCACGCTGCGCCCGGAGATGTGGGTGCGGCGCATCCGCGGCGAGGACGTCATCGCCGAATTGCTGCGCAGGCTACCGGTTCCCCGCGCCACGAGCACATGAAGCACCGCGACGAATCGAAGACCGTCGAGGTCGACCTGCGGTGGCGCCCGGCGCCCTTGGTGTTCATCCTCGCCGGCTGCGCCGCGGCGGCGCTGGTCGTCGCGGTGCTGCGCGGGCAGTGGCAGCTCGTCGTCTTCGCCGCGCCGATGCTCGGGGTGCTCGCCACCGCACCGTGGCAGCAGAACCCGACCAGAATCCAGGTCGACGGCAGCGGCACCGTCCGCTGTTTCGAGGGCGAGGTCGTCACCGCCGTCGCCGCGGCGTTCGTCGAGAGCGGGCACGCGCTGCTGCGGATGGCCCCGGTTCCGCTCACCGGTCTCGACCTCGAGGTGGAGGAATCCCACGATTCCGGTGGCGCACCGGCTGGGATGCGGCTGGCACTCTCGGCCACCCGCTGGGGTCGCTACCCGGTGCAGGCGGCGGTGACCGCACTGAGCCCCGCCGGGCTCGCCGTCGCCACCGCCGAGCTACCCGCGGCGAATCTCTACGTCTACCCGATCGCCGATCCGCAGCGGATGCGCATGCCGCGCACCGAGCTGCCCGATCGCATCGGCACTCACCTCACCCGCAAGCACGGGCCGGGTGTCGAATACGCCGACATCCGCGCCTACGCCCCCGGTGACCAGCTGCGCACGGTGAACTGGCCGGTGAGCGCGCGTCGCGGCAGGCTCTATGTCACCGAGCGGTTCACCAACCGCTCGGCCGACGTGGTCGTCCTCGTCGACACCTCCCAGCAGGCACCCGGCCCCGCCAGCGATTCGCTGGAGCTGTCGGTGCGCGGCGCCGCCCAGGTGGTGCAGTCCACGCTGCAGGCCGGGGACCGCACCGCCGTGGTGTGCCTCGGTGAGTCGCCGCGCTGGTTGCGTCCCGATATCGGGCGCAGGCAGTTCTACCGGATCGTCGACACCGTGCTCGGTGTCGGTGACGAACATGTCGAGCACACCGGCACCCTCGCCCCGCATGCCGCGGTGCCGATCGGCGCCATCATCGTCGCCTTCTCCACCCTGCTCGACACCCAATTCGCGCTCGCCCTCATCGACCTGCGCAAGCGCGGTCACGTGGTGGTCGCGGTCGACGTGCTGCGCGGTACTCCCTTCGCCGACGGCCTCGACCCGACCATGGCCAAGATGTGGCAGCTCGAGCGGGCCTCGATGTATCGCGACATGGGCACCGTCGGCGTCGACATCATCGCCTGGCCCGACGGCACCCGCCTCGACCAGGCCATGCGCCTGCTCCCCGAACACCGCCGGACAGTGCGGGTGCGCCGATGACCAGATTCCTCGCCCTGCTGGCCGGCCTGCTGCTCGTCGCCTCGGTCGCCCTGATCAACCCGATCCTCGGCGTACCGGCCCTGGCTTTCGTCATCGCGAGCTGGTGGTGGCGCCCCGCCTCGGTCGCCGCGGTCCTCACCGCCATCGCCGCCCTCGCCTTCGCCGACGTAGGCGTGATCGCCTCCGCGGCAACAGGTCTGGTAGCTACGACCTACCTTCTCAACGCCGCGGTCCTGCACGCTCCCGAAGGCGTAGTCCCCACCACCATCCCCTCGGTAGGCGGCGCGGTCCTGTTCACCATCGCCGCGACCACCGCGGCCCTGGTCCCCGTCCACCTGGCCTGGGCCCCCTTGGCCGCCCCCATCCTCATCGTCACGATCTACGCCTTCCTCACCACCACCCTCACCCCCCAATCCCCCCACACCACCCTCCCCCCATCCTGACCGAGATCACCACGCCCTGGTGGCGGCGACCTCTCGGCCGACGCCGCCACCAGAGCGTGGTGATCAGGTGTTCAGTTCAGGCGATGCGCAGGGTGACATCGCCGAGGACGGGCGCGTCGTCGCGATCGACGGCCGTGACCACCGCGACGAGCGTGTCGGCCTCCCGCCAGACCTTGGTGCGCAGGGTTTCGCCGGGGTAGAGCACGCCGGTGAATTTCGCGCGAAAGCCCGCGACGCGGGTGGCGTCACCGTCGAGCAGGACATCGGTGAGCGACTTGCAGACCACGCCGTAGGTGCACAGCCCGTGCAGGATCGGCGCGGGAAACCCGGCCGCCTTCGCGAATTCGGGATCGGAGTGCAGGGGGTTGCGGTCACCGCAGAGGCGGTAGAGCAGTGCCTGCTGCGGGAGGGTGGCGGTGGTGAGCTCCGCGTCGGGGGCGCGATCGGGGAGTTCGGCTTTCGTGCTCGGTCCGCGTTCGCCACCGAAACCGCCCTCGCCCTTGGCGAAGATCGACGAGCGCGCCGTCCACAGCGGCTCCCCGTCGGCGCCGGTGACGGTGTGCTCCTGCACGATCACCGCATTGCTGCCCTTGTCCCAGACCTCGGAGATCCGGCCGACGGACACGGCCTTGCCCGACGGGGGAATCGGCTTGTGCACCACCACTTCCTGATGACCGTGCACCACCTTCGCCAGATCGATCTCGACGCCGGGGAAACTCACGCGCGGCGCGGCGGTCTCACCGAGGGTCGGGGCGACGGTGGCGAAGGTTGGCAGCACCTGGGGTTCGCTGTCGTCGAGATAACGCAGCTCGACCGGGTCGGTGCAGCGCGCGCCCGCGCCGAGACCCAGGTGGTAGAGCTGCACATCCGTGGGGGTCCAGCTGAATTCGCGACTGGGCAGCGCCGCGCCGAGCGCGATCTGTGGATCGATGGGCACTACTTCACTTCCTTGGCGGTAGAGGACTTCTTGCCGACGATGTCGAGCACGGACAGGTAGGCGAAGGTGATCGCGGGACCGATGGTCGCGCCGGGACCCGCGTAGGTGTGGCCCATCACCGGCGAGCTGCAGTTGCCCGCCGCGTAGAGGCCGTCGATCACCGAATCGTCTTCCCGCAGCACGCGTCCGGCGGTATCGGTGACGAGGCCGCCCTTGGTGCCCAGGTCACCGGGCACGATCTTCGCGGCGTAGAACGGGCCCTGCGAGATCTCGGCCAGGCACGGGTTGGGCTTCACGGTCGGGTCACCGTAATAGCGGTCGTAGTGGCTGTCGCCGCGACCGAAATCCTCGTCCTTGCCCAAGGCGGCGAAGCCGTTGAACCGCTCGACGGTTCCGGCGAGCGCGTCGGCGGGGACTCCGATGCGGGCGGCCAGTTCGGCGATCGTGTCGGCCTTGACGATGTTGTCGTTCTCCATCCAGCGCTTCGGAAAACGCTGTCCCGGTTGCAGACCCGCGAAGATGTAGCGGTTGCGGTAGCGCTGGTCGAACACCAGCCAGGCGGGCACGTTCTCGCCGGGACCGGGGCCCTGGCCGTACTCGCCGCCGTACATGGTGTGCACGGCCTCCACATACGGAGCCGACTCGTTGCCGAAGCGCACGCCGCGGTCGTTGACCATGATGGTGCCGGGCAGGTTGCGTTCGGCCAGCGCGAACCAGGGCTTGCCGCCCTTGAAGATCGTCGGACCCCACCAGGCGTCCTCCATGAATCCGACCGTCGCTCCCGCCGCCATACCCGCGACGATGCCATCGCCGGTGTTGGCCGCGGCACCGGTTGTCCACTCAGTGGTTATCGGCTGCCGCTGATACTTGGCGCGCATGTCCGCGTTGTGCTCGAAACCGCCGCTGCCGAGGATCACGCCGTAGCGCGCGGTGAAAGTGACCGATTCGCCGTCGACAGTGGCTTTGACGCCGGTGATCCGGCCGTCGGTCTGCACCAGGTCGGTGAGCGGGGTGTTGAGCAGAACCGGAACGCCCGCGTCGAGCAGGCCCTTGCGCATGGCGGCGATGATGGCCTGGCCCATGCCGAGCAGGTGCTTACCGGTGAACTTGGCCAGGTAGGTGCGCGCGCCGACGCGCAGCGCCCGCATCATGCCCTTGGGGTGGCGGCGGATCAG
Source organism: Nocardia ignorata NBRC 108230 (assembly GCF_001612905.1). Taxonomy (GTDB): domain Bacteria; phylum Actinomycetota; class Actinomycetes; order Mycobacteriales; family Mycobacteriaceae; genus Nocardia; species Nocardia ignorata. The sequence continues at coordinate 32,901 of NZ_BDBI01000032.1, read as the reverse complement.
GTTCAGCCGCACGAAATCGGCCTGCATGACGACCACGTTCATCGGCGCCTTGGCATACGGCGGCTCGAGATCGGCCAGCTCCGCGCCGAGCACCTTGCCGTTGAAGGGGGTCGGTTCGCACGAACGGCCCTGGCCTAGGCCACCTGGAGCCTCGGGGTAGTAATCGGAATAGCCGGGCACCCACTTCATTTTCAGCGGCGTGTGGTCGAGCACGAAGTCGAACGCCTCGGCGCCGCGATCGAGGTAGGTGTCGATCTTCTCGGCGGGCACCACGTCGCCGATGATGCTGTGCAGGTAGGTGCGCGCCTCGTCGCGATCGTCGGGGCGGCCCGAGGCGAGCAGCGCCTTGTTCCCCGGAATCCACACCCCGCCCCCGGACCGGGCGGTCGACCCGCCGTAGTGCGCCGCCTTCTCCAGCACCACCACGCTCAGCCCGTGGTGCGCCGCGGTGAGGGCGGCGGTCATTCCAGCGGCGCCACTCCCGACGACCACCACATCGTATTCCCGATCACTCATGTAGAACACGTTATAGAATCGGGGCGCAGTTGCGCTATGTTGTCTGGAAGAAGACCCGATATTCAGTTAAGAAACTGGTTACAGTTTGACTGGCCAGTCGAGCAGATTTTCCCCAGGAGGTACCCGTGCTGTCCGACGCGCAGCGGAGTGAACTCGCCGATGAATTGGCGCGCGCCGAACACGATCGGGTGGCGGTGGCGCCCCTGGTCGACCGGTACCCCGGGATCGATGTGGTCGATGCCTACGAGATCCAGTTGCTGAACATCCAGCGCAGGCTGCGCGACGGCGCCCAGGTGGTCGGCCACAAGGTTGGGCTGTCGTCCAAGGCGATGCAGCAGATGATGGGTGTCGATGAACCCGATTACGGGCATCTGCTGGCTGAGATGGAGGTCTTCGAGGACGTTCCCGTCGACACCTCGCAGTACCTGCTTCCGCGCGTCGAGGTCGAGGTGGGGTTCGTGCTGGGCAAGGATCTGCCCGGCGATGACTGCACCGAAGCCGATGTGTTGGCCGCGACCGTCGCCTACGCGCCGGCGATCGAGTTGATCGATTCGCGGATCAACGACTGGAAGATCGGGTTGGTCGACACGATCTCCGACAACGCCTCCTCGGCCGGGTTCGTCCTCGGTAAACAGCGGGTCGCCCCTTCGGATATCGACATCAAGGCCATCGACGCGGTCCTCACGCGCAACGGTGAGGTCGTCGCCGAGGGCCGCAGCGACGCGGTGCTCGGTGATCCGGTGATCGCGGTGGCATGGTTGGCGCGCAAGGTGGCGACCTTCGGTGTGCGGCTCAAAGCCGGTGACATCGTGCTGCCCGGCTCCTGCACCCGCGCCATCGACGCCCGCCCCGGCGACGACTTCCTCGCCGAATTCACCGGACTCGGTTCTGTCCGTCTGCGTTTCAGCTGAACCTAGGAGTATTTCGTGACAAGTAAAGTCACCGCCGCGATCGTGGGGTCCGGCAATATCAGCACCGATCTGCTGTACAAGCTGTTGCGTTCGGACAAGATCGAGCCGCGCTGGATGATCGGCATCGACCCGGACTCCGAGGGGTTGAAGCGCGCGAGTGGGCTCGGCCTGGAAACCTCCGCCGAGGGCGCGGACTGGCTGCTCGCCCTCGACGAGAAACCCGACCTGGTGTTCGAGGCCACCTCCGCCTACGTGCACCGCGCGTACGCACCGAAGTACGAGGCCGCGGGCATCCGCGCCGTCGACCTCACTCCCGCCGCTGTCGGCCCGGCCGTGATCCCGCCGGTGAACCTGGATTCGCTGCGGGACGCGCCGAACGTCAACATGATCACCTGCGGTGGGCAGGCGACCATCCCCATGGTCGCGGCCGTTTCGCGGGTGGTGCCGGTGCAGTACGCCGAGATCGTGGCGTCGGTGGCGTCGGTGTCGGCCGGGCCCGGTACCCGCGCCAATATCGACGAGTTCACCAAGACCACCTCCAAGGGGGTCGAAACGATCGGTGGCGCCCAGCGTGGCAAGGCCATCATCATCCTGAATCCGGCCGAGCCGCCGATGATCATGCGCGACACCATCTTCTGCTCGATCCCCGAAGACGCCGACCGCGACGCCATCGCCGACAGCATCCTGCGGATGGAGAAGTCCATCCAGGAGTACGTGCCCGGCTACCGGTTGCTCAACGAACCCCAGTTCGACGACCCGTCGGTGGTGTCCGGCGGCATGGCGAAGGTGTCGATCTTCGTCGAGGTCGAGGGTGCGGGCGACTTCCTGCCCCCGTACGCGGGCAACCTCGACATCATGACCGCCGCCGCGACCCGCGTCGGTGACGTGCTGGCCGATCAGATCATCTCGGCTCGGGTGTAAGGAGTTTCCGCAATGAGCACAATCCTGAAGCCCTTCTCGGGCGAACTCGATGTCCGTGTCACCGACACCTCGCTGCGTGACGGGTCGCACCACAAGCGCCACCAGTTCACGGTGGACGAGGTACGCGATATCGTTGCCGCCCTCGATGGTTCGGGTGTCCCGGTCATCGAGGTCACCCACGGTGACGGGCTCGGCGGGTCGTCGTTCAACTACGGGTTCTCCAAGACCCCCGAACAAGAACTCATCAAAGCAGCCGCCGAAACGGCCGAGCAGGCCAAGATCGCCTTCCTCATGCTGCCCGGTGTCGGCGTCAAGGAAGACATCAAGATCTCCCAGGACAACGGCGCCTCGATCTGCCGCATCGCGACGCACTGCACCGAAGCCGATGTCTCCATCCAGCACTTCGGTCTCGCCCGCGACCTCGGCCTCGAAACCGTCGGGTTCCTGATGATGGCCCACTCCACCACCCCGGAGAAGCTGGCGAAGCAGGCGCGCATCATGGCCGACGCGGGCTGCCAGTGCGTGTATGTCGTCGACTCCGCCGGCGCCCTTGTGCTCGAACAGGTTTCGGACCGCGTGTCCGCCCTGGTCGCCGAGCTCGGTGACGATGCCCAGGTCGGTTTCCACGGCCACGAGAACCTCGGCCTCGCCGTCGCCAACTCCGTCTACGCGGTTCGCGCCGGAGCCACCCAGATCGACGGTTCGGCTCGCCGTTTCGGCGCGGGCGCGGGCAACCTCCCCGTCGAAGCGTTCATCGGGGTCTGCGACAAGCTCGGCATCAAGACCGGCGTCGACTTCTTCGCCGTCACCGACGCCGCCGAAGACGTCGTCCGCCCCGCCATGCCCACCGAATGCCTCCTGGACCGCCAGGCCCTGATGATGGGCTACGCGGGCGTCTACTCCAGCTTCCTCCGCCACGCCGAACGCCAAGCCGAGCGCTACAACGTCTCCGCCGCCGAAATGCTCGTCCGCGCGGGCAAGCGCAAACTCGTCGGCGGCCAGGAAGACCAGCTCATCGACATCGCCCTCGAACTCCAACGCGAATCCGCCTCATCCTGACCACCCTCGATCCCGAAACGGCGCGCCCTCCCGGTCGCGCCGTTTCGCTGTCTGCCCCGGAAGCGCGTCACCACTTGAACACGTGATCACCACGCTCTGGTGGCGGCATTGGCCGAGAGGTCGCCGCCACCAGGGCGTGGTGATCTTGGTTTGCGCCGAAACTCGCTGGACACGGGGGATATAAGTGGGGGATGAGTGAAAACGGTCGGGCATTGTTCTGCGGCGGGGACTTGGCGGCACGGATCGAGCGGGTGGAGACCGCGGCGATCGTGGGGGCCACTCGGGTCGGGATCGGGCGGGGAGTCGAGGGGTTCGTCCGGGAGATCGGGGGTGGGGCGGCTTGTTTCGTGGGGGAGGGATCACCGTTGAACAAGGTGGTGGGGGTCGGGTTCGGTGGGGTCCCTTCCGTGGGCGAGTGGGAGGCGATCGAGGCGGCTTACGCGCGGGTGGGGTGTCCGGTGCAGGTGGAGTTGTCGCAGTTGGGGGAGGCGGGGATCGGGGAGGAGCTGACGGGGCGGGGGTATCGGTTGATGTCTTTCGAGAATGTGCTCGGGATGCGGTTGGACGGCGACGAGTTCGCCGTGCCGGACGGCGTGGAGGTGCGACTCGATGCCGGGGAGGATCTCGGTGCGTGGCTCGATGTGGTGGTCGACGGGTTCGCCCATCCCGACGAAGGTCCGAACCACGAGGAATTCCCGCGCGAGGCGATTGCCTCGGTGATGCGAGACATGGCTTCGGCCAACGAGACCCGTCGCTACCTCGCCTACCGTGACGGGGTAGCGGCCGGTGGAGCGAGCCTGCGTACCGACGGTGGGATCGCGGCCCTCGCGGGCGCGGCCACTCTTCCGTCACATCGCCGACGAGGCGTCCAAACCGCCCTGCTCACAACACGTCTCAACGATGCCGCGAAGGCCGGTTGTGATCTGGCGACAGTCACCACCGCGCCCGGTTCCAGGTCGCAGCAGAACGCTCAAGGTCGAGGATTCTCGCTGCTCTACACCCGCGCCATCCTGGTGAAAGAGCTCTGAATACCGCGCTGAGGCGGTCGCGAGTCAGAGTGCGGTGAGGGCTTGGGCGACGCGGGCCGCCCGCTCTTGCGGCGTGGTGGCCTTGAGGATCGGGAGGAACAGTCGATACCGATCCGAACGGCTGAGCGCGGCGTAAGCCGATGCCGCGCGGGGTGATTCGGCGAGTGCCGCAGCCAGCTCCGCAGGGGTTTCGGCGGTGCTCTGCCGTTCGTAGGCTCCTGCCCAGCGCCCGTCGGCGACGGCCTGCTCGATCGCCGCGTAGCCGGCGGGCCGCATCCGGTCGGCCGCGATCAACGCCTCGGCCTTGGCGACATTGACCTGCGACCACCGGCTGCGCGCCCGTCGCGGCGAGTATCGCTGCAGGTAGTGATGCGCGTCGAGGGAACGCCGGTGGCTGTCGATCCAGCCGTAGCAGAGGGCGCCGTCGAGCGTCTCGGTGATCGTCACCGACGGCTCCGGCGCCCCCTTCTTCGCGATCCGTACCCACACCTCGTCCGCCGAAGCGTGGTTCCCGGCCAGCCACGCTTCCCATTCGGCGGCGTCGGCGCAGGTGATGAATTCGATGCTCGCGTTCATGGGAATCATCTTGCTCGCCAAAGTGCTCACCGAATGAGCAGTTTTACGACCGGGGTCGCCAGCTTCCGCGCGGCAACGAAGGCCGTGGTTTCGGGTCGCCACTGGCGTCGCAGACGAGTATCGGCACCCGGTGACGCACCGGCTGCCGGACAGCAGGCGCTGTGGCGGGTCCTATGCGGCGGCGAGGGCGGACAGCAGAGTGTGGGCGCTCTGTTTGGCCTGCTCGGTGCGGTCGGGCTCGTTCACACCTTGGAGATGGAACGCCCAGTGAGCCTCGAACAGGCAGGCCAGGGCGTAGGCGGTGACGGCCACCCGAGCCGGTGACGCGGCGGGGTATGCGGCACTGAGTCGTTGTTCGAGGCCGATCCTGGCCGCCGCCATCGCCGCGGGTTGCGACTACATCGACATCTGCGACGACCCACAGCCCACCGCCGACATGCTCGAACTCGACGCCGAGGCGAAAGCGGCCGGGGTGACGGCGCTGCTCGGCATGGGCGCGAGTCCGGGCGTCGCGAACCTGCTCGCGGTGCGGGCGGCCGCTGAACTCGAGCGGGTCGATTCCCTGGTGACGGGCTGGAACATCCACTCGGCCCACACCGAGGAAAGCGCCGCGGCGACCGCCGCCGTCGTGCACGGCATGCGCCAGATCAGCGGGAGCATCCCGGTGACCAGGGCGGGCGCACGCGTCGAACGCCCTGCGCTGGAACGGTTTCGGCTCGAATACCCGGGACTCGGCACCGGTGAGGGCCGCAGCTTCGGTCACCCGGAGGCGATCACCTTGCCGCTGGCTTTCCCCGGTGTCAAAGACTCGACCTCGGTGGTCGTCGCCGATCGTCCGACCTCGGCCGCGCTACTGGCACTGCGCTGGGCGATGAACCGCCGCCTGCTGACCGTCGATCGCGCGGCGCTCTTGGCTGCCCGCCTCGAACGCCTGCTCCCGGCCGACCCGGCAACTCTCGTCGCGGCCGGTGGACTTCCGCCGCTGTTCGCCATCGCCGAGGGGGAACGAGACGGCTCGCCCGCAAGGGTCGCCACTGCGCTGAGTCAGGTCCCCGGCCTGTCGATGGCCGACAACACCGGCGTCCCGTTGGCTGTCGGCGCGCTGCTGCTGGCCGCGAACCCACGTCCAGGAGTCCACGCACCCGAAACGCTGCTCGACCCGGACCAGTTCTTCGCCGCCTTCGCGTCCCACTGCCTCGGCGCACCGGACCCCGCGGCGATGACGATCACCACCCGAAGCTGGGCCAGCCCCGACAGCAACGCCGCGGCGCTGTCGTCCGCCCTGCTGACGGCCCTGATCGCGGCGCGCTGAGCCCGCGACGCACTGCGTCGGCACGCTCGACTGGCCACGATGACTGTCACGAGACAAGCTGGCCTGTGCCCGAAGCCGACGACAAGGCCTCGTCGTCGGCCCTGATCGCGGCTGAGCCCACAACCGGGCGTCGCCGCTCGTATACGTCGGCGATGCGTGCTCACTCGAGCACCGGCGCCGCTTACAACCAGGTGTCGAGGCTGGTGGTGGTGAGGAAGTGGTCCAGGTCGGCGCGCCAGGGGGCGGGGGTGGTCTTGTCCGGTTCGATGCCGGTGTACTGCCCACGGTAGAACAGCAGCGGACGACCATTCGTCGTCGACTCCGATTCCGTCAGGGCTTGCACCCGCCCGATGACGATGTAGTGGTCACCACCGTCGACCACCGAGTCGACAGTGCATTCGATGGTCGCCAGTGAACCGTCGAGCACAGGAACACCCAGATCCGAGGTGTGCCAAGGGACTCCGGCGAACTTGTCCGGTTCGCGGGAGCCGAAGCGGGCGCACGTCGGCTGCTGTTCCTCGGCGAGCACATTCACACAGAACTTGCCAGCCGCCTCGATCGCCGCCCACGAGCGCGACCCCTTGGTGGGGCAGAACAGCACGAGCGGCGGATCGAGGGAGAGGGCGGCGAAGGACTGACAGGCGAACCCGATCGGCGCACCGTCGGGGTCGAGCGCGGTGATCACGGTGATGCCGGTGCAGAACTGTCCCAGCACATTACGGAATTGCCGGCCGTCGATCGCCGGTGTCTGTTCGGTCATGTCCCTCGCCGCCATTCCCTATTGCTGCTTGAATCCGACGGTGAAGTCGTGACCCCAGAGGCTGACCGCGGTGGATTCGCGGGCCGTCCAGTTGTCGTCGTCGACTTCCAGTCCCTCACAACCGAATTCGATGTCGAATCCGCCCGGCGTCTTCATGTAGAACGACAGCATCTTGTCGTTGATGTGCCTGCCGAGGGTGGCCGACATCTTCACCTTCTTGCGCAGGGCACGGTCCAGGCAGAGGCCGACGTCGTCGGAGTTCTCCACCTCGACCATCAGGTGCACGATGCCGGTGGGGTTCGGTAACGGCAGGAACGCCAGCGCGTGGTGGCGCGGGTTGCAGCCGTAGAAGCGCAGCCAGGCGGGGTCGCCGTCGGCCGGGCGGCCGACCATCTGCGGTGGCAGCCGCATGGAATCGCGCAGGCGGAAGCCGAGCACATCCTGGTAGAACGCCTGCGCCGCAGCATCATCGGTGCAGGTCAGCACCACGTGGCCGAGGCCCTGCTCGGCGGTGACGAACTTGTGGCCGTAGGGGCTCACGAAACGACGACCCAGATACTGCGCGCCGTAGAACGCCTCGAGGGTGTTGCCGGACGGGTCCTGGAACCGGATCATGCCCTCGACGCGGCGCTCGCCCAGCTCGTCCTTGGTCCCCTCGGTGTAGTCGACCCCGGCCTTGTCCAGGGTCTCCCGCAACTGCTGCAGGCCACGCGCGTCGGTGACCTCCCAGCCCGAGACCAGCAGCCGGTCCTGCTCGCCGGGGACGATCACCAGTCGCGCGGCGAAATCGTCCATGCGCAGGTAGAGGGCGTCGGGGTTCAGCCCGGTGCCCTCCATCATGCCGAGCACCTTGAGGCCGTACTCGCGCCAGGCCGCCATGTCGGTGGCCTCGATGCGCATGTAGCCGAGTGCGCGAATACTCATCACTTGCTCCCGAGGAAATCGAGTGTGAGCCGGTTGAACTCGTCGAACTTCTCCAGCTGCGCCCAGTGGCCGCAACCGCCGAACACGTGCAGCTGCACCCGGGGAATCACCTTGGTCGCTACGAGCGCGCCGTCGAGTGGGTTCACCCGATCCTCACGGCCCCAGATCAACAGCACCGGCTGACGCAGTCTGTAGGCGTCGCGCCAGAGCATGCCCTTCTCGAAGTCGGCGCTCGCGAAGGACTTGCCCATCGCGCGCATGGCCGCGAGCGATTCTGGGGTGCTCGCCTGGGCGAACCGTTCGTCGATGAGCTCCTCGGTGATCAGCGACTGGTCGAAGACCATGATCCGCAGGAACTTCTCGAGGTTCTCCCTGGTCGGCTGGTAGCTGAACGCCGAGAGCAGCTTCACGCCCTCGGTCGGGTCGGGCGCGAACAGGTTGGTGCTCAGCCCGCCCGGACCCATCAGCACGAGTTTGCCCGCGCGCGTGGGGTTGTCGAGCGCGAAGCGCACCGAGGTGCCGCCGCCGAGCGAATTGCCCAGCAGGTGAACACGATCGGTGATTTCGAGATGATCGAGCAGCGCCAGCAACGCGGTGGACGCGTGCACGAAGTACTGCGGATGATCCACCGGCTTGTCGGACTTGCCGAAACCCGGCTGGTCCAAGGCGATCACATGGAAGTTCTCGGCCAGCACCGGGATATTGCGGGCGAAGTTCGACCACGCCGAAGCGCCGGGCCCGCCACCGTGCAGCAGCACGATCGTCGGGCCGTTGCCGACGCCTGCCTCGTGATAATGCAGCTTCAATGAGCGGCTGACCTGCGCGAAGCGTGAGGTCGATTCGTAGGTGATCTCAGCGGTCTGGGTCATCGGCTCACACCATGGCGTCGGTGACGGGCAGCCCGAACTCGTGCGTGCCGTACATGACGTAGGCGCGCTCGGGATCGTTGGCCGCGTGTACTCGTCCGGCATGCGCGTCACGCCAGAAGCGCTGCAGCGGAGTGCCGTTGGCCAGCGCGGTGGCGCCGGAGGATTCGAAGAGCTTGTCGATCGAAGCGATCACCCGGCCGGTGGCGCGCACCTGGTCGCGCCTGGCCCGCACACGCAGGTCGAACGGCACTTCCTCGCCCGCGACCAGCAGCGCGTACTCCTCGGCCACATTGCCCGAGAGCTGACGCCAGGCGGCATCGATATCGCTGGCGGCCTCGGCGACGCGCACCTTGGCGAACGGGTCGTCCTTGGCGTTCTCACCCGCGTAGGCCGCGCGCACCCGCTTGCCCTGATGTTCGACGTGCGCCTCGTAGGCGCCGTAACCCATGCCGACGATCGGGGTGGAGATGGTGGTGGGATGGATTGTGCCCCACGGCATCTTGTACACCGGATCGGGATTCTGCGCCAGGCCCGGCGAGCGGCCCTCGCTCATCGCGCGGAAGCTGAGGAAGCGGTGCGTCGGCACGAAGACGTCCTCCACCACAACGGTGTTGGAACCGGTGCCGCGCAGGCCGACCACATTCCACACGTCGTCGATGCGGTACTCCGAGCGCGGAATCAGGAAGCTGCCGAAGTCGACCGGCTTGCCGTTCTTGATGACGGGTCCGCCGAGCACTGCCCAGGTCGCGTGATCGGAGCCCGAGGACCACGCCCACGACCCGCGCACGATGTACCCGCCGTCGACCGCCTGGCCCATGCCCATGGGGGCGTAGGACGAGGAGATCCGCACGTCGGTGTCCTCACCCCACACCTCTTCCTGTGCGGCCTGGTCGAACAGTGCGAGGTGCCAGTTGTGCACGCCGATGATGCCCGCCACCCAGCCCGTCGACCCACAGGCGCTGGCGATGCGGCGCACGGAGTCGTAGAAGACCACCGGGTCGGCGGCATGCCCGCCCCACTGCTTGGGCTGCAGCAGCCGGAAGAACCCGGTCTCCTGCAGTGCCTTCATGGATTCGTCGGGTATGCGGCGCAGGTCTTCGGCCTCCTGCGCGCGTTCGCGCAGCGTCGGCAGCAGCGCCTCGACCCGTTCGGTCACTTCTTGCGTCATTTCGCCAGCCCGTTCCTGCCCTGTCGGAATCGACAAACTGTTCTCGTTCGTCTCTGAGACTAGAACAGGTTCCCATTCCTGTCGAGAAGGGAATAACGCGGACAGCTAGCGTGAACCGGCCGTATTTTGTAACGTGTTCTAGTGAAGAAGGAGGGTTCGGGATGGCAGTCAACCCCAAGGTGAGAGAACTCGATGTCGGTACCACGCCGACCAGGTTCGCGCGCGGCTGGCACTGCGTCGGTCTCGCGAAGACGTTCCGCGACGGTAAACCGCACGCGGTCGAGATCTTCGGAACCAAACTCGTGATCTGGGCCGATACGTCCGGCCAGCTCCGTGTGCTCGACGCCTACTGCAGGCATATGGGCGGCGACCTGAGCATGGGCTCGGTGAAGGGCGACGACATCGCCTGCCCGTTCCACGACTGGCGCTGGGGGGCGAGCGGCAAGTGCACCGCGATCCCCTACGGCCGCCGGGTGCCGCCGCTGGCGCGCACACGCAAGTGGACCACGCTGGAACGCAACGGTCAGCTGTTCGTCTGGCACGACCACGAGGGCAACGAACCGCCGCCCGAGGTCACGATCCCCCACATCGAGGGCGTGTACACCGACTCCGACGGCAATCCGAGCGAAACCCACGACAGCGGCTGGACCGACTGGACGTGGAACTCGCTGCTGATCGAGGGTGCGAATTGCCGCGAGATCATCGACAACGTCGTGGACATGGCGCACTTCTTCTACATCCACTACGCCTTCCCGACGTACTTCAAGAACGTCTTCGAAGGCCATGTGGCGACCCAGTTCCTGGAGACCAAGGGCCGCCCGGATATCGGCATGGCGGCCAAGCACGGCGGTGAGACGCTGCTCAAGTCGGAGGCGTCGTACTTCGGTCCGTCCTACATGATCAATCCGCTGATCAACATCTACAGCGGGTACGAGATGAAGGTCGTGCTGATCAACTGCCACTACCCGGTCACCCAGGACTCGTTCGTGCTGCAGTGGGGCCTGACCGTCGAGAAGCCCAAGGGCATCGACGACGAGACCGCGACCAAGCTGGCCAACACGATGACCACGTTCTTCGGTGACGGCTTCCTGCAGGACGTGGAGATCTGGAAGCACAAGTCCAAGGTCGAGAATCCGCTGTTGTGCGAGGAGGACGGCCCGGTCTACCAGCTCCGGCGCTGGTACGACCAGTTCTACGTGGACATCGCCGATGTCACCGAGAAGATGACCCAGCGCTTCGAGTTCGAGGTCGACACGACCAAGGCGAACGAGGCCTGGGAGGCCGAGGTCGCCGAGAACCTGCGGCGCAAGGCCGAGGAAGCGGGCGTGTGACATGGCCGCCAGCTGGGCCAAGGCACCGGATTTCGCCGATCAGCCCGCCCGCCGGGCGGCGGTGCGGGCCCAGACCGCCCTCGACCAGCAACGGTATCTCGACGAAGGCCTGACGCCGTTGCGGTGTCAGGCCTGCGGCACCGAGGTGCTGGTGCGCAAGTACAGCGCGCACCAGACCTCGGTGCAGTGGACCGAGCGGCCCGACACGCGCTGTCCGGTCTTCGCCGAGCTGAGTTCCCACGGTGCCCGGCCCGGTCGGCCGGACACCTGTCCGTCGCTGCAGAAGACGATCGAGTGGGCGGTCGACGAGGGCGTGCTCGAGGTCCCCGAATAGCCTCAGTCGCCGACGGTGAGCGCCTGGGCTTCCTCGATGCTGTGCGGCGCGGGGTCGTGGTCGTCGATGTGGGCCAGGGCGCCGCGCCCGAGGAACAGGACGGTGACCCCGGCGGCGGTGCACGCCGCGCCGAGCCAGAACGGCAGGGACACGCTGTGCTCGCCGAGCTTGCCCGCCACCCAGGGCGCGGCCGCGCCGCCGGCGAACCGGACGAAGCTGTAGGCCGCCGACGCGGTCGACCGCTCGACCGGCGCGGAGATCATCACGGCCTCGGTGATGAGGGTGTTGTTCACGCCGAGGAACAGCCCGGCGACCACGACCCCGACGATCAGCACGATCTTGTGCTCGGCGTACAGCGCCATGAGCGCCAGGTCGGCGGCGAACAGGCCGAGGGACAGCCCCATCATCGGCAGCGTGCCGAAGCGCGCCTGCAGTCTCGGGGCGAGGAACACCGAGGCCACCGCGAGCATCACGCCCCACCCGAAGAAGATGAAACCGATCGCGTAGGTGCCCATGTCGAGGGGGAACGGCGTGTAGGCGAGCAGAGTGAAGAAGCCGAAGTTGTAGAGCAACGCGGTGATGCTGACGGTGAGCAGTCCGCGGTGCCGCAGCGCCTTGAACGGCGCGCTGATCGAGGTGGGGGTCGCGGGCTTGGGCAGTTCGGGCAGCAGCACGACGATCGCGACGAAGGCGACGGCCATCAGCACGGACACGCCGAAGAACGGCCCGCGCCAGCTGATCCCACCGAGTACCCCACCGAGCAGTGGTCCGGTCGCGATGCCGATACCGAGGGCCGCCTCGTAGAGGATGATCGCCTTGGCGACGCCACCCGTTGCCGCGCCGACGATGGTGGCCAGCGCGGTCGCGATGAACAGGGCGTTGCCGAGACCCCACCCGGCACGGAAGCCGATGATCTCGCCGATGCTGCTCGACATGCCCGCCAGCGCGGCGAACACGATGATGATCGCCAGGCCGGACAGCAGGGTCTTCTTGGCGCCGAAGCGACTGGAGATGACGCCGGTGACCAGCATGGCGATGCCGGTGACGGCCATGTAGCTGGTGAACAGCAGGGAGACCTGCGAGGGGCTGGCGTTCAGCTGTTCGCCGATGGGTTTGAGGATGGGATCGACGAGGCCGATGCCCATGAACGCGATGACGCTGGCGAAGGCGACGGCCCAGACGGCTTTCGGCTGGCCGGTGGAGGTGGCCGCGGCGTCGTTGTCGCGAGTCAACGGAGAGATGCTCATGAGCGCTCCTGGTTGCTTCACTGGTGACCGCGGGCAACCGCGCGCAGGGCTGTCAGCAGGTCGTTCATGTCGGTGTCGAGCCGGATCAGCCGGTCGAGGTCGAAATCGGCGAGTCCGGGCGCCAAGGCGGCCGCGTAGGCGCGTCTGGCGCGGGTGAGGCGGGTCCGGCCCGCCGGGGTGAGTTCGACGCGCACTGCCCGCGAGTCCCTCGGGTCCTTGGTGCGGGTGGCGAATCCGTCGGCGACGAGCCGACCGAGCAGCGCCGTTGCCGCCGGTTGTGAGCATCGATCGATGCGGGCGAATTCGCTGACCCGCAGGCCGTCGTGCTCCTCGAGCACGGCGAGGGCGCGCAGCATCGCGCGGGGCAGGTCGTCGGAGCTGACCGCCCCGGCGAGCCGGGTGAGCCGACCGGCAGTGACCAACAGGTCGACCACGATGTCGTCTGCTGATGGCTGCTGGTTCTGCTGCACAGGAAAATTATTGCATAAGCTAACTATCTAAATCGGGCAGGTGCGTCGTGAAACGGGCCACAACGGACGAAACCCCAGCTCCGGGTGTCTGAGCTGGGGTTGCGGGAGTGCACGATCAAGCGGCGATCGGACGGCGGGCGGTCCCGAACAGTTCCGTGGTGGCGTGTGCCCGCTTGAAGTACAGGTGGGCGTCGTGTTCCCAGGTGATGGCGATCCCGCCGTGCAACTGGATGGTCTCGGCGGCCACCGTGCTGAACGCCTCGGTGCAGTAGGTGCGCGCCACCCACACGTCCTCGGCGGCCGAATCACTGCCCGCCGCCAGCGATTGGGCGGCCAGCAGCGCGGCCGATTCCGCCGATTCGACGAGAACATACATATCGGCCATGCGGTGCTTGAGTGCCTGGAAGCTGCCGATCGGCCTGCCGAACTGCACGCGCGCGCTGGTGTATTCGACGGTCATCTCGAGGCAGCGGCGTGCCGCGCCGACCTGTTCGGCGGCCAGTGCCGCCCACGCGATGTCGCGCAGCCGGGTGCCCGGGTCGCCGAGCCTGGTCGCCGGGGTTTCGGTGAAGGTGATGCTCGCCAGGGCGCGGGTGTGGTCGAGTCCAGGAGTCGGCGTCACAGTGACACCTGCTGCGGTAGGCGAGGTTTCGAACAATCCGTCGGCGGTGAGTACGAGCAGGACGTCCGCCTGGGCGCCGTGCAGCACGTAATGCGCTGTCCCGCTGAGCGATCCGCCTTCCGCGCGAACACCGTAGTCATCCCAACCCTGGGCATCCGCCCAGCACAGCGCGGCCGTGCGAGAGCCTTCGGCGAGACCGGGGAGCAGCCGCTCGCAAGCCTGCTCATCGCCGGTCAGCAGGACGGCTTGGACACCGAGTACGGCCGAACCGAGCATCGGCACGCCGCTCAGCACCCGGCCCAATTCGCCGACGACCATGAGCGATTCGACGAGACTCGCGCCCACCCCACCCCACTGCTCCGGCACCGCGAGGGCCGCGACCCCCACCTGCTCGCACAACAGCTGCCACAACTTCGGGTCGTACCCGAGGTCGCTGTCCATCGCCGCGCGAAGGGCTTCCGGAGTGGCGTGCTTGGCCAGCAGCGCCCGCACCGACGAGCGGAATTCGAGCAGTTCATTCGATGACATGGGATTCCTCGGTGCGAAGGGCGGTGGCGATCCGCGCGCGGTGGAAGTCGGCGGTCCCCCATGCGGTGCGCAGAGCGGCTACCCGGGTGAGCCACAGTGACAGGTCGCATTCGGCGGTGTAGCCGATGGCGCCGTGCACCTGCAGACCCGCCCGCGACGCGCGGTGGGCGGCATCGCCGCAGGCCACCAGCGCTGCCGAGACATCGCGGGCGCGGTCGGTGGAGTCGAGGGTGAGCGCGGCACGGTACAGCAGCGGCTCCGCCAGATCCAGCGCGATCCGCACATCCGCGAGCTGCTGCTTCACGGCCTGGAATTCGCCGATGAAGCGACCGAACTGCTTGCGCTGCTTGGCATAAGCGGTGGTCTGATCGAGGATGGCCCGGCCTGCACCGAGCAGTTGCGCGGCGCAGGCCAGCACACCCAGGTCGAAGGCGAAGTCGACGGCGTCCTCTGCCGCCTCCGCCAGCACCTCGTCGCGCAACGCTGCGAACAGCTTGCGGGCGGGATCGATCGACGCGATCGCCGCCGCACTCTCGAACCGGCGCGCGCCGTGTTCGCCGGAGCGCTCAGCTGCGGCGGCCTGCGTAGGCGCCTCGTCGGGACGTGCGGGTCGACCTGTGGAGACGTGTGCACTACCGGCGACCAACACGAGGTCGGCGGTATCCGCGTCGAGCGCGACAGTGCGGCCGCCGTGCTCGAAGGCGATGGTGCCGAGCAGTTCACCACTCGCCACGGTCGGCAACCAACGCTCGGCCGCATCAGGGAGCTGTCGCAGCAGCGCCGGAATCACGGCGGCCGATTCGATCACCGGACCGGGCACGGCCGCGCGACCCAGCTCGACCAGGGCCACGACGAGATCGACCGCGGTCGCATCGGCGCCGCCGTGTTCCTCATCCACGATCAAGCCGAACACGCCCATGTCCGCCACCTGCCGCAGGATCGCGCGGCCACGGGCGGTGTCGCTCTCGGACCAGGCGCGCACGGCGGCAGGCACCTGCCCCGCATCCAGGATCTTGCGCAGCTCCGCGGCGAAGTCGAGCTGCTCGGTACTGAGGGCGAATCTCATCGCACACCTCCTGTTGTCGGGTGGTCGATCCGATTCGTAGCGCCGGTCATCGCTTGCTCTCCCGTGGCAGGCCGAGGAGGCGTTCGGCGATGATGTTGCGCTGGATCTCGTTGGTGCCCGCGTAGATCGGGCCCGCGAGGGAGAACAGATAGCCGTCGGTCCACGAACTGCGCTGCTCGGCGGCCGCTCCGAGCAGGTCGAGGCCCGTTTCGTGCATGGCGATGTCGAGGTCGGACCAGAAGACCTTGGTGATCGAGGATTCGGCGCCGAGCTGGCCGCCGTCCTGCAGGCGGGTGACCGTGCCGAACGTGTGCAGCCGGTAGGCCTCGGCCCCGAGCCAGGCGTCGACCACGGCGTTGCGGGCGGCGGTATCGGCGGGGTCGCAGGTCTGCTGCCACAGGTCGATCAGGCGTTGCGCGGTGGCGCTGAACCGGCCGGGGCTGCGCAGGGAGAGGCCACGCTCGTTGCTCGAGGTGGCCATCGCCACCCGCCAACCCTCGTTCGGTGCGCCGATCACGTCGTGGTCGGGGACGAAGACGTCGTCGAGGAAGATCTCGGCGAAGCCGGGTTCGCCGTCGAGCTGGGGGATGGGCCGCACGCTCACGCCCTCGGCCGTCAGCGGGAACATCACGTAGGTCAGCCCGTGATGACGCTGGGCCTCGGGGTCGCTGCGGAACAGGCCGAAGGCCCAATCCGCGTAGGACGCACGGGAACTCCACGTCTTCTGGCCGTTGAGTACCCAGCCGCCCTCGGTGCGCCGGGCCGTCGAGCGCAGGCCCGCGAGGTCGCTACCCGCCTCGGGCTCCGACCAGGCCTGCGCCCAGATGTCCTCGCCGCGAGCCATTCTCGGCAGGATCCGGGCCAGCTGCTCCTCGGTGCCGTGCTCGAACAGCGTCGGTGCCAGCAGGAAGATGCCGTTCTGGGCCACCCGGCCGGGTGCGCCCGCCGCGTAGTACTCCTGCTCGAACAACACCCATTCGAGAATGGAGGCGTCACGCCCGCCGTACTCGCGCGGCCACGACACCGCCGAGAGCCGCGCCTCGGCCAGTGTCGCCTCCCATGCACGGTGGGCGGCAAAGCCTTCCGCGGTATCCATGGACGGCAGCGGTTCGCGTGGCACATGGGTGGCGAGGAATTCGCGCACCTCGAGCTGGAACTGTGTGGCTGCCTCGTCGATCTCGAGATCCATCTACTTCGACCCGTTCTGTTCGGCCGCGGCGGTCTTCATCGTCTTGGCGTTCATTCCGCCCAGCGAATCGGCGCCGACCTCGGCATTGTGCGCGTGCGCGAAATGGTGCAGTCCGAAGACCGAGTCCATGCCCGAGCGCATCCCCATGAGATCCTCGGCCTGGTTCACCGCCTTCTTGGTGAGCGCGAGCCCGAACTGCGGCATGGTGGCGATCTTCTCGGCGAGCGCGATGGTCTCGGATTCCAGCTCCGCGCGCGCCACGACCCGGTTCACCATGCCCCACTCCTTGGCCTGCGCGGCCCCGAACCGGTCACCGGTGAACAGGAACTCCTTGGCCGCACGCGGGCCCATCACCCATGGATGTGCGAAGTACTCCACGCCCGGAATGCCCATGCGCACAACGGGATCGGAGAAGAAGGCGTCGTCGGAGCAGACGATCAGATCGCACACCCAGGCCAGCATCAGCCCACCGGCGATGCACGCGCCCTGCACCATCGCGATCGTCGGCTTGGGGATCTCGCGCCAGCGCCTGCACATGCCGAGATACACCTCGGTCTCGCGGGCGAACCGTTGGTCGCCGCCGGCGCGGTCGACGTGGTCCCACCACAGCGCGGCCTTGTTCTCGTAGTGCGCGTCGTGGTCGCGGCCCGGTGTGCCGATATCGTGCCCGGCGCTGAAGTGTTTTCCGTTGCCCGCGAGCACGATCACCTTCACCGCGGCATCCTCGACCGCGCGCACGAACGCGGCGTCGAGGGCGTAGGTCATCTTCGAGTTCTGCGCGTTGCGGAAGTCGGGCCGGTTCATGGTGATCACAGCCACCGGTCCGCGCACCTCGTAGGTGACGACCTCGGTTTCGGAACTCACGACTTCTCCTCACGTAGCTCGCGCTTGAGCACCTTGCCCGCCGCGCTGTAGGGCAGCCGGTCGCGGAACTCGACGAACCGGGGCACCTTGAAATTGGCCAGATGGGCGCTCGCATGGGCGATCACCTCGTCGGCGGTCAGGTTCGTGTCCGGCTTGCGGACGACGAACGCCATGCCGACCTCGCCCATCCGCTCGTCGGGCACCCCGATCACGGCGGACTCGGCGACACCGTCGAGGCGGGCGAGGGTCTGCTCGATCTCGGCGGGATAGACGTTGAATCCGCCGGTGATGTACATGTCCTTGAGCCGGTCGGTGATCTTGAGGTAGCCGCGGTCGTCCACCACGCCGATGTCACCGGTGTGCAGCCAGCCGTCGGCGTCGATCGCCTCGGCGGTGGCCTCGAGATCGTCGAGGTAACCGAGCATCACATTGGGCCCACGCAGCAGAACTTCACCGTTGTCGGCCAGGCGCAGTTCGAAGCCGGCGATGGGCTTGCCGCAGGTGTTGGCGATGGTCTCGGCGTCGTCGTCGGGGTCGCACATGGTGCCGAAGCCTGCGGTCTCCGACAGTCCGTAGGCGGTAATGACCACCTCGAAGTCGAGGTCGTCGCGCATCCGCTCGATCAGCACCACCGGCACGGTCGCCGCGCCGGTCACCGCGACGCGCAGCGAAGAGAGGTCACGCTCGCCGCGCTCGGGGTGGTCGAGGATGGTCTGGTAGATCGTCGGCGGGCCGGTGAGCACCGTGATCCGCTCGGACTCGACGAGGCGCAGCGCGGCCGGGACGTCGAATGTCGCCTGCGGCACGATCGTGGCCCCGGTGACCAGGCACGCGAGGATGCCCGCCTTGTATCCGAAGTTGTGGAAGAAGGGCGGAATCACCAGGTAGCGGTCACCCGCGCGCACGGTCGAGCAGGCGCACCAGGCACGCACCACATCCAGGGCCTGCCGATGGGCGACCAAGGTGCCTTTGCTGCGGCCGGTGGTGCCCGAGGTGAAGAGGATGTCGGAGATGTCGTCGGGAAAGACCTGCGCCGCGCGCGCTTCGCCGTCGGCCTCGGTGACCAGCTCGGCCTCGGCGAGGAAATCGTCCCAGGTGAGCGAGCCGGTCCCGGTGGCCGCGCCCGGCTCGACCGGGATGACGACAACCGTCGCGATGGTCGATTCCGGTGCTTCGGCGAGCAGTTCGGCCACCCGGTCGCGACCGAGGAACGGCCCGGCGACGAACAGCGCCTTCGCATCGACCCGGTGCAGCACGTCGACCGCCTCGGCCGCCACGTACCGGGTGTTCAGCGGCACGAGTGCGGCACCGGCCGAATGCGCGGCCAGCGCGGCCACCACCCAGTGATGGGTATTGGGTGCCCACATGGCGACCCGGTCGCCGGGTTCGATGCCGCGGGCGATGAGCGCGCGCGCCGCGATCCGCACCTGGTCGAGCAGCTCTGCCCATGTCAGGCGGGTTTCGCCGTCGACGATGGCAGGCTCGTGCGGATACGCCGCGGCGGTCTGGCGCAGCGCCTGCGGGATGGTCTGTGCAGCGGGTGTCACGGGGTCCTCACCGTTGTGCGGTTCGCTGATCTTTACGAAGCAGCTAACAAAGCAAGTGCTTGGTAGGTTACTCTACCGTGGTGGGCGTGATCCAGACCGCAGATTCAGTTACCTCCGACGCGGAGTTCCGCGCGGAGATCCGGGAGTGGCTTGCCGAAAACCTGGCGGGCGAGTTCGCCGACCTGCGCGGTACCGGCGGGCCGGGCCGAGAACACGAGCACTTCGAGCGACGGCTGGCCTGGGATCGTCATCTCGCCGCCGCCGGCTGGACGTGCCTCGGCTGGCCGGTGGAGTACGGCGGCCGCGACGAGAGCGTCGCCAGGCAGGTGATCTTCCACGAGGAGTACGCCAAGGCCGACGCGCCCGCGCGGGTCTCGCACGTGGGTGAGGAACTGCTCGGGCCGACCGTGCTCGCCTTCGGCACCGAGGAGCAGAAGAAGCGCTTCCTGCCCGGCGTCCGTTCGGTCGGCGAGCTGTGGTGTCAGGGCTACTCCGAGCCGGGCGCGGGTTCCGACCTCGCCGCCGTGTCGACGACCGCCCGCCTCGACGGCGACCAGTGGGTGATCAACGGCCAGAAGATCTGGACCTCGCTGGCCCATGTGGCCGACTGGTGCTTCGTGATCGCCCGCACCGAACGCGGGTCCACCCGTCATCACGGCCTGTCCTACCTGCTCGTCCCGATGAACCAGCCGGGCATAACCGTTCGCCCGATCCAGCAGCTCACCGGCACTTCGGAATTCAACGAGGTGTACTTCGACGACGCCCGCACCGACGCGGACCTGGTCGTGGGCGCGCCCGGCGACGGCTGGCGAATCGCCATGGGCACCTTGACCTTCGAGCGCGGCATCTCCACTCTCGGCCAGCAGATCCGCTTCGCCCGCGAACTCACCGACATCGAAGACCTCGCCCGCCGCACCGGCGTCGCGGACGACCCGCTGATCGCCGCGCGTTTCGACCGCGCCTGGGTGGGACTGCGGGTGCTGCGCGCCCACGCGCTGCGCACCATGAGCGACGAGAACGACGCGGGCGGGGCGTCGGTGTCGAAGTTGTTGTGGGCCAACTGGCATCGCGATCTCGGCGAGCTGGCCATGGCAGTGCAGGGCGCCGCCGGTCTGGTGATCCCCGACGACGACATGACCGCCTGGCAGCGGCTGTACCTGTTCAGCCGCGCCGACACCATCTACGGAGGTTCGAACGAAGTGCAGCGCAACATCATCGCCGAGCGGGTGCTCGGTCTGCCGCGCGAGGCCCGACCGTGACCGGCCCGCTCGCCACCCCGCCCGCGCCCATCCCCGGCCACGGTCTGCTCACCGGCCGCAAGGGTGTCGTCACGGCCGCCGCCGGTACCGGCATCGGCTCGGCCACCGCCCGCAGGCTCCTGTCCGAGGGTGCCGATGTGGTGGTATCCGATTGGCACGAGCGGAGATTGGGTGAAACCGCCGAACTGCTCGCCAAGGAATTCCCGGAGCGCACCGTCGGTGCCGTGGTGTGCGATGTGCGCGACACCGCCCAGGTGAACCAGCTGCTCACCGCCGCTGCCGCCGAACTCGGTCGCATCGACATCATGATCAACAACGCCGGCCTCGGCGGCGAGACCCCTGTGGTCGACATGACCGACGAGCAGTGGGACCAGGTCCTCGACATCACCCTCACCGGCACCTTCCGCTGCACGCGCGCGGCGCTCGGCTACTTCCGCGACGCGGGCCACGGCGGCGTGATCGTCAACAACGCCAGCGTGCTCGGCTGGCGAGCCCAGCACGGTCAGGCGCACTACGCCGCGGCCAAGGCGGGGGTTATGGCGCTGACCAGGTGTAGCGCGATCGAGGCCGCCGAGTTCGGGGTGCGCATCAATGCCGTCGCGCCGAGCATCGCGCGGCACCCGTTCCTGGACAAGGTGAGCTCATCGGAACTGCTCGACAACCTCAGCGAGCGTGAGGCTTTCGGGCGCGCGGCCGAGCCGTGGGAGGTCGCGGCGACGATCGCCATGCTGGCCAGCGACTACACCTCGTACCTGACAGGTGAGGTGGTTTCCGTGAGTAGTCAGCGCGCATGACGGCAGCCGCATGCCAAGCAAGTGCTTGGTTGTACGATGTCTAGGGTGACCGCACCCGACACCGCGAAACGCACCCGCCGCGACGAACTGCTCGCCCTCGCCGCCGACCTGTTCGCCGAGCGCGGCCTGCGTGCCACCACGGTGCGCGATATCGCCGATTCGGCGGGCATTCTCTCGGGCAGTCTCTACCACCATTTCGATTCCAAGGAATCGATGGTCGACGAGATCCTGCGCGGCTTCCTCGACGACCTGTTCGGCCACTATCGCGAGATCGCGGCCGCCGGGCTCAGCTCGCGGGCGACCCTCGAGGCCCTGGTCCTCGCCTCCTACCAGGCGTTCGACCGTCATCACGCCGCCGTCGCGATCTACCAGGCCGAAGCCAAGAACCTGCGTGACGTGGAACGTTTCGGCTACATCCGTGACTTCAACACCGAGTTCCGCGACCTGTGGCACCGGGTGCTCGCCGCCGGTGTCGCCGACGGCAGCTTCCGCCCCGAACTCGACGTGGAATTGGCCTTCCGCTTCCTGCGCGACACCGTGTGGGTCGCGGTCCGCTGGTACACCCCCGGCGGCCCCATCACCGTGAAAAACCTTGCCTCGCAATATCTGACCATCGTGCTCGACGGGCTCACCGTGCCCGCGAGCGACGCGCCTTAGGAGTACCCCATGACCGCACCCGCCGAGCGCCGCCCCTACACCCCGTTGCGGGAGGCCTATGTGATCGATGCGGTGCGGACCGCCGTCGGCAAGCGTGGCGGCGCGCTGGCCGGTGTGCACCCGGCCGACCTCGGCGCCGCCGCACTGCGCGGACTCGTCGAGCGCACCGGTATCGATCCGGCTGTCGTCGATGACGTGATCGTCGGCTGTGTCGACAACATCGGCCCGCAGGCGGGCAATATCGGTCGCACGATGTGGCTGACCGCGGGCTTCCCGGAGGAGGTTCCCGGTGTCACCGTCGACCGGCAGTGCGGTTCGAGTCAGCAGGCCATCAATTTCGGCGCCCAGGCGATCATGAGCGGCACCGCCGAGGTGATCGTCGCGGGCGGCGTACAGAACATGAGCGCGATCCCGATCTCGGCGGCCATGCTCGCGGGCAAGGAGTACGGATTCGACTCGCCCTTCGTCGGCGCCACCGGCTGGGATCAGCGCTACGGCACCGGCGAGGTCTCGCAGTTCCGTGGCGCCGAGCTCATCGCCGAGAAGTGGGGCATCACCCGCGAGGACATGGAGCAGTGGGCGCTGCGCAGCCACCAGCGTGCGCGGGCGGCCATCGCCGAGGGCCGCTTCGAGGCCGAGATCGTGCCGGTCGGTGACTTCGCCGTCGACCAGGGCCCGCGCGAGACCAGCCTCGAGAAGATGGCCACGCTGCAACCGCTGAGCGAGGGCAGCCCGCTCACCGCCGCCGTGGCCAGCCAGATCTCCGACGGTGCGAGCGCGACGTTGCTCGCCTCCGAGTGGGCCGTCGAGGAGTACGGGCTCACCCCTCGGGCGCGCATCCATCACGTCAGCGCGCGCGGCGCCGACCCGATCTTCATGCTCAGCGCGCCCATTCCGGCCACCCAGTGGGCGCTGGAGAAGACCGGGCTCACCATCGACGACATCGATGTCATCGAGATCAACGAGGCGTTCGCACCGGTGGTGCTGGCCTGGATCAAGGAGATCGGCGCCGATCCGGCGAAGGTCAATGTCAACGGCGGTGCCATCGCACTCGGTCATCCGCTCGGCGCGACCGGTGCGAAGCTGTTCGCCACCCTGCTGCACGAGCTGGAGCGGGTGAACGGCCGCTACGGTCTGCTCACCATCTGTGAGGGCGGCGGCACCGCGAACGTCACCATCATCGAACGGCTCGGCGCGAGCGAGTAGTTCGCCGCGACGCCGACGACGGCCCGGTACCGGACACTCCGGTACCGGGCCGTCGTGCGTCGGCGGACTTGCGGGTGATGGGCCGGTCGTCGAGACTGAACGGTTGCTCTCCCGGCGCCACCGCGATAACACGTTGGCGCAGTGGGTAAGCCATGTGCTGAAGCGGTGCCGGTCAGGTACTGCTCGTGGAAACAGGGAACAGGAATTTCGAATGGGTTACCCACAACCGCCCAACCCGTATCAAGGTCGGCCAGGTCAGCCGATGCAGCCTGGTCAGCCGTATCCGGGCCAGCCGATGCCGGGTCAGCCCTACCCGCAAGGTCAGCCGATGCCGGGCCAGCCCTACCCACAGGGTCAGCCTTACCCGCAGGGACAGCCCTACTCGCAGGGGCAGCCGTACCCGCAGGGGCAGCCGTACGGCGCGCCCGGTGGTTACGGGCAGCCGCCGCGCCGGTCGGGTGGCGGCGGCAAGATCGTTCTCATCGTCGGCGGTCTGGTCGTACTGGTCGCGATCGCGGTCGGCGCGATCTACATGTTCGCCGGTGGTGGCGGTCCCCTCGGCGGTGGCGGTTACGACACCCCGCGCGCGGCAGCGCAGGCCTGGGTCGACAAGGAGGGCGAACTCGAAGACCTGGTGTGCGCCTCCGATCGTGACGAGATCGCGAAGTACGAGAACCAGGCCACGCCGACCAAGGCACCGTCGGGCGGCGGGGCACCGAGCGTCACGACGACGCTGAAGAGCGTGGATGTCGCCTCCGGCAGCAAGTCCGGGACGTTCACCACGGCGATGAGCATGACCATTCTCGGCCAGAGCACGACTTCGACCGCGACGTACAAGCTGGTCGAGGAGGACGGCGGCTGGCGGGTGTGCGGAATCCTCAACCCGACCATCGAAACGGAGTGAGTGCGGCGGGTCGGTCCCAACGGGCCGACCCGGTCGCCGCCTCTCCTACTCCGAGGGCATCGGGCACCGGGCCTACGATGGGAGCGGTGAAGGTGCTCGGCGCGTGCCCACTCGACTGTCCCGATGCGTGCTCGTGGGTGGTGACGGTCGAGGACGGCGTCGCCACCGGCCTGCGCGGCAACAAGGAACACCCGGTCACGCGGGGTGCGCTGTGCGTGAAGGTGAACCGTTACCTGGAGCAGGTCGGCGCGCCGGACCGGCTCAGGTATCCGCTGCGCCGGGTGGGTCCCAAGGGTTCCGGACGGTTCGAGCGGATCAGCTGGGACGAGGCGCTCGACGAGATCGCCACCCGGCTCACCGGCATCATCGACGAATACGGAGCCGAGGCGATCTGGCCGTTCCACGGCACCGGCAGCCTCGGCTACCTCCAGGGCCTCGAGGGGTATCCCGGCCGCCGCATGTTCAACGTGCTCGGCGCCTCCCACCATGCGGCGACCATCTGCTCGGTCGCGGGCAGCGCGGGGCTGAGCTACACCCTCGGCACCTCCGGCGGCATGGACCCGGAGGACTTCGCGAAGTCGAAGCTGATCCTGCTGTGGGGCACCAACCCGCTCACCTCCGGTCATCACCTGTGGAAGTTCGTGCAGGACAGCGGCGCCTACCTGGTCGCGATCGACCCGGTGCGCACCAAGACCGCCGAACGCTGCGACGAACACCTCGCCCCCCTGCCCGGCACCGATGCCGCCCTGGCGCTCGGCTTGCTGCACGTGGTGGTCTCGCTGGGTGCCGAGGACACGGAGTTCATCGCCGAGCACACCGAGGGCTGGCCCGAATTCCGTGAGCGCGTCATGGAATTCACCCCGGAGCGGGTGGCCGCGATCACCGGCCTCGAGCGCGAACAGATCGTCGCGCTCGGTGAACGGATCGCGGGTACCAGGCCGACCGCGATCCGCGCCTCCCAGGGCATGCAGCGCCACGCCGGTGGCGGGATGGCGCTGCGGGTGCTCGGCTGCCTGCCCGGCGTCACCGGTGACTGGGCGATTCCCGGTGGCGGCCTGCACTATTCGACGAGCGGGCACTTCGAACTCGACCTGCCCGCCCTGGTGCGCGACGATCTGCTGCCGCACCCGGTGCGCACCTTGTCGATGACCAGGCTCGGTGCGGCCTTGCTCGACGTCGACGACCCGCCGGTGCGGGCGCTGTTCGTGATCGGCGCGAATCCGGTCGGCTCCAATCCCGATCAGCGCCGGGTGATCGAAGGCCTGTCACGCGAAGACCTGTTCACCGTGGTGCTGGAGCATTTCGCCACCGACACGGTCGATTACGCCGACATCGTGCTTCCCGCGACCATGCAACCCGAGCACCTCGACGTGATCGCGGGCTACGGCCACCTGTACCTGGTGTGGAACGAGCCCGCCGTCGAGCCGCCGGGCGAATGTCTTTCCACCACAGAGGCTTTCCGTAGACTGTCCCGTCGCCTCGGACTCACCGAACCGGCGCTGTACGAATCGGACGAGGAACTGGCCCGTCAACTGCTGAAGGGTCATGATCTGGACCGGTTGCGCGCCGACGGCTTCTTGAAGGTGCAGCCGGGGCCCGTCCCCGCGGGAAAACTTCAGTTCGTCTCTCCACGAGCGCAATTCGCAGGTCACGACCCGCTACCCACCTACACCCCACCCGCCGACCCAGGCGACGGACTCGTGCTGATTTCCGCCGCCTCGCACTACTTCCTGAACACCACCTTCGGTGCCAACCCCGAATTGCGCCGCCGCGCAGGCGAAACCCGGATCACACTCCATCCCGATGACGCCGCCGCGCGCGGAATCGCCGACGGCGCCCCGGTGTCGGTCGTCAACGCTCGCGGTTCCTTCGAGGCGATCGCCGAGGTATCCGACCGTGTCAGACCCGGCGTAGCGGGTACCACGAAGGGACGCTGGGCCAAGGATTCCGGCGGCGCGACCGTCAACGCCACGATCGCCGAACGCGACGCCGACTTCGGTGGCGGCGCGGTCTTCCACGACAACCGGGTGGAGGTGGTACCCCGCTGACACGAACCGGACGCGATCACCGAACGAAAGGCACGCAGTGATGTGGAAGTACACCGGCCGCGCGACGCTCGTCGCGACGGCAACCGCAGGACTCCTCCTCGGCGCGACGACCCCCGCCTCGGCAATGACTCCGTTCAAACCCACCTACACCCTCGCCACCGGCTGGACCTGCGCCGGTGAGATCGACGCGACGGCACTGTCCGGCCAGGGCATCACCAGGTCCGGTGAGGCCCAGATGCGGCTGCGCGGCACGTTCTGGAGCGCTACACCCGGTTCACATCAGAGCGGCTGCACGGTGACGACGACGGTCGAGTGGCGCAATCTCGACACCGGTGCGGGCGGTTCGGCGGCGACTGTCGTGGCAGGCGGTCCGAGCGGGCAGCCGGGCCCCGAGGTCGGCCTGACGCTCGCGACGGGCGCCGGGCGGATCGAGGCGACCATCCGCACCACGCCACTGGCGCATCTGCCGAGCACCGGGGAGTTCGCGGTCTCCGAATTCTGAGTGGGAGAACACCGAACCGGATGCGCGCCTTGTGAGTACCGCGTCCGGTTCGGTGTCCTGTTCGCCCTTTCGACGGGAGGCTCAGACCCGTCGGGCGGCATCCCGGCGCACCGCTGTGGGGGGCTCGCCGGGATGGGTCTTGGTCAGCTCTGCTCGGTGACCGGTGTGTCGACCAGCGTGCCGACGGCCTCGATGCGCGTGAGCGCGTCGGTGACGATGCCGTCGATCAGCTCGGCCACCGTCGGCAGGCTGTCGATGATTCCGGTGACCTGGCCCGCGGGCAGCACACCCGCATCGGTACGGCCCTCGACGAGACCGGCCTTGGTCAGCATCGCTGAGTTCGCGGCCATCACGACCTGCGACCAGCTGAGGTCCTTGGTCTTTCGCATGGCGAGCCCGTCGCGCATCAGCGTCGACCACTTCATCCCGGTCATGCTCTTGAACTTGGCGGCGTTGCCGACGGCCGCCGACAGTCCGCGCCAGCCGCCCGAATGTTCCAGGCGCTCCACGAGTTCGGTGTTGAGCATGCGGTGCGGCATGCCGTCGACCTTCACCGAAACCACGGTGTCGCCCAGTCCGCGCGCCAGATACTCCTGCTTCACGGCGTCAGGGACGGTGCTCTCCTGGGTGAGCAGGAACCGGGTCCCCATGGCCACCCCGGCGGCACCGTAGGACAGTGCCGCCGCGAGGCCGCGCCCGTCGAAGAAACCGCCCGCCGCGACGACCGGGATGTCGACGGCATCGAGCACCGAGGGCAGCAGCAGCGTGGTGGCCACCGGTCCGGTGTGCCCGCCGCCCTCACCGCCCTGCACGATCACCGCGTCCGCGCCCCAGGAGGCCACCTTCACCGCGTGCTTGGCGGCACCGATCGACGGAATCACCACCACGCCCGCGTCTTTGAGCCGGGCGATCAGTTCCTTCTTCGGAGCCAGCGCGAACGAGGCGACCCGCACCTGCTCACGGATGAGCAGTTCGATGCGCTCGGGTGCGTCGGTGGCGTCGGCGCGGATGTTCACACCGAACGGCTTGTCGGTGAGCGACTTCGTCTTGGCGACAGCCGCTTCCAGCTCCTCGAAGGTCATCGTCGCCGAAGCGAGGATGCCGAGCCCGCCCGCGTTCGCGGTCGCGGCGACCAGCCGCGGCCCGGCCACCCAGCCCATTCCCGTCTGCACGACGGGATGCTCGATGCCGACCAGCTCGGTCAGCGGGGTACGCAGGCGGGCGCTCATGCGGCCACTTCCTTCTCGCGGAATCCCTTGGGGTCGAGCACGGTCCGGATGAGCCGCAGCTCCTCCTCGGTGGGCAGCCTGGTTTCGCCCGCGTCGGCCAGCCCGGCGATCTCGAAGGAGGTGTTCTCGGCGACCTCCTCGGCCGTCACACCCGGATGCAGCGACAGCGCGCGCATGGTGTGCTCGGGACCGCCGAAATCGAAGACGCCCAGGTTGGTCACCACCCGGTGCAGGTGATGGAAGCGGAAGGCGGGGTTGGCCGGGTCGATCTTGTCGTAGCCGACGCCGCTCACGATATCGACCTGCTCGCAGAACACCCGCGTGTTGTGCTTGGGCACGAAGTAGCTGGTCGCGTGGTTGATCGTATTGCCGGGCGCCCCGCGCACACCGAACATCTGCCTGCGCGGCTGCTGCAACGGGCCGAACGCCGAGAGGTTCTGGTTGCCGAAGCGGTCGAGCTGATTGGCGCCCATCACCACGTGCCGCCTGCCCGAGGCCACCACGTCGAACACCTTGGAGAACGGAATCCAGCCCTCTACCGGTGCTTTCGCGCCGATCGCCGGCACCTCGGCGAAGAACAGCGCCTCACCGTCGGACAGCAGCAGGTCGGGTTCGAAGGTGAGCCTGGCCAGTCGCGCGCCGATGGTGGTGATCGTCGACATCGGGCTGGCCATGATCTCGCCCGCGCCACGGAAGATTTCCGCCGCCGCGACGACACACACCTCCGCGCGCGTGATCTGACCGGTCGCCGGTACTGCGTTCATCGCTGCTCCTCCGCGAAAGCCTTGACGGCGGACTGGTATTCGTCTTCGTTCACGTCGAGATAGCGCGCCCTGAACTCGGCCCACGAGTCCGGTGACTGCGCGGCCGCCACATAGTGCTTCTGGAACTTCTCGTCGCGTCCGTAACTGCCCGAGAAGGTGAAGTGCGCGCCACCGGGTGACTCGACGACGCCGTCGACCATCATCCGGTTGAGGATCAGCGCCTGCGACGGAACGGCTTTCACCAGCTCGTCGGTGTCGACGAGGCGGTCCACCGAGACGTAGCGTCGCTCGGCCGCCAGGCAGTAGAGGTCGTCGAAGTACGGATCGACACCGGTGTAGGCGGCGTTGCCGTGCTTGTCGCCCAGGTCCAGATGCACCAGCGCCGCATCGAGATTCAGTGCCGGCATGGCGATCAGGGTCTCGGTCCGGCCGTCGGCATGCGGGTACGGCGAGACGACGGTCTTCAGCTCGCCCTCCCAGAACTCCGGCACCGCCGAACCGAGCCCGGCCCGGATCGGCAGGAACGGCAACCGGGCGGCGGCGGCCTGCAACCCGCACTTCACCATGCCCTCGTCCATCTCGCGCACCGTGATCGCACCCTCGGTGCGCGCCTTGGCGAACCACGGGTCGTAGAACGGTGCCGAGTCGAGGGAGACGAAGCCGTAGTACGCCTTGCGCACCTTGCCCGCCGAACACAGCAGGCCGAGGTCCGGCCCGCCATAGGTCACCACGGTCAGGTCGGTGACATCCGAGCGAAGCAGCGCACGGACCAGCGCCATCGGCTTACGCCGGGATCCCCAACCGCCGAGGCCGATCGTCATGCCGCTGCGCAGCTCGCCGACCACCTCGTCGAGCGTCATTCTCTTGTCGCGCATAGCTTTTCCTACTTCCCCTTCTTCTGCGCGGCGAGGTCGTCGTCGAAACGCGCTCTGATCTCGTCGGCCACCCCGGCCAGGTTGAGCTCCATCGTGAAGCCCTGCTCGTAGCGATAGGAGCGGTGCACGTCCTGCACGTCGATGCCGTTGAGCGCCCGCTTCGCGGCCCGGATCACCCGGCCGTCCTTGTTCGCGATGTTCTTCGCGACCTCCATGGCCGCGGCGTCGAGTTCGGCGCGCGGCACCACCTTGTACACCGACCCGTAGTGGTGCAGCTGCTGGGCGGTGAGCTTGCCCGCGGTGTAGAACATGGTCCGCATCAGGTGCTGGGGGACCAGTCGCGACAGGTGGGTCGCGGCGCCGAGCGCACCGCGGTCCACCTCGGGCAGGCCGAAGGTGGCGTCGTCGGAAGCCACGATGACGTCGGAGTTGCCGACCAGGCCGATCCCGCCGCCGAGGCAGAACCCGTTGACGGCGGTGACCACCGGAACCTCGCAGTCGTACACGGCGGCGAAGGCGTCGAAACATCCGTGATTCGCGCGGATCAGGGCGGTGTGGCCGGCGTCGGCGTTCATCTCCTTGATGTCGACGCCCGCGTTGAAGCCGCGACCCTCCGCGCGCAGCACGACCACGCGGGTGCCGGGGTCGCGTCCGGCGGCGCGCACGGCGTCGGCGAGCGCGAACCAGCCGTCCGACGGCAGCGCGTTGACCGGCGGATAGTCGACCGTGACGACCTCCACCCCCTCGGTTTCGGTATGCCGGTCGATTCCCATGGCAACTGTCCTATCGGTGCGTGCCCGGGCGAACCCGAGACAAAGCAAGCAATTGCTTGGTAGGTTAACACGGTGGCGATAGAAATCGACCTTTCCGGCCAGATCGTTCTGGTGACCGGCGGAGTGCGCGGCGTGGGCGCGGGCATCACCCGCACCTTCCTCGCGGCGGGCGCGACAGTGCTCACCTGCGCGCGCAGGCCCGCCGACACCCCGATCGACGGCACCGAGCACTACTCCTGCGATGTCCGCGACGACGGCGCGGTCGCCGCCATGTTCGACGAGATCCTCGCCGCGCACGGGCGGCTCGACCACGTCGTCAACAACGCCGGCGGGGCGCCCTTCGCCCTGGCCGACGCGGCGAGCCCGCGCTTCCACACCAAGATCATCGAGCTGAATCTGCTCGCCCCCCTGGTCATCGCGCAGCAGGCGAATGCCGTGATGCAGAAACAGGATTCGGGCGGTTCGATCGTGATGGTCTCGAGCGTCAGCGGGCACCGGCCCTCGCCCGGTACCGCCGCCTACGGCGCGGCCAAGGCCGGACTGGACAACCTCACCACCTCCCTCGCCGTGGAATGGGCGCCGAAGGTCCGTCTCAATTCCGTGGTGGTCGGACCGGTGGAGACCGAACTGAGCCACCTGCACTACGGCGACGCCGACGGTGTCGCCGCCGTCGGCGCGACCATCCCGCTCGGCCGCCTCGCCGCCCCCGCCGACGTCGGCAATGCCGCCCTCTTCCTCGCCTCCCCGCTGGCCGCCTACGTCAGCGGCGCGAGCCTGCTGGTGCACGGCGCGGGGGAGCGGCCCGCCTTTCTCGATGCCGCGAATACGAACCACGGATAACTAGGAGTTTCGATGGACCAGCAGTTGATCTGCGCCGACCGCACGGTGATCGTCACGGGTGCGGGTCGCGGGATCGGGCGCGCGCACGCGCTCGCCTTCGCCGCGGCAGGTGCGCGCGTCGTCGTCAACGACGTGGGCACCGCGCTCGACGGCGCACCAACCTCGGAGACGCCCGCGCAGCAGGTCGTCGACGAGATCGTCGCTGCCGGTGGGCAGGCGGTCGCCAACTACGACGACGTGGCCGACTGGGACGGCGCGCGCCGGCTCGTCCGCCAGGCCGTCGACACCTTCGGTGGGCTCGACGTGCTGGTCAACAATGCCGGTTTCGTGCGCGACCGCATGCTGGTGAACCTGAGCGAGGAGGAGTGGGACGCGGTGATCCGCGTGCACCTCAAGGGCCACTTCGCCACCATGCGTCATGCCGCCGAGTATTGGCGCGGTGAGGCCAAGGCCGGGCGCGCGGTCGACGCCCGCGTCATCAACACCAGCTCGGGCGCCGGCCTGCAGGGCAGCGTCGGCCAGGGCAACTACGGCGCGGCCAAGGCGGGCATCGCGGGCCTCACGCTCACCGCCGCGGCGGAGTTCGGGCGCTACGGCGTCACCGTCAACGCCATCGCCCCCGCGGCCCGTACCCGGATGACCGAAACGGTCTTCGCCGACACCATGGCCGCCCCCGATGCCGGCTTCGACGCCATGGACCCGGCGAACATCTCGCCGCTGGTGGTCTGGCTCGGCAGCAGCGAGTCCGCCGAGGTGACCGGGCGGATGTTCGAGGTGGAGGGTGGCAAGGTCGCGCTGGCCGAAGGCTGGCGGCACGGCATCGCGGTCGATCGCGGTGCGCGCTGGGATCCGGCCGAGCTCGGTCCGGTGGTGGCGCAGCTGATCGAGAAGGGTGCCGAACCGGAGCCGGTTTACGGTGCATAGCTAACTTCGCAAGAGGGCACTGAGCAAAGCCGCCGGGCCTGCGGTTTTGCCATGTCATAGGCGTCCAGGGGGCTGGACGGCTCTTGCGCTCTCCTGCGGGGTTCTGCGCCTGGGTTTACTATGGGCTACTGTTCGTCGATCCCGGAATGTGTCGCGACCGGGGGTAATGCTGCGCGGAATTACTTAAAGGGGATGACAGGCGCATGGCCGTTGGTCGCATGTTGCGCGTTCTTGCCGCTGCGAGTGTCTTGGCCGGCTGTGCCCTATTGGGCCCCGTCGCCGCATTCGCCGCGCCGGAAAAGCCGCCGACGCCCGCCGCGCAACCGTCCGGCAGCGGGAGCACCGGCATCGGGGGTAGCGGCGGTGAACCGGCCGAGGACCCCGCCCAGGGCAACGGCAAGCCGATCGAACTCACCCTGCCCGGTACGGGCAGCGGCGCCGACCCGGCACCGGCGAATCAAGGCGATCCACCCCAGACCGGTGCGGAAGTCGCCGAAGAGACCGAGTGGACCTCGCTGAACATCCCCGGCCAGGACACCACCGAACTCCCGACCAAGGAAGTGGCCGGTCCGGCCTCCGGCTCCGCCGTCCTCGGCGCGGGCTCGGCCGCCGCCGGGCTGGTGCTCGGCACCGGTTCGGCGGGCCTCGGCGTGCTCCTCGGCACCGGCTCCGCGGGCCTTGGCGCCGTGCTCGGCACGGGCTCGGCGGGCGCCTTCGCGATCCTCGGCACCGGTTCCGCCGGTGCCGCCGCCGTACTCGGCACCGGTTCGGCCGGTGCGGCCGCGGTGCTCGGTACCGGTTCGGCCGCCGTCGGTTCGGCCGCGGCGGGGACGGGCTCGGCGCTGGCCGGTACCGGCTCCGCGGCCGTCGGCTCGGCCGCCGTC
>NZ_BDBI01000031.1 GCF_001612905.1 Nocardia ignorata NBRC 108230 | reverse complement strand
CCCCGGCGGCCGCACCACCAGCGGCTCCCGCACCGGCACCCGGCGCGCCCGCCCCCGCCGCACCGGACGCGTCGGCACCAGGTGCACCCGCGGCTCCGCAGGGCCAAGCACCAGTCGAATCAGCTCCGGCACCGGGCGCGGCCGCTCCGAACGCCCAGGCACCGGCAGCCCCCGCACCCGACGGTGCCGCACCGCAAGACCAGACACCGGCCCAGGCGCCGGGCGCCGCACAAGGCCAATCCGCGCCCGCACCGCAGGCCCAGGTGCCAGCGGCCCGAAAGCTCCCTGCCGGAGCCAAATTCATCGCCGACCCGGAAAACCTGGAACCCGGCACCACCCCCGACACCCCGGCTCTCGCGCCGGGCGCGGTCGACCCGGAACTCGTCGACGAGGTCGGCGCCCAGGTCAAGGAGCTCACCCAGGAGACGCCGTTCAGCATGGTCGCGCTCACCGCGCGTGACCTGGTGAACACCACGACCAAGCTGCGCGCCCGCCAGCCCGACGGCAGCTGGGGGCCCTGGTACAACGCCGACCCGATCGACACGCGCGCCACCGATCAGACCCCGGCCGACGCACCGACCGGCACCGAACCGATCTACGTCGGCGAGACGACCGCCGTGCAGATGCTGGTGACCCGCAAGCCCACCGCGAGCCCGGATCACGATCCGGCGCACCTCACCGAGGCCGCACTCAAGGCGGTGCTCATCAATCCGGGCCGGGCGGCGATCGATGCCGCGCTCAACGATGTGGCGGCGGCCCTGCCGGGCGGTGGTCCCAAGGTCATCACCCGGGCGCAGTGGGGTGCCGACGAGTCGATCCGCTGCCAGGAACCCACCTACGACGACGGCATCGGCGGCGTCACCGTGCATCACACGGCGGGCCGCAACGACTACAGCCGGGCCGAGTCGGCGGGCATCGTCCGCGCGATCTACGCCTATCACGCCGAAACCCTCGGCTGGTGCGACATGGGCTACAACGCCTTGGTCGACCAGTACGGGCAGATCTTCGAGGGCCGCTACGGCGGCCTCGACCGGGACGTGCAGGGCGCCCACGCGGGTGGATTCAACGAGAACACCGCCGGCGTGGCGCTGATGGGCAACTACGAGAACGAGCAGCCGAGCAACGAGGCGATCACCGCGATCGGCCGGTTCATCGGGTGGCGCACCGGGATCGCCGGTCTCGATCCCGAGGGCGAGACCGTGATGTACTCCGAGGGCACCGAGTTCACCCCGTACGCCCAGGACGAGGCGGTGGAGCTGCCGGTGGTGTTCGCGCACCGCGACGTGGGCAACACCGACTGCCCCGGCGACGCCGCCTACGCCATGATGGACCGCATCCGCGCCATCGCCGCGGGCAATTCGGTCACCGACGACGCGTCGAGCAACCCGCATCGCCCGCCGAGTAATCAGGCGCGGGCGCCGCAGGGCAACATGGCCGAGCTGGGCGCGCTGGTGGACAAGTTCCTCGGCCTGTCGAGTGAGAATCCGATCGCCAAGCACTGGGTGAGCCGAGGTGGTGCCGACGGTCCGCTCGGCGCGCCGCAGGCGGATCTGCTCGCGGGTGCCGGTGGGCGTCAGTACGCGAAGTTCGCGAACGGGTTCGTGTATTCGGGTGAGAACGGTCAGGTGTTCGAGGTGGTCGGCGCGATTCTCGACCGCTATCTGAGTCTCGGCGCCGACGCGGGCGTGCTCGGCCCGCCGACGGGGAGTTCGTACCTGGTCCCGGACGGTCTCCGCACGGATTTCCAGAACGGTTCGCTGGTGCTCAACGAGCTCACCGGCATCGTCACCACCTTCTGGAAGACCTACAACGACACCTACGAGCAGGAGATGAACGGCAGCAAGCCGGAACAGGCACCCCCGACCACCGCGCCGACGCTCGGCCTGACGGTCCCGGCCGAACCCGGCGCACCGGAAGCCGCCGCACCGACCGGCCCGCAGCCGTCGACCACGGCGCCACCCGCCGGTTCACAGGCGCCCGCCGGTCCTCAGGCGCCGGCTGTGCAGCAGGCCCCTGAGCAGGGAGCTCCGGCGCCCGCCGAGCCCGTCCCCGCGGGCTGACCTACCGCAGCAACGACAGAGCCGGTGCGCTCCTCCGGGAGAGCACCGGCTCTTCGTCATCGGCCCGGAAAGTTCACCGGCTCGGTCCCCGGGCTCATCGAGGCCGAACACCGACAGCGCGCTAGGTCCACCACCGCTCGAGCACCATCGCCACCCCGTCGTCCACATTCGTCCCGGTCACCTCGTCGGCCGCCGCCCGCGCCTCGGGGTGCGCGTTCCCCATCGCGACTCCGTGCCCGGCCATCGTCAGCATCGGCACATCGTTGGGCATGTCCCCGAACGCGACGATCTCGTCCTCGCGCACGCTCATCCGCCGCGCCACCTCGGCCAGCCCGGACGCCTTGGTCACCCCCGGCACGGCGAGTTCGATCAGCCCGTGCTCGGTGGAGTAGGTGATCTCGGCGCGGTCGCCGATCAGCGGGGCCAGCGCCGCGCGCATCTCGGAACTGCGGGCCGTGCTGAACCGGATCAGCATCTTGATGGCCGGTGCGTCGATCACCTCGGCATACGAGACGACGGTGTCGTCGGGATTGAGCCAGGCGTGTTCATACGTCGGCGAGCTGACGAACTGCGGCGTCGCCGCGTCGTGCGCGCTCACCCCCACCCGTTCGGCGGCGAGCCCACATCCGGGTAACACGCGTTCGGCGATCTCGGCGAGCCAGCCGAGGGTCTCGGTGTCGAGGGTGTGGCTGGCGAGCACGCGGTCGGTGGCGCTGTCGTAGACGACGGCGCCGTTTCCGCAGATGGCCAGCGGTGCGTAGCCGAGTTCGCTGACCACCGGGTCGATCCAGCGGGGCGGTCTGCCGGTGGCGAGCACGAAGGTGGCGCCGTCGGCGAGGACAGCGCCGACGGCGGCCTTGGTACGGGGTGAAATCCGGTCGGCGTCGTCGATGAGGGTGCCGTCGACGTCGGTGGCGACCAGCTTCGGTTTCGGGTGCGTGCTCGTCATCGTTTCCATCCTGCCGCACGTCGGCACGCGGCCGCGCGTGACTGTCCTTATGATCAGGGCTTGATTACCCGATCCAGAGGGGACTGATGACCGGCTTCTTGATGCGGCGCGCGCTGAACTACCTCGTGCTCCTGTTGCTGGCTTCGTTTCTGACGTTCAGCCTCGCCTCACTCACCTTCCGTCCGCTCGACAGTCTCGAGCAGCGCAATCCGCGCCCACCGCAGTCGGTGATCGACGCCAAGGCCGAGCAGCTGCATCTCGACGAGCCGATCCCACAGCGCTATCTCACCTGGCTCGGTGGTGTGGCGCAAGGTGATTTCGGGACGACGCTGGCCGGGCAGCCGGTGAGCGAGGAATTGGGCAGGCGGGTCGCGGTGAGTCTGCGGCTGTTGATCCTCGGATCGATCATCGGCACGGTCCTCGGTGTGCTGATCGGTGCGGCGGGTGCGATCAGGCAGTACAAATTCAGCGACTATTTCTCGACGGTGCTGTCGCTGCTGATCTTGTCCACACCGATATTCCTCTTGGCGACCTTGCTGAAATACGGTGCGCTGGAAATCAATACGCTCACCGGTAGCCAGATCTTCCTCTATACGGGTGAAACCTCGGCCACCGAGATCACCGGTCTGTGGAACCAGATCGTCGATCGCGTACAGCATCTCGTGCTGCCGACCTTGGCGCTCGCCCTCGG
Organism: Nocardia ignorata NBRC 108230; assembly: GCF_001612905.1. GTDB lineage: Bacteria > Actinomycetota > Actinomycetes > Mycobacteriales > Mycobacteriaceae > Nocardia > Nocardia ignorata. The sequence goes on along the minus strand of NZ_BDBI01000031.1, from coordinate 179,271 downwards.
CGGCATGGCCGGGTACAGCCGCTATCAGCGCAACGCCATGCTCGATGTGCTGCAGAGCGATTTCATCCGGACCGCGAGAGCCAAAGGCCTGACCCGTAATCGGGCGCTCTACAAACACGGCCTGCGCACCGCGCTGATCCCGATGGCCACGATTTTCGCCTACAGCCTCGGCGGTCTCATCACCGGTGCCACCTTCACCGAGAAGATCTTCGGCTGGCACGGTGTCGGCGAGTGGCTGGTCGACTCGATCAATGCCCAGGACCTGTACGTGGTGGTCACCGTGACCGCATTCGCCGGGCTCGTGGTGCTCGTGTCGGGCCTGCTGTCCGATATCGTTCTCGCCCTGCTCGACCCGAGGGTGCGTGTGTCATGACCGAGACCGAACTGATCGTCGTCGGCGCGCCCGAGGTCGCGGCCGCCGGTCGCCGCAAGCTGGTGTGGCGGCGTTTCCTGCGCAACAAGCCCGCCGTGGCCGGTGCGGTGATCCTGGTGCTGCTGCTGATCGCCAGTTTCGCGCTGCCGCCGCTGCTGCCCTGGGACTACCAGCAGATGGACTACAAGGCGCTGATGAAGCCGCCGAGCCTCGAGCACCCGTTCGGCACCACCCAGATCGGGCAGGACGTGCTCGCCCAAACCCTGCGTGGCCTACAGAAGTCGCTCGTCATCGGCTTCTGTGTCGCGCTGTTCTCCAGCGTGATCGCCGCGACCGCCGGTGCGGTGGCCGGGCTGCTCGGCGGCTGGACCGACCGGGCCATCATGTGGCTGGTCGACCTGCTGCTCGTGGTGCCAAGCTTCATCATCATCGCGCTGTTCGCCCCGCGCACCAAGGGTTCCGGGTCGATCGCGATCCTGATCGTGCTGCTCAGCGTGTTCGGCTGGATGATCGCCGCACGCATCATCCGTGGTCTCACACTCAGCCTGCGTGATCGCGAATTCGTCCGTGCCGCACGGTATATGGGCGCGCCGACGCGCAAGATCATCGTGAGCCACATCGTGCCGAACATCGCCTCGATCCTCATCATCGACACCACCCTCGCCGTGGGCGCGGCGATCATGGCCGAAACCGGTTTGAGCTTCCTCGGTTTCGGTGTGCAGCCACCCGATGTGTCGCTGGGTTCGCTGATCGCCGCGGGCACCAAGTCGGCGCTCACCTATCCGTGGTTGTTCCTCTTCGCCGGTGGGCTGCTCATCACGATCGTGTTGTGCGCCAATCTCGTCGGCGACGGTCTGCGTGACGCGTTCGATCCCGGTGCCCGTGGTGCGCGCAAGTGGCGCAAGGACAGCGCCGAGCGCAAGGACCAGGCGCAGGTGGAGTTGAAGAAAGCCGAGAAGCGATGACGAATTCGACCGCACCGCTGCTGGAAGTCACCGATCTGCGGGTGTCGTTCCCCGGCGAGGAGGGCCGCGTCGAAGCCGTGCGCGGGGTGAACTACACCGTGTCCGACGGTGAGGTCCTCGCCATCGTCGGCGAGTCCGGTTCCGGCAAGTCGGTGTCCTCGCTCGCGGTGATCGGGCTGCTGCCCGAGCAGGCGCGGGTGCAGGGTTCGGTGCGGTTGCGTGGCCGCGAACTGCTCGGCCTGGGCGACAAGCAGATGTCGAAGCTGCGCGGTTCCTCGATCAGCATGGTGTTCCAGGACCCGCTCTCGGCGCTCACGCCGGTGTACCGGGTGGGCGACCAGGTGGCCGAGGCGCTGCTCGCGCACGGCAAGATGAACCGCAAGGAAGCCGGCGAAAAGGCCGTCGAACTGCTCGAACTCGTCGGCATCCCCGATGCCCGGGCGCGTTCGCGTGCCTTCCCGCACGAGTTCTCCGGCGGTATGCGTCAGCGGGTGGTGATCGCGATGGCCATCGCCAACGATCCCGCCCTCATCATCTGCGACGAACCGACCACCGCGCTCGACGTCACCGTGCAGGCGCAGATCCTCGACCTGCTGCGCAAGGCGCGCGACATCACCGGTGCCGGCGTCATCATGATCACCCACGACATGGGCATCGCGGCGACGCTCGCCGACCGGGTCGCGGTGATGTACGCCGGGAAGGTCGTCGAAACAGCCCCGGTGACAGAACTTTTCGCGGCGCCACGCATGCCGTACACGGTCGGCCTGCTCGGTTCCATCCCCCGCATGGACGGTCCCGCCCGCACCCCGCTGATCCCGATCGTCGGCGCACCGCCCGCCATGCACGCCCTGCCGCCGGGGTGTTCGTTCGCGCCGCGCTGCCCCGTCTCGATCGACGACTGCACCGCCGCCGAACCCCCGCTCGAGCGGGTGAGCCAAGGTCATTCGGCGGCCTGCATCCGCACCGCCGAACTCGGCACACCGGAACTGTTCGACGCCTACCGCGCCGACATCGCGGCCCAGCCGCATCCCGACCGCACCGACGACGACGTGGTCCTTCGGGTCACCGACCTGGTGAAGACCTTCCCGCTCACCTCGGGTGTGCTGTTGCGGCGGCGCACCGGCGAGGTGCGGGCCGTCGACGGGATCAGTTTCAGTGTGCGCGCGGGCCGCACCCTGGCGCTGGTCGGTGAGTCCGGTTCGGGCAAGTCGACGACGCTCACCCAGATCATGGATCTGGTTCGCCCCCAATCGGGTTCGATCGAGGTGCTCGGTCACGATGTCGCCACGCTCACCAAGGCGCAGACCCGGGAGATCCGGCGCAAGATGCAGATCGTCTTCCAGGACCCGAGCGCCTCGCTCGACCCGCGCCTGCCGATCTTCGACGTGCTCGCCGAACCGTTGCGCATCGACGGACGCTCCCGCGACGAGGTGAACAAGCGGGTGCCGGAGTTGTTGCGGCAAGTCGGGCTGCGGCCCGAGCACGCCGACCGGTACCCGTCGGATTTCTCCGGCGGGCAGAAGCAGCGCATCAGCATCGCGCGGGCGCTCGCGCTGGATCCGTCGTTGCTCGTCCTGGACGAACCGGTGTCGTCGCTGGACGTGTCGATTCAGGCCGGTGTGCTGAATCTGCTGCGCGATCTGCAGGCCGAGCGGGGTCTGTCGTATCTGTTCGTGTCGCACGACCTGTCGGTGGTGCGCAATCTGGCCCACGACATCGCGGTGATGTTGCGCGGCAAGATCGTCGAATCCGGTCCGGCGGAGCAGATTTTCGCGAATCCTCAGCACGAGTACACCCGCTCGCTGATCGCGGCCGTGCCCGAACCCGCCGTGAGCGGCTGACCTTGGAGGAGACGCCATGAGAACCCGACGCCTACGCACGCACGGTGCCCGGCTGCGCTGTGCGGCCGTGGTGGTGGCCGCCGGGATGATCGTGGCGGGTTGTGGCGGCGGTGACGACGCGGCCGACGGGTACACCAGCGCGATCGGCAGCTCCATCGACATCAATCCCAAGGAAGTCGGGGAACTGCGCGAGGGCGGGAATCTGCGCCTGGCCGTCACCTCGTATCCGGCGAACTGGAACACGCTGTCCAACGACGGCAACGACGGGGAGATCGGCGAGATCGTGCGCGCCATGCTGCCGCGCGCGTTCGAAGTGGACGCGTCGGGTCAGCTGACGGTCGACACCGACTTCTTCACCGGCGTGGAGTTGACCAGCACCGATCCGATGCGGGTGACGTACACGATCAATCCCGCGGCGGTGTGGTCCGACGGTACGCCCATCACCTGGGAGGACATCGCCGCCCAGGCCAACGCGCTGAGCGGGCGCGACAAGCGGTACCTGATCGCGATCACCAACGGTTTCGAATTCGTCGAGAAGGTGGAGCGCGGCGTCGACGACCGGCAGGCCGTGCTCACCTTCAACACCCCCTACGCCGACTGGCGCGGACAGTTCGCGGGCAACACCAACCTGTATCCGAAGTCGGTGACCAGCACTCCCGAGGCGTTCAACACCAGCCTCGCCGATGCGATGGGTGTGTCGGCCGGGCCGTTCATCGTCACCGGCACCGATCGCGGTCAGGGACGGATCACGTTGGGCCGCAACCCCCGCTGGTGGGGTGACAAGCCGGTGCTCGACACCATCACCTACTCGGTGCTCGACCATTCGTCGTGGGTGCAGGCGTTGCAGAACAACGAACTCGACCTGGTCCGGTTGACCACCCTCGAAGATGTGCAGACCGTGCGCGGTACCCAGGACCTCGTCGTGCGCCGCGCACCCGGCAATCGCTGGCGCCACATCACGTTCAACGGTGCGCCCGGCTCGATCCTCGCTGAAGAAGGTGTGCGCGTAGCCATTTCGAAGGCGATCGACCGCCAGCACATCGTCGACGCCTTGCAGGGCGGACTCGTCGAAAAGCCGACTCCGCTGAACAACCACATCTTCCTGCAGGGCCAAAAGGGTTACCAGGACAACAGTCTCGGATTCGACCCCGACGCCGCCGCCCGCGAACTCGATGCCCTCGGCTGGAAACTCAACGGCGACGTGCGCGAGAAAGACGGCCGCAAACTCGTCATCCGCGACGTGATGTACAACGACCCCACCTGGGTGCAGATCGCCCAGATCATCCAGCAGAACCTGGCCGCGATCGGCGTCGGCCTCACCATCGACACCAAACCGGGCGCGGGCTATTTCACCGATGTCATCCAGCCCGGCGACTTCGACGCCGCCCAATTCATCTTCCAGGGCGACCCGTTCCCCCTGAGCAGCATCCGCCAGATCTACTACTACGACCCCGACGACCTCCAAGGCAACTACGGCCGCATCGGCTCCCCCGAACTCAACGCCCTCATCGAACGCACGCTCACCGAACTCGACCCGGAAAAGTCCATCGAACTCGCCAACCAAGTCGACCGCAAAGTCTTCGAAGAAGGCCATTCCCTGCCACTCATGCAAACCGACGGAAGCGTCGGCGCCCGCTCGACCCTCGCCAATATCGGTTCACCGGGACTGGCCACCTACGACTACACGAAGATCGGATTCCTGAAATGACCACAGCTACCTATGGTTCCCGGCTGCGCCGCGCCGGATTTCGCGTCGCCGCACCAGTCGCCGCGCTGACGCTGCTGCTCGGTGGTTGTGGTTCCGGTCCCGAGCTGGAGACCGGGTCGAGTTCGATCACGGCGATGAACGACATCAACCCCAAGGAACGCGACGAATTGCGGGACGGCGGCAACCTCCGGCTTCCGCTCACCGGATTCCCGCCCACCTTCAACGCGAACCACATCGACGCCGACGGCGAGGTGAGCGATGTGGTCGGGTGGACTCTGCCCGGCACGATCAATGCCGATGCCGCGGGCAACATCACGATTGACCACAACTATTTCACCGACGTGCAGCTCACCAATACCGAACCGCAGCAGGTGACGTACACGATCAACCCGAAGGCGGTGTGGTCGGACGGTTCGCCCATCACCTGGGAGGATCTGAAGTCGCAGGCACATGCGTTGAGCGGTCGCGATCTCGGTTATCAGGTGTCGGCGACGCAGGGCTACGACCGTGTCGAGAAGGTCGAGCGCGGCGTCGACGATCGACAGGCGGTCGTCACCTACGCCAAGCACTACGCCGAATGGCAGGGCCTGTTCAATCCGCTGTACCCGAAGCAGAGCACCGCAACGACCCAGGCCTTCGACGACATGTACCGCAACGAAATGCCGCTGTCGGCGGGGCCGTTCATGGTGACCGGGATCGACCGCGCGCAGCAGCGCATCACCTTGAACCGCAACCCGAAATGGTGGGGTGACACCCCGAAGCTCGACACGGTCACCTACAGCGTGCTCGACTATTCGGCACGGCTGAACGCCCTGCAGAACAACGAACTCGACGCTGCGACGGTTTCGGGCATCGATGAGGTGAAGACCGCGAGCAATTCCCCCGGCATCAAGGTGCGCCGCGCCCCCGCGCCGCGGTTCTCGCACTTCACCTTCAACGGCGCGCCCGGTTCCATCCTGGCCGACCCGAAGCTGCGCGTCGCGATCTCCAAGGGCATCGACCGTCAGGCCATCGCCACCGCCACCCAGAACGGCATCGTCACCGACCCGAAGCCGCTCAACAACCACATCTACCTCGACGGGCAGAAGGGCTATCAAGACAACGCCCAGTCGGTGGCCTACGACCCCGCCGAAGCAGCCCGCATGCTCGACGAACTCGGCTGGAAGCTCAACGGTGACGTCCGCGAGAAAGACGGCCGCAAACTCGAGATCCGCGATGTGATGTACCAGCAGGACAGCTGGGTGCAGATGGCCCAGATCGCGCAGCAGAACCTGGCCCAGATCGGGGTGAAACTGCACATCGAGACCTACCCGGGCAACGGCCTGTTCACCGATGTCATCGACCCGGGCAATTTCGATATCGCGCAGTTCACCTGGTCCAAGAGCATTTTCCCGCTCGGTGCGCTCCCCCAGATCTACGCCTACAACCCGGAAAACCCGCTCAGCAACAAGGGCCGCATCGGCTCCCCCGAACTGAACGCCCTGATCGAGGACATCATCTCCGAGCTGGACCCGGAGAAGGCGATCGAAATGGCCAACGAGGCCGACCGGATCATCTTCGAATCCGGTTTCTCCCTGCCCATCGTGCAGTCGGCGGGCACGGTCGCGGTGCGCGAAACACTCGCCAACTACGGTGCCTCGGGGTTGGCTTCCTACGACTACACCAAGGTCGGCTTCGTCAAGTGACCTCGGCCCGCTTACGGAAAGGGCGCAACCCCATGCGAATTCGCTCGCTCGGTACCCGGTTCGCGGTGCCATGTGTGGCCATCGGCCTGATCCTGTCCGGGTGTTCGGCCGACACCGGCGGTTCCTCCGGTACCAATCTCATCGGTACCGGTAACGACATCAACGCCCACGATGTGGCCGACCTGCGCGACGGTGGCAATCTGCGATTGGTGCTGAGCGCACTGCCGGAAACGTTCAACTATTTGCAGGTCGACGGGACTACCGAGAACACCGGCGATGTGATCGAGCCGTTGCTGCCCTCGCCCTACACCAGTAATGCCGCAGGCGAATTGTCGGTCAACCATGACTATTTCACCGATATCCAGCTCACCGGTACCAATCCCCAGCAGGTGACGTACACGATCAACCCGAAGGCGATGTGGTCCGACGGGACGCCGATCACCTGGGAAGATCTTCGCTCGCAAGCGGCGGCGCTCAGTGGCCGTGACCCGGCGTATCTGATTTCGGCGACCAGCGGGTTCGAGCGTGTGGAGAAGGTGGAGCGCGGTGTCGATGATCGGCAGGCCGTCGTCACCTTCTCGCAGCCGTATGCCGAATGGCAGGGACAGTTCAGTCCGCTGTATCCGAAGGCGAGCACCGAATCGGCCGCGGCGTTCAACGACCGTGACCGCAATGGTCTCGTGGTGAGCGCCGGCCCGTTCCAGATCAGCTCGATCGACCGCACGCAGAACCGGATCGTCCTGTCACGCAATCCGGCCTGGTGGGGCGCGACACCCAAACTCGACACGATCACCTTCAGCGTGCTCGACAGTTCAGCTTGGCTGCCCGCCATCCAGAACAACGAACTCGACGTCGCCTACATGTCGGGGATCGAGAACGTGACCGGCGCCAAGCAGGCGGCGGGCGTGGTGCTGCGGCGCACGCCGGAACCGAGCTGGTCGCACATCACGTTCAACGGCGCGCCCGGTTCGCTGCTCGAGGACCCGCAGTTGCGGATCGCGCTGTCCAAGGCGATCGACCGGCAGGGCATCGTCAATGCCGCGCAGAACGGCGTGGTCGACGATCCGAAGCCGCTGAACAACCACATCTACATGCAGGGACAGAAGGGGTACCAGGACAATTCCGGACCCATCTCCTTCGACCCGACCGCGGCGGCGAAGATGCTCGACGACCTCGGCTGGAAACTCAACGGTGAGGTTCGCGAGAAGGACGGGCGCAAGCTCGAACTCCGCGATGTGATGTACCAGCAGGACGGCTGGGTACAGACCGCGCAGATCGTGCAGCAGAACCTGGCACAGATCGGCGTGAAGCTGAACATCCAGACGGTGCCGGGTGCGGGGCTTTTCAAGGACGTGATCGACCCGGGCAACTTCGAACTGGCCCAGTTCAGTTGGGGCGGAAGCGTGCTGCCGCTCGGTGCGTTGCCGCAGATCTACGCCTACGACCCGAACAACTTGAAGTCCAACAAGGCCCGGATCGGGTCGCCGGAGCTGAACGCGCTCATCGAACGCACGATCTCCGAACTCGATCCCGACAAGGCGCGCGAACTCGCCAACGAATGCGACAAGCTGATCTTCGCTTCCGGCTATTCGATTCCGCTGCAACAGGCTTCGGGCACCTACGCCGTGCGGGAGAACCTCGCCAACTACGGAGCGTTCGGCCTCGCGTCACCCGACTACACCAAGGTCGGCTTTCTGAAGTGAGCCTGCGAGCCCTCACCTATCCACTGGCGGTCACCTGCGGCACCCTCGTCGTCATCGCGGCGTGGGTGCCGTTCGCCGACCTGGATCAGGTGAGTGCGCTGGCCGTGGTGGCGTTGGGGGTGCTCGGGTACACCGGCTATCAGCTGGCGCTGGCGTTCGGGGTGCTGCCCAGCGGGGTCGCGGCGCGGCAGGACGGCCGCGGGATCGCGGCGGGGCGGCGGGTTCGGCAGCAGCATCGGCTGGTGAGCCGGTCGTTCCTGGAGATCAGCGCGGGTGAGTGCACGGTGTGGCAGCCGGTGTTCTACGAACCGGCACTGTCCACCCTCACCCCCACCGACCTGGACATCACCCCGCGCTCGATTTCCGCGGGCTCGACCCGGTTCTTCCCCTCCGGCCGGGCACGCACCACCGAGCCCCCGGGCAAGCTCGTCGACAACCCCACCCGTCCCGCCGACCCACCCGCCTTCACCCCAACCCGGCGCCTGATCCTCGACGCCCAATCCACGGTCGCCGCCCCTTTCGCCGGCCTTCTCTGGGTCTACGTCATGAACGGCGGCCTCCCCGCCTTCATCGGCGCCACCACCGTCGCCGCCGCCACCGCCACCTGGCTCTCCGCCATCCGAGGCTCCGACCCCAGCTGAACGATTGATCACCACGCTCTGATGGCGACATCGGCCGAGTAGCTTCCGCCACCAGAGCGTGGTGATCGCGCGTCCAGATCGGTTGAGCGTGGGGCGAGTACCGGTCGGGCGCTGCGACAGTCGCGGCTGTGGTCGCCTTCGAACCGCTACCGCCCAAGCCTGCGCCGAAGCGGGATTTTGCCTGCTCGGACTGATAGCCGTCCGTCCGAGGTGCCGTGCTAGGGTCGCGGACTGGTCTTACCACTTGACCAGCTGGCCAGACGGGGCGCATGCTGGGGGTATGGCGTGGACTCCTGTTGTGAAGCGGTCGGTATCCGGGGACGTGTTCGAGCAGATCGCCGAGCAGGTTCTGGGTGGGGAGCTGACGGTGGGGAGTTCGTTGCCGAGTGAGCGGCAGCTGGCCGAGGCGCTGGGGGTTTCACGGCCTGCGGTGCGGGAGGCGTTGCAGCGGTTGGCGGCGGCTGGGTTGGTCTCGGTGCGGCAGGGGGAAGCCACGACTGTGCTGGATTATCGGCGCAGTTCGGGGTTGGAGGTGCTGCCACGGCTGTTGCTTCGGGGGGACTCGATCGATCCGGCGGTCGCGCGGAGCATCCTCGAGGCGCGGTTGCACAACGGGCCGAAGATCGCCGAGCTCGCCGCGCGCCGGGTGCGCGGGGAGGCCGCTCGCGGGGGCGGCACGACCCCGTCGGCCGAGGCCGCGCCGACGCCCATCGCGGAATCGGCGGTGGACGGCGTGTTGACGCTCCTGCACGACTCGGTCGAAAGGCTTGTCGCCGAATCGGATCCACTCACCCAGCAGCGGATCGCGCTCGAATTCTGGGATCACGTGCTCGATCTCGCCGACTCGATCGCGTTCCGGCTGATGTATTCCATGCTGCGCGCCGCCTACGAACCCGCGTTGGCCGCGCTCGCGCCGATCATGTCCGCCGAGGTGGGCAATGGGGGCGCGTATCGAGACCTGGCCGCCGCGATCGACGCGGGCGAGCCGGAACGGGCCGCCGAATGCGCTCGGGCACTGCTCGAGCCGGCGACCACCGCTCTCATCCATGCCCTCGACGGGGCATGATCCACCCGAGGAAGCACCATGACTACTGACCGTCCGACAACGTCGTCGCACGAAACCGTCACCGGCACAGGCGAGAAGGCTGCCGAACGGACCGGCTCGGGCTCCGGCGAGCACCTGCCTCCCACGAAGCGAAGCGAATCCGCCGGCAGCTCGGCCCGAATTCGCCGCAGCGTGTCCCTGGACGCGGCGGGGCGAGAATTCCTTCGGCATCCGTCGCCGTGGATGATCGGCGCGGTACTGATCGTCGCCTCGGTCGCACGCGTGCTGGTCGGGGATTGGCGGCTCACCGACGCACTGGTGCCGATCCTGTTCCTCGCGGCATTCCCGCTGATCGAATGGATCATCCATGTCACCGTTTTGCATTGGCGGCCACAGCATCTGGGTCCGATCACTCTCGACAGCGAGTTGGCCCGCAAACACCGCGCCCACCACACCGACCCGCGCGATGTGCCGCTGATCTTCATCCCGCCGAAGTCGCTGCTGCTCACCATCGCGGCCCTGGTGGCCATCGCGCTGCTCGCGTTCCCGCGCCTCGGCCTCGGCCTCACTTTCCTGCTCACCATTACCGTTCTCGGCCTGCTCTACGAGTGGACGCACTACCTGATCCACACCGACTACAAGCCGAAACATGCCGCGTATCGGGCGATTTGGCGTAATCATCGCCATCACCACTACAAGAACGAGCACTACTGGTTCACGGTAACCACCACCGGCACGGCCGATCGACTGCTCGGCACCGCGCCGGACCCGGCCACCACGCCGACCTCACCGACCGCCCGAAACCTGCACGCACACTGACCCTCCGTCCCTGACGCCCGGCTCGCACCCCGCGAGCCGGGCGTTCTCCGTTCGAGCGAATCCACTCTTGACACATTCATACCCTAGGGGGGTAAGGTATCGTCCACGAGACGCACTCCGCTCGAAAGGACGAAAGTCGTGACTACGCAATCGCAATCCACCCGCAGATGGTGGGCGCTGGCAGTGATCGCCGCCGCGCAATTCATGGTCATCATGGACACCTCGATCATCGGGATCGCGCTGCCCAAGATGCAGGCCGAACTCGGCTTCACCCCCGGAAATCTCACCTGGGTCTTCAATGCCTACGTGATCGCCTTCGGCGGTCTGCTCCTGCTCGGCGGACGGCTGTCGGACCTGTTCGGCGCCCGCAGGGTGTTCGGGGCCGGCTGGCTGGTGCTGGCCGTCGGTTCGGTGATCGCCGGTGCCGCGGGCTCGGTCGGCGTCGAGCTGGCCGGTCGCGCGATCCAGGGAGCCGGTTCGGCGCTGATCGCACCGTCGGCGCTCACGCTGCTGATGATGTTGTTCGGCGGTACGCCACAGGAACTCACCAAGGCACTCGCGGTGTACGGCGCGGCTGCGCCGGCAGGCGGTACGGCGGGCGTGTTCCTGGGTGGCGTCATCACCGAATATGTGAGCTGGCCTTGGGTTTTCTACATCAACATCCCGATCGCCGTGCTCGCGCTGATCGCGGTTCCGCTGTTGATGCCCGCCGCGCCCGCCCGTAAGGGATCCATCGACCTCGCCGGATCCGTCACTGTGACAGCCGGTCTGGCCGCGGCCGTGTACGCCATCGTGCAGGCGCCGGAGGTCGGCTGGGCATCCGGGCAGACCTGGGGTGTGCTCGCCGTGGCCGCCGCCTTGCTCGCCGGCTTCGTCGCCATCCAGTCGCGCCGCTCGGAACCGCTGATGCGGCTGAGCATCTTCCGCGCACCGAACCTGGCCGCCGCCAACTTCGCCCAGTTCGCGCTGGCCGCCGCGTGGGTGCCGATGTGGTTCTTCCTCAACCTGTACCTGCAGCAGGTACTCGGCTACAGCGCGTTCCCCTCGGGCGCGGCGCTGCTGCCGATGACGACGCTCATCATGCTCGGCATGGTCGTGCTCGCCCCGAAGGCGATGCAGCGGTTCGGCGCCAAGCCGATGATCGTGACCGGCCTGGTGGTGCTCGGTCTCGGCCTGGGCATCATGTCGCTGGTTCGCCCCACCGGCAATTTCTGGGTCGACGTGCTGCCGGCCTCGCTGGTGGCCGCGGGCGGTATGTCGCTGGCGTTCATCCCCTCGCTCGGCACCGCTATCTCGGCGGCGCGACCGGAGGAGGGCGGGCTCGCCTCGGGCATCGTCAATGTCAGCTACCAGGTGGGTTCGGCGCTCGGCCTGGCCGCGATGACGGCGGTGGCGGCCGCGTTCGGCGCGGGTGAACTGAGCGATCCGACGGCACTCACCGACGGCTACTCCGCCGCCTTCCTCGGCGCGGGCCTGCTGGCTCTCGTCGGCGCGGGCATCGCGGCGGCGACCCTGCGCAGCCCCGCCGAGGACAAGACCCCCGCCCAGGTTTGACAGCTTACCCTAGGGGGGTATGGTAACTATGACGACGACAGAGGAGAACATCATGAGCACCACCGTGACCGTCACCGGCATGACCTGCGGCTGCTGCACCAACAAGGTGCGCGACAAGGTCGGCGCCCTGCCCGGCGTCACCGGCGTCGAGGTCGACCTGGCCGCAGGCTCGGTGACCATCGAAGGCGCCGCCCCCGACCGCACCACCCTCGCCGACGCCGTCACCGCCGCCGGCTTCCAGCTCGCAGACTGAAACCGAAACGGAGCATCCCGATGAACGCAACAGGCAAGTTCGCCGGATTCACCCTCGGCCTCGCGGCGGTCTTCGGGATCGCTCTGGGTGTCGGCGCCCTGGTCGGTCCGGAGCCCACCCAGGCTCCGGCCGGGCACGGCGAGCACTCGGCGGCGGCACCGGCCGACGACCTGCCCGGTGGCCTGCTGGTCACCGACCAGGGCTACACGCTGGCGCTCGACACAACGGTCGTGAAGAGCGCGGCACAGACGCCCGTCTCGTTCCGCATCCTCGACGCGAGCGGCGCACCGCTCACCGAGTACCAGACCAGCCACGACAAAGACCTGCACCTGATCGTGGTCCGCCGCGACATGGCCGCCTTCCAGCACGTCCACCCGGTGCTCGACGCCGCGGGCACCTGGTCGGTGCCGCTGAACCTGAGCCGGGCGGGTGACTACCGGGTGTTCGCCGACTTCACCCCGGCGGGCGGGTCGAACCTGACCCTCGGTGCCGACCTGCGCGTGGCGGGCAACTACGACGTCCAGGCGCTGCCCGCACCGGCGGCCACCGCCAAGGTCGGCGAGTACACCGTCGCGCTGAACGGAACCGTGGCTCCGGGCCAGTCCTCGAAGGTCACGCTGTCGGTGAGCCGCGACGGCACGCCGGTCACCGACCTGCAGCCCTACCTCGGCGCCTACGGTCACCTGGTCGCCCTGCGCGCCGCCGACCTCGCCTACCTGCACGTTCACCCCGAAGGCACGCCCGGCGACGGCGTGACACCGGCCGGTCCCGGCATCGACTTCGTGGTGAACGCACCGAGCGCGGGCGACTACCGCCTGTTCCTCGACTTCCAGCACCAGGGCGTGGTCCGCACCGCCGAGTTCACCCTGCGCGTCGCCCAGTCGGATGCGAGCACTCCCGCACCGACCAGCGCACCGGCCGACCACGGCACCCCCAGCCACGGCCACTGAGCACCACCCGCAAACCTTCAGCAAGAATCGATATCAGGAAACGATCGGAGCATCCCATGACCGCCGTGACACACCCACCGGGCACCGGCCAGGTAGAACTGGTGATCGGTGGCATGACCTGCGCTTCCTGCGCGAACCGCATCGAGAAGAAGCTCAACAAGCTCGATGGCGTCACCGCGACCGTCAACTACGCCACCGAGAAGGCGCGCGTGGATGTCACCGGTGACGTGTCCCCCGAGGACCTCATCGCCACCGTCGAGCAGGCCGGCTACACCGCGGCACTGCCCGCCCCGAAGCAGCCCGAGACCACCGACGCGCCCACCGAGGACGACCCGACCGCATCGCTGCGCACCCGCCTGCTGGTGTCGCTGGTGCTCACCGTCCCGGTGATCGCGATGGCGATGATCCCCGCTCTGCAGTTCACCAACTGGCAGTGGCTCTCGCTCACCCTGGCCGCGCCGGTCGTGATCTGGGGCGCGCTGCCGTTCCACAAGGCGGCCTGGACCAACCTCAAGCACGGCACCGCGACCATGGACACCCTGGTGTCGATGGGCACGCTCGCCGCGTTCGGATGGTCGCTGTACGCACTGTTCTGGGGCACCGCGGGCACACCGGGTATGACGCACCCGTTCGAATTCACCATCGCCCGGATGGACGGCACCGGCAGCATCTACCTCGAGGCCGCCGCGGGCGTCACCACGTTCATCCTGGCCGGACGCTACTTCGAGGCCAGGTCCAAGCGCCGCGCCGGTGCCGCGCTGAAGGCGCTGCTCGAGCTGGGCGCCAAGGACGTGGCCGTGGTGCGGGGCGGTGTGGAGACACGAATCCCGGTGGAGCAGTTGGCCGTCGGTGACGTGTTCGTCGTCCGCCCCGGTGAGAAGATCGCCACCGATGGTGTGGTGACCGAGGGTTCCTCGGCCGTCGACGCCTCCATGCTCACCGGCGAATCGGTGCCGGTGGAGGTCGGCGTGGACGACACCGTCACCGGTGCGACCGTGAACGTCGGTGGACGACTCCTGGTGCGCGCCACCAGAATCGGCTCCGACACCCAGCTCGCCCAGATGGCGCAGATGGTCGAGGACGCCCAGACCGGCAAGGCGCAGGCCCAGCGCCTGGCCGACAAGATCTCGGGCATCTTCGTCCCGATCGTCATCGCGCTGGCCGTCGCCACCCTCGGGTTCTGGCTGGGCACCGGCGGTTCCATCGCCGCCGCCTTCACCGCCGGAGTCGCGGTGCTCATCATCGCCTGCCCGTGCGCCCTCGGCCTGGCCACCCCGACCGCACTGATGGTCGGCACCGGACGCGGCGCGCAGCTCGGCATCCTCATCAAGGGCCCCGAGATGCTGGAATCGACCCGCAAGGTCGACACCATCGTGCTGGACAAGACCGGCACCGTCACCACCGGCAAGATGACCCTGCTCGACGTGATCCCCGCCGAGGGTGAGGACAAGGCCCGCGTGCTGGAACTGGCCGGTGCGCTGGAGGATTCCTCGGAGCACCCGATCGCCCAGGCGATCGCCAAGGCCGCACGCGATGCCGGAACGCTGCCCCAGGTGGAGGGTTTCGCCAATATCGAGGGTCTCGGCGTGCAGGGTGTCGTCGACGGTCACGCCGTGATCGTGGGCCGGGCCCGACTGCTGGCCGACTGGTCGCAGCCCCTCGGTGACGACCTCGCCGCCGCCATGGCCGACGCGGAATCGACGGGTAAGACCGCCGTGGCGATCGGCTGGGACGGCAAGGCACGCGGCGTGCTCGTGGTCGCCGACGCGGTGAAACCGACCTCCGCACAGGCCATCTCGCAGTTCCGCCGGCTCGGCCTCACCCCGATCCTGCTCACCGGCGACAACGCCCGCGCGGCGAACGCCATCGCCGCCGAGGTGGGCATCGAACAGGTGATCGCCGAGGTGCTGCCGCAGGACAAGGTGGAAACGGTCAAGCGGTTGCAGGCCGAGGGCAAGGTCGTCGCCATGGTCGGTGACGGCGTGAACGACGCACCCGCCCTGGCTCAGGCCGATCTCGGCCTGTCGATGGGCACGGGAACCGACGTGGCCATCGAGGCCGCCGACCTCACCCTGGTGCGTGGTGACCTGCGGGCCGCGGCCGACGCGATCCGCCTCTCGCGCCGCACCCTTGCCACCATCAAGGGCAACCTGTTCTGGGCTTTCGCCTACAACGTTGCCGCGATCCCGCTGGCCATGGCGGGCCTGCTCAACCCGATGCTTGCCGGTGCCGCGATGGCGTTCAGCTCGGTCTTCGTGGTGAGCAACAGCCTGCGGTTGCGTCGGTTCAAGTCGACCGCGCAGTAGCGCGCGGAAAGAGCGGGGCGGCAGTTACCTTGCCGCCCCGCTCTTTCGGTGATCCAGATCACTCTTGCGGTTGACCCAAGGTCAGGGTGGAGCCTTGGTCGCAGCGGCGGAAAGCCGATCACGCGAACAGGAGCGATCACCATGTCGAACACGAACACCCCAGCCACTCAGGACCGTCCGGAACTCCAGGAACTCATCGAGCGCATCGTCGACAACGGTTTCGTCGGTGCGTCACTGCGGGTGCACGACCGCCACGGCGAGTGGGTGGGCAGCGCCGGGGTGAGCGAACTCGGCGCCACCACACCGCCGCCCGTCGACGGTCACGTCCGAATCGGCAGCAACACCAAGACTTTCACCGCCGCCATCGTGCTTCGGCTGGTCGCCGAGGGCCGGATCGAGCTGGACGCACCGGCGATCGGCTACCTGCCCGACTACGCACTCGACGAACGGGTCACCGTCCGAATGCTGTTGCAGCACACCAGCGGAATCTTCAATATCACCGGCGAGCTGTACGAGGACGGCACCATCGTGCCCGGCGTGCCCTCCACCATCGCGGGCAAGGAGTGGGTCGACAAGCGGTTCGAGACCTACCGACCGGAGGACCTGGCGAACCTCGCCCTCTCGAAGCCTGCGCGATTCGAGCCGGGGACCGGCTGGAGCTATTCGAACACCAACTACATCATCGCCCGGTTGCTGGTCGAGCAGGTCACCGGCCGCTCGCTCGCCGAGGAGGCGCAGCGCCTGATCTTCGGCCCGCTCGGCATGACCGACACCGTGCTGCCCGGCGCCTCGACGGATCTGCCCGAACCGCACCCGCACGCCTACTACCGCTACAGCGACGGCGGCGAGCAGCACACCGTCGACGTCACCCTGCACAACCCGTCCTGGGTCTGCACCGGCGGCGACATGATCTCGACCACCGCCGACCTGCACACCTTCATCCGCGCCCTGCTCGACGGCACGCTGCTGCCCGAACCGCTGCTGGCCGAGATGCTGCGCACCCACGACACCGGGATCCCCGGCATGCCCTACGGGCTCGGGGTGTTCGTGCAGGAAACCGAGGGCGGCGCCACCTTGATCACCCACAACGGCGGGATCGCCGGTTACGCGACACTGATGTACAGCACCCCCGACGCGAGCGTGACCATGACCGCGTACCTGACCTTCGTCGACGACGCGGAGATGACACTGGCGCCGGTCTTCCAGGTCACGCAGAAGACGCTGGTCGACGCGGTGTTCGGCGGTGAACCGGGAAACGCTCTGTCGGACAAGGCAAGCTGAGCGCATGCGGAACGGGGTGACGATCGGGCAGGCGGCGGCGTTCGTCGGTGTCACGGTGAAGACGGTGCGGCACTATCACAAGCTCGGCCTGGTCACCGAGCCCAAACGGGACAGCGCCGGGTACCGGCGGTACGGCTCGGCCGAACTGTTGCGGCTGGTCCAGGTGCGGACGCTGGCCGCCGCCGGGGTGCCGCTGGCCGACATCGAACCCTTGCTCGACGCCGACGCCGACCAGTTCGCCACCGCCCTGGCCGAGGTCGGACGTCAGCTCACCGAGCGCATCGAGGAGCTCACCGCCCGGCGCGACACGCTGCACCGGCTCAGCGACGGCAATCGAGCCCTGCTGCCCGACCGCGCGGTCGCGATGCTGGAACGGATGCCGAGCCTCGGTTTTCCCGAGGCCGAGGTCGCTGCGACCAGGGAGGGCTGGGTGCTGGCGCGGGCCTTGGTCCCCGACGGGTTCGACGACTACCTCACCGACGTCGAGAACGCCATCGAGGACCCGAACTTCGTCGCCCTGCTGCGGCGTGGTGTCGAGGCCGCGGCTTGGGCACCCGACGATCCCCGCATCGAGAATCTCGCCAACGAGATGATCGAGCACTACCTCGCCAACCCGGCGCATCTGCGAATCGTGACCGGTATGCAAGCCCGCACCGAGGCGGCCACCCGCTACTAGCTCATCGCCCACCACGGCCACGAACCCACCTCCACCGCAGGCGTGCTCGGCGCCCTCGTCGAGACGAAGCTGCGCGCGGCGGGCATCCACATCCCGAGGTAACGCGGCGCTCAGAAGGCGTGCTGGTCGTCGGCCGAGATCGCGAAACCATGGCCGTCGGCCATACAGCGGACGCCCTGCGATGAGGAGTCGCAGGTGTAGCCGTTGACGGTGACGGACTGGCCGTAGTTCAGGACCGCGCCGCCGGCGGGTGAGCCGTCCTGCGGGATACCGACGAAGATGCCCTGGCTGGTGCACAGGAGCTCCGACTTGCCCTGATAGAGGTGTGCGGCGACCTTGCGGTTGGGCGCGTCGGTGCAGTTCGGCAGCTTCGGCGAGATGATATTCGCCTTGCCCAGCTGGCAGCCGACACCGTACGGGGCGGCGGTGAGGATGCCGCACATGATGTTCCCGGTGGGTGATTGGAAGTAGTAGCCGCCGTCGAGCAGGTATTTGGCCGCGTCGACCGTGGTGAAGCCGTTCTTGTCCGGGGCCGGGGCGGTCGACGGTTTCGGGGTATCCGGCGCCTCGGTGTCAGGGTTACCGGCGCCCGGCGAACCCGCGCCAGGCGAAGTCGCCCCCGGTGAGCTCGCGTCGGATGAACCGGCATCAGGTGCGCTGGACGGCTGGGCAGTGCTCGGTGCGTCCGACGAATAGGTGGCCGAGTGCTGAGTGGTAGTGCTCGGCAGGCTCGAACCCGACTCCGCGCCGCAAGCGGTGAGCCCTCCGGTCAATGCCACAACAGCTGCCACCATGAGGACAGTACGCATGAAAACATCTCCGCTCGTTAGCTTTCCCGACCGAATGGTCATTCGTTGATGATGGGGTTGGTCGTTACAGCCGAGCGGTCACGAACCCTCTGACCTTCCGGATCGACATCCGCTCTCACGTTGTCGTTGCAGGGATTCCGGTACATCTCGGCATGTTGTTGATCCCACGCTTTCCTCGGCGGGCTGTCGCCAGCGAGTGCCCAGCGGCAGTATTTCGACCAATCGTTCTAGATTTTTGCGGCCTTCGGTTCTCCCGCTCTCACAGGGACAATCGAGGGGGTGGATCAATCCGTTTCTTCGGTGTTCCGAACCGAGACCTGCCAGGAATGAGCCTGTGACGCTACACATCTGGTACGCGGCATACGGCTCCAACATGTGCGCGGCCCGCTTCGACTACTACCGCCTCGGTGGAACTCCACCCGGCACCGACCACCTCTACGCGGGCTTTCGCGACCCCACCCCGCCCGCGAAGACAAGCGCACTCACCGTGCCCGGCACCGTGTATTTCGCCTGGCAGAGTCCGGTATGGACCGGCGGCGTCGCCTTCTACACCGACCAGACCGCACCGGGCTGGCCGACCGATGCCGTCGCCAGGGGGTATCTGCTCACCCTCGACCAGTTCGCCGACATGCTCGACCAGGAGATGTACCGCACGCCCGGCCGCGGATTCGACGTGTCACGGGTCGTCGAACAGGGACGGGTCCGCTTCGGACCGGGACGCTACGAAACCGTTGTCCATCTCGGTGACGAGGACGACGTGCCGATCCTGACGTTCACGGCCCCTTGGTTACCGGAAGCCGTTGAGCTACAGCGCCCTTCGGCCCGATATCTCGCCATGATCGGGGCGGGGCTGCGCGAAGGTCAGGGCTGGGACACCGACCGGATCGTCGATTACCTGCGGACGCGACCCGGTGTCGCCGGACAATGGGACGAGCGCGAACTGCGCGCCGCCCTGTTATCGACGCACGACACCGGGTAGTCCACCGAAGGGCCGATCTCCCAGGAGCGAGCGCATGCAGTGGTTCGCGGCACCGGAATACTGGTACGGCAGGCTGATCTTCCAGCGCGGCCTGGCGGTGATCTATGCCGTCGCCTTCCTGACCGCCGCACTCCAGTTCCGGGCCCTGCTCGGCGAACGCGGCATGCTGCCGATTCCCCGCTTCCTCGAACGCTCGTCGTGGCGGCAGTCACCGAGCCTGTTCCATCTGCGCTATTCGGATCGGCTGTTCGCCGCCGTGTCGTGGACGGGGGTGGTGCTCGCGGTCGCGGTGGCGGCGGGTCTGGCCGACGCGGTGCCGCTGTGGGCGGCCGTGCTGCTGTGGTTCGCGCTGTGGGTGCTCTATCTGTCGATCGTCAACGTCGGTCAGCTGTGGTACGGCTTCGGCTGGGAATCACTGCTGCTCGAGGCCGGTTTCCTGGCGATATTCCTCGGCAACGACACCATCGCCCCGCCGCTGCTCGTGCTGCTGGCCGCGCGGTGGCTGTTGTTCCGGGTGGAGTTCGGTGCCGGACTGATCAAGTTGCGCGGCGATCCGTGCTGGCGCGACCTGACCTGCCTGTACTACCACCACGAAACCCAGCCGATGCCCGGTCCGCTGAGCTGGTTCTTCCATCACCTACCCAAACCGCTGCACAAGGTGGAGGTGGCGGCCAATCACTTCGCCCAGCTCATCGTGCCGTTCGGGCTGTTCGCGCCGCAGCCGGTGGCGAGTATCGCGGCGGCGATCGTCATCGTCACCCAGCTGTGGCTTGTGCTGTCGGGCAATTTCGCCTGGTTGAACTGGGTGACATTGCTGCTGGCCGCCACCGCGCTGTCATTGCCCGGCGGACAGTCCACGCCCGCTGCGCCGGGTTGGTTCGTCGGCGTCTGCGTCGCCTACGTGGCCCTCGTGGTGGTGGCGAGCTACCGGCCGGTGCGCAATATGCTCTCGCCGAATCAGCAGATGAACGCCTCCTTCGACCCGTTGCACCTGGTCAACACCTATGGCGCGTTCGGGTCGATCGGCCGGACCCGCTACGAGATCGTGCTGGAGGGCACCGACGGCACCCACCTCACCGACGACACGGTGTGGCGCGAATACGCGTTCAAAGGCAAACCGGGCGACCCGCGTCGCATGCCACGCCAGTTCGCGCCCTACCACCTGCGCCTGGACTGGCTGATGTGGTTCGCCGCGATCTCGCCCGCCTACGCCCGCTCGTGGGCGCTGCCGCTGGCCGCGCGGCTACTGCGCAACGACCCCGACACCCTGCGCCTGCTCGGTCCCAATCCGTTCCCCGACGCCCCACCGCACTATGTGCGTGCCCACCTCTACGAATACGAGTTCAGCACCCCGGCCGAACTGTTCGGGCAGCGAATCTGGTGGCGCCGCACACTCATCGGCGAGTTCCTGCCGCCACTCACGCGTGACCGCCTGAACCGGTACTGACAGCAGAAAAGCCCGGCATCCAGGCCGGGCTTTCGTTGAGCGGATGACGAGATTCGAACTCGCGACCCTCACCTTGGCAAGGTGATGCGCTACCAGCTGCGCTACATCCGCGTGCACGTCCTCGGCCCGATCCGGGCCTCGTGGTGCGAGAAGGAACTTTAGCGTGCCCTCCCCCGAAACACGAAATCAGGCCCCCTTGACCGCCGCTCGGACGGTCCGCCGCCCCGGCGATCGGGCACACCGTTAAGCCCGCGATAAGAATGCGGAAGCCGTTGCGCGGGAGGCTTATTCGCAGGTCGGCAACCATTGCCGCCACTCAGGGGAGGTAAGGGATTGAAGACTCTCGGACTGCTCACCGCCGCCGTGGCTGTGACGACCGTCATGGTCGCCGGCCCCGCGAACGCCGACATCACCGATGCCGTCGGCTTCGTCGACACCACCGACAACGGCGGCGAGGAGGGTTTCAGCGACTACGCCATCGACATCAACCACCCCGGTTCCTGCCTGGTGGTGCAGAACCACACCGGCGGCCGGGTCCGCATGCGGTTGGACTACCCGACCAGCCGGGGCTCCTGGTCGTTCGGCCACGACGACGTCAAGATCGTCACCCGCGAGGGCAACGCCGTGAAGTCGCCGTCGGGCCGGTGGCATGTGCGGGTGAACCCACCGATCAACCCCGTCTGGACCTACGACGCCAAACGCAACACCAGTTGGGGCTGCAACGGCTCGTGGGTGCTGAGCATGAACTGATCGGGGGGTATCGGGTCCGGAGCACCGCTTGCGGGCCCGACACGGATCAATGCTCGGTGAAGGCCGTGCGGTGGTCGGCGGCCCATTCGGCGTAGTCGCGGGGTGGGCGGCCGAGCACGGCGGCGATGTCGTCGGTGACGAGCTCGTTGTGGCCGTGCCGGATGAAGGACTGGCCCTGCGAAGCCGCTTCGACGAACGCGGGCGACAGTCCCGCCGACCGCATGAACTCCGGTGCGTCGTCCTCGGCGATATCGGTGACGGCGATCGGGCGACCGAGCACCGCGGCCAGCACGGCGGCCTGCTCACGCGCGGTCTGCAGGGTGGGACCGGTGAGTGTGTAGGTCCGACCGTGGTGGTCGCCGGTGCGCAGGGCGACAGCGGCTACCGCGGCGACATCGCGTGGGTCGACGACCGCCTGCCTGCCGTCACCGGTGAGGTTCGGCACCGGCTGCCCCGTGCTCAGCGGCTGGGCCCAGCTGAGCGTATTGGAGGCGAAAGTGTTGGGGCGCAGGATCGTCCATTCCAGGCCGGAGTCGCGCACCGCGTCCTCGCCGGGCACATGCCAGCCGCCCGGCGCGCCGAGGCGTGGGTCGCCCGCGCCGATGATGGACAGTTTCACCACGCGGCGCACTCCGGCTACGCGCGCGGCCTCGACCAGGGCGGCGTCGACACCGGTGTCGTCCGGACCGGGCAGGCCGTTGAGGAAAGCGGCCTGGACTCCGGCCATCGCGGGGGCGAACGTGGCCGGGTCGCGGTAGTCGACGCCCACCGCCTCCACCCCGGCAGGGAAGGTCGCGTTCTGCGGGTCACGGGTGGTGGCGCGGACCGCGACGCCGTCGGCGGCGAGCTGGGAAACCAGGGCTCTACCGATGGTGCCGGTGGCACCGGTGATCAGAATCATGCGTCGAGCATGTCGGCCCGACCCGGTGCGCGGATAGGAAAAATCGGCACGGACAGTCGCTGCGCGGACACCTACTGTTGACGGTGTGAGCAGGTACCTGACCCCGGGCCGGATCGAGACACGGGTCCCGACCCCGGATTCGCTGCGACCGTGGCTCACGGAACTCACCGCGACGCCTACGCGTCACGACATCACTCAACCGTTCGCCCATCCGCCCGTCACCTCGACAACGGTGGTCGTGCGCACCGAATCCTCGGGTCGCAGGGCGGCTTTCGTCATCGGCGCGCAGACGAAGGCGGCGTACTCCCAGGCCGAGCGGCCCGGCGGCTGCGTGCGACTGCGTCTGGCGCCGGGGACCACCGGTCAGCTGCTCGGGGTGTCGGCCGCCGAGCTAACCGATCGCGTGGTCTCCCTCGCCGAGCTGCCCGGGCCGCTCGCCACGATCACCGACTCCCTGACCCACCTGTCGACCGCCGAGGCGATCAAGCACCTGGGAGTCAGGCTGCCGCAGGCTGTTTCGGAAAGCGCAACCGAGCGGGCGCACCGGATAGTGCTGCGCGAGGCGATCTCCGAGGTCGGGGCGGCACCGACCGTCGCCGACCTCGCCACCCGGCTCGCGGTCAGCGAACGCCAGCTGCGCTCGCTCTTCGCCGCCGGAATCGGGTTGTCGCCCAGGCATTTCGTTAGGATCGACCGCGTACGGCGCGTCCTCACAGCCGCGGGCAAGGCGCCGTGGTCGGACCTCGCGGCGGCGACCGGCTACTACGACCAGTCCCACCTCACGGCCGACTTCCGGACCCTGATGGGTGTGCCGCCCGCCGCCTACCTGCGCGGCGAGCTGCCACCACCGATGCGTTGCCGGTCGCCCGCCTAGTTCTCGGGCTTCGCCCGCTCGGCCTTGCGGGCCAACCGCTCGGCGGCCTCGGCGTTGTCGAGAGCGGTGGCCTCCTCCAGCGAGGGAGCGCTGCCACCGAGGCGCTTGGGCACCCAGTAGGCGCCGGGCTCGTGTTCGTAGTCCTTCTGCAGGTCGGCGAGCATGGCCTGCATGGTCCCGCGCAGCTCGGCGGTCAGGTCGCCGACGGGTTCGTAGGGCTTGATCGGCTTGCCGACGGCGATGGAGATCGGGGTGTTGGTGCGGCCCAGGCGCTTCGGGAAGCCCTTGGTCCACACGCGCTGGGCGCCCCAGATGACGATCGGGATGATCGGCACGTCGGCCTCGAGCGCCATGCGGGCCGCGCCGGACTTGAATTCCTTGATCTCGAAGCTGCGGCTGATGGTCGCCTCGGGATACACGCCGACGAGTTCGCCGTCGCGCAGGTACTTCACCGCCGCCTTGTAGGAGTCGGCGCCCGCGGTGCGGTCGACCGGAATGTGTTTGAGGGCGCGCATGATCGGGCCGGAGATCTTGTTGTCGAACACCTCCGCCTTCGCCATGAACCTGATGTAGCGCTTGGGGGTGCGCGCGGGCAGGCCGGCGTAGGTGAAGTCCATGTAGCCGGTGTGGTTGATCGCCACCACGGCACCACCTGTCGCGGGGATGTTTTCGGCCCCCTTGACGGTGAACTTCAGACCTTCGAGGAAGAAGACGGTTCGGGCCAGGCCGATGATCGACCGGTAGACGGGTTCCACAATTCAGCTAGCGTAGTCGCAGATCGCCGCTTCCGGCACCCGGCCAAGGAATGAGGAACGTCGAAGTGCAACGCGCTCAGCTGCCCCCGTTTGCTCCGACCCGTCGCGCGAGTGCGCTGGCCGCGGGCCTGACCGCCGCCGCGCTGATCGCCGGCTGCGACTCGGTATCGGGCATTCCGGGCGACGAACCGGTGGTCGCGCCTGCCACCAGCACCTCGGCAGCCGCCGCGTCTTCGACCGCCACCGAGGCCGCGACCACACCGGTACCGACCACCGAGCCGCTCCCCGCCGACACACCGCAGGTCGGTGCGGTGGCGGGGAACCCGGATGCCGTGACCGCCGTGCGCCGCTGGGCCGCCGACCTGCGCTCGGCGACGGTCACCGAGCTACAGGACAAGTGCTGGACCATCCCGCCGCGCACCGTCGCCGACATGTACGTCGACCCGCAGTCGATCCTCGCCGCCCTGAGCAGGCCGGGCACCGCGACCGCCGACACCGTCACCTGGCGCAACGCGACGACGACGATCACCGTGGAGCAGCGTGACATCGCCACCGGCTACGCCTGCGGCCGGGTGTTCGCCGCCGGTGTCGAGCCGGGTTACGACGAGGCCGACGCGCGTCACACCGTCCGCCGTTACCTGGCCCGCGCAACGGGCAAACCTCTCAACTCGGACGACACCGAACAGATACACCCCCTGACCTGCGCGGCGAGCCCGGCCACCTGGGACCCACAGGGCACCGGCAACCCCACAGCACCCCCGCTGGCCACCGACTCGGGCAAAGTAGGCAATGTCACCTCCTTCGCCGACCAAGAGCTATCATCCGAACGAGTTCAGGGGGATTACCTGGCGGTTCAGGTCCCGGTGACCACCTCCCCCGGGGGCACCAGGACGCGCACATTCACCGTCGTCTCGACCCCCGAGGGCTACTGCATCGGTGATGTAACGGTTTAGCCACTACCCTTGTTGGCTGGTGCCGCCGCAGTGGTCAGAGCTCGGCGGCGGCTCGCGTCACCAGGTCGAGCCCGGTGCGTCGGCGAATCAGATCCTGGTAGGAGGACATAGCTCGTGCAGATCACCAGTGTCGGACATGCTGGCTTCCACATCCGAACCGAGGCCGGGACCATCCTGTGCGACCCGTGGGTGAACCCCGCCTACTTCGCGTCGTGGTTCCCGTTCCCGGACAACACCGGCCTGGACTGGGCGGCGCTCGGCGACGTCGACTACCTCTACGTCTCGCACCTGCACCGCGACCACTTCGACGCCGCACTGCTGCGCGAGCACGTCAACAAGAACGCGACGGTCCTGCTGCCCGACTACCCGGTGCCGGATCTGCGCCGCGAACTCGAGGCGCTCGGCTTCACCGAGTTCTTCGAGACCGAGGACTCGGTCAAGCACACCGTCACCGGGCCGAAGGGTTCGCTCGACATCATGATCGTCGCGCTGCGGGCACCCGCCGACGGCCCTATCGGCGACTCGGGCATCCTCGTCTCCGACGGCGAGACCACCTGCTTCAACATGAACGACGCCCGCCCCGTCGACATGGACGTGATCCACGACGCGTTCGGGCACATCGACATTCACCTGCTGCAGTACTCGGGCGCCATCTGGTACCCGGCCGTCTACGACATCCCCGCGCGCACCAAGGCCAACTTCGGCAAGCAGAAGCGTCAGCGCGGCATGGACCGGGCCCGTTCCTACATCGAGCAGGTCGGCGCCACCTGGGTGGTGCCCTCGGCCGGTCCGCCGGTGTTCCTCGACGACGAACTGCGCTGCCTCAACGACGACCGCGGCGACGAGGGCAACATCTTCCCCGACCAGATCGTGTTTCTCGAGCAGATGGAGATCCACGGCAACAAGGGCGGAATCCTGATGATCCCCGGTTCCGTCGCCGACGTGCGCGGTGCCGAACTCGACCTCACCCACCCCTTCGACCCGCAGCGCATCTACGGCGACAAGGCCGCCTACATCGCCGACATGGCCGAACGCTTCGCACCCGTGCTCGCCGCTGAGAAGGCGACGTGGGAGCACGGCGAGGGTTCGCTGCTCGAGCCGCTGCGCGAGCTGTTCGAGCCGATCATGAAGCAGAGCGCGCTCATCAGCGACGGCATCGGCTACCCCGTGGGCCTGGTGCTCGGCGAGGAAACCATCGTCCTGGACTTCCCGCAGCGCACCGTGCGCGAGCCCATCGAAGGCGAGGGGCGCTACCGCTACGGCTTCCGTATCGCCCCCGAACTGGTGCGCACCGTGCTGCGCGACGACGAACCGGACTGGGTGAACACGATCTTCCTGTCCACCCGCTTCCAGGCGTGGCGTATCGGCGGCTACAACGAATTCCTCTACACCTTCTTCAAGTGCCTCACCGACGAGCGCATCGCCTACGCCGACGGCTGGTTCGCCGAGGCGCACGACGACTCGGCCACCATCGAACTCGACGGCTGGGAAGTGCAGCGCCGCTGCCCGCACCTCAAGGCCGACCTGTCGAAATTCGGTGTGGTGGAAGGCAACAACCTCACCTGCAACCTGCACGGGTGGCAGTGGGACCTGGAGTCGGGGCGCTGCAAGACGTCCAAGGGGCACGAACTGCGTTCCGCCAAGCTCTGATCCGGGCGGCGACCACCCGACACAGCCCCCGCCGTGGGCCGGCCGTCGGCTTGCCGGGTGGGTGGGATCAGTCGTCTTCGGGTGGAGTGGCGACGTGGCGGGCGTATTCGAGGATGCGCAGGGTTTCCACGGCGTCGTGGGGCTCGACCGGAACCGGGGCGTCGTCCAGTAGGGCGGCGGCCATCTGGGCGTAGAAGGCCGGATAGTCACCGGGGAGGGTGGGAATCGTCTTCAGGTCCCCGCCTGCACCGAAGGTGCCCCATTTGTCGGGAGTGACTGTGCCCCACGGGTTCCCGTCGTCCGGGCGGCGGCCGGCACGCAGGTCGTCTTCCTGTGGGTCGAGGCCCGAGACGGTGTAGGCGTTGGTGGAGCCGAGGACTCGCATACGCGGACCCAGTTGGGGCGCGACGGCACTCATCCACAGGTGCGAGCGGACGCCGGAGGCGTGGGTGAGGGCGATGAAGGCGTCGTCGTCGGCCTGCACGTCCGGGCGGCGCTGGTCGAGTTCGGCGTACACCTCGGTGACCGGGCCGAACAGGGTGAGTGCCTGATCCACCAGGTGGCTGCCCAGATCGAACAGGATCCCCGCCCCGTCCTCGGCGGAGCCGACCTCACGCCAGCCACCTTTCGACACCGGCCGCCACCGCTCGAACCGCGACTCGAACCGGCGCACCTCACCGAGCTCACCGCCGTCCATCAACGCCCGCACGGTCAGGAAGTCGTTGTCCCAGCGGCGGTTCTGGAAAACGCTCAGCGGCAGCCCCGCCCGCTCGGCGACGGTGACCACCTCCTCGGCATCGGCCGACTTCACCGCGAACGGTTTGTCGACCACCACCGGCAACCCCGCGACCAAAGCCTTCACCGCCAGCTCCGCATGCGTCCGATTCGGTGTCGCGATCACCGCCAGATCCACATCGTCGGCCTCGGCGAACATCTCCTCCGCGCTCTCCCACACCCGCACCCCCGGATGCTGCGCCCGCGCCTGCGCGGCCCGCTCCGCCGACGACGTCACCACCGCCGCCACCCGCATCCTCGGCTCCGCCGCGATCAACGGCGCATGAAACACCGCCCCCGCCAACCCGAACCCGACAACCGCAACCCCGAGCTGATCCATCCCGACCCTTCCGTCGACGATCCCCGCCCGAGTATCCCCTCCTCGTTCACCGCTTCGGTAGTTTCTCCACGGCCCGGCGCAGGAATGTACAGCGCCCGCCGTGACAACGGTTGGTCAGCTGCGGGGATCGTCGGCTGACGAGGTGCTGGCGCGGCTCGCCATGATCACCGCGACCAGGACGATCGCGCAGCTCAGGAGGGCCGAGGGCGCCAGGCGGCCGTCGGCGGTGTCGAGGAGGAGGGCGGCGACGAGTTGGCCTGCTACCGAGGTGAGGCCGAGGAGGAGGACGCCGATCATGCTGACGGTGATCGCGGCCAGGGCGATGAAGGCTACGCCGATCAGGCCGCCTAGGTAGAGCCAGGGGGTGGTGGGGAATTGGGTGGGGAGGCCCTTGGTGAGGAGGGTGTAGGTGTCGAAGAGGCAGAGGGCGATCAGGCCGACGGTGAAGTTGACGAGGGTGGCGGGGAAGGGACCGCCGACTGCGCCGACGCGGCCGTTGACCGCCTGCTGCCAGGCCAGGCCGATGCCCGCGAGGGCAGGTAGGGCGATGAGCAGGTAGTCGGGGACACCGGTGTCAGCGGGGGCGGGGGCGTCGCGGCCGCTCGCCGCGAGGACGACACCGATGATGCCGAGGCCGGCGGCCAGCACCCGCCACCAGGTGATCGGTGTCCGGCCGTTCGGTGCGAGACCTACCCGGTCGACGACGAGGCTGCTGAGGAGCTGGCCTGCGACGACGGCGACGGTGAAGGCGGTGACGCCGATGGCGGCAATGGTGAGGCCCTGGCTCGCGACGAAGAACGCACCGCACACGCCGCCCAAGAGGTACCAGGGGCGCAGGCTGCCGTCAGTTGTGGCGGTGCGGACGGAGCCGAGGCCCGATCGCAGGGTCGGGCTGACCGCGAAGGCGATCAGCAGGGCCAGCAGACCGATTCCGAAACTGATCGTGGCGGCCGCGACACCGTCGCCGAGTTCCGCTCCGAGTGCCCCGTTGATCCGTCCCTGCACCGCGACACCGCCGCCTATGCAGAACCCGAAGATCGCTCCGAGACCGTTGCGTCCGACCACTCCGCCCTTTCCGCCGTCGTAGCTTTCGACACTACCGACGCGCGAACCGACGGCGGCTCGGTGGCGATCCGTACTCGGCCGGGTTGCCAACGATCATTTCCGTCCCGGCAACCAACTCGGTGCGACCAGCCCGGCCGCCAACAACACCACTCCCAACCCGGCGATCGCCACAGACATCGAAACCCACTGTGTAGCAGCGGCAACGACACCGAAGACCGCCAACGCCACCACCTCCGACAGCAAGCCGACCACCGAGGTGACCGTTGCCCGGGCGCGCCCTTCGATCGCATCCTGCAGGCGCGCGCCGGCGACGACCTCGGCATTGAAGTCGATCCCGTACGCCACGGCGATCCCGAGGAATCCGATCCACAGCAGACCTGCTCCGACAGCCAACGCACCGGCGATGAACAGAAGCCCCGCGACGAACAGGGCGACTCCGACCAGCCGCGCGGGCGCGGACTCGGTGCGCCCCGCCAACAGCGAACCGGCCAGCGAACCCGCGACGGTCACGCCGACGAGCAAGGCGGAGGTGGCGGGCGAGGCACCGCCGGAAACGGCGAGCAGGCCGAAGTATTCGTCGAAAGCGGTGACGCCGTAGAGAAGTGCGCCGAGCAGCACGCCGCGGCGCACTCGTCGCACATGCATCGACTCGGCGATCCCGGTCCGGAGCATCGCCACATAGCGCTTGCGTACCGGTCGATCCGCCTCGACAACGCCCGGTGGTGTGGTGACTCCGGGAGGTGGCGTCCGTTCGTCTTCCAGCGCATCGACTTCCGTGGCCGAAATGGCCACCGGTGCCCGGGGCAGTGCCAGCGCGGTGACGGTGTGGACCACACCGACGCCGACGCTCACCCAGCCGACCAGGCCGTACCCACCCCACGCGAAAAGCGGTGCGGCCGCGACGATCGCGATGAGAACGGTCGACTCCTGCGCGGCCCGCGCCCAGCCCATGATGCGCGCGTACTGGGCGGTTTCCCCTCGCGCCACCAGGTCGTCGTAGATCAACGCCTCGAACGTGCCCGATTCCAGCGCACCGGCGATCCCCCACACGACGAACCCCACCGCGAACCCGGCGAACGAGGGAGCGACCATCCAGATCGTGAACCCGGCTGCCTGCAGCACGGCGCTGAACACGAGCAGACCGCGCCGCGACACCGTGTCCGCCCACGCCCCGGACGGCACCTCCAGCAGGAACGCCGTCACCGACCACAGCGCGAGCAGCAACGAGATCTGCGCGGTCCCGAGCCCGTGATCAGCGAAAAGCACACCGTAGAGCGCGTAGATGGGCAGCAGATCCCGCGAGCCCTTGAACACCACCGCGCGAACCCCGAGCCCACGCACGCTGCCCGGCGCACGACTCACCACCGCCGCCAGGCGCCTACACAGCGAGAAAGGTCAACAGCCGTAGATGAGCATCCGCATGCGTCCATCGTTCGCCGGCGCCAACCACCCGTCAAGCAGTTATTCGTAGTGATGACGGCACGACAAGATCCGGATCACACCGCCGTCGACCCGATAGACCAACCGATGTTCCTGCGTGATCCGGCGCGACCACCAGCCCGAAAGACTGTGCAGCAGTGGCTCCGGCTTGCCGATCCCATCGGCTTGACCATTGGTCGCGATGTCGTCCAACAGGCGGTTGATCTTGCGAGCGGCAGCACGGTCATTGGCGACTGTCCAGACATAGTCCGCCCAGGCTTCGGAGAAGAACTCCAGCTTCACGCGACACCGGCCGAGTCACCGGTTGCATCACCATCGGGAACATCGAGGCGCGCCTGCGGAGCGAAGCCACCCGCCGCGAACTCTTCCAGCCCGCGTTGCAGGTGCCGTGCATTCGCGGGAGTGCCCAGTAGATGCGCAGTTTCCTTGAGCGCCTCGTACTCCCGTAGTGAAACGACGACGGCCGCGTCGTGCCCCGCGCGGGTGACAACGACCTCTTCGAGGTCATCGGTGGCGGCGTCCAGCACACTCGCCAATGTCGCGCGGGCTTCGGTGTAGCTGATCTGCCTCATGAAATCACTGTACAGGAATTCTGTACAGATCAGCCGAGAGGGATCCAGCCGTTGGCGGCGAGGGAATCGTCGTCGTCGGAGTGGGGGGTGTTGAGGTCGTTGATGAGGTCGGAGACCGGGTGGGAGTCGCTGTAGTGGTAGCCCTGGGCAAGGGCGAAGCCGAGTTCGGTGAGGACGGCGGCCTGGTATTCGGTTTCCACGCCCTCGGCGATGACCTGCAGGTCGAGGGACTTGCTGAGGGCGGCGATGACGCCGAGTAGGGGCGGGGCGGGGGAATCGGAGCGGATGGCGGCGACGAAGGACTGGTCGACCTTCAGGATGTCGCTGGGGATGGTCGCCAGGCGGCTCAGTGAGGAGTAGCCGGTGCCGAAGTCGTCGATGGCGATGCGCACGCCTCGGTCGCGCAGGGTGTGCAGGTTGGCGATGGCCGTCTGGGATTCGGCGGCCAGTTCGCTTTCGGTCACCTCGAGCACGAGTTGGTCGGCGGGCCAACCGGTGTCGTTGAGGATGGTGGCGACCCGTTCGGCGTAGTCGGTTTCGGCCAGTTCCAGGCTGGAGACGTTCACGTTCAGTGTCAGATTCAGGGAGGCGAAGCTCTCCTGCAGGCGAGCGGCGTCGGCGCAGGCGCGGCGCAACACCAGTTCGTCCAGGTCGGAGATGAGGTCGTATTCCTCGGCGACCCGGATGAGGCCTTCGGTGGTGACCTCGGGCTGCGCGTTGGACGACCAGCGCAGCAATGCTTCGACACCGACGGCCTGACCGCCGTCCTCGGTGAGGCTGACGATCGGCTGATAGTGCACGTCGAGGGCGCCGGTGTCGATGGCCTCGCGCAGCTCGACCGCGAGCGGCAACTGCCGCGACGATTCGAGCACCGTGCGGTTGCGTCCGGCCTGCTTGGCCCGGTACAGCCCCACATCGGCACGGCTGATCAGCAGCGAGCCCGACTCGCCCGGCTGCCACGACGTGACACCGGCCGAACAGCCCATGGTCACCGCCGCACGCAGCTGTTCGGTGAGCAGGATCGCGGCCTGCTCGGTGGTGCCGGGCAGCAGCAGCGCGAATACGTCGCCGCCGAAGCGGGCGAGCACCTGGTCGGGGGCGAGCAGGTCGAGCCAGGTGTCGGCCACGCGCTGCAGAACGGCGTCGCCGGCGCGGTGACCGAGGTGGTCGTTGATCTTCTGGAAACGGTCGAGGTCGACCAGCACCAGCGACAGGCCCTGCCCGCCGCGTCCGGCCGCGTCGATCGCCGGGTTGAGCTGCTTTTCGAAGCCGCGCCGGTTGAGCAGGCCGGTGAGTACGTCGATATCGGCGTCGGACGCCATGCGGGTGAGGATGCCGACCACCACCCCGGCCCCGAAAGTGACCCCGGCGGGGATCAGGCCCGACCACCACGGCAGCCCGCGATCGGGCAGCACCCACAGGCACAGCACCATCGCGAGACCGATGTGCGCGGCGGCCTGTGGCCAGGCGAAGAACAGTGCCGCGTCGCAGGCGATGAAGACATAGAACGACGCGAGCGTGATCCCGCCGACGAGGTTCGGGAACGAATGCACCGCGATGGTGACCAGCACGGTCGCGGTCGCCAGGTAGAGGTGGTGCAGCGCGTGCGGCATGCGCGGGCCCCAGGCCAGCAGCGTCAGACCGAGCAGCAGCGCGACCGCGGCGGCGGTGCCGACCAGCAGTCTGTTGCCGTCGTCGCCCGGCGCTACGGCAGTGATGGTCAGGCCGAGGACACCGCCGAGAACGTAGAACGCCCCCGTTGTCCTGGCCATGACTTTTGCCGTCGCCAACGCCGATGCCGCCCGCACCCGGGTTCGGGTATCGCCGCGCGCCCCGATTCCTCGCACGAGCACCAGCCTAGATGTTGTTCGGTTCCGATGTTTGCCACATCACACAAATGCCTGACCAGCAAACAGTGGAAAGCTCTACGGTGTCAAAACGTCGGTGCCGACGAAGGGCACCAGCGCCTCGGGCACCCGGACCGAACCGTCGGCCTGCTGGTGGTTCTCGAGGATCGCCACGATCCAGCGGGTGGTCGCGAGCGTGCCGTTCAAGGTCGCCGCGATCTGGGCTTTTCCGTTCTCGTCGCGGTAGCGGACCGAGAGCCTGCGCGCCTGGAAGGTCGTGCAGTTGGAGGTGGAGGTGAGCTCGCGGTAGGTCTGCTGGGTGGGCACCCACGCCTCGCAGTCGAACTTGCGCGCGGCCGAGCTGCCGAGGTCGCCCGCGGCCACGTCGATCACCCGGTAGGGCACGTCGATCGCGGCGAGCATCTCGCGTTCCCAGGCGAGCAGGCGCTGGTGCTCTTCGGCGGCCTGGTCGGGGGTGGTGTAGACGAACATCTCCACCTTGTCGAACTGGTGCACGCGGATGATGCCGCGGGTGTCCTTGCCGTAGCTGCCCGCCTCGCGACGGAAGCACGACGACCAGCCCGCGTACCGCTTCGGGCCCGCGCTCAGGTCGAGGATCTCGTCGGCGTGGTACCCAGCCAGCGGCACCTCCGAGGTGCCGACCAGGTACAGGTCGTCGTCCTCGAGGTGGTAGATCTCGTCCGAGTGCTGACCGAGGAACCCGGTACCGGCCATGATCTCCGGGCGCACCAGCACCGGCGGGATCATCATGGTGAAGCCGTTGGCCACCGCCCGCTGCGCCGCCAATTGCAGCAGACCGAGTTGCAGCAGCGCGCCGTGACCGGTGAGGAAGTAGAACCGCGAGCCCGACACCTTGGCGCCGCGTTCCATGTCGATCAGGCCCAGCGACTCGCCGAGTTCCAGATGGTCCTTCGGCTCGAAGTCGAATTGCGCTGGGGTGCCGACTGTTTCGAGCACGACGTAGTCGTCTTCGCCGCCCGCGGGCGCACCTTCCTGCACGACATTGGAGATGGCGCGATGTGCGGCGTCGAGATCGGCGTCGGCCGCGCTCTGGGCGTGCTCGGCCTCTTTGACCTTGGCCGACATGTCGGTGGCGGCGGCCAGCAGCGCGGGACGTTCTTCCTTGCTCGCCTTGCCGATCACCTTGCCCATGGCCTTGTGTTCGGCACGCAGGGAGTCGGCGGTGGCGACGGCGGCGCGGCGGGCAGCGTCGGCTTCGAGCAGGGCGTCGACGAGCGCGGGGTCCTCACCGCGGGCCCGCTGCGAGGCACGGACGGCTTCCGGGTTCTCGCGCAGGAATCGGAGGTCGATCATGAGAAAACAGCCTAGTTGTTTACGCGATCCTCAGAATTTCGGCCTATGCCAACGTGCCCGGACGGGGGCATAGTTGCGGGGTGAGTACCACTTTCGACACCGCCGTCATCGATACCGCGCTCGA
Source organism: Nocardia ignorata NBRC 108230 (assembly GCF_001612905.1). GTDB lineage: Bacteria > Actinomycetota > Actinomycetes > Mycobacteriales > Mycobacteriaceae > Nocardia > Nocardia ignorata. The sequence goes on along the minus strand of NZ_BDBI01000031.1, from coordinate 144,856 downwards.
CGATCTCACCGAGGGGGCGAAAACCTGGGCCGCGACCGATCTGCGCCGCCGCCGCGAGCTGCTCGACGAGCTGCACGCGCTCACCGCACGCGACGCCGAGTCGTGGGTGGCCGCGGCAAGGACCATCAAGAAACTCGACGCCGACAGCCCCCTGCTCGGTGAGGAGTGGATGTCGGGCCCGATGACGCTGCTGGCGAGCGCCAAGGCGCTGAGCGAGTCGCTGGCGGCGCTCGAGCGTGGCGCGAGCCCGATCGACGGCGTCGACCTCGGTACCGCTCCTGGCGGCCGGGTGAGCGTGCCCGCGCTGCCACACGGCTTCTACGACTGGCTGCTGCTCAACGGGTTCAGCGCCGAGGTGTGGTTGCGTCCCGGTGTCGACGCGGCCACCGCGCGGCGCAAAGCCGGTCTGGCACAGCGTGATCCGAAGCAGACCAACGGTGTCGGCGCGGTGCTCGGCGCGGGCAACATCATGTCCATCGCGCCGCTGGACACCCTCTACGAGCTCTACGCCAACAACCGGGTGGTCGCGCTCAAGCTCAACCCGATCACCGATCCGCTGCTGCCGGTGTTCCAGGCGGTGTTCGCGCCGTTCATCGAGCTCGGCGTGGTACGCATCCTCACCGGCGGCGCGCCCGAGGGCGGTTACCTGGTGAACCATCCGAAGGTCGACCACGTGCACATGACCGGCGGCGCGCCGACCCACGACGCGATCGTGTGGGGTGTCGGCGAGGACGCGCAGCGCCGCAAGCAGGCCGGCGAGCCCGCGCTGACCAAGCCGATCACCAGCGAACTCGGCGGCGTGGCGCCGTGCATCATCGTGCCGGGCAAGTGGAACAAGGCCGACCTGAAGTTCCAGGCCGAGCACGTGGCGACGATGCGCCTGCACAACGGCGGCTACAACTGTGTGGCCGCGCAGACGGTCGTGCTCAGCGCCGATTGGGACCAGAAGGACCAGTTCCTCACCGAACTGCGCGCCGCCATCGACAACGCCCCCGTCCGCACCGCCTACTACCCCGGCAGCGACACCCGCGTCGAGGGCGCGCTGACCAGCTACCCCGACGCCGGGCGTGCCAACGGCCGCGTCCTCGTCGAGAACCTGCCGATGACCGGCACCCCACTGCTGCGCACCGAGTACTTCTCCCCCGTCCTCGGCGTGGTCGAACTGCCCGGCACGGGCGCGGAATTCCTCGACAAGGCGGTCGATTTCGCCAACGACGAGTTGATGGGCACCCTCGGCGCCAACCTGCTCGCGCATCCGACGAGCATCAGCGAACTCGGCGACGCCTTCGACACGGCCGTGGCGAACCTGCGCTACGGCACCGTCGCGATCAACTCGTGGACCGGTCTGGCGTTCCTGACGCCACGTGCGAGCTGGGGCGCTTTCCCCGGGCACACCATCGACGACATCCAGAGCGGCATCGGCGTCGTCCACAACGCCTTCCTGCTCGACGACGTCGAACGCACGGTGGTGCGCGGACCGTTCCGCCCGGCGCCCCGATCGCTGTTCGCGGGCGAATTCGCCACCACCCCGAAACCGCCGTGGTTCGTCGCCAACAAGACCGCCGCGGCCACCGGTCGCAAGCTCACCGGCTTCTACGGTGACGGCAAGCTGCGCAGACTGCCCGGCATCTTCGTCTCGGCCCTGCGCGGCTGAGCCCGCCCGCCGCGCCGATCGGCTCCCATACAATCGCCGTCGTGTCCGATCATCAGAGCGACCCGGCCGAGAAAACCGCTGAACGCGGCGCCGGTCCGCTGCATCTGTCGGCGACGAAACTGCGGTGGGGACTGCTGATCGGCGCGCTCGGCGCGGTGCTCGCGGCGCTGGTCACGATGACGGTGACCGGTTTCGAATCCGACAAGGTGGAGGCACACCAGCCCGGTGCCGCGCCCGTGGTCAGGGACAAGGAATTCAGCAGCGCCAACGAGGGCGACTGCCTGACCTGGGGCAAGCCCGACCGCAGCGACCTGCTGAAAGTGAACTGCGCCGACCAGCACCTGTTCGAGGTGGCCGGTGTCGTCGACCTGAAGGCCTACCCCGGCCGCGAGTTCGGCGACGGCACCCGGCACCCGGACTCGCTGCGGATGACCGAGCTGCGCGACGAGCACTGCGTGCCCGCGGTGCAGCGCTACCTCGGTGGGCGGTTCGATCCGCGCGGCAAGTACATGGTGAACGTGATGTCGCCGAGCCCGGCGGGCTGGCAGCACGGTGACCGCACGCTGCGGTGCGGTCTGCAGGTGGCCGCCACGTCGGCCAGTCCGGCCTCGACCGGTTCGGCGACCCAGGGCGACCAGTCGAAGGTGCACGCCGTCGGCACCTGCCTCGGCATCAACCAGAACCTCCCGACCGACCCGGTGGACTGCGCGCAACCGCACGCCGTCGAGATCGTCGGCAACGTCGACCTGGGGAAGAACTTCACCGGTGGACCACCCTCGGAGGCCGATCAGGACAAGTTCGTCGAGGCCGAATGCAATCGGTTGTCCACCGAATACCTCGGCAGTCCCGACGCGATCCGCAACAAGACGCTCACGCTGTTCTTCGATTATCTCGAACCGACCAGTTGGCTCGCCGGCAGCAGACAACTCGACTGCTGGCTCGGAAAGGGCGCCGACCGTGAGGGTTTCGCGCCGATCGTCGGTTCGGCGCGCGGGGAAATCCTGATCGACGGACAGGCTCCGGTTCCGCCGCCCAACACCGGCCGCTCCACCCCGGCCCCACTGCCGGGCGCCGCACCGCTGCCGCCGCAGCCACAACCGCGATGACCGAACGGATGTCGCCCGACCGGTTCGAGGAGCTGGTCGGCGACGCGCTCGACCTCATCCCACCCGAGCTCACCGGGGCGATCGACAACGTCGTTGTGCTGGTGGAGGCACGTAACGACGAGGAGCCATCGCTGCTCGGTCTCTACCACGGCGTCGCCCTCACCGAACGCGACAGTTACTACGCGGGTTCGCTTCCCGATACCGTAACCATCTATCGGGAGGCTATTCTCGACATCTGTAGCAGTGACGACGAGGTGGTCGAGGAGGTCGCGATCACCGTGATCCACGAAATAGCACACTATTTCGGGATTGACGACGACCGGCTACATGAGCTGGGATGGGGCTAGCGAAGTTGGGTGGGGAAATCGATGGAACCGAACGACCCGCTCTCGCGTCCTATCACTCGTAGGGGGAATTCTCGTGGTTCCCGTTAGTCGCCACTAGAAGGAGTCGGGTCATGGTTGGACACGTTCTCGTCGCACCGGAAATCGTTCTCGCCGCAGCCGCCGAACTGGATCTGCTCGCCGAGCGGCTCGCCGCAGCGGCCGCGCTGGCCGGGCCGACCACGCACGTGCTGCCTTCGGGCGCGGAAGAGGTCTCGCTGTTGGCGGCGGGTCACTTCAACCGCGCCGCGGCTACGCACGACGGCGCCATCGCCCAGGGCATTCTCGAGCTGCACCACGCGGCCGCGACCCTGCGCTCGCAGCTGGTCACCCACATCGGCGAGGATATCGCCGGCGCGGCAACTATCAACGCCGTCCAGGTGTAGCCCGAACCCGCCGACGATCATTCATTCAGGGGAGAAAAAAGTATGACCGCAGGGATCACCGGGGTCTTCTGGCTGCCGCGCATGGCCGAAGTCAACTCGACCACACTCAACGCGGGCGCCCATGCCGTTCCGATCTCGGCCGCCGCCACCTCCTGGGGCACTCTTGCCGCCGCCTGGGGCGATGCCGCCTTCACGGTCACCCGCGTGATCGCCGAGGTCGGCGTCGGCCTGCAGGGCCTCAACGGTCTGGCCGTGCTCGGTCGGCTCGCGCCGTTCCTGCAGTGGACCGGGCAGCAGAGCGTGATGGCCGCGACCATGAGCGCCAAGGCCGCCGCCAATGCCACCGCCTACACGGTCGCCTCGATCGCTATGCCGAGCCTTCCCGAGATCGCCGCGACCAATGCGGCGGTCGCGGCTTCGGCCAACCCGCCCGGCGTGGTGTCCGGTGCGTTCGAGGTGGCCGAGGTCGCCCGGCACGCGATGGATATCCGCGCCGCGCTGGTGATGGAGACCTACGAGGCCGCCACCACCGCAACTGTCACCACGCCCGGTGAGTTCGCCATGCCGCCCGCCATCGCCAGCGGTGCCGGTTCGGCCACTCAGGGCGAGTTCGGCGGTGGCGATCCGCTGCAGACCGCCGTGGCCGCCGCGCAGGCGTTCGTGTCCAACCCCGGCGTGGTCAGCGCGGCCACCCAGGCCGCGAACGTGGCGGGCAGTGTCGTGTCCGGTGGTGTCGGCACGGTCGGCAATATCGGTGCGACCGCGCTGTCGGCAGCCACCTCGACCGCTCCCGCCGCCGCGGGTGTCGCGCCCGCGATGGCCGCCGGTGCCGGTGCCGGAGTCGCCGCGATGGGTGGCATGTCCACCGCGTCGGCGAGCCTCGGTGGCGTGTCGCTCGGCGGCAGCGGGCTGAAGCTGCCCGAAGGCTGGGGTGCACCGTCGGCGAGCGCTCCCGCTGCCGCGCCGGTGGGCGAGACCGTTGTCGCCCGCTCGGAGACCGCGCCCGCGCGCACCACCGCGCCGGCCGCCAACCCGCTGCTCGGCAACCGCGCCAAGGGCGAGGACGACGAGGAACACGACGCGAACGACTACGGGCGCTCCGACGAGGCGTTCACCGATGGCCGCTATGTCGCCGAGGGAGTGATCGGCGCCGATCTCACCGGATCGGCCAAGTGACGGTGCTCGGCGGGGGCGGCGGCGGATCGCTGCTCGAGGCGGTGGTGCTCTCGCTCGACGAGATGCAGTTCCTGCTCGAGAAGCTGCAGTTCGACGAGATGCCCGTGGTGCTCGACGCCATGGGCCGCTACGACCATGTCTCGGCGCACGACGCGGCCATGGAGGCAGCCGAAAAGCTGCTCACCGAACGGGAATTGCTGTTCGGTGACGTGGTGGTACCCGAACTCGCCGAGCGCTTGCGGGTGCTCTACCGGCCGCAGTGGATCATCGCGCTGCGGTGGGTGGTCGCCGGCCAGGTGAACCGGTTCTGTCTTGCGCAGGGCGACGATCGCGCGGTCGTCGCCCTGCGCGGGCCGGACTCCTATGTCATCGACGACGCGGGTCTCGACCTCCCCGGTGCGGTGCTGCAAGCCCTCGGCGCCACCGAGGCGCTCGAGCTGTACGGCATGAACGCGCCGACCGAGCAGCTCGCCCCGATCTTCGGCGACACCGGTGACGCGGCCGCCACCGCTGCGCGGCTCAGCGAGGTGGGCAAGCCCGCCACCGACGCGAAGACGCTCGCCTCGGCGCTGGTCGAAATCCACTCCTACGCCGAGATCGTCGGCGTGGCCTACGGTGACGGCACCCGCGATGTGCAGGACAACCACATCGCCGTGTTCAACACGCGCGCAGGACGTTTCATCATCACCGCGAGCGTCGCCGACGACGGCGTGAAGTGGTCGTCCATCGCCACCGGAACCAACGCCCGCCTCCGCACAGCGGTAGCCGACCTCATCGAATCCCTCCCGCTCCGAGAGGAATTCAAGGCCACCGTCCAGGGCGCTTAGCCCATCGGGTCGTCCGGGGTGGGGTCGGCCTTCACGGTGAACGGTGGGGTGAATCGGCCCCAGCGCAGGCATTCCCAGCCACCGTCCTCGGTGGGGAGCAGCTCGATCGTCTCGGTGTTGTCGAGGTGGTTGTTGGTGGTGAACGGCGGTGCGACGCCTGCCAGTTCCTTGCCGACCAAACGCATTGCGGCGCCGTGGTTCACGACAACCACGTCGCCGTCCTCGTCGCCCTCCAGGTACTGCGTGCGGAGCTGGGCCAGGACCGGGAGGATGCGGTCGAGCACCTCACGGCCGGATTCGCCGCCGGGGGTTCGCGTGTCGAGTTCGCCGTGGTGCCAGCCGCGGTAGATCCGCTGGAACAGTTCGTGGGAGTCGCGGTCGGCACGGCCGTGAAGTTCGCCGACCTGCACTTCGTAGAGGTCGGGCAGGACCTGGGCGGTGGTGCCGGTGGCGGCCTCGATGTAGCCCGCGGTCTGGCGGGCGCGCAGGGCCTCCGAGGACACCAGCACCCGGGGCGGGCGAATCAGCGTGCCGCCGAATGCTTTTGCCTGCGCCACACCGCGTTCGGTGAGTGGCAGGCCGGGTACCTGAGTGTCGAGGATGCGGGCCACATTGCCCTCGGTCTCGCCGTGGCGGACCAGGATCAGCTTCGCGCGGTTTGTCATAGGTCCGCGACCCCCTTTCGCAATTGCGTCAACCATTCCGCGGCGGGTTCGTCCGACGGCGGCGGGGTGCCGACCGCCGAACAGGCGGGCCACGAACCGAGGAAACGGATCCGGGCGGTGCGGTGCAGCGCCTTCAAGGTCTCGGCGACGGCCGGGTCGTCGATATGGCCGACGCAGTCGAGGTAGAACCGGTAGGTGCCCATGCCGGTGCGGGTGGGCCGCGATTCGATGCGGGTGAGATCGACACCGCGCGTGGCGAATTCGGCGAAGGCCCGCATGAGCGAGCCCGGTTCGTTGGGCAGTTCGAGGACGACGGAGGTGCGGTCGGCACCGGTCGCCTGCGGGGCGACGCCGGGCCTGCGCACCAGCACGAAACGGGTGATGGCCTGCTCGTGGTCGGCCACACCTTGTGCGAGGGCGACGAGGCCGAGCCGTTCACCGGCGAGGGCGGTGGAGACGGCGGCGTCGGCGGTGCCCGCGACCACGTCCTCGGCGGCGGCGGCGTTGGAGGCCGAGATGAACGGCGTCGCCTCGGGCATGTTCCTGGCCACCCACTCGCGCACCTGCGCGGCCGCCACCGGGTAGGCCGCGAGGGTGCGCACGTCGGCGAGGGCGGTGCCGGGCCGGGCGAGGATCGTGAAGGTGACCTCGAGTTCGGTCTCGGCGACGATCTGCAGGCGCGGACCGACGGCCAGCGAGTCGAGGGTGGCGGGGATGGAGCCTTCGACCGAGCTCTCGATCGGGACGACGGCGCCCGTCACCTCACCGGAGCGGATCAGGTCTAGTGCCGCACCCTGACTGGGCGCGGCGATGCGCTCGACGGGTTCGTCGAACGCCCCCGATTTCTCGAACTGCACCAGCGCCATCTCGGTGAAGGTTCCGGATGGCCCGAAATACGCGATACGCGGCACACAGAAAGATTAGCTGGACGGGCGGTCCGCGCGCCCCGCGTCAGGATTGGAGGACCGACACCGCCGCGCGAACCGACTGCTCATCGCCGGTCTCGATGGCGAGCAGCACGGTTCGGGTCGCCTCGATAGCGGCGGGTTTCAGTGCGGTGAGGAACGGGAGATCGGGTGCGGCGAGCGCGGAGGGGATGTCCTCGCCGCAGAGCGCGGCGACCGTGCCCGCGATGACCGCGAGCGCGCGGGGGCCGCGCTCGGTGCGGGCGACGAAGCCGCTGTCGGCGTGGGCCGCCTCGACCAGGGCGGCGGCCAGTTCGGGGTCGGGGATGTCGACGTCGACGACGCGTGTGCCGTCGGGAGTGCTGCCGAGCGGTCGGATCAAGCCGGCGACGAGGCTTCGGCGAGGGGCCGACAGGCTGACCAGCACGGGTTCGCCGGGAGAGGTGGTGTCGTCGTGCGCCATTCGACCACGGTAGAGGCACGCTTGCGGCGTGTCGGCGGCGGACCTCTTGCGCGAACCCGCCGCGTAACTTAGCTTAGGGTTACCTTATTCACCGTCGCGGAGGTTGACATGTCGAGCCCCACCACGATTCTCGCGCCCACCACTGCCGAGCGCGTTCGCAGTGCGTGTCTGCGCGCGGAGACCGCGGTGCTCGCACTGCCCGGCATCGACCCCGTGCCGACCACCCTGCATCACCTGCGCCGCTGCGGTGACGCGGTGATCGCCGTACCCGCCGACTCGCTCGCCGCCGCCCTCGCCGCCACCGCCAACGAGACCTCCGCGGTGCTCGAACTCACCGACCACGCACCCCTGCCGCTGCGCGAACCCGTGCGCGCACTGGTGTGGTTGCGCGGCTGGGTGCGTCAGGTGCCGCCACACGCCCAGCGCGCGCTCGCTGTCGAAATCGCCAAGGACTTCCCGCATCCCGGCCTGCTCGACGTGGGCCACGGCGCGACCCTGCTTCGGGTGGTGGTGAATTCGGCGGTGCTCGCCGACACCTCCGGCGCCGAATCCGTCGACCACGCCGACCTGCGGGCGGCCACCGCCGACCCGTTCTGCGAGATGGAAGGCGCCTGGCTGGCCCACATGGCCGAGGACCACGCCGACCTCATCGCCCAACTCGCGCGCCACCTGCCCGCCCGCCTGCAGGGCGGCCGAGTCCACCCGCTGTCGATCGACCGCTACGGTATGACACTGCGCGTGGAGAGCATCGACGCCGATCACGATGTGCGCCTACCCTTCTCGGCCCCCGCCGACGACGTCGAATCGCTCAGCAAGGCCGTCCGCCTCCTCGCCGGCTGCCCCTTCCTGAACGGCCTGCGCCGCAGATAACCACCCAGACATCAAGGCTGAACGGCAGCAGGACGACATTCCCTGCCTACACTGCGCGGCATGCGCGTGGAACCTCCCGAGACCCAGCTGAGCGAACGCGAGCGGTTCGGGATCCGGGTCGAGATCGGCGTCGTACTGCTGGTGACATTCGGGCTCAGCGGGATCAGTGCGGGGCTTTCACTGCTCGATTCCGCGTTGTCACCGGGTGGGGTCGGCGGGCGGACGGTCGCGCTGAACGCGTCGCGCTCGAACAACTCGGTCATCGACCTGTTGTTCCAACTCGTCGGCATCACGCGGCTGTCGGCGTGGGCCGCGCTCGGCCTCTACCTGTTGTGGCGCAGCGGAATCGGGCCGCGCCTGGTCGGGTTGGCCCGGTTCGGCCGCACCGACGCGATCGCAGGCGTGGCGCTCGCGGCGGTGATCGGGATACCGGGGCTCGGCCTGTATCTGCTCGCCCACGCGCTCGGAGTGAGCGTGACCATCGTGCCGAACTCGATCGACGAACACTGGTGGCGGCTGCCGGTGCTCATCGCGTCGGCCTGTGCGAATTCGGTCGCCGAGGAGGTGATCGTTGTCGCCTACCTCATCAGCAGGCTGCGCAAACTCGGCTGGTCGGACAACAAATCGCTGCTGGCCTCGGCGCTGCTTCGTGGCAGTTACCACCTGTATCAGGGCCTCGGTGGTGGCCTGGGCAATATCGTGATGGGTCTCATCTTCGGCCGATACTGGCAGCGGACGAACCGGTTGTGGCCGCTGATCCTGGCGCACGCCCTCATCGATGCCGTCGCCTATCTCGGCTACAACGTGCTGCGCGGACGCGTCGGTTGGCTACCGTGACGGCGTGTCACCGCGCGGCGCGCTAACGGTCGGGTCGACCATGGGTATGCAGTAGTGACCGCGCACGCAAACCCACCCCGCGCACCCCACGATCAGTAGAGTTCGACAGTGATGAACGGCGACAACCCACGCGATGATCCACGCAGGCGCCGGGTGCCGCCGCCGACCGGCCGCCCCGGCCCGCCGCCCGATGCCCGGCGACCTCCGCCTGTCCCGGGCCGACCCGCGCCCGACGCCCGGCGACCCCCGCCCGTTCCCGGCCGCCCCGGCCCCGCACCCGACGCGCGGCGTCCCGTGCCGCCCCCGCCCGGCGCTGGTCGACCCGGCTACCCGGCGCCCGACGGCCCGACCGTTCGCCACACCCCGCACGACCGCCGCCCCGCCTCGCACATCGAACCCACCCAGGTCCTGCACCGCGACGGCCGCGACAACCAACCGCTCGCCTACTCACAGGCGTCTCAGCCCCCACAGGCGCCCCCGGCTCCACGCGAGCCGAAGCCGCGCAGACGCGAACCGGTGCAGCACGCCCCGACACAGCGACCGGTACCCCATCACGACGCGGTGCCGCCACGCAGACGCACCCCACCGCCGGTGGCCGGAGGCCGCGCACCACGTCCACCGCGTCCCCGTCGTAGGCGCCACCCGTTCCGCTGGTTCACGGTGGTGGTCGTCGCGCTGATCGCGGGCATGATCGCCGGTGTCATCTACCTGGACAACTCGCTGACCCGCATCCCCGCCCTCGCCTCCTACAGCGACCGGGTGGGCGACACCCCCGGCACGAACTGGCTGCTCGTCGGTTCCGACGGGCGCGGTGACCTGTCCGAGGACCAGGAAGCCGAACTGGCCACCGGCGGTGACACCGGGCCCGAACGCACCGACACGATCATGCTGGTGCACATCCCGTCGTCCGGCCCGACGACCATGGTCAGCCTGCCGCGCGACTCGTATGTGAGCATCCCCGGCCACGGCAAGGACAAGCTCAACGCCTCCTTCGCGCTCGGTGGCGCACCGCTGCTCGTACAGACCGTCGAGGTGGCCACCGGCGTGCGCATCGACCATTACGCCCAGATCGGTTTCGGTGGTTTCGCCAGTGTCGTCGACGCGCTGGGCGGTATCGAAATGTGTTTGGACCAGCCGATCGTCGACCCGCTGGCCGGTCTGGACCTGCCCGCGGGCTGTCAGGAACTCAGCGGCCCGCAGGCACTGGGTTTCGTGCGCACCCGCGCGACCCCGAACGCCGATGTGGACCGGATGAATCATCAGCGCATGTTCATGTCGGCGTTGCTGAAGAAGGCGACGAGCATGGGCACGCTCGCCAATCCGTTCGCGCTGTGGCCGATGGCGACGGGCGTGGCAGGCTCGCTGAAGGTCGACGACGGCGACCACATCTGGAACCTCGGCGCGCTCGGCTGGGCGATGCGCGGTGACACGGTGACGACCAGCGTGCCGATCGGCGGCTTCACCGATACCGATGTGGGCAATGTGCTGCTCTGGGACAAGGCCAAGGCGCCCGGCTTCTTCGACGCGCTCGCCAAGGATCAACAGATTCCGGAGGATCTGCTCACCCGGTAACGTCGACGCATGGCCGACTTCACCGAACTCCTGCGTGACCAGATCCGCCACGGACTCACCGCGGCCCAGCAGTACCTGGCCGCGGCCGTCTACTTCGACGCGCAGCGATTGCCGCAGCTCGCCGACCAGACCTATGCCCATGCGGCGCGACATCGCGGGCACGCGCTGCGGATGGTGCAGTACCTGCTGGACCGGGACGTGGCGGTGCGGGTCGGCGGGCTCGACGAGGTTCGTCCCGATTTCGATGCCCCGCGCGAGGCGATCGCGTTCCTGCTCGCACGCGAGGAGACGATCACCACCCAGATCAGCGCGCTCGCGGCGACTGCTCGCGCGGCCGGTGACTATCTCGGCGAGCAGTTCACGCAATGGTTCCTGCGGGAGCAGGTCGACGAGGTCGCCGCGCTCACCACCTTGCTCGCGGTGCTCGATCGCGACGGCAATTTGTTCGATGTGGAAGAATTTGTTCGGCGCGAACTGCCGGGAACTGCGAAAACGTATGCGACGGCTCCGAAAATGGCGGGTGAAGGCCGGGCTTAGTTAGGAAATACTTGCTTAGGAAATACTGTCCTCAATAAGGCTGCACTTGGATGACAAGCCTTCTGACCAGCGCTAATGTGGCCGACATGTCGATTCATCCGGAACCCCCCCGCAGCAAATTCCACAGCCTGCTCCAAGACCAGATCCGGCATGAGTTCAACGCCGAACATCAGTACATCGCCATTGCGGTGTGGTTCGACAACAACGACTTGCCGCAGCTGGCCAAGCGGTTCTACGCGCAGTCGGTCGAAGAACGCAATCACGCGATGATGATCGTGCAGTATTTCCTCGATCGCGATATCAGCGTCGAGATCGCGGGCATCGACGCGGCGAAGTCGAGCTTCGAGAACGCCCGCGAGCCGATCGAGCTGGCGCTGGCCCAGGAGAAGACGGTCACCGATCAGATCGTGCGGCTGGCGAGTACCGCCCGCGAAGAGGGCGATTACCTCGGCGAGCAGTTCATGCAGTGGTTCCTGAAGGAACAGGTCGAAGAGGTCGCCGCCATGACGACGCTGCTCAATATCGCCGAGCGCGCCGGGTCGAACCTGTTCGATCTGGAGGCCTTCATGTGGCGTGAGCTGAGTACCCCGAAGGACGCCTCGGGCGCGCCGTCGGTCGCCGGCGGCAGCGTCTGACCCGCAAGTGGTGAAGGGATCGACCCGGGCGTACCGGGCCGATCCCTTCGTCGTCTCACCAGCCGGAGCCGGAACCGCCCGAGCCGGTGTTGGCGAGGATGGTGCCGATCACCATCTGTGCGAGACCGGCAACAGAGCCGAGAAATTCCATGATGTCCTCCGACTTTCACTGACGCCGAGCGTCGGCGTTGGGGTCAACCTAACCGACCGAACAGTGTGAAAGTGGAATGTTTCATTAATTTCATCCGCACGGAAATGTTCAGCGCAGGGTGACCTGACGCGAACGCAGACCATCGCGCGAACGCCGCTCCTCGCTCGTCATCGGGACGTCCGAGGCCAGCGCCTCGGCCAGGCGCGCGCCGAATTCGCGTGCGGGCGCCTCCCATTCGGTGGGGTGACGCTCCGGATCGAGATCGAAAACCGGAACGAGCACACCGTGGGTGCGGAAGGAACCGGCGAACCGCGAGCCCTCGCCCATGTGCAGGCCGCCGGCCGCGTGCACCCGCGCCAGCGCGAGCATCAGGGCGTCCTCGTCCTCCGGACGCACCCAGCGCACGTGCGCCTTCTCGCCCGCGTCGACCCACCACGCCGCGCCGACACCGTCGGCACCGAGATCCAGGCGGGCCGAGGGCATGATCGCCTGCTTGGCCTGCTCGATGGTCGCCGCCACCTGCGGGTCGGGGGTCACGCCCTCGGGCACCCACCAGTCGAAGTCCTGGTGCACGGTGAGCTCCAGGTCGGCACCGGGATCGATGACGTCCGCCAAGCGCGGCCCGCCCTCGACGGTCTCCGGGGCCGTGAGCGACTCGCCAGGTTCGGCCGACTGCGTCCACAGGATCGCGGCGGCGATATCGGCCGACGGATCGGCGCCACGGAACTGCATCTGCGTGCCGACGAAGCCGACCGGCTCGTCACCGGCGCGCACCAGGGCGGCGACCGCGCCGGGCAGCACCGTCGCCAGGGTGACCTCGCGCTGCGCGGCCACGCCGGGCGCCAGCTTCAAGGTCGCGGTCGCCGACGGCACGAACTCCCGCAGCGCCACCAGATCACATTCGGCAGCAAGACCTTCGAACGGTCGCGTCACGACCGCCGATGCCTGCTCCTGCGCCGCACGCCGCTCGGCGAGACGCTGAGCCCGATTACTGTCGGGCTTAGGACTGTTCCGCTTGCTTTTACCCACGGCACGGAGTTTATGGCCGCCGATCACGTCGCGGCCCCGCGCCCCCGTTCTCGGCGCGCCTCCGACTCTGGACTGACCGGAGGGTGCGACGAAGGAGTGCCCGGAGGGAGGGAAGAGGCGGAGTCGAGCGCCGAGAACCGCGGCCCCGGCCGCTGATGTCACAGCGTGGCGAGCAGCGCTTTGGTGCGGCCCGGGTGGTTGGTCGCCACCCAGCTGACGCCGAGGTCGGCGCACAGCTGCACATCCTCGGGATCGTCGACGGTCCAGCAGTAGGTGGCCCGGCCCGCCGCGGCGGCCTTGTCGACGAGTTCCGGGTGCTCACGAAGGGTTTTCACCGACGGACCGACCGCCGTTGCGCCGACCGTCGTCGCCGCGCCGCCGCCGAGGAAGCGCGAGGATTCGCCGAGCAGCACCGTCGGCAGCAGCGGCGCCGCGCGACGGATGCGCCACACCGCGGTGGCGGCGAACGACATCACCACCGCGCGCGAATGATCCGCCGAGGCGGGGGTGGCGATGCCGAAGCGCTGGAGTTCGGCGAGCACCTTGTTCTCCACCAGAGCGCCGTAGCGCACGGGGTGTTTGGTCTCGATGAAGAGTTTGGTCGGGCGGCTGCGCCAGTCGAGGACGAGGCCGATGAGGTCGCTCAGGGCGAGCACGCCCGCCGGTGCGTCCTCGGTGCCGAAGTTCATGTCGCGCAACTCGTCCAGGGTCAGCTCGCTGACCAGGCCCGTCGCGTCGGCGGTGCGATCGACGGTGCGGTCGTGCACGCACACGAGGTGGCCGTCGCGGGTGAGCCGGACATCGCATTCCACCCCGTCGGCGCCCTCGGTCAGGGCGAGTTCGTAGGCGGCGAGAGTGTGCTCGGGAAGCTCCCCCGACGCACCACGGTGCGCGACGACGAACGGCGCGCGATTGCCCTGACTCACTTGGCCACAACCTCCTTGTGCGGATTCTCGCCCGGCTCGGCGGATTCCGAACTTTCTGTCTCCTCGGCCGTACTCGCACCGCCCGGTTCCACCGGGGCGATGACCTCCTGCGCCGGGTCGGCGGCGATCAGCAGACGGTGCGCCGAACGGGGATTCCCGCGCAGGTCACGTCCCTCGAGCAGGCGAACCGTCCACAGCGTGAGCACCGCGAAGCCGGCCGCGCACAGGTCGGTGAACCCGGTGAACGAGACGCCGTCGGCCTCGGCTTGCAGGGTAGAGGCATTGCGCCACAGCGTCGCGGCGAGGAACAGCACCCCGCTCGTCGCCCAGGCGGCCCACCAGATCCGCACCGCGCGCAGTGCGCGTGGATCGGGATGTGCCGCGGCGAGTTCGGTGAGGAAGACACCGGGCCAGACGAGGTTCACACCCGGGATCACGCAACCGGCGATCAGTGTCCACGATCGGCGCGGGTCGCGACTGCCGTGCGCCGCGAAGGCGGCCCGGCGGGCCTCGATCAGCCACGCGACCAGCGACAGCGCCGTCAGCAGCGCGAGGATCGGCGCGAGCGTCCCGAACAGCCACACGGTGGCGTCGGAGATCCAGAGCAGCCAGCTCGGGATCAGGCGGGTGCGGTTCTGCAGCAGGATCAGGTAGCGGCCGTATTCGGCGATACCGGCGAGCACGAACGCCGCCGCGATCATGACGAGCAGCCGGTCACGCCGGTCGGCGATGCCGCGCAACGGCCTGCGCGGTGCGCGCGGCTGGGCGGGCGGCGGATCGAGCAGACCCCAGCGCGGCACCTCGGTGTAGCGGGGAGTCGGGCCGGGGTCGGCGCGCACGGTGCGTGCGCTGACGCGGCGGTCGCGATGATCGGGCCTGCGGGCGACCCAGCGGTAGTTGCGTTTCTCCGGCGGCGCGTCGACCTTGCCCGGGGACAGCAGCACGCCACGACAGCGCGGGCACCAGTGCATCGGCGCGCCCTGCACGGCCCACCGCGCGCCACAGCGTGCACATGGTTGCACCACCGAACTCACCCGCGCACCCCGTTCCGGACTAGTAGATCTTGGCTTCGTGGTCGCCGTCGGCGACCACCGGACGGCCGGTCCGCTGCCAGGCGACCATGCCCCCGGCCACATGACATGCCTCGTACCCGATGTGGGTCAGGTACTCGACCACCTCGATCGAGCGCCCGCCCTGCCTGCACACCACGTAGACCTCGGCGTCGATGTCGATGTCGTCGAGGCGGGCGGGGACGTCGACCATCGGGATATGGACGGCGCCCGGTGCGTGCCCGAGTTCCCATTCGTCGGGTTCGCGCACGTCGAGCAGCTGGGCGCCGGGGACCGGTTCCGCGCGGTCGAACCCGGCCGGTACCTCGCCCACCGGCACCGTGGGGACATCGGAGCTCGTCACGCCTCGATCCTGCCATGCCCGAAGCGGTGCCGGGCGCCGTGTGCGTGGTCTGTGGACCGATCTCGGCTATCCACAGAATCCACAGCCCGATCCACAGGTCTCAGCAATCGATCAGCACATAATCCGGGCGAGTCGCCCGTCGAGGGGGATTCGCGCTGGTTCGCGCGGCATGGGAACGACCGATCCGGGACTCCCCTCCTGACATCCCGGAGCGGTCGTTCGCCGCTGACGTCGGGATTTCGCGTCCGCAATGATCCCGACATCTACTTGGACGCACGCCGGACCGTTTCGGTTCCATAAAAACGACATCACTAGTGAAAATCCCATTTCGTGGGATCTGGGCGGGCGGATCGGTAGCCTGAGCGCATGAACCAGAGCAGGGGGCTACTCGACAGTTTCGACCGCAACGGCCTGAATACCGCTTTGTCCGAATCGACCTGTCTCGGTGTGGAGGTGGACGCCGACGCGGGCAAGCTGCAGCTGTGCCTGGCGGTGCTCACCCAGCCCGCCGACGGCGCCGAACCCGGTGAGCGCAAAGTGCTGCTCACCTTCACCGGTGTCACCCGCGTCGCCGCGTCACTGCGCATCCAGCGCTGGGACGATATCGACGCCCGCATCCTTCCCCTCACCATCGACCAGCTCGACGAGGCCATCGAGAGCTTCGGCGGCGGCGGCCTGCACGGCTGGGAGTTCATCGACGTCGACGACAGCGGCTGGACGCTGTGGAGCGAGCTGCTCAGCTTCGACACGGTGCTCGACCAGCGCATCGCCGCGCATGTCATCGAGTTCTCGCAGGAGGAGGGCATCGATCCGCGCGAACTCGACGTCCGGGTATGGTTCGACAAGATCACAATTACCGACCTGGACGGCCGCGAGATCCCGATGGCCGAGTTCGTCGAGGGAGGTCGCCGCTGGTGGGCCGCCCACGACTCGGGCGACGCCCGCGCATCGAAGGCAGACGTCGCGCCCCCGCTGTGACATTGCGGCTGGCGTCGCGGTTCTCGGCCCTGTTCCCCGCCTCTTCCCTCCCTCCGGGCACTCCTTCGTCGCACCCTCCGGTCAGTCCAGAGGCGGGCGGGCCGAGAACTAGGGGGAATGCAGAGCCGAGTGTGTGCAGTTGCACCGATCGGGTGTACGAATGATGGTTGGTGTGCTCGATCGGATGGGCGCACACAGCCCGACACAGGAAAGGGACAACGTGGCCGAGTACACGCTGCCGGATCTGGATTACGACTACAGCGCACTGGAGCCCCACATCTCGGGGCAGATCAACGAGATTCACCACTCCAAGCACCATGCCGCCTACGTCGCCGGCGCGAACACCGCGCTGGAGAAGCTGGAAGCCGCGCGCGAAGCGGGCGATCACAGCGCCATCTTCCTGCACGAGAAGAACCTGGCCTTCCACCTGGGTGGTCACGCCAACCACTCGATCTGGTGGAAGAACCTCTCCCCCAACGGTGGTGACAAGCCCGAGGGCGACCTGGCCGCCGCCATCGACGACCAGTTCGGTTCGTTCGACAAGTTCCGCGCGCAGTTCACCGCGGCCGCCAACGGCCTGCAGGGTTCGGGCTGGGCCGTCCTGGGTTACGACACCCTCGGCCAGAAGCTGCTGACCTTCCAGCTGTACGACCAGCAGGCGAACGTGCCGCTCGGCATCATCCCGCTGCTGCAGGTCGACATGTGGGAGCACGCCTTCTACCTGCAGTACAAGAACGTCAAGGCCGACTACGTGACCGCGTTCTGGAACGTCGTCAACTGGGCCGACGTGCAGGACCGCTTCGCCCGCGCCGTCAACCAGGGCAAGGGCCTCATCTTTGGGTGAGTAGTACTTCCGTGAAGGGCCTCCCGGCGTTCGTCCGGGGGGCCTTTTGCGTGGAATGACCAGTTCCTGGCACTCAGTGGTACTTGTGTGCCAATAGGGTTGCGGGCTATTCCTGACTTATCCGTAAGTCGGGAGGTCGTCATGACTGTTCAGGGGCCGATCGGGTTCACGCCGTTTCAGGCGGATGGTCGTTTGCGGGGATTCGTGGTGTCGGGGCGGTGGCCGGATACCACCAAGGAGTGGGCGCAGGTGCTCGTGCTCGCCGTGCGGGTGGCGTCACTTCCCGGTCTGCTGCTCACCAGCACCGTGTTCGGGGTCCGTGAGGAGTTGCCCGACGATCCGGAACCCGACACCGTCGGTCTCGTCCTCGCCGAGGGCCCGGTGGTCGGTGACCAGGCGATCGAGCCGGGCCGTTTCGCCGAGCACGTGCCGCCCGCCCTGCTGATGCTGCATCCGCCGTCGCAGACCCGGCCGTCGCTGCCCGAGTGCGTGGGCGCCGCGTCCGGGTGCGTGCTGCTGCCCGGCGTGCCGCATCTGGGTCTGGAGCATCGGGCCGCCTGGGCCGAGGCCGAACTCGACGGCACCGTCACCTCCCTGGTGAGCCGGGTCGGCATGGACCTCATCAGCGACCCGGATACCGCCGTGCTGGCAATGCTGTTGGCTGCCTGAGCCTTTCGTGGTACCGGTCTGGCGAACCACTGGCAACAGGGTTTCCCGATCCGGAATTCAGGGGAACCGAACTATCGGGGCCGCTCAGCCAAACTTATTGTGTCCGTTGACCTTTCGGTGACGCGATATTGGCATTCCGGGAGCAACCGCGCTAAGGTGGACGACAGCGAAGGGGAGTAGCCCGCAATCGCCCAGTCGACATACTGATCGCCGCCACCACCGGCGCGGTCCGGCTGCGCGAACCGGTAGTCACCGGTGGGCGAGACCTTCGGCCACGAAACCGATCATTCGACCGGTGTGGCTGAAGGCATCCCCGTCTCAGCCGCAGGCCGGAAGTTGTTACCTGGGAGCTGAATTCATTGATCGCCACGATCCTGCTGAGCTTCGGCGTGATCTTCCTAGCCGAGCTGGGCGACAAATCGCAGCTGATGGCGCTGACGTTCTCGCTGCGCTACCGCTGGTGGGTCGTCCTGGCCGGAATCAGCGTCGCCAGTGTGGCCGTGAACCTCATCGCCGCGGGTGTCGGCCACTTTCTCGGCACGGCGTTGCCCGCCGGCGCCATCGCGGTGGTGACCGCGCTCACCCTGCTGGCCGTCGGCGTGTGGACCCTGCGCGATGCGCTCACCTCAGCCGACGACACCGAGACCGCCCCCGAACCACCCAGCACCCGCAATGCGTTCCTCGTGGTGATCTCCGCCTTCATGCTCGCCGAACTCGGCGACCGGACCATGTTCGCCGCGGCCGCGCTCGCCTCGAACAACAGCTGGCTCGCGGTGTGGATCGGCTCGGTGGCGGGCATGGTCGCCGCGGGTGGGCTGGCGATTCTGGTCGGCAAGTTCGCGGGTAAGCACCTGCCCGAGCGCGGGATCGCCATCGCCTCGGGTCTGCTGTTCCTGTTCTTCGCCGGGAAAACCCTGCTCGACGCCTTCGTCCCCGGCGTCGACGGCGTCGCCGCCCTCGCGCTCGCCCTGCTCGCCCCCGCATTCACCGGCGCCGGGGTGCTGGCCTGGCGGTTCTCCCGGCGTGAGCGCGAGCCGGTGGATCAGCCGGCGAAGGCGTTGCCGTAAACCGTGCCCGAGCGCTGCGCCAACGCGATGAGCTGATCCTTCAGCTCCCACAGGCTGTCGAGGTCGCCCCCGGCGATCTTGCCGGTGACCATCGCGCCGATCGCCGCCGCCAAGGTGGCGCAGGCGAAGCGCTGCTCGTCGGTTTCGGCGCCGAGCATCGCCGCGACCACCGTGACGAACCGGTGCTGTAGGTCCATCCGGGCCGCGATCGCTGCCGGTCCCGCCGCGTACACCTCGACGAGGAACAGCCGCGCGGAGGCGGGATCGTCGATCAGGTGCTGGAAGTAGGCGGTGAGGATGCGGTCCATCCGGGTCGGCGCGTCGGCGTCGGCGAGTTCGGCGATGGTGTCCTGCAACCGGTCCGAGAGCAGCTTGGAGGCGCGGTCGAAGGCGGCGCGGAAGCAGTCCTCCTTGGAGCGGAACTGCTCGTAGAACGTCTCGCGTGACACCCCGGCGCGTTTGAGCACCGCCGCGACCGGCGTGCCGACATAGCCGCTCTCGCACATCGCCTCCCCCATCGCGACGAGGATGCGTTCGCGCTGGGACGCGACCACTTCCTCGCGCGAGAGGCGGTGGCGCCCGCGCGGCAGCTGACGCAGGGTCGATCCGGGTTCCTCACTCATTGCCGTTCCATTCTGCGCGGCCGGGCCGGTTGGTCGGTGGTGAACGGTGCGTCCTCGTTGCGGGCGATCTCGACGGCGCGCGCCACCCTGTTGCCGTGTAGTCGTTGCACGACCAGCTGGGCGAAGGGGCGTAGCGGCCGGGCCATCGCCACCCACCACGGCGCGTACACCGTGGCCTTGCGGCGGGCCACAGCCCGTTCCATCGCGTCGACCGCCGGGCCGATCGGCGAGATCCCCGCCAGGCTCGTGCCGCCGAGGATGGTGTGCGCGGCGGCGGTGTCGAAGCCGCGCACGGTCATGTCGGTGTCGATCCCCGCGAAGTAGGTGACGCCCACTTTGGCGCCCGTGGAGGACAATTCGAAGCGCAGCGTTTCCGCGAGCGCGGCCACCGCGGCCGCCGACGCACTGTAGGCGCCGCCGAGCGGCAGCTGCACGGCACTCGAGATGGACGACATCATCAGGACGTACCCATCCGCGTGCGCGATATACGGACCCGCCGCCTGCACCGCGTACGCCACACCGAGCACGTTCACCGCCAACGTCTCCTCGAGCACCGAGGCGTCGCCACCGACCATCGCCATCTGCTTGGCGACCCCCGCGTTGGCCACCAGCACATCCAGCCCGCCGAGTTCGGCGACCAGCACCGGAATCACCCGCCCCACCTGGGCCGGGTCGGCCACATCGCAGTAGCGCCACGGCACATCGCCGCATTCCGCGGCCACCTCGGCGAGCAGTTCCGGCTCGATCCCGAGCAGCGCGACCCGCGCCCCCTTCGCCGCCAGCCGCCGCGCCAGCGCAGCACCGATCCCGCGCGCGGCACCCGTGATCAGGACCCTGCGCCCGGCCACGCTCGGACCGGCGAACGATCTCATGACGGCACGCTACCACCGGCAAACACCGCTGTTCGCGACGATTTCGGCTACACCGAAGTAGGGGTGCGCCACACCACACCCCGGAGCGTTATGGTGCATTATTGGCAGAAGGCCGATAAGGCCGCAAAACCACCAAGTTCGCGGCGCGTCCCCGCCTCTGGACTGACCGAAGGGTGCGACGAAGGAGTGCCCGTAGGGAGGGAAGAGGCGGGGTTCAGCGCCGCGAACCGCGGCGCCAGCCGCCGATAACACAGGAGATTTTGTGGAGATTTCTGGTTCCGCCGCAATCGTCACCGGAGGCGCGTCCGGTCTCGGTGCCGCTACCGCCAAGCGCCTGGCCGAGGCGGGTGCCACCGTGTTCGGTCTCGACATCCCGCAGTCCATCGAGCGCGCGGGCGACAGCGTGCCCGACGGTGTCACCCTGATCGCCGCCGACGTGACGAGCAACGACGAGGTCGCCGCTGCCGTCGCCCAGGTGACCGAGGGCCCGGCGCCGCTGCGCATCGTGGTGAACTGTGCCGGTGTCGGCTGGGCGGGTCGCATCCTGTCGAAGAACGGCCCGCACGATCTCGAGCTGTTCCGCACCGTCATCACCGTGAACCTGCTCGGCACCTTCAATGTGATGCGGCTGGCGGCCGACGCCATCGCCAAGACCGAGCCGGTGGACGAGTACGGTCAGCGCGGCGTGGTCGTGAACACCGCGTCGGTGGCGGCGTTCGAGGGCCAGATCGGTCAGATCGCGTACTCGGCGTCCAAGGGTGGCGTGCACGGCATGACCGTTCCCGCCGCGCGTGACCTGGCCCAGTTCGGTATCCGCGTGAACACCATCGCCCCCGGCATCATCGATACTCCGATGCTCGCCGGCGTCACCGAGGACTACCGCAAGAACCTCGAGGCGGGCGTCCCGTTCCCGTCGCGGCTGGGTCGCCCCGACGAGTATGCCCAGCTGGTGGAGTACATCGCCCGCCACGACTACCTCAACGGCGAGACCATCCGCATGGACGGCGCCCTGCGCATGGCGCCCAGGTAAGCAGCTCGAATACCGAACGGCGCCTTCCTTTTCGGGAGGCGCCGTTCGGCGTTTCTACAGGACGCGCTCGAACGTGATGAGGGCTCGGCCCGGGCCGTTGTAGTTCGCGACCGGTCCGGTGACCCTGAAGCCGAGGCTGCGGTGGAAGTCGATCGAGGTGTAGTTCGACGGTGAGGTGATGGCCGACACCAGTTTTCGGCCGTCGGCGCGCACGATCGTGAAGAACTCGTCGTAGAGGGTGCGGCCGAGGCCCGATTTGCGGGCGTCGGGACGCACGGCGACGAAGTGGATGTAGGCGGCGTCGGCGTGTGCGGGCGAGCCGAAACCGATGAGGAATCCGGAGATTCCGGCGTCGTCGGTGGCGATAAGGCTGGTGCGATGGAAGTGGTCGAGGAACATGCGCGGCAGGTTGTGCGTCACGGCCCGCCCCCACCAGTCGTCGACCACCCCGATCAGTTCGTCGTAGTCCTCGGGACGTGCTCGCCGGATCTCGTGCCCACCCATATGTCCATGGTGGACCGAAATCGCTTATTCGGCACGGTGTTCGATCCGGATCACGCGCCGAGCGCCGACCGGTCCACCGGTTCGATGGGCAGCCGCAGGGCCGCGGGGGCACCGGCGGGCACAACGGGAGCACGCGGAGGGACCGGCGCGATCCGGCGGTACGGCTCCCCCATCGGCGGCCGCGGATCGGCCTCGCCCCGGTTCGGCCACAGCGCGGCCGCGCGTTCGGCCTGCGCGGCGATGGTGAGTGACGGGTTGACCCCCAGGTTCGCCGAAATGGCCGAGCCGTCCACGATGCTCAGTCCCGGATAGCCGTGCACCCGGTGGTAGGGGTCGATCACGCCGGTGGCCGGATCGGCGCCGATGGCGCAGCCGCCGATGAAGTGCGCGGTCATCGGAACACCGAAGACATCGGGCCAGGTGGTGCCCGCGGTGGCGCCGAATTTCTCGGCGACCCTTCGGGTCACCTCGTGCCCGGCCGGAATCCAGGACGGATTGGGGTGGCCGTACCCCTGCTTGCTGGTGTAGCGGCGGCCGAACAGCCCACGCTTGGTGTAGGTGGTGATGGAGTTGTCCAGGCTCTGCATCACCAGCAGGATCAGGGTCCGCTCGCTCCAGCGTGTGGTGCGCAGCAGGCGAACGGTGCGGATCGGGTGACGGCCCGCGATGCCGAGCACCCGCAGCCAGCGCGGTATGCGCTGGTCGCCGTCGACGAGGTAGGTGTTCAGCAGGCCCATCGCGTTGGAACCCCGGCCGTAGCGCACCGGTTCCACGTGGGTGTCGGGCGTCGGGTGGAACGACGAGGTGATCGCCACCCCGGTGGTGACCTCGATGTCGGGATTCACCGTGGTGCGGCCCGCACCGAGGATGGCCTCGGAGTTGGTGCGGGTGAGCACACCGAGGCGCGGCGACAGCGCGGGCAGGACGGCGCGGTCGCGCATGCGGAACAGCAGTCGCTGGGTGCCCCAGGTGCCCGCGGCGAGCACCACGCGGTCGGCGGACAACGTGGTGCGCTGCTTGCGGACCCAGCTGCCGGTGCGCTCGGTGTCGACGAGCCAGGTGCCGTCGGTTTGCGGACGCAGGGCCGTCACGGTGGTCATCGGCAGCACGCTCGCCCCGGCCTGCTCGGCCAGCCCGAGATAGTTCTTGACCAGTGTGTTCTTGGCGCCGTGCCGGCAACCGGTCATGCATTCACCGCACTTCACGCAGCCGGTGCGGGCGGGGCCGACACCGCCGAAGTACGGGTCGGCGTCGGTGCGGCCCGGCTCGCCGAAGTACACCGCGACGGGAGTCGGCACGAAGGTGTGCCCGACGCCCATCTCCTCGGCCACCGCCTTGATGACCGTGTCGGCCGGGGTGTGCAATGGGTTTCGGACCACCCCGAGCATGCGGGTGGCCTGCTCGTAGTGCGGGGACAGTTCGGCTTCCCAGTCGGTGATGCCCGCCCACTGCTTGTCACCGAAGAACGCCTCCCCCGGCTTGTACAGCGTGTTGGCGTAGTTGAGCGACCCGCCGCCGACACCGGCTCCGGCCAGGATGAAACAGTCGCGCAGGCGATGCACGCGCTGAATGCCGTAGCACCCGAGTCGCGGCGCCCACAGGTAGCGGCGCAGGTCCCAGTTGGTCGCGGCGAAATCGACGTCGGCGAACCGGCGGCCCGCCTCGAGCACGCCGACTCGGTATCCCTTCTCCACCAGCCGCAGCGCCGTGACGCTGCCGCCGAAACCCGATCCGACGATCAGCACGTCGTAATGGGTGTTCACGTCCACCATTGTCGCGAGCCTACGAGCCGGGCGCCGAACCGTAATCCGGCTCGACTGTCCTTGCCCGAGGCCATATATCGGCGCACGCACGACTGGGAACTGTCACAACACCGCCCAAGCACGGGGCCGTCTGCCGCAGGCGACCATCCAGCCGTGAGACCATCCAGCCGCCGGCGGGAGCTGCCGCCGCACCCCAGGCGAGGAGCCGCCCCCGACAAGAGCTGCTGTGCCGCAGCACAAGCAGTCACGCCGAGGGCGGCATCGTGTCACACGGTGCGGGTGAGACGCTCGGTGAGCAGGTGGGCGAAGCGGGCGGGGTCCTTGAGTTCGCCGCCCTCGGCGAGAACGGCCGTGCCGTACAGCAATTCGGCCGTCTCGGTGAGCTCGGGGACCTTGCCCTCGTCGGCGTCGGACTTGCGCGCGTCGTAGGCGTCGCGCAGACCGGTGACCAGCGGGTGGGTGGGGTTGAGCTCGAGGATGCGCTTGGACTCCGGCAGCGCCTGGCCCGAGGCGCGGTACATGCGCTCGAGCATCGGGGTGAAGTCGAAGACGTCGCCGACCAGGCAGGCCGGTGAGGTGGTGAGCCGGTTGGTCAGGCGCACCTCCTTGGCGACCTCGGACAGGGTCTTGCCGAGCCAGGTGAGCAGGTCGGCGAAGTCCTTGTCCTGCTGTTCGCGCAGGGCCTCGGTCTCCTTCTTCTCCTCCTCGGTCTCCAGGTCGACCTCGCCCTTGGCGATGGACTGGAACTTCTTGCCGTCGAACTCCGGCACCGAGCCGACCCACATCTCGTCGACCGGGTCGGTGAGCACCAGCACCTCGAGCCCCTTGGCCTTGAAGGCCTCCAGGTGCGGCGAATTCTCCACCTGCGCGCGGCTTTCGCCGGTCATGTAGTAGATCGCGTCCTGGCCGTCCTTCATCCGCTCCACATACTGCGCGAGCGTGGTGAGCTCGGTCTCGGAGGCGGTGGAGGCGAAAGACGAGACGGTGAGCAGGGTTTCGCGGTTGTCGGTGTCGGACAGCAAGCCCTCCTTGAGAACCCGGCCGAACTGGGTCCAGAAGGTCTGGTACTTGGTCTGATCCTCGGCCGACTGCAGATCCTTGACCGTCGAGAGCACCTTCTTCACCAGGCGCTTGCGGATCATCTGGATCTGGCGATCCTGCTGCAGGATCTCACGCGACACGTTCAGCGAGAGATCCTGCGCGTCGACCACACCCTTGACGAAGCGCAGGTACTCCGGCATCAGCTCTTCGCAGTTGTCCATGATGAACACCCGGCGCACGTAGAGCTGCACGCCGCGCTTGTGCTCACGGGTGAACAGGTCGAACGGCGCGGTCGAGGGAAGGAACAGCAGCGCCTGGTACTCGAAGGTGCCCTCCGCCTTCATCGGGATGATCTCGAGCGGATCGTCCCAGGCGTGGCTGACGTGGTGGTAGAACTCCTTGTACTCCTCGTCGGTGACCTCGCTGCGCGGGCGCGTCCACAGCGCCTTCTGCGAGTTCAGCGTCTGGTCCTCGACGACGGTCTTGGAGACCTTGTCCTCGCCCTCGCCCTCCATCACGGTCCGCTCGACCTGCATGCGGATCGGCCAGGCGATGAAGTCGGAGTACTTGCGGACGATCTCGCGCAGCTTCCATTCCTGCGTGTAATCGAAGAGGTGATCGTCCTCGTCGGGCTTCTTCAGCGCCAGCGTCACCGAGGTGCCCTGCGGTGCGTCGGTGACGGTGTCGATCGTGTAGGTGGAGCTGCCCGCGGCGGCTTCCCAGCGGGTGCCCTCGGTCTCGCCCGCCTTGCGGGTGGTGAGGGTGACCTTGTCGGCGACCATGAAGGTCGAGTAGAAGCCGATACCGAACTGGCCGATCAGCTCCTCGGCCGCGGCGTCGGACTTGGCTTCGGTGAGTTTGCGGCGCAGCTCGGCGGTGCCGGACTTGGCCAGGGTGCCGATCAGATCGATCACCTCGGCACGGGACATGCCGATGCCGTTGTCGCGCACGGTCAGGACGCGCTCGTCGCCGTCGACCTCCAGCTCGATGTGCAGATCGGCGGTGTCGGCGACGAGGTCCTTGTCCTGGAACGTGGCCAGCTTGAGCTTGTCCAGTGCGTCGGAAGCGTTCGAGATCAGCTCCCGCAGGAACGTGTCTTTGTTGGAGTACACCGAGTGGATCATCAGCTCGAGGAGCTGGTGGGTCTCGGCCTGGAACTCGAGTGTTTCGACTGCTTCTGTCACGCCGACAATGTTATTACTGTGCATATTGCGGCGCGCCCGAAGACCCTGCGTGGTTACGCTCCGCTACCGCCTCCGGGTCCACCGGGCGCGCCGCGCGCGAAGTCCTCGAGCGAGGGAACCTCAACTACAGCTCTAGTGGTCATCCATTCGCGCAGCACCTGGGTGGCGCGCACGTCGTCTTCGTTGTACTCGAGCAGCCGGGTGCGCTGGGACAGGTCGCTGTCGGCGTCGTAACCGACGGCACGGCGGTACCAGCCCATCGACGCCTCACCACCGGCTTCGGGATCGCGCCAGCCGAATCCGGCCACCGGGGCGATCTTCTTGAGTCCCTTGCCGTTCGGGCAGATGAACTGGTCGGTGACGGCCTGGAACATGTCGACCCACTCGGGTGAGTCGACGAAGGCGCGCACCTCCTCGTGGGTGGGGATACCGGGCCTGCCCGCGAAGCGCCGGGCCGACTCGTAGAGCCACTTGTCCTCGGCGGTGCGCGAATAGCAGTAGGCGGCAAAGGTCTTGCCCGCCGCGTGGGCTTGCGCGCGTTGCGCCATCAACCAGGTCCAGAACTCGCCGAAGGAGCGGCCCTCGTCGTCGGTGGGCAGCGGGTCCCAGGTGACGAAGGGGCGGTACACGTCGTCGAGCAGGGTGCCCCAGAGGTAGGCGCCGTCTTCCTGGTAGCTCTCCAGGTCGACGTCGATCTCCACGTCGGCCCGGCGCACACTGACGGTGTCGAAGCGCCGGACCAGCGGCGCGCCGGCGATCCAGGCCCGCGCGGTGACGACGGTCTCGGTGAACGGGCCGTGCTGCCAGTCGTCGGGTTCCTCGCCGACCCAGGCGGCCAGTTCGTCGATGGTCTGCACGCCGTGCACGCGCAGCACCTCGGCCCGCGAACCGGGCGCGACCAGGCTCACGTCCCGCATCGCCGCCAACGCGCCCTCACACCCGGGCTCGTCCGAATCGGGGCCACGCACCCACCAGGGGCACTGCCGGCACTCGGGCACCTTCGACGGCTGGGTGGGTAGTTCGCCGCGCACCACCGCGATGCGGTCGGCGTAGCGCAGGTCGTAGTCGGCGAGCACACCGGTGAGGTCGTGCACGAGGATGCGGTCGAACGCGAGACCGATGGCGCCCCCGACCAGCGCGGGACTGGCCAGCCCGTGGCGCTGCAACATCCGGTAGAGGTGGGCGAGGCGCTGCTGGTCGCGCGGCTGGGGACGCAGCTTCACGTGCTTGTCGCGGCGCGGCTCCCAGCGGAACAGGTCCGAGGTGAGCGGGTGGAAATCGGCCGGGTCGGGGCGGCGCGGGTCGGTGACCTTGTGGTTGACGACGATGATCGGGATATATCCGCCGCGATCGGCGTCGCGCAGCAGGAACTCGGCGCCACCACGGCGGCCGGTGTCGGGTTCCTGGGGCAGCAGGCCACCCCAGATACGCGACGCGCCCGCCCGCATCGCGGCCATGGTCGCGTCGGCGCGCGCACCGGCACGCAGCGCCGGATCGATCACGACCCAGTCGTCCGGGGCAGCGCCGACCAGTTCGTCGCGGACCTTGGTGCGATACGCGGTGGCCGCCTCGCGCCGCTGCTGCACGCCCGGGTCTTCCCTGACCTCGGCGAGCATGCCGGGGTTGGCGGCGTCCAGGCGCAGCCGGTGGCGGCAGCCGATGAGCGAGCGCGCGTCGAGGAAGGCCGCCGGGGAGCCGCCGCGAGCGGCCGAAGTGGCCGTTGTGGGCTCGGTTTCGAGCGCAGCGGAAGCCGGGGCCGGGATCGTCACCGGCCCGCTGTCGAAGTTCTCCTCGGCTGCACGCACACCAGCAGTATGGTCCTTACCCCCGACACATTGCCCAATCGCTACCCTGATCCCACTACGCTACGAAGTACGGCAGGCCGGTCCGGACGGCGCTGCCTCGTGACTTGGCGAGCATGACGGAGGGCCTGATCTCATGGGGTTGTTCAGCAAGCGTAAGCGGCGGCCAAGTCGTCGCGCGGAGGCGAAGGCGCTCAAGCACAAAGCCGCCGTCGAGGCGAAACTCAGCGCCAAGAACGAGCGCAAGGCGGCCAAGGCGGGCGAGCGGACCACCCGCCGCGCGCTGAAGGCGCAGGCCCGCACCGAGGCCAAGGTGGCCAAGGCGCAGATCGCCGCGCTGCAGGCCGAGGAGAAGGCGGCACAGAAGCTGGCCGCCAAGGCTGACCGCGAACTGTTCAGCGCGGCCCAGATCCGCAAGTACATCGGGGTGGCGCGGGTGCTGATCCCGGTGCTCGCGCCGCTGGCCTACCGTGGCGCCACCCTGGTGCGCGGGCAGCTCGACGCGCGCAAGGCACAGCAGCTCGGCATCGGTCTGGACCAGCTCGGCGAGTTCAGCGGCCACGGCGCCCGCCTGCAGGCCCGCATCACCAACACCGAGAACGCGCTGGACAAGATCGCGGCCGACTCCCCCGACGGCGAGACCAAGAAGTTCGTCGAGGCGGCCCGTTCGCGGCTGACCGACCTCACCGTCGCCGTGCGCACCGCCGAGCAGATGCCCGCGGCGCGCCGCAAGGCCGTGCACACCTCCATCTCCACCGAACTGTCGGTCCTGGAGAACGACGCGCTGGCCCGCCTCGGCGTGCGCTGAACCTGTGACGACGCCGCAGCTCACCTCCCGCCTGCGCGGTGGTGGCTGCGGCGTACTCGTCGGCGCGCTCGCCGTCGCCGCGCACGGTATGGCCGGTGGTGGGGTGCCGCGCTCGGCGGAAGTAGCGCTGTTGCTGTTGGTTTCGCTCGCGACGGGCGCGTTCGCCGGGCGCCGGGCTCTTCCCAACTTCGCGCGTCGTGCCGATGCCGGGTGGGTGCGGGCAGCGGGGGCACTCCTCGGGGGTCAATGGGCCGGGCACTACGCGCTGACCGGGACGCTCGATCATCACGGCGGCGTTCTCGACGTGCTGCACCTGCCGAGTGCGCCGATGGTCGTGGCGCATCTGCTGGCCGCATTCGTCTGTGCCGCACTGATTCTCGTTGCCGAGCGGTTGTATCTCGTTGCGTCGGGCGTGATCCGGGCGGTAGTCACCGTTCCGCGACTCGCCGTCCTTCATCGTGCCGCGCGCTGGACGGAAACCGTCGACATCGCCCTCGGCGCCCGCCTGGAAGGTGTGCGTTGTCCGCGCGCGCCGCCGCTGTCCGCCTGATCTCACTCGACATCAGAACTCTTCGGACAGAAGGCATTCCATGCACAACTTCATCACCCGTGGGACGGCGACGGCCGGTCTCGCGGCCGCTCTCGTGCTAGCCGCCTGCGGTTCGGCGGCGGCGCACGTCACCGTCGACGCGCCCGGCGCCGCCAAGGGCAAGTACACCGTTGCCACCTTCAAGGTGCCCAACGAATCCGACACCGCCTCCACCACCTCGGTGAGCGTCACCGTGCCGAACCTGAAAAGCGTTCGCACCGAGCCGATGCCGGGCTGGTCCTCGCGCATCGAACGCAACGACAAGGGCGAGGCGGTGGCCGTCGCCTGGACCGCCGAGCCGGGCAACCCCGGTGTCGGACCGGGTCAGTTCCAGCGTTTCGTGCTCTCGCTCGGACCGCTGCCCACCCAGGACGAGGTGACCTTCCCCGCGCGGCAGACCTACAGCGACGGCAAGGTCGTCGCCTGGGACCAGCCGAGCACGAACGGCGCGGAGCCCGAATACCCGGCGCCCACACTGGCACTCAGCGAATCGGGTGGTTCCGACGGCGGTGACCACCACGTCGCCACCGACGAGCCCGCCGAAGCGGAGTCCGACTCGGTGGCTCGCTGGACCGGCGGTATCGGCCTGGCACTCGGCCTGTTCGCCGCCGCGCTCGGTCTCGGACTCGTCGCGCGGTCGAGGAAGTCGTGATGGAACGCTGTCAGACTCCTGCGGTGTCCGGGCGCTCGCGACAGACCCCGCCCCAGACCGTCGTGCCGAACGAGGTTGTGGCCGAGATCAATCGCTCGGCGCGGCGGCGCCTGGCGCGGCGGTTCGCCGTCACCCTGGTCGCCGGCCTGTTCGCCCTGATCTTCGGCGCGACCGGCATCGCGAACGCGCACTCCGGTGCCGTGAGCAGCGTTCCCGAGGACGGTTCGTCGATCGAGGCAGGCCCGGCACGCGCGAGCATCACCTTCAACGAGGAACTGCAGCAGACGTTTCCGTCGCTGACGGTGGTCGGTCCGGACGGTCGGCTGTGGTCCAAGGGCAAGCCGGTGGTCGAAGGTCGCACGGTGAGCGTGGAAGTGGGTGAACTCGGGCCGGTCGGCGAATACACCATGGCGTTCCGGGTGACCTCCGCCGACGGTCATCCCGTCAGCGGGACGCGGACCTTCACCCTGACCGAGGAAGGCACCGGGACACCGGGCGCCAAGCCGGGCGAGGACGAGGGCTCCGACGGCGAGGAGTCCGGTGGCGTGCCCGTGTGGGTGTTCGTCGCCGGTGGTGTCGTGCTGTTCGGCGTCGGTCTCGCGGTGGCGCTGCTCGGTACCGGCCGCAAGAAGTAGCCGCCGATGACGACCGGACGCCGGTGGCGAGTGCTTGGTCCGGTCGTCGTCGCCGCGCTCGCCGGGGTGATGCTCGCCTGGATACTGCGCCGGACCGGCGGTTTCCCGGCGGCGGCGGGTGCGCGGGTGATCGCCGACGGCGCGGGCGCGACGGTGCTCGGGCTGGCCGCGCTGCCCCGCCTCGACCACCGGCTCGCGGTGGCGTGGCGGTCGGTCGCGGTGCTGGCCACGATCTGGCTGGGCGCCGAGTTCACCGTGCTGGTGTGCGAGGCGGCGGGCATCGTCGGCGTGCCGGTGCACGAACTCGCCGCGGGCGAATTCGGCACGTTCCTCGGCAGGCTCAGCGGCGGGCAGATCGGGATCGCCATCCTGTTCTGCACCGCCGCCGTCGCCTGCTACGCCGCGTGGGCGTTCCGCAGGCCCGACGACGCCTCGGCCGACCTGGTCTTGGTGTTCGCGGCGGTCGCGCTCGCCCTGCGACCCATCACCGGGCACATGTCGCAGCAGGTGCTCGGATCGGTGCTCGTCGCGGTGCACGCCCTCGCCGCGGCGGCGTGGTTCGGGCTGCTGCTCGCGCTGGCACTCGTGGTGCGCACGCGCGGCGGCTGGGCGAACGCGCTGCCCCGTTACTCGACCGCCGCCGCGCCGCTGGTCGCGGTGATCGCGGTGACCGGGCTCATCGACGGCCTCGTCCGCCTCGGCTCGGTCCCTGCTTTGGTGACCACCGGCTACGGACGGATCATGCTGGCCAAGGTGGTCGTGCTCGCGATGCTCGCCGGGCTCGGCTGGTGGTGGCGGCGCACCTGGGTGGGCCGGGCCGCCGAGCACCGCGTCACCGCCGACGTGTCGGTCCGCAACGCGGCGATCGAGGTGACGCTCATGGCGGTGGCGCTCGGCTTGGCCGCCACACTGGCCGTGACCGCTTAGACGCCATACAAACGCATTACAGTTGCCGGTATGAGCGACGTGAGGATTGTCGAAGACTGCGCAGCGCCCGCCGAGACGGCATTCGCCTTTGTCAACGACTATCGCAACCTGCCGAAATTCTGGTACGGCATCGAGTCCTTCACCCCGGTCACCGAACAGACCGAAGGTGTGGGCGCGAAGTTCGACGGGAAGATGAAACTCGGCCCCGCCTCGCTCACCTCCCGCATCGAAGTGGTGCGCTGGGAGGAGGGCTCGGTGATCGGCACCAAGTCGATCAAGGGATTCGAGATCCTCTCGACGTTCGTCTTCACGCCCAAGGGCACCGACACCAGCACCATCGACGCGCACATCCAGTACTTCGTGCCCGGCGGTATCGCGGGCAAGATGCTCGGCCGGACCATCGAACCGTTCATCAAGATCGCCGTGAAACACACCACCGAGGCCCTCATCAGCGAGATCGAGAAGGCCCACCGTCCGACCACCTGACACAATCGGCGTCATGACCGAATCAGCGAATGTAGTGGCAACCGCCGATCTGGCCGATGAGATCGGCCCCGAGATCCGCAGCTGCGATACCCAGTTCATCCAGTTCGGTGGCCGTCAAGCGTTCGCCGGGCGGATCACCACGATCCGTTGCTTCCAGGACAATCTGCTGGTGAAGCAGACCCTCGGCGAGCCGGGCGAGGGCAAGGTGCTGGTCGTCGACGGCGGGGCGAGCGTGCACACCGCGCTGGTCGGCGACATCATCGCGGGCCGCGGCGTGGACAACGGCTGGGCGGGCGTCGTCGTCAACGGCGCCGTGCGCGACTCGGCCATCCTGCGCACCCTCGACATCGGGGTGAAGGCGCTGGGCACCAACCCGCGCAAGAGCACCCAGACCGGCAGCGGCGAACGCGACGTGCCGGTGGAGTTCGGCGGCATCACCTTCGTGCCGGGCGAGATGCTCTACAGCGACCACGACGGCGTCGTCGTCCGCGCGGAGGACTGAGAACTCGCAGAGGGTGCGGGTCAGCCCTCGCTGACCCGCACCTTGTGACCTGCTAGGACAACCACGTCGCCGACCTGCAGTTGCCTGCCGCGGCGCAGTTCCACCTCGTCGTTGACCCGGACCAGACCCTGGGCGATCACCGACTTGGCCTCCGAACCGGAATCGATCAGGTTGGCCAGTTTGAGGAATTGCCCGAGCCGGATGACCTCGTCATCGATCGGCACGTCCACTGGTTCCGACATGCGCTAATACTTACCCCGTCGGGAAATCCGGTCGTCCACCGGGCCCACGGTGACGAACACGCCGTCGGCGACCCCCTGCGGTTCACACCCGCGGGCACGCACACTGGATCGGTGACTTCCACGCGGGCCGAGCAACACCCCAGCAGCTCTGTCGACCGAGTGCCCCATCGCGCGCATGGCAGGTTCTCGGAGGTACCGCACATCACCGGGTTGGTGCTCGGTGTGTTCGCGGTGCTGTGCGCGCTCTGGAGCCTGTCACCAGGGTTGCGGCAGCTCACCGAGGTGCCGCGCGATTATGTGGACACCCACTATTTCGACGCGCCCGACACGAGCTTGGTGTGGGCGCTGGTCGTCGGGTTGCTGGCCGGTGCGGCGGCGAGCCGCAAACGGGTGGCGTGGTGGTTACTCGTCATCTACTTGACGCTGTACGCGATCACCAACATCGTCGACTACGCGAGCACGCGGGAGCTGGATCCGCTGGTGGCGTTCCTCGTGCACGGTGTGGTGCTGGCGATCCTGATCGCCGCCCGCGCGGAGTTCTACACCCGGGTGCGCCCGGGTGCGGTGCGCAAGGCGCTCGCCGTGCTGGTCGGCGGCTGTGCGTTCGGGTGCCTGCTGGGTTGGGGTCTGGTCGAGCTGTTCCCCGGTTCGCTGCCGCGTGGTGCGCAGCGACCGCTGTGGGCGGTGTCGCGGGTGACCGCGGCCGTCCTGGTCGACAACGAACACTTCGACGGGCACCCGCCGAGCTGGGTGGATTTCGTGCTCGGCCTGCTCGGCGCCCTCGCGCTGATCGCCGCCGTGATCGTGCTGCTGCGGTCACAACGGGCAGGCAACGCCATGACCGCGCTCGACGAGTCCGCGCTGCGCGGCCTGCTCGCGACCGGCGACGTGGACGACTCGCTCGGTTACTTCGCCACCCGCCGCGACCGCGCGGTGGTCTTCGCCCCGAACGGCAAGGCGGCCATCACCTATCGCGTGGAGCTCGGCGTCTGTCTGGCGGCCGGTGATCCGATCGGGCCGAAACAGGGCTGGCCGCAAGCCGTCCGGGCCTGGCTCGAGCAGGCCGACCGATTCGGCTGGGCGCCGGCGGTGATGGGTGCCAGTGAGCAGGGCGCGCTGACGTATCAGCAGGCGGGTCTGTCGGCGCTGCGCCTCGGCGACGAAGCCGTGCTCGACACCCGCACATTTTCGCTGGCAGGCCCCGCCATGAAGCCCGTGCGCCAAGCCGCGAACAGATTGCGCAAGAACGGCTTCGGAATCAGGGTGCGCCGGGCGAGCGAGATATCGCCTGCCGAATTCGCCGAGGTGATCGCACGCGCCGACGCCTGGCGCGACACCGAGACCGAACGCGGTTTCTCGATGGCGCTCGGCCGCCTCGGCGACCCACTCGACGGCGACTGCCTGCTGGTCGAGGCCATCGACCACGACGAACGGATCCACGCGATGCTCTCGTTCGTGCCGTGGGGACGCACGGGGGTGTCGCTGGAACTGATGCGCCGCGATCCCGCGAGCCCCAACGGCGTGATGGAGCTGATGATCTCGCAGCTCGCCCTCGATGCCGACCAGTACGGCATCACCAGGATCTCGCTGAACTTCGCGGTGTTCCGCTCGGTGTTCGCCGAGGGCGGCCGCATCGGTGCCGGACCGGTGCTGCGCGCGTGGCGCGGTGTGCTGCTGTTCTTCTCGCGCTGGTGGCAGCTCGAGGCGCTGTACCGCTCGAACGTGAAGTACCACCCGCGCTGGGTGCCACGGTTCTTCCTGTACGAGGACCGCAGGCAACTGCCACGGGTCGCGATGGCGAGCGGACTGGCCGAAGGGTTCCTGCCGCGCCTGGGCCCACAACCCGACCCGGCTGTCCACACCGGGACCACGCCCGCCGTTCCGGCGACGGTCACCGGCCTGCACGCCGACGGCAGCGCCCCCGACGACATCGACGCCGACGAGGAGTCCGGACCACGCCGTCCCGAACAGGTCCGCGTGCGGATGACCACCCTCGACCGCCTCACCGCGAGCGGCGTCGACCCCTACCCCGCCGCCTATCCACCCACCCACACCATCGCCGACGCACGCCGCTGCCCGCACGGGACAACTGTTCGGGTGGCCGGTCGGATCACCCGCATCCGCGACTACGGCGGGGTGATCTTCGCGGTGGTCCGCGATTGGACCGGTGATATCCAGCTACTCATCGACCGCGAACGGGTCGGTGCCCGCGCGGGCGAATTCAGCGCCGACTTCGACCTCGGTGACCTCATCGAGGTGAGCGGCCGGATCGGCACGAGCAGACGCGGCGAACTGTCGCTGCTGGCCCAGGACTGGCGGATGAACGGCAAGTGCCTGCACCCGCTTCCCGACAAATGGCGTGGCCTCACCGATCCGGAGGCCAAGGTCCGGCGCCGCTACGTCGACATGGCGATCAACGCCGACAGCCGCGAACTGCTCGCCAAACGCAGCGCCGTCCTGCACTCGCTGCGTGAGTCACTGCACGACTGGGGTTTCCTCGAGGTGGAGACACCGATCCTGCAGCAGGTTCACGGCGGCGCCAACGCCACTCCGTTCCGCACCCATATCAATGCCTACGACCTGGACCTGTACCTGCGCATCGCGCCCGAGCTGTACCTCAAACGGCTGTGCGTCGGCGGCATCGAGAAGGTGTTCGAGATCGGGCGGACCTTCCGCAACGAAGGCGTCGACTACAGCCACAACCCGGAATTCACCATGCTCGAGGCGTACGAGGCGCACAGCGACTATCTGCGGATGATGCAGCTGTGCCGCCGTCTGATCCAGGACGCGGCGGTCGCGGCCAACGGCGCCGAGGTGGTGCTGCGCCCCGACGGCACCGAGGTCGACATCTCCGGCGAATGGCGGGTGCGCACGGTGCACGGCGCGCTGTCGGAGGCCCTCGGCACCGAGGTGACCGCCGCGACCGACCTCACTCGCTTGCGGGAGCTGTGCGACACCGCCGGTGTCACCTATCAGCGCGGCTGGGACACCGGCCAGGTGGTGCTGGAGATGTACGAGCACCTGGTGGAGGCGAAAACCACCGAGCCGACGTTCTACCTGGACTTTCCCACCTCGGTCTCACCCCTGACCCGGTCCCACCGCAGCACCGCAGGCGTGACCGAACGCTGGGATCTGGTGGCCTGGGGAGTCGAGCTCGGCACCGCCTACAGCGAGCTCACCGACCCGGTCGAACAGCGGCGCCGCCTCACCGAACAGTCCATGCTCGCCGCCGGTGGCGACCCCGAGGCGATGGAGCTCGACGAGGACTTCCTGCAGGCCCTCGAGCACGCCATGCCGCCGACCGGCGGCCTCGGTATCGGGGTCGACCGGGTGGTCATGTTCATCACCGGACGCGGCATCCGCGAGACTCTGCCGTTTCCGTTGGTGAAACCGCGCTGAAATCGGGTACACGGACCTCGGCTGTAAACGATCTTGCGCGACACAGCGATGAACCACTGCGTCCTGCGGTATTCCGAACGAAACTCGCAGCGACAGCAGTACTCTCGGATGTTCCGGCACCGGGAGGATGCCGGGACAACACACCATCGGATGGGGAAGAATATGTACCTTGACCTGCTGACATCGGCCGCACTGGTCGACCCACAGGTGCTCGCGGGCAGCATCGACACGCTCGCCGGCTCGGACCTGGTCACCGAACTGGCCGCGAAGAAGAAGGGGAAGAAGAGCAGCAAGGGTCTCATCATCGGCGGCGTGTGCTGCCTGCTGGTCGTCCTCGCCATCGTCGGCCTCGTCTTCATGCTCAAGAACAAGAAGAAGAACGACCAGCCGCCGAACCAGCCGCCCTACGGCGGTGGGCCGGGTCAGGGTGGTCAGCCGCCTTACGGTCAGCCCCCGTACGGCCAGCCATGATCTGATGTCGCCGGGCTCGCGGCAGCGCACACGCGCCGCCGCGGTTCCGCACTCGGCCGCCCTGGACGGACAAGACGCCCCGTCATGGGGCACAGTGGGTGACGTGCAGCTGATTCTCGTGCGTCATGCCCAGCCCGACAAGGTCGTCACAAGTACCACCGCCGCCGATCCCGGTCTCACCGATATCGGTCGCCGTCAGGCCGAGCGGGTCCCTGCCGCGCTGGCCGCCCACGAGATCACCCGCATCGTGTCGAGCCCCCAGCGCCGTGCCCGCGATACCGCCGCACCGACCGCGCTCGCCCGCGACCTGCCCGTCGACATCATCGACGACCTCGCCGAATACGACCGGGATCTGCCCGCCTACATCCCGATCGAAGACGCCAAGACCGAATTCGCCGACGCCTACACCCGGATCAAGGCCGGTCTGCTGCCCGAGCAGATCGACGGACCCGCCTTCACCCGTCGCGTGCTGAACGCCGTGGAACAACTCGTGGCCGCCACCCCGCACACCGAGACGGTCGTCGCCTTCGCCCACGGCGGGGTCGTCAACGTGCTGCTCGCCGACATCCTCGGCCTGGCCCGTCCGCTCACCTTCCCTGTCGACTACTGCTCGATCACCCGGATCCTCTACTCGCGCAGCGGCACCCGAACGGCGGCGACGATCAACGAGTCCGGCCACGTGTGGGATCTGCTGCCGCGCAACCTCGCCCGCACGACATAGAAAAGCCGGGTGCGAGAAACTCCCGCACCCGGCTTCACCTGCGAAAACTCAGGCGTGCGAGGCGATCCAGTCGCGCATCCAGGTGATGGCGGTGTGTCCGCCACCCACCGAGTAGCTGCCGTACAGGTGGTGCGCCTGCGACTTGTAGAACTGCTCGAGATCCTTGGCCCGCTTCTGGTTCGCCGCGTCCGAGAGCTGCGCCTGCAGCACCGGCACACCGCCGTGAGCCATCAGATCCTGCATGATCGCGCCCGCCTCGATCTGGTAGCGCCACATGTTCGCCGGGTTGGCGTCCGAGCTCTGCGCCAGGAAGCCCGCGAACCGGGTGACGAAATCGTCGGTCGCGGTGGCGCAGTACAGATCGTCGACCGCGCAGATGGTGCGGGTGCGGTCGCTGAGCCAGCCGAAGCCGCCCGGCCGCGCGCCACCGGCGCCCGCGCCCTGGGCATGCGGGCCCACCTGCACGTCGCCCGGCGCGCGGCGCGGATCGGAGATCAGGCCGACCGCGGCCACCCGATCGGCCGGAATGGTGCTGAGCCCGGTGCCGATCTCGGCCGCGAGATCACCCGCGGCGTCGGCGCCCTGGCTGTAGCCGACAAGGGCCGCCTTGGTGTCACCGCACTGCGCGAGCTTGGCCGAGATGAGGCCGCGCGCCGAATTCACCGCCTGCTTCTTGGAATTGCCGTAGACATCGCCCTCCCACGGGAAGGCGGTCGCCGCGTAGGTCACGTAGTCGACGTCGACATTGCGCGGCAACCCGTTGGTGACGCCGGACAGCATGCCGGGCCCCGGCGGCTTGTCGATGCCGGTCTCCCATGTGCCGGGAATGGCGACGACGTAGAGACTCGGGCAGGCAGGCGCCGCGCTGGCACTCCCGCTGCCGACAACGATTCCGGACAACATCGCCGCGGACGCACCGAGCGCCGCGACAATCTTCTTCACCTGCATACCGCTCCAGTTCCACCTTGCTCGCCGCTGGAGAGCAAACCCCGTTTTACGTGTGGCTCCCAGACCTCGCCGCGAATCACAATAGAGGTACCGCCACGCCTGTGCCACACGAGTATGACGAGCTTGTCCGATCGTTGTGACAGAATTCATTTCGGCCGAGTGAGCCCCGCGCTCACCCGGCCCGCGTCGGCCTAGACCTCGAGGTCCTCCTCGATACCCTTGAGCCGGTGGCGGGCCAGGGCGAGGTTGGCGCGGGTGCGATCCAGCGCCAGGTAGAGGAAAAGCCCCTTGGACTTGCGGCCGGTCATCGGCCGTATCACGTGGTACTGGCCCGAGAGGGTGATGAGCATGTCCTCGATCTCCTCGTTGAGACCGAGCTGCTCGATGGTCCGCAGCTTCGCGCGCACCACCTCGGTGTTGCCCGCCGCCGCGACCTGCAGGTCCAACGACTTGCTGCTGCTGAGCATTCCGAGGGCCATGCCACTGCTGTAGTCGACGACCGCGGCGCCGATCGCGCCGTCGATCACCATCATGTCCTTGAGCGCCAGATCCATATTCGACATGTCGTACCTTTCAATCGTGCGCCGCCGCCAGATGAGCGGCGATGGCGCGAGCTACCGGACGCGACTCCAGGTGGAGCCGGCCGACGTTCACATCCGGGCCCGCGACCACGGTGAGCGCGGTGTACCCGGCGGCGTAGATCACCACCTGCCCGTCGCTGCCGTGCACGACGACCTCGTTGAAACCACCACCGTGCGCGGTGCTCGCCAACCGGTACGACAGCGACAGCTGTGCGGCGGCCAGCGCCGCCATCCCGGCCGGTTCGATATGGGCGGGTAGGTCGTGTTCGATGAGCAGGCCGTCGCTCGAGGCGACGACCGTGCCGGTGAGGTGTGGGACGCGCTCGCGCAGGGCGGTGAGCTCGGCCTGGACGGCCGGGTAGCTCTGCGGCAGCGGTCGTGTGGTCTGGTCCTGGCCGTACGGGGTGGGCCCCGTGAGCTCCGAACCGGTCGGCTCACGTTCGGGCAGCGGCATTTTGGTCAACTTTCCCCTCCACTCGCCGAGCAGCTTCCTGCGCCCGGTCATGCCAGCTCCGCCAACGCCGTCCTGATGCGGATCAGGAGCGCGCGATCCACCTGCTGCCAGGTTCGGTCTACCGGGGGTGACCAGGAGTAGGTGTCCGCGCCGCGGGAGTTCCGGTCCGCGGTCCGGGCGGTCGTGCCCGGAGTCGGAGTTGTCGCGTCGTGGGTCCGGGCGGCCGCGCTCGCTTCCTCGACGAGCGCGTGCCTGCCCGAAGTGGGTGGGGCAACCGGTGCGGGGACGCGGCGCGGAAGCGGCGGTCCGGTGCCTGAGTTCTGCTGTGCTGCGGCATAACCGGCGCCTGAGCGTGCCGCGTGGCGGCCGCGCGCGGGCAGCGACGCCGCGGGGAGGTGGCGGGTGCGACGCTCGGGCTCGGTGTGGACCGACTCCGGGGCCTCGATCAACCCGGCTCTGGTCAGGTCGCGGACCGCGACGAGGCAGCCGTAGGTGGTGCGGCCGAGCTCGCGAGCGATGTCGGCGATGGTCCGATGGTTGTCGGCGGCGGCGAGCACTTCGGCCTGGCCGACGGTGAGGACCGTGCGTTTGCGACGTGGCCGGTGCGCGGGCGAGACGGGGACCGTCGACACCATGTCGGCGGTCCACGGACCGGCGTCAGGGCGTCGGCGCCGCGCGCATTCGCTCACCAGTGCGTGCGGCGCGATCCGGCACACCGGAGCGAGCCAGTGCTCCTCCGTCGGAACGAATTCCGCTTCCGCTTCGGTTTCGAGCAGAAAGTAGGCCGCGTCGTAGGCCGAGAGCCTGGCGAGGGTCTCCAGGCGTGGGCGGCGCAGCAGCGCACCCGGCTCGCCCGCGCGGGCACGGCGCAGGTCCTCGTCGGTCGCGACACCGGCCTCGACGGCCAGCCGGTCGAGACCGATGGTGCGCCGGCAACCGACCGAGGCGATAGCGCCACGGGCCAAATGGAATTCGCCGTCGCCCGCCCGCAATATCCCGGTGGAGCCCTGTTCTTCGAGCCGCTGGAGTTCTTCGGCGAGGGCCGCGCTCATCGGCCCGCCATTTCTTCCAGCGCGGCCTTGAGCTGGTAGCGCGCCATTCCCAGATTGGCGGCGGCGCCGTCGAATACCGCGTG
Organism: Nocardia ignorata NBRC 108230; assembly: GCF_001612905.1. Lineage (GTDB taxonomy): Bacteria > Actinomycetota > Actinomycetes > Mycobacteriales > Mycobacteriaceae > Nocardia > Nocardia ignorata. Next base: position 104,394 of record NZ_BDBI01000031.1, on the reverse strand, counting down.
GACGAAGAGTCTTCCCTCGAAATCGCCGTCGAGCAGGTGCAGCAGGTGAAAGCCCTTGTCGCGGCAGACGATCAGCTCACGGACATCGTCGTCGGCGGCGGTGCTCGAGAGCGCGGTGCACGCGAGGACCGTCCGCATGACGTCGGTGGTTCCCGCGGCGTCCTCGTGCTCGTCGACAATGTCGTGCGCACCGACGGCGGCCACCGCCAGCCCGCTGGCACCGTCCACCAGCGTCACGCCGCACGCACCGGGAATCTCCATGATGCGTTTCAGGCAGCCGTCGAGAGAATTCACCCGCACCCCCGGTCTGTCCTCGAAAATGTTCGACAGCACGAGACGCTATACCCGCCCGCAAATTTCCGCATCCCGAACGCGGGAAAATTACTGCGTCCCCGAAGTTTGCTGATGGTTGCTGGAAAACCGCTCGGTATCAATACTTTTCGGTAACCTCCGGACTGGTTCGCCGACATCGCTCGAAGCCCATGGTCAAGCCCGGTTTCCATCGTTCAGCGACCCGGTGGCGAACTTCCGTTTTAATAGTCTTCGCAGAACTCGCCATAGTGCGAATGCACATCAGCGCCACTCAGCGGGTGCCCCAACTCGAGTGGTAGTCGATGACAGGACAGAACCGTGTCGAAGAGCTGTGTTCGGGGCAGGCTGGATCAGCCGGCCGCGCGGCGATACCAGGATTCGGCTTCCCGATGCGCCCCTTCGGATTCGAGCAGCGCGGCGAGATTGGCCATCGCCTTCGGATGACCGAGATCGGCGGCGCGCCGGAAGCAGCGCCGGGCCGCCGTGATCGCGCCCCGACGGCGCAGCAGCAGACCGAGATTGTTGATCGAGTCGATGTCGCCCGCCGCGGCCGCCTCGTCGTACCACGCTTCGGCGTCGTCGAGCCGGTTGTCGTCCTCGAGCAAGCGCGCCAGGTTGTACATGGCGTCCACGTGCCCCGCGAGTGCCGCGTGGTGGTACCAGGTCTCGGCCTCGGCGATATCGCCGCTCTGATACAGCATGGTCGCCAGGTTGTACATGGCGTTGGCGTTGCCGCCCGCCGCCGCCCGCCGATACCAGATCTCGGCCTCGGCCAGCTCCCCGAACTGATCGAGCAACACCGCGAGATTGTTCATCGAGCGCGTATGCCCCGCCGCCGCCGCCCGCCGGAACCAGTACTGGGCACCCTCGTAATCGCTGTGATCGTGGTAGAAGTGGGCAAGGTTGTGCATAGCGGTACCGTCACCGCGCTCTGCTGCGCGGCGCAGATACGCCAACGTTCCCGGCGGCAACGGCACAGCTCCCCCTCGGATCTCCCGTACACCTCGTCACGGAAAGTCTATGTGCTGCAAGGAAGATCGGCCACGTCCATTATCGGCACCCCTAAGTCTTTGAGCGCCATAAGGATTCATACCCGACGCATATCCCTGGCAAACTCCGGCGTCACCTGCGGTGCGACGACAAAGGCGCCCACGGACCGGCTGGTCCGTGGGCGCCTCGGGTCGAACTGATTACCGCTGGGCGACAGCGGTCGGGGGGATCGGCGCGGGGAGCGCGGTTTCGCCCTCGAGGTACTTGTCGACGGCGGCCGCGGCGGCGCGGCCCTCGGCGATGGCCCAGACGATGAGCGACTGGCCGCGACCCATGTCGCCTGCGACGAAGACGCCGGGGATGTTCGTGGCCCAGTTCTTGTCGCGCTGGACGTTGCCGCGGCCGTCGTAGCCGACGCCCAGGTCGGTCAGCAGGCCCGGCTTCTGCGGGCCGACGAAGCCCATGGCCAGCAGCACCAGGTCGGCCTCGAGGGTGAAGTCGGTGCCTTCGACCTTCTCGAAACGGCCGTTGACCATCGTGACCTCGTGGGCCTCGAGGCCGGTGACCTTGCCGTCCTTGCCGACGAAACGCTCGGTGTTCACGGAGAACACGCGCTCGCCGCCCTCCTCGTGCGCCGAGGAGACCCGGTACATGAGGGGGTAGGTCGGCCACGGGGTGGAGCCTGCGCGCTCCTCCGGCGGACGGGGCATGATCTCGAACTGGTGCACCGACTCGGCACCGTGGCGGTGCGAGGTACCGAGGCAGTCGGCGCCGGTGTCGCCACCACCGATGATGACGACCTTCTTGCCCTTCGCGTGGATGGGCGGCAGGCCTTCGGAGTCGGTGATGTCGTCGCCGAGTTGCACGCGGTTGGCCAGCGGCAGGAACTCCATCGCCTGGTGGATGCCGTCGAGCTCACGGCCCGGGATCGGCAGGTCACGGGCGATGGTGGCGCCACCGGCGAGCACGATCGCGTCGAAACGCTCACGCAGCTGCTCGGCGGTGATGTCGACACCAACGTTCACGCCGGTCTTGAAGATGGTGCCTTCGGCCTCCATCTGCGCCAGACGGCGGTCGATGACCGACTTCTCCATCTTGAATTCCGGGATGCCGTAGCGCATCAGACCACCGATGCGGTCGTCGCGCTCGAACACGGTGACGGTGTGACCGGCACGCGTGAGCTGCTGGGCGGCGGCCAGACCGGCCGGGCCCGAACCGACGACGGCGATCTTCTTGCCGGTCAGGCGGGTCGGGTACACCGGGGTGACCCAGCCCTCGTCGAAGGCGTTCTCGATGAGTTCGACCTCGACCTGCTTGATGGTCACCGGCTGCTGGTTGATGCCGAGCACGCACGACGCCTCACACGGCGCCGGGCACAGCCGCCCGGTGAACTCCGGGAAGTTGTTGGTGGCGTGCAGCCGGTCGATGCCCTCGCGCCACGAGTCCTTGTACACCAGGTCGTTCCACTCGGGAATCAGGTTCCCGAGCGGACAACCGTTGTGGCAGAAGGGGATACCGCAGTCCATGCAGCGGCTGGCCTGCTTCTGCAGGGTCTCGTGGGAGAACTTGTCCTCGTAGACCTCTTTCCAGTCGAGCAGACGCAGCTCGACCGGTCGACGCGCCGGGAGTTCCCGCGAGGTGTGCTTCAGAAATCCTTGTGGGTCAGCCACGAGCCGCCTCCATAATCGCCTCGTCAACGTCCTTGCCGCTCTTCTCGGCTTCGGAGATGGCGAGCAGAACCTTCTTGTATTCGCGGGGCATGACCTTCACGAAGTGGTTCACCTGCTGGGACCAGTCGCTCAGGATGCGTTCGGCCACAGCCGAACCCGTCTCGTCGCGGTGGGTGCTGATGATGTCGCGCAGCCAGGTGAAGTCGTCACCGGAGAGCTGCTCGATCGCATCGGCCTGATCCGGGTTGACCCGCTCGGCGAGCGTGCCCTCCGGGTCGTAGACGAACGCCACACCACCCGACATGCCTGCACCGAGGTTGCGGCCGGTGCCACCGAGGATGACCACGCGGCCACCGGTCATGTACTCGAGCGCGTGGTCGCCCACACCCTCGACGACCGCGGTGGCGCCGGAGTTACGCACGCCGAAGCGCTCGCCCGCGACACCGTTGATCAGGATGCGGCCGCTGGTGGCGCCGAACATGATCACGTTGCCCGCGATGATGTTGTCCTCGGCGACGAAGCCGGCGGGCGCGTCGAGCGACGGGCGGACCACGATGTGGCCACCCGAGAGGCCCTTGCCGACATAGTCGTTGGCGTCACCCTGCACGCGCAGCGTGATACCGGCCGGGACGAACGCACCGAAGCTGTTGCCCGCCGAACCGTTGAAGGTGATGTCGATGGTGTCGTCGGGCAGGCCCGCGCCACCGTAGAGCTTGGTCACCTCGTGGCCGAGCATGGTGCCGACCGTGCGGTTCACGTTGGTGATCTTGGTTTCGATCTTCACGGCCTTGCCACGCTCGAGCGCGGGCGCGGCCTGGGCGATCAGCTCGTTGTCCAGCGCCTTGTCCAGGCCGTGGTCCTGGGTGCCGGTGCAGCGGGTGTCCTGGTTCATGAACGCCGTCTCCGGCATGTCGAGAATCGGGGACAGGTCGAGCTTGGCTGCCTTGAAGTGCTCCTTGGCCTTGGCGGTGTCGAGCAGGTCGACCCGGCCGATGGCCTCGTCGAGCGTGCGGAAGCCCAGCTCGGCGAGCAGCTCACGCACCTCCTCGGCGATGAAGAGCATGAAGTTCTCGACGAACTCCGGCTTGCCGGTGAAACGCTCGCGCAGCACCGGGTTCTGGGTGGCGATACCCACCGGGCAGGTGTCGAGGTGGCACACGCGCATCATCACGCAGCCCGAGACGACCAGCGGAGCGGTCGCGAAACCGAACTCCTCGGCGCCCAGCAGCGCGGCGATCATCACGTCGCGGCCGGTCTTCATCTGACCGTCGACCTGGACCACGATGCGGTCACGCAGGCCGTTGAGCAGCAGCGTCTGCTGGGTCTCGGCCAGGCCGAGCTCCCAGGGTCCACCCGCGTGCTTGAGCGAGGTGAGCGGCGAAGCACCGGTACCGCCGTCGTGGCCCGAGATGAGCACGACGTCGGCGTGCGCCTTGGACACACCGGTGGCGACGGTGCCGACACCCGGCTCCGCGACAAGTTTCACGTGAATCCGAGCCTGCGGGTTCGCGTTCTTCAGGTCGTGGATCAGCTGCGCCAGATCCTCGATCGAGTAGATGTCGTGGTGCGGCGGCGGCGAGATCAGGCCGACGCCCGGCGTGGAGTGCCGCACCTCGGCGACCCACGGGTACACCTTGTGCGCGGGCAGTTGACCGCCCTCACCCGGCTTGGCACCCTGGGCCATCTTGATCTGGATGTCGGTGGCGTTGGTCAGGTAGTGCGCGGTGACGCCGAAGCGACCCGACGCGACCTGCTTGATCGCCGAACGACGCCAGTCGCCGTTCTCCTCGACCTCGAAGCGAGCGGGGCTCTCGCCGCCCTCACCGGAGTTGGAGCGGGCACCGAGACGGTTCATCGCGATCGCGAGGGTCTCGTGCGACTCGGCCGAGATCGAGCCGTAGCTCATCGCGCCGGTCGAGAACCGCTTCACGATCTCGCGGGCGGACTCGACCTCGTCGATCGAGATCGGCGCGCGCACGCCCTTCTTGAACTTGAACAGACCACGCAGCGCGGCGAGGCGCTCGGACTGATCGTCGACCAGCTTGGTGTACTCCTTGAAGATCGAGTACTGGCCGGTGCGGGTGGCGTGCTGCAGTTTGAACACCGTGTCCGGGTTGAACAGGTGGTACTCGCCCTCGCGACGCCACTGGTACTCACCGCCCACCTCGAGCTCGCGGTGGGCGCGCTCGTTGCGGTTCTCCAGGAACGCGGTGCGGTGGCGGATGGCCACCTCTTCGGCGATCTCGTCGAGACCGATACCGCCCAGCGGCGAGCGCAGGCCGGTGAAGTACTCGTCGACCAGGTCCTGGGCCAGGCCGATGACCTGGAACAGCTGGGCGCCGTTGTAGGAGGCGAGGGTGGAGATGCCCATCTTCGACATCACCTTGAGCACGCCGTTGCTGGCCGCGGTGCAGTAGTTCGCGACGGCCTTGCGGTAGTCGGCGGCCAGGTCGCCGGTGCTCGCGGGCAGCGAGAGCGAGCCGCGCTCGAGCATGTCCTCGATGGACTCGAAGGCCATGTACGGGTTGATCGCGGCGGCACCGAAGCCGACGAGGGCGGCCATGTGGTGCACCTCGCGGGCGTCACCGGCCTCCACAACCAGGCCGACCATGGTGCGGGTGCGCTCGCGCACCAGGTGGTGGTGCACCGACGAGGTGAGCAGCAGCGACGGGATCGGCGCCAGCTTCTCGTTGGACTCGCGGTCGGACAGCACGATGATGCGCGCGCCGCCGTCGATCGCGGCCGAGACCTGGGTGTTGATGGCCGCCAGGGACCTGCGCAGACCCTCGCCGCCCTCGGCGACCGGGTACAGACCACGGACCACGACCGAACGCAGCTCGGGGTGGCTGCCGTCGTCGTTGATGTGGACCAGCTTGGCCAGCTCGTCGTTGTCGAGGATCGGCTGCTCGAGCGCGATCTGCTTGCACGACTCCGGGCCGGGGTGCAGCAGGTCGGCCTCGGGGCCGATGTTGCGCTTGAGGCTGGTGACGACCTTCTCGCGGATGGCGTCCAGCGGCGGGTTGGTGACCTGCGCGAACAGCTGCGAGAAGTAGTCGAACAGCAGGCGCGACCGGTTCGACAGCACCGCGATCGGGGTGTCGGTGCCCATCGAGCCGAGCGCCTCACCACCGGTCTTGGCCATCGGGGTGATGAGCAGACTCAGGTCCTCGGTGGTGTAGCCGAAGATCTGCTGACGAATGAGCACGCGGTCGTGCGACATGTGCACGTGCGGGCGGTCGGGCAGGTCGGCCAGGCGGCTCACGCCCGCGTCCAGCCATTCCTGGTACGGCTCGGCGGCGGCCAGTTCCGACTTGATCTCGGCGTCGGTGACGATGCGGCCCTGCTCGGTGTCGACCAGGAACATCTTGCCCGGCTGCAGGCGGATCTTCTGGACGACGGTCGACGGATCGATGTCGAGCACGCCGACCTCGGACGCCAGCACGACCAGGCCGTCCTCGGTGACCCAGATACGGCCCGGGCGCAGACCGTTGCGGTCGAGCACGGCGCCGATCTTCTTGCCGTCGGAGAAGCAGACCGAGGCCGGGCCGTCCCACGGCTCCATCAGCATCGAGTGGTACTCGTAGAACGCCCGCAGCGCGGGGTCCATGTTCTCGTTACGCTCCCACGCCTCGGGGATCATCATCATGATCGCGTGGTGCAGGTCGCGCCCGCCGAGATGCAGCAGTTCGAGCACCTCGTCGAAGCGCGCGGTGTCGCTCGCGCCGGGGGTACAGACGGGGAAGATCTTGTTCAGGCGGTTGTTGCCCGCCTCGTCCTTGCCGAACACGTCCGAACGCAGCAGCGCCTCACGCGCGCGCATCCAGTTCTCGTTACCGGTGACGGTGTTGATCTCACCGTTGTGGGCGACCCGGCGGAACGGGTGCGCCAGCGGCCACGAGGGGAAGGTGTTGGTGGAGAAGCGCGAGTGCACGATGCCGATGGCCGACTCGACGCGCTCGTCCTGTAAGTCCAGGTAGAACGCGCGTAGCTGCGGCGTGGTGAACATGCCCTTGTAGATGAAGGTCTCGCCGGACAGGCTCGGGAAGTACACCGACTCCTTGCCGACGGCGCCCTCACCGGGACCCGCGTTGCCGAGCTCGTGCTCGATGCGCTTGCGGATCACGTAGGCGCGACGTTCCAGGTCCATGCCCGAGAGCTGCTCGGCCGAGTTCTTGGGCGAGCCGATGAACAGCTGACGGAAGGTCGGCATGGCGTCGCGGGCCAGCGCGCCGAGCGAGGACTCGTCGATCGGGACCGCACGCCAGCCGAGCACGGCCATGCCCTCTTCGGCGACGATCTTCTCGACGCCGTAGGCGGCGCGCGCGGCTTCGCGGCGGGCCTGCGGGAGGAAGGCGATACCGGTGGCGTAGGAACCCGCCTCGGGCAACTCGAAGTCCACAACCGCGCGGAAGAACTTGTCCGGGAGCTGGATCAGGATGCCCGCGCCGTCGCCGGAGTTCGGCTCCGCGCCGGCGGCACCTCGGTGCTCCAGGTTCAGCAGTGCCGTGATGGCCTTGTCGACGATGTCTCGACTGCGTCGTCCGTGCATGTCGGCGACGAATGCGACGCCGCAGGCGTCGTGCTCGTATGCCGGATCGTAGAGCCCGGTGACACCGGGTGACCTGTGGCCAGGAAGTTGCGTCATGCCTCTGCCTTCAAGAAAGTCGGCTGTCGATGATCGGCCACCCAGCAAGCTGAGCGTGGACCCTTCGTCGTTTCGCCTCCGTCAAGACTGCGTCCGTACGATCCGAAACCAGCGGCGATGATGGTTTGCGGCGTGCAGTCACGTCTCCAGTTGTCCACCCGCTTCGTTGACGTAGTGGGGGTGCTCAGAGGTAACGGGACGCTTACATGTCCCTTACCTCCGCGCGGGGTTTCACCCGCTACTCTTGGCCCGGTTTCACCGGACCCCGAACAGGTGGTTGTGCCGAACAAGGGTGCGTTCGGCGTAAGAGCAAACGATAAGTCAGACCGCAGGCCCAACCAACTAAGGTTGGGCTTAGTAACCCTGTCTAGCTGGGGTTTGTAACGGCAGCCCGTATCGTCACGCGCGTCGTCCAGTGTAAAGCAGGCACGAGGCCGGATCGATCCCGCAGAACCGGCGCCGACCTGCGCGAACATCGTCGACGGGCGAGTGGGTACCGGCCGGAGGCGTGTGACCTTCGACCGAACTCACCTGCATCGCAGCAGGATTCCCCAGCAAAGCGCAGGTCAAACCTATGGTTTCCCGCTAACCAGGGCCGTCGGCGGTGAGATATTCCCGACAGCGCCCCGACATGCCCTGGTAGCCAGCCGACCGTACGGTCTGCGAGTGAGACGCTCTTCACAGCACATATCCAGCTAACGCGCGGCAGTGTCGTTCGCCACACGAGGTCCCCGGAACGGGCGCCGATGCGGCTCGCCGGGACCGACACGCCGAGGTCGGCGGCCCACACCGACTGCCGGCGCGATGCCGGGAGTTCGGATCTGTGAGGCTGACCACAAATACCGCTTCGCCGCTCGGTGTGGCGGCGCCGGGCCTGTCACGCTGACACCACGAATACATGACAGTTTCGCCACGCGAAAGAACCGGGGAGAAGGTATGACCGGCACACTCGCCTGGCTCGGCGGCGGCCTCGCCACGCCTTCGCGCGACGACATCGGGCCCGAACACGCCGGATATGTCGTCACCGGCGCCGCGGTGGCGGTGTTCGCCGTGGTCGCAGGGCTGGTCACCGCCGTCGCGCTCGCCGCCGCCGACGGGATCGGGTTCTTCTTCGTCGCCGTGCTCGCGCTGCTCGCCGCCGTGGCAGCCGGTGCGATCGGACGGGCGCTCGCCACCAGGAACACCACCGACGACCGGCGCGGCACCGCCGCGCGCGTCGGAATCGGCGTGCTGGCCGGGGTGTTCGTGGCCGAGCTGGCCACCACCGTGCTGCTCGGCGGGACCGTCGACCGCGAGCTGGACGTGCGCGCCCACGCCGATGCCGAACACGCGCCTGCCGTCGTCACCGCGCGCGCCGAGTACGACCTCGCCGTCGCCGACCGCGCCGCCCTCGACGCGTCCATCGCGACCGCGCAGGCCGACATCGACCGCAACCTCGTCATCGCGCGCTGCGAGTTCAATCCGACCCCGGAGTGCCCGCAGACCCGCATCACCGGTGTCCCCGGTCGTGGACCCGAGGCCCAGACCGCCAACGAGATGCTCGACGACGCCCGCAAGCAGCTCGCCGCCGCACAGGCCCGCACCGACGGCCTCGACCAGCGCGTGCGCGCCGAAACGGCCGAGCTGGCCGCGGCCCGCGCCGACGCCTTCGCCGAGGGCGATCGCGGGATCGGCGCCCGCTGGCTGGCCATGAACGGCTACACCGCCGATCACCTCGGCGGCGCCGCGCTTCGCCTGCTGATGCTGGTCGCGGGAATCGCGCTGGCGTTGTCGCCGCTGCTGCTGCGCTGGTGGCGTGGGGAGACCGCGCTGGACCGCAAGGTCGCCGCCGACGAGATCGCCGACCGGGCCGAACGCGCCGCCGACGCCGCCATCGCGGTGAAACAGGCCGAGGTGCGCACCGAGACGGCGGTGCTGCGGGCCGAGCAGGAACTCGACTCGCAACGACTGGCCATCGAGGCCGACGGCGTGATCGATCGAGAACGTCAGCGAACCAGGATCATCGCCGCGATCGGCGGTTTCGAGCTCGGGTACACCGAGCCGCATCGAAAGGACGAGTCCGTGGCTCTGGAGCCGACTTCGCAGCAGCAGCTGCCCGCCGGATACCTCCCGCACGCCCTGCCGCACGGCCAGGCCGGTGCGCTGGTACCCGCCGAGCAGGCACCGCCGCAGGCGCCGACCGGCGGGGGCGGGTTGGAGCTGCCGATCATCGGGACCGTGCCGTTCACCGACACCGCCGCGCGCTGGATCCGGCCGCTGGTCCCGTCGTTCGTCGCCAATGCCATCGACTCGGCCACGCATCCGCTGCGGACGGCGCGACAGGCGTTCGAAGAGGTCGAGGAGGTGACCTTCACGCTGCGCCGCAGCCGTAAGGTGACCGTCGATACCCAGGACTCGCAGCAGCAGTTCCAGCAGGCGCCGCAGCAGCCGTACCAGCTGGCGCCCGGGCAGCAGGGTTACCTGCCCGCGGGTTATCCACAGCCGCAGTACAACCCGTACGCGCAGCAGATCGCGTCGAATGTGGTGGACGCGCCCGGCCGGAACTACCACCCGGATCCGCGTCAGTACCCTGGGCAGCCGAGCTACACCGCGTTGCCCGCGGGACAGGGCACGGCGCTGCCCGCCGCCGGTCAGGGCGAGCTGGCCGGGTCGGACGCCCACGAGCTGCCGGGCGGTCAGCAGCGTCAGCTGCCGCCTGCTCGATAGATCAGTGGACATCTGTTCACTGGGCGTCAGCGGTGATCGATCGCACCGATCAGATCCGAATGTGAACGACAAAATGCTCGGTCAACGGTTGTTATACTCACCTGAATACTCAGTGACCTAGCTAACAGGTTCGCCTGTTCAGGTCGGTTCGGTTTACAGTTCGAATGTGATCAGCGACGTACGCTCCGGGACGTCTTCACCCTGGGGTTCACCCCTGCTCGGACCCGCCGAGGAGAAGGCGGCCATCCGCCGGGTGCGGGTGCAGTTGCTGCTCACCGCTCCCCTGCTCATCGCCAACCTCATCGGTATCGCGATGACGATCGTGCTCGCGGGGTTCGTGCTGCCGGGGCCGAGCATGTTCACCGGGCGGCTGCTGCTGGTGAACGCCGTCTTCACGCCGCTGTGCGCGGTGGTCGCGCTCGCGATCGGCACCGTGTGGGGGACCGTCGCCGGGCTGCGCACCATGCGCTGGGCCACCGATCCCGACCACGTGCCGACACCGGCCGAACAGCGCGTCACCGTCTCTGCGCCCCGCTGGATGGTGCTGCAGCAGGCGATGCTGTGGACCCTGGCGCTCATCGTGCTCACCGTTGTGTACGGCGTGATCGAGCCGAGGCTGATTCCCAAGCTCATCCTCGCCATCGGGTCGGCCGCGATCGTGGTGTGCGCCAACAGCTATCTGATCGTCGAATTCGCTCTGCGGCCCGTCACCGCGCGGGTGCTGCAAGCCGATCCGCAACGCCGTCGCGGCATCGGCGTGTTCGGGCGCACCATGCTGTCGTGGCTGGTCGGTGTCGGTGTACCGGTGGCGCTGGCGATGGTCGTCGCCATCTGGGCGCTGGCCGATCCCCAGGTGAGCAAGGCGCGCCTGGCGGTGTGCGTGCTCAGTCTCGGCGGGTCGGCGTTGCTGTTCGGCATGGTGCTCATGGCGCAGGTCGTCGCCGCGACGGTCGCGCCGATCCGTGGTGTGCGCCAGGCGTTGCGCCGGGTGGAGAACGGCGACCTCGACGCCGAGATCACGCTCTACGACGGCACCGAACTCGGTGAGCTGCAGAGCGGTTTCAACCACATGGTGCACGGCCTGCGTGAACGCGCCATGATCGAAGATCTGTTCGGGAAACACGTCGGCCACGATGTCGCCATGGCGGCCATCGCCTCGCGCCCCGTCCTCGGCGGGACCGAAACCGAGGCCGCCGCCCTGTTCATCGACATCATCGGCTCGACGACCATGGCCGCCACTCTCCCCGCGCCCGAGATCGTCGGCATCCTCAATCGCTTCTTCGACATCGTCGTCGACGAGGTGGAACGCCACGGCGGCCTGCTCAACAAGTTCGAAGGCGACGCGGCCCTCGCCATCTTCGGCACTCCCGCGCCGCTGGAAGACGCGGCGGGGCAAGCCCTTTCGTGTGCCCGGGCCATCCAGCGCCGCCTGCGCGACACCTCCGATCTGGACGCGGGCATCGGCGTCGCCGCCGGGCGCGTGGTCGCGGGCAATGTGGGCACCCACAACCGCTACGAGTTCACCGTCATCGGTGATGCGGTCAACGAGGCGGCCCGCCTGTGCGAACTGTCCAAGCAGTACGAACAACGCCTGCTCACCTCCGCGACCACCCTCACCAAGTCCGCGCCGACCGAAGCGAACCACTGGACCCTGGGCGAGCAGGTCACGCTGCGTGGCCGCCTGCAACCCACCCACCTAGCCCTTCCGCACACTCCGTGAACCCACTCCCCCGGTCGGGCCCCGCTAGACTCGGGCCGTGCGCCCCGTCGTGACCACGGTCGGCGCCGTCGGGGCGGGCATCGATCCGGCACAAACGCCGACGGTCCCGATCCGCCCCCTGCGATTTCGCGAACTGCTCGACGAGCCGTTCGCCCTGATCCAGGCCCATATTCGGCCGCTGGCCGCGCTCGCGGGGGCAACGCTCACCCTCGCCGTACTCGGTGTTCTCGGCATCACCGGCCTGGTCTCGCACCTCACCGACGGCTCGGATGCGGGTACCGCGTGGGCGGTGGTGCTGGCAACAGCCGCGTTCGGGTGGTTGTCGCGGTTGGTGCTGCGTGGCACGACCGTCGCCCTGGCGCTGGCCGACTTCGCCGGCGCGCGCATCGGCCTGCGGGCGGGCATCCGGACCGCCGCACACCACGGCGGACCGCTCGTGCTCGCGCAGATCATGTTCTCGCTCATCGGAATCGGCGTACTGGCGGTCGGCAGCCTGCTCGTCATCACCTACCCGCTCGCCCTGATCTGGCTGTCGAATCTGCGTGCCCGCCGGCTCGTCACCGAACCCGCGATCATCGCCGAGAACGCCGGTTACCGGCAGGCCGTCGCCCGCTCGAAAGAACTGGTGGAAGGCGCGAACTGGAGCATCGGCGGACTCTGGCTCACCCAGCGGGTGCTGTTCGCCGTGCTCGCGGTGCCCGCCTTCGGTATCCCCTTCTTCCTGTCGGACTTCTCCGGCACCCACCGATGGGCCTTCATCACGCTGGTGGTCGGTGGCCTGCTGCTGGTGGTGACGGTCGCCGAGATCGTGGAATCCACCAGCCGGGTGCTCTGCTACATCGACCGCCGTTGTGTCCGCGAAGGGCTCGACATCCGCATTCCGGGTGAGAACCGATGAACGACAACCAGTTCGGTCCCCCGCCACCGCCCCGGCTCGGCCCGGCCGCCGACCATCGCGCCGAAGCCGAGAACGCCGCGGGCCGCCGCGATTTCGACCGTGCCGTACGGGAACGCTTCCGTGCGGTCCTGCGCGGACTGGAACAGAACGGCAGTCTGCCGGTGCGCCGCTCACGCACCGCACAGGAAACGGCCGACGACGCCACCCTCGCCCTCCCACCCGAACAGTCCGCCGAATTGCATCCGGCGGCAAGCACTTTCGACGAGGTCGTGTACGGCGGCCGCCGCGCCACCGAGGACGAATACCGCCACCTCGAATACGCCGACCGCTACTCCCAGCACGCGCCACCGCCGGCCGCGGAGCCGGTCGACATCGAGATCGTCGACACCGAGCCCGCACCGCGCCGGCAACTTCCGCCGCTTCCGGCGATCCTGCGCAACCCACGGTTCTGGGCCGTCCTCGCGGGCATCCTGTTCCTGGGCGTGCTCCTGTACGCGGGCCTGCAATCCTGCGGCGCACCCAACGCACCGACCCCGCCCGACCCGCCACCGAACATCGACAGCCCGCCGGACCGGCCCGACGACCTCCCCGACCCCGTCGGCGGCGACTCGATCTTCAGCACCCTGCCCGGCTGGCTGGCCTACGGCGGCCTGCAACTGCTCATCGCCTTCGCCGTCGTGGTGTGGTGGCGGGCCCGCAGACGCGGCGCATTGGTCGGCGAACCGCGCCCGGTGGAAGTGGCCGCCAACGAACTGCTCACCGGCCGAGCCGGGCTGTACCGCCGCTCGGGCGACGTGGCCCACGTCGCCCACATCCTGCGCTCGGCGACCCTGCGCCGGATCCGGCCACGCCTCGGCGCCCGAACCGACGACCAACTCGTCGCGACCATCGCCACCCGCCTCAACACCCCCGCCCCCCGGATCGGCACCGTACTGTTCGGCCCGGTGCCCGACGAACCGACCCTCTACCACGTTGCCGCACACCTCGAATGGATCGAGACGGAGCTCGGATGACCGACAACACTGTCCTGCAGAAGACGCCGACCGCGGCCGAGGCCGGGGCGGCGCTGGCCGCCTTGCGTACCGAGATCGGTAAGGCGGTGGTCGGGAACGATCAGGCCGTGCTGTACCTGGTGCTCGCGCTGCTGTGCCGGGGGCACGTGCTGCTGGAAGGTGTGCCGGGCGTGGCGAAGACGCTGCTGGTGCGCGCGCTGGCCACCTCGCTCGACCTCGAGCACGCGCGGGTGCAGTTCACCCCCGATCTGATGCCGGGCGATGTCACCGGGTCGCAGATCTACGACCCGCATTCGGCCGAGTTCACCTTCCGGCAGGGGCCGGTGTTCACCAACCTGCTGCTGGCCGACGAGATCAACCGCACCCCGCCGAAGACCCAGTCCTCGCTGCTGGAATCGATGGAGGAGCGTCAGGTTTCGGTGGACGGGCAGCCCCGGCCGCTGCCTGACCCGTTCGTGGTGATCGCCACCCAGAACCCGATCGAGCAGGAGGGCACCTATCCGCTGCCCGAAGCGCAGCTCGACCGGTTCCTGTTCAAGGTCGACATCCGCCTGCCCGAACGCGACGACGAGTTCCGCATCCTGCAGCGCCACGCCAACGGCTTCGACCCACGCGACCTCGGTGCGGCCGGGCTGCAGCCGGTCGCCGGGCCCGCGCACATCGCGGCCGCGCGGGCCGCGGTGGGCCAGGTGACGGTGAGTCCCGAGGTGCTCGCCTACATCGTCGACCTGTGCCGGGCCACCCGGTCCTCGCCCGCCGTCGCGCACGGTGCGTCGACCCGTGGCGCCACCGCGCTGCTCGCCGCCGCCCGCGCCTTCGCCTGGCTGAACGGGCGCGGGTACGTGACCCCCGATGATGTGAAAACCGTTGCGGTCCCGGTGCTTCGGCACCGTTTGCAGTTGCGTCCGGAGGCCGAGCTGGACGGGGTGAGTGCCGAGGGTGTGCTCGCGTCGTTGCTCGGCTCGGTGCCGGTTCCGGTGTAGCGGTGGTCGTCACAGGCCGGTTCGCGCTGCTCGCCACGATGGCGGGCGCGCTGGTGATGTTCGCCGTTCCGTCGTTCGGCGGTGTGCTCGGCGCGAGTTCGCTGCTGCTCGTCGTGCTGCTGATCGATGTGGCGCTGGCCGCCCGCCCGAACACGTTGACCGTGACGCGCGATCCGTTGACCGTCGTCCGGCTGGGCCGGGAGACGGAAGTGGAACTGGCCGTGACCAATACGGGCACCACCACGGTTCGTGGGCTGCTCTGGGACGCGTGGCCCGAGAGTGCTCGCGCCGAATATCGCACGCGCCGACTGGCTTTGGCACCGAACACCCGGATCCGGTTCCGCACCAGGCTGAATCCGGTATATCGCGGTGACCGGGTGGCGGGTCCGGTGACACTGCGCCTGCTCGGACCGCTCGGCATGGCCGGACGGCAGACTCGCGTCGACGCCCCCGCCCGCGTCCGCGCGCTGCCCGCCTTCCGCAGCGAGCGCCTGCTGCGGTCGAAGGTGAAGCGGCTGCACCACCTCGAGGGCCGCAATGTCGCCAATACCCGTGGTCAGGGCACCGAATTCGATTCGTTCCGGGAGTACGTGGCAGGCGACGACGTGCGAAGCATCGACTGGCGGGCCACCGCGCGCGCCACCGATGTACTCGTGCGCACCTGGCGGCCCGAACGCAACCGGCACATGCTGATGGTGCTCGACACCGGCCGGGTCAGCGCGGGCCGGGTGGGCGACGGCACCAGGCTGGACTGCGCGATCGAAGCCTCCCTGCTGCTCGGCGGACTGGCCGGCGCGGCGGGCGACACCGTCGACCTGCTGGCCTACGACCGAACGGTGCGCGCGGAGGTGACCGGCGCCGGAGGTGCGGGCCTGCCGATGAAACTTATGCACACCCTTGCCGGGGTCACGCCGCAGCTTGTGGATACCGACACCGACGGCCTGGTTCGCACCGTGCTCGCCCGGGTACGCAGGCGCGCCCTGATCGTGTGGTTCACCAGTCTGGACGGACCGACAGTCACCGAACACCTGCTGCCCGCGCTACCGACGCTCACCCGACGACACCGGGTGCTCATCGTCTCGGTGACCGACCCCGACATCGCCGCCGCCGCTCGCGACCGGGAAACCGCCGATGCCGTCTACACCTCGGCCGCCGCCGAGACTGTGCTGGCCGAGCGCGCGGTGGTGCGGGAATCCCTGCGCAGGCGCGGGGTCGCGGTGGTCACCGCGGCGCCGGATCAGCTGCCGGAGGCGCTGGCCGACGAGTATCTGGAGCTCAAGCGGTCCGGTTCGCTCTGAGTTGTGGACAGCCGGAGTTTCCACCGGCACTCACAGTTCATGCACCGATTCACCAACAGGTTGTCCACAGGGCGAGCCTGTGCACAACTTCTCAGCGCAGCGAAAGCTGCTGGCGCCGAGACAGAATCGCGCCGATCACGTGATACGGGGGATAACCGGCGGGCACCTGGGTGCGGACCGCCGCGCACATCGACTCGGCCAGCTTCGTCCCCAGGTGGTGCTGGGCGGCCGGGGTGAGGGTGCGCAGCCTGGTGAGGTACTGCCGTGCGGCCGTCGCGAGGTCGTCGGACAGGCCGGTCGGGTCGAGCTGCGCCGCCCAGCCGGTGAGCCACGGTGGTGCGGCCGCCAGCGCGGGCCGGGGAAGCTGCTGACGGGTGTGCACAACCACCGTGCCCGCGAGCACGTCACCCACGCGCCTGCCCTCGCGTGAGCACAGCGAGGTGATCACCGCGACCGCGCCGAAGCCACCGAGCATCCAGAAGTCGACGATCGCCCCCGCCAACCCACGGGTGAGCGCATGCCGGAAATCCGTCGGGCCAGCATCGGCACGAACGACCCGCAGCCCGAACGCCATCTTCCCCAGGGAACGTCCGCGCGTGAGGGTTTCACTGCACACCGGGTAGCCGACCAGCACGGTCACGATGGTGACCACCGCGAGCACCGACATCCACGCCTCGTCGGCGGCGCTCCACAGCAGCACCAGCATCCCGGCGTAGAACAGGCCGAAGGCCAGCGTCAGCTGCAGCATCAGGTCGAGCAGGAAAGCGCCCGCACGGCTGGGGATGCGCGCGATGGGAAGTTCGAGCGCCACCGCTTCGCCGGTGGTGAATTCGGCCATGTGGCTAGCATTCCCGATATGGACACCGATGCCTACAGCTGGGCGCGTCAACGGTCGTGGTATCGGCTGGATCAGCTGGTCCGTCAGCGCAGGCTCACCGGGGCCGAGGCCGACGAACTGATCGCCCTGTACCGCTCGGCGTCCCAGCAGCTGGCCAAGCTGCAGGGCCATCGGGCCGATCCCGAGCTGCTCGCCGGGCTCAGCGCGCTGCTCGCCCGCGCGCGTGGGCGCGTGCTCGCGGCGCGCGCACAGCCGTGGCGCGAGATGGGCAGATTCTTCACCAGGGGCTTTCCGGCGGCTGTGTACAGAGCGTGGCCGTGGTGGTTGGGGACAACCGCGATCTTCCTGCTCGTCAGCACGGTGATCGCGGTGCTTGTGGACAACTCGGCGGGCGCCCGCGAAGCCCTGGGGATTCCCGAGGGCGATCACTCGATCATCACCGGACCTGGGGGTTCGTTCGAGACCTACTATTCCGAACACCCCAACGACGCCTTCGCCGCCAAGGTGTGGACCCACAATTCCTGGGTCTCGGCCATCGCCTTGTTCACCGGCGTGCTGATCCTCCCGGCTGTGTATGCCCTGTTCATGAACGCGCTGAATCTGGGGATAACCGGTGGATTGATGGCCGACGCCGACCGGCTCGACTCGTTCTTCGGTTTCATCCTTCCGCACGGAACGCTCGAGCTCACGGCGCTGTTCGTGGCGGGCGGCGTCGGTTTGAAGCTCGGCTGGACGCTGGTCGATCCCGGTCGGTCGAGCCGGGCCGCCGCGATGGCCCGGCAGGGCCGGGCGACTGCCACTGTCGCGCTCGGTTTGGTCGCGGTGCTGCTGGTGTGTGGGTTGCTCGAGGGCTTCGTGACGCCGAGCGGCCTGCCCGCGCCCGTGCGCATCGCTCTGGGCTTCCTGGCCGAGGGGTTGTTCCTCGCCTATGTGTTCGTGGTGGGCCGCCGGGTCGCCGAAGAACAGGACGCCGCTTCCGCGCTGCCCGAGGCCATGCCCGATCCGGCCCTGCGATGGCTTCCGAAGGTTCCCACGCGGGTGTGATCACGCATCTGCACGTGCATTTGTGCGGCAGGCAACTCCGAGCACACCCCGGCTGTGAGCCCACTGGGCAATCGACAGCTACATGAGGTTACGAGTTGGTGAACTCCCCCCGATTTGAGTTCCGCTGGCCGCAGCGAGTCGAGCTCGAGCTGCGGCCAGCGTTGCCGTTAACTGTACACAATCGTTATGCCCATGCAACCCCCAACGCGCAGGTTAGGGGTATCGAGTGCGGGTCTGCGAAGACGTGTGAAGCGCCCACTCTCCACAACTACAGCTAACTCCTGGCGCGCCGCCGGTACGGCAATTGCACACACCGGGAATTCACCTTCGGCAAACCTGGGACCGTCTGTCCCACACGTCCGAAGGGGCGGTCCAGGGAATATTGCCGCCCATTGCCCACACCCCCGACCGCACCCCGCGCATAGCCGATAACCTGCGACAACGGCAACCGGATTTCGGTTTGCGCGATACTCGGGGCCTTAAAAGAAACCTTAAGTTTGTTTACAAGGCTGCAAACATGATCAACAACTAGCAATCAGGTCGAATCACCTGCCATGCAGCTACTTACTGCACGGCTGACAAGTTGCGCAGAGCCTCCCGAACGGCGCGAGACGGGCAGTGAAACAGCTGGGAGACGGCCGGATTACCGCGCTGTGATCTTCGCCTCACCGCCCCGGAATGCCGAAGCCCTACGATGACGAGATGACCGGGGTCAAGGACCGTTTGCTCACCATCGTTGCCGGCCAGCTCGGTAATCCGCACGGACCACTCGGCAAGGTGGTGGCCTTGCTCCTCAATCGGGGGAACAAACGCGCCATCGCGGGTGCCGTCGACGGCGCTGCCCCCGCCGCGGGCGCGGATGTGGCCGATATCGGTTTCGGCGGCGGCGCGGGCCTGGCGATGCTGTTGGAGCGAGTGGGCCCGGACGGCGTGGTGCACGGCATCGAACCCTCGCCCGACATGCTCGCCCGCGCCCGTGGCACCTATGCCATGGAGGTGGCCGAGGACCGGCTCGTGCTCGCCGAGGGCACCCTCGCCGCCCTGCCGCTGCCCGATGCGAGCCTGGACGCGGCGATCACGGTGAACACCATCTACTTCCTCGACGATCTGCCCGCCGCGTGTGCCGAACTCGACCGCGTGCTCCGGTCCGGCGGCACGGCCGTGATCGGTATCGGGGATCCGGACGGCATGGCCCGGATGCCTTTCACCCCTTATGGATTCACGCTGCGCCCGGTGGCCGAGGTGACGGGCGCGCTCACCGGTGCCGGTTTCACGGTCGAACAGCGCACCCTTCCCGGCCCGCCCTTCCCCTTCCATCTACTCGTCGCGCGCAAGGAGTGAGCATCGCCGGAAACGACAAAAGGCCCGATCCCGTGGGATCGAGCCTTTTGCTCTCTGTGGGCGAAGGGGGACTTGAACCCCCACGTCCTTACGGACACTGGCACCTGAAGCCAGCGCGTCTGCCATTCCGCCACTCGCCCGAGCGACTCGAAAAATCTAACATGCCCTCCGGCTGAAAATAAAATCGGGCCCCTGACCTGCGGTGATGCGAACGCGTTCGGCTCGGGAACCGGGGCGCCGCGCCGGGAGTTACCTGGTAGGAGGATCGTGGATATCATGCAAGGAACGTGGTCGGGTTCGGACACGCCGTAAAGGGCACTCCGACAGGACGGACACGCGCACCGAAGGGAGGGCTGTGATGGGCATCGTGTCGAGATTCGAACGTCGCTTACAGAGCGCCGTCGGTGACGTGTTCGCGAGGGTGTTCGGCGGCAGCGTCGTTCCCCAGGAGGTAGAGGCCGCGCTGCAGCGCGAAGCCGCAGATCGGATCCAGGAACTGGAGGGCGGGCATCAGCTCGCACCCAACAGTTATGTGATCACGATCAACGAATCAGATTTCGGGAAACTCGACGCAGATCACGACCTGACGACCAAGGCGTTCGCCAAACATCTGCAGGATTACATCCGCGAGCAGGGCTGGCAGACCTACGGCGAAGTGCACGTGGCGTTCGAGGCATCACCTACGCTGCACACCGGAATGTTCAGAGCGAGCGGCCGCGTCGACCCCGACGCCGGTCGCGGGACCGTCCCACCTCGCCCCGGACCGCCACAACGACCCGCACACCCGCAACCAGGAGCTGGCCCCATGACGCACAACTCAGGCTACGAGCCAAGCCGAGAGCCCGCGGAGTCCGATCCACGCAACCGCGGGTACGCACCGCCGCCCGCCGCGCCTGGGGCTCCCTATCCGCCTGCCGACGACTACGGCCGCGGTGGCTACGGCGCGCCCGAGGGCCAGCCCGGCTACGACCCCGCCTACGGCCAGCAGGGCGGCGAGTACCACAACGGGTACGACCAGGCCCCGCAGCCGGGCTACGGTCAGCCCGGGTACGGCCAGCAGGGCTATGCCGAACCCGGTTACGACCAGCAGGGCGGGTACGGCCAGCAGGCCTACAGCCAGCAGGGCGGGTACGGCCAGCCCGGGTACGCCGAGCCGGGTTACGACCAGCAGGGTGGTTACGGTCAGCAGGGTTACGCCGATCCGCAGCAGGCCTACGGCCAGCAACCCGGGTACGGCCAGCAGGGCTACGCCGAACCCGGTTACGACCAGCAGGGCGGCTACGGCCAGAACGGTTACGCCGAGCCCGGCTACGGTCAGTCCTCCGGTTACGGCGCCCAGGCGGCCGGTTACGCCGAGCCCGCTTACGAGGAGCCGGCCGGTTACGGCCAGCAGGGTGGTTACGCCCAGCCGCAAGCCGGTTACGGCCAGCCCGCGGGTGGTTACGGTGCCCCCGCCCAGTCCAGCTACTCGGCCACGCTGCAGCTCGACGACGGCAGCGGCCGCACCTACCAGCTGCGTGAGGGTTCCAACATCATCGGCCGCGGCCAGGACGCGCACTTCCGGCTGCCCGACACCGGTGTGTCGCGCCGCCACATCGAGGTCCGCTGGGACGGCCAGACCGCCATGCTCTCCGACCTGGGTTCCACCAACGGCACGCTGGTCAACGGCTCGCCGGTACAGGACTGGCAGCTCGCCGACGGTGACGTCATCCGGGCCGGACATTCCGAGATCCTGATCAGGATCGTCTGATCCCGTAAGCTGCGCGGTGCAGGTCACGTGTCGACGCCGTCGGCCCTATGATGCTGCCATCACACGCACGGCCCCGACCTCGGGGCCCGCAAGCCAGCACGCTGGTGGGGGTCACTTCGTCCCCTGCCGTACCGACGTACCCGGGCGAACAGGAGGTGGAACGCCGTGCAGGGATTGATCCTGCAATTGACCCGCGCGGGGTTCCTGCTGCTGCTCTGGTTGTTCGTCTGGGCCGTTCTGCGGACCTTGCGCAGCGATATCTACGCGGCATCCGGCATCCGGATACAGCCGAGGGCCGCACGCGGAGCGCGTGGTTCCATCGGTCTGCCATCCCTGAGCCGAGGCCAGAAGGGCGCCAAGTATCTAGTGGTGACTCATGGTTCACTAGCCGGCACTCGGATCACTCTCGGCACGCAGCCGGTCCTCATCGGCCGCGCCGACGATTCGACGCTGGTACTCACCGACGACTACGCCTCGACCAGGCACGCGCGACTGTCTCAGCGTGGTGACGACTGGTACGTGGAAGACCTCGGTTCCACCAACGGCACGTATCTCGACCGCGCGAAAGTCACCACCGCCGTCCGTGTTCCGCTCGGCACTCCTGTCCGGGTCGGCAAAACAGTGATCGAGCTGCGATCGTGACACTTGTTCTGCGCTACACCGCGCGAAGCGACCGCGGACTCGTCCGGGGCAACAACGAGGATTCGGTCTACGCGGGCGCTCGCCTGCTGGCCCTCGCCGACGGTATGGGTGGACACGCCGCCGGTGAAGTCGCCTCCCAGTTGATGATCGCCGCGCTGGCGCATCTCGACGACGACGAACCCGGCGAGGACATCCTCGGCAAGCTCGACCGCGCCACCCGTTCCGGCAACGCCGCCATCGCCGACCACGTCGAGGCCGAACCCGAACTCGACGGCATGGGCACCACGCTCACCGCCATCCTGTTCGCGGGTCGCAAGCTCGGCATGGTGCACATCGGCGACTCGCGCGCCTACATGCTGCGCGACGGCGAACTCACCCAGATCACCCGCGACGACACCTTTGTGCAGTCGCTGGTCGACGAGGGCAGGATCACGCCCGAGCAGGCACACACCCACCCGCAACGATCGCTCATCATGCGTGCCCTCACCGGCAACGAGATCGAGCCGACGCTCATCATGCGCGAAGCCCGCGCCGGTGACCGGTATCTGCTGTGCTCCGACGGACTCTCCGACGTGGTGAGCGACGAGACCATCGGCAACACCATGCGCGAGGGCAATACCGACGAGTGCGCCGACCGGCTCATCGAATTGGCTTTGCGCTCAGGCGGTCCCGACAACGTCACCGTTGTCGTCGCCGATGTGATCGACCTCGACTACGGGCAGAGTCATCCGATCGTCGCCGGTGCCGCCTCCACCGAGGAGGAGGAAGACGCGCCGCCGCCGAACACCGCGGCCGGTCGCGCCGCCGCCATGCGTCCGCCGCGCGCCCAGCCGCGCCGGGCCGCCGCCGCTCCCCCGCCGCCCGAGACCAAGTCGCACAAGCTGCGCTGGCTGCTGCTGTCGGTCGCCTTGATCGTCGCCGTCGCGGTGGGACTCGTGGTGGGCTACAAGATGATTCGCAGCAACTACTATGTGGGCGCCGACAACGATCAGGTGGTCGTGATGCGCGGCCTGCCCGGTTCGATCCTCGGTTACGCCATCCACGACGTGGAGCTCACCGCCTGCGTGAACAGCAAGAACGAGATCACGCTGCTCGAGGTCGGCGCCACCGCCCCCAACGGCTGCAAGAAGCTGATGGTCAGCGATCTCAAGCAGACCGGCCGCGACCAGGTGGAGCGCAGCCTGCCGCCGGATTCGCTGGCCCAGGCCCGCGAAAGCATGCGCCGACTCACCGGCGAGGTCCTCGACCCGTGCCCCAAGAAGGAATCGGTGCCGCAGCCGGGTGTGCTGCCCACCGAGGTTCCCCCTGCCACCCCGGCACCCGCGCCCGGCCCCGGTGACCAGCCCGCCACGGCGACACCGACGCCTGCCCCGACCACTACGCCCGCCCCGACACCTTCCCCGCAGATCTCAGGGGAGAACTGCCGGGTGACGGACTGATGTCCGCACCGGCACCACCGTCGGCGGGGGCTTTCCCGAGTCCCCCAGGCGGATTCGCGCCCGCACCGCCGCCCTCGACGCGGCGGAATCAGGAGCTGCTGCTGCTGGCGGGCGCGGCGGGTATCACGACGGTGTCGTTGTTCATCGTCGAGGCGAGCCAGGAACAGTCGATCACCTGGGACATCGCCAAGTACGGTGTGGCGTTCCTCGCGCTGTTCGGGGTGGCGCATCTGGCGGTTCGCCGGTTCGCGCCGTTCGCCGACCCACTACTGCTACCGATCGTGGCGCTGCTCAACGGTCTCGGTCTCGTCCTGATCCACCGCCTCGACCTCGCCGACGCGCAGCAGGCGGCATACGACTCGAGCCCCATCCCGTCCCCGGACGCCAACCAGCAGATCATGTGGACCGGCCTGGGCATCGTGGTGTTCATCAGCCTGCTCATCGTGTTGCGTGACTACCGCACGCTGGCGCGCTACACCTACACACTAGGCCTGGTCGGACTGATCGCGTTGGCGATTCCGGCACTGTTGCCGAGCCGGTTCTCCGAAGTCAACGGCGCCAAGATCTGGATCAAGCTCCCCGGATTCAGTGTGCAGCCGGGCGAATTCGCCAAGATCCTGCTCATCATCTTCTTCGCGGGTGTGCTCGTCGCCCAGCGTGACCTGTTCACCGCCGCGGGCAAGCATTTCCTGGGCATGGAGTTCCCGCGTCCGCGCGACCTCGGTCCGGTGCTGATCGTGTGGGTCGTGTGCATCGGTGTGCTCGTGCTCGAAAAGGACCTCGGCACCTCGCTGCTGATCTTCGGCACGGTGCTGGTGATGCTCTACATCGCGACCGAACGGGTGGGCTGGTTGCTCATCGGCGGCGGCCTGCTCGCGCTCGGCTTCGTGTTCGCCTACCAGCTGTTCGGGCATGTGCGCGTGCGCGTCGACACCTGGCTGCACCCGTTCGACGACTACCACAACACCGGCTACCAGATCTCCCAGTCGCTGTTCGGTTTCGCCACCGGCGGCCTGGCGGGCACGGGTCTCGGCAGCGGGCGCCCGCAGCAGGTGCCGTTCGCCAAGACCGACTTCATCGTCACGACCATCGGTGAGGAACTCGGCCTGATCGGTCTGGCCGCCGTGCTGATGCTGTTCCTGATCTTCATCGTGCGTGGGCTGCGCACCGCGCTCGCCGTGCGCGACAGTTTCGGCAAGCTGCTCGCGGCGGGTCTGTCGTTCACCATCGCCATCCAGATCTTCGTGGTGGTCGGCGGCGTCACCAAGCTGATCCCGCTGACGGGTCTGACCACACCGTTCATCTCCTACGGTGGCTCCTCGCTGCTGGCCAACTACGCGCTGCTCGGGTTGCTGATCAAGATCTCCGACGCCGCCCGCGCGCCCGCGCCGACCCGCAAACGCGCACCGGCGCCGATCGCCGAGGCGTCGACCGAGTTGTTGCGCAGGTCGGAAGGCAGGGCGAGCGCATGAACACTCCACTACGCCGGGTCGCCGTCGCCGTGATGGTGATGGTCGTCGCGCTCCTGGTGAACGCCACCTATCTGCAGGTGGTCAAGGCCGACGACCTGCGCGCCGACCCGCGCAACGTGCGCGTGCTGCTCGACGAGTACTCGCGCCAGCGCGGCCAGATCTCGGCGGGCGGCACCGTGCTCGCGGGGTCGGTGGCCACCGACGACCGGTACAAGTACCTGCGCCAATACCCGAGCAGCCCACCGGCTTACGCGCCCGTCACCGGCTTCTACTCGATGCAGTACGGCAAGACCGGGATCGAGCTGGCCGAGGACCCGTTGCTCTCGGGCAACGACTCGAGCCTGTTCGGGCGCAGGCTCGTCGACATGTTCTCCGGCCGCGACCCGCGCGGCGCCAATGTGATCACCACCTTGAACCCGGTGATGCAGCAGGTGGCCTACGACGAGATGACGGCCAAGGGCTACACCGGTTCGGTGGTGGCGATCGAGCCGAGCACCGGCAAGATCCTGACGATGGTCTCCACCCCGAGCTACGACCCCAACGAACTGTCGGGCCACGACGGCGCGGCCGGGCGGGCGGCGTGGGACCGGCTCAAGAACGACCCGTCCCAGCCGATGCTCAATCGCGCGGTCTCGCAGACCTATCCGCCCGGTTCCACGTTCAAGGCCGTGGTCACCGCCGCCGCGCTGGCCAACGGTGTGAGTGTGGACGACCAGTTCACCGCCGCCCCCAACATCACCCTGCCCGGCACCAGGACCACGCTGGAGAACTACAACGGCGCCACCTGCGGCGACCAGCCGACCGCCTCGCTCACCGAGGCCTTCCGGCGGTCCTGCAACACCGCGTTCGTCGAGCTGGGGATGAAGGTCGGCGCCGCCGAACTCAAGGACCAGGCCGCGGCCTTCGGGATCGGCCCGCACCGCGGTGTCCCGATCCCGGTCGCCGAGTCGACGGTCGGGCCGATCCCCGACAACGCGGCTCTCGGCCAGAGCAGCATCGGTCAGCGCGATGTCGCGGTGACCCCGCTCGACGTCGCCGTGATCGCCGCGACCATCGCCAACGGCGGCTCCCGGATGCAGCCGTACCTGGTGGACCAGACACAGGCTCCCGACCTGTCGGAGCTGAGTGTGACCGAGCCCTTCTCGGTGGGCCAGGCCGTGAGTCCACAGGTAGCGTCGAGCCTGGTGAACCTGATGATCGCCTCCGAAGCCAACACCGCGGGCGGCGGCCGGTCGCCGTACCAGATCGCGTCCAAGACCGGCACGGCCGAACACGGCAGCAATCCCCGTAACACCCCGCCGCATGCCTGGTATATGGCCTTCGCGCCCGCGCAGAACCCGAAGATCGCCATCGCGGTGATCGTCGAGAACGGCGGCGACCGGGCGCTGGCGGCGACCGGCGGCTCGGTGGCCGCACCGATCGCCAGGTCGGTACTGGACGCGGGCCTGGCAGGGGGCTGAACGAAATGAGTGTGCGAGTGACAACACGGGGGCCCCGATGCTGAACAACGGCGCCATGATCGCCGACCGCTACCGCCTGCAGCGGCTCATCGCCACCGGCGGTATGGGCCAGGTGTGGGAAGCGATGGACACCCGGCTCGACCGCCGGGTGGCGGTCAAGGTCCTCAAGACCGAGTTCTCCGCCGACCCGACGTTCCGTCAGCGGTTCCGGGTCGAAGCACGCACCACCGCGCAGCTCAACGCGCCGGGGATCGCGGGCATCTACGACTACGGCGAGACCACCGACCCGTCCGGCGGCGAAACCGCCTACCTGGTGATGGAGCTGGTGCAGGGCGAACCGCTCAACGCCGTGCTCAACCGCATGGGCAGGCTCTCGGTGATCCAGGGCCTCGACATGCTCGAGCAGACCGGACGCGCGCTCGAGGTGGCCCACGCCGCGGGTGTGGTGCACCGCGACGTGAAGCCGGGCAACATCCTGGTGACGCCGACCGGTCAGGTGAAGATCACCGACTTCGGCATCGCCAAGGCCGTCGACGCTTCGCCGGTGACCAAGACCGGCATGGTGATGGGCACCGCCCAGTACATCGCGCCCGAACAGGCCGTCGGCGAGGACGCCACCGCCGCCTCCGACGTGTACTCCCTCGGTGTGGTCGGGTACGAGGCGCTGGCAGGCGTCCGCCCGTTCACCGGTGAGGGCGCGATCACCGTCGCCATGAAGCACGTGCGCGACGCGCCGCCGCCGCTGCCCGCCGATCTGCCCGCCAATGTGCACGAGCTGATCGCGATCACCATGGCCAAGGATCCGGCGCAGCGCTACCGCAGCGGTGGCGAGTTCGCCGATGCCGTGGCCGCCGTGCGCGCCGGGCACATGCCGCCCGTACCCGGTGGTGCCGCCGCGTCGATGACCGGGGCGACCCGCGTGCTGCCCCCCGGCCCCACCACCGTGATTCCGGCCGCCGATTACGACGGCGCGACCATGCGTTTCGGTAATCAGCCGCCGACCGGCGGATACGCGGGCCCGGCCACGCAGGCCGCCCCGCCCGCCGCCGTCGCCGCGACCAACGATGCCAAGAACAACCAGAAATGGCTGATCGCGCTCGGGGTGGGTGCGCTGCTGCTCGGCGGTGGCGTGATCTGGCTGCTGTTCGGCGGCGAACCCAACCGCGACACCGGCCCGACCACAACCACCGTGCAGACCACCGCCCCGGTTGCCCCGCCCGTGACGACCACCCGTCCGCTGCCGCCGCCGGTCACCTCCGAGGAACCCGCGCCGACGCAACCCGACCGCCCGACGACGACCACGCCGGAACCGACGACGACCACGGAACCGCCGACCACCACGCCGGAACCGACGACGACCAAACCGGAACCGACTACCACCGTCCCCAAGACGACCAAACCCGCGCCGACCACCACGAAACCGGCGGCGGCGACCACCACCCGGGACAAGCCGCGTATCCCCACCTTCGATCTACCATTTCCGAATGAGGACAACGCCGTAGGCCCGAACATAGGACAGCAATGACCACCCCGAAGAATCTCTCCTCGCGGTACGAGCTGGGCGAGATCATCGGGTTCGGCGGCATGTCGGAGGTGCACAAGGCCCGCGACGTGCGCCTCTCGCGCGACGTCGCGATCAAGGTGCTGCGCGCCGACCTGGCCCGCGACCCAACGTTCTACCTGCGCTTCAAGCGCGAGGCACAGAACGCGGCCGCGCTGAACCACCCGGCCATCGTCGCCGTCTACGACACCGGCGAGGCCACCGTCGACGACGGGCCGCTGCCCTACATCGTCATGGAATACGTCGAAGGCGACACCCTGCGCGACATCGTGCGCGGCAAGGGTCCGCTGGCGCCGCGCAAGGCGATGGAGATCGTCGCCGATGTCTGCGCCGCACTCGACTTCAGCCACAAGGCGGGCATCGTCCACCGGGACATGAAGCCCGCCAACATCATGATCAACCGCGCGGGCGCGGTGAAGGTGATGGACTTCGGCATCGCGCGCGCGATCGCCGACAGCTCCAACCCGATGACCCAGACCGCCGCCGTGATCGGTACGGCGCAATACCTTTCCCCCGAGCAGGCGCGCGGCGAGACCGTCGACGCGCGCTCGGACGTGTACTCGGTCGGCTGTGTGCTGTTCGAAATCCTCACCGGTCAGCCACCTTTCACCGGTGATTCGCCGGTCGCGGTCGCCTATCAGCATGTGAAAGAAGACCCGCCGCTGCCGTCGTCGGTGAATCCGGCGGTCCCGCGCGAGCTCGATTCGGTGATCCTCAAGGCGATGGCCAAGAACCCGGCCAACCGCTACCAGACCGCCGCGGAGATGCGCGCCGATCTGATTCGGGTGCTCGGCGGGCAGAAGCCGAGCGCGCCGATGGTGATGAACGACGAGGACTACGCCGGCTACGACGAGCCCGCGCCGCGCCGGTTCCACGACCGCGACGACACCTCCGAACACCCCGCCGTCGGCCCGCCCGCCGAGCAGGGCAATCGCACCGGTTTGATCGCGCTCGGCGTCGCCGCGGCGCTCGCCGTCGCGTTCGGCATGTTCTGGGTGCTGATCGGTCCGGGCAGCAAGCCCGACCAGGTCGCGGTGCCCGACCTGTCCGGCAAGACCGCGCAGCAGGCCGAATCCGAGCTCGTCAAGGCCGGTTTCAGCGTGGCCGTGCAGCAGAAACCGGACGGCAAGGTCGCGCCGGGCAATGTGATCGCCACCCAGCCGCTCGGCGGGTCGCGCATCGACGAGGGCAGCACCGTCACCCTGCAGGTGTCGACCGGACCCGCGCAAGTCGCGGTGCCGCGCATCCTCGGGATGACCCAGGCCGAGGCCGAGCAGGCGCTGAATTCGACCGGACTGCAGATGGATCCGAACGTGCAGCGGCGCGCCTCCAGCGTCGCCGACACCGACCGGGTGATCGGGCAGGAACCGACCGCGGGCGTGCGCATCGACATCGAGCAGCCGATCGTCATCGTTATCGGCAGCGGGCCCGAACAGGTCCGGGTACCCGATGTGGTCGGTCAGGACATCTCCGTCGCCGAACCGAACCTCACCGTGAGCGCCGGATTCAAGGTGGAGGTCAAGGAGGTGCTCTCGCCCCAACCGAAGGGCCAGGTGCTCTCCACGAGCCCGGCGGGCGGCAGCAACGCGGAGAAGGGCTCGACCATCACCGTGCAGGTGTCCCTCGGCGACCGCATCACCGTTCCGGACCTGACCGGGCTCACCCCCACCCAGGCCCAGGAGAAGTTGCGCGCGCAGGGCTGGACCGGTCAGCTCAGCCAGACGACGGTCATCACCCTCGACGGCAGCGCCTCGGGCAAGGTCGTGGGGCAGAACCCGCCGGCGGGCACCTCGGTGACGATGAGCGGAAACGTGATCCTGCAGGTAGGCGCCTCACCCATTCCACGGTGAGGCCCACGGGCCTAGACTTGGGCTAGCTCCATCCCACCCAGCACTGCTGAACGAGGAGGTAGCCCATGACCACAGCCAGGGACATCATGAAGCCCGGCGCTCAGTGGATCACCCGCGACGACACCGTGGCCACGGCCGCGGCGGCGATGGCCGATCTCGGTGTCGGCTCGCTCGTCGTCGCCGACGACAACGAACGCATGTGCGGCATCATCACCGACCGCGACATCGTCGTGAAGTGCATCGCGCGCGGCCTGTCGCCGGAACTGACGACCGCGGCCGAACTGTGCGAGGCGACGCCGCGCTGGATCAGCGCGGACGCCGATGTGGAAGACGTGCTCGACCAGATGGAAGACCATCGAGTGAAGCGGATGCCGGTGATCGAGAACAAGCGGCTGGTCGGCATGATCAGCGAGGCCGATCTGGCTCGCCACCTGGACGACAATCAGCTCGGCGAGTTCGTCACCGCCATCTACGGGCGGCCCTGACTCCCCTCAGCTCAGGTCGAGGTGATCGTTCATCGACCTGGCCGCCTCGGCCAGGTCGGTGAGTTCGACGACCTCCACATCATTGGTGCGGAGTTTGTCCACACCCTCGCAGGCCGCGACGAACAGGCTCGGTTCGCGCCAGGCGATGACCACCCTGGGGATACCCGCCGCCAGGATGCGGTCGGTGCAGGGCAGCCGGGTCGCGGTTGCGCGCGTCGAGCAGGGTTCGAGCGTGCTGTAGATCGTCGCGCGGGCCAGGCGGGGGTCGTCGGCGTCGAGTTTGTTCAGCGCCGATTCCTCGGCGTGCACCTTTTCGTCGGTCTCGCGTGAGTAGCCGGTGGCGATCTCCACACCGTCGACGACGATGACCGCGCCCACCGAGTAGGCCGTCGAACTGGGCGGACACTGCCGGGCCAGCTCGATGGCCCTGTGCATGAAGCGGTGATCGAGGCTGTCTGTGTGCACGGTTTCCCCTGGGTTCGGAAGTTGTCCACAGCCTGTGGGAGTTGTGGAGTCGGTCATGTTCAGGTTGTGCAGTACACCGGTGGATGAACTGTGAACAGCGGTATTTCCCGAGGTCGGCAGCCGGAATCCGATCACAGGTCCGGTGGATGAACCGGGTCTGTCGGTGCGCCGACCAGGTAGTTCATGACAGCGACATCCCCAAGTTGTTCCACACCCGTCAAGTGGAGTCGACGCTGCGGTCCGCCGGGGAACAGGGCCGGACCGACGAAGCGGGGAGCGGCCGCGTCACCGACCAGGATCGGCGCGATCGCCAAGCGGATCTCGTCGACCAGGTCGGCGGCGAGGAACGCGGTGTGCATCCCGGTGCCGCCTTCGACCATCAGCCTGTGGATATCGCGCGCGGTGAGGTCGTCCAGCAAGGCGGCCAGGTCGAGCCGGTCGCCCAGGCACACGACCTCGGCCGTGCCTGCGAGTCGATCACCGAGCCGGACCGCGCCCGCCGTGGTGGTGTACACGATTTTCGCGCCACCGGTGTGCCAGAAGCGCAGCGCCGGATCCAGCTCGCCCGATGCGGTGACCGTGATCTTCACGGGATACTCCTGGCGCCCCGACGCGACGCGTGTTGCCCGCCGCTCGGCGCTGTTGACCAGCAGCCGTGGATTGTCGATCCGCAAGGTGCCCGCGCCGATCAAGATCGCGTCGGACTCGGCGCGCAAGCGATCGATCTCGTCGAAGTCGGCGCTGTTGGACAGCAGCAGCCGCTGCGCGCTCGCGTCATCGATGTAGCCGTCGAGACTGGTCGCCACGGACAACAGCACTCGCGGGCGTCTCGGCGGGGCGGCGCTCCCGTCGCCACCGCCGGATGCCGCGGGCACCTCGCTCACGGGGTCACCAGCGCGGCGACCTCCGCCTCGAGCGCCGACACCAGCGCCTCGGCCGGGCGTTCGCCGCAGACCTCGAGCCAGTTGGCCAGCATCCGGTGCCCGCCCTGGGTGAGCACCGACTCCGGGTGGAACTGCACGCCGTGGATCGGCAGGCTGCGGTGCCGCATGGCCATCACGATGCCGCTCTCGGTGTGGCCGACCACTTCCAGCTCCGCGGGCATGGTCTCCGGGAGCACGGTGAGCGAGTGGTAGCGGGTGGCGGTGAAGGGGTCGGGCAGACCGGCCAACACGCCCGAGCCGAGGTGGTACACCGAACTGGTCTTGCCGTGCAGCAGTTCCGGTGCCCGGTCGACGGTGCCGCCGAAGGCCTCGCCGATGGCCTGGTGTCCGAGACACACGCCGAGCAACGGCTTCTCGTACTCGGCGGCGGCGTGCACCAGCGGAATGCTCGCGCCCGCCCGGTCGGGGCTGCCCGGCCCGGGGCTCACCAGCACGCCGTCGAAAGTGCCGCCTTCGTCGCCACGGGTGAGCAGGGTGTCGAGGTCGGCCAGGCGCGGGTCGTCGTTTCGCCATACGACGGCGTCGGCACCCAGCTGGCCGAGGTATTGCACCAGGTTGAACACGAAGCTGTCGTAGTTGTCGACGACCAGAACACGCATGCAACGAGGGTACGTGCCCGGCCGGTAGGTCGTCGCATCCATTACCTGGTGGGATAGCCTAGGAGGCGACCAGTACCGGAGAATACGAGGACGTCATGCCCAAGTCCAAGGTCCGTAAGAAGGCCGATTACACCCCGAGCCCTGCCAGCCGTACCCCGGTGAAGGTCAAAGCGGGTCCGTCGCCTGTCTGGTACGTCGCGATCATGCTCGGCTTCATGCTGGCCGGCCTGCTCTGGCTGCTCGTGTACTACCTGGCCGCCGAGAAGATCAGCTGGATGAACGACCTGAACGCCTGGAACTTCCTGATCGGTTTCGGTCTGATGGTCATCGGGCTCATCATGACCATGCGGTGGCGCTGAACTACACCGTTGTCATTCATGCACACCTGTGGATGAAGCTGTGGACAAGTCGAGGATCAATGAGGGAACAAGCCGCGTGAACGCAGGTCGACCCGCCGCCAGTTTGTCCTGGACCACGCCGACCGCCGCCCTGGTCGCGGTGACCGGCGGTGGCCTCCTGCTGACCGTAGCGGCCGTTCTCGCCCAGGACGGTCCCTCGCGGCTCTTCCTCGGCGTCGCCGCCGTCGCGGTGCTGGCCATGGCCGTGCTCGCGCTGCGTCAGCGCCCCCGGCTCACCATGGTCCCTGGTTCCCCGCCGCGCCTGATCGTCGGCACTCTCACCGGCCGCGACGAATACCCCCTCGACCACATCGACCGGATCCGCGTGACCTCCTACCGACGCATCGGCCGTAAGAACACCATGCTCGAGGTCGACGTCCGCCACAACGACTCCGAGCGCCTGCTGATCTTCGGCCGCTGGGACCTGGGCGCCAACCCCGCCGACGTCTTCGACGCCCTGGTCGTCAACGGCTTCGCGAAGGTCGCCACCGACTGACGTTGTTTCACGTGAAGCAAAGAACTCCCCGCCGCGACGATCGCGGCGGGGAGTTCTTCTATTCGGGGCGCGGGTATCAGTCGATCGTGATGGACGAGATGACGACTTCCTCGACCGGACGATCGTTGCGGTCGGTCTTCACCGCCGCGATCGCATCGACCACCTTGCGTGAATCCGGGTCGACCACCTCGCCGAAAATCGTGTGCTTGCGGTTCAGATGCGGTTGCGGGCCGACGGTGATGAAGAACTGCGACCCGTTGGTGCCCGGTCCCGCGTTGGCCATGGCCAGCAGGTATCCGCGATCGAAGCGCAGCTCGGGGTGGAATTCGTCGCCGAATTCGTATCCCGGACCGCCGCGGCCGGTGCCGGTCGGATCACCGCCCTGGATCATGAATCCCGGGATCACCCGGTGGAAGACGGCGCCGTCGTAGAACGGGCCAGCTTCCGTGCCACCCGCGTTCGGGGTGGTGTACGGCGCGCTGCCGTCGGCGAGGCCGACGAAATTGCGCACCGTCTTGGGCGCGTGGTTACCGAAAAGCGCGATCTTGATATCGCCGTGGTTGGTGTGCAGCGTCGCCACGGCCGTCTGAAGGGGTGAGGTCACGCAGCAATGGTGCCACGCGGTCACCGCGCTGCCGGGCACCTGGTGAAGCGTGGTTTTCGTGTTTGTGCCGTCGGCGGCGTTCTATGCCACAGTGGTCGCATGAAGCTTCGTAACCCGCTCATCGCCTCCCTCGCGATCGCCGGTGCGGGCGCGCTGGCCTGGATCGCCCGCAGCAAGCGCCCCCAGCTGCCCGAACCCGCCGCCGAACCGCCGCGTCTCGGCTACTCCCGCAACGGCTCCGCGCCGGCCCCCGTCGCGGAGACCGGCGCGAGCTGAACCCTCAGCGGCTCACGGACTTCTTGTACTGCACCTGAGCCAACGGCACGAAGATCAGCAGGATCAGCACGATCCAGATCAGCGACGTGGCCACCGGGTGCTGCATCGACCATGCCTCCGAAGTGGGGGCCAGCGGACTGGTGTTGCCGAACAACTGACGCACCGACTCGGTGACGGCCGACATCGGATTCCACTCGGCGAATACGCGCAGCGGCCCGGGCAAGTCGTTGATCGGCACGAAGGCGTTGGACAGGAACGTCAGCGGGAAGATCACCATGAAGCTGGCGTTGTTGAACACCTCCGGCGCCCGCACGAGCAACCCGACCACGGCCATCATCCACGACAGCGCGTAGGCGAACAGCAGCATCAGCAGGTACGCGAGCACCGCATCGAGAATGGACCCACGAATACGCCAGCCGACGATCAACCCGGTCAGCGACATGACAACGAGACTGACCAGGTTGATCACCACATCGCTGATGGTGCGCCCGAACAGCACCGCCGAGGGCGCCATCGGCAGCGACCGGAACCGGTCGATGATGCCCTTCTGCATGTCTTCGGCCAGGCCGGCGCCGGTGAACGAGGCACCGAACACCACGGTCTGGACGAAGATGCCCGCGATCAGGAATTCGCGGTAGCCGCCTTCCAGCCCCGGCACCTTGATCGCCGAGCCGAACACGTAGGCGAACATCAGCACGAACATGATCGGCGACATGGTCGTGAAGATCAGCACGTCGGGCACGCGCTTGATCTTGATGACATTGCGCTTGGCGATCGTGAGGCTGTCGCTGACCACCATCGCCAGCCGTTCTTCCAGGCTCGGCTCGGTCACCGGTGGTGTCTTGTCGATCGAGACGCTCATCGGCTCTGTCCTTCCTTGACGCTTGCCTTCTCGGCATCCCCGGCGACGAGTTCTTCGGCCTCGTGCCCGGTGAGGGTGAGGAATACGTCGTCGAGCGAAGGCCTGCGCAGGGCGACGTCGTTGATCTCGACCTTGTGCTCGGTGAGCCTGCCGATGGCGGTGACCAGGTCCTGGGAACCGTCGGCCACGGGCACGGTGATCTTGCGCAGCCCCGGTTCGATGTGGATTT
This sequence comes from Nocardia ignorata NBRC 108230, assembly GCF_001612905.1. GTDB lineage: Bacteria > Actinomycetota > Actinomycetes > Mycobacteriales > Mycobacteriaceae > Nocardia > Nocardia ignorata. The sequence goes on along the minus strand of NZ_BDBI01000031.1, from coordinate 69,404 downwards.
CGCCGTCGGCCAGGCCGCTGAGCACCTGTTTGGCGTCGGTGAGCTGGTCGGCGGTGGCGACGGTGAGTTCGATGCGGTCGCCACCGACGAGTGCCTTGAGTTCGTCGGCGGTGCCGCGAGCGATGACGGTGCCGCGGTCGATCACCGCGATGGAGTCGGCCAGGCGGTCGGCCTCCTCCATGTACTGGGTGGTGAGCAGCAGGGTGGTGCCGCCGGAGACGAGTTCCTCGATCACGTCCCACAGATCCAGGCGGGCGCGTGGGTCGAGGCCGGTGGTCGGCTCGTCGAGGAACAGCACCGGCGGGTTGGCGACCAGCGCGCCCGCGAGGTCCAGGCGCCTGCGCATGCCGCCGGAATAGCCCTTCACCGGGCGGTCGGCGGCGTCGGTGAGCCGGAAGCGTTCGAGCAGCTCGCGGGCCCGTTCCTTGCTGCGCTGCGTGCCGAGGTGATAGAGCCTGCCGACCATTTCGAGGTTCTCGAAGCCGGTCAGGTACTCGTCGACGGCGGCGTACTGGCCCGACGCGCCGATGCGCGAGCGCAGTGCCTGCGGATTGTTGATGACATCGACCCCGGCGACGGTGGCGCGGCCTTCGTCGGGAACGAGCAGAGTGGTGAGTACACGGACAGTCGTGGTCTTTCCCGCGCCGTTCGGGCCGAGAAGTGCGGTGACGGTGCCTTCGGGGACGGAGAGATCCAGCCCGTCCAGTGCGGTGAGCTGTCCGTACCGTTTGACCAGACCCTCGGCGACGATTGCGTCGGGCATGATTCTCCTGATGATGTCGTAGTTCGCGAACCCTTGGTGGCCTCAGTATTGCCCCACCCACCGACAAGTCGCATCCTCATTTCGGGTGGTTCGCATGTCAGATGTACAAATCTGTTCGACATGCCGAGTGCATGCGACACGCGGCGAATCGGACTGATTTTTCGGCGATGCGGCTGCGCTCCGGCCCGGATTGCGGGTGGCCGCACGGCGACCCCGACGAGAACATGTTCAGCTCGCGCGAGCCGTAATACCTTGCGTACCAGCCACTTCGGGTGTTCATAAGACGTTTGTGATGTCTCACAACACCGCGGCGACCGCTCCGCGGCTGCGGCCGACGGCCCCATGACGGGCCGCGACACGAAAAATTCTCGGAAACTGATCCGTTGCGCGTACACGATTTCCGCGTGGATCGCGTAGGATCGTTCACGTCGGCCCCTCCCCCCCGGGCCGACCCTACGCGGGCCTCGGCTAACTCCCCCCCTTCGCCGAGGCCCGCTCCCCATTTTCCGGCAAGGTGCAGTTCCATCGCCCGACAGCCGGGTTCAGGCCACGTGACGCGGCCACGAGAACAGCTAGTGATCCTCGTGGCCCGCAGGCGCGCCGGCCCCCTGTTCGGCCACTGTGCGCCAGGCGGTAGCCAGCCGGGCCGCACGGACCTTCCCGGCGACCCCGAGCAGTGGCGCGTCCCGCTCCCAGCGCTGCCGGATCTCCTGATCCACCCGGTCCCAGTGCGGTGCGAGTTCGGTGAGCAGCGCGGTGCAGCGATCGAAGACGCCGGCGAGCGCGATGTGCACGCCCGCCGACGCGGCGGGTTCGGTGCTGAGGCCACGGACGGCCGCAAACAGCGCCAGCAGGGCCGTGAGCGCGTCGGCGGGCCATTGTGCTTGTCGGGCCACCCGCACTAGCTGACCGAGCACAGCGGCAAGCACGTGCAGGTCCTCGACGGTGCGGAACGGCTTCAGGTAGTCGGCGTACCCGTCGCCGGGTAGCGTTTCTCCCGGCGCGTCCGTGAAACCGACGGTGGCGTGCGGGATCTCCGGTGCGAACGGCAACGGCGGCAGCGGGGTCACCTCCGCCTGCGGTCCGCCCGCGACGAGCACGGCGCGCAGGTCCGGCTTGCCGTCGGAATGTGTGCCCGCGCGGGCGATCACGAGAAACCGGGTGGCGGAGGTGCCGAGGGTGGCGAACGATTTGGTTCCGGTCACCATCCCGTCGCCGGTGACGGCCGTCGTCATGGCCGAGGGTCGTGCTCCGGTGGCCTCGGTCGCGCACATCGAACTCAGCTCGTCCGGGGCGAGTACTGGCACCAGCGCGTGCAGCGCTTCCTGATACCCACCGAGGAACGCGGAACCCAATGCGACACTGTCGAATCCGGCGACAGCGGCGCGGTCGACAGAATTGGCGAGATCCGCACAGCGAGCGCGGTGACGTGCCCAGTCCGCCGCGAAATCCGCCGAATCGGCGGCACCGGGGGTGGCGGTGAGCAGGAAATCGAAAACCGAGGAATTCACAGAAGTGGAGCCTAGGGGAATCGAACCCCTAACCCCTGCCTTGCAAAGGCAGTGCTCTGCCAATTGAGCTAAGGCCCCTTACCGGTGGTGTACCGGCTGGCAACCCGAATCAGCGGGTGGTGACCTCACGCCAGAGATCGGCTTCGTCGCGCTTGCGGAATTTGGTGATACCGATGAGAACCGCGATCACAACACCGACCGTGAGGACAATCTTCATGATTCCCACCCTACTGTGATGTTCGGGAGTGGGCCTAGGAGGACTTGAACCTCCGACCTCTTCGTTATCAGCGAAGCGCTCTAACCGCCTGAGCTATAGGCCCGAACTCGATTCCGTTCCCCTGCCGGAGCAGTGAACCGCAACGAGACACGAGGTTACCTTACCCTCCCGCCGATAACCAAAACGGCCGGTCAGAGCCAGTTTCCTGGTCCGACCGGCCGTGCCGGAAAACGCGTGTCCCTAGTCCGGATCGGCCAGGGTCACCTGGATGCCACCGACCAGATCGCAGCACTGGTTGTAGATGAACACACCGACCGTCGCCAGCGCGGTGAACAGCACCACGTTGATGAGCCCGATGACGCCCGCGTACCCGAAGATCGTGCCCGCGTCGATCAGGCCGCCCGAGCTGCCCTCCTGGTTGAACATCTCGCCCAGCGAGTTGTCCAGGTTGTCCCACACACCCATGCCCGCGAGCACGATGTAGAGCAGGCCGACGGCGACCATCCACACGAAGAACAGCGCCACACTGATGACCAGCGTGATCTTCAGCGTCGACCACGGATCGATGCGGCGGATCTGCACCGTCGCGCGCAGCGGCTCACCCGACGCGGCGGCCGCGATGGCCACCGGAACGGCGGGCGACACCGGGCCAGAGGCGGCCGCGGCCCGCGCCGACGGTCCGCTCTGCGGCTGCTGGGGAGCCATCGGCAGCCCGGTGTTGGCCATCGGCAGGTCCGACCCCGGATGACGCACATCCGATAGATCGGGCATGTCCTTGACCAGTTCGGGACGCGCGATGCTTCGGGTCGGCCCATCGATACCGACGGACTTCACCATCGCGGCTTCCTTGCGCGCCGCCTTGGCCGCCAGGTCGGCGGTGGTGCGCGCGTTGGACGGACCGCTGCCCTTGAGGCCACCGCCACCCTGACCACCCGAGGACGGGCGGCCCTGGCTCGGCGCCTCACCCGGTCGGTACAGGTTGGACTGCGGTTCCCGCTGCGGCAACTGCGCCCAGCCGTCCTGATAGGGCGATTTACCCTTGCCGTTGCCCGAGCCGTTGGCAGGCCCGTTCGGCTCGGTACCCATCCGCACGGTGGCCTGGTCGAACGATTCGTCCCCGGCGCCACCGGATTCCGGTGCCTTGGCGCCTTCGGCCGCACCCTGACGTGGGATCGGCCGCGGCTGGATCGGAGACGAGGCGACCCGCTCGGTGACGCCGTTGGTCTGGTTCCGATCGTCGTTCGACTGATTCGGTGTGGTCAATGGAATCCTCAGATCCGTTCGTTGCCGCCGCTGGTTGGGTTATTGCTCCGAGGCCGCGTCGCCGATGAGCTGATCGGGATCGGGCTCGTCGGCGTTGCGCGCGATCGCTAGCAAGGTATCGCCATCCGCGAGGTTCATCAATCGCACGCCCTTGGTCTGGCGTCCGGCTTTGCGGACCTGCTTGGCCGCGGTGCGGATGACGCCACCACTGGAAGTGATCGCGTACAACTCGTCCTCGTCGTCGACGATGAGCGCACCCACCAGGCTGCCACGCTTCGGATCGTATTGGATTGTCAATACGCCTTTTCCGCCGCGACCCTGCGCGGTGTACTCCTCGATCGCCGTACGCTTGGCATACCCACCGGCGGTCGCGACCAACAAATAGGTGTCCGGGCGAACCACATTGAGCGAGAGCAGTTCGTCGTCGGTGTTGAACCGCATGCCCTGCACACCGGAGGTGGCGCGGCCCATCGGGCGCAGCGCCTCGTCGGTCGCGGCGAAGCGGATCGACTGGCCGTGCGCCGAGACGAGCAGCAGGTCGTCGTCGGCCGAGCACAGCACCGCACCGACCAGTTCGTCGTCGTCGCGCAGGTTCACCGCGACGATGCCACCGGACCGGTTGGAGTCGAAATCGGTGAGCTTGGACTTCTTCACCAGGCCCGCGCGGGTCGCCAGCACCAGGTACGGGGCGTCCTCGTAGGTCTTGAGCTGGATGATCTGGGCGATTTTCTCGTCCGGCTGGAACGCCAGCAGGTTGGCCACGTGCTGACCACGCGCGGTGCGGTTGGCCTCGGGCAGCTCGTAGGCCTTGGCCCGGTACACCCGGCCCTTGTTCGTGAAGAACAGCAGCCAGTCGTGGGTGGAGGAGATGAAGAAGTGCTTGACGATGTCGTCCTGCTTGAGGCCGGCACCCATCACGCCCTTACCGCCGCGCTTCTGCGAGCGGTACAGGTCGGTCTTGGTCCGCTTGGCGTAACCGGTCTCGGTGATCGTGACGACCACGTCCTCGCGGGCGATCAGATCCTCGTCGGCCACGTCACCGTCGGCGGCGATGATCCGGGTCCGCCGGTCGTCGCCGTACTTCTCGACGATCTCGGCCAGCTCGTCGCGCACGAGCGCGCGCTGGCGCTCCGGCCGCTCCAGAATGTCTTTGTAGTCGGCGATCTCGAGTTCGATCTTGGCCAGATCGTCGACGATCTTCTGCCGCTCCAGTGCCGAGAGGCGACGCAGCTGCATGTCGAGAATGGCGGTCGACTGGATTTCGTCGATGTCGAGCAGCTGCATCAGGCCGGTACGCGCGGTGTCGGTGTTGGCCGAGCGGCGGATCAGGGCGATGACCTCGTCGAGCAGGTCGAGCGCCTTCACCAGGCCGCGCAGGATGTGGGCCCGCTCCTCGGCCTTGCGCAGCAGGTAGCGGGTGCGCCGGACGATGACCTCGAGCTGGTGGTTCACGTAGTGCCGGATCATCTGATCCAGGCGGAGCGTGCGCGGCACACCGTCGACGATCGAGAGCATGTTCGCACCGAAGCTGGTCTGCAGCTGGGTGTGCTTGTAGAGGTTGTTCAGCACGACCTTGGCCACGGCGTCGCGCTTGACCGTCACCACGATGCGCATGCCGACACGGTCGGAGGACTCGTCGTGGATATCGGAGATACCCGCGATCTTGCCGTCCTTGACCTGCTCGGCGATCGAGTTGACGAAGTTGTCGGTGTTCACCTGGTACGGCAGCTCGGTGATGACGATCGTGGTGCGGCCACGCGCGTCTTCCTCGATCTCCACCACACCGCGCATGCGGATGGAACCGCGACCGGTGGTGTAGGCGTCGTGGATGCCCTGGCTGCCGACGATCAGGCCGTGGGTCGGGAAGTCGGGGCCCTTGACGCGCTCCATGCACGCGGCGAGGGTGGATTCCTCGTCGGCGTCGTAGTTCTCCAGCGACCAGTAGATGGCCTCGGCCAGCTCGTTCAGGTTGTGCGGCGGGATGTTGGTCGCCATACCGACGGCGATGCCGTTGCTGCCGTTCATCAACAGCGCGGGCACGCGCGCCGGCAGCACGGTCGGCTCCATCGAGCGACCGTCGTAGTTGGGCACGAAATCGACGGTCTCACTGTCGATATCGCGCAGCATCTCCATCGCCAGCGGCGTGAGACGGCACTCGGTGTAACGCATGGCTGCCGCGCCGTCGTTGCCGCGGGAACCGAAGTTGCCCTGGCCGTCGACCAGCGGGTACCGCAGCGACCACGGCTGGGCCATGCGCACGAGGGTGTCGTAGATCGACGAGTCGCCGTGCGGGTGGTAGTTACCCATGGTCTCGGCGACCGGACGCGCCGACTTCACGTAACCGCGATCGGGGCGGTAACCGTTGTCGTACATGGCGTAGAGCACGCGCCGGTGCACCGGCTTGAGGCCGTCGCGCACATCGGGCAGCGCGCGGCCGACGATCACGCTCATCGCGTAATCGATGTAGCTGCTCTGCATTTCGTTCTGGATGTCGACCGGTTCGATCCGGTCGCCCGCACCGCCGGACGGTGGCAGCGTGGTCTCAGTCATCGAATCTCCTTAGAGGGCTGATGTGTTCGCGGGCGCGCGGTGGCGCAGCACCGCTCACACATCGAGGAAGCGAACGTCCTTGGCGTTACGGGTGATGAAGCTGCGACGTGCTTCCACGTCCTCGCCCATCAGCACGGAGAACAGCTCGTCGGCCGCGGCGGCGTCGTCGAGCGTCACCTGACGAAGCACCCGCACCGACGGATCCATGGTGGTTTCCCACAGCTCCTTGGCGTTCATCTCACCCAGACCCTTGTAGCGCTGGATGCCGTCGTCCTTGTTGATCTTCTTGCCCGCGGCCAGACCGGCCTCGACCAGCGCGTCGCGCTCGCGGTCGGAGTAGGCGAACTCCGGCTCCGAACGCATCCACTTGAGCTTGTACAGCGGCGGCTGGGCCAGGAACACGTGGCCCTGCTCCACCAGCGGACGCATGAAGCGGAACAGCAGCGTGAGCAGCAGCGTGGCGATGTGCTGACCGTCGACGTCGGCGTCGGCCATCAGGATGATCTTGTTGTAGCGCAGCTTGGCGATATCGAACTCGTCGTGGATACCGGTGCCGAACGCGGTGATGATCGACTGGACCTCGTTGTTCTTGAGGACGCGGTCGATGCGGGCCTTCTCGACATTGATGATCTTGCCGCGCAGCGGAAGAATCGCCTGGTACATCGAGTCGCGGCCGGACTTGGCCGAGCCACCGGCGGAGTCACCCTCGACGATGTAGATCTCGCACTTGCCCGGATCCTTGGAGCGGCAGTCGGCCAGCTTGCCGGGCAGCCCGCCCAGGTCGGTCGCCGACTTGCGGCGTACCAGCTCACGTGCCTTACGGGCGGCCATCCGGGCCTGCGCCGAGGACACGGCCTTCTGCACGATGGTCTTCGCGTCGGCCGGGTTCGCCTCGAACCAGTGCGTGAGGTGCTCGTTGCAGGCGCGCTGCACGAACGACTTCACCTCGGTGTTGCCGAGCTTGGTCTTGGTCTGGCCCTCGAACTGCGGCTCGCCGACCTTCACGCTCACGATGGCGGCCAGGCCCTCGCGGATGTCGTCGCCGGTGAGGTTGCCGTCCTTTTCCTTGAGAAGCTTCTTCTCCTTGGCGTACTTGTTGACCACCGTGGTGAGCGCCGCGCGGAAACCCTCTTCGTGGGTACCGCCCTCATGGGTGTTGATCGTGTTGGCGAAGGTGTGGACCGACTCGGAGTAACCCGAGTTCCACTGCATCGCGACCTCGAGCTCGTGCCCGGTGCCCTTGCCGGTGAAGCCGACGACCGAGTTGTGGATGGCCGACTTGGTGCGGTTGATGTGGCGGACGAAATCCACCAGACCGCCCGGGTAGTGATAGGTGCGGGTCTTCACCTTGTGCTCGACCGCCTGCGCGGCGACCTCGTCGGCGTGCTTGGGCGCCTCGGCCGTCTCGCTGACCACCTCGTCGGTGACCTCGGAATCGCTCACCCGCTCGTCGGTCAGGGTGATGGTCAGGCCCTTGTTGAGGAACGCCATCTCCTGCAGACGGCGCGCGACCGTCTCGAAGTTGTAGGTGGTGGTCTCGAAGATCTCCGGATCGGCCCAGAACCGGATGGTGGTGCCGGTCCGGTCGGTCGGCTCGCCCTGGACCAGCTTGCCGGGCTTGGAATCCTTGTAGACCTGGGTCCAGTGGTAGCCGTCGTTGTCGATCTCGGCTTCCAGCTTGCTCGACAGGGCGTTCACCACGGAGATACCGACACCGTGCAGACCACCGGACACGGCGTAGGCGTCGGAGTCGAACTTGCCGCCGGCGTGCAGCTGGGTCATGACGACCTCGACGGTCGGAATACCCTGCGCGTGCATGGCGGTGGGGATACCTCGGCCGTCGTCGACGACCTCGACACCACCATCGGCCAGCAGCGTCACGTCGACCCTGGTCGCGTGGCCCGCCATCGCCTCGTCGACCGAGTTGTCCACAACCTCCCAGATCAGGTGGTGCAGACCGCGTTCACCGGTGGAACCGATGTACATGCCAGGGCGCTTGCGCACCGCCTCGAGGCCTTCGAGGACCGTGATGGACGAGGCACCGTAGCCCGAATTGTTGCCCGATGCGTTGGAGTCGTTGGCAGCCACTTGTCGGTAGCTCTCCTTACTTGCTGATCCCTGGCGCGGACAGCTCGCAAGCGGCTGCACAACACGCGCGTCGAGGGTTCGCCGCTGGTTACGTCACCATCCTACTGGTAAGGCCAACTTACAGTGCACCTACGACACCCCTGACGTCGCCGTGAATGCGAGAACTCGAGCTGGCCCGCCTCCCCGCGTATCTTGGCCAGATTCGGAAGCGTGGAGACGCGATGACGCGGCAAGCTTCGGGAAGTGGGCAAGTTGGCCCGTGCCCGGTGAGTTACCCATGTTCTCGCGCGTGCTGTCATCGCCTTTCGAAAGTTATCCACAGGCTTTGTCCACAGGTCGCGAATCTGGGGATCGAAGCGGCGGTGCCACAACGGAACTCGCACCGGTGACCGCCCGGCTATCCGTAGGTGTCGCGCGGGCCGCGGCCTTTGATGTGGCGTTCGCCCTTGCGCCAGCTCGGCGCCGCCGGACCCGTGATCCGCAGGGAGGTGACCACGCCCTGCCCGACCGCCGCGTTGATCTTGGCAAGAATCTGGCTCTGCAACATCCGCAGCTGGGTGGCCCAGGCCGTCGACTCGGCAGCGATCTTGAGCACGCCGTTCTCGAGGGTCACCGGGGTGGCGTGTGCGGCGATGTCCTCACCCACCACGCTCGGCCAGCGACCGAAGACCATTCCCTCGGCAACCTTGCCTGACCAGCCACGATTCTTCGCGATCGACCCCGCGAGCGCGGACAACAGCTGGGGATCGCGGGCGTCGGGGCCCGCACCGGACCAGCCGCTGCGGCGGCGTCCACCCGCGCGCAGCTTGCGCACCGGCGACGCCCGACCCTGCCCGACCGACTTGCCGCTGGCCTTGGCCGCGGCCCGTGCTTCCTCGAGGGCGCGGCGGGCCAGATCGATCCCGCGCAGTTCCGCTTCCGGCTCGTCCTGCACGCGGTCCCACCTTCCGGTCTCGAGGCTCATCGGTCGGTTCGGGAGTCTACGCCGGGTGCCCGACAGCGCCGTCGCGCACCGATGCGGCATATGTCCAGCATGTCCACGGTTTTCCACAGGGCCTGTTGATAACTATGGCTGGCTGTGCATATCTTCGGCCACGATCCGTGACGTTCGCCGGTCCGCGTCGCCCTCGGTCTGCACCCGCAGCGGCGCGGCGTCCAGTTCGGCAGGCACGTCTTCGGCGACCGCGGCGGTGATGAGTACCTGTTCGGCACCGGCCGCCACCTCCGCGAGCGCGGTCCGGCGCCGCCGGTCCAGTTCGGCGAACACGTCGTCGAGCAGCAGCACCGGTTCGGCGCCGGTGTTGCGCAACAACTCGAACGAGGCCAACCGCAACGCCAGCGCGAACGACCACGACTCACCGTGACTGGCGAACCCCTTCGCAGGCGCGCTGCCGAGCAGCAGTTCGAGATCGTCTCGATGTGGGCCGACCAGGCACACACCGCGGTCGAGTTCGCGGCCGCGCGCGGCGGCCAGTTCGCGCAGCACGATCTCGCGCACCTGGTCCACGTCGTCGGGTTCGGGTACCCGCGCGGGATCGAGCAGGTCCGGCGGAAGATACCCGGAGCGGTAAGCGATTGCGGCCGGGCGTGATTCGGGCGCGATCGACCGATATGCCTGTGCGAGATAGGGATACAGGTCGTGCACCAGGCGCAGCCGCTGGGTGAGCAACACCGAGGCATGCTCGGCCAGGTGCCCGTCCCACACGTCGAGCGTGCTCAAGTCCGAGCGCGAACGCACCTGGCGCCCAGCGGTTTTCAGCAGCGCCGACCGCTGGCGCAACACCTTGTCGTAGTCGGCGCGCACACCGGCCAGCCTGGGCAGGCGGGCTGTGCACAACTCGTCGAGGAACCGGCGCCGCTCCCCCGGGTCGCCACGGACCAGCGCGAGATCCTCCGGCGCGAACAACACGGTCTGCAGGATGCCGAGGATCTCGCGCGACCGGCGCACCGGCGAACGGTTGATCTGCGCGCGGTTGGCGGCACCCTGCTTGAGCTCCACATCCACCCGCAACTCGCGGCCGGCGTTCACCACGGTCGCCCCGATCGCGGCCTGGGTGGCGCCCATCCGGATCAGCGGTGCGTCGGCGGAGACCCGGTGCGAGCCGAGCGTCGCCAAGTAGCCGACCGCCTCGAGCAGATTGGTCTTGCCGTTGCCGTTCGCCCCCAGCAGGACGGTGCGACCTGGGGACAACTCCAGCTCGGCGTGTTCCCACGAGCGGAAATCACGAACCGACAGCGCACGGATGAACATGTGCGGCGCGGCCCCGCTCAGCCGGGCAGCCGGACCGGCATCAACAGGTAGATGTACTGGCTCTCCAGCGCCGCGAACGCACCGGACTCGAGCACCTTGGGTTCCTCGTCGGAGGCGGGCAGCAGCACGGCGGGACGGCTCGGCGTGGTGAAGCCGAAGGTGACCCGATCGGCGTGCAGCGCCGACAGACCCTCGGTGAGGTATCCGGGGTTGAACGCGATGGTCAGCGGCTCACCACGGAAATCGGCCTCGAGCCATTCCTCGGCGCGGCCCGCGTCGTCCCCACCGGCGGACAGCAGTACACCGTCTGTGGAGAACTCGAGGCGCACCTGGGCGCCACGCTCGGCCACCAGCGCCACACGCTTGATCGCCTCCGACAGCGCCGACACCGGCAGGGTGGCGATGGAGGTGTGCTCCTTGGGGAGCAACTGGCGGAACTTGGGGAATTCCGCGTCGAGCAGGCGGGTGGTGGTTCGCCTGCCCGCGTTGACGATGCCGAGCAGACCGTCGGCGCCGTTGCCGTTGCCGAGCGAGAGCTGCACGGGCGCCGAGGCGGTACCGAGCGTCTTGGCGGCCTCGGAGAGCGTGCGCGCGGGGATGAGCACCGCGGTCTCGATGTCGGGGCGGGTTGGCTGCCACTGCAGGTGGCGCACGGCGAGGCGGAAGCGGTCGGTGGCGGCGAGCACCACGTCGTTGCCCTCGATCTCCACGCGGATACCGGTGAGCATGGGCAGCGTGTCGTCACGGCCGGCGGCGACGGCGACCTGACCGACGGCCTCGGCGAACACGTCGACGGTGAGTTCACCGGTCTGCTGGGGCACCTCGGGCAGCTGGGGATAGTCCTCGACCGGCATGGTCGGTAGGGAGAACTTGGCGCTGCCACAGGCGATGAGGACACGGGTGCCGTCGACGGACACGTCCACCGGCTTGTTCGACAGGGCCTTGGTGATGTCGGCCAGCAGACGACCCGAGACCAGGACCTGACCCGGACCGGCGACCTCGGCCGCGACGCGCATCTGCGCGGACACCTCGTAGTCGAAGCCGGAGACCGTCAGGCCGTTCTCGTCGGCCACCAGCAGGACGCCACCGAGAACCGGCACAGGAGGCCGGGACGGGAGGCTACGGGCCACCCAGGCCACCGACTCGGCGAAATCCTCTCGGGCGACCCGAAACTTCATGCTCGCAAGCTCCATCGCCCGATTTGTCCTCTCCGAGTTTCGAATCCGTATGCGGGTGTGTTCAGCGGAGTTGAGGTGCTGCGTCGGCCGCGCACTGAGTCTCGCACAACCTGCCGACAACCAAACGGTACCCGGACAACGCGCGATCTCCGCATCGACCCTCTACGAGTTCCGCGCGTCCTGAACCATCCCCTCCTGTCCTTGCATGCCTGTGAGTGAACCACCGACCGAGCCGAGCTGCCCCGACCGAGTTTCCACACACCCTGTTTTAAAGAGATCTCTCTATGAATGAGAACTGAAGTAGTAGTAGGCACTGTGGAATCTGTGGACTTCCGTCGTTTTCCCAGCTCAGAGGGCTTGGTGGCATGGGGATGACCGTGGAGTGACTCGAGGATGAATCGGGAGTGTCTGTGGACACCCGAAGTTGTCCCACATCCATCCTCGAGTAGTCCTCGAGTTGTTCCACCGATTTCACCCACTTGTTCACACCCTGACCAAGGGTGGTGACGAACCGGTGGATTCCTCGAGGAGTCCACAAGAAGTCCTCGAGGAATCCACAGGCCGGATCCGGCGCCGCCGCAGGTCAGTGGCACTCACAGGCTGTTGGTGGAGGAACCTGTGGACGATGTGCACAACTGCCTGTGGGTAGATGCTCCCCAGCTCCCTCCCCAGGCCTGTGTGTGAACCGGTGCACAACCGGTGGATTCCTCGAGGACTCCACAGGGATTCCACAGGGCAAAAAAGAACACCGCCCCAGCTCAGGGCGGTGTTCGAGGGTGTGGATGGAATCAGCGCGAGCGCTGTTTAATTCGGGCTGTAAGTTCTTGGACCTGGTCGTAGACGCGGCGGCGCTCGGTCATCTCCTTGCGCACCTTCTTCTCCGCGTACATCACGGTGGTGTGGTCGCGGCCGAACGCCTGCCCGATCTTGGGCAGCGACAGATCGGTCAGCTCACGGCACAGGTACATGGCGATCTGGCGCGCCTGGGCCAGCGGACGCGCCTTCCCCGGCCCGGTGAGCTCCTCCAGCGTCGTATTGAAGTACTCGGCGGTGACCGCCATGATCGTGGCCGCGTTGATCTCGAGCGCGGCGGTGTCGGGCATCAGGTCCCGCAGCACCACCTCGGCCAGCGACAGGTCGAGCGGCTGCCCGTTGAGCGAGGCGAAGGCCGTCACCCGGATCAGCGCGCCCTCCAGTTCGCGGATATTGCGCTCCACCCGGCTCGCGATGAGTTCCAGCACGTCGTGGGGCACGTCGAGCCGGTCCATCCTGGCCTTTTTGCGCAGGATCGCGATGCGGGTCTCGAGTTCGGGCGGCTGCACATCGGTGATCAGGCCCCACTCGAACCTGGTCCGCAGCCGCTCCTCGAGGGTGGCCAGCTGCTTGGGCGGACGATCCGAGGACACCACGATCTGCTTGTTCGCGTTGTGCAAGGTGTTGAAGGTGTGGAAGAACTCCTCCTGGATGCCTTCCTTACCTTCGATGAACTGGATGTCGTCGACCAGCAGGATGTCGGTCTCGCGGTAGCGGCGCTTGAAGGCCACCTTGCGGTCGTCGCGCAGGCTGTTGATGAAGTCGTTGGTGAATTCCTCGGTCGACACGTACTTCACCCGCATGCCGGGGAACAGCCGCTGCGCGTAGTGACCGGCCGCGTGCAACAGGTGTGTCTTGCCCAAACCCGAAGCGCCCCAGACGAACAGCGGGTTGTAGGCCCGGGCGGGCGCCTCCGCGATGGCCACCGCGGCGGCGTGGGCGAACCGGTTCGACGCGCCGATCACGAACGTCTCGAAGGTGTACTTCGCGTTCAGGCTGGCCGAGGACGACGACTGCGGCGGAGCCTCGGGCGACTTGCTGAAATACGTCGGCCAGTTGTTGCGCGCGTCGACCACCGGCTCGTCGTCGACCGGTTGAGCGCCCGGCGTCCCGGGGCGCGGTGGCTCGGGCGCGATATCGGCCGGTGTCTCATCGACACGCGCGGCGGCCGGCTCCTCCTGCGGTTGCGGCCGTCGCGGCGCGCGTGCGGGCGGATCGGTGCCGAACAGGGTTTCCTGCCCGGAATGATCGCGCCGCGAGGATCCCTGCTCGCGCCTGCCCGGGGTTGGTTCGGGGGCGCGCTGTTCGGGACGGGTACCGCGGAAGTCAGGACGGCCGGCGAACTCGCCGTTGAAATCGGGAACGGGGTAGACAGCCGTCGGCTCGAAATCGGCACCGGGGAAATCCTCACCGCTGTACTCGCCGGCCTTGTACTCCTGGGGCTTGGCGTACTCGGGAGCCTGCTGGTACTCCGGTTGCTGCTGGTAATCGCCCTGCTGCTGGTACTCCGGCTCGGCCGGGTACTCACGCGGTCCGGCGTATTCGGCGCGCTCGCCGTACTCACCGGTCTGCGCCGGGAACTCGCGGCCACCGAAGCTGCTGCCGTACTCGCCGTCGCGCTGGTAGTCGGGCGCCTGCTGGTAGTCGTTGCCGTACTCGCCGGAGTTGCCGTTGTAGTCGTCGGCGCCGTAGCGCGGCCTGCCGTAGTCACCGCGCTGGGGATAGTCGGGCACGCTGAAATCGGGGCCGGGGTAGCCGGCGGGCGGGCGGACCTGCTCACGCGGACGCTCCGGACGGCTCGTCATCCTGGCGTGCCGGGGCGAACTGCCCGTGCGCTCCCCCGCGGCCGGGCTCGGCGCGGCGATACGCACACCGAGTCCTTCCACCTGCGGCCCGAGTCTGCGGCCGAGCGAACGCAGGATCGGCTCGCGCAGGTCGCGCTCGATCGCCTCCTGGGCCAGCGACGACGGAACGGACAGCAACGCGAAACCCTGGGCGACGGTGAGCGGTTTCACCAGCTTCAACCAGGCCTGCTGAGCTCGGCTCACCGCGGGAATGGCGCCGTCGGCCGAGCCGGTCGTGAGTTCGGCGACCACCTCCGGCCACACTGTGGCCAGCACGTTCTGCTCGTCGTCCATGCAGCGTCCTCCCCGGACCGGTTTGTTGGGCCAACGGCCGCCGAGCACGCCAGCGCAGCACCTGTGACCAGGTGCGATCGGCGTGATCGAAGCGAACAACCGAAGCCGGTTCGAACGCCGTGCGGTCCCGGGATCGGACTTGGCGAGGGCACCGTCGGCCCTACGAATATGCCACTCCGGCCGTCTTTCCACACAATTATCCACAGATGTGGACAAACCTGGGGATAGAGGAATTCTGCCAGCGTGTGGCAGTGAAAGAAGCTGGACCTGCGGTTCTTCAGCAATCCCCCGGCTACAGAGGCTAGCCGCAAGGCGCCAGCGACGCCAGAGGTGTGGAGGAACTCACGAAAAGTTGCTGTCCGCGTCGGTGACGCCCGGGCGTGTCGCCGCAGGTCGGCTCGCCGACGGTCGGACACGGCCAACAGGTAATCTGCACCTAGGTACTCGTCCCGACCCTATCCGGGGCCGGACGTTCACCGACCGTTTCGCCCTATGTGGGCCGAATTTGACCCTGTATGGGGCGATCAGTACCCTCATACAGTCACCCCTTGGCGCGGTGGCGGCTGTGCGCTGCACGCTGATCGCCAAGGCACTCTGTGCGTAGACCGCGGTCCGCAGCGCAGAATCCGAATCACCGAAAACTTCGGGTACCTCACCGGTGCCCACCAACTCGAGGAGTGTTGACCGTGGCCAAGGGCAAGCGGACGTTCCAGCCGAACAACCGTCGTCGGGCGCGCGTGCACGGCTTCCGCCTCCGGATGCGGACCCGTGCGGGCCGCGCCATCGTTTCGGCGCGTCGCCGTAAGGGCCGCTCCGAACTGACTGCCTGATCGCGCGTAGTCGGACGCTCGGGTGTTG
Organism: Nocardia ignorata NBRC 108230; assembly: GCF_001612905.1. Taxonomy (GTDB): domain Bacteria; phylum Actinomycetota; class Actinomycetes; order Mycobacteriales; family Mycobacteriaceae; genus Nocardia; species Nocardia ignorata. Next base: position 53,774 of record NZ_BDBI01000031.1, on the reverse strand, counting down.
CCTGAGCCGTATCGGTTGCACCACCGTGCTGATTTCTCCCGCACGGTGCGCCGCGGTCAGCGAATCGGGAGGCGAGATCTCGTCGTACACGCGTTCACGCACACGTACGACGATGTCGCCGACGGCGATTCCCTGGTCCGCGTAGGCGGTCCTCGGTTCGGGCTGATTGTCAGCAAGGCGGTGGGTAACGCGGTGGTTCGCCACCGGGTGGCCCGCCGCCTGCGTCATATGTGCGCCCAGGTGATCGATGAACTGCCCGCCGATACCGATGTCGTGATCCGGGCCCTGCCCGGTGCGGCCACCGCCGACTCCGTCGAGTTGCTGCGCCAGCTGCGCGCCGGCCTCCGCAAGCTCGGCTTGCAACGGGTTCCGGCGGCCGCGCTCGGTCGCACCACGGCCGGTGAACGGTAATGCGCACGCTCGCTCGGTTACCCGCGAACGCGCTGATCTTCCTGATCGAGCTCTACCGCACTTATGTCTCCCCCACCCGGATGCCGATCTGCCGCTTCACCCCCACGTGCAGCGAGTACGCGGTGACCGCCCTGCGGACCCGCGGGCTGGTCGTCGGATCGGTACTGACGGTCGTTCGCCTGGCCAAATGCGCGCCCTGGCACCCTGGGGGGTGGGATCCCGTGCCGGAGCGCGGGTCGAATGCTTTCACCAAGTCATCGCCCGCGCTGATCGGCGATACGAACGACGGGAGTACCTAGAGCCGTGCTCGACATCATCTACTGGCCGGTATCCGCCATCCTATGGTTCTGGCACAAAGCCTTCGGCTTCGTGTTCGGCCCCGACAGCGGGCTCACCTGGAGCCTCGCCGTGGTGTTCCTGGTCTTCACCCTGCGGCTGGTGCTGTACAAGCCGTTCGTGAAGCAGGTCCGCACCACGCGGCAGATGCAGGAGCTGCAGCCCCAGATCAAGGAGCTGCAGAAGAAGTACAAGAACGACCGCGAGACCATGGCGCGGGAGATGCAGAAGCTGCAGAAGGAACACGGCTTCAACCCGCTCATGGGCTGTCTGCCGGTGCTGGTGCAGGTGCCGGTGTTCCTCGGTCTCTTTCATGTGCTCCGCTCGTTCAACCGGACCGGTCACGGCTGGGGTCAGCTCGGTTTGACCGCCGAGGAAAACGCCAACATCGGCAACTACATCTTCAGCGCCACCGACGTCCAGTCGTTCCTGAGCGCCCGCATCTTCGGCGCCCCGATCGCGGCGTTCATCACCGCGCCGGTGAGTGAGCTGCAGGCGTTCGCGGACTGGGGCGGCACCCCCACCCGCATGAGCATCGGCCTCGTCGCCGTCCCGCTGATGGTGATCGCCGGTGTGGCGACCCACTTCAACGCTCGCGCTTCCGTCGCCCGCCAGACCCCCGAGGCCGCGGCCAACCCGCAGGCCGCCATCATGAACAAGCTGTCGCTGTGGGTCTTCCCCCTCGGCGTGATGGTCGGTGGCCCCTTCCTGATGATCGGCATCCTGCTCTACTGGGTGGCCAACAACATCTGGACCTACGGACAGCAGCACCTGGTGTTCGGCCGGATGGAGAAGGAAGAAGAGGCCAAGAAGCAGAAGAAGCTCGAGCTGCGGGCGCAGAACGCGCCCAAGCCCGGTGCCAAGCCGGTCGACGTCCGCAAGAAGCAGGACGCACCTGCCGACGAGTCGCCCTCGGCGAACGGAACCTCGGCGAGCAACGGCACCCCGAAGCAGTCGGCCAAGCAGGGCGGCGGAAAGCGCAAGCCCGGCGGGCAGCAGCGGCCGGGTAATCGTGGCCGCGCGAACCAGAAGCGTAAGCGCTGAGACGCGACCGGATAGAGGGAAATCCAATGACTGTTGAGACCCAGACCGACGGAGGGGACGCCACCGTGTCGACGACTGTGGACGTCGTGAACGACGCCGAGGAGGCGTTGATCGAAGAGGGTGAGATCGCGGGCGACTACCTCGAGCAGCTGCTGGACGTGCTCGACTTCGACGGAGACATCGACCTCGACGTGGAGGGCGACCGCGCGGTCGTGAGCATCGACGGCGGCCGCGACCTGACCAAGCTGGTCGGCCGCAATGGTGAAGTGCTCGACGCGCTCCAGGAACTCACCCGCCTGGCCGTGCAGCAGGCGACCGGCGTCCGTAGCCGCCTGATGCTCGACGTGGCCGGCTGGCGCGCCCAGCGCCGTGCCGATCTGAGCGAGCTGGGTGTGGCCGCCGCCAAGCGGGTGCTCGAGTCGGGCAAGCCCGAGGCGCTGTCGGCGATGACGCCGTTCGAACGCAAGATCGTGCACGACGCCGTCGCCGAGATCGACGGCGTGGCGAGCGAGAGCGAAGGTGTCGAGCCGAATCGTCACGTCGTGGTTGTGCCGGAGTAGGCTCACACCGCCGCGACCACGCAGGAAGTAATTAAGGCCTCCGGTCCCGGACCGGGGGCCTTATTCATGCCCCGATCACCACCACTGGAGAAGGATGTTTCACGTGGAACGAGAACTGGGTGCGCTGTCCGCCGAACTGGAACCGCCCGCTGCCGCAGCCCGGCTGTTCGGTGACCGCCTGGACCTCGCCCGCCGCTACTGCGCGGCGCTCGCCACCGCAGGCGTGGAGCGCGGGCTCATCGGTCCGCGCGAAGTCCCCCGGCTCTGGGAGCGGCACATCCTCAACTGCGCGGTGGTCGGTGAACTGATCGATGAAGGCGCGTCCGTGGTCGATGTCGGCAGCGGTGCTGGGCTGCCGGGCATCCCGTTGGCCATCGCGCGGCCGGACCTTCGCATCACGCTCGTGGAACCGCTGCTGCGGCGGACGGTATTCCTGAGCGAGTTCATCGAGGACGCCGGACTCGATGTCACCGTCGTGCGCGGGCGCGCCGAACAGTCGGGTGTCATCAAGGAAGCGGGTGGCGCGGATGTCGTCACCTCTCGCGCGGTCGCCCCGCTCGCCAAACTCGCGCACTGGTCGCTCCCCCTCCTCCGCGACCACGGACGCATGCTCGCGCTCAAAGGAACCAGCGCAGCCGAGGAACTCGAGCGGGACGGTGCCGAGCTGATCCGGGACGGCGCGACCGATCTTCGCGTCGTCGGCTGCGGCGCGGGCATCGTCGAGATCCCGACCCTTGTCATCAGCGCCGAACTCCTCCCCCGTGCCGAACGCCCGAACCGTCGCGGTGGACGTAAAGCCGCTGGCGCGGAAAAGAAGACGAGAAGGCGTAACAACTCCTGAATTGCCCTCGCTCGCTTTCGGATGCGGCTCAGAGAGTTTCGTACCGTGACGAAATGGGTCGAGGGTGGTTGGGTGCACCTGATTCGACTTGAATTTCGCCGTAACGACTGGGATGGCAAGAGGTGGGAGCAGGAGTGCGGCCCACGTCCATGCCTTGACGGTCGCAGTGGATGATCGTCAACGGAACCGGTTCGTGAACGACGCTCTGTCGAGGACTTCTGGATGCGGAATGTGGTGAGGGCGACGGCGACTGGCTCCTGCGGTGTTTCACGTGGAACGTGATCGCCCGTTGTTTCCCGTGAAACAAGCGTCGGTGAAGTGAATTCTGTGCCGCGTTGTGCGTGTCCCGTGCGGCGTGCCGCGATTCAGCTTTCCTAACGGTCCCGGTGCTGGCAAGCTATTGAGGGTCGGCGCGAGTGAGTCCATCTCCTCGAATTTCGAGTTCTCCACCGACGCAGTTTGTTTGTGATGACACGGCGCCGACGTTCGTCGGGGATACGTGATCTGAAGTTCTCGGGTTAGGAGCAATCTATGTCGAGCGGTCCGGCGAATGTTTCACGGGAAACAACGTCGCGGGTCCCGGGGATGCTGGACTCCAGCAGCTTCGACGCGGAGACGTTCGGGAATACTCCTTTCGGGCACATCTCCCCCGCCGAGACCCCGATCGCGGCGGAAGCGCAACGCGCCAGCCAGATTCTGCATCCAGGAAAGGTCACTGTGCCGAAACCCCGCGAGCAACGGATCATCACCATCGCCAACCAGAAGGGTGGCGTAGGCAAAACGACAACGACGGTGAATCTTGCCGCCGCACTGGCGCATCAGGGGATGACCGTCCTCGTCGTCGATCTAGACCCGCAGGGCAACGCGAGTACGGCGCTGGGCGTCGCCCATCACTCCGGTGTGCCGTCCAGTTACGAGCTGCTGATCGGTGAGGTGTCGGTGACCGACGCTATCCAGCAGAGCCCGCACAGCGAACGTCTGTTGTGCGTTCCCGCCACGATCGACCTCGCCGGCGCGGAGATCGAGTTGGTCTCGATGGTCGCGCGCGAGGGGCGGCTGAAGACCGCCATTCGCGATGCCGCCGTCGCCGGATACGACATCGACTACGTGCTGATCGACTGCCCGCCCTCGCTCGGTCTGCTCACCGTCAACGCGCTCGTCGCGGCCAAAGAGGTGTTGATCCCGATCCAGTGCGAGTACTACGCGCTGGAGGGCGTCGGCCAGTTGCTGCGCAATATCGGCCTGGTGCAGTCGCATCTCAACCCGGAGCTGCACGTGTCGACGGTTCTGCTCACCATGTACGACGGCCGCACGAAGCTGGCCGACCAGGTCGCGGAGGAAGTGCGCAATCACTTCGGCGACGTGGTGCTCAAGTCGATGATCCCGCGCAGCGTGAAGGTCTCGGAGGCGCCGGGCTACGGGATGACCGTGCTCGATTATGATCCAGGCTCCCGTGGCGCGATGAGCTACATGGACGCCGGGCGTGAGCTCGCCGGGCGCGCCCAGGTTATCCAGGGCGCGTCGTAGTGCTGGTGTGTTGGAACGAGGAAGGGATCGGTAGCCGATGAGTCAGGCGAAAAAGGGCGGTCTCGGTCGCGGGTTGGCGGCGTTGATCCCGACGGGGCCCGCCGTGGCGCCGGGGCTCAGCAGTTCCGCGGCGAGCGTGATCGGTATCAACCCGATCGGCCCGCAACCGGCCGAGGCGTTCCTGCATCGCGTTCCCGATGCCGAACCCGCGGAACCTGCGGAAGATCTGGTTTCCCCCGGCGATGCGGTGTACCGCGAGATTCCCGCGGATCAGATCGAACCGAACCCGAAGCAGCCGCGCTCGGTGTTCGAGGAAGAGGCACTGGCCGAGTTGGTGCACTCGATCCGTGAATTCGGGTTGATGCAGCCGATCGTGGTGCGGCGGCTCGAGCCGGGTGTCGACAAGTTCCAGTTGGTCATGGGCGAGCGCCGCTGGCGCGCGTGCCAAGAAGCGGGCCTGGCCACCATCCCGGCCATCATTCGCGATACCGCCGACAGCTCGATGCTGCGCGACGCGCTGCTGGAAAACATCCATCGCGTGCAGCTGAACCCCCTCGAAGAGGCGGCGGCGTATCAGCAACTGCTCGAAGAGTTCGATGTCACCCACGAGGAACTGGCCTCGCGTATCGGCCGTTCGCGTCCGGTGGTGACGAACATGATCCGGCTGCTGAAGCTGCCGATTCCGGTGCAGCGTCGGGTGGCCGCCGGTGTGCTGTCGGCCGGCCATGCCCGCGCGCTGCTCGGTTTGGACGCGGGCGCCGAGGCGCAAGAGGCGCTGGCAGAACGGATTGTCGCCGAAGGCTTGTCGGTGCGCTCCACCGAGGAAGCGGTGACGCTGGCCAACCGCAATCCGTCGGAGGTCGCTCCCCCGGCGCCGAAGCGCAAGCCGATTCACATGCCGGGCCTACAGGAAGTCGCCGAACGCCTATCGGGTTCCTACGACACCCGGGTGACGGTGAGCCTCGGCAAGCGCAAGGGCAAGATAGTTGTCGAGTTCGGTTCCGTCGAAGATCTCGAGCGCATTGTGGCGCTGATGGAGCAAGCCAGCCCTGAAACGTCACTGTGACAGGGACTTCCCAGCCTTTCTACATCTCGGAAAGAGGCGGCATTACTGTGGATAGTGATGTGGCGTGAGCGTGGATGAATCGGACAGCTGGAGGCTGAACAGAGCAGTGTCGACCAGCGTCACAGCATTGACCCTCGACGGACTCGATCGACTTCCGGCGCATACCCGGCGGTGTGTTTTCTGGGAGCTCGATCCGGCCGTGGCCGCCGACTCCCAGTCCTTCAGCGATCCGGTTTTCGAGAAGGAGGCATGGCTCTCGACGGTCATGCTCGAATGGGGATCGTGCGGGCAGGTGGCCCAGGTCGACAACAACATCGCCGGGTGCGCGCTGTATTCGCCGCCGAGTTCGGTGCCGCGCTCGACCCTGTTCCCCACCTCCCCCGTGAGCCCGGATGCCATCCTGCTGACCACGCTGCAGGCCGAATTCCCCTATGACGAATCCGATGTAGCCCACCGGCTGGTGCAGGCCGTGGTGGCCGATCTGGTGCGTCGCGGTGTGCGGGCGCTCGAGGCATTCGGTATCCGCAACGGGCCGCCGTCCAGTTCGGTGGCCGACCGCGGACTCGGCTCGTCGATGCGGCTGATGGAACGGATCGCCGCTCCCCTGCGCGACCCGGCCTCGGCCACCCAGTGCACCCCGGAAACCTGCATGATCGACGCGGATTTCCTCGAGGACGTCGGCTTCGAAGTGGTGGCGCAGCATCACCGCTTCCCACGCCTGCGTCTCGAGCTCGACTCCGATCACGGCTGGAAGGAAGACGTCGAGCGCGCTCTCGATCAGCTTCTGGCCGCCGCCGAGATGGCCCCACCTGCCAGAATCGGCGTGCGCTAGCCGACACAAGAAAGCGGCCCCGCCTGCGCGGGGCCGCTCATGTGGTTTCGGGAGAACATGGGTAACTCGCCGGGGACGGGCTGCCGTGACCCGCTACTCGGTCTGGCCGCCGACGTAAGCGTCACCGCACCTGGGTCTGGCCTGAACCTCCGGGGAGGCGGACGAGGCCGGAGTTCTCCGGCAGCCGGTCTTGCGCCGCCAGTTCCTCGGCGAGCAGTTCGGCGAAGGTGTAGGTGCCGGTGGGTTGGTCGTCCTGGCCGAGCAGGTACAGCCGCTTCACCGAGATGAGGATCGCCTCGGCGATCACGTCCCGCATGCGCGGGTTCGTGAGAATGGAGGCATCGTATTCGTTGGTGAGGTAGCCCAGGTCCACCTGGACCGTCGGCATCTTGGTGAGGCGCAGCAGATCCCAGGTGCGCTGATGGGTGCGGCAGTCCTGCAGGGACGTGCGGGCAACCACTTCGCGCTGGATGAATCCGGCGAGCACCTGCCCGATCATCGACACCGAACCGTGCGAATTACCGAAGTAGAAGCCGGCGACGCCCTGCGCCGACGGATTGTCACTCATCGCACAGCGCAACGAGATCATCAGATCGGCGTCGAAAGCGTTGGAGGTCTCGGCGCGTTCGGCATCGGTCGGGTTGGCGCCCCACGGCCGCGACAGGAACGTCTCCATGCCGGTGGCGGCCATCCGGCCCTCGAGCCGCGAGGCCAGATCCCACAGGATCTCCGACTCGTACACGTCACCGAACTCCGTCGGCACGGCGAATCCCTTGTCGGGACCGCCGAACCCGGGGTCGATGACGATGCGCTTGCCGGTGAGCTGCGGACCCGCCCGGTGCACCACCTCTTCCTCGGCGATGCGATGCGGGTTGCCGCCGGTGACGCGCGCGCCGAGCAGATCGAGCGAGCGCAGTGTGTCGGGACCACAGATGCCGTCGGCCGAGAGACCGATCTCGCGCTGGAAGGCGCTGAGTCCCTCGTGGGTGTGTGGACCGAAGTAGCCGTCGACCCGGTGCACGTAGAAGCCGAGGTCCTGTAGCTTGCGCTGCAAGGTGGCCACATCGTCGCCGTACAGCGGGGCGGACAGCTGGTAGATCAGTGTGCGGGCACCCAGGCGGTAGGAGGCTTCCTTCAGCGCGCGATACGTGGCCGGGCCGACGATCCCGTCGACGAGCAGACCACGCTGCTGCTGGAACGCGCGAACCGCCGAGTCGAGCGAGCGGTCGAAGACCACATCGGTGTCCTGCCAATCGTGCTGGCGATGCAGGAAACCGAGGCTTGCGAGGGTGCTCCGAACCTCTGCGACGGCCGGTCCTGAATCGCCGTGACGAAGTCGGTGCATGCGTAAGAGCCCTTTCCTTCGGCCGGAGCGTCCGTCGATTGTCTCAGACCCGGGCGGTATTACGGGAATCCCGGGTCCAGGCATCCTACGGCGCGTCGGCCGGTGGGAGGTGTCTTTGTCGGATCGATCGCGGCTCAGATGAGCCCTTCGAGCTCGCGCAGCAGCGCCGCCTTGCCCTTGGCGCCGACGATCTGCTTCACCGGCTTGCCGCCCTGGAACAGGATCATGGTCGGCAGCGACAGGATCTGGTAGTCGCGGGCTGCGCCGGGGTTGGCCTCGGTGTCGAGCTTGGCGATGGTGAGCTTGTCGGCATGGGTGCCCGCGATCTCCTCCAGCACGGGGGCGACCATCTTGCACGGGCCGCACCAGTCGGCCCAGAAGTCGACGAGCACGGGCTTCTCGCTGAGCAGCACGTCGTCGGCGAAGGACTGGTCGGTCACGGTGATGGTGTTGGCACTGTCGGCCATGGGTGTTCTCCTGCCTGGGTGGAACGCGAAATCAGTTGGCGGACACCGCGGCCGGGCCGTCGGCGTTTTCGAGTGTGTTGGCGGTGATGTCGCCCTGCTCGGCGAGCCAGCGCTCGGCATCGATGGCGGCGCGGCAACCGGTACCGGCGGCGGTGATCGCCTGGCGGTAGGTGTGGTCGACGAGGTCGCCCGCGGCGAACACGCCTGCCACATCGGTGGCGGTGCCCGGATCGGTCACCTGCACATAGCCTTCGCCGTCGAGCGCGACCTGGCCCTTCACCAGTTCGCTGCGCGGATCGTGGCCGATGGCGACGAACAGGCCGGTGGCGGCCAGCTCGGATTCCTCACCGGTCCTGGTGTCGCGCAGGGTGAGGCTGGTGACGCTCTTGTCGCCGTTGACCTTCACGACCTCCGCGTTGAGCCGGAAGTTGATCTTCTCGTTGGCCTTGGCGCGCTCGAGCATGATGCGGGAGGCACGGAACTCCTCGCGGCGGTGCACGATGGTGACGCTCGCGGCGAACTTGGTGAGGAAGGTCGCTTCCTCCATCGCCGAGTCGCCGCCGCCGACGACCACGATGTCCTGGCCCTTGAAGAAGAAGCCGTCGCAGGTGGCGCACGCGCTCACGCCGCGGCCGAGCAGTTCCTGCTCACCGGGGACGTGTAGGTAGCGGGCGGCCGAACCCATGGCGAGGATGACGGCGTAGGCCTCGAAGGTCTCCTCACCGACAGTGACCTTCTTCACCGGGCCGGACAGGTCGATCGCGTCGACGTCCTCGGTGCGCAGGTCGGCGCCGAAACGCTTGGCCTGCTCGCGCATCTGCTCCATCAGGTCGGGGCCCATGATGCCCTCGCGGAAGCCGGGGAAGTTCTCCACCTCGGTGGTGGTCATCAGGGCGCCACCGAACTGGGTGCCCTCGAAGACCAAGGGCGCCAACTCGGCGCGGGCGGCATAGACCGCCGCCGTGTAGCCGGCGGGTCCTGAGCCGACGATGATCAGGTCGCGAACTGGCGTGCTCATGGGGCCCTTCCGAAAAGCAATGCTGGGACGTGTGAGTCAACAACAGCCTAAACGGTGTTGTTCCCTGTGTTCATTCGGCGGCTGGCGCCGCGGTTCTCGGCGCTGAACCCCCGCCTCTTCCCTCCCTGCGGGCACTCCTTCGTCGCACCCTCCGGTCAGTCCAGAGGCGGGGGACGCGCCGAGAACAGTGCAGTGTCGCCTAGAAGGGCAGGTCAGCCGATGTCGCGGACGGCTAATCGACTCGGGGCGCCCGTGGTGCATCCGGTGCCGACGACCAACGCGGTGATGGTCGGGGTTTGGGGGCCTTTGACGAGGACGAGTACGGCGTCGTCGCCGCGGAAGGTGATGCTCGACGCACCTAGGACGGCACGGTCGATGCCGTTGGCCTGTACGCAGCGGGTGAGGGCGGCCTCGTCGGCGAGGGGGCCGTGGACGTCGCGTTTGCCGAGGGCGGTGAGGGCGGCAGCCGCGGTGAGGTCGTCGCCGGGGGTGGCCGGTTCGGTGGGCGGGGCCGCCGTGGGGGTGCCGTCCGTGTTGTCGAGGGTGCCGACGACGGCGCCCGCACCCGCGAGGACGGCGATGGTGGCCGCTGCCGCCGCCAAGAAGCCCATCCGGCGCCGGGACTTGTACTGCGCCAACGAGATCGGCGTGGACTGTGTCGCGGCGGGGGCGGCGATGGTCGGGACAGACGTGATTCGTTCGGTCGGGCCGTCGCCCGCGTCGAGTTCGGCGACGAATCGGAACATGCGGTCGGCCACGTCGTCGGGCATGCGGTGCACGACCAGGTCTTCGTCGGCCAGCGTGCGGAGGCGGGTGTTCACCTCGTCGAGATCGTTCAGGTAGCGCAGCGCGTCCGGGTCGGTGCGGACCTTGGGCCACAGTTGCTCGCGGAGTTCCGGTGCGAGATTGTCGGCGTGCAGATCGGCCAGCAGTTCCGACGGGAACGGAGGCTGCGGCACGGATCGAGCCACCTCGCACCTCCCCTGTTCTGTCGATTTTCGAATCGCAGCATGTACATCGCTGACTTGTTCGTCACTGTTAATGACGCATCCGGGCTAGCTCCGGTTCCCTGGATCCCGGAAAAATTCCAAACGTTCTTGCAAACGTACGCGCGCTCGGGCGCATCTGCTCTTGATCGTGCCTTCCGCCACGCCGAGTGCCAAGGCGGTTTCGGCCACACTCCGCCCCTCCATCTCGGTCATCACCAGGGCGAGCCGCTGTTCGTCAGGGAGGGTGAACAGCGCCTCGCTCACCACGAGGTTCAGCTCGTAGTCGGCGTAGGCATCGCGTGGCTCGACCGCCTCGGGCATGGTGTCGGGCGTGACGGAGATGGCGCGGCGGGTCTTGTTGCGCCGGATCCGGTCGAGGCAGGCGTTCACGACGATGGCGTGCAACCAGCTGCGCACCTCGGACTCGGCGCGGAACGTCTCGGCGGTGCGATGGGCGGAGAACAAGGCGTCCTGCAGGCAGTCGGCGGCGTCCTCACGGCTGTAGGACGTGCGCAGCGCGGTCTGCCAGAGGTGATCCTTGTGCCTGCGCAGCAGTTCGGAAAAGGCGTGCGGTTCGCCGCGTACGTGCGCGGCGAGGAGTTCCTTGTCGCTGCTGTTCTCCAGGAACGAGCGATCGCGGAACGCCGCCTGGCGCGTTGTCCCCCCGCGTACTTGCTCGTTGACTTCCGGCGACAACACCTGACCCCTTGGACAGCGCTCATTACGGCGACTTCACGTCGGCGAACGAGGCCGATCCATCACCTGACTACAACGCGGCGTCCAGGACCGACGTCGACAGATCCTGGGTAGCTCCCTGCCGAGAGCGCGGGGTGATCATATCGCTGATAACAATTGCGCACCAACCGGACCGCGGTTCGATGAACACTGATGTTCTAGCGCGAAATAGGCATCCACCTGCGCAGATAGCAGGTGGGAAGGACTGCGGCGCGGGTTTACGGCGCGGCGTCGAAGCGGACGTCGGCGACGGCGGTCTGGAACTGTCCGCCCGAATTCGCCAGTCCGGTGATCCATACGAGCACAAAGCGAGCAGCCTGATCAGTCTGCACAGGGACCTCAGTGACGCCGTCGCCGAGGCGGGCGGAGCCGATCAGCTGGGTCTGGTCGAGCGTGGGCGTCTCGGTGGGCGAGGTCCGGATCTCGACGGTGCTGCCCGCGCTGGGCGAGGTGATCGAGACATTGGTGAGCTTGGCGGGCGCGGGCAGCGTGGCCAGCAGTCCCACGCCCTTCTTGAGGGCGGGGAACTGCTGGAAGTACTGGTCGGTGCGCCACACCGTATCCGGGTTTTGGTCGAGCACCGCACTCGACGTCGCGGCGCCGTCGGGGGTGCCCTCCGGGGAGAACACCCTGGCACCGGTGACGGCCACCGGCACACTCGACGGCTGCGCGGGCTGGTCGGCCGTCGGCGCGGCGGCCGCGCTCGGCGGCGCCACACTCGACGTGAGCCCGATGTTTACCTGCTGATCCAGCGGTTTGTCCGACGCGCCGGGCGCGAAGATACTCACCATCCACCAGATCAAAATGCCGACCACCAGCGCGGCGAGCACGCCGAGCCCGACCATGATCCACATCATCCGCTTGGAGCGTTCGCGTTCGGCCGCAAGCAGGTCCGGGTCGGCGAGCGAATCGGGACCGGCCGCGACCGCCCGCTGACCCAGCCGCAGCACGGGGATGAAATCGGTCTTCTGGTCGACGACCGAGGCCTGCTCGAGCACGTGCTGCACGGTGGCAGCGGTGCGCACGCCCTTGTTCGACTCCAGCGACCGCACGGCGACGGCCGAGATCTCGAACGGCACCTCGGGCCGGATCTGGCGCGGTTCCACCGGGGTCCCGTCGGGCCCGAAGTCGGCCAGACGCAGTCCGCCGATCGTCGCGGCCGTGCCGGTGACACCGCCCACGCGAATCGGCCAACGCGCGGTGATGAGCGCGTAGAGCATGGCGCCGAGGCCACGAACATCGGACTGCGCGTCGGAATCGCCGAGCGTGCCGGGGAAGGCGAGCACGGCGTCGCCCGAGGCGCTGATCCGAATGCGGTCGGGATGGTCGATCGAGAGCGAGCCACCGCCGCGATGGGCCAGTTCGGCCGCCGAGGCGAGCACCCGGATGGCCCGGGCCGCACCGATCGGCGACGGCACCGTCTCGGCCATCTCCCGCAGCGATCGGCCGGGCGTCCACTCCGCGACCACGATGCCGCCGGAACTACCGCGCACCACGTCCAGGACCCTTGCCAGGCCGGGCGAGTTGATGCGGCCAAGACGCAGCGTGCGCGACAGGATCGCCTGCGGACCGTCGTGGCCGGCGTTCTCACCCGACTTCTGATCGGCATCGACGAAGGTCAGCGCGACTTCGCGGTCGAGTTTGATGTCGAGGGCCTGCCAGAACTTGAGCCCGCGCGCGCCGCCGTGGCTGGCGAGCAGGCGATACCGGCCGCCCGCGACCGACGCGCCGGGGATCAGCTTCGGTCCGCGCTGCGAACGCTGCACGTCCTGCGGCGGTACGGGGATCGGCAGCATGCCGGTGTCGTGGGTCGGATCGTGCGGCGGCGCGGCCCCGCGGCGCTCCTCGGTCGGTTCGTTCTTCTCCGGCGACCCGTCTGCCTGCGGGTTCTTGCTGTCGTCGGGCGCGTCGGCGTGTTCGGATCCCGCGGTGTCTGCCCCGTCGGGCCGGACATCGGTGGACCTTCCTCCTGCGGCGCGCGCCGCAGAATCAGCGGCTGGGACGCCGCCCACCGCGTCATCGCTCACCCTCGGTCCTCCTTCGGCCTGATCTCCCGTATCGGTCTGCCGAACAGCGTACGGGAACTGTGCTTGACCGGTGATGTCAACAGCACCGGGCCGGATCACCGGCAACACCATGGTCTGGGTATCCATCGACTGCCCGTACGCCGGGAAGGCGTAGGTGTCGGGCCTGCGCAACACGGTGGTCGCGTAGATGTCCTCGGCCGAGGCGTCCTCGTCCAGCGCGAGTTCCGGCGCGGGCGGGGTGATGCCGAGCTTGCGTGAGACGGCGACGGTGATCGCCACCACCTCGGGGATGCCGACCAGACGCATCAGCCCGAACGCCACCGAGAACAGGACGAGCGCGTCGACGGTGACCCGCAGCAGCGAGGCCGGGCCGCCGGTGACGTTCGCGAGGCCGGTCACGGTGTCGACGATGAGCATCACCGCGCCGCCCGCGATCGAGGCGAGCACCACCCTGGTGATGGTGCGGCCGACATTGGCCATGCGCAGATCACCGAGGCTGCGGTGCAGCAGGATCCCGCCGATCACCGCGCCCGCGGTGAAGCTGAGACCGGTGGCGACGCCGAGGATGATGACCACGTCGTCGCTGTCGCGAGCGAGCACCGGGGCGAGCGCCGAGCAGGCGATCTTCACGGTGGTGATGCCGAGGATGATCCAGGTCGGCGTCCACGCCTGTTCACGGGCGTAGAAGACGCGCAGATGGATCAGCACCAGCGAATACGGGATCAGCGTGAAGGCCGACCAGCTCACCGCGCTGCCGAGGCGGGCGGCGTCACCGGAGAACCGGGCGTAGCCGTAGAGGGCCTCGCCGATCGCCGGGCCGGCCAGGGTCATGAAGGCCACGATCGGGATCAGCGCGATCATGGTGAGCCGGGTGGCCGCGGACAGATCGTCGACCACGGCGGGCGTGTCGTCGGCGGCGGCGTTGCGGCTCAGCCTCGGCATGATCGCGGTGAGCAGCGTGACGCCGATGACGCCGTACGGCAGCTGCAGCAGCGCCCAGGCGTTGGCGAAGATCGCCGGGCCCGCCTCGTCGGCCGCGGAGGCGATGTTGTTCGCCACCACCAGCCCGACCTGACTGATCAGCACGTACAGGATGATCGCGGCGGCCATCCTGCCGAACTGCTTGAGGCGAGCGTCGATGCCCCACAGCGGGCGCAGATTGATCCCGTGTCTGCGGATGGCTGGCAGCAGGCTGAGCGCCTGGGTGGCCACACCGGCGGTGATGCCGAGGCCGAGGACCAGCAGTTTCGGGTCGCTCATCCGCACGGGGTCGAGGGTGATCTCGCCGGGCGTGAGCGCGTACACCGCCAGCACCACGAGAGCGACGATGTTGTTCATCACCGGTGCCCACGCGCCCGGTTTGAACGCCTGCCTGGTGTTGAGGATGGCCGTGAACAGCGCCGACATTCCGTAGAACAGGATCGCCGGTGCGAGCAGGTAGGTGAGCGCGGTGGTCAGCGAGGTGTCGACCTTGCCGTCGGAGTCGACGAGCACGTGGCTGGCCAGGATCGGCGTCGCGGCGAGCGTCAGGACGGTCGCCACGAAGAGCACGGCGAAGGCGGCGGTCACCAATCTTCGGATGAACTCGGCGCCGTTGTCGGCGTCTTCCTGTTCGGCGCGCACCAGCGTAGGCACGACGATCGCCGTGAGCACCGCGCCGAGGACCAACTCGGCCACCATGTTCGGGATCAGGTTCGCCGAGATGAACGCACTGGCGATCGCCGGACCGAGCACGGTGAGCAGCAACAGCTGCTTCGCGAACCCGGTGATCCGGCTGACGAGCGTCGCCACGGCGATCGACCCGGAATCCTTGAGCAGCTTGTCGTTGGCCGACTGTGGATTCGTGTCACGCGGCGCGGGCTTCTCGGTGCGAATCCGCTCCGGACGCGCGATCACCTGCGTTTGCTCGGCCGCCCGCATCGCGTCACCAGCGGGCCGACTCGATGCCGCGGGCATCCCGGGGAAGCTGTCACGCCCAGGCCCCGGTCGAGCTGCCTGGTACCCACGCGGCTGCGGACCGGCCTGCGGACGACGCCCAGGATCCACCTCGGGGCGAGCCTGCCGAGGAATCGCCCCGGATGCCCCTGCGGCCTGCTGCTGCGGAAACTCCCCCGACCTGGGGCCCGGCCGCTGTGGACCACTCGGCCGCTGGGCAGGACCTTGGGGTGCATCATCGCCGGCCCGACGACCGCGCGGTTGCCCACCGCCAGGCTGACCGACTCCAGGTCGTCCGCCGGCGCCGAGCTGTCCGCCGATGCCGGGCTGACCGCCGGCGCCGGGCTGACCGCCGACGCCGGGCTGACCGCCGCGACTCCCTTGCTCGCCCGCACCGGGGTGCTCGACGCCACCGCGACCGCCCATGACCGAGGGTCCGGCCGGGCCCGCCGAACCGCGCTGCTGACCCGGCCGGTCGCCCGGCTCGACGCCGGTGGGACCTGGTCGCTGACCTGGCGCGGGCGGGAACTCGCCCCGCTGACCGCCGGGCGCCGAGCCGAAACCACCCGGGCGTCCCTCGGGGCCCGGGCCCGGTGGTCGGAACTCGCCGGGGCGACCCGGTTCGGGGCGTCGCGGCGCACCGGCGCCGGGGACTCGCGGATCAATCGGCGGTGGTTGCGACGACTCGCCGTAAGGAGCGGCCGATCGAGGATCGGGCGGTGCGGGTCGCTGCGGCCCGGGGCCACCCGGTCGCTGCTGGCGGGGGAACTCCCCCGAACGCCCGTCCGCCGGATAGGCCTGAGGAGGCTGTGGACCACCCGGTCGCTGCTGCCGAGGGAACTCCCCGGAACGTCCGTCGGCCGGGTACGGCTGGGGTCGCTGCGGACCAGGGCCGCCCGGTCGCTGCTGGACCGGGAATTCGCCGGAAGGTGCGGGCCGACGGTTGCTTTCGCCGGTACGTCCCGGTGCGCGCAGCGCGTCGTCCGGCACGGCACCGTTCGGGTCCCCCGGTCGCGGTGGCTGCCCGCGCAGCGGATCTGCGGGCCCCGGACGGTGATTCGGCTCGACGGGAGGCAGCGGCCGATACGGAGCACCGGGTGCCGAGGTGTAATTCGACTCGCCGGGATGAGGCGCGCGCGGAGGTTCGCCGGAGCGAAGACGCGGGTCGTCATCGCGCGGATACTGCGCGTGCGGCGGTTCACCGGGCGATGGACTGAAGTTCGGTTCGCCGGGCCGGAAGGCTTGCGGGTACGGCGGCTCGCCGGTACGGCCGGGCCCGTGGGGCGGCTGGCGAGGGGGCTGGACACGCGGGATTTCGCCCGAGCTGCCGGGAACGGGTCGTCCTGTCGGTTGGGCGGGTCGGGCACCCTGCTGCGGCCCGGGATCAGCGGGGTGCGGCCATGCCGGGTCGACGGGACCGAGGCGCGGGGGGACCGGACGATCGCCGGGACGGGCCGGCACCTGCGGCTCGTCGGTGTCGCGGCCGCTCACTCCACGCTCCCATGGCGCGGCGGGACCCCAGCGGTGGGTCGGCTCGTCGCGTTCGTCGTGGTTGTGCCGATGAGCGGAATCATCGTCGCCCATCATGCCTCCTGTACCCGGCGCAACCCGCGAATCCCGCCTCGTTCTTGCCTGTCATGGTCCCCCGCGCGCCGGTCAGGCGTGGGTGTTCACTGCCGACGCAGTCGTTGCCGGGCGCGTCGCAGCCGTCCGGCCCGTTCCACCGTTTCGGGGGCGAACCCCTCGTCGGCGGGGTCGGGTCGGCCGCGGAAGCGCCGCCACAGCCGGCGCCCCGCCAACAGCAACAGCAGTATCGCGGCACATGCCGTAATTATGGCCAAGGCCTGACCGTAGGCGTTCGAGCGCACCGAGACCGACGTCGGCTCCCCTAGCGTGATTCCGTCCGGGGTGGTAAGGGCGATGGGAATGACCAGCTTACGGCTGTCGCTCACCTCGGTCGGTATCTGAAATGACCGGGTTCCATTCGGCGGAAGGAGCTGTTCGCCGATATCGGTGATGTTCGTCTCGGAAGGCGCGGAGATCCGGAAGTTCACCCGGATCGCCACCGGCAGATCATTGCGGGCCACCAGCAGCAACGGGCTCTGCTCGGACGCGAGCGTGTACACACCGCCCGGGGGCAACACCGATACCGACGCGAAGACGGTGTCGATTTCCCGGGTCACCTGATCGACGCGCCGGTCGGCATGCAGGTCGGCGAGAGTGTCGTCCTCGCCACGCCGGTCCGACAGGCTCAACGCCCGCAGCAGATCCTCGCGCGCGGGCGTGAGGAAAGCCAGCGGCGTCAGCTCGGCCTCGGGCAGCTCGACGAGCGCCCGCATCATCTCGGTGATCCGCGCACCCTGGTCGCGCACGGGCACGACGAGATGTTCGGGCGCCGCGTCCTGAGCGGCCGACGGCAGGTATTCGAGGGTGAACGGGCGCGGATCCGGCTCCTGCGCGACGAGCTCCGCGAACGGCCGCGGCTGGGCCAGTTGGTTGCGGGCGAGCAGTTCCACCTGTTTGAGCAGGGCCACACCCTCCTCACGGCTGGCACCCCACTGTTGCGGCGGCATCAACAGCTGCGAACGCGGCCGGTCCGGCGCCGGATTCAGCGCGGTCCACGCCATCGCACCGAGTGCGTCCTGCAACCGGGCGGCCCGTGAGTCGTTGGTGACGTCGAAGCGCACCTTCGACGGCGTGAACGAGGGCGTCGGCGGGTTGGAACCCACGGCGGCCAGCGCGGTCGCCGACCAGATGTCGAAGGTCGTCACCCGCAGCGCCGGATCGGTGTTCGGCCCCGCCTCGACGCTCACATCCGGCACCCGCACCACGTCCGGCGCGGCCTGCTCCCCGCCGACGACCGTGCCGGGCACGAACGTAGACGGCGTCGAGGTGAGCGCGGTCTCCGGATCCGGCACCGAACCCTCACCCGATACCGCCGACCCGGCGAGCACCGCCGTGCCGTACCCGTACTCACGCAGCAACTGCCCCGCCGCGTGGTCGATGCTGCCGGAATCGGGCAGGCTCACCCCACGCAGCGACCTGGTGCCGAGGATCGCGTCCACCACATCGGCCGGTGCGTGCAAGGCCCGCGCCGACAGGCCCGGCTCGTTCACCGCCGCCAACGCCGTCACATCGACCTGCGCGTACGGCAACGCCACCGTGCACATCGACCCGGCGAGCGCGCGCAACCGGTCGAGCCAGGCCTGCGCGTTCGCGGCGCCGGTCCCCTCCCGCGTCGCGCCCTCCGGATCCGACGGACTCGCCAGCACCCGATAACCGCGCGTCATCGTCTGCGCGGTCGACACCAGGTCGGGATCGATCGCGATGCACACCGACCCGGCGACCGCGTTGTCCTTGCCCGGTGCGGGTGCCACCGCTTCCAGCGCGGCGACCAGCTGCTCGAGCCGCCCGCCCTTGCCGAGCGAGGCGGCGAGCTCGTCGTCGAGCAGTTCCACCTGCCCGTTCACCGACCCCGGTTTGCCCGCGACCATGCGCGGCCGGTCGGCCAGCGGCCAGATCACCGTCGTCGCCACCGGGGTCGCCTCCGGCGGCGCGGCGACCGGGGCCGGGTCACCGTCGGCCGGTGGCAGTCCGAGCACCGGAAGCAGGAAGCGGGCGTCGTCGAGCCGGGCCTGCGAGCCGTAGGCCGGCTCACCGTTCACATTCAGCAGCAGCGGATACACACCGGGGTCGGTGATGCCGAGCGACGCACCGTCGCCGCCGCGCAGCGCGATCCGCACCGAGAACTGTTTGCGCTGGCCAGGACTCAGCTGCGGCGCCACATCCTCGAACGGTCCGGTCACGTCGTAGTTCACCTGATCGAGCCGCAGCGAACTGCGCAACCCGCTCGGCGACAGCACCGGGGCGGCACGCTGGATGCGCACGCTCACATCGTCGACCACCCGGTCACCGATATTGGTGACCGTCCCCGACACGGTGAGCACCGGATCGCTGCTCGTGGTCACCGTGCCCGGCGCCACCGCGTCCAGGGTGAGTTTGAGGAACTTCGGCGCCGACGTGTCGTCCGGTTGCGCCTGCGCCACCGCGGGCAGCAGCGCCACCGAACCCAAGATGGTCAGGACCGCCGTGATCAGCCGGAACAGTCCACCCGTCATCGCTTGCCGGTCTCCATCCGGTCGATCATCCGATTAGCCACCTCGGCCAGGCGCCGCTCGTCGGCGTAGGCCAACCGGGAATCCAACTCGCTCAACGGAACCCACGCAACCTGGGTGACTTCCACGTCGGCATCGGACAACTCACCACCGAGACACCGCAGCAGGTAGTGGTGCACGGTCTTGTGTACCCGTCTGCCCTCGGTGACGAACCAGTAATCGATATTGCCCAGCTCTGCCACCACCTCGCCGATGATGCCGGTCTCCTCGGCGACCTCACGCATGGCGGTCTGCTCGGAGGTCTCGCCCTCCTCGATATGGCCTTTGGGCAGCGACCACAGCAACCGCCCGCGCCGATCGGTCCGCCCGATCAACGCGGCACACCGCAGCTCCCTCGGCCCGTCCAACCCGTCGACAACGAGGCCGCCCGCGGACGTTTCGCGCACCGTGCGCATACGCGGCTTACCGCCGTTACCCGCCCCGCCGCGCCGCCGCGGCTGGCGGCGTCGACTGTTCGCGCGATCGGCCGGAGGAGACACCCAGCCAGCTTAGCTGTGTTGCTGGAGCGCTGTTGTCGCCGCAACCCACCGATCACGCGCGAACATGGGTAACTCACCGGGGACGGGCTGACCAGGCCATCACAAGAAGCTTGCCGCGTCCGCAAGTCCGCACGCACCTGAGTCTGGCCAGTGTCGCGGGGAGGCGGAACAGTAAGCTCTGTACTCGTGGTTTCCTCTGATGTTGTCGCGGATCGTCGTGCTCGGCTGCTTGCTGGTGCGGCGGTGACGTTGGGGCAGCTGTCCGAGGTGCTGGTGCCGTTGGGGGGCATGTTCGCCGCGCGGGGGCATTCGCTGTATCTGGTGGGGGGCAGCGTGCGCGACGCGGTGCTCGGGCGGTTGGGCAATGATCTGGATTTCACCACCGATGCGCGGCCGGAGATCGTGCAGGAGCTGATGCGGGGGTGGGCCGATCAGTTGTGGGACACCGGTGGGCTCGCGTTCGGGACGGTGAGTGCGGCCAAGGGGGATCACCAGCTCGAGATCACCACGTTCCGGGCCGATACCTATGACCGGGTGTCGCGCAATCCGGAGGTGACCTTCGGTGACACGCTCGAGGGCGACCTGGTCCGGCGTGATTTCACGGTGAACGCGATGGCGGTGAAGATCGCCGAGGACGGTTCGCTGGAATTCGTCGACCCGCTCAACGGACTGGATGCCCTACTCGAAGGCGTGCTCGATACGCCTGCGGCACCGCAGGATTCGTTCGACGACGACCCGTTGCGCATGTTGCGCGCGGCCCGCTTCGTCGCGCAGCTCGGTTTCGAGGTGGCGCCTCGGGTGCGCACGGCGATCGTGGAGATGGCCGAGCAGATCGACCGCATCACCGCCGAACGGGTGCGCACCGAACTCGACAAGCTGATCGGTGCGGAGCATCCGATCGACGGCATCAACCTCATGTGCGATACCGGTCTCGCCCAGCGGGTGCTGCCGGAGGTGCCCGCGATGAAGCTCGAGATCGACGAGCACCACCAGCACAAGGATGTCTACCAGCATTCGCTGACGGTGCTGTCGCAGGCGATCGACCAGGAGGAGGGCGACCCCGACCTGGTGTTGCGCTGGGCGGCGCTGCTGCACGACATCGGCAAGCCCGACACCAAGCGCAACGAGCCGGGCGGCGGCGTGAGCTTCCACCATCACGAGGTGGTCGGCGCGAAGATGGTGCGTAAACGCATGCGGGCGCTGAAGTATCCGAAGGCGTTCACCGAAGACGTTGCGCGCCTGGTGTTCCTGCACCTGCGCTTCCATGGCTACGGCAAGGGTCAGTGGACCGATTCGGCCGTGCGCCGCTACGTCACCGACGCCGACGACCTGCTCGATCGCCTGCACAAGCTCGTCAAGGCCGACTGCACCACCCGCAACAAGCGGCGGGCGGCGGCGTTGCGCGCCACCTACGACGAACTCGAGCAGCGCATCGCGGCCCTGCGTGAGCAGGAAGATCTCGCGCGGGTGCGCCCGGACCTGGACGGCAACGCGATCATGGAGCTACTCGGTCTCGAGCCGGGCCCGCAGGTGGGCAAGGCGTGGAAGTACCTCAAGGACCTGCGCCTGGACCGAGGCCCCATGACCCGCGACGAAGCCGAGGCCGCCCTGCGCGAGTGGTGGGCGACCCAGCAGTCCTAGAAGACGATCAGCGTGGTCCCGGCGATGATGGCGTCGCGGATCTGGGTGAGGTCGAACGAACCGGTGGTCTCGGGCAGTTCGATGCGGAATTTCACCACGTCGCCGCGGCGGTGCGCGTAGGAGATGCTCGCCCGGTTGGGCAGGTCGTCGAGCAGCAGCGCGGGCGCCTGCACCACCCGGCGCGGTAGCCGGATGCGGTACCAGCTGGCGCGGCGGATATCGATGGTGAGCAGGTTGTCGTAGACCTGCGCGTCGACGACGGCGCTCATCTTGCGGGTGCGATGAGTGGCGACGATCCGGCCCTGCTCGTCGAGCCGGAGCTTCCAGTCCAGGTTCTGCTCGTCCACCCAGTCGATGAGGGCACCGATGCCGATGCTGCCCTCGATGTCGAGTTGCTGCACGCGAATCTTGGTCGGCACACCGGGAATGAGGCGAACGCCGTGCGCGATCACGGTGACGATGTCGAAGGGGTGGGAGTCCCAGACCAGGTCCGACAGCACCGTCTTGCTCTGGAAGTGGGCACCGCGCCTGCGCACCTTGAACGTGTCGAGGGTGGCGGTGAGGTCGTGGCCGAGCAGGGTGGCCGACACTTCCCGCCCGCCGAAGCGGCTGAAGATGCCCTCGCTGAGCACGGTCATCAGGACGTCGGGCATCAGCGCGGTGACCGTGCCCGAGCCCAGGTCGGCCACCGGGTCGGCCCAGGACGTGGTGAAGCCGAGCCACTGGTCGATCCACGAGGGGTCGAGCAGACGTTTGCCCAGGTCGACAGCGCCCGCCAGTGACCAGGACTTCGGATCGAAATACGTGGCCATGATGGTCCGAGAGTACTTGCCCGCGGCGTCGGCGGCCATGCTCGACGGCGTGTTGAGCCGACATCACAGCCGGACATTTCCGCATGTGCGGAAGATTTATCTATGTATCGCCGTATCTGCGGAACTATCCTGGTCGGGTGGCACTACTGCGAATCAAGGAAGCCGCCGATCTGCTCGGGGTCAGCGACGACACCGTGCGCCGGTGGATCGACTCCGGCGCGCTGTCGGCGAGCAAGGACAGCGCGGGCCGGTTGGTCGTCGAGGGTCGTGAGCTGGCGGCTCTCGCCGTCGAGCAGGCGCGCACGCCGCACACCGAGGTCGGCAGTGCCAGTTCGGCCCGGAATCGGTTTCCCGGCTTGGTCACTCGCGTCGTGACCGACAAGGTGATGGCACAGGTGGAGATGCAATGTGGCCCGTTCACGGTGGTTTCGTTGATGAGCAGCGAAGCGGTGCGCGAGCTCGGGCTCGAACCCGGGAGTGTGGCGCTGGCGAGTGTGAAGGCCACGACGGTCGTCGTCGAACGGGCCGCCGGATGAAGCGCGCACTCGCCCTGGCGGCCACGCTCACCGTGCTCACCGCCTGTGGTTCCGAAACAGATTCGGCGACAAACGATTCAACGCTCACCGTGTTCGCCGCCGCCTCGTTGAAGAAGGTCTTCGCCGACCTCGAGGACGATTTCGAAGCCGCGAATCCCGGTGTGGACGTGCAGTTCTCGTTCGCCGGATCGTCGGAGCTGGCCGCCCAGTTGCAGGCCGGAGCGCCCGCCGACGTCTTCGCCTCGGCCGACCAGCCGACGATGGACAAGGTGATCGCCGACGGACGCATCGCCACTTCGCGCGCCTTCGCCACGAATGTCCTCACCATCGTCACCGCGCCCGGCAACCCGAAGGGAATCAACAGTTTCCGCGATCTGACCCGAGACGGGTTGTCCGTGGTGGTGTGTGCGCCGCAGGTGCCGTGTGGCCGGGCGACACAGAAGGTCGCAGGAGCGGCTCAGGTGACATTGCGGCCGGTGAGTGAGGAATCGTCGGTGGCCGACGTGCTCACCAAAGTGACCTCCGGACAGGCGGATGCGGGCCTGGTGTACGTCACAGATGCGGCGGGTGCCGGCGCGAAGGTGAGTACGGTCGCGATCCCCGAGGCGTCGGCGGCGGTGAACACCTATCCCATCGGGGCGGTCGGGGATTCCGCCGATGCCGGGAAGTTCATCGACCTGGTGACCGGCCCGACGGGTCGGCAGGTGCTGACCGAAGCCGGGTTCGGTGTGCCGTGAGAACCGGCGCCGCAGGGTTCCCCCGCTGGTTGTTGCTGCCCGCGCTGATCGGATTCGCCCTGGTCGTCGTGCCGCTCGGCGCCTTGGCCTGGGGCGTGGAATGGGGCCGGTTCGGTGCGCTGGTGACCACCGAGGCCGCGCGCGACGCACTGTGGTTGAGCCTGCGGACGGCGGCGGGCAGCACGCTGCTGTGTGTGCTGCTCGGTGTGCCGATGGCTGTCGTCCTGGCCAGGGCCCGATGGCGTGGGCTGCCGGTGTTGCGCGCACTTGTGTTGCTGCCGTTGGTACTACCACCCGTTGTCGGCGGTATCGCCCTGCTGTACACCTTCGGGCGGCGTGGGCTGTTGGGAAGCCACCTCGAAGCCCTCGGCGTGCAGATCGCGTTCAGCACGACAGCGGTGGTGCTGGCGCAAACCTTTGTGGCGCTGCCGTTTCTGGTCCTCACGCTCGAGGGTGCGTTGCGGACGGCGGGTCACCGCTACGAGCAGATAGCGGCAACCCTCGGTGCCGGGCCGAGCACGGTGTGGTGGCGGATCACCCTGCCGCTGATGCGCCCCGCGCTCATCTCCGGTGCGGTCCTCGCCTTCGCCCGCGCGCTCGGCGAATTCGGCGCCACCCTCACCTTCGCGGGCAGCCTCCAGGGCCGCACCCGCACCCTGCCCCTGGAGATCTACCTCCAGCGGGAAGCCGATCCCGATGCGGCCGTTGCTCTTTCGGTGGTGCTCATCATCGTCGCGATCCTGATCGTGCTGCTGGCCTACCGGCGTACCAGCCCGATCCCAGGCACCCAGCTCGGCAGCGCCCGCACCGGAGGGAGAGCTGAATGAGCCCACACGACGAGCCGCGAAGCGTGCCGTCGGGCTTCGATCCGGCGAGCGCACATCACGAATCTGTGCGGAGCGAGCCGTCGTCCGGTCCGGCGGGGTTCTCCGCGAGCGCACCCCACGAATCGTCAGGGAGGTCGTCGCATCCGGCGGGCCTTTCGGTGGCCGCACGCATCGCGGATCGCGATCTGGACCTGGCGCTCGAGCTCGCACCGGGCGAAGTCCTCGCCGTCCTCGGCCCCAACGGCGCGGGAAAGTCCAGCCTGCTCCAGGTGATCGCCGGCTTGCTCGTCCCCGACGAAGGCCACGTGCGCTTGGGCGCCGACACCCTCACCGATACGGCGAAAGATATCGCGTTGGCACCACATCGACGCGGCATCTCGCTGCTCGCCCAGGAACCGTTGCTGTTTCCGCACCTCACGGTTGCCGAGAACGTCGCTTTCGGCCCACGCAGCCGTGGGAATCGGCGAGCGAAAGCTGTTGCCGCCGAATGGCTCCGAGCCGTCGACGCCACGCACCTGGCCGACCGCTACCCCGCCGCCCTCTCCGGCGGCCAGGCCCAACGCGTCGCCCTGGCCCGTGCCCTCGCCGTCGACCCGCACCTGCTCCTGCTCGACGAACCCATGTCGGCCCTCGACGTCGATGTCGCCCCCGCCATGCGCTCCCTACTGCGCCGCGTTCTGCGCGACCCCGCCCACCCGCGCTGCGCGGTCCTGGTCACCCACGACATCATCGACGCCATCACCCTCGCCGACCGCCTCGTCATCGTCGAATCCGGCCGCATCGTCGAATCCGGCCAGGTCACCGACGTGATGTCGCACCCACGCAGCCCCTTCGCCGCCCGCATCGCCGGCCTCAACCTTCTGCATGGCACCGCCACCGCGCCGCGCGGGTCCGACCCGGCTCTGGCGGCGGTGTCGATCGGTTCCGACCGACATGGCGAACCGTCGCCTGGCTCCACAGAGCCGCCCGATGACGAATCGGCGGTCGACGGTTGTGTCGTCGGCGATTTCACCGCGGGCACGCGCGCGGCCGCTGTCTTCTCCCCCGCCGCGGTCTCGGTTTTCACCCGACCTCCCGGTGGCAGCCCACGCAATGTCTTCACCGTCGACATCACCGAGATCACCGATCGGGGCGGCATCGTCAGGGTGCGTGGTGACGCACCGAACGCGCCCGGCCTGTGCGCCGATCTCACCCCGGCCGCCGTGGCCCAGCTCGGCCTCACCGTCGGCGCGCGGGCGTATTTCGCGGTCAAGGCCACGGAGGTGCGGGTGTACGCCTGCTGAAGCGTGGTCCCGGTGCACGGCGCACAATGAGGGCGTTCATTCACGCGCGCAAACCGGAGGGCAGCATGCCGCTGGACCTGAACAGTGATCTGGGCGAGGGCTTCGGCCCGTGGCGGATGGGTGAGGACGCCGCCATGCTCGACATCGTCACCAGCGCCAACATCGCCTGCGGTTTCCATGCGGGCGACCCCACGATCATGCGCCGCACCTGCGAATTGGCCGTGGCCAAGGGTGTGCGGATCGGCGCGCACGTCGGCTACCGCGATCTGGTCGGCTTCGGCCGCCGCGATATCGCCATCGCGCCCGCTGAACTGCGCGACGAGGTGCTGTACCAGATCGGCGCTCTCGGGGCGTTCGCGCGCGCGGCGGGCGACCGGGTGCGGTACGTGAAGGCGCACGGCGCTCTCTATCACGCGGCCGCTCGCGATCGTCTGCTCGCCGACGCGGTCGCGACCGCCGTCGCCGAGGCCGAAACCGGTCTCGCCCTGCTCGGCCCGGCCGGAACCGAACTCGAACACGCCGCGAACCGGGCGAAAGTGCGTTTCGTCGGCGAGGGTTTCGCCGACCGCGCCTACACCGCCACCGGCACGTTGGCGCCGCGCGGGGTTGCCGGTGCGGTGCTGACGCCCGACGACGCCGTCGCCCAAGCGGTATCCCTTGCGTTGTCGGGGACCGCGCGTACCGTTGACGGTCCGGGTGCGGTCGCTGTGTCCGTGGCCAGTGTGTGTGTCCATGGTGACTCGCCCGCGGCCGTGGAGATGGCGCGCCGCATCAGGGGGGCGTTGGACGAGGCAGGCGTACCTGTCGAACCATTCGGTTGAGGGTGGGAGGCGCGATGGTGACCGACTGGAGCACACGGATCAGGCCCGCGGGTGACCGTGCCATGCTCATCACCCTCGACGATCCACGGCCGGTGCAGCGCCTGGCGTCGGCGCTGCGGGTGCATGCCATCGCCGGTGTCCAAGACGTGCTGCCCGCGGCGGAGACCGTGCTGGTCACCCTGCATTCGGTGAACTACGGCACGCAGGTGCGCCGGGAATTGCTCGCGCTGCTCGACCGCCTGGATTCCGAATCAGCACAGCCGGATTCGCTCGATGTTTCCCGTGGAACACTGTCCGTCCCGGACTGTCCCGACGAGGTGGTCGAGGTGCCGGTGCGCTACGACGGGGTCGACCTGCCCGAGGTCGCCCGGCTGCTCGACCTGTCTGTCGCGGAGGTGATCGCGGCCCATACCGGTACCGTCTGGCAGTGCGCCTTCGTGGGTTTCGCCCCCGGTTTCGGATATCTCGTCTCGCCCGACGGCAGGCTCACCGTGCCGCGCCGGGCCCAGGCCCGCACCGCCATCCCACCGGGTGCGGTGGCACTGGCCGGTGGGTACTCCGCGGTATATCCGCGTGGCACACCGGGCGGATGGCAACTGATCGGAAGTACCGATCTACGCATGTGGGCGGTCGATCGCGACCCACCCGCACTGATCCGGGCGGGAACGGCGGTGCGGTTCGTCGACATCGCGCAATAGGCAAGGGCTGCTCAATGGTGCGCCGCCTCGACAGATAATCGGGGAGAGATCGCATGGTGATCTTCATAGAGCGGGTGGGGCCGCTTGCGACGATCCAGGACCTGGGCAGACCCGGCTGGTTCGATTCCGGCGTGGGTCCGGCCGGCGCCGCCGACCGCGCCTCGCTGCGGCTGGCGAACCGGCTGGTCGGCAATCCGGAGGACCACGCGGGCATCGAGGTATTGCTCGGCGGGCTCGTATTGCGTACCGATGCGCACGTCACCGTCGCGGTCACCGGCGCACCGGCGACGGCCACGGTGGACAGCACACCCGTCGGTCATGCGAGCGTTCTCGAACTCGAGGCGGGCCAGACCCTTCGCCTCGGCATGGCAGGCACCGGATTACGCACCTACATCGGTGTACGCGGCGGCATCGACGTGCCGAAGGTCCTCGGTTCCCGTAGCCGCGACACCCTCTCCGGTATCGGCCCCGACCCGCTGCGACCGGGCATGCAGCTACCCGTCGGTCCCCCGCCGCGCACCTTCCCGACCGTCGAGTTCGCGCCGGTTCCCGTGCCGCCGGAGGTGCTCGTCGTCCGCGCTCGTCCCGGCCCGCGCGAAGACTGGTTCACCGACCCCACCGCCCTGTTCCGGGGCTCGTGGCAGGTGAGCAGTGAGACCGACCGCGTGGGCGCCCGCCTCGACCGGGTCGCCGGGCCGCCGCTCACCCGCTCGATCACCCGCGAACTGCCCGCCGAAGGTGTCGCCCTCGGCTCGGTGCAAGTGCCACCGAGCGGTCAGCCGGTGGTCTTCCTCGCCGACCATCCGATCACCGGCGGCTACCCGGTCGTCGCGGTCGTGCTCGACGCCGACGTCGACCGCGTCGCCCAACTCCGACCGGGCGAACGCCTGCGCTTCGAACCCGACGACTGACCGCGCACGGACGCTCTTCGACGGATCAGCGTGCCCGCCGTGAATTCAGGGCGATCGCGACGATGCCGAGCGAGTACACCCCGGCTCCGACCAGCACCACCGGCAGTGAACGCCCGTCGGCCGGGATCACCAGGGCGGTCGCGGCGATGGCCAGCACGAAGGTCATGTTGAAGACCGTGTCCTGGAGTGCGAACACTTGGCCGCGCCGGTCGTCGTCGATGTCGATCTGCATGCTGGCGTCGCCGGTGAGTTTGATCGTCTGGCCGGCGAGCCCGAGCCCGAACGCGCCGATCAGCAGCAGCCGATGGGCATGGTCGGTGGCCGATTCCGAGGATGCGAGCGCGGTCGGTGTCACCAGGGTGAGCTGCACGATGACGGCCGTCGCCAGCCCGACGAGTACGGTCCGCGGCCTGCCGAGCCGGGGAATCAGCACGGGCGCGAGGATCGCGGCGAGCAGCATGCCCGCCGCGGCCGCACCGATCGCGACCCCGAATCCGACCAGCCCGCCGCTCATTTCGCTCTGCCCCTCGGGCTGACGCAGTACGAGCACCATGATGAGCGTGTTCATCCCGAACACGATGCGATGCGCTCCGATGCCGATCATCGCGGTCGTCACCTGCGTCGATCGCCAGACCGCGCGCGCACCGGTGACCAACCCGGTCGCGATCGCACGCACAGCGCTTTCCGCTCCCGCCGAACCCTTCTCGGGCCCGAGGATGTGCGGTGCGAAACCGGCGGCGAGCAGCGCGCCGACCACCGACCCGACCCCGCTGAGCGCGACCGCCACCACCGAGGCCGAATCCCCAGCCCCCAGCACCGCGATCACCGCCACCGAGGCCGCCGCGCCGACCCCCGCGCACGCTGAGGCCACCGTAGCCAGCACGGAGTTCATCGGAACCAGCCAGCGCTGTTCGAGCACCCTCGGCAGCGCGGCCGACACCCCGGCAAGCACAAACCGGCTGATTCCGACGGTCGCCAGCGCGAGCACGAGAAGCACGCTCTCGTCCGCCCCGCCGAACAGCGCCAGCGCGGCCGCCGCGATCAGCGTCGCCCGCGCGATGCTCGCCACCAGCAGCACATTGCGTCGATCCCAGCGGTCGAGCAGGGCGCCCGCGTAGGGGCCGAGCATCGAATACGGCAGCAGCAGCACCGCGAAACCGGCGGCGATGGCCAGGGGGTCGGTTTCGCGTTCGGGGTTGAACAGAATGGCGCCCGACAGCGCCGCCTGGAACATGCCGTCACCGAATTGGGCGGCCAGGCGCAGCAGCGCCAACCGTGGCATCCGTGGATTGCGCCGCACCACACCGCGGCTTTCGCGCAGCAGATGTCGCAGCGAGATCGGCCGCTCATCCGCCGGATTCGAGCCGTCAGCGCGATGGGTCGACACGTCGTGAGGATAGTGGTGCCAGAATTGAGGTGGCGGTACGGGTGCAGCGCAGGAGGAGGGTCCATGTCCACATCGACGACACCGCGCATCGAGGTGCATCGGGCCGGTGACCGGATGAAGACCAGGATCTCCTGGCTCGACTCCAAGCATTCGTTCTCGTTCGGCGAGCACTACGACCCCGACAACACCCATCACGGCCTGCTGCTGGTGAACAACGAGGACGTGGTGCTGCCCGGCGAGGGTTTCGACACCCACCCGCACCGCGACATGGAGATCGTCACCTGGGTGCTCGGCGGCAGCCTGGTGCACCAGGATTCGCTCGGCCACAACGGCGTGATCTATCCCGGTCTGGCCCAGCGGATGAGCGCGGGCACGGGCATCCTGCACTCGGAGAAGAACGACTCCTGGCGCCTGGACGGCAAGCTGCCCGAGCACGACGAGCCGGTGCATTTCGTGCAGATGTGGGTGGTGCCCGACGAGCCCGGTGTCGATCCGGGCTATCAGCAGCTCGAGATCGATGACGAACTCGCCCGCGGCGATCTGGTGACGGTGGCGTCGGGCCTACCGCGCTACCGCGACCGCACCGCCATCTCGATCAATTCCTCGCACGCGGCGATGCACGTGGCCCGGCTGACCGCCGACAGCACCCCCGTGACCCTGCCCGATGCCCCCTACCTGCATGTTTTCGTCGCACGCGGCGAGGTGGACATGGAAGGTGTCGGCACTCTGGCACAGGGCGACGCCGTGCGGCTCACCCGCTCGGGTGGTCAGCTGATTCGTCCGCACGGCGACGCCGAAGTGCTGGTCTGGGAGATGCACGCCCGGCTGGGCGGTTAGGCCGAGCCGGGTTCGCGCACCAGGGCGGTGGTTCTGGCGTTGGCGCGGGTGGCGGCGACGATCTGCGCGAAGTCGGGACGGTAGTCGCCGTCGGGTGGTTGCAGCCAGATGCGGTAGCCGCTGCGTTCGTCGGCCGGTGAGGGCAGCACCACGTCGCTGCCGGGCAGGGCGACCGATGCGCACACCCGGAACATCTCGGCGAACAGTTCGGTGTCGAGGTAGGAATTGTCGGTGGGCCCGGTGAGGAAGGTCCAGCGGCCGGATCGGGGGTGCCCGATGATCGGCCCGCAGCGTTGACCACGGCTGAGCAACTGTCCGCGCACTCGTTCGCCCAGCGTGGAGGGCATCACCACGGCTCCGACGGCCCCGATTTCGAGCACGATGCGCCCGAAGGTGGCTTCGACCACGGCATAGAGACCGTTGTGCTTGCGATAGTGACGACAGCGCGCGAGCGCGTCCTGGGTTTCCGAGTACTCCTCGGCGGCGGCATAGCCGCCCTTGCTGTCAGTGCGCTGGCTCATCACTACCTCGTCTCCGTCGACGGTGTGGAGCTTGTATTCGCTAGATATTTGCCGCTATCTACAGCCTAATGCGACACAACGGCGCTGACAATAGTCAGTAGCAGGTGTGTTCACCCGGAGTACGATCAGCGCCCATGGCACCCGTTTCGCCTACCGCCGCGCGCTGGGAGCTGGTCCTGCGCCTGCGTGACCTGCGCGAACAGCGGGGTTTCGACTCCGCGGGTTTTGCCAAGCGAGTCGGTTTCACCCCCGCCAACTGGTCCCATGTGGAAAAGGGCCGACGGGTCCTAACGCGCACGACTATCGAACCGGTGCTCGATGTTCTCGATGTGCCCGCCGACGAACGCCGGGAATTGCTCGCGCTGCTCGAGGCCAGCAAACAGCGCGGCTGGTGGTCCACTTCCGCCGCGCTGATCGGACCCGAATTGCAGCGTTTGTACGGCATGGAGGCGGGGGCGCAGAGCATCCGTAGCTACGACAGCCTGATCGTGCCAGGCCTGCTGCAGACGGAGGCGTACGCGCGGGCGCTCATCAGTGCCGACGTGATGATCCGCCCGGTGCAAGTAGACCAATTAGTCGCAATTCGGTTGCGTCGCCAGCGGCGGCTGCGGGAACCGGAGCCGCTGGAACTCACGGCCGTACTCGGTGAGGCGACGCTGCGTCAGCAGACCGGGGGCCCCGAAGTGTTGCGCGGGCAGTTGCGTCACCTGGTGGAGCTGATGCGCGAACTCGACACCGTCGACGTCCGGGTGATCCCGTTCAGCGCGCCCGAGGGTGCGGTGCTCGGCGGTTCCAGCTTCCATCTGCTCGACTTCGCAAGCGATCAGCTACCGACCTTCGCGTGGGCCGAGAGCGCTGTTTTCGGTGGTCACGTCGACGACGCCGATCAGGTCCGCGATCTCGGCTACGCCTTCCTGCGGGCCAGGGAGCAGGCCATGCCGAGATCCGAATCCCTTGCCCTGATCAGCGACTATGCGAGAGTGTAAGATTCGTGTTATGTCGATCACAGCTCGCCGCCGCCCGGCCGATCACGGCTGGTTCACCTCGTCGCGCTCCAACAACGGTAACCAATGTGTCGAGGTTCGCTTCGAAGGTGACGCCGTCCAGATACGAGACAGCAAATTCCGGCGCAACCCGATGAACCGTGGCCTCGACGAGCCGATCATCACCGTCCCCGCCTCCGTGTGGAACGCCTTCCTCGACTGCCTGCTCGCCCAGCGCCCGCACCCCTCCCTCACCACCCAGCACGCAGCCGACGGCGCCACGACTCTGCGCCACGGATCAACCGCCCTGCACTTCACCCCCGCCGAATGGGAGGCCTTCGTCGCCGGCGTCCGTGACGACGAATTCGCGTGCGTCTAGGGCGGTTCCGGCCGCCACCGATCAGAAATCCTCCGCCGCGTCGTCAGTTCTGATGTCCCTCGCACCGGTGGAAGGAATGCCGATATGACCGACGCCGGACCGCTGAGCGCCGACGAGGCCACGTTCCTCGACGTTGTCCGCTCGGGCGATCCGGCGCGGTTCGCGGTCCTCACCGAGCGCCACCGGCGTGAGCTGCAGGTGCACTGCTATCGGATGCTCGCGAACTACGACGACGCGCAGGACATGACGCAGGAGACATTCCTGCGTGCCTGGCACAAGCGGGAGTCGTTCAAGGGCAACGCCGCTCTGCGCACCTGGCTGTACCGGATCGCGACCAACGCCTGCCTCGACTTCCTGGACAAGCGCACGCCCATACCCTCGGAGCTGCCCGGTTCCGAGACAGCGCGCCTGCAGCCCTACCCCGACCGGATGCTGCCCGAGGACCCGCAGGAATCGGCGATCGCGCGGGAGACGATCGAGCTGGCGTTCATCGTCGCCGTCCAGCACCTGCCGCCGCGGCAGCGGGCGGTGTTCATCCTGCGCGATGTTCTCGGCTGGCCCGCGTCGAAGGTGGCCGAGGCCCTCGAGATCACCGTCGCCGCGGTGACCAGTGGCCTGCGGCGAGCGCGCGCGACGATACGCGAGCAGCTACCCGACCGCCGCCTCGACTGGCAACTTCCCGCACGCCACGAACTGTCGAACGACGAGCGCGGTGTGGTGCGGTCCTACATCGACGCCCACCAGCGCAACGACCTCGACGGACTGATCGCCCTGCTGCGCGAGGACCTCAGTTTCGTGATGCTGCCCGACTCGGGCATCGTCACCAGGACAGCGAAAGACGCGGTGGACGGGTGGGTCGCCGGTGGGCTCTTCCAGCCCGGCCACGACGATTGGCGCGGGATCGCCACGACGGTCAACCGCATGCCTGCCGCCGCGCTGTACCTACGCACCCCCGACGCCCCCGAGTACCGATTGTTCGCCGTCGCGGCCCTGCACATCGTCGACGGCAAGATCGCCGAGCTCACCGGATTCGACGCCACCGGCAAGCCCTGGCTGGGCCTGCCGACGACACTGCCGGTCCACGAGGCCTGGGTCCAAGACACCGAGGAAGAGGCTTGAACCGATCGATGCTCACCGCCTCGTCTCGTATCGGGTCAGCACCACGCCGCCGGGAAACGTCCGCGCTTCGAGGAACTTCAGGTTCACCCAGCTGTCCAGCGCGGTGAAGAACGGTGTACCGCCGCCCACCAGCACCGGATGGGTGACCAGCAGGTATTCATCGATCAGCCCGGCTCGCATGGCGGCCGCGGCGAGCGTCGCACCGCCGATATCCATCGGACCGCCCTCCTCTGCCTCGAGCCGGCCGATCTCACCGACCGCATCGCCGCTGACCAGGCGCGTGTTCCAGTCGACCGCGCCGATGGTCGAGGAGAACACCACCTTCGGCATGTCCCGCCAGCGGCGGGCGAACGCGACCTCCGCCGGCGTGGCGCCCGGCTGCTCGTCGGCGGTGGGCCAATGTGAACTCATCGCCTCCCACAACTTGCGCCCGTACAGCGACAGCTCCGTCGCCGCCACCCGGTCGGACCACCACTGGAACAGTTCGTCGCTCGATGAGGAATCCGGCCCCTCACCCCCGCTCCAGCCGAGGTCGTCCCCGGGTGCGGCGATGTAGCCGTCCAGAGTCACATTCATCCCGAAGGTCAATTTCCGCATGTCGTCCGCCTCCTGTGAGTCGATCTCCCAGGTACAGACGGCCACGGAGCGAAAAGCTGATCGGAGCGCGACCTGTGAGCGGTCGGCCGATCAGTGCGGCGCCGTCCGGCACGCCCCCGGTTCGCAGGGATGTTTCGGCATACTGGAGCGCGTGACTTCGGATCTGAGCAGCCCCTCCGGTATCGACCTGTCCTTCCGTGATCAGGATGTGCGGGTGCAGGACGATCTGTTCGCGCACGTCAACGGGCGGTGGTTGGCCGACTACGAGATTCCGGCCGACCGGGCGGTGGACGGTGCGTTCCGGACGTTGTACGACCAGGCCGAGATCGATGTGCAGACCATCATCACCGAATGCGCCGATGGCGCGGCCGACAGCGCGGACGCCCGCAAGATCGGTGACCTGTACTCGAGCTTCATGAACACCGAGTTGGTCGCCGCCGCCGGGCTCACCCCGGTGGCCGACGAACTGCGCGCCGTCGCGACCGTCACCGATGCGAGCGCGTTCGCCGCGCTGCTCGGCCGCTTGCAGCGTACCGGCGTGCGCGGCGCGCTCGCCTACTACGTCGACACCGACGACAAGGACTCCACCCGCTACCTCCTGCACGCCACCCAGTCGGGCATCGGCCTGCCCGACGAGTCGTACTACCGGTCCGACGAGTTCGCCGAGATCCGCGACGCCTACCGCGCCCACATCACCAAGATGTTCACCCTCGCCGCGTCCGACCCGGCCCTGGCCGGCCTCGTGCCGACCGATCCGGCCGACGCCGCGAACCGGGTGTTCGAGCTGGAACGCACCCTGGCGGCAGGCCACTGGGACGTGGTGCGCCGCCGCGATGCCGAAAAGAGCTACAACCTCACCACTTTCGACGAGCTCGCCACCGCCCACCCCGAATTCGACTGGGCTGCTTGGGCCGACGCCCTCGCCGAGGGTGTCGACCGTGCGGGCGCCGAGCTGTTCGCCGAACTCGTGATCCGCCAGCCCGGTTACGTCGGCGCCTTCGCGCGCGCGTGGTCGGATGTGCCGCAAGCGGATTGGCAGGCGTGGGCCGCGTGGCAGGTGCTGCACGCGCGTGCCCCGTACCTCACCGACGAGATCGTCGCCGCGAACTTCGACTTCTACGGCCGCACTCTCACCGGCGCGCAGGAGATCCGGGAACGCTGGAAGCGTGGCGTCGGCCTGGTCCAGGAACTGCTCGGCGAGGCCGTCGGCAAACTGTATGTGGCCAGGCACTTTCCGCCGGAGGCCAAGGCGCGGATGGTGGAGTTGGTCGCCAATCTGCAGGAGGCCTACCGACGCAATATCGCCGAGCTCGAGTGGATGGGCCCCGACACCCGCGCCGCCGCACTGACCAAGCTGGAGAAGTTCACCCCCAAGATCGGCTACCCCGATACCTGGCGCGACTACTCGGCGGTCGAGATCGACGCCGCCGACCTCGTCGGCAACTACCGCCGTGGCTACGCCGCCGACCACGACCGTGACCTGGGCAAACTCGGTGGCCCCGTGGATCGCGGCGAATGGTTCATGACACCGCAGACGGTGAACGCCTACTACAACCCCGGCATGAACGAGATCGTCTTCCCGGCCGCCATCCTGCAGCCGCCGTTCTTCGACATGAACGCCGACGACGCCGCCAACTACGGCGGGATCGGCGCGGTGATCGGCCACGAGATCGGTCACGGCTTCGACGACCAGGGCGCGAAATACGACGGCGACGGCAATATGCAGGACTGGTGGACCGACGACGACCGCGCCGAATTCGGCAAGCGGACCAGGGCGCTGATCGACCAGTACAACGTGCTCTCGCCCGCTGACCTGTCCGACGAGCACACCGTGAACGGCGAGTTCACCATCGGCGAGAACATCGGCGATCTCGGTGGCCTGTCCATTGCCCTTGCCGCGTACAAGATCTCGCTCGACGGGAAAGAACCGCCGGTCATCGACGGCCTCACCGGTCTGCAGCGGGTGTTCTACGGCTGGGCGCAGGTGTGGCGCACCAAGGCGCGGCAGGAGGAGGCGATCCGCCGCCTCGCCGTCGACCCGCATTCGCCGCCGGAGTTCCGCTGCAACGCGGTGGTGCGCAATATCGACAGCTTCTACGAGGCCTTCGAGGTGACACCCGAGGACAAGTTGTACCTGGCACCGGAGGAGCGGGTCACCATCTGGTGATCGGGCGCGACCCTACCGCTGAGCCGGTAGGGTCGAAACCCACTGTCAGGGAGAGGTTTTCATGCGACATCGTCAAGTAGCCGACGACGTGTTCACCATCCGAGGCACGGACGTGAACATGGTCCTGCTGCGCGAGGGCCGCGACCTCACTCTGATCGACGCCGGCTGGTACGGCGACGCGAAGAACATCGAATCGGCGCTTCGTGCCCTCGGCCACCGCCCCGAAGACGTCGTCGCCGTCCTGCTCACCCACGCCCACCTCGACCACGTCGGCGCCCTGAACCACCTGCACCGCCACTACGGCACCCCCGCCTACACGAGCCCGACCGAGGTAGCGCACGCCCGAGGCGAGGTCCACGAGTCCGCCACTCCCCTCGACGTGATCAAACGCCTCACCGACCCCAGCACCGCGGCCTGGGCACTGCGCATCACCGCGGCGGGCGGCCTCCGCAAGAACCCGGTTCCCCACATCCAGCCCTTCCCCACCGCAGGCCCCCTCGACCTCCCGGGCCACCCCGTCCCCATCTCCTCCCCCGGCCACACCTCCGGCCACACCGCCTTCCACCTCCCCACCCAGGGCGCCATAGCCACCGGCGACGCCCTCATCACCGCCCACCCCACCTCCCCCCACCAGGGCCCCCAACTACTCCCCAGGTTCTTCCACCACAACACCGACCAAACCCTGAACGCCCTCACCACCCTCGAACCCCTCGACGCCCCCCTCGTCCTCCCCGGCCACGGCCTCCCCTTCCGCAAGGGCATCACCGAAGCTGTAATCCGAGCCCGCGAACACGCCACCACCCTCCTCCGATGAACTTGCCGCAGATGCTCGTTTTCAGTGCATCCAACGCGAGTAAGGTCGGAGATAGTCGCGTTTATGGCAACTAAAGTATAGTAAGCAAATGCCTGCTGTACTTTCTGCTCGCAGCTGCCGATGACCTGGCCACCGCATCGCCTCGAAGAACGCGCGTGGTCGCCGCGGCAACGCCAGGGTTCGCGTGACGACCGCCTCCTGGACCGTATTACGGTCTCTGTTCCCCCGCGCATCGCCGACCTGGACTATGTGCCGCCATCGCAAGTGGTGACCGCGGGCGAGGCGGCCGTGATCGCGGTGGCGCGGCTCGAAGCGGGATTCGGCCAGTACATGGCTCCGCTCGCCGACTTCCTGCTGCGCAGTGAGTCGGTAGCGTCATCGAAGATCGAACACATCGACGCCGGCTGGCGGGCCTTCGGAAAGGCCGTCGGCGGAGCGAAGGCGAGCGATGAAGCGAAATCGCAGCTCGCCGCCGTCCAGGCACTCGCCACGATGGTGGATGCGGCAAGCAGCGGCCCGGTCACGACCTCGGATCTGCTTGCGGCACATCGGCTGCTCATGGCTCCGGACTATTACGCCGCTCGTGAGGCCGGCCGGTTCCGCGATGCGCAGAACTGGATCGGTGGTAGCGACTACACCCCACTGCACGCGTTGTTCGTCCCGCCGCCGCCCGAGCTCGTCGGTGAGCTGATGGACGACCTGCTGACTTTCACCGCCCGAACCGACCTGCCGATCATGGCGCAGGCGGCGATCGCGCACGCGCAGTTCGAGTCCATCCATCCGTTCGTCGACGGCAACGGACGGATCGGGCGCGCGCTGATCAGCGCGATATTCCGCAGGCGTGGCCTGACCAGCCGCGTCACCGTTCCGTTGGCGTCGGTCATGCTGGCGAACACCGCACGCTACTTCGATCAACTCATGGCCTACCGCGCGGGTCGCGTCGACGAATTCGTCGAGTACGTGGCGCTCGCGGCCGTCCACGCCAGCGACGCTGCGATCGAATCCGCCCGGACGTTGGCGGACTTGCCCGCGCAGTGGCGCGCCTCGGCCCGGCCGAGGGCCGGATCTTCGGACGAGGCGCTGATCGCCGGACTGCTCGACCACCCGATCCTCAATATCGACACGGCACAGCGAATCGCCGGAACGACCGACTCCGCCACCTATCGAGCGCTGGATCGCCTGGTCGAGGCGGGCGTGCTCGAGGTGCTTTCGGCAGCGAAGCGGGGTCGAGTATGGGCGGCAACCGACATTCTGGCCGAACTCGACGCTCTCTCGGCAACGATCGGAAAGCGGACCGCCGCCGGGCTCAAATAGGTCAGCGGAGGCGGAGTTCGGTTTCGGCGTCGAAGTAGAAGATTTCTCCGGGTTTGGGGCGGAGGTGGAGGGTTTCGCCGAGGGTGGTGTGGAAGCGGCGGTCTACCCGGACGACGATTTTGCCTGCGCGGGTCGACCAGTCGGTGCCTGCGCCGTGGGTGTAGACGAAGGATTCGGCGCCGAGTTCCTCGAGGAGTTCGGCGACGACGGTGATGCCGTTGGGGTCGGTGGTGACTTCCCAGGATTCGGGGCGGATGCCGAGGATCACGCGTCGACCGGAAACGCTGCGAGGCACCGGGATTCGCAGGCCGTCGAGGACGGCGTGGCCGTCGGCGACAGGCGCTTCGAGCAGGTTCATACCGGGTGAACCGATGAAACCGGCGACGAAGGTGTTCACGGGGTCGTCGTAGAGTTCGCGCGGTGCGGCGATCTGCTGCAGGGTGCCTTCACGCAGCACGGCGACACGGTGGCCCATGGTCATGGCCTCCACCTGGTCGTGGGTGACGTACACCGTTGTGGTCCCGAGGCGCTGCTGCAGGGCGGCGATCTGCGAGCGGGTACTCACCCGCAGTTTCGCGTCCAGGTTGGACAGGGGTTCGTCCATGCAGAACACCTGCGGGCGGCGCACGATCGCCCGGCCCATCGCCACCCGTTGCCGTTGCCCGCCCGACAGTTTCGCCGGTTTGCGATCGAGCAGCGGCTCGAGTTCCAGCATGGCGGCTGCCTCGCGGACCCGAACCAAGGTGTCGGACTTCGACATTCCCGCGTTGCGCAGGGCGAAGCCCATGTTCTGCGCGACGGTCATGTTCGGGTACAGCGCGTAACTCTGGAACACCATCGCCACATCGCGCGCCCGGGGCGGCAGTCCGGTCACATCACGATCGCCGATGCGAATCGTGCCGTCCTCCACCGATTCCAGTCCGGCGAGCATGCGCAGGCTGGTCGACTTGCCACACCCGGACGGCCCGACCAGCACGAGGAATTCGCCGTCGGCGATGTCGAGATCGAGTGCGTCGACCGCGGCGGTCTCGCTGCCGGGGTAGCGGTGGGTGACACCGTCGAACTGCACTGTCGCCATGGACTTCTCCTCGAAAACGGACGAGCGGACCCGCGGCGGTGACCGCGGGCCCACGGGGACTACTTGGGCAGCTTGGGGGTGATCTGCCGGTCGATGATCGCCTGGATGTCAGCGGCGACCTTCGCGAGAACAGTTGCGGGATCGGCGTTCTGCAGACCGATCTGCTCGTATCCGGTGCCGATGATCTGGTCGGCGCCGGGCACGAACACCCGCGCGTAGTCCTGCGACTTGGTCACCGCGAGTTGGTCGATGGCGGTCTTGGAGTGCGGGTTCTTGGCGAGGAAGTCGACCTCGGTGGGATCGCTCACCGCCGACTTGCGTACCGGCATGTATCCCGTGTTCTGCGAGAAGTACGCCGTATTGGCCGCATTGGTCGCGAACTCGATGAACTTGAGCGCGTTCACCTTCCGCTCCGCGGAGATGCGCGACGGCACCGCAAGACCCGCACCACCGGTGGTGACGCCGGGCCCGCTGGGATGCGGCAGGAACGCCGTGCCGAGCTCGAACTTGCCGGTCGCGTTCTTCTGGATGCCCTTCAGGTCACCGGTGGAAGCGATGGTCGAGGCGGCGACCCCGGTCCCGAAGTCGACGGCGATCTGTGGGCGGATCGCCGCGTACTTCTTCACATTGATCGATTCGCGCAGGTAGGCGGCGGCCGCGATCGAACCGGGATCGGTGAACTTCAGCGCCCACTTGTCGGAGTAGGCGCCGCCGAAAGTCCAGTTCGGGCCCTGGAAGGTCCAGCCGAGGTAGTTCTTGGCATCACCCCAGGCATGCGCGAACTTGTCACCGCCGACCACCGACTGGATCTTCGGCCCCCACTCGTCGAACTCCTGCCACGAGTTCGGCCCACGATCCGGCAGCCCCGCCTTGGCCCACACGTCCTTGTTGTAATAGAACAGCGGCGTCGAGCGCGCATACGGCAGCGCGTAGTGCTTACCGTCGAACAGGTAGTCCGCGGCCAGCGAGTCGACGTAGTCGTCGAGCTTCACCCCCGCCTCACCGAACAGCCCGTCGAGCGGTTCGATGGCACCGGTCAGCGCGTAGTTGAACCACCAGACATCCGACAGCACCACAACATCGGGCAGGTCACCACCGGTGAGCGCGGCATTGAACTTCTGCGCCACCTCCTCGTAGTTCTTGCCCGCGTCGACGAGGTTCACCTTCAGCTCGGGGTGCTGCGCCTGGAACCGGTTGATGAGCTCGAGCTCGAGTTCCTTGGAGGTGCCGGGGTGGTTGGACCAGAAGGTGATCGTGTTCGCGTCGCCGCCACCACCGGACCCACCACCGGTGCCCGCACAAGCGGTGAGCGCGAGACCGGCGGCGACACCGCCGGACAGGCCGAGGAACCCGCGACGGCTCAGCGCCGGAAATCGTGAAGTGGACACGTGGATCTCCTGTTCGAGAATCAACCCTTGACCGCACCGGAGGTGAGGCCTTTGATCATGTGACGTTGCAGCGCGAGGAACACCACGAGAATCGGCAGCATGGTGAGCACGGTGCCCGCCATCACCGGACCCCAGTTGGTGACGCTCGGGTTCTCCGTGTTCTGTAGCAGCGTGAGCCCCACCGGCAGGGTGGCGACGTCGGCGGAGTCGGCCATCAGGAACGGCCAGAGGTATTCGTTCCACTCGTTCACCAGCGTGACCACCGCGAACGCCACCATGGTCGGCCCCGACATCGGCAGCACCAC
The DNA here is from genome assembly GCF_001612905.1 of Nocardia ignorata NBRC 108230. Lineage (GTDB taxonomy): Bacteria > Actinomycetota > Actinomycetes > Mycobacteriales > Mycobacteriaceae > Nocardia > Nocardia ignorata. The sequence goes on along the minus strand of NZ_BDBI01000031.1, from coordinate 12,832 downwards.
ACGGGTGAGCAGCCGCCACCAGTCGGCGCCGTCCATCCGGGCGGCCTCGATCACCTCACCGGGCAGCGACAGGAAGTGGTTTCGCATGAGGAAGGTTCCGAAGGCCACGCCGCAGAGCGGGATGATGATGCCCTGGAAGGTGTTGCGCCAGCCGAGCTGCGCGATGAGCGCGTAGTTGGAGATGACGGTGATCTGGTTGGGCACCATCAGCGCGGCGATGATCGCGAGGAACACGATGTTCTTGCCGGGGAAGCGCAGGAACACCAGGCCGTAGGCGCTGAACACCCCGAGCGTGAACTTCACCGCCGACACCACCCCGGTGACGATCAGCGAGTTGCGCAGGAACGTCCAGAACGGGACGGTGGTCGTGGCGTGCCCGTAGTTCTCCGGGTGCCAGCTGTGCGGCCAGTACACCGCGGGCTGGGTGTAGATGTCGGCGCGGTCCTTGAACGAGGTGATGAGGATCCAGAACAGCGGAACCCCGACCATGACGAGCACGCACAGCATCGCCGCGTACCCGAGCAGCGTGATCGCGCGTTCCCGTCTGCGATACGAAACGGTTTCGGGACCAACGTGTTTCATCGTTCACCTCGATCCATCACGCGCACCTGGATAAGGGTCACCACGAGCAGCACCGCGAACATGATCGTGGCGACAGTCGCGCCGTAACCCGCGCGGAAATTGCGGAACGATTCCTCGTACACCTGGAACACCATGGTCGTCGTGCCGTTGCCGAGCGGCCCGCCACGTGTCATCACATTGATGATGTCGAATACCTGAAGCGAGTTCAGCAATACCGTGATCGAAAGAAAGAATGTAGTCGGACGGAGTTGCGGCAGAAGCACTTTGGTGAATGTCGTCCACCGGCTCGCGCCGTCCATTTCGGCGGCTTCCAGCAGTTCGCTCCGCACGCCCTGCAGTGCCGCCAGATAGATGACGAAGGTGTATCCGAGATTCTTCCAGATATAGGTGATCGTCACCATGAACAACGCCCACTGCGGATCCTGGTAGAAATCCGGCACATTCGTCACGCCGAGGCGGTGCAGCACATCTTGCACGAGCCCGAAACTGGGGTCGAAGATGAATTGGAATGCCACGCCGATCGCCGCACCGGAGATCACGAACGGCGCGAAGATGGCGGAACGAACGACATTGCGCCCGAACAACTTCCGGTCGAGCAACATCGCCAGCGCCAGCCCGAGCGCCATGCTCACCACCACCGCCGCGACGGTGAAGATCACCGTGTTGCCGACGACCTTCCAGGAGTCGTCGCGCTGCCACCACTCCACGTAGTTGGCGAAACCGATGGGCGTGGCGACGGGATCGGCGATGTTCCAGTCGGTGAACGAGAGCCGGATGTTGTCGGCCAGCGGCCGGTAGACGAACATCCCGAGCAGAACCAAGTTCGGGACTACGAGTAACACGAACAACGCGTAGTCCTGCCACGGCCGATTTCTCAGGCCACGACCTCGCTGCACGGGAAGAACCCGCTCCGGACTGCTACGCACCGCGGCAGCTTTACGGTGCATGGCGAACCGCTGGTTAACCCTGCCCGCCGATTTCCTGAACATCGGGCGCACAAAGCCGAGTACAGCAAAAAGCCGAACAACACGACCGGGTTTGATCGTATTGTTCGGCTTTTGTTCAGTGCCGCTGGGGAATCAGTGGCGCCGGGCTGTTAGTTCCAGTCGCCCAGGCCGTCGCCGGCGCTCAGGGTGGGGCCCTGGGTGCCGGTGACGATCACGGCATCACCGCGACGCGAGTTCTCCAGGAACCACTTGGCATCCTCGGTGCTCACGTTCAGGCAGCCGTGGCTGGCGTTGGAGTAGCCCTGCTGACCCACCGACCACGGCGCGGCGTGGATGAAGATGCCGCTGTTGGACAGGCGGGTGGCGTACTCGACCTCGAGCTTGTAGCCCTCGGGGTCGGTGACCGGCACACCGTAGGTGGACGAGTCCATCGTCATCTTCTCGAGCCGCTCGCCGACGATGTAGGTGCCGTTGGGGGTCTCGTAGCCGGGCTTGCCGAGCGAGGTCGGCATCTCGCGCACCACTTCACCGTTGCGGGTGACGGTGATGACCTTGGTGGCGTCGTCCACGGTGGCGACGAAGGCGTCACCGATGTGGAACGAGCTGGTGGTGCCGCCGGCGACAACGGTCACGTCGGTGTTGGCGGGCCAGAACTCGGTGGGCTTCCAGCGCACCTGCTTGTCGCCGGTCCAGTAGAAGTTGCCGGGCACGTTGGCGCTCGAGGTGACCTTGATGGCCCGCTCGGCGGCCGCACGATCCTCGATCGGCTCCTTGAAGGTGATGATGATCGGCTGTGCGACGCCGACCGTCTCGCCGTCGGCGATGTTGATGTTCGGCGGCGCGAACGTCGCCTGCGGCGCGGGCTGCTCGACCACGGGGTTGCTGGAACCCGCGCCGGGAAGCGCGGGCTGAGCCTGCGCGGGGACAGCGATGAGCGCGCCGGTGGCGGCGATCGCCGCCGTCAGCAGCAGACCACGGCGAAGCCGATGTGATTGCTGCCGGTTTGCCTCGTAGTGCATTAGGTTTCCTCGTCTATATCTTCGAATGACGCGGAGTCCGCATGGGGTCTCCACGGGGTAACGACGCCCCGACCCTGACCGCTCATTCCTACCCGTCCGAGGTGACAACGTGCCAGCTCCGTTGCATCGCGATCACGGAACGGCAACGGTGTGCGCTGTGTCACATAACAACCTGTGACTCAGTGGCTTTCGTCAAACGCCACGCTCAGGGCGGCGAGTCGGAAAGGCGTCGGCACCACGGTCCGGAAGCACACGCATGTGAGTCTCAAACCTGGAGTGAGGGAGATCACGCCGTGCGTGTGAAGTGGATCGCCCGGTTCGGCGCGGTCGCGAGATTGTGCGGCACCGTGCGCGGCCGACGGCCGAGGGCCAGCGCGGGGTCCAGGCGCAGCCGGGCGCTCGTGAGCAGGGTGGCGAGCACGACGCGCAACTCGTATTCGGCCAGCGTGGCGCCGATACACCGGCGATGACCGCCGCCGAAGGGCGCGTACTGGAACGGTGTGTATTTGCGGCCGAGGAACCGGTCCGGGTGGAAGAGCCGGGGTGCGGGCCAGATCGACGCCTGGCTGTGCAGTACACCGACCGCCAACCCGATCGTCTGTCCGGCGGCCACGTCCACCCCACGCCAGCGCCACGGTTCGCGAAGCTGCCGCAGCACGATGGGCACGGCCGGGTGCAGGCGAAGCGTCTCCTGGCAGACGGCGTCGAGCAGCGGCGCGGTGGCCTGTTCGGCCGGGTCGTCCCCCGTCTGGGCCAGCTCGTCGGTGAGCCTGGCGAGCAGGCCGGGTTCACGGTGCAGGTGATACAACGCCCAGGTGAGTGAGGTCGCGGTGGTCTCGTGCCCGGCGACGAGCAGGGTGCGCAACTGTTCGCACAGTTCGGCATCGGTCAGCGCGGAGCCGTCCTCGTAACGGGTGGCGAGCAGCAGATCGAGCAGATCGCCCGCGGCCGGTCCCTCGGCGCGACGGCGCGCGATGCCCGCGAGCAGCCGCCGATCGAGCCGGCCCCTGGCCGCGACGAAGCGGTCCCACGGCCCGAAACCGCCGGTGGCACGGCGCAAAGTGGGCGCTACGAGCAGGGGCGTGGTGAACGTCGAGAGGAAATCGTCGACCGCGTCGCCGTATTCACTGTCGGCACCCGCGCCGAACACCGCCGCGAGGATGGTGCGCAGGGTGATGGATCGGGCCTTCGTCAGCACGTCGACCCGGCTGCCGACCGGCCAGGAAACGCCTGCACCGCTGTCGGATTCGAGTTCACGCAGCGTCGATTCCCGGATCACCTCGCCCAGCGTCCGCACCCTCGCGCGGTGGAATGCGGGCGCGAGCACGGCCCGATCCGTGCGATGACGCGGCCCCGAACTGAGGATCAGCGACGCCGTGCCGACCATCGGCTCGATCGGATTCGGCCGCGGCGGGTCGACGAGCTCGACCGGCGCCCGGAACAGTTCACGCGCACCCTCGGCGGTCCCGGTGAACAACACCGGCGGAAACCCCGGAAACCCGACCGCGAACGGGTCACCGCTCGCGGCACGTCGACGCAGGTAGCCCTCGAAATCGAGGCCCGCGGCCAGGCCGTGCAGCAGGGCGGGGCGTGGTGAGCGCTGACACTTCATGTCAGGTACTACGGCGTGCGCCCGCGCCCGGTTCGACTACCGCTCGGCGCGGGTGCGCCGCACGGTGCCCTGGGCGATGGCCGCGAGCTTGGCCAGCCGCGCGTCCCCGAGCGCGGTCACCGCATTGCCGAGCCGGTTGGTGACGAACGCGATCGACATTCCCAGATCGGGATCGGCGTAGGCGCCGGAGCCGCCGACTCCGTAGTGGCCGAAGGCATGTCGCGGTTGCTGCTTGGTCATCAGCACGGGCCGGTGGTAGCCGAGGGTGAACCGCAACGGCAATCCGAGTACATAGTCACGGCTCTCGGTCTGCTGCGTGCGGTTGATCTGCTCGATCGTCTTCGGCCGCAGGAACTGCACTGGTGAATCGCCCTCGGCTGCAGCATTTTCCGCGTCACCCGCATAGACGACGCCCCCGTTGGCCAACGCGCCGTACATCCGTGCCAGCGCCCGCGCCGAGAACACCCCGTTCCAGCCGGGCATCACCGCGTCGTGCACGCGCGGATCGCGGACCAGTTCGTCGAAACTCTCCGGCATCCCCGCCTCCGCGAGCCCGCGCACGGGCCGCACCCAGGACAACACCGACGACGCGGTGTTCCAGCGAATACCCGGCGGCGCCAGATGCGGGAAGATCTTCGCGATCCGGCGACGCTGCGCGACGGGCACCTGGAACCAGAACTCGTCGGTTCCCAAGGGCTGGGCCACTTCCCGGCGCAACAGCTCGGTGAAGGATTCGCCGGTCGCACGCTGCAGGATCTCCGAGACGAGCCAGCCGAAGGTGATGGCGTGGTACCCGGAGGTGCGGATGCGGCGCGGGTCGGCCGGGCTGTCGGCCAGGGCGGTCACCACCGCGCCGTAGTCGAGAATCCCCTCGCGGCCCGGAACCAGCCCGCGCACCCGGTGCAACCCGGCCCGGTGCGACAGCACATCGCGCACGGTGATGTCGTGCTTGCCGTGCGCGGCGAACTCGGGCCAGTACTCGGCGACCGGCGCCTCGTAGTCGATCAGTCCCCGCTCCGCGACCCGGTGCAGCACGGTGGCGGCCACACCCTTGCCGGTGGAGAAGGTGAGCGCCACATGCCCGCCGTTCCACCGCTGATCCTTGGCCGCCCACCCCGCCCAGACATCGACGACGGGACGCCCGTCGAGGTAGACCGCCAGCGCACCGCCCCCGCGGCTCGGTTGCTGGAACAGCCCGAAGAAGTGGTCGGCCAGCCGGATGAACCTCGGATCGATGCGCATCTGCCGTGGCGCGGTCGGCGTACCCGCGCCCGGCTCGCCCGCCGTTGCTGACACCATCGGCCCAACCTCCTGATGCTGCGTAGCGATCCGCCGACCGGATCGGGTCGACGCCGGTGGCTTCGGTGGTGTATTCACAGTAGGTGTTTGCAGATCTGTCCATCCGCCGGTTGGCCGGCGCGCTCGCCATCACGGCGGTCGCGTTCGGTTCGAGCGCGTGCGGCGGCACCATCGACGGCTACGCGCAGCCGGCGATCGACGTGGTCCCCGCCACCAGTAGCGCCGCACCGACCACCAAGAAACCGGGCAAGTCGACGACGAGCAAACCGGCACCCACCACCAAGAAGGGTGGAACCACCGACTTCCAGGCCAGTGTCGGTGACTGTGTGAATCTCGGCGGCACCGCCGAGGACGCCACCATCGAGAAGGCCTCGTGCGGCAGCCGCTCGGCCAACTACAAGGTGATCGGCAAGGCGCCCAACCGCGACGGTTGCATCGCCGACAGCGACCAGAACTACTTCGAAACCCTCGACGGCGTCGAGACCGGCGCCCTGTGCCTCGACATCGACTGGGTGGTCGGTGGCTGCATGGATGTGGCCGCCGAACAACTCGTCGCGCGCCGGATCGACTGCAACGCCTCGGGCAACGAGCCGGTCCGGGTCGTCACCATCAAGAGCGACGCGACCAGTGCCAACGACTGCCCCGACGACGCCGACGTGGGCTATGTCTACGACACCCGCCGCTTCGTCGTCTGCGCGCAGACGCTGTAACCACCGACGACGAGACGGGCCGCACGGTGTGACCGCGCGGCCCGTTGTCTGTTCACCGGCCGATCAGATCGGGTGGAACCCGGATCCGTGACCGCCGCGCGCGTTCATGTCGTTCATGATCGCGGACATGTTCGTGCCGACCTCGGGGCCGAAGCAGGCCACCGCGAGATAGGCGTTCACCATCCCGACCAGCGTCGACCCGACCACCACCGGCGCACCGGAATCGCCTTCCACGACGCACATCTGCGACCACGTCTCCACATTGGTCGCGAACACGTCGCCCCAGGTGATGCCGCAGGTGTTGCCGGTGGTCCGGCCCTCCTTGCACACGATGGTCGGGAACTGGGCGGGCCCGCCGACACCGGTGATGGTGACATTGCCGATCCGGTTCACCGGGGTGATCCGGCCGGGGGTGAATTCGATGACGGCGTAGTCGAGTTCGGTATTGCTGTAGACGAACCTGCCGATCTCGCCGTATCCGCGATCGACCTCGGCGGCCACCGGTGCGCCCGCGTCACCGCAGTGCCCGGCGGTGAGGCCGACGAGCCTGCCCGCGCCGTCGTGGCCGACCGTGGTGAGGGTGCATTCGAAGGTGTTGTCGATGACGATCCCGGATCCGCCGCCGATCACCGGTAGACCGGGTTGTGCCTGCGAGGTGCCCGCGCCGGTGCCGAGTAGAGCCGCACCGAGGGTGAGCGCGAAGGCGGCCGTGGCCACACGCGCGAGTTTGCTGAACATGTCCCTCCAGATGTCGGAAGTTCGCACGATATCAATACGGTCTGTCTATAGCCGCGGTATTCGATCCCGGGCGCGCCAGAGCGAAGCCCTCGGATTGCTGCTTACCAGGCGCCGCGACACCTCGCGCGGTGATAGCGATTCTCTATCGAAATCGTGATGAAGCCGGGCCTGGCGAGTTATACCCGTGATCTGTGCGGGAAATCGGACGTGTCATTCGTTATGTATGACAGTTTTCCGCAATATTCTCTCCGGCAGCCGCAGACGCTGGGAGTCCGCGCCGGGAAACGACGTCCGGCGCAAACTCCGAAACGGGACAATTCAGGGCTGTATGGTCCGTCATGGCAGTGGTCATAAGGGCCTCCGAGAGTGATATCCATCTATGACAGCGCTCACATGTCGGTGGTGTGTTCTGCACTACTCCGTAGTAAGGTGCGTCAAGCAAACAAGTCGTCGGGGTGTTGATGGCCTGGCGTCGAGAGGGGTAATAGCAGTGCAGTCGACCAAGAGTCCGCCCGAACGTTCACGGGTCAGTGAAGCTGTGGACTGGACCAAGGGCCTTTGGGAAGACCATCCGAAGAAGTCCCTCGAAACCTTCGGTCGACAGATCACGATGGGTATCGAAGCCATCACGGAGCTGGTCGTCGCGATCTTCCGTAAACGCTTCCCCTTCGACGAATTCGTGCGTCAGTGCGCGTTCATGGCAAGCGTCGCCGCCGCTCCGACGCTGCTGGTCGCCATCCCGATCGCGGTCATCGTGTCCATCCAGGTCGGCGCGGTCGCCGGTCAGGTCGGCGCGACCTCGTTCATCGGCGCCGCCAACGGCCTCGGCATCATCCAGCAGGGCGCGCCACTGGTCACCTCGATCATGATCGCCGGCGCCGTCGGCTCCGCGGTGTGCGCCGACCTCGGCTCACGAACCATCCGCGAAGAGATCGACGCCATGAAGGTGATGGGCGTCGACCCGCTGCGCAGGCTCGTCGCTCCCCGGCTCGGCGCCGCCATGCTGGTGAGCTTCCTGCTCTGTGGTTTCGTCGTGTTCGTCGGCTTCATCACCGGCTACATGTTCAACATCTTCGCCCAGGCGGGCACGCCCGGTTCCTACATGAGCACCTTCGCCTCGTTCGCGGTCACCCGTGACCTCGCGGTGGCGCTGCTCAAGTCGGTCATCTTCGGCATCATCGCCGCGATCATCGCCTGCGACTCGGGCCTCAACGCCCGTGGCGGCCCCGGTGGTGTCGCCAACGCGGTGAACTCGGCGGTCGTGAGTTCCATGGTCATGCTGCTCGGCGTCAACGTCGCGATCACGCAGATCTACGCCGCTGTCTTCCCCCCACAGGTGGTCTGACCATGTCATCGACTTATGTACCTCCGCTGCTGCGGCCGATACGCCAGCTCAAGGCGGCGGGCAAAGCGCCCGTCGACGCGCTCGCCCGCCTCGGCCACCAGGTCTTCTTCTTCCTGCGGTCCGTCGGCTCCATTCCGCTGGCGTTCAAGCAGTATCCGAAGGAGATCTGGCGCCTGCTCTCCGACGTCACGTGGGGAAACGGCAACATCGTCGTCGGTGGTGGAACCATCGGCGTCATCCTCATCATCAGCGCCTTCGGCGGCATGACCGTCGCCATCCAGGGCCACACCTCGCTCGACCTGCTCGGCCTGAGCCCGATCACCGGTGCCATCTCGGCCTTCGCCACCACCCGTGAACTCGGCCCGCTGCTCGCGGCGCTGGCGTTCGCGGCCCAGGCGGGTTGTCGGTTCACCGCGCAATTGGGCGCCATGCGCATCTCCGAGGAGATCGACGCGCTCGACTCCATCGCCATCCGCCCGCTGCCCTACCTGGTCAGCACCCGGATGATGGCCGCGGTCATCGCGATCGTTCCGCTGTACTGCATCGGCCTGGTGATGGCCTATCTGTCCTGCTCGGTCACCGTGCAGCTCATCGGTGGCACCGCGGCGGGTACGTACTCGCACTACTTCTACCAATTCCTGGTACCGACGGACGTGCTGTACTCGCTGCTCAAGGCGGTCATCTTCGTCATGATCACCACGTTCATCCAGTGCTACTACGGCTTCTTCGCCTCGGGTGGTCCCGAGGGCGTCGGCGTGGCCGCGGGCCGGGCGATCAAGATGTGCATCATCCTGGTCGTGTTCGCCGACCTGTTCATGACATTGGCGATCTGGGGCGTCGACCCCGGCATCAGGATCTCGGGGTAGGGCCAGATGATCATCGATCCCAGTGGGCGCGGTCCCACCATGAAACAGCTGTACGTCGCGGGCCTGTGCGGCCTGGTCGTCTTCGCTGTGATTCTCGCTTTCCTCATGGCCAGGTACCAGGGCTACTTCGTACCCAAGGTGAACGTGGCCGCGAACCTCTCGACCACCGGTGACGGGCTACCGTCCAACGCCGACGTGAAGTTCCGCGGTGTGCTCGTCGGCACCGTGAAGGACGTCGACATCGTCGACCAGGGCGCCGTGCAGAAGGTGAACATCGAGCTCAAGCCCGAGTTCGCCAAGGGCGTCCCGAGCAATGTCACCGCCCGCATCGTGCCGAGCAACCTGTTCGCGGTCACCTCGGTGGAACTGGTCTTCAACGGTGCCTCCAACGACTACCTCGAAGAGGGTTCGGTCATCCAGGAGGACCGCAGCGAGGGCACCATCGCCCTGCAGGACACGCTCACCACGGTGCGCGACATCCTCAACGAGGTCGACCCGGTGCAGCTGGGCCGCGTGCTCGGCACCCTCACCCAGGCCCTCGACGGCAGCGGCCGCGTGCCAGGTTCGACCATCCAGCGCCTGGACGAGTGGATCACCACCGTCTCCGACGCGGGCCCGAACCTGGCAGGCATGCTCGACGACTTCTCCGCCTCGGCCAACGCGCTGAACCAGTCGGCGCCGGAACTGCTCGACGTGCTCGGCAGCTCGGTGCAGACCGCCAACACCATCGCGAGCAAGCGCGACCAGCTCGTCGCCCTGCTGATGGGGTCGAGCGCGACCACCGACCGGGTCAACGACCTGTTCGCGAGCAACCCCGACGTGGGTAAGGAAGTCACCGTCGGCCTGAACGCCACCCTCGGTGCCGTCGCCCACGAACCGAGCTCGATCACCAAGACCTTCCAGGTGTTCGGACCCGGACTCGCCGCGCTGAACACCACCTTCCACGGTGGCCCCAGCGGTAAGCAGATGGTCTGGAACGCGGGTCTCACGTTCACCCCGTACCAGCCCAACACCGTCGCGGACTGCCCGCGCTACGGCGATCTGCTCGGTCCGAGCTGCTTCACCGCGCCCGCCGAGGTGAGCCTGCCGCCGCTGCCGGAGAAGCTGCGTCCCCGGGCGCTCGACTCCGCCGCGGGTCTGCCGCCGCTGGTGAACATCCCCGGGCTGCCGCAGATTCCGGGCCTCACCATCCCGGCCGCACCGCTGCAGGCGGCGGCCGGAACCGAGATCACGCCGTTCGCCGGTACTCCGCTCGAGGGGCTCGTCCCGTCGTTCCAGATCCCGGGCCTGCCCGGTGCGGCGCCCGCCGCCGCACCCGCGCCTGCGCCCGCGCCCGAGCAGGCACCCGTGGTGCCGTCGGGTACGCCCATCTCCTACCAGGGCAACGACGCCATCGTCGAACTCCTCGGCCGCAAACCGACGGTCTCCGAGCTGCTGCTGCTCGGTCCGATCATGAAGGGCGGAACTCTGACCGTGTACGACAACGAGGGTGGCGCATGAGTATCCGCAAGCCACTGATCGGATTCGGCATCTTCGCGATCGTCTCGATGCTCGTCATCGTGGTCGTGTGGAATACGCTCGCCCGTTCGGTAGACGGTGACACCCGCAAGTACACCGCCATCTTCACCGACGTCCTCGGGCTGCGTCCCGGCGACGACGTCCGGATGGCCGGTGTGCGTGTGGGCAAGGTCGAGAAGATCGAGCTCGACGGCAAGAACGACGCCAAGGTGTCGTTCATCGTGCAGAGCGACCAGGACGTCTTCGACGACACCAAAGCCCTTGTCCGCTACCAGAACCTGATCGGCCAGCGCTATGTGGCGCTCACCCCGGGCAAGTCGCCGAGCCCGCAGGTGCTGGCCAGCGGTTCGGTGATCCCGCTCGAGCGCACCGAGCCCTCGTTCGATATCTCCGCGCTGCTCAACGGTTTCCAGCCGCTGTTCCAGGCGCTGGAGCCGGCCCAGGTGAACGCGATGTCGGAAACGCTGATCCAGGCGTTGCAGGGTGACGGAGTCTCGTTGTCCTCCTTCATCATCCAGGCGGCGCAGATGGCCACCGACTTCCAGCGTCGCGACGCCATCCTGAGCGATGTCATCACCAACCTGTCGGCGGTGATGGCCGGTCTGGCCAAGCGCGGTGACGAACTGGAGACCCTGGTGACTCAGACCCGCGCGCTGATCGGCGGGCTCTACGACCAGGGCCAGTCGCTGCAGAACTCGACGGCGACGCTGGCCGACGCCACTACCTCGCTGGTGGCGATGATGAGCAAGATCCAGCCGCAGCTGGCCGCTACGCAGAACTCCACCACCGCGGCGCTGAACCTGTTGCTCGCCAACGGCGCCAAGCTCGACCAGGTGGCCATCGACATGCCGTCGATGCTTGCCGACCTGGGCCGCATGACCTCCGAAGGCACGCACGCCAACGCCTACCTGTGTGGTCTCGATATCTCGCTGTACGGGGTGCTCTTCCCGCGCGGCCTGTTCAGCCAGATCGGTGGCACGTCGCACTCGGAGGTGTGCCGATGAGCAAGCTCAAGAAAACATTCCTCGGCAACCGCAACTTCTGGCTCGGCGTCATCGGTTCGCTGGTGGTCGTGCTGTTGCTGGTCGGCTCGAGCATCCTGCAGTTCATCGGGATCGGTAAGCAGAGCATCGAGGCCGAGTTCGTGCAGGCCGCGGGCATCAGTACCGGCGACAAGGTCGCCGTGTCCGGTGTTCAGGTCGGCACGGTGTCGGGCGCCAAGATCGAGGGCGACCACGTGGTCATCACCCTCGACGTGGATTCGAGCATCAAGTTCGGACCCGACGCGCACGCCTCGATCAAGATGGCGACCCTGCTCGGTGCCCGCTACGTCGACCTGAAGCCGGGCGACGGATCGGGCCTGAAGGACGACACCATCCCGCGCTCCAACACCGATGTCCCCTACGACATCGCCGATGTGGTGCAGGTCGGTACGCCGAAGTTCGAGGCCCTGGACACCAAGAAGCTGGCCGCCTCGCTCAACACCATCAGCGGCGAGCTCGGCGATTCGCCCGCGCTGGTCGCGCAGGCGCTCGACAGCGTCGGCGCACTGGCCAAGGTCGTCGACAAGCGCAAGGGCGAGGTCGACAGCCTGCTCAAGGATCTGGACCGCGTCACCCAGCTGCTCGCCGACAACCGCAACAGCGTGCTGCTCGTCATCACCCAGGGTGAGGCCATCGCCAGCCGGGTGATGGAACGGCAGAACCTGCTGCGTCAGCTGCTCGACAACATCGCCACCCTCACCCGTCAGCTCGAACAGATCGGCGGGGAGAACGGCAACCAGTTCGCGGGCACCATCGGCCAGCTCAACACCATGGCCCAGGGTCTGCAAAAGAACAAGGACAACCTCGACAAGCTGTTGCAGATCGGTGCGCCGACCGCGCGCTACTTCAACAACGCGCTCGGCAACGGTAACTACGGCTCGGTCGCGCTGCCGTGGTTGCTCCCCGACAACTGGCTGTGCTTCGCACAGGTGATCCAAGGGTGCGCAGGATGAAACTGAATTTCGGACGCGGTAAGGCGCTGGTTCGCGCCGCACTGATCGGCGCGACCGCACTCACCATCGGCAGCTGCTCGCTCCTGCCGAGCCAGGTGGACGACGCCCTCGGCCGCTCGACCAAGATCACCGCGGATTTCGAGAACATCGCGGGTATGTACGAGGGCAACGACATCATGGTCCTCGGTCTGCCGGTGGGC
>NZ_BDBI01000030.1 GCF_001612905.1 Nocardia ignorata NBRC 108230 | reverse complement strand
GTCGGGACCGCCGTCGTCGGTGCCGGGGGCCGTCCGGGCGCGGGCGCCGCGCCGGGGGTGGCGGATGGCGCGGCCTGCTCGGTCGGCGTCGACGGAGCCTTGGTGGGTATCTGGGGGAGCGGGATCTCGGTCGGCAGCGCCACGCCCGGGGGCGCGGGGATTCCGGGCGGGATCGGGATCGACGACGGCAGCCCAAGCATGCGCAGGTCCGACAGGTGCAGGTCGGGCAGGTCGAGGCCGGTCAGCTCGCGCAGCGGGATCGTGATGTCCGGGACCGACGTGAGCGCGACCTCCGACAGCTCCGGCTGCACGGCCGCGAACTGGGAATTGTTCGCGCTGCGGTAATCGGTCGAATCGCTGAGCGCGAACGCGCCGATCGGCGCGGCGACCGCGAGGGTCGTGACCACCGGTAGCACGTAGGAACGTTTCGGCTTTCGGTATCGCACGTGCCTCTCCAATCAGGGTCGAGCAGGGTCATCCCTAGCGGCAGATCACCGGCAAGTGATGCTTGCTTCCTCTTGCCTCACACACCACACTAGTTAACATACGTCACACATCTAAACCTCAACTCGAGAGTTATGTGATTGCTCGAATGTAGCCCTCGGAACCCGCTCGGCGCGGACGACATGCCGACGCGAGCTCCGCCGGTAGAACCCCGAACCGTGGGAGCGCAGGATGAGAGCGGATACCTCGATCGCCCGTAAGACCCGTCGCGGCACCCGCCGACGTGCGGTTCCGATACTCGCTGCGCCACCCCTCCCGGTGCTGGTGGGCGGTACGGCGCTCGTGCTCACCGGGGCACTCGGGCTGTGGCAACTGCTGCCCGACGTGGAGCCGACGGTCGGCGCGGGACACGGCCGGGGCATGAGCCAGGTCGGCGCCTTCGACAACGCGCGCGCGGGCTGGAACGCCGAGCAGATCCTCGGTCACTACTACCCAGGGGCGGAACTCGGCCAAATCGGAGCAACCACCATCGGCGTACGCCTGCAAGCCCAGGACGACGCCACCCTCGACACCTATGCCGCCGCGGGCGCGCAGGTCGCGGGCCGGATGATCGGACCCGGCGAAGCCGCCCACCTCACCCCGATGCCCGACGGTGGCGCCAGCGTGGTGGTGACCGCCGGCTGCGACGGAGAAGTGTTGTGGCAGAGCGCGACCGACGACCCGTACGTCTACCCGATCGGTGCCGGGCCGGGCCGCCCCGCCGACGAACACCTCACTCTCTGCGGCGGCACCGCCTATCGCGGCGCGCTCGGCGTCGCGCTGGAGAACGGCTCGTACCGGACCGTGAACCAGGTCGATATCGAGGACTATCTCGCCGGCGTTCTGCCCGCCGAAATGCAGGCCAACTGGGCCGATCAGGGCGCATTCGAGGCCCTGCGCGCACAGGCCATCGCCGCCCGCTCCTACGCCCTCGCCGAAGACCGCTACCCGTACGCGCAGACCTGCGACACCACCGACTGCCAGGTCTACCCGGGCACGGTCAAGGAAGACGCGCGAACCACCGACGCCGTCGCCGCCACCGTCGGCACGGTACTGCTGCGCGACGGCCTGATCCTGCGCTCGGAGTACTCCGCCGCTCCCGACGGCGGCCGGCCCGCCGACATCGAAACCTTCGCCGTCGGCCCGGCCCCCGGCGACCTCGTCGAATCCCTGCCCATCCCAGCACTTCCCGAGCTCCCCGCCGATCCCGGACCGACCATCGAAGCGCTGGCGGGTGAGTCGGTGATCGACACCGAATACCGCCGCCTCGGTGGTCCCGGCAGTTCGATCGGCGCCCCCATCGGCCCGGAGATGATGCTGCCGCAACGCGCGGGCACCTACCGCCTGTACACCAACGGTGTCATCGTGGCGACGAAAACTCTAGGTGCCCAAGTGGTCGACTTCTCCACCCTGCTTCAGCTGGTGCCCGAGGTCGGCGAGCAGCTGCCCGGATCAGCCGCCACACCGCCGAAAAAGATTGGGCCGCAGAGCGATACGCCACTCGAAGGCGCGCCCCAGCTTCCGAACCTCGCCGACGTCGGCCCGGCCCCTGAACCTAGCGGCGAGCCCGGCTCGGACATCGCTCCCGACCCGAGTGGTGCGACAGACCCGAGTGCCGCCACCGATCCGAACGCCGCGAGTGACCCGAGCGGTGGCACCGCGCCGGACCCGAGCGGCTCCGAGCCGATACCGGCGCCTGAGGCAAGCACCGGCGCCGACCCGAACTTCGCGCCGGAACAGATCCTCGAACCGGACCCGGGTGCCGTTCCACCACCACTGCAGGCGAGCGCGGTCCCGACCGAATAGCGCACGACAGTCATCCGTCGCGGCCGAACACGCAGCAGCCACCGGATGCGAGGATCGTCCCTGTCCGACTGCGGCCGGTCCCGCTGCGGCCGAAATCGCGCACCACAGTTCCTGAGCGAAGCTCGCCCACAGTCGGTCTCCCTTTGACCGTGTGAGCCGGGGCGACCTCGCGACGGTTCCGGTCAGCTGATCGACGTGTCGCCCAGGGCGATGGACAGCGTGCGCAGGAGATCGGTGAGGTTGTCGCGGTCTTCGGGTGAGAGGCCGGCGAGTAGGTGTTCCTCGTTGGCTACGTGGAGGGGCAGGAGGCGGTCGACGAGTTCGGTGCCCTTGTCGGTGAGCTGGACGAAGATGGAGCGGCGGTCGTCGGCGCAGGGGACGCGGCGGACCAGGTCTTTCGCGGCGAGCCGATCGATGCGATTGGTGATCGCGCCGGACGTGACCATGGCGGCGCGGTTGAGGGCGCCCGCGGTGAGGCCCTTGGTGCCGCCGGAGCGGCGCAGGGTGGCGAGCACATCGAATTCCCAGCGCTCCAGGTCGTGCTGTGCGAAGAACGTGCGCAGTTCCTGATCGAACAGGCGGCCGAGGCGGGTGATGCGGCCGATCACCGCCATCGGCGACACGTCGACGTCGGGGCGTTCGCGATTCCAGTGTTCGACGATCGAGTCCACGGCATCGGACATGCGAGTTCCTCTCTCCGTTGAATATCTCAACATTCAGCTACTTGACGATGAGTCATCGCCAGGAGTAGATATTTCAACGTTGAGATTATCAATCAGGAGCGAACATGACGACCGCAACCCACGGCGACGCGCGCACCCTCGCCCTCACCGCACTCACCCCCATCGCCTGGGGCTCCACCTACGCCGTCACCACCGAATTCCTCCCGCCCGACCGGCCGCTGTTCACCGCCCTCATGCGAGCACTTCCCGTGGGTCTCGTCCTGCTCGCCATCACCCGCACCCTGCCGCGCGGCATCTGGATCGGCCGCGCCGCCGTGCTCGGCACGCTCAACATGGGCGTCTTCTTCCCCCTGCTGTTCCTCGCCGCCTACCGGCTCCCCGGCGGTGTGGCGGGCGTGCTCGCCGCGATCGCACCCATGTTCGCCCTCGGCTTCGCCGCCGTCCTGCTGGCCGAAACACCCACTCGCCGTAAGGTTCTCGCCGGCCTGATCGGGGTGCTCGGGGTGGGCCTCGTCGTCCTGCGCGGCACTGTCGAGCTCGACACCGTCGGCGTACTCGCGGGCCTCGCAGCCGCCGCCTCGCTGGGCGCGGGCACCGTGCTCGCCAAGAAATGGGGTCAACCGACCGGCGTCGGCCCGCTCACCGTCACGGGTTGGCAGCTCACCGCCGCGGGCCTGCTCATCACCCCGCTCGCCCTGTTCGTGGAAGGCGCCCCACCCGCCCTCGACGCCGAAGCCGTCGGCGGCTACCTCTACCTCGGCATCATCGGCACCGCCCTGGCCTACTGGCTGTGGTTCCGCGGCATCGCCCGAGTCTCGGCCACCTCGGTCTCCTTCCTCGGCCTGCTCAGCCCCGTCACCGCGGCGGTCATCGGCTGGCTCGCGCTCAGCCAGGCACTGGCCCCGCTCCAGGTCCTCGGCCTCGTCATCGCCCTCGCGGGCACGGTCCTCGGGCAGATCCCGGCGAAGACCGCCCGCGTCGAGACCGTGCTACGAGAACCGGTCGTCGCCGCTCGCTGAGACCGAGTGCCGTTGGACTGCGGCTCCGAAGAAGTACCCGCGTCGGCGGAGGGGGCGTCAGCCGCGCATCGCCTGCATCAGCTGGTCCTCGGTGAGGGCCGGAACCGGCAGGGGGTGTGCGGCTTTCGCGCGCAGGCCGTCCAGGATGAGGGCGAGGTTGCGGCGCCACAGGTCGGGGGCGATGTGCGCGGTCGCGGCGAGCACGCTGGTGTGTGACCAGGTGATGAAGGCGATGTCCTCGAGTGTCCAGTCCGGGCGCAATGCCCCGGCCCGCTGTGCGCGCGTGACGATTCGGCGCATCAGATCGTGACCGTGCACGCGGGCGCGTTCGAGTGCCGGACTCGGTGGGTTGCGCAGGGCGAGTTCGCCGAGCACGCGGTCCTCGGCGTGCAGCGTGCAGATGCCCTCGACCAGGAAGACGAACGCCTCCCACGGGTCGTCGAGTTCGAGTGCCTGCTCGGCGATGCGAGCGCCCGCCCCGACTCGGTCGTCGACGGCGGCGGCGATGAGTTCGTCGCGGGTGGGGAAACGGTTGTACAGGGTGCCGATCGCCACGCCCGCTCGCGCGGCGATCTCCTTGAGTGGTGCGTCGAGGCCGCGTTCCTCGAAGAGTTCCCGGGCCGCGCTGACCAGGGCGTCACGGTTGCGCCTGGCATCGCTGCGCAACGGCTTGTCCTCGGGCATCCGCCGATCCTACAAATCGACCCGCCGAAACATCTTGAGCCAGGGTTCAAGTTAGTGCTACGTTGCCGATAACTTGAACCGGCACTCAACTTGAAGAGGTTTACCGGATGCGCACACTCGCGATTTTCGGATACGGACCGGGGCTCGGCGCGGGCACAGCACAGGTCTTCGGACGCAACGGCTTTCGGATAGCGGCGATCGGACGGGATCCCGGCGCGGCCGCCGAGCGCGTGGCGGGGTTGCGCGCGGTCGGTATCGAGGCCGAGCCCTTCGCGGCCGACATCACCGATCCCGCCCAGCTGACCGGGGTGATCGCCCGGGTCGAGGAGAAACTGGGCCCGATCGAGGTGGCGGTGCACGC
This sequence comes from Nocardia ignorata NBRC 108230, assembly GCF_001612905.1. Classification (GTDB taxonomy): domain Bacteria; phylum Actinomycetota; class Actinomycetes; order Mycobacteriales; family Mycobacteriaceae; genus Nocardia; species Nocardia ignorata. The sequence goes on along the minus strand of NZ_BDBI01000030.1, from coordinate 196,397 downwards.
GGCCGCCGCCGGGATATCGGCGCGCAGTGCCTCGACCCGTGAGGTCGACCGGGCCGCGCTCGAGGTGCCGTTCGCGCTCAAGGTGTATTCGTCGATCCAGCTCGGTCGCGAACTCCTGCCCGGGATGCTCGCGCGCGGTCGGGGCGCGCTGCTGTTCTCCTCCGGTGCGTCCGAGGTGAATCTGCAGCCCTACCTCGCGAATATGGGCGTTGCCCTCGGCGCCCAGCGTGCGTATGTCCGGCAGTTGGCGGCCGAACTCGACGGCACCGGGGTGTTCGCCGGGCTGCTCGCCATCGGCTCGCTCATCGAGAACAGCGCGGTGCAGCACCAGGTCGACGCCCATCCCGAGCTGATCCCCGACGGGATCGTGCTACCGCGCATCGGCAACGCCGAACTCGGCGCCGAGTACTGGCGGATGTACACCGAACGCGACACCGTCGAGGTCGAGATCGGGTTCTGACTTTCGGTGTTGACCTTGACGTAGCGTCAACTTGCAGACTGGTCTCATCGACGAGAAAAGGAGCTGGTCATGGTGGGTGAATGGTCCATTCAGGACCTCGCGAAGGCCGCGGGCACCACCAGCCGCACGCTGCGCCACTACGGGCAGCTCGGGCTGCTGGAGCCGAGCCGGATCGGCGCCAACGGCTACCGCTACTACGACCAGAACTCCCTGGTCCGCCTGCAGCGCATTCTGCTGCTGCGCGAACTCGGGCTCGGCCTTCCGGTGATCGCCGAGGTTCTCGCCGGTGAACAGAACACCACCGACGCGCTGCGCACCCACCTGGAACTGCTTCGGCAGCAACAGGATCGGATCGCGCGGCAGATCGAGTCGGTGTCGACCACATTGCACAAGACGGAAAGAGGTGAACCGCTCATGGCCGCAGAGGTCTTCGACGGTTTCGACCACACACAATACAAGGAAGAAGTCACCCAGCGCTGGGGCAAGGAGGCCTACGAGAGCGGCGACCGCTGGTGGCGTTCGCTGAGCGAAGAGGGTAAGCAGCAGTTCCTGCAGACCCAGCTCGACATCGCCGCCGACTTCGGAAAGGCGCACGCCGCAGGACTTCCGGTGGAAGGCGACACGGTGCAGGCCATCGTCGAACGGCACCGCGCCTGGCTCGGTGACGCCACTCAGGGCCGTACGGTCACCAACGAGTACCTCGTCGGCCTGGGCGAGATGTACGTCGCCGATCCGCGCTTCCGGAAGAACTACGACGTGCACGGTGAGAACACCGCCGAGTACATCCGGGATGCGTTCCGCGCCTACGCCGCCGCGCATCCGGCGTAGGGGTTGGCCGGGGCGCGACGGGATGTGACGGGGCCGCGCTCGGGTGGATATTGCCCGGGCGCGGTCTTGGGTGTGGATGTTGCGGGGTGGGGTACCCGGCTCTTTGGATCGCGCACAGTACCTCCGTGGTGCACAAAGCACCGAGGTGGTTCCGTACAGCTGGGAACGCAACCCCAGCACACCCCGGCGCAGATCACGCAAGCCCCGTATAACTGACTCCGAACGACGACAAGTAGCGGGGACAGTGTGGAGCAGGTGCGGCCGGAGGGGCCTTCGCGCGCGGTGACCGCGCTGATCGCGGGCTGGCTGGGGGTGCTGGTCGGCGTGGCGGGGATCGTCGTCGGGGTGGCGACCGCGGTTCTGCGGACGCTCGGGCGTCAGATCGATCTCGACTATGTGGGCGCGGGGATCGTCGGCGGGCTCGGCGTGGTGTATCTGCTCGGCGCGGTGCTGTTGTTGCGGCGCCGGATGCTCGGCAGGCGAGTGCTGCTCACGATGGCGGCGGTGATGGCGGGGGCGACGGGGCTGGTCGTGGTGCTGAACGGGGCGAGTCACGGCTGGCGGTTCGGGCCACTGGACTGCTGGCTCGGGCTCAATGTGGTGATCCTGGCGTTCAGCGTGATCGAGCCGACGCGCCGCTGGACCGCGACGCGATAGCGGCGGACGGGATACGGTCGGACCATGCTCGAGCAGGAGAAGACAACGACTCTCGGTGACGTGACGGCCGTCGTCGCCGTGACCCTCGGCGCGCTCGCCGCCGTCGCGAATCTGCTCGGCGCGGCGTACGTCCTGCGCACCTTCTTCAGCGACCCGGAGCTGCTCGACGATTCGCTCGTCCTCTTCAGCACCCTCGGCGCGCTGGCCGCCGCGTTCGCCTTCGGCTACGGCGCGCTGCTGCTCGCCCGCCGCGACGACACCGGCCGCTGGGTGCTGATCGTCGCCGCCGCGGCGCAACTCGGCCTCGGGCTGCTCGCCCTACTCGCCACGCTCATCGGCTACGACTCGGGGTACGGCATCCACTGGTTCGCCGACCAATCGGTACTGCGCTCGATCTTCGTCGGTCTCGGTGGGGTGCCGGGCGCGGTGACGGCGATCGTCAACCACAACTGGACCGCCGCGGGCACCTCGTCCGGTCTCGGCGCGATCGTGCTGCTCATGGCCGTCCTGCCGTGGACGGCGGCCTACACACGCGCACGCCCGAAAGATCTTGTCGGACCGGCCGTATAGTTTCAGCTGGTCAGCACCAGGGCACACAGCTCGTCCGGAGGGGGAAACGATGGGGTATCCGCACGGCCCACAGGGCTACGACCCGCATGCGGCACAGGGTTACGCACAACCGGGCTACGCCGCCGACCCCTACGCTCAGCCCTACGGTGCCCAGCCCTATGCCGAATACGGCTATGGCGCACCGGCTTACGGCGCGTACCCGCCGGGCTACGGCCAGCCGCGCCCCGGCGGGGGAACGGCGATCACCGCTGCTGTCATCTCACTGCTGCTGTCACTGATCGCCCTCGGCGGGCTCGGAATCGCCGCGGCCGTCATCTTCGGCACCGATCCGACCAGCGCCACCGACGAAGCGGGCCGATCCGAGGTGACCATCGGCCTCGCCATCGGCGCCGTCCCCAGCCTGCTGTGGTTCCTCGGCTCGATCCTGTTGTTCCGCCGCAAGACCGCAGGCCGAGTGCTCCTCATCCTGCTGTCCGTCGTCGCCCTGGCAGGCACCTGGGTCTCGGTCCTCATGGCACTGAGCCAGGCCTCCTCATCGGAGGCCGGCGGCGCGATCGCGGGCGCCCTCGTGATCTCGTTCTTCCCCCTCATCATCCTCATCCTGACCGCAGCCCCCCTCGACGGGCCGCTGGATCCGCGCCGGCCGCCCGACCGCATATCCCCACTACTGACGCTCGCATCCCGCCCGGAACAGCGACTCACACCCGACGTTGCCGTACGCATCGCCGTCGGTGCGGTCCTGTCCGGGTAGCGGCTGACAAAAGCGCAGGTCAGGAGTCGGTCATGGACTCCGCCGGGACAATCGGCGGTCTTCCGATACGCTGGGCACCCGTGACCGCCGCATCGTCCTCGGGTAACTCCGTCAACGCAGATTCCGCCAGCCAGGCAAACCAGTACGACCTGATCGTGGTCGGGTCCGGCTTCTTCGGCCTGACCGTGGCCGAGCGGGCCGCGAACGTGCTGGGTAAGCGGGTGCTGGTGATCGACCGCCGCTACCACCTGGGTGGCAACGCCTACTCCGAACCCGATCCGGAAACCGGAATCGAGATTCACAAGTACGGCGCGCATCTGTTCCACACCTCGAACAAGAAGGTGTGGGACTACGTCACCCAGTTCACCGAGTTCACCGGCTACCAGCATCGCGTGTTCGGCTTGCACAAGGGCCAGGCGTACCCGCTGCCGATGGGGCTCGGGCTGATCTCGCAGTTCTTCGGCCGCTACTTCACGCCGGAGGAAGCTCGCAAGCTCATCGCCGAGCAGGCCGCCGAGGTGAAGTCCGCCGACGCGCAGAACCTCGAGGAGAAGGCGATCTCGCTGATCGGTCGTCCCCTCTACGAGGCGTTCATCCGCGACTACACCGCCAAGCAGTGGCAGACCGACCCGAAGGAACTGCCCGCGGGCAACATCACCCGTCTGCCGGTGCGCTACACCTTCGACAACCGCTACTTCAACGACACCTACGAGGGCCTGCCCAAGGAGGGGTACACGAAGTGGCTGGAGAACATGGCCGCCTCCGACCTCATCGACGTGCGCCTGAACACGGACTGGTTCGACGTGCGGGACGAGGTCCGCGCCGCCAATCCCGACGCGCCTGTGGTCTACACCGGTCCGCTGGACCTGTACTTCGACTACGCCGAAGGTGAATTGGGTTGGCGCACCATTGATTTCGAGACCGAAGTGCTCGAGATCGGCGACTTCCAGGGAACCTCGGTGATGAACTACAACGACGCCGACGCGCCGTTCACCCGCATCATCGAGCCGCGCCACTTCCACCCGGAGCGCGACTACCCGACCGACAAGACGGTCATCATGCGCGAGTTCTCGCGCTTCGCCCAGACCGGCGACGAACCGTACTACCCGATCAACACCCCGGAGGACCGCGCCAAGCTGCTCGCCTACCGCGAGCGCGCCAAGCGCGAAACCGCCGAGAAGAAGGTGCTTTTCGGTGGCCGCCTCGGCACCTACCAGTACCTGGACATGCACATGGCGATCGGTTCGGCGCTGAGCATGTTCGAGAACGTGCTCCGTCCGCATCTCGAGTCGGGCGCGCCCCTGGTGGACGAGGCATGAGCGCGCAACCGATGCTCGAAGACGTGACCACCGAGACCCGCGCCAAGTCGCTGCTGCAACGCGTCATCCTGCCGCGCCCGGGCGAACCGCTGGACGTGCGGACCCTCTACCTGGAGGAATCCACCACCAACGCCCGCCGCGCGCACGCCACCAGCCGCACCGCGCTCTCGATCGGCGCGGAGTCGGAGGTGTCGTTCTGCACCTACTTCAACGCGCTGCCCGCCAGCTACTGGCGTCGGTGGAGCGTGCTGAAGTCGGTGGTGCTCCGGCTGGAACTGGCCGGGCACGGTCGCGTCGACGTGTACCGCTCCAAGGCGGACGGTTCGCGAATCCACGTGCAGGGCAAGGAATTCGCCGTTCCGCAGGGTGCGGATTCGGTGTCGGTGGAGTTCGAGACCGACCTCGGCCCGTTCGAGGACGGCGGCTGGATCTGGTTCGACATCACCACCGACACGGCGGTCACCCTGCTCGCGGGCGGTTGGTACGCACCGCAGGAGGCGCCGGGCACCGGCAGCATCGCCGTCGGCATGCCCACCTTCAACCGGCCCACCGACCTGGTGAAGACCCTGGCCGCCCTCGGCTCGGACCCGCTGGTGCTCGGCAATGTCGCCGCGGTGATCGTGGCCGACCAGGGCAACCGCAAGGTCGTCGACGAGCCCGGCTTCACCGAGGCCGCCGCGACGCTCGGCGACCGGCTCAGCATCCACGACCAGCCCAACCTCGGTGGGTCCGGCGGCTACAGCCGTGTCATGTACGAGGCGCTGAAGACCGACGCCGAGTTCATCGTCTACATGGACGACGACATCGAGATCGAGCCCGACTCGATCCTGCGCGCCCTCGCGTTCTCCCGGTTCGCCAAGTCGCCGCTGCTGGTCGGCGGGCAGATGCTGAACCTGCAGGAACGCTCGCACCTGCACAGCATGGGTGAGGTCGTCGACCGCGGGATCTTCATGTGGTCCTCGGCGCCGAATGTCGAGTACGACCACGACTTCTCGAAGTATCCGCTCAAGGATCGCGACAACTCCAAGCTGCTGCACCGGCGCATCGACGTCGACTTCAACGGCTGGTGGACCTGCGTGATCCCGCGCAAGGTCGCCGAGCAGATCGGGCAGCCGCTGCCGCTGTTCCTCAAGTGGGACGACGTCGAATACGGTCTGCGCGCTCGCGACGCGGGGTACTCCACGGTGACCCTCCCCGGTGCCGCCGTATGGCACATGGCCTGGTCCGACAAGGACGACGCCATCGACTGGCAGGCCTACTTCCACCTGCGCAACCGCCTTGTCGTCGCCTCGCTGCACCTGCCGGGCGACGGCAAGCCGATGATCGTGAACACGGTCAAGGCCACCCTCAAGCACCTGCTGTGCCTCGAGTACTCCACGGTCGCCATCCAGAACGAGGCGATCCGCGACTTCCTCGCCGGGCCGGAGGGTCTGTTCGACCTGCTGCCGAGCGCGCTGGGCAAGATCCACGCGATGCGCAAGGAATTCCCGGACGCCGTCGTGGTTGCGTCCTCGACCGAACTGCCGCTGGCCAGCCGCCACGGTGTCGGCGCCGTCGGCGAGCCGGGCAACCCCATCGCCAAGGTGGCGCGCCTGGCCAAGGGCGTGGTGCACAACTTCCGCAAGGCCGACCCGGCCGCCCACGAGACACCGCAGCTCAACGTGCCGACGCTGGACGCGCGCTGGTTCCTGCTCTCGCAGGTCGACGGCGTGACCGTGACGACCGCCGACGGCCGTGGCGTGGTGTACCGCAAGCGCGACCCGCGCAAGGCGGCGGAGCTGCTCAAGGAAGCTCTGCGCCTGCGCAAGGAGCTCACCGCCCGCTTCCCGGAGATGCAGCAGCGCTACCGGGCCGCGCACGCCGAGCTGACGAGCACGGCGGCGTGGGAGAAGACCTTCGGCCTGAACGGAACGAGCAAGTGAACGCGATCAACCCGGAACTGGAACTCCTCGACGAGGGCTGCGGCGGCGACTGCGCGTGCAGTGGCGAGTACGTGGAGGTGCCCGTCGAGGTCGCGATCCTCAACGCCGTGCAGGGCACCATCGGCACCAACCCGGCCGTCGTGTCGGCCGCGCGGGCGATGTCGCACTTCGGTGAGCACGCGCTCGGCTGGGTCGGCATCGCGGCGGCGGGCTGGCTGGTCGACAAGCCGCGCCGCCGTCAGTGGGCGGGCGTGGCCGTCGGCGCGGTCGGCGCGCACGCGGCGTCGATCGTCATCAAGCGCATCGTCCGCCGCCCGCGCCCGAACGATCCGTCGGTGCAGGTCAACGTGTCGACGCCGAGCAAGCTGAGCTTCCCGTCCTCGCACGCCACCTCCACAACGGCGGCGGCGGTGTTGCTCGGCAGGCTCACCGGGCTACCCTTGCCTGCGGTGCTCGTGCCACCGATGCTGTTGTCCCGGGTCGTGCTCGGGGTGCATTACCCTTCCGATGTGCTCGCCGGTTCCGCACTGGGGGCCGCGTCGGCCGCCGCCGTGCTCGCCGCCGAAAAGAGACGCCGCCCGTGACCGCTACCGAAAGAACTCTGGCTGAGATGAGCGAAGAACCGTCCGCCGCCGTCCTGGACGAGGCTGCTGTGAAGGGCCCGCCGAAGACCCTGGCCGGCGGGCTCGTCAAGGCCGTTCGCCCACGTCAGTGGGTCAAGAACGTGCTCGTGCTCGCCGCGCCGCTCGCCGCGGGCCCCGAAGCCGTCAGCGACCTGGGGATCCTCGCGCACGTGGCGATCGCGTTCGTCGTGTTCTGCATGGCCGCCTCGGGCATCTACCTGGTCAACGACTCCCTCGACGTCGAGGCCGACCGCGCCCACCCGACCAAGCGGTTCCGGCCGATCGCGGCGGGCGTCGTTCCTGTCAACCTGGCTTACGCGCTGGCCGCCGTGCTGCTGGTCGGTTCGATCGCCGGTTCGTTCCTGGCGTCCTGGCATCTCGCCGTGGTGATGGCCGTGTACATCGGCATCCAGCTGGCGTACTGCCTCGGGCTCAAGCACCAGGCCGTGCTCGACATCTGCATCGTGTCCTCGGGCTTCCTGCTGCGCGCCATCGCCGGTGGTGCGGCCGCGGATATCGAACTGTCGCAGTGGTTCCTGCTGATCATGGCGTTCGGTTCGCTGTTCATGGCGGCGGGCAAGCGCTACGCCGAGTTGCAGATCGCGCTCGACACGGGCGCCAAGATCCGCAAGTCGCTGCAGTACTACACCCCCACCTACCTGCGCTTCGTCTGGACGCTCGCGGCCACCGCGCTCGTGGTGTTCTACGGACTGTGGGCGTTCCAGCAGGGTGAGGCCCGGGACACCCAGTGGTACGCGATCTCGATGGTGCCGTTTACCATCGCAGTCCTGCGTTACGCGGTCGACGTCGATGGTGGCGAGGCCGGTGAACCCGAAGAGATCGCGCTGGGGGACCGCATCCTGCAGTTCCTCGCTATTGCCTGGATCGGAGCGGTAGGTGTCGCTGTCTATCTCACCTGACGAGATCGTGGTAGCGGAGCGGGAATCATCTGAAGACGAACGGCTGGGCAGCGCCGAACAGGAGCGCCCGGCCGCGCGTTTCGCAGCCGCGTCCCGGGCCACATTCGTCGGTGGGGTCGTGCTCACCGCCGCGCTGTTCGCGATCGGTGCCTGGCAGCGGCGCTGGATCGCCGACGACGGGCTCATCGTCCTTCGCACAGTGCGTAACCTGCTCGCGGGCAACGGCCCGGTCTTCAACATGGACGAGCGGGTCGAAACAAATACCAGCACCGCCTGGACCTACATCGTCTGGTTCTTCAGCTGGGTCACCCAGGCCAGGCTCGAATACGTGGTGCTCGCTGTCGCCCTGGTCGTCTCGGTGCTCGCGATGGTGTTCGCCATGCTCGGCACCGCGCGGCTGTGGGGCGGAAGCACCGGTCAGCTGCTGATCCCGGCGGGTGTGCTCGTCTACATCGCGCTGCCGCCCGCCCGCGACTACGCCACCTCCGGGCTGGAGAGCGGCCTGGTGATCTGCTGGGTCGGGCTGCTGTGGTGGCTGATGATCCGGTGGAGCCAAGCCGCCGTCGTGCGGGTTCCCGGCCTGCTCGGGCTGGTGTTCCTGGCCGGGCTCGCACCCCTTGTCCGGCCTGAGGCCACCCTGATCGGGGTGCTCGCGCTCGGCATGATCTTCCTCGCGCCCATGCCGCAGTTCCGGTTCGGGCCGGTGGTGCTGCGGGCGCTGATCGTTCTCGTCGCCGGGCTGGTCCCGGTCGCCTACCAGATCTGGCGCATGGGCTACTACGGCCTGCCCTATCCCAACACCGCCGTCGCCAAGGACGCGGGCGGTGCCAAGTGGGGGCAGGGCCTGAAGTACCTGGCCGATCTGGTCGGGCCCTACTACCTGTGGATCCCGCTGCTGGTGCTGCTGGTCGCGGGCGTGCTCGCCGCCATGGCGCACGGGTTCCGGGTGAAGCCCACCTGGTCGATCGCCGCGATTCGCTCGTGGTTCCGTTCGCCCAGCGCGGTCGTGGTGATGGTGCTGCTCAGCGGCGTGCTGCTCACCGTGTACGCGGTGCGCGTGGGCGGTGACTTCATGCACGGCCGGATGCTGCTCACCCAGCTGTTCCTGCTGCTGCTCCCGGTGGCCGTCGTCCCCATCCCGGTGCGCGCGTTCGCGGCACGGGACTGGTCGTTCGCGGTGCTGCTCGTCGCGCTGCTCGGCACGGCGGGCTGGTCGCTGTACGCGGCGAGCACCACCGCCATCACCACCGGAACCAAGATCAGCGCCTCCGGCATCGTCGACGAGCGCGTGTACTACGTGCTCAACACCGGTCACGACCATCCGATCCGCGCCGAGGACTACCTCGACTACCCGCGCATGCGGGCCATGGTCAACGACATCGCGAACAACCCCAACGGCGGCCTGCTGCTGAATTCGCCGTCGTTCACCTTCTGGTACCTCGACCCGCCGCCGCAGCCCATCCCCGAGGGCGGCGCCGGGCACACCGTGTACTTCCTCAACCTCGGCATGACCAGCATGAACGTGCCGCTGAGCGTGCGCGTGATCGACCCGATGGGCCTGGCCTACCCGCTGGCCGCGCATTCGGACCGGCTCGTCGACGGCCGCATCGGCCACGACAAGAGCCTCTACCCCGACTGGGTGGTCGTCGATTCGGGCATGGTCGACATCCATCCGTGGATGCCGTGGTTCATGGACGAGAAGTGGGTGACCCAGGCACGCACCGCCATGTCGTGCCCCGAAACGCAGGCCCTGATGATCTCCGTGCGCGACCCGCTCACCTTCGATCGGTTCAAGCACAACCTGCGCAATGCGATGACCTTCGCGAAGTACCGCATCGACCGCGTCCCGAAGTACGAGATCCAGCGGTGTGGGTTGGTCAACCCCTACCCCGAGCCACAGCGCTGAATCGATCACATAATTACTTTTTGGTAACGCCAGGCTATCGATGTAGCGATAGGGTCAACGAGGAACTTCCGTCGGCGCACTGGTGTGCCGGATGTCAGTCGGCGGTCATTGCAACCGCGGTTCCGCGCGAACCGCACGAGGAAAGGCCCAACACAGAATGCGTGGCGGACGTCTGAGAACCAGGGGAGCCGGCTGGCTCAAGCGGTCGGTGCTGGTTTCGTTGGCGATCGTGCTGCCGCTCGGGGCGTCGGTGGCAGGTCCCACCGGCACCGCGACGGCGGCATTCGATCCCAGTGGTTTCGATTTCTGGGTCGACTCCGAAATGGGCCCGATCAAGTCGCGGATCTTCCGCGCCGCGGACGGCAACACCGGCCGCGTGGTCTACGCGCTCGACGGTATGCGTGCCCGCGACGACCTCAACGGCTGGGAAATCGACACCAATGTCGCCCGCGCGCTGACCGCGGCCAACATCAACGTCGTGATGCCCGTCGGCGGCCAGTCCAGCTTCTACGCCGACTGGAACGCGCCGAGCAACTTCTTCGGCCTCGATGCCGGTTCGGGCGGTAGCTCCACCGGTTCGGCGGCCACCGGCTCGTCGATGACCGGTTCGTCGATCGCCCCGGCCCAGGTGGCGGGCAAGAAGAACACCTACAAGTGGGAAACCTTCCTGACCACTCACCTGCGCAACGCGCTGTCGAGCAGGCTCGGTTTCAACCCGAACAACAACGGCGTCTTCGGCCTGTCGATGGGTGGCTCGGCCGCCCTGACCCTGGCCGCCTACCACCCCGACCAGTTCAGCTACGCCGGTTCGTTCTCCGGCTACCTGAACATCTCCGCGCCGGGTATGCGTGAGGCGATGCGCACCGCCATGATCTCCGCGGGCGCCTTCAACATCGACGCGATGGCGCCGCCGTGGGGCCCGCAGTGGCTGCGGATGGACCCGTTCGTCTTCGCGCCGCGCCTGGTGGCCAACGGCACCCGCATCTGGGTCTCGGCGGCCAGCGGTATCCCCGGTGCCGGCGATGTGTCCAACCCGATGGAAATCGTGCAGGGTGTTCCGCTGGAACTGCTCGCGATGGTCAACAGCCGGGCCTTCCAGGTCCGCATGGCCACCCTCGGCGGCGGCAACGCCACCTTCGACTTCCCGATCACCGGCGTGCACAACTGGCGCAACTGGGAAGCGGAAGTCAACCGCATGATCCCCGACCTTTCGGCCAATATCGGCTGAGTCGGCTGGTTTCACGCGAAACCGCCCGGGTGCATTCGCACCCGGGCGGTTTCGTGCTTTCGCGTCACGATCCGAGACAAAGACGGTGACGAATCATGTGCGACAGATCACCGAGAGTTGTGCTGCGGGTCACTTTCCAGCAACATGTAAGCGTTCGTGAAGCGTTTGATACTCAGTGAGCATGCGTCGAGGTTGAATCGTCCGTTTTGCCCTGGTTCGATCACATTTCGGCGCCCGATGAGGAATCCGACTGCGTAGCTCGGGGTTTGCGCTATCGGTCTGCCGAGAAAGGTCTAGTCGAATGCGAACACTGCGCCGCGAGCGTGGACCCGTGAAGACCGCAACCCGCGGATCGTGGGTGCGGCGATGGGCCGCGGGCGTGTCCATGGCTCTGCTCGTCCCGCTCACCACGGCCGTCGGCGGCACCGCCGCGCCGGCCGCCGCGGGCTTCAACCCGGCCGCTTTCGACTTCTGGGTCGATTCCGGTATGGGCCCGGTGAAGACGCGCATTCTGCGCGCGGCCAACGGCAACACCAATCGAGTGGTCTATGTCCTCGACGGTATGCGCGCCCCCGAGCATCTCAACGGCTGGGAAATCGAGACCGATATCCCCAACGCGCTCGCGCGGGCCGATATCAACGTGGTGATGCCGGTCGGTGGAATGTCGAGTTTCTACGCCGACTGGAATTCCCCGAGCAGCTTCTTCGGTGTGCCCGGCACCGGCCCCGCCACCGGTTCCGGCGCGGTCGACGCGTTCGCAGGCGGACCGGGCAAGAGCTACCGGTACCAGTGGGAAACCTTCCTCACCAGGGAACTGCCCAACGCGCTGGGCGACCGGCTCGGCTTCAGCCGCACCCGCAACGGCGTGTTCGGCCTGTCGATGGGCGGTTCGGCGGCGCTCACTCTCGCCGCCTATCACCCCGACCAGTTCTCCTTCGCGGGCGCCTACTCGGGCTACCTGAACATCTCCGCGCCCGGTATGCGTGAGGCCATCCGCCTCGGCATGATCGACGCGGGCGGCTACAACGTGGACTCCATGGCCCCGCCGTGGGGCCCACAGTGGCTGCGGATGGACCCGTTCGTGTTCGCCCCCAACCTGGTCCGCAACAACACCCGCCTGTGGATAGCGGCGGGCTCAGGCTTGCCGACCAGTTCCGACGGACCGAACATCAACACCGTCAACGGAATGGCGCTGGAAGCGCTGGCACTGGCGAACACTCGCGCCTTCGAAGTCCGCATGGCCACCCTCGGCGCACGCAACGTCACTTACTCGTTCCCGCCCTTCGGCATCCACGCCTGGAACACCTGGAACGACGAGGCCCTGCGCATGATCCCGGACCTGTCGAACAATATCGGCTGACAAAACATGAACCGGCGCCGAATATTTCGGCGCCGGTTTCGTCTGTCCGGACAACAACGGGTTTTCGGCCGCCTCGCACCCGAAGGGTGAGATGTAACGCCGCAGGCGCAGTATCGCCCTTCGGGTGCGAGGCCCTCAGGGCCGAAAACCCCGCGGCGCCAGCCGCCAATGTCACTGCCCTTGCAAGTAATTCGCCAGTCGAATATCCTCCAGCGAGCGTAAGTGTGACCAGATCGTTGTTTCATCTCTTCTGACGACCGGAGTGTCGGGATCCGGTTGTTGGCACCGACGTGTCTGGCATGCCATAACAGCAGAAAGAGAGCGGAATTCACATGCGTTTCGGCAAGGCCGTCGCGCCGAAGGGTGACCAGCCGGGTACCTCCCGGGGCACAGCACCTCGTGGTTGGCGTAATCGAATTCTAGCTGTCGGCGCAGCAGCCCTCGTGCTGCCGATCGCCGCGGGTGCGGCAGCCCCGACTGCGTTCGCCGCGCCGGTTCCGGGAGTCGCACTGCGTGCGCCCGCGGGTGGCTACGAAGAACTGATGGTCCCGTCGAAGATGGGGCCGGTGAAGGTCCAGGTCCAGTGGGCCCGCAACGGCGGCAATGCCGCGTTGTACCTGCTCGACGGTCTGCGCGCCCGTGACGACCGCAACGCCTGGTCCTTCGAGACCAACGCGATGCAGCAGTTCGCCAACGACAACGTCACCCTGGTGATGCCGGTCGGTGGCCAGTCCAGCTGGTACGCCGACTGGACCGCCGCGTCCAACACCAACGGTCAGAAGACCACCTACAAGTGGGAAACCTTCCTCACCGAAGAGCTCCCCGCCTTCCTCGAGGGCTACGGCGTTTCCCGCCACAACAACGCGGTGCTCGGCCTGTCGATGTCGGGTCCGGCCGCGCTGCGGCTGGCCGCTCTGCACCGCGACCAGTTCAAGCACGCTTCCTCGCTGTCGGGCCCGCTGAACTGGGGTGCCCCCGGCATGCGTGAGGCCATCCGCGTGATGATGCTCGACGCGGGCCGCTTCAACGTCGACTCCATGGCCGCTCCGTGGAGCCCGGCGTGGCTGCGGATGGACCCGATGGTGTTCGCGCCGGAGCTGCGTGGTCTGCCGATGTTCATCTCCTCGGCCAACGGCCTGCCCGGTCAGCACGATCGTCCGGCCGGTCTGGGCGGGGTGTACAACACCGCCAACGCGATGGGCATCGAGGCCATCTCGTTCGTGAGCACCCTGGCGTTCCAGCGTCGTCTGGCCAGCCTCGGCATCCCGGCCACCTTCGACTTCCCGGCCACCGGTACCCACTCGTGGAAGTACTGGGAAGACCAGCTGTGGAAGGCTCGCCCGCAGATCCTCGGCGCGCTCGGTGCCTGAGTAGTTTCCGCACAGCAACGCTGAGAAGACCGGCTCACCCGCAGGGTGGGCCGGTCTTTTTGCTGTGCGGGCGCTTCGCGTGTCTTCCCCGGTTATCGGCCGGTACTGCGGTACAACGTGACGGAGGCTGTGTCCCAGGGTGGGGATAGGAGGTCGCGCGTGTTGCAGAAACATCGTCTCCGGGCGCCGATTCGGCGGATCCTCGGAATCGCGGCCATGACCGCCGCCCTGCTCGGTCCGGCACTCACCGTTCCCACGCCCGCACAGGCCGCGGTGGCGTCGGTGCAACGGGTGGAGTGGCTGACGGACCGACGGGTGGCCCTTACGGTCTTCTCGCCCGCCATGAACACCCCCATCCAGGTGCAGATGCTGCTGGCCCGCGACTGGCACGCCCGGCCCGACGCCGCGTTCCCGATGATGCTGATGCTCGACGGCCTGCGCGCCCAGGACGACGAGAACGGCTGGACCAAAGACGCCGACGCCGAAGGCTTCTACGCCGACAAGAACGTGAACGTGGTGCTGCCGGTGGGCGGTCAGTCCAGCTTCTACTCCGATTGGCTCGAGCCCAACAACGGTCATGTGTACAAGTGGGAGACCTTCCTCACCAAGGAACTCCCGCCGGTGCTCGAACGTGATTGGCGCACGACGGATGTGCGTGGCGTCCAGGGGCTTTCGATGGGCGGCACGGCCGCGATGAACCTGGCGGGCCGCAATCCCGGCCTGATGAAGTACGTGGCCTCGTACTCGGGCCTGCTCACCACGACGACGCTCGGTATGCCCCAGGCGATCGAATTCGCGGTCCGCGACGCGGGCGGGTTCGAATCGTCGGCCATGTGGGGTCCCCCCGGCAGCCCGGAGTGGGCCGCCCACGACCCCTATCTGCTCGCGGAGAAGCTCAAAGGCGTGAGCATGTACGTCTCTAGCGGCAGCGGGTTGGCGGGCAGCCACGATCAAGCGGGCGAGATCCCGCTGCTGAGCGAGAACTGGGCGGGCACCGGGCTGGAGATCCTCTCGCGTCTGTCGACCCAGAATTTCGTGACCAAGCTGGAGAAGCTCGCGATCCCGGTGCAGGCGAATTACCGTCCGGCGGGCACACATTCGTGGCCGTACTGGGATTTCGAGATGCGTCAGTCGTGGCCGCAAGCCGCGGCCGCGCTGGGCACGGAGCCCGGTGGGGCGCAGTGCGCGGCGGGCGGGGCGATCGGTTCGGTTGTGCAGGTGGCGAATTGGCTCGGCGGGTGCGTCACGGGGGAGTACGCGGCGGGCGCCGGGGTGGTACAGGACTTCATGAACGGCCGGGTGTTCCATTCGGCCGCGACCGGTACCCACGCCGTCGGCGGCCGGATCGGCGGTACGTATGCCGGAATCGGCGGTGCCGCTTCGCCGTTGGGGCTGCCGACCGGCGACGAGCACGGCCTGCCCGACGGGCGCGGCCGCATGCAGACCTTCGAGGGCGGCTCGATCTACTGGACGCCGCAGACCGGCGCGCAGGTGGTGCGCGGCGCCTTCCTCGAGGAATGGGGCAGGCAGGGCTTCGAGGGTGGGCCCGCGGGCTACCCGCTGGCCGCCGAGGCGCGCACGCCCAGCCGTGACGGCGCGGTGCAGGCCTTCGAACACGGCACCATGTTCCACAGCGCCGCCACCGGCGCGCACCGCGTGGAGGGTTTCATCCTCGACAAGTACGCCCAGCTCGGATTCGAGAACAGCCCGCTGGGGTTCCCGGTGTCGGGTGAGTTGCCGCTGAAGGACTTCGGCCGGGCCACCCGGTTCGAGGGCGGCACCATCTACTGGAGCCCGCTCTCGGGTGCCTTCGCCGTGCGACCGGGCCCGCTGGCCGACGCCTGGGCCGCACAGGGCTTCGAGAACGGCCGTCTGGGGTATCCGGTGAGCGACGAGTTCACCGTTCCGGGTGGTGTGCAGCAGAATTTTCAGACCGGGTTCATCGTGGTGCGTGACGGCAGATCCGAAGTGCACGGTGTGTGAGCTCGGGCTGAGAACTCGCTGAGGTTCGTGCCGGGGCGCCCGGACCACCCGTGTGTCCGGCTAGCCTTGGCAGCGACCGCTCCCCTGACTAACGATCGAGGAAAGACATCTTCATGCATCGGATCCCTGGCAAGGTAGCCGGATCGGTCGCGGCCCTCGCGGCCGTCGCCCTGCTGTCCGCCTGCGGCGACAACGACTCGACCGCCTCGCAGACACCGACCCTTTCGTCGAGTGCGAGCGCCGCCGCGTCGGCGACCACGCAGGCTCCCGCCACCTCGGCGGCCGAGGACACCACCTCGGCGGCGCCGGAGTCCGAGACCTCGGCGCCCGAGCAGCCGCAGGTCGCGCCGACCGTCGAGGAGACCCCGGCCACCGGCAAGGACAAGGCGTTCCTCGACGAGCTCGGCAAGAACGGCATCCATCCGGCCGACCAGACCAGCGCGATCACCGCGGCCACCTACATCTGCTCGGCGAAGAGCACCGGCGCGAGTGACGCCGACATCGCCACCTTCGTCGCCGCGATGGCGGGCACCGACGCGGCGTTCGACCCGGCCAAGATGGACGTCAACAAGGCCGCCGAGATCTACATCGCGGCCGCGAACTCCACCTACTGCTGATGAACCCCCGACCGACGCGACGTACCCGCAGGTTCTGGCCTGCGGGGTGTCTGACGGTACTCGCGCTGCTCGTCCTGGCGATCATCGTCATCGTGCTGCTGTGGTACCTGCTCGCGGGCCGGTTGCGTGAGCCGGGGCCGACGACGCCCGGGCCCCCGCCACCGACGTCGCAGTCGGCGGACTGTCCCGATGTGATGTTGCTGTCGATTCCCGGTACCTGGGAGTCGGCGAGCAACGACGACCCGTACAACCCGACGGCCAATCCGATCTCGCTGATGCTCAGCATCACCAATCCGCTGCGCGCCCAGTTCCCGGAGAACCGGCTCGAGGTGTACACCGTGCCCTACGTGGCACAGTTCTCCAACCCCATCGCCATCCCGCCCGACGGTCAGGCCTCCTACAACAACAGCCGCACCGAGGGCACCGCGCGGGCCACCGACATCCTGGCTCAGCGTCACCAGCAGTGCCCGCTCACCACCTACGTGATCGCCGGGTTCTCCCAGGGCGCGGTGATCGCCGGTGACGTGGCCGCCCAGATCGGCGCGGGCAACGGCCCGATCCCCGCCGACCGGGTACTCGGCGTCACCGTGATCGCCGACGGCCGCCGTACCGCGAACACCGGCCCCGGCCAGCCGACCGAGATCGGCGACCCGCCGCCTGCGGGCGAGGGTGCCGAAGTCGCGTTGCGGGGGGTGAACGTGCCGGGAATCACGATGACCGGCCCGCGTGAGGGTGGTTTCGGCGAGCTGGCACCGAAGGTGTTCTCCATCTGCGCCCCCGGCGACATGATCTGCGACGCGCCGCGCGAAGCGCTCAATCCGGTGAACGCGCTGGGCAGTCTCGCTGCGCTGATCCGGTCGGCGGGCAACCCGGTGCACGCGCTCTACGCGAGCAATACCGTCGACGGACAGGGCACCACGGCCACCCAGTGGACGGTCGACTGGGCGAGCGAGCTCATCCAGAACGCCCCCCATCCACCGCATTCCTGAGTTTCGCAAGACGAGGTTGTCACAGTCACAGGGCCGCCATGTTTGGCGTGGTTCATGCCTCGCTGTGACATCCGCAGTACTGTTCGCTCGCACGCTGTAAAGTGCGCTGGTGATTGCGCCCGAACACACCGGAGAGCCAGGAGCGAAGAGTTCATGACCGAAGCTGGGGCACCCGTCGGTGAGTTGACCGCGCTGGGTACGCCGCTGCGTCCGTTCCGTTTCGCCGCGGCGGGCGAGGGCAACAAGCAGGAGGGTGGCGCGCGCAAGTTCGTCCAGACGGCACAGGAAGCCGAGGAGATGGGTTACGACACGTTCGTCGTGCCCGATCACCTGGGTGACCAGATCGGCCCGATCGCCGCGCTGGGCGCACTCACGCAGGCCACGAGCAAGATCCGGCTCGGCACCTCGGTGCTGGCCAACGGATTCCGCCATCCCGTCGTGCTCGCCAAGGACCTGGCGACCATCGACGTGCTGTCCAAGGGCAGGCTGGAAGTCGGCGTCGGCGCGGGCTGGATCAAGGAAGAGTTCGAGAACGCGGGCATCCCGTACGAGCGTCCGGGCGTGCGCCTGGAGAAGCTAGACGAGTCGCTGACGATTCTCGACACGCTGCTGCGCGGCCAGGAATGCAACTTCGAGGGCAAGCACTACCAGGTGCGCGGCATCAAGGGCACGCCGCGCCCGAGGCAGGGCCCGCGTCCGCCGCTGTGTACCGGTGGTGGCGGCCCGAAGATGCTCGCCCTGGCGGCCAAGCACGCCGACATCGTCTCGGTGGTGCCGCAGACGACCAAGAACGGCAAGGGCCTGCTCTCGGGCATCACGCTCGAGAAGACGATCGAGAAGGTCAACATCGTCAAGGCCGCTGCCGGTGACCGGTTCGCCGACATCGAACTGAACTGGGCCATCACCGCCATCGTCATCACCGACGACCGGGAGAAGACCGCCGAGATGGCGCTGCGCGCGATCGATCGCGGCCTGCACCCGGACCTCGAGGTCGACGTGGAGCTCTCGGTGGAAGATATTCTGAACTCGCCCTACGTCGCGATCGGTACGTTCGAGGAAATCGCCGAACAGATCAAGCGTGTGCGCGAACTCACGTCGATGTCGTATGTCGGCATCTTCCCCACCCAGATGGACGCGTTCGCGCCTGTCATTCCGCTGCTGCGGGAGGACTGAGCGGGGGTTCTCTGTAACATGACTCTGGTTTGAGAACATCTAGCCGATAGCGGTCTACCGCGCAGACCGCTCGAAAATCCGCAGGTTGTCAGGATGCATGCTCCGGCGTGCTCCGGGGGCCGGTGGCGATAGCGAGTCGTGGCCGCACCGGCGTCAACGTCGAAATGCGTTGGACGAATTCACCGGTGACTCGGCCTCGGAGGAGAAGAAGGAATGGAAGAGACTTTCGACGACTACCTGGACGAGACCGGGAACATCGTTATTCCCGAGGGTCGGACCCTGGTCGATCACGTCGAGAAGCACACCCGTAACGATGCGAACACGCTCGCGTACCGCTACATCGACTATTCGCGGGAACGCGACGGCGAGGTGCACGAGCTGACCTGGCAGGAGTTCGGAGTTCGGCTGCGCGCGGTGGCCGCTCGCCTGCAACAGGTGACCAACCCGGGCGACCGGGTCGCGATCCTCGCGCCGCAGGGCCTGGACTACGTGATCTCCTTCTTCGCCGCGATCTACGCGGGCACCATCTCGGTGCCGCTGTTCGATCCGGACGAACCCGGCCACACCGACCGGCTGCATGCCGTGCTCGGCGACTGCGAGCCGTCGGCGATCCTCACCGCTACCTCCTCGGCGGCAGGCGTGCGCCAGTTCTTCCGTTCGCTGCCCGCCGCTCAGCGCCCGCGCATCATCGCTGTCGACGCGATCCCCGACACCCTCGGTGACTCGTGGGTCCGCCCCGACACCGCGATCGACGACATCGCCTACCTGCAGTACACCTCGGGTTCCACCCGCACCCCCGCCGGCGTGGAGATCACGCACCGCGCGGTCGGGACGAACCTGCTGCAGATGATCAAGTCGCTGAACATGAACGAGAACTCGCGCGGCGTCACCTGGCTGCCGCTGTTCCACGACATGGGCCTGCTGACCGTGATCCTGCCCGCCGTCGGCGGCAAGTTCATCACCATCATGTCGCCGAGCGCGTTCGTGCGCCGCCCCTCGCGCTGGATCAATGAGCTGGCCGCCGTCTCCGACGGTGCCGGTACCTTCGCCGCCGCGCCGAACTTCGCGTTCGAGCACGCCGCCGCGCGTGGTGTGCCGAAGGCGGGCGAGTCGCTCGACCTGTCGAACGTGATCGGCCTGATCAACGGGTCCGAGCCGGTGACCGTGTCCTCGATGAAGAAGTTCAACGAGGCGTTCGCGCCGTTCGGTCTGCCCAAGACGGCCATCAAGCCCTGCTACGGCATGGCGGAGGCGACGCTGTTCGTCTCGGCGACCAAGTCCGAGGACGAGGCCAAGTACATCTACGTCGACCGCGACGAGCTGAACGCGGGCCGGATGGTTCGGGTCGAGCCGACC
The DNA here is from genome assembly GCF_001612905.1 of Nocardia ignorata NBRC 108230. Lineage (GTDB taxonomy): Bacteria > Actinomycetota > Actinomycetes > Mycobacteriales > Mycobacteriaceae > Nocardia > Nocardia ignorata. Next base: position 176,365 of record NZ_BDBI01000030.1, on the reverse strand, counting down.
GCGCCGAACGCCATCGCGCAGGTCTCCTGCGGTTACGTCGGGTTGTCGCAGTGGGCCGCGATCATCGACCCGGAGTCGATCGACGATCCCAAGGGCGGCCGTGAGCTGCCCGACGGCCGGGTCGGTGAGATCTGGCTGCACGGCAAGAACATGGGCATCGGCTACTGGGGTCGCCCCGACGAGTCGGCCAAGACGTTCCGCAACAAGATCGCCGAAGCGCAGCCGGGTGGGCACACCGAGGGCACCGAGCCCGGTGCCGACTGGATGCGCACCGGCGACTACGGCGTGTACTTCGAGGGTGAGCTGTACATCACCGGTCGCGTGAAGGACCTGGTGATCGTCGACGGACGTAACCACTACCCGCAGGACCTCGAGTACTCCGCCCAGGAGGCCTCGACGGCGCTGCGTCCCGGTTTCGTCGCCGCTTTCGCGGTGCCCGCCAACCAGCTGCCCGCCGAGGTGTTCGCCGCCGACAGCCACTCGGGCATCAAGTTCGACGCCGACGACGCGTCCGAGCAGCTGGTGATCGTGGCCGAACGCGGTCCCGGCGCCGGTAAGGCCGACCCGGGCCCGATCGCCGACGCCGTGCGCGCGGCGATCTCGCAGCGCCACGGCGTCACCGCGCGTGACGTGCTGCTCGTGCCCGCGGGTTCCATTCCGCGTACGTCCAGCGGCAAGATCGCCCGGCGCGCCTGCAAGGCCGCCTACCTCGAGGGAACGCTGCGCGGTGGTTACACCCAGCAGGCTTTCCCCGATGCACCGGAAGAGTAATCGGCCGACCGGCTCGGAGCTGACGCCCGGTGTGACCACACCGGGCGTCAATCCACGGCGCGCCCTGTACGCAGACAGGTAGCTTGAGGAATTGATGGCTGACAACGAGGGCACGCCCACCCAGAACCCCGACCTCCCCGCGGAGCAGACCGAACTCTCGGTCGCCGAGCTGCGTGACTGGCTGCGCCGCTGGGTCGCCGACGCGACCGGCCAGTCGATCGACGCGATCACCGTCGACCGGCCGATGGAGGAGTTCGGGCTTGCCTCGCGCGACGCGCTGGCCCTCGGCGGCGACATCGAGGACCGCACCGGCGTTTCGCTGGCTCCCACGGTGATCTACCAGCACCCGACCATCGCGTCGCTGGCCGAGATCATCGTCAACGGTGAGCCGGAGGAGGTCGAGGAGTCGGCCGACGAGTACACCGCGAGCTTCGCCCCCGGTGAGGCGCACGACATCGCCGTGGTCGGCCTGTCGACGCGGCTGCCGGGCGCGGGCGACACTCCCGAGTCGACCTGGGAATTCATCATGGGCCGCGGCGACGCGATCCGTGAGCTGCCGGAGGGCCGCTGGGACGAGTTCCGCGCCGACCCGTCGGTCGCGGCGGCCATCGAGGCGGGCAACACCCTCGGCGGCTACCTGGACCAGGACGTGGTGAAGGGCTTCGACGCGGAGTTCTTCGCGATGTCGCCGGTCGAGGTGGAGCGGGTCGACCCGCAGCAGCGGCTGATGATGGAGCTCACCTGGGAAGCGCTCGAGCACGCGCGCATTCCGGCCAGTGACCTCAAGGGCGGCAAGGTCGGCGTGTTCGTCGGCTCCTCGACCAGCGACTTCCAGCTGCTCGCCTCGCTGGGGCTGGGCGACCGTGATCCGGATCTGCCGGTGTCGGCCGAGGGTTATGCCCTGCTCGGCGCGTCGACCGGTGTGATCGCGAACCGTGTCTCGTACTTCTTCGACTTCCGTGGCCCCTCGATCACCGTCGACACCGCCTGCTCCTCGACCATCGTCGCGGTGCACCAGGCGGTGCGCGCACTGCGTGACGGCGAGGCCGATGTGGCGCTCGCCGGCGGCGTGAACATGATGCTGGCCCCGGTGATCACGCTCGGTTTCGACCAGAACGGCGCGGTCGCCAAGGACGGGCACATCAAGGCGTTCTCCTCCGACGCCGACGGCATGGTCCGTTCCGAGGGCGCGGGCCTGGTCGTGCTCAAGCGCCTCGTCGACGCCGAACGCGACGGCGACAACATCCTCGGCGTGATCAAGGGTTCGGCCGTGAACTCCGACGGCCGCTCCAACGGCCTGTTCGCCCCCAACCCCGACGCCCAGGTCGACGTGCTGCGTGCCGCCTACCGCGACGCGCGCATCGCCCCCTCCTCGGTCGACTACATCGAGGCGCACGGCACCGGCACTCCCATCGGTGACCCGATCGAGGCCGACGCGCTGGCCCGCGTCATCGGCCGTGGCCGCGAGGCCGACAAGCCCGCCCTGCTCGGTTCGGTGAAGACCAACTTCGGCCACCTCGAATCCGGTGCGGGCGTGCCCGCTCTGGCCAAGGTGCTGATGTCGTTCCAGCACAACGTGATTCCGCCGAACATCAACTACGCGGGCCCGAGCCCGTACATCCCGTTCGAGCAGGCCAACCTCAAGGTCGTCGACGAGCCGACCGAGTTCCCGCGCTACAGCGGTGTCGCCACCGTCGGTATCTCCGGTTTCGGTTTCGGTGGCACCAACGCGCACGTGGTGCTGCAGGAATACGTGCCGTCGCAGCCCGTCGTCGAGGACGTGACGTCCGAGCAGGTCGCCGCCGCCCAGGTCGAGGGTGAGGAGACCACCGATGTGGTCGCCGAGGCCGTCGCGATCACCGAGGCCGCCGTCGAACCGGCCCCGCTCGAGTGGGACGGCGACCGCGAGGAGCCGCTGCCGGTGATCCTCGCCGTGTCGGCCTACCTGCCGTCGCGCCGCAAGCGTGCCGCCGCCCGGCTCGCCGACTGGCTAGAGGGTGCGGGCAAGGATGTGCCGCTGGCCGACGTGGCCCGTTCGCTGGCCAGGCGCAGCCACCAGCGTTCGCGCGGTGTCGTCGTCGCCAAGACGCACGAGGAGGCCGTGGCCGGCCTGCGCGCGATCGCCGAGGGCAAGCCGGGCGCCGGTGTGTTCACCGCCGACTCGCCCGCGTCCAACGGTCCGGTGTGGGTGATGGCCGGTTTCGGCTCCCAGCACCGCAAGATGGCCAAGCAGCTCTACACCGAGAACTCGATCTTCCGTAAGACGGTCGACGAGGTCGACGAGCTGGTGCAGGACGAGGCCGGCTACTCGATTCGCGAGATGTTCCTCGACGACGAGCAGGACTACGACGTCGGCACCTGCCAGGTCGGTATCTTCACCATCCAGCTCGGCCTGGCCGCCGTGCTACGCGCACACGGCGCGGAACCCGCCGCGGTGGTTGGTCATTCGATGGGTGAGGTCGCCGGCGCCTACATCGCGGGCGGTCTGTCGATCGAGGACGCGGTGCGCGTGATCTGCGCCCGCTCGCGCCTGATGGGCGAGGGCGAGCAGATGATCACCGAGGACGACGTGCGCAATATGGCACTGGTCGAACTCAGCGCCCACGACGTGGCCCAGCTGCTGCCGCGCTTCCCCGATGTGGAATGCGCGGTGTACGCGGCGCCGACGAACACCGTCATCGGTGGTCCGCGCGATCAGGTGGAGCAGATCGTCGCCGAGGTGGAGGGCATGGGCAAGTTCGCCCGCATCCTGCCGACCCGCGGCGCGGGCCACACCTCCCAGATGGATCCGCTGCTCGGCGAACTCGCCGCCGAACTCGCCGGCATCGAGCCCACGTCGCTGAAGGTGGGCCTGTACTCGACCGTGCACGAGGGCCTGTACTTCAAGCCCGGCACCGACCCGATCCACGACGAGCCGTACTGGGTGAAGAACATGCGCCACAGCGTGTACTTCACCAACGCGATCAAGGCCGCCGTCGACACCGGGCACACCACGTTCCTCGAGCTGGCGCCGAATTCCGTCGCGCTGATGCAGGTTCTCGGCACCACCTTCGCGGCCGGTGTGCACGACGCCCAACTGATCCCGACCTTGAAGCGCAAGGAGGACGAGTCGGCCGGTGTCATCGGCGCGCTCGCCCAGCTCTACGTGCACGGTCATGCGGTGAACCTGAGTTCGCTGCTGCCCGAAGGTGATTACGCCGATATCCCGCGTACCGCGTTCGTGCGCAAGGAGTACTGGCCCAAGGTCACGATGTCCTCGGGTTCGGGCAACACCCGCGTGCCCGGCGCGCACGTCGCGATGCCCGACGGCCGTCACGCCTGGGAGGTCCAGGCGGCCTCCGTCGACGACCTCACCGCCCTGGTGAAGGCCGCTGCCGCGCAGGTGCTTTCCGATGTCGCCGTCACAGTGACGCACCCGCACGCCGAGCTGCCCGCCACCGGCACCCTCACCACCACGCTCACCCCGCACCTCGGTGGGGCGTCGGTGCAGGTGCACGCCAAGACGCCGGTCGGGTTCACCCTGTTGTTCGACGCGGTCGTCACCTCCGGTGCGGCCCTGCCCGAACCGGTTGCGCCCGTTGCCGTTCCGGCTGCCGAGCCCTCGGCCGCCGAGATCGCCGTCGCCACCAGCGACCGCTGGGACCCCAACGGCAGCGAGACCGTCGAGCAGCGACTGTGCGTGATCGTCGCCGAGTCCATGGGTTACGCCGTCGAGGACCTCCCCATGGAGATCCCGCTGATGGAACTCGGCCTCGACTCGCTGATGGCCATGCGCATCAAGAACCGTGTGGAATACGAGTTCGACATCCCGCAGTTGCAGGTGTCGGCCGTGCGCGATGCCAGTCTGCACGAGGTGGCCAAGGTGCTGCGCTACGCGATCGAGCACCGCGACGAGGTCGCGGCGATGGCGGAGAAGCAGGCCGCGGCGCGGGCCGCGGGCGAGGATGTGGAGCTCGGGGTCGACGCGAACTTCGTCGAGGCGGCTCGGGCCGCTATCGCGGCGGGGGATGATCCGTTGGCCGCGGCCAAGGCTGCCGGTGCTGAGCTTCCGTCGGAAAGTGCTGCGGGGGAGTCGGTTTCCGATGCTCCTGCGAGCGATGCGGCTGTCGCCGAGCCGGTTGCGGAAGAGTCCGCTGTTGCCGATATCGACTACTTCGCCGATGCGAGTGCCGACGAGGACAACGTTCCGCCACGTGACGCGGCCGAGCGGTTGACCTACGCCACCTGGGCAGTCGTCACAGGTGCCTCGCCCGGCGGCATCTTCAACACTCTCCCGATTCTGGAAGAGGCGGTCGCCGAGAAGATGGCGGCCCGCCTCACCGAGCGGGTGGGTGCCGAGGTGACCGTCGACGACGTGCTCGACTGCGAGACGATCGAGCAGTTGTCCGACATCGTGCGCGGGTTGCAGGACAGCGGGGCCGATGTGGACGGGTTCGTTCGTCCGCTGCGCGCTCGTGTGGAAGGTTCCGACGCCGTGCCGGTGTTCGTGTTCCATCCGGCCGGTGGCAATACGCTCGTCTACGAGCCGTTGATGAAGCGTCTGCCCGCCGACACGCCGGTGTACGGCTTCGAACGGGTCGAAGGCTCGATCGAAGAGCGCGCCAGGGAGTACCTGCCCGAGCTGCGCAAGATTCAGGGCAACGGCCCGTACGTGCTGTACGGCTGGTCGCTCGGCGCGGTCCTCGCGCTTCAGGTCGCCCAGTTGCTGCGCGAAGAAGGCGCGGATGTGCGGCACGTGGGTCTGATCGACCTCGCCATGCCGGTGGAAGACGAGGACAACAGTTTCGAGGAGCGCGTTCGCCGCCTCGAGCGGTACCAGGCCTTCGCCAAGAAGACCTACAACGTGCCCGCCGAACTCGACCGTGAGCAGATCGAAGAGCTCGCCGCCGCGTCCGACGCCGAGCAGATGACGATCATCGGTGACCTCGTCAAGCTGAGTGGCGCGAAGATCCCCGGTGGCGTGCTCGAGCATCAGCGCACTTCGTGGATCGAGCAGCGCGCTCTGCAGCAGGCGCAGCCGCGCAAGTACGACGGTGACGTCGTGCTGTATCTGGCAGACCGCTACCACGACGGCGCCATCGAACTCGAGCCGCGTTACGGCAACCGCCGCCCCAATGGCGGCTGGGACGAATACATTCCCAACCTGGAGATCGTCCACATTCCGGGCGACCACCTGCAGATCGTCGACGAACCGCGGATCGGCCAGATCGGTGCCGACCTCGCCGCCAAGCTGGCCGCGATTTCCGCAAAGGGAGATTGAGTTAGTTGAGCACGACCGCCGAAAAGCTTGCCGATCTGAACCAGCGGCTCGAGCTCGCCAAAGAGCCCGCGGGCGCGAAGGGTATCGAAAAGCGGGCGCGTAAGGGCATTCCGAGTGCCCGTGACCGGATCAACATGCTGATGGATCCGGGCACCTTCGTCGAGATCGGTGCGCTGGTCCGCAAGCCCGGCGACCCGACCGCCCTCTACGGCGACGGTGTCGTCGTCGGCCACGGACAGGTCGACGGCCGTCCGGTCGCGGTGTTCTCGCACGACCAGACCGTGTACGGCGGTTCGGTGGGTGAGGCGTTCGGCCGCAAGCTGTGCGGGATCATGCAGTACGCCGCCAAGGTCGGTATCCCGCTGGTCGGCATCAACGATTCCGGTGGCGCGCGCGTGCAGGAGGCCATCAGCTCGCTGGCCTGGTACGCGTGGATGGCGACCAATGTGGAGCCGCTGTCGGGCATGGTGCCGCTGGTGTCGGTGATCCTCGGCAACTGCGCCGGTGGCGCGGTGTACCAGCCGATCTGCACCGATGTGGTGGTGGCGACCGAGTCGGCGCACATGTTCGTGACCGGTCCGAAGATCATCAAAGAGGTCACCGGCGAGGACGTGAGCCTCGAGGAGCTCGGCGGTGCGAAGACGCAGGCCGAGTACGGCAACATCCACCACGTTGCCGTCGACGAGGCCGCCGCGTTCCAGTGGGTGCGTGAGTACCTGGCCTACATGCCGAGCAGCTGCCAGGAGCTTCCGCCGGTCGTGAACCCGGGCATCGAGCCCGAGATCACCGACTCCGATCGTGAGCTGAACACGATCATGCCGGACTCCGACAACGCCGGTTACGACATGTACGACATCCTGCTGCGCATCTTCGACGACGGTGAGTTCAAGGAGATCAGCGCGGGCACCGGCCCCAACATCATCACCGGTTTCGCCAGGGTCGACGGCCGCAGCGTCGGTGTTGTCGCCAACCAGCCGCTGGCCTCGGCCGGCGCGCTGGACGCGCGCGCCTCGGACAAGGCCTCGCACTTCGTGCGCCTGTGCGACGCCTTCGAGATCCCCCTGATCTTCGTCGTCGACACCCCCGGCTTCCTGCCCGGCGTGGAACAGGAGAAGGTCGGCGTCATCAAGCGCGGCGGCCGCTTCCTGTTCTCCTACGTGGAAGCCTCGGTCCCCAAGATCACCCTGGTGGTCCGCAAGTCCTACGGCGGCGGCTACGCGGTGATGGGCTCCAAGCAGCTCGGCGCCGACATCAACCTCGCCTGGCCGACCGCCCGCCTCGCCGTGATGGGCGCCGAGGGCGCCGTCAGCCTCCTCGGCGCCGCCCAGATCGCCGCCGCCCCCGAAGACCAGCGCGCCGCCATCCGCCAAAACCTGATCGACTTCTACAACGCCAACATCGCCACCCCCTGGGTAGCCGCCGAACGCGGCTTCATCGACGCGGTAATCGAACCCGCCACCACCCGCCTGGAACTCCGCCGAGCCCTGAAACTCCTCCAGGACAAGAAACTCCAACGCAACCCCCGCAAACACCACGTGCTGCCCTTGTAGCCCTCACCAACGGCCTGTCGCGACTCCCGCGGCAGGCCGTTGTGCTCGGCCACCGAGCACCCACGCGCCGTCAACCACCGGCGACCGAGCGCAATCCTCATCGCGCTCCAAACCTGCTCGGGGGTCCCCACCCTCGCAGTCATCAAGGTCGGGGTGAAGGATGCCTCGTCGAGCGAATGCACTGGGTATCGTTGATTCATGACCGCAGCGCGTGAGCCGCTTATGACGACCGGGGAGTTCGAGGAACTCGCGCGCGTCGCCGGTCAGATGTCCGAAGGTGTACGGCTGGAGTTCGTCGAGGGGAAGCTGGGGGCGAAGGCCGTGCCGGACGGGGACCATGACTGTGTGCTCGAGTGGCTGATGCGTATCCTGCTCGTTCTGCGCCCCGAACTGTGGCTGTTTCCCGAACGCGGATTGAAGGTCGACTCGTATCGGACAGGTCGGGCGCGCCCGCACGGTGCACTTGCTCCGACCGGTGTCTTCGCAGGACAACCCGAATGGGCCGACCCTGCGCCGGTATTGATGGTCGTCGAGGTGACATCACACGATCAAGACACGGACCGGCGGGATCGTTGCGAGAAGCCGCGTGCTTACGCCAGAACCGGCATTCCGGTGTATCTCCTGATCGATCGGGAGAAGGGTTCCGTTGTCGTGCGGAGCAATCCGGTCGACGGTGAGTACGAGCGAATCCTCATCCAGCCTTTCGGTGCACAGGTCACCCTCCCCGAACCCGTCGGCGTCACACTCGATACAGAGCCGTTGAAAGCCTGGGTTGCCTGAGCCTGAAAAACCTTTTACGTGTTCGACCGACGAAGTCGGGGCTTTGGAATTCGTCGTCGACCAATTCTTTATTGCGGTCGGCCACCCGTGCGGTCATAAGCGTGCCGGAGTCGAATACCTTCGGGACGGGCCGCCACCGAAAGGAAGGTGGCGGCCCGGTGCAAGCGTCGAAAGATCAGGCGACGGTTGCGGATTCGATGATGACGTCGGCGGTGGGGACGTCCTGGTGGGGGCCCGCGTTGCCGGTGGGGACTGCGGCGATCTTGTCGACCACTTCGGTGCCCTCGGCGACCTTGCCGAAGACGGCGTAGCCCCAGCCCTGGCCCTGGGGGGCCGTGTGGTTGAGGAAGGCGTTGTCGGAGACGTTGATGAAGAACTGGGCGGTGGCCGAGTGGGGGTCGTTGGTGCGGGCCATCGCGACGGTGTACTTGTCGTTCTTCAGGCCGTTGGTTGCTTCGTTCTGGATGGGCGCCTGGGTGGGCTTCTGCTTCAGGCCGGGCTCGAAGCCGCCGCCCTGCACCATGAAACCGGGGATGACGCGGTGGAACACGGTGCCGTTGTAATGGCCGGAGTTCACGTAGTTCACGAAGTTGGCGACCGTGTTCGGCGCGGCCTGGTCGTCCAACTCGAGCACGATCGGTCCGTAGTTTGTTACGAGATTCACCTTGGTCATGCGGTCGAGTCTAGGGAGGGGAAGGGTCAGGAAGTGACCGGGGTCCGGCGCGCCGGTAAAACTACTCCCGGCAGAAGGGTGCGCCCGACCGGGAAATACCCTGTCGGGGGACATAATCGATCAGGAGCCCGCGTGCGCATCGAACGCACGCGGGCCTTATTGCACACCGGTGTGCTTCACCTGATTCGCGGTGACTTCGTCGCGATTCCCGTCACCGGAATATCACCCTGAAATCAGGGGCCGACCGTGATCGGCGTCGACGGATCGGTGGCGTTGTCCACCTTGTACGTGGCGGTCACCGTGCCGCTGGTCGCGCTGGTCGGGCAGCCGAACCCACCGGTCACCTTGATCGGTGCAGGCGCATCGGACAGCGCCACCGTGGAGGGCGTCCCGTTGGTCCACGTACCTGCCACATCTGCCGGGGCGGTTGGCGCGACCACGGCGGTGCAGGCCGTGATGCCACTGGTCTTGATCACCATGCCGCCGGTGGGGATCGCCAGGCTGCCGGTGATGGGCGAGCCGTTCTGGCCGGTGATCGCCCAATCTCCACTGGTGGTGATGGTGGCGCTGGTGCCGGGCAGACTCGTCGTGCAGTCGGCGAAGCTCGGCGCCGCGATCGGCACCGACACCGGCCCACTCGGGTTGGTGTTGCCGGGCGCGGCGGGCACCGTGCCGGTGGTGCTCGAGGTGGTGCAGGTGACGGTGACACCGCCCGCAACGAATTTCACCGACCCGGAATTCGTCGCCGACACATTCGCGCCGGCGGGCGAAATGGTGGTGGAGCCGGCGGCGTTTGCCGGTCCGATGCCGAAAGTGACGGCAACTGCCGCACAACTCACGCTTGCCAAGGCGGCGCGTGTCCAGAATTTGTTTTCGATCATGCGTACTCCTAGGTGAAGCCGACAAGCATTCGGAATGAAAGCTGTCAGGAGCAAGAGTACGAATCCGCATTGTTCATGTCGCGTGTTTCGCCGCGACCATTTCATGGTGAATCACCCGCCGTTCGGGACCCGAACGCGGCTCGTCCAGCTTAGAATGCCCAGCCGTTACCAGGCATAACAGTTACCACCGTTCGTATTAACGGTTGCACGATCGACCGGTACTATGGCGACTATCTCTGTGCCAAGCTGCGGGCGCCGATCCGAGTTGTTGCTGACCTGCTGTAATAGTTGTCAGGCATCATAAAGAAACGAACAGCAGGACCGTTGCAACTCGGTAGTTTCCGATTCTAAACACAATAAATCGGTTGAACTCCACACCGCCGGTCGTGAGAATTCGCCAGGCGTCATCTCATCCGAATCGGCTGTTCGGATCGGATATCCACAGCGGTGATGTCTCAGTGGATAACCGCCGAATCAGGACCCGGACATGGCAAATCCGCGTACAGGAAACAATTCTCGCCGCGGAATCTCTGAATGCGGGGACCCGCATGCGTCATCGGACGCATGCGGGCCTTTATTTATTGCACACCGGCGTGCTTCACCTGATTCGCGGTGACTTCGTCGCGTTACCCGTCACCGGAATATCAACCCTGAAATCAGGGGCCGACGGTAATCGGCACCGACGGGTTGGTGGTGTTGTTCACCTTGTAGGTGGCCGTCACCGTTCCGGTGGTCGAGCTGGTCGGGCAGCCGAATCCACCGGTCACCTTGATGGGCGCCGAGGCGTTGTTCAGCGACACCGTCGAGGGCGACCCGTTGGTCCACGAACCGGCCACATTCGCCGGTGCCGTGGGGGCGACAACGGCGGTGCAGGTGGCGAGACCGGAGGTCTTGATCACCGCGCCACCGGTGGGAATCACCAGGCTGCCCGTGATGGGCGAGCCGTTCTGGCCGGTGATCGCCCAGCTGCCGCTGGTGGTGACGGTGGCGCTCACACCCCACATGCTCGTGGTGCATCCGGTGATGCTCGGTGCCGCGATGGGAACCGTCACCGGCCCGCTCGGGTTCGAGTTGTTCGGCGCGGCGGGTACCGCGCCGGTGGTGCTCGAGGTCGTGCAGGTCACCGTGACGCTGCCCGCCACGAACTTCACCGTCCCCGAATTGGTAGCCGACACATTCGCCCCGGCGGGCGAAACGGTGGTGGATCCGGCGGCGTGCGCCGGCCCTATTCCGAAGGCAATTGCGGCTGCCGCACAACTCACGGAAGCCAGGGCTGCACGCGTATAGAAATTGGTATGGCTCATGCGTACTCCTAGGTGAAGCCGACAGACTTTCGGGATGAAAGCTGTCACGTTCAAGAGTACGAATGGGAATTGTTTACAGCGCTCGATTCATCGCGACGATTTCGTGCGGAAACTTTCGTGAAAAGGGTGCGTATTCGCCGATTCCGGCCTTAGAATGCACTGACGTTACCGCGTGTAACAGTTACTACACTTTTTATCAACACCGAGAACCCGCGCTGGTATCATCGGATGATTCCTGTGCCTTCTTCGGTCACCTTCTGCCACTCCGAACGGACCTGGATCGATAGCCGATACGCATCATGGCGAAACAAGCGGGGCCGGCGGGAGGATCACGGGCTCTACCAGGTTAAACCTAATGAAATGCTTGAACTTCACACTGGCAATCCGACGACTCCACGGCCGCTGACTCGCGCGCACCAACGCTGAGTCAACCCAGCAGATACCATGGCGAACCGTGCCAGACGCCGCAACAGCTGTTCTCTCCAAGCCACCCGCAGAACCGGTGGCCTCCGCGAAGGACTTCCGCATCGCGCGATGGATCGCGCTGATCGCCGGACTCCTGGGAGCCGTGTTCGCGGTGGCGACGCCGTTCCTGCCGGTCACCCAGACCACCGCGCAGCTGAACTGGCCGCAGAACGGCAAGCTCGGCAATCTGCAAGCGCCCCTGATGTCGCAGGTGCCGATCGACCTCAACGCCACCATTCCGTGCGCCGCGGTCGACCGGTTGCCCGCCCAGGGCGGCATGCTGCTGGCCACCGCACCACCCCAGGGCGACGGCGCCGCGCTCGAGGCGCTGTTCGTTCGCGTCTCCGACACCGCCGTCGACGTGGTCGACCGCAACGCGGTGGTCGCCTCGGCGCCGCGTTCGGAGATGGGCGGCTGCTCGACCATCACCATCGCCTCCGACCAGCACCGCACCCGCGCCTCGTTCGACGGCCTGACGACCGAGATCGAGCGGCCGATCCCCGGTCGGCCCGGCGCGACGGAGACGGTGCGCGTCCCGGTGGAGGGCGAGCTCGGCGGCGACCTGCGCCCGCAGATCGTCGGCGTGTTCTCCGATCTGGAAGGCGAAGTACCCCAGGGCCTCTCGCTCACCTCGACCATCGACACCAGGTTCTCGTCGAGCCCGTCGGCGGTGAAACTCATCGCGATCATCGCGGCCGTGCTGTGCACCCTGCTGGCACTCGGTGCGCTCGCCCAGCTCGACGGCAGCGACGGGCGTGGGCACCGCCGGTTCCTGCCGAAGAACTGGCTGAAACCGACCTGGGCCGACGGCGCGGTGATCGGCACGCTGCTCGTGTGGCATTTCGTCGGCGCCAACACCTCCGACGACGGCTACATCCTCTCGATGGTCCGGGTGGCGCCCGAAGCGGGCTACATGGCCAACTACTTCCGCTGGTACGGCGTGCCGGAGGCGCCGTTCGGCTGGTACTACTACGTCATCCAGGTGTTCGCGGAGATCTCCACGGCCAGCCCGTGGGTGCGCGTCCCGGCGCTGATCTGCGCGATCCTGTGCTGGATGGTCATCAGCCGCGAGGTGGTGCCCCGCCTCGGCAACGCGGTCAAGCGCAGCCAGGTGGCGCTGTGGACCGGTGGCCTGGTGTTCCTCGCCTTCTGGCTGCCCTTCGACAACGGCCTGCGCTCGGAGCCGATCGTCGCCCTCGGCGCGCTGCTCACCTGGGTCTCGATCGAACGCGCCATCGCCACCGGTCGGCTGCTGCCCGCTGGGATCGCGGTGCTCGTCGCCGCCTTCACGCTGGCCGCCGCCCCGACCGGTCTGATGTGTGTGGCCGCGCTGCTGGCCGGTATCCGGCCGCTGGTGCGGATCATCGTGCGCCGTCATCGGCAGTTCGGCACGGCCGCGCTGCTCGCGCCGATCGCCTCGGCGGGCCTGCTGGTGCTCACCGTGGTCTACAGCGACCAGACCTTCGCCGGTATCCAGGAGGCCAACCGGGTGCGCCAGGCCACCGGCCCGAACCTGGCCTGGTACGAGGACTACCTGCGCTACTACTACATGTTCGTCGAGACCGTCGACGGCTCGCTGGCCCGCCGCTTCGCCTTCCTGGTGATGCTGCTGTGCCTGTTCACGACGTTGCTGGTGCTGCTGCGCCGCCGCCAGGTGCCCGGTATCGCGTCCGGTCCGACCTGGCGTTTGATGGCCGTGGTGTTCGGCACGATCTTCTTCATGATGTTCAACCCGACGAAGTGGACCCACCACTTCGGCGCGTACGCGGGCATCGCCGGATCGCTGGCCGCGGTGACGGCCGTGGCCGTGTCACAGAGCGCGTTGCGTTCACGCAAGAACCGGGCGATCTTCCTCGCCGGGCTGCTGTTCGTGCTCGCGCTGTCGTTCTCGGGCATCAACGGGTACTGGTACGTGTCCAGCTACGGCGTGCCGTGGTTCGACAAGACCATCTCGCTGCGCGGGGTGCACTCCAACACCGTGATGCTGATCCTGTTCGGCGTCGGATTGGCCCTGGTCGGCTGGTACGCACTGCGCGAGGACTATGTGAAACCGCAACCCTCGGCGAAGACCAAGCGCGGCAGGCGGATTCGCAAGTTCGCCGCCATCCCGCTCACCGTCGTGGTCGGGCTGATGGTCGCGTTCGAGGTGCTCTCGCTGGTGAAGGGCGCCACCCAGCAGTACCCGGCGTATTCGCTCGCCCGCTCCAACATCGACGCGCTCGGTGGCGAGAGCTGCGGCCTGGCCCGCGACGTGCTGGTGGAAGCCGACCCGAACAGCGGCAGACTCGACCCGATCGTCGACCCGTCGCGTCCGCTCGTCGACCCTGCCGACCCGCTGCGCGGCACGCTGGCCGAAGGGTTCAGTGCCAACGGTGTGCCGAGCGACCTGTCGGCCGACGCCGTCGAGGTGAAGCCGGGTACCGGCAACACCAGCAACCAGTCGGTCGGCGCCGCCTTCGCCGAAGGTGAGAGCGCGGGCACCGGCGGTGGTGAGGGCGCGCGCGGCGTCAACGGGTCCACCGTCGCACTGCCGTTCGGTCTCGATCCCGCCCAGACGCCGGTGCTCGGCTCCTACCAGGAGGGCATGCAGCAGCGCGCCCGCCTCGAGTCGTCCTGGTACGGGCTGCCCGCGCGCACCGAGGAGTCGCCGCTGATCGTCATCAGCGCGGCCGGTCGCATCGCCTCCAAGGACGACACCGGCGCCGACAAGTACGGCCAGTCGCTGCTCGTGGAGTACGGCACGCGCAACCCCGACGGCAGCGTCACCCCGCTCGGCACCTACCAGCCGCGTGATATCGGTCCGGCGCCGTCATGGCGCAACCTGCGGGTGCCGCTGGCCGAGCTGGCTCCCGAGGCGAACGCCGTGCGCATCCTGGCCAACGACCCGATTCTGATCGGTGACCAGTGGCTGGCGTTCACCCCGCCGCGTGTGCCCAAGCTGCAGAGCCTCGACAGCTTCATCGGCCGCACCCAGCCGGTGCTGCTCGACTGGGCCGTGGGCCTGCAGTTCCCGTGCCAGCGTCCGTTCTCGCACGAGAACGGCGTGGCCGAGGTGCCCAACTACCGCATCCTGCCCGACCGCCCGCTGGCCATCTCCTCGACCGACACCTGGCAGGCCCAGGAGTTCGGTGGCCCGCTCGGCTTCGCGCAGATGCTGGCCGCCCGGGTGACCATCCCCACGTATCTGAAGGACGACTGGGCCCGCGACTGGGGTTCGCTGGAACGCTACGACCAGCACATCCAGGCCGAACCGGCCCAGCTCGAGACCACGACGACCGGTCGCGACGGGTTCTGGAGCCCGGGACCGCTTCGGGTGTTCTGAGTCGGGAAAGCGTGAAGGCGGGGACCACCATCGTGGTCCCCGCCTTCGGTTTGTATGCCGTGTGTGGAAGGTCAGACGTTGAGCAAGCGACGGTTGAGGTCGCGGCGTAATACCTCCTGGGAGGGCAGTCTTTCCAGCACCCGCATCACGGCAGGTCGTAGTTCCTTCTTCTCGTCGTCGCTGAGCAGGTCGACGAGATCCCGCAGGTCCATGTCATCGAAGGCTCCTGTCATACCCACCAGGGTACGTGCCCAAACCTGAGAACGGGCCAAGTTGAGCGGCTCCTTAACGGGTCTTTCACCGAAACGAAATGTGCAGTGACACTAGGGTTTTCGTGAAACGGCAGCGCAACTGCCCGATCACTGCCCATGCGCTGCCCCAGTCTCTACCGCGCCCGGATGTCCGGCTCCTTCGCCCGTCCGGACTGGTCTACCACGCGCACCGTGATGTCGGCGGGCGGCGCCGGTTCGTACGGGGTGAACCGCTCCAGCGAGCCCCAGTCGCGACCGAGATCACGATCCAGGTAGGTGGGCACAGTCTCGGCCTTCATCAGCAGACCTGTCCACCCGAGCGGGCCGCCGCCGATGTCGTCCTGCCAGGCGTTGGCCGCGTCCGAACCCACCCGGTCGGGCAGGATTCGCCACTTCGGCGCCTCGGCGACACCGTCGTGGTGCTCGAACGGGCGCTGACACGGGAACGCCAGGCCGACGTGCCAGTCCAGCAGCACAGGGTCGGTGTGCCCGACCACCGAGTCGAGGGAGGCCAATTTCGGCAGGCGCGGCGGGGTCACCGCGAGCCACTGCTTCTGGGTGATGTCGTTGTCGGTGGCGACCAGGCGCACCGCGTTCACGCCCGCGGGCAGACGGTCCAGCGGCACGCGCAGGTTGCGCCACGACGGCGACGGGCCGATGTCGAGCGGCTGGATCGAGCCGGTGACCTGCACCGATCCGTCGTCGGCGCGGGTGCCGTACTCGACGACCAGGTCCTGGCCGTAGTGCACGACGCCGTCGTTGTCGACGTAGCGGATGCGGCCCGCGGCGGTGACGACCAGGGCCTGGTAGGCGGGATCATCGCGCACGGCGTCGACATCGGCGCCGTACCACTGCGAGGTCAGCTTCGCCTGCTGCTGCACACCGTCCTGGTAGGAGCCGAGCACCGGCGTGCGGGCCGGGTCGAGGCCGAACGGCAGGGCGACGGTGCTGCCGTTGATGCCCGCCTCGGTGCTCGTGCCGCCGCCGGTACCCGCGCCGGTGGTGTTGGTCGTCTTGTTGGCCGAGTCCTTGTCGACGGAGTTGGCCCCGCCGACCACGGTCTCGTCGGCGTCGGCGGTGAGGTCGGCGGCCACCCCGTTCGGGGTGAAGGCCACCGATTCGGTGCTCAGCCCGTCGGCGGGGGCGCTGGTGATCGGGGTGAGCAAGGAATCGGCCGTATTCGTCTCCACCAGTACGTCGTTGGCCAAAGCGCACGTATTTCCCTGCAGCGACTCGATATTCGACTTGGCGATCGAATAGGCCGGGTACTGCGTGACCGCGCCCTTCAGCATCGAGGCCACCTCGAACGCCACGAGCAGCGCGGCCGCGATCGTCAACGGCATGGTGGCGAAACGGTCGAAACGGGCTGGGCGCGAAGGCTTGCGGTACGGGTCGCGCAGGTGGAAGTACAGGGCGACGAGCAGGGCGAGCACGCTGAGCCCGAGCAGTAGCGTCGACACGCCCTTGCCCGCGACCATCGGCGCCTTGTCCCAGAACGGCACCCCGAAGCTGGACACGTACCACCAACCGTTGGAGCCGGTGAACGTGAGCGCGAGCAGGAACAGGACCGCCGCGGTGAACAGGGCGCGATTGCGTGGTGCGCGAATACCATTGGCGCCCACCGCGACAGCGGCCAGTGCGGCAAGTGAGCCCGCCAGGCCCGCGTACACACCGAAGTGGTGTGTCCACTTGGTGGGCGTCCACATCATCAGCAGCAGCGCACCGAACACGATGCCGAGTATGCGCACCGACGGGCCGCGCGAGGTGCCGGGGATGCGGCCCTTGCGCAACACCTGCAGGATGCACACCAGCAGGCACAGCAGCATCACCAGGACGCCGAAACGTCTGGCCAGCGAGCCGTCGGGGGAGAGCATGAACAGCGAATCCCAGCGGGTGCGTTCGTCGAACCACGCCGCGTTGGGGCCGACCAGGGTGCGCACGCGGGTGGCTTCCATGACGGTCGCCAGAGTCTGGTCGGCGAAGACGACGATCAGCACGAGGGTGCCCGCGGCTATGCCCGGGGCCAGGAGGGCGGCGTAGCGGAAGATCTTTATGGCCAGGGAAAGTCGGCCGGATGCGGCATCGTCCGCGTCGGCGATATCCGCTGCCGTGGCCTGTTCGGCACGTGACCTCCGTGCCTCTTCGGCAGCGTCGAGTCCGTCTCTGTCAGCGGCGATTTCGCGAGGACGCAGACCTTGAGCGCGTTTGATGATGATCTGCATGACCGGGCGCGTGCCTGCGATGAGCGCGGCGATGCAGATGAGTCCGGTCGGACCCGCGGCCAGGGAGAACGCGGCGATGAGGATCGCGAGTGCGGCGGGGAGCAGGCGGGCGGTGGCGATCGCGCGTTCGATGGCGCACCAGGTGAGCAGGGCGCCTGCCGCGATGAGCGGTTCGGGGCGAAGACCGTTGTCGTAGGGGAGCCAGAAGGCGAGGAACACCAGGCCCGCCGTCCACAGCGCCACCTTGTCGCGCCGCACCCGGGCACCGAGGCGGGGCAGCACCTCTCGGCTGATCACCGCCCAGCACACCAGGCCCGCGACGAGCGCGGGCAGCCGCATCCACGGGCTGGCGTCGGAGATCTTCGTCATCCAGGCCAGCAGCTCGTAGGACCATCCGAACGGCGCCTCGGGCACCCCGAACCAGCGGTAGTAGTTCGCCATGTAGCCCGACGGGCCGGAGGCGCGCGCCATGTTCAGGATGTAGCCGTCGTCGGAGGTGTTCGCGCCGATCACATGCCAGCCGAGCAGCGTCGCCACCACGACCACGTCGGTCGGCGTGATGCGCCACCAGTGCCGGGGCAGGAAGTGACGGGCGCGGCGGCCGTCGGCGCGGTCGAGCAGGTGCAGGGCGACCAGCGCGACGAGAGTGGCGAGCGCGGCCACGATCATCACGGCCAGTTTCAGCGGCGTCGGGGTGGAGGTGAAGCGGGAGTCGATATCGGCGTGGAACCGGGCGCCGGTGAGCTGGGTTTCGTCGAGATCGGTGTACACCCCGACGATCTGCGGCCGCTTGTCCACGGTGACGGTGTTGCGGAACGGGCTGCCGTCGGCCCGCGTCACCCCGACGAACTCGACAGTCGTCGCGGCGATGGTCGACTCGATCGCGATGTGGTCGCAGTTCGCGATCTCCTCGATCGGCGCCGACAGCATCGGCACATCGCGGGCCTGCACCGTGAGCACGCCCTCGCGCGCGACGACACTCAGACCCTTGGTGATCTGCTCGGATTCGGCCGGGATCGTGGTGAGCAAGGTCGTCGGCTGCGGTGTGGGGTTCTCGCCCTCCGGGCCGCGCACATCAGCGCCGGGCAGTCCGCGCAGCACCGGACACGGCAATTGCGCGTTCACCTGCTGGGGCACATACGACACCAGTGGTGCTTGCACACTCGTCGCACCCGCCTGCGGCCAGTCGAGGCTCGCGCGGTCCTGGCGCACCGGCAACAGCGGTGTGAGCAGGGCAAGCACGAACCCGAGCAGCCCACAGACGAGGGCGATCAGGCGGTATCGGGTGAACGCTCGTTCAGATCGGTCCGGTCGCACGGGGGTTGATGCTAGCCACCCGACCCGATCGTGCGGGGGCGCCGCGTCCTATCCGGTCATCCTGTTCGACCAATCGAGCTGCGAGCGGGCCCAATCGGGAATCTCCGCGGCCGGACGCGGGTAGGCCACGAACTCCGCGCGCAGATCGTCGACCGATACCTCGGGCATCCAGTCGGCGACGGTGCCCGGCGAGTAGGTGGCCTTGAAACGGGTGGGTCCGGCGATGAAGATCTCCGCACTCAGCCAGGCGCCGACCGCCGGGTCGTAGGACATGCGCTTGTGGTCGGCCAGGTATTCGACGACCTCGGTCGGCGGCACCATATTGGTGACCGACCCATCGCGCTCCTTGACCTGAACGCCCGCCACCAGATGCCCGCCGACCTGCAGCGACCACAGCAAGGCGAACTTCTGACCGGGGGAGAGCATGGCGATCGCGGCATCGACCACGAACTTCTCGATTTCGCCGAGTGAGTGCAGTTGTTCCCGTGGCGCAGGTTCGGCGTCCTGGCGGTGTTCCCGCATCAGGAAATCGATTCGCTCCGGTCTGCTGAGCGTCATAGCTATACCTCTGCATCCGTACCGATCAGCGCTACCAAAACTGATTTCGGTCGGCCGAACTTGTCAACATTTCGCAGCGTACTCGCCCCGTCCGACGGACTGTGCGGTTTGTTCGCTGCAACCGCACATATTGTTGTCTATCGGTGCTCCGCACACCAGTAGCTACCGGGTGTCTATGGACACATGTCCGGTCAGGCTGCCGATGCGCGCAGGGCGAACCAGCCGTCGCCGGGGTCGGCGAAACCGTGGTAAACGAGGGGTACCCGCTGGTCCACGCCGAAAAACTGGTACACCGCCGCCATCGCCTGACGCACCGAGTGCGCCTGGAAGTCGTCGATGCGCCGGGCTGCGATCCGGTGTTCGGGCAGCATCGAGAGCCGGGTGAGCTCCGCCGGATCGTCCACATCGAGCCCGATCGGCGCCGGTTCCTCGATCAGATGGTCGTGCAGCACCGTGCGCGCCGCGGTGGGATCGTGCCGTGGGCCGGTGAACGCCACCCGTTGCACCCGGGCGAGCCCGGGCAGATTCAACGGCGTGCGCACCGCCTCGATGAGGTCGATCAGTTCGGGATCGGGCTCGGGCCCCCGTTCGGCCACCGGCGCCTGTTCCAGCAGATGCAGCATCTGCCCACCCCGAACCAGCGGCTCGGGCACCACGAACACACTGATACTCGGACAGGCGCAGTTCATTCCGGTGAGGCACACCCTGGTGTGCAACGGATCGGACATGAAGTCCTCCTCCGGTAACGGGCCACCCGGACCCACAACGTGCAGGATCGATAACCTTCGCCATCCGCCGACCCCCACCGACGACGACCGTTCCGCACCGCCAAGTGTAGTGCGCCTCCCCGCCCGGAAGACAGGGTTGGTGAAACTCGATTGCGGCAGGACCCTCCCGAGATGGGCCGGCGAGCCACAACCCTGCTCGCGGGGACCGACGAGTTCTACCTTCCGGATCTCATCCTCGCGGAAACCGTGTACGTCCTGCAGTGCGTGTACCGGGTGCCCAGGCCCGAGGTCGCGGCACTGGCCCGTGCCGTGATCGGCTCCCGCAATATCCAGACCGACGATCCGGCCGTCCTCATCCGGACGGTCGATGTGTATGAGCACCAACGGCTTTCATTCGCCGATGCCTACCGCGTCGCGCTCGCCGAAGCCGACTCCGATTCGGTGATCGCGTCGTTCGACAAAGGGATCGGCAAGGTCGGCACCGTGCGCCGTATCGAGCCTTGATTCAGCGGTTGACGGTGATGAGGGTGAAGGGGCCGATGTCGGTGGTGGTGAAGGCTGGGGAGGCGAAGAGTGGGCGGGGGAAGGTGACGGTGTAGCGCTTGACGTTGGGGTCGTTGGGGTAGACGTCTTCGGCGAGGCGGAGGGTGTAGTTGTCGCCGTCGCGGCGGAAGAGGAAGGCGTCGGGGGCGCGCCAGGGGGCGGCCGACATGGCGTCGAGGAGGGCCTGGGGGGAGTCGAGTCTGCTCCAGGCGGCGATGGTGTCGGCGCGGGCCTTGAAGTCGGCGAGGGGGTTCGCGTAGTGCGAGGTGAGGGCCTGGAAACCGAAGTAGGGGTAGAAGGACAGGAAGCTGGTGTCGGCCGTGAGGACGACGGATTCGTCACGGGGACGGCCGGTTTGCGCCACTAGAGCCTCGTCGACGGCGTGGTAGTAGGCCACGGCGGAGGGACGGCGCTTGTCGCCGCGTTCACCGAAAGTGCCGTAGGCGTCGGGTGTTTCGGTGGGCACCGTGTCGGTGTAGGCGGTGTCGATCTCGTGGACCAGAACGGTGGGGATCGTCTGGACGAAGGCCATCGCGCCGAGCACCGCGAGCGCGGCGGCCGCGGTACGCACCGGCGCGGGTTCGTTCAGCGCCTGATACACCGCGCGGCCGCCCTCGACGAAGCCGAAAACGCCTGCGGCGGCGAGCACGGCGAGCAGCACCGGTTCCAGCCGGAACGACAACAGGGTGGTGCCCACTGCCGTCGCCGCCATCGACAGCGATGTCCACAGGTAGATCGCCACCACACCGATGCCGAGCGCCTGCGCCCGCCGCGACGATCCCGCCCGCACGACCAGCCACAGCGACCCGAGCAGGCACAGCGCCCCACGCAGGGAGAACTCGAGCATCGGGAACGCCAGCTGCGCACCCGACTCGGGCAGATAGTGGAAAGCGTTGCCGGAGGGCAACTTCGCACCCGACAGCATCTTCAGCAGATACGGCGTCCACACCACCAGCGCCACCGCGATCGCGAGCACGCCGATCGCCGCCAGCCGCGTGAACGGCACGACAACCACCCGCCACGCCGGCTCGGTGGTGACGGCCGCATCGCGCTTACCGATCGCCCGCCCGCTCGCCCGCCGTGCGTACAGCGCGCACGCGGCGGCGATCACCGCCATCAGCACAACGGTGAACGCCGCGATCGCCAGGTACAGCGTGTAGAAACACGCCGCGACCCCGAGGAACAGCCCGGTCCCGAGCACCGCGCCCCACCCACCCGAGCGGCGGTGCAGCGCACCCCACGCCAGCACGAGCACCGGCGGAATGAACACGACCAGCACGGCCCCGTACGCCTCCGGCGAGGCATAGGCCAAGGTCATCGCGGTCACCGCGGCCGCGGCGCCCACGGCCGTGTCGGCGCGCACCAGCTGCGCCCACAGCACGAGCGCCACCGTGGCGGCCACGGCGAGCATGCCGATCGAGTACGGCTTGAACGCCTCCCAGCCGTCCATGCCGAGCAGGTTCGCGACCCGCCCACCGATCCAGAACCATCCGGCCGGATAGAACGGTGGCAGATCCACGTAGGTCATGTCCCGCAGTGCCGCACTGTCGGTGAGCCGCGTCAGATACTCGGTGCGGAATTCCTGGTCGACCGAAACACCGAACAGGTACAGCTTCGTCGCCGCCAACGGCATCCCGAGCGTCACCGTGACGAATCCCGAAATGCCCACCCAGGACGCGAGTTTCGCGACCACGGGCCATTTCCGCAGCCGGATCAGCAACACCGATACCACCAGCAGCCCCACCGAGACGACCTGCCCGACTGTGGTCAGCGCCCGAGTCACGTTGGAGGAGTTGAACGCAGGCCACTGCACCGCCGAGAACGCGAACAAGCCGACCACCGCCACGACCAGCGCGACGAGCGCCGCCGCGGCACCTTCGGCGAGACCGGTCGCTGTCGCGCGCCCCGCCCGCACGTTGTCATCGGTAGTCATCGGCGCGCATTCCTCCGGGTCCACTCTGCTCGACGGTCCGGGTCAGCCTAGTGGAGGGCTCGGGCTCCGTCGGCTCGCGCCGATGCCCCCGGCACAAAGAAACTGCCGCACCGCCGGAATGGCGGTGCGGCAGTCGCGATGGCTCCCGATCAGATGGGAAGCTTGCGGAAGATCGGGCGCGGCACGTGGCGCAGGGCCGACATCACGAAGCGGGCCTCGTTGGGGGTCCACACGATCTCGGTGCCCTTCTCCGAGGCGGCGACGGCCTGGCGGGCGACGTCTTCCGGGTTGACCGTGAGCGGCGCTTCCTTGGAACCGGTCGCTTCCCAGTGGGCCTTGGTCGCTGAGGTACGCACCTGCATCGGCCGCACGACGGTGACGCGCGGACCGTAGGGGCGAAGCGCTTCGCCGAGACCCAGGTAGAAGCCGTCGAGGCCGGCCTTGGTCGAGCCGTACACGAAGTTCGAGCGACGCACCCGCTCACCCGCCACCGACGACATCACGATGAACCGGCCGTGACCCTGCGCCTTGAACTTGTCGCCGACCAGCACACCCACCGACACACCGGCGGTGTAGTTGATGCCGACGGTCATGACCGCCTTGCGCTGGTCCTGCCACAGCTGCTCGGCATCGCCGAGCACACCGAACGCCACGATCGCGACATCCACGTCACCACCGGCGAACGCGGCGTCGACGACCTTCGGGTGCGAGTCGGTGTCGAGCGCGTCGAAGTCGATGACCTCGACGGCCGTGGCACCGGCCCCCTTCAGCTCGGCGACGGCGTCGTCGAGCAGCGGGTCGCCGGGCAGGTTCCCCAGGATGATCCGCGCGGGGCTCTTGCGCAGGTACTCCGCGCAGATCGCGAGACCGATCTCGGAGGTGCCGCCGAAGAGCAGGATGGTCTGCGGGTTGCCAACTGCGTTGATCACTGGAGCTCCAGCCTCCTGGCCATATCGGACATGAACACGCCGTTCGGGTCGACGCTGCGGCGGACCTTGATCCACTCGTCGATCCGGGGGTACATCTTGTGGAAGGTCTCGGCGCTGGTGCGCGAGTCCTTCGCGGTGTAGAGACGGCCGCCGAATTCCATCACGCGGCGGTCGAGCTCGGTGACCAGCTCGTTGAGGCCCGGCTTGATCGGGAAGTCCACGCAGATGTTCCAGCCCGGCATCGGGAAGCTCAGCGGCGCGTCGTTACCGGGGCCGAACAGCTTGAACACATTCAGCGCCGAGTAGTGGCCCGAGGCCTGGATGTCGATGATGATCCGCTTGAACTCCTCGACCGCCTCGGTCGGCACCACGAACTGGTACTGCAGGAACCCGTTGGAACCGTAGCCACGGTTCCACTCCGAGATCATGTCGAGCGGGTGGTAGAACTGCGTCAGGTTCTGCACCTTGCCGGTGTAGTTCCCGCCCATCGCGTAGTACGCCTCACCGATGGCCGACAGCGTCAGCTTGTTCATGGTGAAGTTCGGGAAGATGTCCGGCACGGTCATCAGGTGCGGCGCGTCGAACTTCAGTGGCTTCTTCTGCAACCGCTCGGGCAGTTCGTCGAGCTTGGCGAGGCGACCACGGGTGATGGTGGCGCGGCCCAGCTTGGGCAGCGGGCTGATCACGTCGAACCAGGCGCTCGAGTAGGTGTAGTTCGCCTCGCTGCCGTCGCTGTGCGCGGCGACCGTCTCGTCGAGGGTCGCGGTCTTCACACCGTCGTTGAGGAAGTAGGCCGTCTCCGTCGGCGCCATCTCGATGGTCGCGCGCAGGATGATGCCGGTGAGCCCGTTGCCGCCGACCGTCGCCCAGAACAGCTCGGCGTCGTTGTCGGGTGACACCGTGCGCACCGAACCGTCCGCGACGAGCAGGTCGATCGAGCGGACGTGGTTGCCGAAGCTGCCCTCGCTGTGGTGGTTCTTGCCGTGGATATCGGAGGCGATGGCGCCGCCGATGGTCACCTGGCGGGTGCCGGGTAGCACGGGAACCCACAGCCCGAACGGGAGCGCGGCCTTCATCAGCTGGTCCAGGCTCACGCCGCCGTCCACGTCGACCAGGCGGGTGTCGCGGTCGATGCGGTGGATGCGGTTGAGCGCGGGCATGTCGATGACGAGGCCGCCCGCGTTCTGGGCGTGGTCGCCGTAGGAGCGGCCGAGGCCACGGGCGATCACGCCGCGTCGCAGATGCGCCGGCTTGCTGTCGTTGTCCTCGGCGACCATGCGCACGGCCTCGGCGATCAGCTCGGGATCGCCGGTCGAGAGCACTTCGGCGGAGGTGGGTGCGGTGCGACCCCAACCGGTGAGCTTGCGCGTACGCGTAGGAAGCGTAAACGGCCCGTCGTTGGTGGTCGAAATGTTCTCAGACATCGGCTTAGAGGCTACAGGCATGGCACAACCTGTGACCGGTCTCGTACCCTTCCTCACGTGCAAGCACAGCCGCATCTGCCCCTGCCCCCCGAAATTCCCCTGGTCGACGAGCCGGGGGGTACCGATGTCGATCTGAAGACTCAGATTGTCCGGTTCACCCTCACGGGCGGTTTCTCGGCGATCGTCGACTTCGGCTTGCTGCTGCTGCTGTCGAACGTGCTCGGGGTGCCGGAGGTGCTCGCCAAGGCGATCAGCTTCATCGCCGGGACGACGACGGCCTACCTGATCAATCGTCGCTGGACGTTCCAGGCCGAGCCGAGCCGCAAGCGGTTCGTGGCGGTCGTCGCGCTGTACGCGGTGACGTTCGCCGTGCAGCTCGGGATGTATGCCGCGTTCGCGTTCGCGCTGCCCGACCAGTGGTGGCGTCAGGCGGTGGCGTTCGTCGTGGCGCAGGGCACGGCGACGGTGATCAACTTCGTCGTGCAGCGTGTGGTGATCTTCAAGATCAAGTAGGTCAGCCGGCTTTGACTTCGGCGTGCTGGCGGCCCGCCTTCACGCCGAAGTAGTCGCCGCCCTTGGCGCGGACGTTGTCGGTACCCCATTCGCGGCGGTCGCGGGAGACGGGAATCATCTGCGGAATGTGCTTGCGGCAGTGGATGTATGCCTCTTCCACGTCGACGACCACCCACACCTGCGCGGCTTTGCCCCGTTCCGCGGGTGGCAGATCGCTGACGGCCTCGCGTAGCTCGCTGTCGGCGACCATGCGGGCCTTCCCGTTCACGTGCAGGCCGATGAGGTCGCGGACGAAGTCGATCATCAGGATCCCGACGTGCGGGTTCTCGAGGATATTGCCGAGGCTGGCCATCACCCCGTTACCACGGTATTCGGGGTACGCAATCGTGCGATCGTCGATCACGTGCAGGAAACCGGGGGTGCCTGCACGGAAGCTGGCGTCGCATTCGCCGTGCGCGTCGGCGGTGGAGATGAACGCCATGTCCATCCGGGTGACGAATTCCATCATCATCGGGTTCAGATAGTCGATGACCTGGTCGTCGTAGAACCGTTCGGCGCGTTCGGTGGTGCCCAACGTTTCCTGAAGTTCGTGCTCTCCGTCGCTGCCGACCTGTGTTCCAGGCATCGGGGGCCCCTCTGCTGCCGAAGTGCTGTGACCACAATCTCATTGGAGTCTAGGGGAGTTCGGCGCGCGGCGTGGCGAGTCCAGTATTGCGAAGGACCGTAACGGGCGGTTTGCTTCGGGTTTCCTGGACGACGACCGATCAGGCCGGACCGACCGTCACCGGCACACCGTTGAAGACGGCGGTTCCGGTGATCGCGTCGACGATCGAATTGTCGGTCAGCGCATTGGCATTCACGCCTGCGTGCGCGCGGGCCACCGACTGGGTGGTGCTCGCGGCGTGTCCCCACCCGTGCGGCAGGCTCACCACCCCGGGCATGATCGCCGACGTCAGCTCCACTTGCACGGTCAGTGAGCCGGCGGCCGAGGTGATCTCGGCCGCCTCGCCGATGCCGAGGCGGTCGGCGTCGTCGGGGTGGATGTGCAGGGTGCAGTGGTTGGATCCGCCGACGAGTGCCTCGATGTTGTGCATCCAGCTGTTGTTGGAACGCAGCTGCCTGCGCCCGATCAGCACCATGGGCGGCGCACTCGCCGCGAGCCCTTCCCGGAGACGCGACACATCGGCGAGCAGCGGCTGCGGTGCCAGGTCGACGCGTCCCGTTGCGGTCAGCAGCACTCCGGGCAGACGTGGCTCCAGCGGGCCGAGGTCGATGCCGTGCGGGTTGTCGAGGAGGGTGCGCAGGCCGAGGTCGCCGCCGTTCCACGCGCCGTACGGGCCGAGTTTGAGCATCAGGTCGACGCGCTGTTCGGTGGTGTCGGCGCCCTCGAGCTCGTCGCGCCGGTCACTCATGCCCGCCTTGTGCAGCATGCCTGCGATGACCAGTTCGTCGATCATCGCGACGGCCTCGTCGCTGTGATGCGGCTGTCCGCTCACGGCCGCGGCGAGCCGGGCGAGCACCGCCGATTCCGACGGCCTGCCGTCGAGCGGCACCAGGGGGCGCGAGTAGCGCGCGTAGTTGCGCACCGCGAAGTGCAGCAGCGCGAAGTCGTAGTGCGGTGACTGGATCGAACGAGGCGGCGGCAGAATCACATTCGCGTGCCGGGTGGTCTCGTTGACGTACCGGTCGACGCTCACCATGAAGTCGAGCCCGGCCAGTCCCACGTCGAGCCGCGCGCCGCTCGGTGCGGAGAGCACCGGGTTGCCCGCCACCGTCACCAGCGCGCGGATCTGACCTTCACCAGGGGTTTCGAGTTCGTCGGCGAGGGTGGCGACGGGGAGTTCGCCCATGGTTTCGGGCAATTCGCGCACCCGGCTGGTCCAGCGGCCCGGCCGGAACGGCTTGGTGCGGGTGATGCCGAGTGCCGCGGGGGTGGCGAACATGGCGCCACCGGGGGCGTCGAGATTGCCGGTGAGGACATTGATCGCATCGACAAGCCACTGTGTGAGCGTGCCGAATTCGGTGGTGCACGTGCCGATTCGGGCATAGACGGCGGCCGTCGGGGCGGCGGCGAGTTCGCGGGCGATGCGGCGGATGGTCTCGGCCGGAATGCCGGTGCGTTCCGTCGCGACCTCGGGGGTGAAATCCGCGGCGGCCGCGCGTAGTTCGTCGAGGCCGTCGACCTCCACGCTCACGTCGGCCAGGTTTTCGGCGAACAACGTGTGCACCACCGCGAAGAGCAGATACGCATCGGTGCCGGGTCGGATGAAGAGGTGTTCGTCGGCCAGCTCCGCCGTGCGCGTCGCCCGCGGATCGACAACGACGAGCTTGCCGCCGCGCGCCCGCAACGCCTTCAACCGTCCGGGGAAGTTGGGCGCCGTGCACAGCGAACCGTTCGATTCCAGCGGGTTGGCGCCGAGCATCAGCAGGTAGTCGGTGCGGTCGAGGTCGGGAACGGGCACGACCATCGGGTCACCGAACATCAACCCGGCGGCCACCTGCTTGGGCATCTGATCGGCGGTGCTCGCCGAGTACACGTGCCGGGTGCTCAGCGCGCGGACCAGCGCGGGTGCGTAGAGGGCGCCCGCGATCGTGTGGGCGGTGGGATTGCCGAGGTAGACGGCGGTGGCGCCGGTGCCGTGTGCCGCGTGGACGGCTGCGAAACGTTGCGCGATCAGGTCGAACGCCTCGTCCCAGCTCGCCGGGCGGAAGTCGGCGTCGTCGCGGATGAGCGGAGTGGTGACCAGGTCGGGGTCGTCGTCGAGCTTGCCGAAACCGGCGCCCTTCGGGCAGATGAAGCCCTTGCTGAACGGATCGTCGCGGTCGCCGCGCACCGAGAGCACCCGGTCGTTGTCGTCGAGGGTGATGCTCAGGCCGCAGACGGCCTCACAGAGCGGACAGGTGCGAAGCAACGAACGCGGAGCCATGGTTCATGCCTACTCCACCCCGGCCGCTCGGCACCGGGAAACGCAGAAAACCCGCGAGGCGACGTGGGGATCCGTCGCGGTCGCGGGTTGGCTGTGGAAAGCTGCCTCAGCAGGCCACGGTCAGGGTGGCGCGCTTGCGGGTGGCGGCGGCGCGCACGGCGGCACCGAGCGCGACGACCGGCGGGATCCAGCGGGCCTCGGACGGGGCGACGCCCCAGGACGCCGAACCGGCGGCCAGCTGGGTGGGCGGCAGCGGGATGCTCGCACCGTCGGTGTGCACCAGCACACCGGCCTCGCGCATCGCGGCGATGGCCATGGTGGCCTTGGCGACGCCGGTCACCAGGTGGATCTCGCGACGCTCGGCGCCGGGGATCTCGATCACGGGGCCGGACAGGTTGTTGGCGCGCAGGAAGCGGCGGACCTCGCCTGCCATCTCGCCGGTGATCTCGATGGCCGAAACGTTCTCGTCGGTCACCAGGCACAGGCCGTTGGTGGTTTCGGCGACGTTCCAACCCCGCGCGGCGTAGTCCAGCGCGGCGGCACCCTTGTCGGCGGCCATAGTGTTGGTCGGAAACGTCGTGCGCACTGTGTTCTCCATTCCCCGAAGAGCTCTGTTCCTGCGTTCATGGGCGTATCGGCCCAAGGTGGCCGAGTTGTTACGCGGATTCCGAAAAATAATCGAGAGTGTCTGCTTCGTCTCATTCGACGAACCTTCGCTATCGCAGGTTCGGTCCCCGTGGTGTTGGCGTGTCGTCGGAAAGCGGGCAGGATTCGGACCATGACCGACGTGCCGAACACCACCCCGGCCGGTGAGCCGGAGGCCGAGGAGTTCGAGGCCGAATCCCGCTGGCTCTCTTGGAAAGAGGCCGACGTGAAGCGTACGGCGTCGCGTTCGCGAGAGCAGGCCGAGGACTCCGAAGAGACCGAGGCGATGAGGCTCGCGCGCGACGCGGGCTTCGACGATCCGTTCCGCAGCACCCGCTCGGCCACCCAGTGGGGCGCCGAGGCGCTCCGCTCCCTGCTCGACGTGCAATTCCGCAGGCCCGCGACCCGCACGCTGCTGCCGCTGGCCTACATCCTGTGCGTGATCTCCTTCGCGATCGGCCTGCCGATCGCGCTGACGGTGCTGATGTGGAAGGCCTCGGCGGTGCTCGGTGTGCTCGCCGCGCTCGTGGCCGTTCCGCTCGGGCTCACCATCGCCGCGTCGGTGCGGTTGATGCTCGAATTCGCCGACAACGCCGCCCGGCTCGCGGGCCGGGTCGAGCACATCAGCGAACTCGCCGACGGACTGTTCCAAGCACTGTCCGATGTGGCCGAACCGGTGAATCAGTTGTCCGAAGATGTTCGCGCCGTTCAGTTCTGGCGGTTCCGGAAGAAGAAGTAGGTCTTGCGCGGTGTCCGATTCATTGTGAAACAATCCGTCCGCAGATCTGATGATGCGTCAGCTGCGAACGGCGGCCTCCAGAGGACAAGGGGGAGGCCGGATTTGGATACAGGGGGGAAGTATGGCTTCACCGCAGGGCGTCACCGGTTCGACCATGCCGCGCAGGCAGCTGGGCAGGCACTTACGTGACCTGCGCAATCGTGCGCGGATGACCACCAGAACCGCGGCGGCGCAACTCGAGTGGTCGGAAGCGAAGATCTGGCGGATCGAAACAGGGCAGACATCGCTACGCAGCCTCGATGTCGAGGCCATGTGCAAGGTGTACGGCGCGCCCGCCGATCAGGTGGAACCGTTGGCGGCGCTGGCTCGCGAAACCAAGGCAAGGGGATGGTGGACGAGTTACGGCGATGTGATTCCGGAGGGCTTCGAGGTCTACATCGGGCTCGAAGAGGCGGCGGCCGAGCTGTCGATCTACGAGGACGGCCTGGTCCCGGCGCTGTTGCAGACCGAGGACTACACCAGGGCGCTGCTCGAACGCACGGTTGCCGAACTCACCGACGCCGACCTGGAACGGCGGCTGCGGGTGAGCGCGGCCAGGCAGACGTTGCTCACCAGGGCGGGCTCACCGTTGCGGCTGCGGGTGGTGCTCGCCGCGTCGGTGCTGTCGCGCCGGATCGGTGACGATCGGGTGCTCGCCGGTCAGCGTGCGCGGCTGCGTGAACTGGCCGAACGCGACACCGTCGACATCCGGGTGATCCCGGACGACTGCGGCTACCACGCCGGGCTCGAGTCGGGCCGGTTCACCGTGCTCGATTTCGACGGCGACAACGCGGTCGACAAGCAGGAACCACCGGTGGTCTACGTGGAGACCTTCGCCGGTTCGGTCTATCTCGACAAGCCGGCCGAATTCGACCGCTACCGAGCCGCTTTTGCCGACATCACCGCCGCCGCGAGCGCGACGGTGTAGCTCCTACCAGGAGTCGGTGAGCACCGAACGGTGCGTGGGCAGGGCCTGGTCGTAGACCGCCCTGCCCTTTTCCGTGAGCTTGACGAAACACGCCCGCCGATCGCCGTCGCAGGTGATGCGTTCGACCAGGTCGTCGCGTTCGAGCCGGGCCACGGCGCGTGAGAGAGCGCTCTGACTCAGGTAGATGTCGCCGGACAGGTCGGTCATGCGGTACTTCTCGCAGGCCGCGTCGACGAGACGGTCGAGGATCTCGAACTCGCTGAGTCCGATCCGGTGTTCGTTCTGAAGCGCCTTCTCCAGTGCGCAGCTCACGGCAGCGTGCCGGTCGAGCAATGCGCGCCACTGGCCGACCAGCTCGGTGGGCGCTTCGTTGCGCCGAGCTGTGTTGGCCGGGTTCGACATGCGGCCATCTTAGTGCGCCCGGCCAATCCATGCAACTGCATTAAATGTGTTGGCATTAAATGCGCATGCATGTAATGTCCTCCGCATGACTTCGCCAGCAACGCTCTCGGCCACCGAGGCGACCGACCCGACCCGGTGGTCCGCTCGCCTCTGGGGCCTGCTGATCACCCTGTGCATTGTTCTGTTCCTCGACGGCCTCGATGTTTCGATGATCGGCGTCGCCCTGCCGTCCATCGGCGCCGAACTCGATATGTCCACCTCCACCCTGCAGTGGCTCGTGGGCGGTTACGTCCTCGGCTACGGCGGCCTGCTGCTGCTCGGCGGCCGCACGGCCGACCTGCTCGGGCGCCGCAAGGTGTTCCTCGTCGCCCTGGCCGTCTTCGCGGTCGCGTCCCTGATCGGTGGCCTGGTCAGCGACCCGACGCTGCTGATCGTCACCCGCTTCGTGAAGGGCCTCGCCGCCGCGTTCACCGCGCCGACCGGCCTGTCGATCATCGCCACCACCTTCGCCGAAGGAAAAGCGCGCAACAAGGCGCTGTCCATCTACACCGTGTTCGGCGCGGGCGGTTACTCCATGGGCCTGCTCTTCGGCGGCCTGATGACCGGCGTCGGCTGGCGCTGGACCTTCCTGCTGCCGGTCCCGATCGCCGTCGCCGCGTTGATCTCGGCGTTCGTGCTGATCCCCAAGGACGGCAAGGCCGAGGAAGGCGGCCACGATCTGCTCGGCGCGCTGCTGTCCACCTCGGGCATGCTGCTGCTGGTCTACACCGTGGTCACCGCGCCCGAGGTCGGCTGGGCCTCGGCCCGGACCGTCGTCTCGTTCATCGCCGTGGTCGCCCTGTTCGCCGCGTTCGTCGTCACCGAGCAGCGCGTCACCCACCCGCTGGTCCGGCTCGGGATCCTGCGCAAGGTGTCGCTGGTGCGGGCCAGCCTGGCCATCATCGCGGTCGCCGGCTCGTACTTCAGCTGGCAGTTCATCGTCACGCTGTACCTGCAGGACACCCTCGGCTGGTCGCCGCTGAAGCTCGCCATGGCGCTGCTGCCGGTCGGCATCCTTGTCGTCGCCTCGGCGTTCTTCTCCGACAAGCTGATCGACCGCTTCGGCACCGGGCCGGTGATCGCCGTGACCATGTCGGTGATGGCCGTCGGTTACCTGCTGTTCCTGCGGATCGACACCGCGCCCGACTACCTGACCGTGCTGCTGCCGGCGGTCCTGCTGATCGGCATCGGCTGGGTCGGCTTCCCCGCCATCAACGTGCAGGCCACCAGCGGTATCGACGACGAGGAGCAGGGCCTGGCGGCCGGCGTGCTGCAGACCTCCATGCAGGTCGGTGCGGCCGTGGTACTCGCGGTGACCACCGCCATCGTCACCTCCGGTGCCGCGCACGGCACCTCGCCGCAGCAGATGCTCGACACCTACCGCCCCGGCCTCGAGTTCGCCGCCGGTGTCACGGTGCTCGGCGCACTGGTCGCGCTCACCGTCTTCTGGCCGCGTAAGCGGGTCGCCGACGCGCCGGTGGTCGAGGAGAAGGTGCTCCAGACTGTCTGATCGGAGCGCTGAAGGCACCACCGTGTCGCGGTGGTGCCTTTTCGGCGTGCCGGGCAACCACGGGTATTCGGACGCGAGGCCTTCCGGGCCGAAAACCCCGCGGCGCCAGCCGCTAATGTAACCGCGGCGCTGCCTGGTCCTTGGCGGAGCGGATGAAGGTGAGCGGGCGGCCGTCGCGGCCCTCGGTCGGCCAGTCGATGGCCAGCCGGGGGTCGAAAGCGTCCAGGTCACGGTCGAATTCGGGGGTGTACTCGAGCGAGCACAGGTAGGTCACCGTCGAGTAGTTCTCCAGCGAGAGGATGGCGTGGCCGAGCCCCTCGGACAGGAACACCGAGCGGCGGTCCACGTCGTCGAGCAGCACGCTGTCCCAGCGGCCGTAGGTGGGCGAACCCGGTCGCAGGTCGACGACCACGTCGAGAAAGGCGCCGCGCACACACGTCACATACTTTGCCTGGCCCGGCGGGTCCTCGGTGTAGTGGATGCCGCGCAGCACTCCAGCGGCCGACACCGAGGTGTTCACCTGGTGCAGGTCGAAGGGCCGCCCGGTGGCCTTCTCGAACTCCGAGGCCTTGAACGACTCGCAGAACATGCCGCGGTCGTCGCCGAGCAGGCGGGGAGTGACCACCCACGCGCCGGGGATGGCCAGTTCACGGATCTCCATGCGCTACCAGTCTTTTCCGCGGTCGATCAGGTCGAGCAGGTAGCGGCCGTAGCCGGAGCGAACCATCGGCTCGGCCAGTTCGCACAGCTGGTCGTCGGAGATCAGGCCGCGCCGCCACGCCACCTCCTCGGGCACCCCGATCTTGAGGCCCTGGCGTTCCTCGATGGTCCGCACGTAGTTGGCGGCGTCGAGCAGCGAGTCGAAGGTGCCGGTGTCGAGCCAGGCGGTGCCGCGTGCGAGCACGTCTACGCTGAGCCTGCCCTGCTCGAGATAGGCGCGGTTGATGTCGGTGATCTCGTACTCCCCGCGCGCCGACGGACGCAGCTCGCGCGCGATCTCGACCACGTCGTTGTCGTAGAAGTACAGACCGGGGATGGCGTAGTTGGAGCGCGGCACCTTCGGCTTCTCCTCGATGGAGACAGCGCGACCGTCCACGAACTCCACCACGCCGTAGGCGGTGGGGTCGCTCACCCAGTAGGCGAACACCGCGCCGCCGTCGATGTCGTGGAAGCGGTGCAGGCTGGCTCCGAGGCCGGGGCCGTGGAAGATGTTGTCGCCGAGCACGAGCGCGGCGGGTTCGGTGCCGATGTGGTCGGCGCCGAGTACGAAAGCCCTGGCCAGGCCGTCGGGTTCGGGCTGGACCACGTAGCTGATCGACACACCGAACTGGCTGCCGTCACCGAGCAACCGGGTGAACGCCTCGGCATCCTCCGGCGTGGTGATGACGAGAATGTCGTCGATCCCTGCCAACATGAGGGTGGACAAGGGGTAATAGACCATCGGTTTGTCGTAGACCGGGACGAGCTGCTTGCTCACCCCGCGCGTGATCGGGTGCAGCCGCGATCCGGTGCCGCCCGCCAAGATGATTCCGCGCATAGGTGGCAAGTCTGCCAGCTCCGGTGCCGCAGGAGTCGGGGAGGTTCCGACACGTGGACGAATTGATCACGAACGTTTCGCGGCCGGGTGTGTCGGTCGATAACTGGGACACGACGGCGTTCATCTGATTATGTGAGCGTCGATGTGTGAAACATCACTGTGTTAGATGTCAGCGTCGACATCCGATCCGGGGCTCGCACCCGGGCCACCGAGTCGACGCGCCAGTGTGAGGTAGGTGCGCGATGGAAGCCTCGAAGATCGGCAGGCCCGGTGTGTTGGGCGGGATCGTTCCCGCCGCCCCCAGGGTCACCACCAGCCCGAAGGCGGCGGGAATCGTCGTCAACTCCGGGCGGACGAGCACCGCGTCGCGCGTGCTGATGGGCGCCTGCGTCGGCGTCGTCGGACCGCTGCTGCGCACCGTCCCCATTAACCGGACAACCATCCCCATCGGCGGAATCGCCGTCGACCTGCTCGCGCGCCTGCGTCCCGAACCGACGGGCATCGAGCGCGAACAGATCCAGCTCGACGGATTCAAGATGGAGATGATCCGTCCCGCAGGCGCCTCGCGGGCGCTGCGCCACGGCGCGCTGCTGTATCTGCACGGTGGCGGCTTCGCCGTCTGCGGGTTGTCGACCCATCGGGCCGTCGCCGCCGGGCTGGCCAGGCGGACCGGTCTGCCGGTGCTCAATGTGGAATACCGTCAGCTGCCGGGTTCGATCGACGCCGCCATCGACGACTGCGTCCTGGCCTACCGCTGGCTGCTGCGCCACGGCGCCGATCCGGGCCGGATCGTCTTCGCCGGTGACTCGGCGGGCGGGTTCCTCACCTTCGCCACCGCGCTGCGCGCCCGCGACATCGGATTGCCGTTGCCCGCGGGTCTCATCGGCTTGAGTCCGCTGCTCGATCTGGACTACCGGGCGAAGAAGGACTACGTGAATGTGCGCCGCGACGCCTACATTCCGCTGGCCGGGCTGGAGGCCGTGGTCCGCCTCGGCGCCGAGCACGAGGGTCCGCTCGACGCGAAGCTGTCGCCGGTCAACGCCGACCTGGCCGGGTTGCCCCCGGTACTGCTGATCGCGGCCGAAGACGAATTGCTGCGCTACGACTGCGAACTCATGGCCCATCGGCTCGGTGCGGCGGGTGTGCCGCACACACTCGAGCTGTGGCGGGGGCAGGTGCACGCCTTCATGAGCATCCTGCCGGACATGCCGGAGAGCCGTTCGGCGCTCGGACGGGTCGCCAAGTTCGTGCGGGAGGCGGTGGCGCCCGCCGAACGTGCCCGCACCGCCTGACCTCGAAACGACAGGTGCCCCGCCGCGACTCTTTCGAGTCGCAGCGGGGCACCTGGCGTACCTGCTCGCGAATGTGCTTACGTGAGTCCGGTTATCGCACGTTCCGAACCGGAATTACTTGGCCGGCGGGGTGAACGGCGAGGTGACGGTGGCGAAGTACTGGATCGCCGCACCGATGGCAACCGGAGCGGTGATGAACAGCTGACCGGCGAGCACACCGAGGAAACCGACAGCGGCGGCACCGGCGATGCAGCCGGCCAGCGGGCCCGCGCCGAACAGGGCCAGGAGGGCACCGGTCAGGACCAGACCGGCACCGGCACCGGCGATGCAGCCGACAGCCGCGCCACCGAGGCCACCGACGAGGGCACCCATGGTGGCGCCGACGGAGATGGTGTCCTTCAGACGGTTGAACGCCGCGACCTCACGGTCGTACTCGGACTTCCAGGGCGCCTGCGCCTCGTAAGGCAGGGCGACCGGCTTGTAGACGGCCTTGGCCGGGTCCATCACCGGGGTCAGGGTGGCGGTGTTGCCGGAGATCTCGGCCACGATCGGGAGCTCGTGCTCTTCGATGCGGAACGCCAGCAGGGTGCCCGCGACGACGGTGCCGTCGGCCGCCTTGATCTTCAGGACATTGTCCTCGACGACCATCGAGCCGGCGTCGGTGGTGACGACGGCCTTCGAGTCCTCGACGATTTCGGCGGTGTAGTTGATCGGGGCAGCGGCGGCCGGGGCCTCTTCGGCGTGCGCGGTGCCGGCGGCGACGCCCATGGCAGCGATCAGCAGCGCCGAAGTGGCGGCGAATTTCCTCATCAGCATTTTTGTTGAACCTCGATGTTGGAGCGTTCGGAGGGGACCCGATGATCAAAAGCCCCCGCAGCTAACGAGCGGTGAACCACCTGTGTACTTCTATTCAAATTCTGTTCACCGTTGATACCCCAGGGCCGGTGCGCACCTAGAAACCTGAGTGCCGACTAGGGTTTTTCTCAGGAAAGCAGACCCCGGGTCGTAACCTGAACGCGCCCGGTGTGACGGACATCACGGTGTAAATACCGTGACTGTTTCTACCTGGGCGAGCGCCGGTTCGCTTTCTGTCCCCGATCGCGAGCACGTATCGTTGTCGGCGTGCGAGTGCTCGTTACCGGCGGGGCCGGATTCATCGGTGCGAATTTCGTCCAGCAGACGGTGGCCACGCGCCCCGACGTAGCGGTGACCGTCCTCGACGCGCTTACCTACGCCGGAAACCGCGCGTCGCTCGATCCGGTGGCCGACCGCATCGAATTCGTCCACGGCGACATCGCCGATCTCGACCTCGTCGACAATCTCGTCAGCGGTGTCGACGCGGTTGTGCATTTCGCCGCCGAATCCCACAACGACAACTCGCTCGCCGAACCGTGGCCGTTCGTGCAGACCAATATCGTCGGCACCTACTCCCTGCTGCAGGCCGTGCGCCGCCACGACGTGCGCTACCACCACGTTTCCACCGACGAGGTCTACGGCGACCTCACCCCCGACGACCCCGCCTTCACCGAAACAACGGCCTACAACCCGTCGAGCCCGTATTCGGCGACGAAAGCGGGCAGCGATCTGCTCGTGCGCGCCTGGACCCGTTCCTTCGGAGTGCGCGCCACGCTGTCGAACTGTTCCAACAATTACGGCCCGTATCAGCACGTGGAGAAATTCATCCCACGCCAGATCACCAATTTGATCGACGGCGTGCGCCCGCGTTTGTACGGTGCCGGTCATCAGGTGCGGGACTGGATTCACGTCGACGACCACAATCGCGCGGTGTGGGACATTCTCGAGCGCGGCCGAATCGGGCAGACCTATCTCATCGGTGCCGATGGTGAACTCGACAATCTCACCGTTGTGCAGTTGATTCTGGAAGCGTTCGATCGCGATCCCGCCGATTTCGATCACGTCACCGACCGGCCCGGCCACGATCAGCGCTACGCCATCGATGCGAGCCTGCTGCGCACGGAGCTCGGCTGGTCACCGCGCTACAGCGACTTCCGGTCCGGGCTTGCCGACACCATCACCTGGTACCGCGAGAACGAGGACTGGTGGCGGCCGAAGAAGGCCGACACCGAACGCGCCTACGCCGCCGCGGGCGAACAGAAACTCTGACGGACTACACCGTCGTCTGCGGGGGTCAGCCCCAGACGACGGTGTAATACGTCGCGGCAGCGGCGATCAGCGCGATCAGCGACGCGCAGGCCACGGTGAGTCCGGGTCCGCGGGTCGGGACGACACCGTCGGCATCGCGCAGCCGCAGCGGAACCAAGCGGATCACCACCGCGATACCGAGGATGGCCAGCGGCACGAAGTACCTGCCCTGTACGCCGTCGATGATGTAGTAGTCCACCGGTGTGAACGACATGTACAGCGTCACGTAGACCATCGCCACGCTGGCGAGCACCGTCGCCGCGACGATCAGGGTGCGGCGCAGCGTGCTGGTCAGCAGGTCGGCGATGCCGAAGCTCACCGCGAACGCGATCAGGCAGGCCAGCATCGTCAGCGCGGGCGCGTCGACGTAGGCGAAGCCGAGTTCACCGAAGAACTGGTTGAACCAGCGGTGATCGCGCAGGGCGATGCTCTCGCCGAAGGTGTGCACGAACTGCAGCGGGTCGCCGAGGATCCCGCGCAGCTGGTCACCGGGACGCACCTGACCCCACTGGTGCGGCGGGCGCATCAGGCTCATGCCGTCGCCGGTCGGTGCGGCGATTTTGGTCCAGACCAGGAACAGCGTGCCGCCGGTGATCGCGAACACCCACGGCAGCACTTTCAGCTTGCCGGCGAAACCGAGGCGTTCGGCGGGCACGACCACGATCAGCATGGCCAGCAGCACGTAGGCGGGTTTGCTCAGCGGCAGCGCGATCGTGGCGGCCAGCAGGGCGGCGGTCTCGGGCTTGCTCAGCCGGTCACCGATGAACAGCGCCTTCACCAGCAGCGCCGACACGAGAATGGCCAGCGCGTTGGTGAGCGTGTCGGCGGTGACGGTGCCCGCCTGGAACAGCGCGATCGGCAGCACGGCCACGGTGAACACCAGCCACTGGCTGCGCCGCTGCCGCAGGGCGTAGAGCCCGAACCCGACCACCGCGAGGTAGGCCGCCAACCCGGCCAGGCGGGTGAGCAGGTACATCCCGCCGATGTTCAGGCCGAGCGCCTCGCCTGCCCGGATACCGACGGCGGCAGGCACATACGGCACGGGGGAGTAGGCGGCGGTGTTGGTGAACCACATCGGCCGGGTCGCCGAGGAGATGTCGGCACCGGCGAGCCGGTCGTAGGCGCCGGGGTCGGCGACCATCGCGCCGGGTTCCTCGGGGTTGTCGTTGTAGTCGCGGAAGGCGTAGCCCATGAGCTCGTCGATGCTCACCGGGATCTGCCCGCCGTAGGCGACACCGCGATCGTCGTGGATGCGCTGCGGGAACACCCCGCCGTGCGCCACCTGGTAGGCGCGGCCGAACTGGGTGATCTCGTCGTGGCCCCAGAACGCGGGGGTGAGCACGGCGAACAGCGCGCCGAACACCGTCGCGAGCACGGCGAACGCCACCGTCGCGGCACCGAACCGGCCGGTCAGCGAGCGGACGGGGGCGGGCAGGCGGTCTTTGCGTTCGGTCGCGGGTACCTGTTCGGCGGCGACGGTTTCCGGTTCGACGGTGCTGGTCACCGACGGTCTCCGGCCGCGATGTCCGTGCTCTCGCCGACGGCCGAATACCGCAGATACACCAGCCGCGCCGCTTCGTGCCGCGACCGCCGGATGCCGTCCAGAATCAGCCCCGCGGTCCAGGCCAGGCAACCGAGCAGCATCAGGGTGAACGCGAAGAACAGCGTCGGGAACCGCGCCACCTCATGGGTGTTGTAGAACTCGATCACGATCGGCACGGTGAGGATCACCGAGAACAGCAGGGCCAGCGTGCCGAACAGGCCGTAGAAGGCGACCGGCCGTTCGTGCCTGGCCAGGCCGAGGATCAGCGCGAGGATCTTGGTGCCGTCGCGGTAGGTGCGCAGCTTCGATTCGCTGCCCGCGGGGCGGTCACGGAAACCGACCTGGACCGCGGTCTGCGGAACCCGCAGGTGCAGCGAGTGCACGGTCAGTTCGGTCTCGATCTCGAACTCGCGGGAGACGGCCGGGAAGCTCTTGACGAAGCGGCGCGAGAACACCCGGAAACCGCTCAGCATGTCTTCGACATTGTCGCCGAACACCTTGCCGACCACGCCGTTGAGCACCTTGTTGCCGGTCTCGTGCCCGGACCGGTAGGCGTTGGTGTCCTCGTCCTGCTTGCGCACACCGAGCACGTGATCGTAGGGGCCCTCGAGCAGGGTTTTGATCATCAGCGGCGCGGCCGACGCCTCGTAGGTGTCGTCGCCGTCGATCATCAGGTAGACGTCGGCCTCGATGTCGGCGAAGGCGCGGCGAACCACATTGCCCTTGC
The DNA here is from genome assembly GCF_001612905.1 of Nocardia ignorata NBRC 108230. Lineage (GTDB taxonomy): Bacteria > Actinomycetota > Actinomycetes > Mycobacteriales > Mycobacteriaceae > Nocardia > Nocardia ignorata. The sequence goes on along the minus strand of NZ_BDBI01000030.1, from coordinate 136,450 downwards.
CCTTGGTGTTCTCGTAGCGCACGATCGCCCCGGCCTCACGGGCGCATTCGGCGGTGCGGTCGGTGCTCAGGTTGTCGTAGACGTAGACGACGATCCCCGGCACGGCGGCCTTCAGGTCGGCGACGACCTTGGCGACCGCGGCCTCTTCGTTGTGGCAGGGGACCACGGCGGCAATGCGAAGCTCGGTGGAGTCCACCCGGGTCAATCCTCAGATGTAGGCAGTTAAAGGGTCACCGGGAGGGTACCGGATACATGGCGGCGCGGACGCCGCGAGTTCGCGGCCCCACCGGTCCCGCCGATCAGGCACCGTTGCTTGCTCCTTCGTCGCCTACGCAACGGCACCTGATCGGCGGGACGGCCGCGAACCGGCCACTTCGTGGCCGCCCCTCCTCGAGGTCGGGGGTGGTGGCCGGTTACCGTCGGGTCCGTGTCGCATCAAGATGTTCCGCCGGTTTCGCTGCTGACGAAGGTGACGACGGCGTTGCGGCAGGGAGCGGCGTTCCTCGTCGTCGGCGCGGTCGGTTTCCTCGTCGACGCCGGTACGTACAACCTGCTGGTGTTCTGGGGCGGCGGATTGTCGCTGTCGGAAGGTGTGCTCTATCACTCCCCGCTCACCGCGAAAGTCGTCGCGATCGTGGTGGCGACGGTGGTCACCTACTTCGGCAACAAGTGGTGGACCTTCGCGCACAAGAAGTCCGGCAGCGCGGGTCGCGAATACCTGTTGTACGCGTTGGTGAATGTCGTGGCGATCGGCCTGCAACTGGGCTGCCTCGGCTTTTCCCGCTATGTGCTCGACCTGTCGTCGCCGCTGTCGGACAACATTTCCGCGACCGTCATCGGCCAGACGCTTGCTGTCATATTCCGTTATTGGGCCTACGACAAATTCGTGTTCACCGGCGCCGAGGCAACCGGTGAGCAACACGCGCGGGGTGCGGTTACCCCTCACTGACGGCGCCCGGCCCGGCGGTGATTGATATCCTCACCCCGCCCGCCGCGCCGCCCTTTCCTTACGTGACTGCTTGCGTCGGCGCAGTCGATACCGAGAATTTCGAGGACTTCATGGAGCAGTCGGCTACTCGAGTCGTGACCGAATCGAACGAACGGCACGAGGCCGCACCCGCGTCACTGCGTGGTGAACACTCGGCACCCGAACGCTTGGTCCTGGCCAGGGGCATCTTCACCGGCCCGTCGGCCCGGGTGAGCGACGAGCTCTACGCCGTCGTCAAGGGCGGTGCCGCCATCCGCGAGCGCCTGTCGCTGCACCTGCCCAAGGGCGCGACCGCGCACACCAACACCTACTTCGGCCGCTTCGCCGCCAGCTACTGGCAGCGCTGGACCACTGTCACCGAGGTGACCGCCACCGCGAATCTGCAGGTGGGGAACAAGGCGAATGTGCGCCTGGTCGCCTCCGATATCGCGGGCCACCGCCGCATCGTCGCCTCGCTGGTGGCGACCAGCAGCGGGTTCGTGAGCCTGTCCGCGCCGCTCGACCAGTACGTCGACGGTGGCGCGCTGTGGCTCGAGTTCGACGCGCTCGGCGGCGAACTCGACATCACCGAACTCACCTGGACCGCCAAGGCCCCCGAGACGGTTCGCCCGGTCGCCATCGCGATCTGCACCTTCAACCGGGCCGAGGACTGCGCCCACACCGTCGCCGCGCTGGCCTCGGATCCCACGGTGCTGGCCGCCATCGACGCGGTCTACGTCGTGGACCAGGGCACCGACCCGGTCGAGAACCGGCCGCTGTTCCAGCAGGTCCGCCCCGATTTCGGCGACAAGCTGCGCTACATCCGTCAGCCCAATCTCGGTGGCGCCGGCGGCTTCACCCGTGGGCTGTACGAGGTGTCGGCGGCCAACGAGCACGCCGACGTCATCCTGATGGACGACGACATCCTCTGCGAGCCCGAGACCGTCCTTCGCCTGCAGGCCTTCGCGAACCTGACGGTCGAGCCGACCTTGGTGGGCGCGCAGATGCTGTTCCTGCTCAACCCCGACTACCTCAACGTGGGCGCGGAGGACGTGCGCCTGGGCGAGCTCAAGCACGGGCAGAAGGTGCCCAAGGCGCTGCGCAACACCTCCATGCTCAAGAAGAACCAGGAGCGCCGCGTCGACGCCGGCTACAACGCCTGGTGGACCTGCCTGATCCCGGCCGAGGTCGTGAAGAAGATCGGCCTTCCGGTCCCGATCTTCTTCCAGTGGGACGACGTCGAATACGGTATCCGGGCCCGCGAGCACGGCTTCGTCACCGTCACCCTGCCCAATGCCGCCGTCTGGCACGCCGACTTCTACTGGAAGGACTACGACGACTGGGCGCGCTACTTCTCCACGCGCAACTCGCTCATCGTCGGCGCCCTGCACACCGATCTCGACGGCAAGGCCATCACCAAGGACTTCTTCCGCTACATCGCCGAACACCTCGTCGGCATGCAGTACGGCCTGGTGCACACCACCCTGCAGGGCATCGAGGACTTCATGAAGGGTCCGAAGGTGTTGCGCGACGGCGGAATCGAGGCGCTGGCCGCGGCCCGCACCTCCCGCAACGACTACCCCGAGACCATCAAGCACCCCGCCGCGACCCCGCCGGTGAACTCCGCCGAGATCCAGGTGCGCCGGGCGAGCGGTGAGCCGAGCCGCATCACCCTCGTGCTCATCAAGCGCGCGATCATGCAGTGGACCGGGCGCACCCAGCACGGCCTGATCGGTGTCACCCGCGAGGACGCGCACTGGTGGCATGTGGGCCTGTTCGACCACGTGGTCGTCACCGACGCCTCCCAGTCGGGTGTGCGCGTGCGCCGCCGCGACAAGGCCCGCGCCCGCGCTCTGCTCATCCGCACCTACCGCACGCTGCGCAAACTCCGCCGCGAACTCCCCAGGCTCCAGGCCGAATACCGCGCGGCGGTCCCCGAACTCACCAGCCGTGAGAACTGGGCCCGCCTCTACGGCATCGACCCCAGCTGACCGAGATCACCACGCGCTGGTGGCGGCATCGCCTGAGAGCTTCCGCCACCAGCGCGTGGTGATCGGCTAGGTCAGCGGTAGCCGCGTTCGCGGTACTGCTTGCGGTGTTGCTTGGCGATGGAGCGCCAGGCTCGTTCGCGTTCGGCGGCCAGTCGCTTGTCGGTGCGCGCGGCCATCCACTCGTTCTCCTTCGCCAGCTTGCGGTAGCTGGTGAGGCGGCGCTCGGTGATGGTGCCGTCGGCGATGCCCGCCTGGACCGCGCAGCCCGGTTCGGTCTCGTGCGCGCAGTCGGCGAAACGGCAATCAGCGGCGAGGGATTCGATGTCGCTGAAGGTCTTGCCGATACCGTCGGCGGCGTCGTAGAGGCCGATACCACGTAGCCCCGGTGTGTCGATGAGGGTGCCGCCGCCGGGGAGCGGTCGCAGTTCGCGGTGGACCGTTGTATGGCGGCCCTTGCGGTCGACCGCGCGAACGGCGTTGGTGGCGAACACTTCCGCGCCGAGCAGGGCATTGGCCAGGGTCGACTTGCCCGCGCCGGACGGCCCGATCAAGGCAACCGTGCCGTGCAGCACGGCCGTGAGCACATCCAGCCCGGTCTCGGCGGCGGCGCTCACCGCGAGCACCGTCGCCCCCGGTGCGACCGCACGAACGTCGTCGAGCGGAAGATGATCCGCCGCATCGGCTTTGGTGAGCACGACCACGGGTTGGGCATTGCTCTCCCAGGCGAGGGCGAGCATGCGCTCGATCCGCCCCAGGTCGACGTCGCCGTCGGCGGCACTGCAGATCAGCACGGTGTCGACATTGGTGGCGAGCACCTGGGCGACCGAGCGCCCCGACGCCGACGATCGCATGATCGCCGAACGGCGCGGAAGCAACAGGCGCACAGTGCCTTCGGCATCGAGACCGACCCAGTCACCGGTGCACAAGCCGGTGATGTCACGCGGACAGGCGGCACGAGACGGGCCGCCCGGTGCGACCACATCGCACTCGCTGCGATCCATCCGGACGATGCGTGCGGGCACGAGATCGCCGAGCAGCGGAAGATATTCGGAAGCTACGGCTTCGGTCCAGCCGTAAGGGACGAGCAGGTCGTAGTCGACCATCGGTAGAAGTCCTTCGTCGGGCGCCGAGCCCGACGTCGGGCTCAGCGAGTAGAGGTGATGTCCGGAGCGGTCGGGGCGCCATCGCGCACCTCGGGCACGGCAATCCACACGTCTGTACTCACGGACATCCACCTCCTCTCCAACGTTGCTCCTACTGTGCCGCATACCCGCGACACCGCACAACTGATTTATGCCGGCGAGCGCCCGATCAGCTCCCGGCGTCATCGACGCAGGTCAGGGAACGACGACCTCGGTCGAGGCGGGCAGGCTAGGCCGGTCGGTGCGCACGGTGAGCTGGAACCGGCCGGGACCGGTGGGGGCGATCACCTGGAACGGGTAGGTGCTGTTGTGCCGGGCGGGGACGAAATGCGTCATGGAGCCGGTGACGCCGTTGTCCAGGTTCCGCCAGTCGACGATGACGTTCACATCGCAGGTGAGCAGGGCGGGCGCCATGTTGCCGAGCAGGCCGTGCGAGATGCGCAGCGAGATGCTGTGGGTGGCGCCGGGCGCCACGCTCGGGTCGTTGAGCGGTCCGTCGAACGCGGTGCCGCCCACGTTGACGATGCCGAAACACACGCCGTTGCCCAGCGTGGGCACCGGGGCCGTCCGCACTTCGTTCATCACGCAGGAGCGGGGGCCGACATTGGAGACGCCGAGCTGACAGGTGTCATCAGCGCTTGCGGCGCCCGGCGCGGCAAGGCACAGCGCGCTGCCTGCGAGAACGGCGGCAGCGGCGGACGCGAAACTCGTTCGTAAGGTCACCTATCGATCCTAGGTCGCGGGCCCCAGGATCTATGCCCCTATTTCTGGGGGCCTCGCTGGTCCGGCTTGCCGAACTGCTCATTGCGTCCGAGCGAGCGCAACCGGAACCATTCCTTCAAGCCCGCCGGATCGCGGCGCGTCACCAGGAAGAACCAGGAGAACCGAATCCACTCCTGCGGCAACAGCTTCCGCATACCCGGTTGCGACATCAGGTACCCACGATTGCGATAGGTGAAGTAGCGCTTCACCGGATCGTCGGGGTACTGGGTGTGCATGCGCCCGCCGAGGATCGGCTTGAACTCCTCGGCACCGTTGGGGTGCAGGTAGGCGGTCTGCAGGCAGGTGCCGAACGGCAGGCCCGACCGGACCAGGCGCCGATGCACCTCCACCTCGTCGCCACGCACGAACAGGCGCAGGTCGGGCACACCGATCAGGTCGACGGCCTTCGCCGAGATCAGCGCGCCGTTGAACAGCGACGCGATGCCGGGCAGGAAGTCCTCGTCGCCGAGCTCCGAGCGTCGCCTGCGCCACACCACGCCCCGGCGCAGCGGGAAAGCGAGCCGATCGGGGTCGTCGATATCGCACACCACCGGCGATACCTCGACCAGGTTGTGCCTGCGCGCGCAATCGATCAGCGTCGCGAGGACTTCGGGACCGTCGGGTCGGCCGTCGTCATCGGCCAGCCACACCCAGTCCGCGCCCTGGGTGAGCGCGTGCAGCATGCCGAGCGCGAAACCGCCCGCGCCGCCGAGGTTGTGGCGCGAACCGAGGTAGGTGGCCTCGATGGGCTGCTGGGCGACCAGCTCGGCCACCTCGTCCTCGTTGGCGTTGTCGACGACGATCAGATGGTCGATCGGACGCGACTGCGAGGCAAGTACTTTCAGCGATTCGGCGAGCAGTTCGCGGCGCTTGTGGGTGACGACGACCGCGATGATCCGCGCGTCCGGCCCGGTGTCGGTGCTCAGGTCAGCCGGTTCGGCGCCTGCGGGCAGCTCGGGCTCCTCGGTCACGGGCAGCACGGCGGCGGGCTCCACCGGGGCAACCCCCGCCTCGAGCCGATCAGCCATGCTGAACCCACCGGGCACAGCGGCCGGGACACCGTCCTCACTGTGACCGCTCATGCCTGATTCTGCTCCAATTCTTTGTCGCCCTGCTCGGCTTCCAGCTCGCGAAGCACCTGTGCCACGTGATTACCCGCCTCGGGCCCTTCATACGCTCGCACAACGTCTTCGATGCCGCCCTGCTCGCGGATGCGACCGTGATCGATCCACATCGCGGTATCGCACAGCTGGGCGAGGAATTCATTGGAGTGGCTGGCGAAAACGAGGATGCCCGACCGCGCGACCAGCGACTGCAGCCGGGTGCGCGCCTTCTTCATGAACTCGGCGTCGACGGCGCCGATCCCCTCGTCGAGCAGCAGGATCTCGGGGTCGATCGAGGTGACCACACCCATCGCCAGGCGCACCCGCATACCCGTGGAATAGGTGCGCAACGGCATCGACAGGTACTCGCCGAGCTCGGTGAAGTCGGCGATCTCATCGATCTTGGCAAGCATCTGCTTGCGGGTCTGCCCGAGGAACAGGCCGCGGATGATGATGTTCTCGTAGCCGGAGATCTCCGGGTCCATGCCGACACCCAGGTCGAACACGGGTGCCACCCGGCCGCGGATGCGCGCACTGCCGCGCGAGGGTTCGTAGATGCCAGAGAGCAGGCGAAGCAGCGTCGACTTGCCCGCGCCGTTGTGCCCGACGAGCCCGACCCGGTCGCCTTCCTTGAGCGAGAGGTTGATCTCGCGCAACGCCTCGACCACCACCACGTCGGAACTGTTGCGCCCGATCGCGCCGCCCGCCTTACCGAGGAAGGCCTTCTTCAGCGACCGCGACTTGGCGTCGAAGATCGGGAACTCGACCCACGCGTCATGGGTTTCGATACTCACACGGCTCACGACAGTCTCCTAAACCCAGTACGGGACGCGGGCACGGTACTGCTTGAGCGCCAGGATCGCGACCACCCAGCCGACCACCGTGATCGCGCCGACGATGGCCCAGGAATGCCAGTCGGTGGGCTCGCCGAGCAGCGGGCCGCGCACGATCTCGAGGTAGTGGAAGGTGGGGATGATCTCGATCAGCTTGGCCCGGTCGCTCATGCCGCCGACCGAGTTCTCCAGCGCCTTCGTCGACCACATCACCGGGGTCAGCACGAACAGCATCAGCGTCATCGAGCCGAGGATCGGGGCGATGTCGCGGTAGCGGGTGGAGAAGATGCCGAACACGATCGACACCCACATGGCATTGAGGAACAGCAGCAGGATCGCCGGAACAACCAGCAACAACGTCCAGTCCAGATCGCGCCAGATGGAGAACGCGAGCAGCAGCACCGCGTAGATCGCCGCGTTGTGGATGAAGAACAAGAACTGGCGCCACACCAGGCGATACACATGCACGCTCAGCGCCGAGGGCAACTGTTTGATCAGTCCCTCGTTGGCGATGAACACATCCGAACCCTCGAGGATCGACGCGCTGATCACGTTCCAGACGATCAAACCGACCGTCACATACGGCAGGTATTCGCTGATCGGCTGATTCAGCAGCGTCGAATACAGCAGACCCATCGCCAGCGCCTGCAGACCGGTCGCGATGGTGATCCAGAACGGACCGAGCACCGACCGGCGATAGCGCTGCTTGATGTCCTGCCAACCCAGCGACAACCACAGCTCACGCTGATGGAACCCGTCGCGCATGTCTTTGAACGCGCGCCGGAACGTCTGCGAATCCGACACCATCGGCGTCTTCACCAGCAGCGGGGCGTCGGCGGTCTGTTCGGCGGCGGCCGCGTCGGCCACCTCGGCTTCGGTCGGTGTGTCGTCGGTATGCACGGGGCTCTCTTCGGTACGCGCGTCACCCTGGTCGGAGACCGATTCGGAACGAGCGGCAGCAGCGGGCACGATCCCCGACCTTACAGGTACTGCCCGCCGCCGACATGGCCATGGCCTGCCTTCCCGTCGGCCACGTGCATGCCGGGAGGGAGGGCGCCCTGGCGCATCTGTTCGAGTTGGGCGCGGGCGGCCATCTGCTGGGCGAACAGGGCGGTCTGGATGCCGTGGAACAGGCCTTCGAGCCAGCCGACGAGCTGGGCCTGGGCGATGCGCAGTTCGGCATCGGACGGCACGGACTCGTCGGTGAAGGGCAGGGTGAGGCGTTCGAGTTCCTCGCGCAGCTCGGGGGCGAGGCCCTGCTCGAGTTCGCGGACCGAGGACTTGTGGATGTCCTTGAGGCGCGAGCGGCTCGCGTCGTCGAGGGGAGCGGCGCGCACCTCCTCGAGGAGCTGTTTGATCATGGTCCCGATCCGCATCACCTTGGCGGGCTGCTCGACCATGTCGGCCAGCGACTCGGCCGACTCGTCGCGGTCGTCGTCGGCCTTCTTGTCCCCGTCGACCACCTGCGCGGTGTATTCGGCCGCGGCGTCGGAGTCGGCGGGCACGGTGACCGGCCGACCGTCGGGACCGATCACGACGATGGATTCGGGGGTGTCCTCCGAGTGCGTCATAGCCCCATCATTGCGCGTGTGTCGGCTTCGCGCTAAAACCCCCACGCGGTTACACCGCGACGCTCGCTGCCCTTAAAGTGGCCACCATGACTTATGACGTCGCGAGGGTTCGGGGCCTGATACCGTCCCTGGGCGACGGCTGGATCCATCTGGACCCGCAGGCGGGGATGCTGGTTCCCGATTCGGTATCGCGTGCCGTCTCAACGGGTTTCCGTACCTCCTCGTTTTCCCACATCGGCCGCCACGGTGCGGCGACCCGCAGCGGCGCGATCCTCGACGCCGCCCGGGAGGCGGTCGCCGACCTCGTCGGCGGAGATCCGGCCGGCGTCGTGCTCGGTCCCGATCGTGCGGTTCTGCTCGCCTGGCTGGCCGAGTCCCTGAGTTCGCGCCTGGGTCTCGGCACGGGCATCGTGCTCTCCCGCCTCGACGACGAGGCCAATGTCGCGCCGTGGCTGCGCATCGCCAACCGCTACGGCGCCCACGTGCGCTGGGCCGAGGTGGAGATCGAGACGTGTGAGATGCCGTCGTGGCAGTTCGAGGAGCTGATCGGACCGACCGCGCGCCTGGTCGCGCTCACCGCCGCGTCGCCGATCGTCGGTTCCGCGCCCGCCGTTCGGGTGGCCGCCGACCGGGTCCACGATGTGGGCGGTCTGCTGGTCGCCGATGCTTTCGGCGCCGCACCGTACGCGCTGATCGACATCGACGAACTCAATGCCGACGTGGTCGCCCTGAGCGCGCCGTCGTGGGGCGGTCCGCAGGTCGGTGCGCTGGTGTTCCGCGACCCCGCCTTCCTCGACCGCATCCCGTCGATGTCGCTCAACCCCTACGCCAAGGGGGCTGAACGCCTCGAGGTGGGTGGGCACCAGTACGCGCTGCTGGCCGGGCTCACCCAGTCGATCGACTTCCTCGCCGGACTCGACGAGCGCGCCACCGGCACCCGCCGCGAACGCCTCGAAATCTCGATCACCTCGCTGCAGGATTACCACGACCAGCTCTTCGACCACCTCATGCAGGTGTTGGAGCAGGTCGAGGGCCTGACCGTGATCGGCCGTGCCTCCACCCGCATCCCCACCGTCAGTTTCACGATGGCGGGCATGCAGGCAGAGAAGGTGGCGGCCAAACTGGCCGACGCCCGCATCGGCACGGTCAGCGGGGTGCACGGCGGCAGCCGATTACTCGACGCCCTCGGTGTCAACGACGAGGGCGGGGCCGTCACCATCGGCCTGGCCCCGTACACCACCCGCTACGAAATCGACCAGCTCGGCCGGGCCCTCAGCTCGCTCGAATAGTCCGTGCCGATCTTTCGCTCAGTCGCGCACGCGAAGCACGACCTTGCCGAAAGTCTCGGGTGCGTCGAGCAATTCGTGAGCCCGACCGGCTTCGGTGACGGGTAGTTCTGCCGAGATCACCGGAAAGATCTCGCCCGCCGCCACATCCGGCCACAACTGCGTGCGCACCGCGGCGATGACCTCGGCCTTGCTGCCCTCGCCTGCCCGCGGTCGGGCCCGCAGGTTCGTGGCATGCACCGAACCCCATTTGCGCAGCAGCCCACCGATATTCAGCGACCCGGTAATGCCGCCTTGCAGCCCGATCACCACCAAACGGCCGTGCGGGGCGAGCGCCTCCACGTTGCGTTCGAGGTAGGCGGCGCCCATGTTGTCGAGGATGATGTCGGCGCCACCGGCGTCGGCGAGCACGGTCACGAAATCCTGCGTGCGGTAGTTGACGAGGATTTCGGCGCCGAGACCCGCGCATCTGGCCAGCTTCGCGTCCGACCCGGCCGTCACCGCCACCCGCGCGCCCCGCCTCCGCGCCACCTGGATGGCGTGCGTACCGATGCCACCGCCACCGCCGTGGATCAGCACCAGCTGCCCCGAGCGCATCCCCGCGGTCATCACCAGGTTCGACCACACCGTCGCCGCCACCTCGGGCAAGCCGGCGGCGGCAGCCAGGTCCATCTCCTCGGGCACCGGCAACAGCTGGGTGGTCGGCACAGCCGCCAACTCGGCGTACCCACCGCCCGCCAACAGCGCGCACACCCGATCACCGACCTTCCAGTCCGTGACCCCCGGTCCCAGCTCGACGATGGTTCCGGAGCACTCGAGACCGGGCACCGAACTGGCGTCCGGTGGCGGTGGATAGAAGCCACGCCGTTGCATCACATCGGCCCGATTCACCCCTGCCGCAACGACTTCGATCAACACCTCGCCCGCGCCGGGTTCGGGATCGACCGTCACGGTCCACTCCATCACCTCGGGCCCACCGAACCCGTTCAGCTCGATAGCACGCATGCTGTTCCGCCTCTCCGCGTCTTTTGGCCAGACTAAGCGCGTGGGGCTGTGCCTTGGCGTCTTGCGAATCGTGTTGGGGCGGGGCAGCCCGTGCCCGGGGAGTTACCCATGTTCGTGCGAGATCTGTTGTCGCGGTCGCGTCCGCTAGTATTTCTGCTCAGGGAGACGTGGCAGAGCGGCCGAATGCACTCGCCTTGAAAGCGAGCATGGGTAACACCATCGGGGGTTCAAATCCCTCCGTCTCCGCAAATGACCCGCAGGTCAGCTTGCCGACTTGCGGCGTGGCCGAGTTCGGATCGGGCGAGCACCGCCGATCTTGTCACGGTTTGTCACAACCGCGTTCAAACTGCGGGCAGCGTCGGCGAGGGCGTCGGGCTGGCTGTGGACGTAGGTGCGCATCGTGAACGCGGCATCACAGTGGCCCAGCCAGGCCGAGACTACCGCGATCGGCACGTTCTGTAGGTGCAGCAGCGTCCCGCAGGTGTGCCGGGCATCGTGCAAGCGCAGGTGACGAACTCCGGCAGCTTCACAGACCCGGTGCCATTCCCGCGACATCTTCGACGGGTCGGCAGGGTTCCCGGCCTCATCACAGACGACGTACTCACCCGAGCCGTACGCCGCCCCGAGTTCGAGCTTTTCGGCGGCCTGAATCGCCCGCGCACGCTTGAGCGCCTCCGTGATCGCGGGCGTGAGCGGCAGCGTGCGGCGCGACTTCTCGGTCTTCGTGGTCTTCTCCACCACCTTGCCGTCCACCTGAATCCGCGTGTTCTCGATCTTGACCGTTCCGGCGACGAAATCGATGTCAGCCCAACGCAATCCGCAGATTTCACCACGCCGAAGGCCCGTCAATGCGAGGTGCCACGCCTGCCCGATCCGGTCACGATCTGCCACCGCGAGCACCTTGCGCACCTCGGCAGCGGTGTAGGTCTCCATCTCCTTGCGCGACCCCGGAACCCGGTCCACCAGATCAGCGACATTGCGCGCCAACCGGCCTTGGCCCATCTGGGAAGCCAGCACCTTGCCCGTGATCCGAAGCATGGGATTGATGCTCTGAGCGTTCCACGTCTTGCACGGCCGCCCGTGCGCGTAAACGAACTCGCCGTCTTGCAGATCGCTCACGAGGTCGTCAAGGTGAGCCTTGGCGAGCTGCTGAATCGGCAACGAGCCGTGACGGTCCCGAAGCGGTTGCAGGGCATGACGATAGGCCGCTTTGGTGCTCTTGGCGATGCGCTTGCCGTCGAGCCATTCCCGACACGCCTGCTCGACAGTCACCGTCGACCGTGCGACGTAGGCACCCTGGGAGACCGCCGACGCCACCGAGCCCAGAGCATCGCGGGCTTCCTTCTCGGTTCGGTAGCGCTTGCGGGTCTGCCGACGCTTGCCGGTCACCGGGTCTGTACCGGCCTCCGTCGTCACCTGGTACCGAATCGCCCCGCTCTTGAGCGTGATCTTTTCGATCTGGGGCGGGAGCTGACGCCTGCTCATGCCGCCGCCGCCTGATCGAGCCCGGCGATGTAGTCGGCAATGGCCTGTTCGGTGACGAACCGACGACGGCCGATCTTGACCGAGCGGAGCGCACCGGAGCCGATCAGCTCGTAGTACTTGCTGTGTCCGATCGGGATCAGTTTGCGGACTTCCTGTTCGTTCAACAGCTTCGACATGTTGCCTTCCTTCCTATGCTGCGGTGTGCTGGGGTGTCGAAATATCTTGTGGCACAACGGTTTCACGTGAAACGCCTGGTGGTCCTTCGTCTATCGCGAGGCGAGCCGTTGTGTACTCGGCGCGTTCGTTGATGCGCCGCGTGACGAGGTTCATGACCAGGTGCGAGCGCGGGGGCGCGTCTTTGTCGCCGGGGCGTACCGGGGTGATCCGCAGGTGCGAGGTATCGGGCTTGACGATGCCGACGCGGGCGAGTTCGGCGCGAACGAATTCCAGCCGTTCGGCCTTGTGATCCGGGATCGTCTTGCCCGACCACTTCCCCGAGTTCAGGCAGCGGCGACCGGGCAGGCCGAGGGTTTCGCGGCGGTGCGCGTTGCCCTTGCACTTGCCCGGCTGGGTCTTCTCGCTGGCGCCCTTGGGAACGATGCCGTACCGCAACCAGACACCGCAGCGCGGCGAGCACGGGGTGTCGCACAACTCCGCGTGCAACCGGTCGTAATGCACGGCGACACGGGTCGAGTCGGGTTCAAGGACTTCGCTGATCGACTTCGTGAGGTACTTCGTCAGGTACCGGACCTTGGTGTCCATCTCTTCGGACCCGCCGAGGATCGGCACCGGCTTGGCCTGCCCACCGAACCGCATCGTGTGAGCTGGCTCAAGGTCATCGACGGTATCCATGACCGCCAGTGCGTCATCCCAGTAGGTCAGTGGTTTACCGGTGCGGGGGTCGACGAAAGTGCCGGCGGAGTAGTCCCAGACCGGCATGTTCGTATCGGTGTAGACGGGGCGGTCGAAGTGCGGCCACCACACGTTGACGTAGGTCGCGGCGGTGACCTGGTAGAGCAGTTTCGTCGGGATGGAACCCCGGATCGCGATGTGCAGGTGCGGAGCCCCGCGCTTCTGCGGCTCGACCGAGGCCCAGTATTGGACGTTCCAGCCGACCGCGCGCCGCAGGTTCTGGACCCACCGGTCGAACAGCTTTGCCAGGTGGATCGTGTCGCGAGCCTGCCGGGTGTAGTCGTAGGACTCCGGGTCACGCGGGGAACCGTCCGAGACCATCTCACCGGTTTCCCGGTCACGGACCCGGTTGATCGACCCGTACGACGGCAGGGTCAGCGTGAAGAACGTCGAAGGCCGGTACTTGCCCTCGGCGTACGCCTGCCCGATGGTGAGGTTCTTGTTCACCTTCTTACGCGGCAGGTCCGGCACGTCATCACGGCGGCGGGTCGATTTGGTTTTGCGGCGTGGCTTCTCATCGAGCGCGGGGAGTCGACCACGCACGCCGAGTTCGCGTAGCTCGGTGTCGAGGTCGGCCACCAGAGCCTTGATCGCTTCGGCGAGTTCATGATCCTCAGCGCGGCGAGCGTCGTGGTAGTCGTTGAACAGCAGTGCGCGAGCACCCAATACGTCTTGCTGGGCTTGGGTGACGACGGTTTCGGGGTCGACCGGTTCGTGTTCGGCGCACCACCCCTCGCGCAACTGCGTCATCCGCAGGTAGCGGTTCGCCTTGGCGCACGCGGGGCAGACAGTGGCCACTGTCGATTTGCACGGGGCGCCGACGTAAGAAGTCCTCGAGGTGATCGGGTCGAAGGCGCGCATGGGGACGACCCGAGCGCACACGCCTTCCTTTTCGGCGGCGGCTTCGGCGATGTCGGTTATGTCGGGCATCGCGCGACGATCAGCCGCGGTTTCCCTGTTCGGTGCGAGACCGATGATCGGTGCGGTGGAAGAGCCGAAAGAGGCCGTTCCAGTGCTGGTGTTCATGGTCGGGCCTCCCTCAGTCGTGGTTGTGTCGGTCATGCGGCTTTGATGTCGGTGACGTTCTTGAATCCGGCGATGGACTCGAACGGGACGACGACGGGATCAGCGAGGGAGTCGTCGTGTCGGAAGGCGATTTCGATCTGACCGGGGCCAGCGAGATTCACGCGGGCTTGCTGGGCGCCGAACCCGTGGGCGAGGTGGTCGCGACGGTTGAACCAGGTATCAGGGCTGTGGCCGGGCAGCATCCGAGTCCGGACGATGTCGATGCTGTCGCCGATCCGCACCGACACCAGACGAGGCACGAACACTCGGTCCCCGTCACGGGTTGCCAGGTCACAGGCGGTGAGCAGGGTGGCCCAGCGGCGCCGGTACCGGAACCAGCCCAACCACCGGGAACGGATGCGACCGGACAGCCAGCGCTCGAAGGTCTGCGGACTCCACTGTCGCCACAGCACCATCCCCGCGACAGCCATCCCGGCCACCCCGATCCCGGCGACCCACCCGACCAACAGCCAGACACCGGCTGTGGCAGCGATCGGGGCCGAGACCATCGGGAACAACACCGCCCACCACAGCAACCGCCCGACCCCGGCGACGACGCCGATCATGGCCCGCCCGAGCGCGTCGAGGATCACGTCGAAGTGATCGACCTGTTCGGTGATGGTGATCGTTTGGGTGCGGGTCATGAGGACTTCTTCCGGTGCAGGTCGGTCAGAGCGAACAGTTCGAGTTGGTGGGTGTTCTTCTTCGCTGCGGCGACTTCCTCGGCCGCTTTGGTGAGCACCGGGTTCGGTTGTGGCCGTGCGGCTTTGGGCTTGCGAGTGGTCATGCCACGTCGTCCCATCCGCCCGTGTCGGCGTAGTCGTTCCAGGCCGGGACGGTGCCGGTTTCGGCGAGCACGGTTGCCGCCACGGTGGCCGGATCGAGGCCGCGGGCTTCGGCACGGCAGCGGGCACGGGCGGCGAAGTCGATCACGTCAGCGAGACCGTTGTTGTAGTGCTTCATTGCTCAGTTCTCCTGTTCGAGTTCGGATTTGATGAGCCCGCAGGTGGAGCAGGCGGTGATATCGCCAGTCACGGGCCAGATCTCTTGCTGCCAGCCCGGCGCCCAGCGGTGCCCGTTGGTCAGGCATTCCACCGCCCCCGAGCAGACGTCGCAGGTGACGCGGTCGCCGTCGTAGGACCAGCCCGAAACCTTGACGTTGAGGAAGCCCACGGCCTGGTGGGTGGAGTCGAAGCAGATCGACTCCCCATCGGCATCGGTGAGGACATCACCGCAGGTGTCGCAGTAGATGACCACGTGGGATTCGGTGATGAGTCCGCGTTTCATGCCAGCACCTCCGAGATGAACAGCCCGCACTGTTCGCACTGGCGGGTGATGTGGTGTGCGCCGATGCCTTCAGTGCTCGACATGCCGATGCGCCAGTCGTGGCCGGGGTTGTAGCAGGTGGCGACCTTGAGGCAGTCCTCGCAGAACAGCCGATCCCCGTACAGCTCGAAGCCGTCCGCTCCGTCGATGAAGAAGTCCATCGCCTCATCGATCGACGCGAACAAGCACGCCGGTCCCTCGATCGGTCCGAACTCACGGCCGCATTCGCAGCACGACGCGACCACCTGCGCGGTCGTCTGAAATCCGCGTTTCATGCCGCACGCCCCTGGGGCTCGTCGTCTTCGCCGGGAATGAAGTCGGGGTCGAAATCGGTGTAGTCACCCTGCGGGGACAGGTCCGGGTGCTCAGGGGCGTAGGCGGCCACGATGGCGTCGATGTGGTCGTCCGACACCCAGAACGCCCGCACCCTGCTCAGCCGGGTAGTGCCGTCTTCACCGACGTAGCCGACACCCGGTGTCGTATCGGGAATCTCGTGGCACAACGCGCCCCGGTCCTTGGCGCCCTGGCCGTGGACCATCGCGGTTTGGGTCGGCTCGTCCAAGCGCAGCCCGATCCGGACGGGGAACAACTGCCGGTTGGGCATGGTGTCCTTGGACGGGTCCTGCAACGCCGAGATCACCGAGAACCCGACCGCACGCCCCTTGGACTGCAACATCCCGGTCAGCTGCCGGAACTTCTCCTGTTCCTCACGCGAGGCATACGACGACAGGGCGGCAGCCTCATCGATGATGATCACCACCAGCGGTTCCTCGGTCGAGGGAACGTACTTGCGGATACCGGCCTGACGGAACCGGGCCGAGCGCTCATCCATCCGCGACACCGCTTCGGCGAGCATCCCGAGAATCCCCGGAGCATCGCACTCGAACCGGACCCACAGCTTTTCGCCACGTCCGAATTCCATGCCGCCCTTGGGGTCTGCCACCCAGATGTCGACGTATCCGGCTTTGATCGCGGGACCGAGCCCGGCCACGATCGACCACAACACCGAGCCCTTACCCGAACCCGTCGCACCGGCAAGCAGGATGTGGGCATAGAGGATGCGCAGCAGCCACGGGCGCCCGTCTTCGTGCACCCCGACATGAACGGCCTCGAGGTCGACCCCGGTGGATTCCACGCCGACCGGTTCCACGACAGCAGGTTCGACGGGGCCGGGTTCGACGGCACCGGCGAGGGTGTCGAAGGTGCGCAGTTCTACCCGAACGAATCCCGGGTCAGACCGGGTCACAAGGACTTTCGCGACCCCGAGGTATTGGGCGAGCTGGTCGGCGGTGTCGTCGTTGGTCCAGTCGGTCAGCTTCTGTCCACCGATCATCTGCACGTCGAACACCGCGCCGGACGGGATCAGGTCGACACCACCGGCGATGCTGGGCCAACCCTTCTCAGAGCCCAAACCCAGCGACAACCACATCAACATCAGGTGCCGGACATCGGTGAGCACGAGGGCGGCGGTGCGCAATTCGGCCGGCACTCCCGCGAACGGGTCCACCTCACCCACCGGCCGGGTGGGGCTGTCGAGGTGTCGCCACCACAACATCAATCCCGAGGCCAGCACGGCCGCGAGCGGAACGATCGTCGATCCCATCACTTCACCCCCGAGGAGGTCATGGGCAGCGATACCGGGCCGTCATTGCAGAACGCCACGCAACCGGGCGCTTCGGGGCCGGGCAGCGGCATTGCGGCCGGACCGTCGTCGCAGAACATCGAGCATCCCGGAACCAGCGGGTTCACCGAGGACACCACGGTCGGGGCGTCGCCGGGCTCTTCACCGGCCAGGAGCATCGGCACGACCACCGGGGTCGAGAGCAGACCCAGCAGCGCGACGGACACGAACAACAGACGGGGAGACATCACGCCACCGCCCGCAAGGTCGAGGCGTAGACGTCCAGCGCCGCAATCAGTTTGTCTGCGAGGTCGGCAGCATCGAACGGGGTCAGGTACAGATCACCGCAGCCGAGTGAGGCGAGGATCTTGCCGAAGTCCTCGAGGTAACGGACGTCGAAGTCACAGTCGTAGGTCGGCGACGTGACCGAGATGAACGAATAGTCAGACATGTCAGTTGCCCCCTGTAGGGATCGGGACCGCGACAGGCAGCAACGGCGCAGCCGAACGCGGAGAAGGATGGAAAGACGGCACCGATGCAGGAACCGGGCCAGGAAGGGAGGGTTCGACCGAGGGCGCCGGATCAGGCGCGACGGCAGGTGTTTCGGGTGCCGACTCGACCACAGCCGGAGCCGATTCCTGTTGTGCCGCACGGCGAAGCAGGACAAGGCCGTGTGTGTCGATGAGCAGGGCGAGGGGTGGGATCGCTGCCAGTAGGGCACCGCCCCAGCCGTGGCCGGTCAGGTAGGCGTGGATCGAGTTGCTCGACACCGACACCGCCGCCCCACCGACAAGGATGCGCGAGAACCAGGCCCGCTCAGCCGATTCCGGTGGCAGAGCGACCACGGCCATCGTGGCTTGGATGATGGTGCCGTCCACGATCACCGGGAACAACCACGCCAAACCCCGTGGTGTGCCACCCATGATCGCGAGGTCTTGCAGCGCCGCGAACGACAACACGAACGCGGCACCACCGATACCGATCAGAACCAGAACGGCGGACCAGCGAGCCCACCGCATACCCGAGGACTGCTGATCCGCCGTGCCCATCTCAGGCCGCCTCAGCCTCGGCCGCAGCCTGCTCCTTGGCCACGTGCTCGGCCGCATCATGAGCCATCAGCAGCTTCGGGAGTTCCTCGGCGAGCTGGCGAACGTGCTCGATGTCGAGGAAAACCGTCGAATGCGCGTCCTTGGCATCCAGCCTCACCCAGACCTTGGCCGGGTGCACGAAATCGAAGGTGTCATCGGCGCTGGCCGGGTGGTACTCGACTGCGACCGAGTCGAGCAGGATGGCCGACATACTCACGTGAGACATGACGATCACGCGGCCTTACGCGCGGCGGGCTCGTTGACCTTCGCGCCCGAGTTGTCGCCGACGATGCCCGTGGCCCGGATGTAGAACCCGATCGACTTGAACTCACCGTTGCCGACCACACGCGGCTTGAGCATCAGCCCTTCCAGCTGGATCGGGCAGAAGCCGGGCATCACCTCATTCGCAGGTGGCACCGGAACGACATCGGAGACGAATGTGATGTCCAAACCGGTGTTCTTCGCGCCCTTGCCCGCACCGGCCGGGTCCATGACCGTGGCCTTCCACAGCCGCTTACGCGAGCCATTGCCATCACGGTCCGCATCGATCTTCTGCCGCTTCGGCGCGTTGCGGTCCGAGCTGAACTCCTCGTCCGGCTCGATCTTGCCCACCAAAATCAGCCCCTGCGGGAAGACAGCGTTGAAATCGGTGGGGATCCACATGTCCTTGAGTGCCATTGAAATCAGCTCCTGTGTGTTGGTAGCGAGACCGAATTATTCGTTCGCGATGCATCAACGGTAGCAACTGATACCCAAAGATAGCAACTACTTTCGTGAGTCAATTCACAGCAACGATTGCGAAGGAACTTTTCCCAGGTCAGCGCGTCGGTGTCAGCTGATACCCTCAGGTCAGCAACTGCTACCAAAGGAGCCCCGTGGCCGCGAGCGAGCCGAAGACCTCTGCCCCTGCACGGATCGCGCAGGCCATCCGCAACGACATTGAGTCGGGGAGACTCCGTGACGGACAGCGCTTGCCGTCGACGCGGGAGCTGGCGAAGGAATGGCACGCGAGTCAGCGCACGATTACCGACGCGATGGACCTACTCGTCAAGGAGGGTTACATCGCGTCGCAGAACCGGTCCGGCCGTGTCGTGACGACGCCGACAACCGTCAGCCTTGCCCTGTCCGCACCGTTTCGGCCGGTCCGACCGCGCATCGTCTACGTCGGCGGCTTCCCCGGCTCGGGCAAGAGCGAGTTCGCGCGGACGCTGGCGCGAGCGACGAATTGGGCAATCCTCGACAAGGACACGATTGCCCGACCGCTGATCGAGCCCGCCCTCGAGGACCTCGGGCAGAGCATCAACGACCGCGAGTCAGACGTGTATTTCAACCGCCTCCGCCCCCGCGAATACGAAGCCCTTGAAGGCGTGATCAACGACAACATCGAGGTCGGCACCTCAGTGATCGCGACCGCGCCCTACATCAAGGAATTCACCGACCGCGCTTGGCTGGATCGAGTGATCGCCCGCGGTGAGACCTACCGCGCCGACTGCACATTCGTGTGGGTGCGCTGCTCGCTGGACACCATGCTGATGTACCTGCGCAGGCGCGGCGCGGGGCGCGACACCGCCAAGCTTGCCGATTGGGGCCGCTACAGCGCCGGGCTGAACCTCGACTTTCGCCCCGAGGTCGACCACGTCGTCATCGACAACGACCCGGACAGCCCGCCGCTTCGCACTCAGGCTCAGCAGTTGATCGATTCATTCCGGCGAGACTCTGCCCAATGAGTTCGGGTGTCATCCTCTACGGTGCGCCCGCTACCGGTAAAGACACTGTGACACAGGCACTTTCGCTTCTCGATACCCGATACCGGTTGTTCGAACGGTTGAAGGCGGGAGCCGGGCGAACCACCGGATACCGCATGACCGACGAACACGAGCTCGACCGGTTGGAATCGGCCGGACTGCTGGTCTGGCAGAACAGCCGGTACAGCGCCCGATACGCGATCGATCGGCCAGGCCTGGACGAGCTCACCCAAGCGGGACTCGTCCCGGTCGTTCACGCTGGGCAACCGGAGGTCATCGAAGCGGTGCGGACAGCGACGCCGAATGTCGAATGGACTGTTGTTCAGCTGGTCTGTGATCCAGAAACCGCGAAGGCGCGCATCATCGCCCGTCGAACAGGCGACGTTGCCGAACGTTTGGCAGCAGGAGCGGCAACGCCGACGATCAGCGCCGACCTCACGATCAACACTGACTGCCTCGAACCGAACGAGGCTGCACGCCAGATCGACGCTGCGATCAGACCGGGTTCATAGGCTGGGTTCACGCCTCCCGAGTTGTTGAGCGCCCGTCACCGCACGGAGTTGTTGCTGAATTTCGCTATATAGGATCAAGGCGCCTGCGGCGGCGCGTGCGCGCCGCCGCCGCGCTGCGACGCGCAGCCAGGCTGATAAGGCGCCGCCTGGGCGCGTCGACCGCGTCGGCGACGAGCACGCGCTTACGGCAGACGCCGGAGCTCCTGAATGCTCAATCCGCACTGACCCGCAGGCGTTGACGGGGCACGAGGAACCGGCCCGTCAGAATTGCTGAACGATTTCACGAGCCCGATTCGGCCGGCATCTGCCCCGATCGACGGCCACCAGCACACCGACTCTCGAACGGTGCTGCCGCACGAGCTTCGCTCGCTTGCCTCATAGACCCATCTGCCGGACTCGTGACGGGGTCACCGAACCGTCACCAGCCCCGACGAATGGTCGCCACCCTGCCCGGTCGGTTGTTCTGGTCCGGTCAGGTCGCGGCATGTCCAGTCGTTTTGCTCAGTTGGTCATGGCTCACGTTGCGACGCACACAGTTCCGCAGCAACGCTCACCAGGTTTCCTCTCCGGTCGTGGCGGTCTGACTGATCCGAGGGCTATCACGACTACGGCGGGCATCAAGGGCGCCTACGGCGTCACTGCGTGATTGCCTCGCAACCCTTGACACCCACCGCAGTCGTGATCGAGACGCCCTCAGCCAGACCACCCCGACCGGAGAGGAACCCCGATCATGAACATCACCACCGCCCCCAACTGCTGGGCCTGCGAATCCGCCCCCGCCACCACCGTCCTGCCCGAGGCCGAGCACGGCCCCTGGGCGCCTTACTTCGCCTGCCAGCCCTGCCTCGACGCCTGCCGCGAGACCGAGCAGCTCGAGTACCACTGACCGCCTGGGGGCTTCGGCCCCCTTTTTCACCTCCTGGCCGCCGTCAACGAAGCCGGTAGCGGGTCGCCAACGAAGCCGACCCCAGGCCAGGAACCCCGGCGCGGTGAAATTGCTGAACGGAATCCGCGGTGAGGTCGGTGGTATCGCGACCGATGGCCGCGCGGCCCTGTACTGGGTTGGCCTGCATTGTGATCCCGCGCCCCTCACACCTCAAGGGCGCCGATGGCGTCAGCTGCGCTGATGGACATTCGTCCACCCTTGACCTGTGAGCCTCTGCGCGCGAAAGGCAGGCCTTATCGGGCAGGCGGTGAGCCAGCCCCTATGTGCGCACCCCAACCCAGAACAGGCCGACGAACATCCCTACTCGACCTGTTGTCCGTTGAGGAACGTTCCACCGCATTTGGTGCATACTTTGTCGCCGGTGGCGGTCCCGAGGTAGTACTCGCGTACCAGGGTGTGCGAATCGCATTCGGGTTTCCCCGCTGCTTCCCACCGCTGCCGAATCTGTGCCGCTTCTTCCATCCGCATTGGTCCCAGACTACGCGCGGGAAATGTGTCACGCCGCTGTCACAACTCGCGGATACAACCGCGGACACGACGAAACCCCCACGGAAGCATTTCAGCACTTCGCGTAGGGGTACGGACGTCAGTAGACTTCCGGCGAACGGTCGCTATTCGACTTGAAAGCGAGCATGGGTAACACCATCGGGGGTTCAAATCCCTCCGTCTCCGCCACCGCCGGGCTTTTCGCCCGGCATCAGGTTGTTTCGAGGGGGAGTTCTCATGACCGGTGCTGCATTTCCTGCGGCCCCGCAGTTCCGAGCTGTACCGGGGCAGACCGGGGTCGTCGTCCACACGCGGAAGTTGCCGATCGCGTTCGGGATCGGTGCACGGGTCAGAGTCGACGGTTTCGAGGTTCCGAACATCACGTGGGGCGCTAACTTCGTCCCCGTGCCGCCGGGTACGCACATGCTGACCGTCGAGACCACGCAATGGGGGATGGGCTACGGCAGTAACCATGCCTCTGTCCAGGTCTTCCCCGGCCATACCACCGAGGTGCACTACTCCGCGCCCGCCCAGATCTATATGAAGGGTGCGCTCGGTGTGGAACGTCAGGCTACGCCCGGAGTAGCACTCAGTTACGTGGCGTTGGCGTTCTGTGTGCTCCTGGTCGTGGACTGGATCGCCCTGGCGATCTGACCCCGGACGCGCCTAAGCCCCGGTGCGAAACCGGGGCCTACGCGAGAGCATTTACGTCACGGCTTGTTTCGGCGACGGTCGTCGTCGAAGCCTTCGGTTTCCACACGCTCCTTGCGGACGGTGTCGGAGACGGTCTGTTCGTCGGCGACCTCGTCCACCTCGAGACGGACACGTTCCACCGGGACCGCTTCCTTCTGGACGTGCACCTGGTCGGCGTGCAGCGTCACCTCGCGCTCGTCGTCACCGATCTCGGTGCGACCGGTGCGCTCGCCGGTGATGGGCTCACGGACGATGTGCGCCTCTTCGTGGGTGGTCGGGACCTTGATGGTCTGCTCCTCGGTCACCACGTACTTACGCAGCCGTGCGGTGCCGACCTCCTCGCTTTCGGTGTCGACGCGCAGCTGCTCCTCCGAACGGACCATCGAATCGTCGGTGGTGTCACGATTCATGGCCGCCGGATTGCCGTGGGTCATCGGCTCGTCGGTTCCGGGGCGGATCTGCTGACGCCCATAGGTGTTCCAGCCGGCCGAGCGCGGGTCCACGTGGTAGTGGCGGAACAATTCCTGCTCGGACTGGGCGCTGATGCGGCCGCCGTCGTCGAGGTGCGGGGCGGACTTCACCTGCTCCTTGTCGACGTGCAGACGCAACGTGTCCTCGTCGGCCTTGTGTTCGGCGCCCGCCAGCGGCACCAGCGAGTCGGCACTGAACAGGCCGGTCGAGACGGCGGCCCAGGTCGGTGAGCCCGTGTTGTTGTCGATGTAGATCTGCTTGACCTTGCCGATCTTCTCGCCCCGCTCGTCATAGGCGGTGGCGCCGATCAGCGAATCCAATGTTGCCTTGCTCATTTTCATCCCTCCTACCGGGAGCGGAGCCGTCGAAATCCGGATCCGGGTGACGGTCCGCGTGGTTGTGGGTGACCAGTCGGGACGCAGTGACCGGGTTGACCAGATCAGCTACGTGGCGGCAAATACCCGGGGTCCAGGGGACCAAACAACCCGAGGTGAGGGCGGGGATGGGGAATCGGGCCCGCGAAGGACGCGACGTAATCGGTCAGTCGTCCATCTTTGGGCCCGAAATAGCAAGTGGCGCAAGGTTCAGCTGAACCGCGCCGTATTCTCCGGTGCGGTGGCGAAGGCGAGGAAACGCTCGTTCTC
The DNA here is from genome assembly GCF_001612905.1 of Nocardia ignorata NBRC 108230. Lineage (GTDB taxonomy): Bacteria > Actinomycetota > Actinomycetes > Mycobacteriales > Mycobacteriaceae > Nocardia > Nocardia ignorata. The sequence goes on along the minus strand of NZ_BDBI01000030.1, from coordinate 112,796 downwards.
GTGCGGGTCGCCGATGGTCACGCGCACGCCGTCACCGGCGAACGGGCGAACCAGCACACCCGCAGCAGCGCTCGCCTCGGCGAATCCCAGGCTGCGCGCCCCGAGCGGCAGCCAGACGAAATTGGCCTCACTCGGTGGCACCTCGTACCCGGCGGCCAGCAATGCGTCGCGCACCTGCGCCCGCTGGGTGATGAGCACGTCGGTGCGATCGAGCAGCTCGCCGTGCGCCTCCAACGAGGCGATCGCGGCCGCCTGGGCCACCCGGTTCACGCTGAACGGGATGTGCACCTTCAGCAGCGCGGTGATCACCTCCGGGTCCCCGACGGCGTAACCCACGCGCAAACCGGCCAGGCCGTACGCCTTCGAGAACGTCCGCAGTACAACGACATTGGGTCGGGTGCGGCCGATCTCGATACCGTCCGTCTCCGGCAACCGCAGGTACTCGAAATACGCCTCGTCGAGCACCACCAGCACGTGTGGAGGCACCCGATCGAGGAAACGCTCCAGCTCGGCGCGTGGGTGCGCCGTGCCCGTCGGATTGTTCGGGTTGCAGACGAAGATCAGCTTGGTTCGTTCCGTGATCGCGTCGGCCATCGCGTCCAGGTCGTGGCGATGATCGGCGGTCAGCGGCACCGGCACCGAGGTGGCATTGCCCACCTGGGTGACGATCGGGTACGCCTCGAACGAGCGCCACGCGAACACCACCTCGTCGGTCGTGGCATCGCAGGTGATCTGCACGAGTTCCTGACACAGCGCCACACTGCCGCAGCCGACCGCAACGTTGGCAACGCTCACACCGAGGAATTCGGCCAGCGCCGCCCGCAACTCGGTGACCTGGTTGTCGGGGTACCGGTTGGCCTGCTCGGCCGCCGCCGCGATCGCTTTCGCCGCGCTCGGCAGGGGGCCGAACGTCGTCTCGTTCGAGGCGAGCTTCACCGCATCCGGGTGGGTACGGCCGGGAACATAAGCGGGAATGGTGGCCAGGTCGGGCCGGATACGCGCTGTCACCGCTCCACCCTACCCAAGACCAGTTCTGCCGCCTACGCTGGGAATATGCCGGGCACTTACAACGATGTCGCCCCACTGCGGCCGGTGGAGTCCGCCGGTGAGCCGGGTGGCGCCGAAACCAGCGCGCGCACCTCGGTGCCGATCACCGTCGTCGAGCCGGAACGAACGGCGCGCGGCGGCATCGTCGTCCTGCACGAATCGCGGGAGTTCCCGCCCCAGCTCGTCGAGCTCATGCGATCGCTTGCCCAGGAGGGCTGGATCGTCGTCGCCCCGCACCTGTTCGATCGTCTCCCCGACGACGACGTCCACGAGGTGTTCGGCGACGAACTGTTCGCCGACTTCGACGCGGGCTTCGACTGGCTCACCCGCCGCGGAGTCTTCCCAGACACCATCGGCGTTCTCGGCTTCGACACCGCGGGCACGGCCGCCTTCCTCGTGGCCACCAACCGACCCATCGGCGCCGCCGTGAGCGTGGCCGCCGCAGGCATCGTCGACCCGCTGCCCGACCAGCGCACCTCACTGGTTGAGGTGGCACCCAGCTTGCAAGCCCCCTGGCTCGGCCTGTTCGGCGCCGACGATCCCGCCACCCCGCCCGAGGCCGTCGACCAGCTCCGCGACGCCACCGCCCGCGCGAATGTGGCCAGTCTCACTGTCACCTACCCCGGCCTACGCCACCGCGCCGACCGCCCCGACCCCGATGACGACGCTGCCGCCGCCATCCGCATCGATTCCCAGACCCGCATCTACGACTGGTTCGACAGCAATTTACGCTAACTGACCAGGCGTTTTGGACTCCTACGACTGCTCGTGTAATCTTCATTCCCGGCGGTTCGACAAGGACCGGTGCCCTCGAAAGAGAAGGCTCCAGGAGGCGTGCCAGAGCGGCCGAATGGGACTCACTGCTAATGAGTTGTCCCTTCACGGGGACCGGAGGTTCAAATCCTCTCGCCTCCGCCACACCGGTTCGCCGGTACAACTGAAGACCATGCGCCCGTAGCTCAACGGATAGAGCACTTGACTACGGATCAAGAGGTTAGGGGTTCGAATCCCTTCGGGCGCACAACAATTCGCCTCCTATCGGTACTCCCGGTAGGAGGCGGATTTTTTTGTGTGGTTATTTCCAGGCGGGGAGTGGGGGGAGGGGGCCGGTCAGGTCGGTGCCGGGGGTGCGGCCCAGCAGCCAGGCCAGGAGGGAGGTGGCGGGGCCCAGGACGGTGTGGTGGGGGCGGTCGGGGCCGATGGTGGCGATGAAGTCGGTGTCGGTGGCTTGGATGTCGAAGGTCGGGGTGGCTTCGGGGTGGACCTTGGCCGACAGGTCGGCGACGGTTTCGGGGAGCAGGCGGGCGACGAATTCCTTCGGCCAGTCGGCGGGGGTGTAGCCGATGCCGAGGTCGACGTGGTGGATCTCGGTTTCGCGCAGACGCATCCACGGGACGATGTCGGCGGTGAGGGTGCCGCCCTGGCGGTTGCGGACCTCGGCCGCCCAGTCGGCGGCGGACATGGTGGTGGCCAAGGCCTGCCAGCGATGAGCCGACGCGGCGAAGTCGGCCCGCTGCACGTCGGGCGCGCGGCCCGCACCGGTTTCGATGTCGGCGTCGCGCACCGCCACGCTCGGATACTGCGGGATCTCGATGCCGGTGTGCGCCCACAGCAGCAGGTTCAGCAAGCTGTCCGCATTGCGGGCCAAGTGGGCGACGACATGGCCGCGGGTCCAGCCGGGCAGCTGGGACGGCTCGGCCAGGGCCGATTCGCCGAGCGCGTCGATCGAGGCTCCGAGACGCGCGGTGGAAGCGGAGACCTGAGCCAACAGGTCGGTGGGCGTTGCCATTTCGCTGGTCACGAGATCGAGGGTAGTAGTTCGGTGCGCGCGACACCGGCGTTCACGACGCCCTCGACCCGGCCCTGTGGATAACTCGAAACCTGTGGACAACTGTGCATTTTTCGCCGTCGACGCCCAGGGCGCGAAGTGCCCGTGATGCGACGATCAGCCGGCGACGATCGCATCGGCTTCGATCTCCACCAGCAGCCCCGGCGCGATCAACGCGGTGACCTCGTACATCGACGCCGCCGGCCGGATATCGCCGAACACTTCGGCGTGAGCGGCCGCGACCTCCGGCCAACGGGAGATATCAGTGACGAACATCCTGGTCCGCACCACATCGCGCACACTCGCGCCCGCCTGGTCGAGTGCGGTGGCGATCCGCGCGAGGATCTCGCGGGTCTGGGCGCCGATATCGTCGCCACCGACCGCGCCCCCACCGGGCAGCGCCGCCGTGGTGCCGCTGACCAGCACATGGTCGCCCACCCGCACGGCGCGCGAATACCCGACGACATCTTCGAAGTCGGAGGCAGAGGAAATGTTGAACCGGGTTGTTGTCATGGTGGCCAGAATGAGGCACCGGCGGCGGGAGGACAATTCATTTCCCGGTCGTCTGCTGGTCGGTTGCGCGCGGTACGCAAGGCGGATGAACGCACGACCAGGTCTTCGTTTCTTCCCGCTCACGGCCGCGCTGTGTGCCGCCGCCGTCACGGCGGCCTGCTCGACGCCCGGCTCCGATCCCGACTTCACCACGGCGAAGGACCAGTCGTTGGTGATCTCGCTGGACGAACTCGTGGCGAGCGTGGGTGGGGACGCGGTGCTCGGCGTGAGCATGGAGCCCGAGCACGGCAATCTCACCCGCAAGACCGACGGGTCCTACGTGTACACACCGGTCGCCGGCTACTCCGGGCTCGACCAGTTCACCGTGACCACCAGCGACGCGGTCCGGCTGTACACCACCGACATCCCGGTGCTCGGTGAATTCGGCGGGACCACGGTGCAGGGCAGCGGTTTCGGGTCGGCGTGGACGCCGGTGCCGGGCACCACCGACGAGTTCTACGGTCTCACCGACCGCGGCCCCAACGTCGACGGCCCGGGAAAGAACGAGAAGCTCTCGCCCACACCGGCGTTCGTACCGAAGATCGGCAAGTTCCAGCTGGTCGGCAGCAAGGCCGTGCTGCAGTCGAGCATCGAGCTGCGCAACCGGGCGGGCGTCCCGTTCAACGGCCAGGTCGATTCGGCGGCCAGTACCGGCGAAACCATCAAGGATCTCGCGGGCACCGTGCTGCCGGCCACCGACCACGGTCTCGACCCGGAAGGGCTTGTCGCCCTTGCCGACGGCACGTTCTGGGTATCGGACGAATACGGACCGTTCCTGGTGCACTTCGCCGCCGACGGCACCGAGATCGAACGGCTGGCGCCCGGCAACGGGCTGCCGAAGGAGATCGCCCTGCGCAGCCCCAACCAGGGCATGGAAGGACTCACCATCACCCCCGACGGCAGCACGCTGGTCGGCATGGTGCAGAGCGCGCTGAAGACACCCGGCCTGGACGGCTCGGCCAAGGAAGTTCCGTTCGCGCGGATCGTCACCGTCGACCTGAAGACCAAGGCGCAGAAGGAATTCCTGTACCCGCTGGAGAACCCCAAGCAGAACAAAGTCGCGGTCTCCGAGATCACGGCGCTGAGCGCGACGACCTTCCTGGTCGCCGAACGTGACGGGAACCTGGCGCCCGAGGCGAACAAGAAGATCTGGACGATCGACATCGCGGGCGCCACCGACGTCGGCCCCAACTCCACCCTCGCGGGCGCTCGGTACGACGCCGAGCAGGGCGGTCTGCTGATCGACGGCAAGCCGATCGAAACGCTCATCGGCACCGTCCCGACCACCGACGCGGTTGCCGCACTGGAGAAGTGGGGTATCACCCCGGTGGAGAAGAAGAGCGATCTCGACCTGGCGGCACTGGTCACCGCGCTCGACGACAAGGGCAGGTTCTTCGGCCACGACAAGATCGAGGGTATCGCCTCGCTCGACGGCGGCAAGACCATCTACATCGCCAACGACAGCGACTTCGGTCTCGCCGCGAGCACCGGCGAGCAGCCGCCGTTCGGGTTGAAGCCGAAGACGCTGGCCAACGGATTACAGGACACCGGTGAGGTGCTGGTGGTCGACACGACGAAGCTGCCCGCGAAGGTGGGAGGTCATACGGTGAAGATCACCGTGGAGTAGGTGGGGCGAACGGGGTGTGTGACCACGTCACACGCGGTTTCATCACAGGGCGCACAGGTTGTTGTCAGGTTGGACGGGCAAGCTGGGCGATGCAACCAACCGGAAAGGTCTTAGATGAGCTACGTGATCGCACTGGCCGGCTTCGCCACGATCCTGGCGATGGTGGTCTCCGGCTACGCCGCCGCCAACGCACCCCGTTCCCTGGTCCGCGTCCGCGCCGACCGCTCGCCCCACCGCCGCTGACCAAGCGCGCCCGGTCACCGGGCATTCTCGGGCGAGGGCCGAACCCCGATCAGCCAGTTCCGCGAACCAACGCGACGATCTGCTGGGCGACGACCCGCGGGTCCTCGTGTTCCCACACCCGCACCACCTGCCAGCCCGCCTCGATCAACGCGGCATCGGTAGCGCGATCGCGTGCCACATTGCCCGCCAGTTTCTGCGCCCACCACTCGGCATTGTTCTTCGGATCGGTCGCGTGTTCGGGACACCGATGCCAGAAGCACCCGTCGACATACACGGCGACTCGACGGCGTGGGAAAACAACATCGGCGCGCCTGCGCTGGCCCTTGATCGGCGCGCGGTCGACGAAATAGCGCAGGCCCGCGCGGTGCAGCTCGCGTCGTAGGGCGAGTTCGGGAGCGGTGTGGGCACGGCGCTGGCGCGACATCCGCGCGCTGGTCGCCGCGTCGGTGACGGGTGCCGACCGCGGAGCGTCGTCTCCGTGGTCCCGCCGCCCGGTCATGCCGCCCAGCCACCCATGCGATCGAGGTGGTCGCGCACGTCGTCGAGGAACCCGGGCGGAAAACGTAAGTTGCCCATGGACGTTCGTCGCAGAAACCCGGCCGTGGCCCGAGGGGAGAGTAGTCGCGGTTCGGTGAGGAAATTCTTCAGATCCTCGTAGGGCTCGTGGACCGGCCACGTCGACAGCGGCACCTGATGCACCACGCCCGCATGCCCCCACGCCGCACTCGGCCACGGTGCGCCCGGCCGCAGCGGCGTACCGACGGTGAGCGGCTCCAGCGGCGCGGCCAGCCGCTCACCCACCCAGTTCGCCATCCGCACACTCACCGCGTTGCCGACCAGCTTCCACCGATGCCCCTGCCGCACGCCCGGCACGTCGAGCGCGGGCGCGGTCCACTCGGCATCGAAACCCTGTAATCGTTCCCCATCGATGATGCCAGGGGTGACGATCTCGCCCGCCGGAAGCCGCACCGCGGGCGGGCTGGCGATACCGAGCCCGGAACCGCCCTTCAAGGTCGGCACCGCGTTCACCACCCAGCCGAGGCCGCGCACGCCCTCGGTCCAGTAGAAGCCGCACGGGTCGCGGTCGGGGTCGCCGTAGTCGCGCGGGCCCGCGTCGTCACCGAACAGCACCTGGCGCGGGTCCTCGGTGCGCGAGGCGAGCATCAGCACGCGCTGGCGCCGTTGCGGCAGGCCGAACGCGCGACCGTCGACCACCCGGTAGGCCCAGGTGTAGCCGAGTTCCTCCAGGGCGGTGGTGATGTGGCGCATGGCCGCACCACGACCCAGCTGGAGCATGAACGGCACGTTCTCGATCAGCAGCCAGCGCGGCCCACGCTGCCGCCGGACCAGCCGGAACACCTCGTCGACCAGGCCGGAACGGCGACCGGTTATGCCCGCGGTGCGGCCGGCCTGCGAGAGGTCCTGGCACGGGAACCCCGCCGCGACCAGTTCGGTGCGCGCGGGCAGCGAACGCAAGCGGGTGATGTCGGCGTGCAGTGGTGTTTCGGGAAAACGCGCGGCGAGCACGCCCTGCGCACCCGGATCGATCTCACACAGCAACTCGGTGGACCATCCGTGTCTGCCGAGGCCGAGTTCGAGCCCGCCGATCCCGGCGAACAACCCGACCATCCGCGTCAACAGTCCTCCTGTGCTTGTCGGAACGCGCAACCACCCACTTCTCGCGCCTGCGGCATTGTATCGGGCCGCTGAACAGCGGCAGAGGGCGTAGCGGCCGGGGCTGTGCACGGCTGTGGATGCTTTCGTCCGGCAGAAAATTCGGTGGCCGGGAACGGGGGACCGGTGCGACTCTGGAAGGGCCTACTTGTCGGACCCCGATGCGAACATCGTCTGGGAGTCCGTTCCGGTAATCAACCATCCAGCCGGACCCGAGGGGGAGTCTTTGTCTGTCACATCAGAACTGGCGGTCGCCGAATCGGAGGCCGACAGTTCCGGGCAGCCCACACAGCGAGCGCGCGGGGGTATGCGCTCGCTGCGCCGGTTTCTGCCCTACCTGAAGCCGTACCGGGTTCCGCTGATCCTGGCGAACCTGCTGGCCATCATGATGGCCGCGACCGCGGTGGTGACACCGCTGGTCATCGCCCGCATCATCGACGGGCCGATCGCCCGCCGCGATTTCGCGGGGCTGCTCGTGCCGGTCGCGTTCGTGTTCCTGCTCGGTGCACTCGAATCGTTCGGCATGTGGGGCAGACGCTGGTTGGTGTCCAAACCGGCGACGACATTCGAAATCACCATGCGCGCAAAGCTGTTCGCGAAGCTGCAGGCGCTGTCGATCGGCCGTCACGACGGGTGGCAGTCCGGTCAGCTGCTCTCGCGTGCGATCGACGACATGTCGGCGCTGCGCCGGTTCGTCGCGTTCGCCGGGCCGTTCCTCATCGTCAACTCGGTGATCGCGCCCGTCGGGCTCATCGCCTTGTTCGTGCTGAATTGGCAGGTGGGGCTGATCTTCACGGTGACCTGCCTGCCGCTCACCGTGTACTGCGCGCGTTTCGTCCGCCGGTTCGAGGTGGCCTCGCGCCGCTCCCAGGACCAGGCGGGAGACCTGGCGACCATCGCCCAGGAATCCGCGCAGGGCGTGCGTGTGCTCAAGGCGCTCGGCCGTGGCCAGTTCTTCGGCGCCCGATTCACCGCGCTGTCGCGTGAACTGCAACGCACCGAGCTGACGAAGGTGCATCTGGACGCCACGCTGTGGTCGGCGCTGGTGGCCCTGCCGACCATCGCGATCGCGCTGTCGCTCGGTGTCGGCGGATACGCGGTGGCGCAGGGCTCCATGACCATCGGCACCCTGGTCGCCGCCGTCACGCTGGAAACGTTCCTGCAGTGGCCGGTGATCTGGCTCGGCTTCCTGCTGTCGGAGCTGTTCGAGGCACGGACCGCCGCCGACCGGTACTGGGAGATCATCGACACCCCGCTCGACATCGCCGACCCGCCGGACCCGGTCGCCGTGCCCGTGCCGGTGCGCGGCGAACTGGTGATCGAGGGCGTCCGGTTCGGTTACCCGCGCGTCGACGGCGGTCCGGAAAACGCTGTGCTGGAGGATGTCTCGCTGCGGATCAGGCCGGGCGAGACGGTCGCGCTCGTCGGCGCGACCGGTAGCGGCAAAACCGCACTGCTCGAGCTGATTCCGCGCCTCTACGACGTGAACGCCGGTCGCATCACCATCGACGGCGTCGACATCGCCACGCTGCGACTGGCCGACCTGCGTCGGGTGGTGACGGTCGCCTTCGAGGAGCCGGTGCTGTTCTCGGCGAGCGTGCGCGAGAACGTGGCCCTCGGCGACCCGAGCGCCACCGACGACGACGTGCGCCGCGCGCTCGACATCGCCCAGGCCACCGAGTTCGTCGACGCGCTGCCGTGGGGTCTCGACACCAGGATCGGCGAGCAGGGCATGAGCCTGTCCGGCGGGCAGCGGCAACGGCTCGCGCTGGCCAGGGCGGTGCTCACCGGTGCGGCGGATGCCGACGAGGGCCGGATCATGGTGCTCGACGACCCGCTCTCCGCGCTGGACGTGGAAACCGAGGAGCGCGTGCAGGATCGGCTGCGCGCGGTGCTCTCCGGTGCGACGACCCTGCTGGTGGCGCACCGTCCGTCCACCGCCGCACTGGCCGACCGGGTGGCGCTGCTCGCCGACGGACGTATCGTCGCCGAGGGCACCCACGACAAGCTGCTTCGCACCAGCCGCCACTACCGCGAACTGATGGGCGGTGCCTGATGACCACCACCGAAACAGTTGAACCACAACAGGATCAGGCGGCCGACTGGCGCGGCATCGCCAAGGAGGACGACGCCGTCACCGGCACCGGAAACGTGGTGCTCGCCGGCCGTTCCCGCAGACTGCTGCTCGATCTGGTCCGGCCCTACCGCAAGCTCGCCGTCCTCACCTTCGTCCTGATCGTGCTGGACAACGCGGCGAAGGTGTCGGTGCCGTTGTTCATCGCCTACGGGCTCGACCACGGAATAACCCAAGGGCGCCAAGACAACTGGACGCCGTTGATCGCGACCGTCGCCGGATTCATCGCGGTGACGGTGCTGTCGGGTCTCACCACCTTCGCCTTCCTGCGCGCGGCCGGAACGCTGAGCCAGCGGGTGCTGTTCGACCTGCGGGTGCGCACCTTCGCACACACCCAGCGGTTGAGTGTGTCGTTCCACGAGAAATACACCTCGGGCAAGGTGGTCACCCGGCTCACCAGCGATATCGAGGCACTGCAGGACCTGCTCGAAGGCGCGCTGAACCAGGCGGCGAGCGCGCTGCTCTCGGTGGTCACCATCGCCGTTCTGCTCGTCTGGCTCGACCCGATGCTCGCGGCCATCGTGCTGCTCGGGTTCGTGCCGCTGGTGTTCGTCACCCGGTGGGCGCAGCGGCGGCAGCGGGCGGGTTACCGGCGGACCCGTGGCGCGATCGCCAGGGTGGTCGTGCAGTTCGTCGAATCGATGAGCGGCATGCGGGCGGTGCAGGCGTTCCGGCGCGAACACCGCAACCAGGAAGTGCTCGGCGTCGAGGACGCGGCGTACCAGAGGGCGACGACCACCGCGATGCGCGGCGTCGGCGACTACGTCGGCCTGTCGAACTTCATCGGCAAGGTGACAACCGTCGTCGTACTGCTCGTCGGGTCCTGGCAGGTGATGGAGGGCAACCTGGCCATCGGTGTGCTCGCTGCCTACCTGCTCTACCTCGACCAGTTCTTCGGCCCGCTCGACGAGTTGGCCCAGGTGTTCAACTCCTACCAGTCGGCCGCGGCAGCGCTGGAGAAGATCTCCGGTGTGCTCGAGGAGGAACCGGCGGTCGCGGAACCGGTCGAGCCGGTCACCGTCGAGCATCCCACCGGTGCGGTGCGGATGGACAAGGTGTGGTTCGGCTACGACGCGGCCTCGCCGGTGCTGCCGGAATTCGACCTCGACATCCCAGCCGGGCAGATCGTCGCACTGGTCGGTGCCACCGGGGCGGGCAAGTCGACGCTGGCCAAGCTGCTCACCCGGTTCTACGACCCGTCCGGCGGCACCATCACCCTCGACGGTGTCGACCTGCGCGAACTGGCCGACACCGAGCTGCGCAGGCACGTCGTGATGATCACGCAGGAGGCGTACCTGTTCTCCGGCACGATCGCCGACAACATCCGGCTCGGCAGGCCATCGGCCACCGATGCCGAGGTGCGGGCGGCGGCCCGCGCGGTCGGGCTCGACCAGTTCGTCGGGTCGCTGCCGGACGGATACGACACCGACGTGCGGACCAGGGGCGGGCGATTATCGGCCGGTCAGCGCCAGCTGGTCGCCTTCGCCAGGGTGTTCCTCGCCGATCCGGTGGTGATCGTGCTCGACGAGGCGACGTCGAGTCTCGACATCCCCGGTGAGCGCCTGGTGCAGCGTGCGCTGGAGACGCTGCTGCGGGGCCGGACGGCCGTCATCATCGCGCATCGCCTGTCCACGGTCGCCATTGCCGACCGGGTGCTGGTGCTCGACGGCGGCCGCGTGGTGGAGGACGGGGCACCGGCCGAGCTGATCGCGGGCCAGGGCCGCTTCGCCGGACTGCACGCCGCCTGGCGGGATTCGCTGGTGTGATGCGCTCGTGTTGTACAGCGCCGGGGCCGGTGTCGCTTACCGTAGAGAGGTGACGACCCCAGCCCCGGGCCCGGCCGCAGGCCCCACCGAGAACAGACCGGCCTCTCGGTGGCCGGCGGTGCTCACCTGGCGAGCCCACGACAACTCCCGGATGGAATCGGTCCGGGTGACGGTGAACGGCAACCGGATCAGGGCCGCGGGCCGGATGATCGGCAGCGCCAACCACGAGCACCCGGCGTTCAGCGCCTCCTACGATCTGGTCACCGACGAAGCGGGCGCGACCAGGCGTTTGTCGCTGCGCACCACGACCGCCGCCGGTGAACGCCACGCCTCGGTGTCGCGGGACGAGGAGAACTACTGGCTCGTCGACGCGGGCGGCACCCACGTGCGCTCGACGTTCGCCGGCGCCCTCGATGTGGACGTGGTGCTCAGCCCGTTCTTCAACACCCTGCCGATCCGCCGGTTCTGCCTGCAGAACGCCGTCGGTGACGTGCAGGTGCCGGTCGTCTACGTGCGTCTGCCCGACCTGCTGGTGCAGGAGGCCGAACTCACCTATTCGAGTGCCGCCGACGGCATCAACGTGCTTTCCCCGGTTTCGAGCGCCACGCTGACGGTCGACCCGGAAGGGTTCGTGCTCGACTATCCGGGGTTGGCCGAGCGAGTCTGAACCGCGGCACCGGCCGCCCATCGCAGGCGGCCACCGCCGGCGCCGACCGCCCAATGCCCTGATCGACCTGGCCGCGGCGGCCGGGGAACGGTCGCGACCGACTACAGCGCCCGCAGCACCCCGCCGCGCCGACCAGCACGCCGCAGCTCGTCGAGCCAGCCGTCGGCGCCGGGCGTCACCCCCGTGATCTCCCATCGCGCCCGGCTGTCGTACGCCGACCGCCCCCGGTAACCCGCCTCGACAACCTCGCCGAGCGTGCCGTCGGCGCGAAGAGCGTCACGCGCGGCGATCAGCGCCTCGATGGTTTCGTCGAGCACCAGTTCCAATGCCCCGGCATTCGGTTCACAGATCGCGCGAACCAGGTCGGGCGCGGTACCGGCTACCCGGGTCCCGTCGCGGAACGAACCGGCCGCCAACCCGAGCGCCAGCTCACCCCCGCCCGCCCCGGCCGCGGCCAGCGCCTCGGCCAGCACGTGCGGCAGGTGCGAGATCCGCGCGACGGCCTGGTCGTGTTCCTCGGCAACGACCGGAACCACGACGGAACCGCAGTCCAAAGCCAGCCGAACCACCCGCGACCACGGCTCAACCCGGGTGCCCTCGTCCACGCCCACAGCCCACACCGCGCCGCGGAACAGCTCGGGATCGGTTGCCGCCCAGCCGGATTCAGACGTACCGGCCATCGGGTGACCGCCCACATACCGGGCCTCCAGCCCCTGCTTGCGTACCGCGTCGGCCACCGGCCCCTTCACGCTGACCACATCGGTCAGCGCACACTCCGGCGCATAGGCGGCGACCTCCGCGAGTACCGGCGCGACGGCGGGCATCGGCACCGCGAGCACCACCAGCGCATCGGCGGCAGCGGCCCGGCTCAGCACCTCGGGCAGGTCACCCGACACGTCGAAACCGTCGAGCCGGGCGGCCTGCGCGCCGTCGGCCGACCGGTTGTACCCGAACGCCTCGTACCCGGCGTCCACGGCCGCGCGCAGCACGGAGCCGCCGATCAGACCCGTTCCGAGGACACACACGGCACCACGCTCGTCGATACTCACGAGAACAGATTGGCACACGAGTTCATCATTACGGGCGGGACAGACTACCGTTTGGTCCATGGCAGCACAGCGCTCGGGCACGAACAGGGCGGCGTCGGATGACGACTTCGACGTCGAAGGGTTCGCCGTGGCGGTGGTCCGCGAAGAAGGTACGTGGCGGTGCAGTCCTCTCAGCCACGACGCCCTCGTCGACCTCTCCACCGCCGAGACCGAATTGAAGGCATTGCGCAGCTCCGGTGCGGTGTTCGGGCTGCTCGACGTCGACGACGAGTTCTTCATCGTGCTGCGGCCCGCGCCGAGCGGCACCCGGCTGCTCGTCTCCGACGCGACCGCCGCGATCGACTACGACATCGCCGCCGACGTCCTCGACGCACTCAATGTCGAGATCCCCGACATCGACCCCGACGAGCTCGACGACATCGAACCGTGGGAAGAGGGCGACCTCGGCGTACTCGCCGACCTCGGCCTACCCGAACCGGTGCTCAGCGTGATCCTCGCCGACACCGACCTCTACCCGGACGAACAGCTGAAACTGATCGCCGAGCGCCTCGGTTTCGCCGACGAATACGCGGCGGTGCTGGACAAACTGCAGAAGTGACCGACGAGGACATGCTGCGCGCCGCGCTCGCGGCCGCCGCCGCCGCCGACCCGCGCGATGTGCCGGTCGGCGCCGTCGTCTTCGATGCGCAAGGCCGTGAGCTGGCCCGCGCGGCCAATGCCCGCGAAGCCCTCGGCGACCCGACCGCCCACGCGGAAGTCCTCGCCCTGCGAAAAGCCGCGGCCGTCCACGGCGATGGTTGGCGGCTCGAAGGCGCGACGCTGGCCGTCACCTTGGAACCGTGCACGATGTGCGCGGGCGCGCTGGTTCTCGCCCGCGTCGAGAAGGTGATCTTCGGCGCCTGGGAACCCAAGACCGGCGCCGTCGGCTCCCTGTGGGACGTGGTCCGCGACCGCCGCCTCAACCACCGCCCTCAGGTGCGCGCCGGAATCCTCGAATCCGACTGCGTCGCCCTCCTCGACGCCTTCTTCCGGAACCAGCGCTGACCAGCCGATTTAGTGATCGAGCCCCCTATCCGGTACCGTAGTCGGCGGTGGCGTGTCCGAGCGGCCTAAGGAGCACGCCTCGAAAGCGTGTGACGGGTAACCCCCGTCCGAGGGTTCAAATCCCTCCGCCACCGCCAGCAAGCCCCTTACCTGTTCAGGCAGGTGAGGGGCTTTTGCTTTGTGCGGTTCGGAAGGTGTTGCGGTACGCCGAGGGCGAGGTGTGCAGCGCCTTCGCGAAGTGGTGGCGGAAGGTGACCGCGGTGGCGAAGCCGACGGCCGTGGCGATCTCCTCCACCGGGGCATCGCTGGTCTCGAGCATCGCAAGGGCCGCCTGGATACGTTGCGTGGTAAGCCATTTGCTCGGAGTGGTGCCGGTGGACCGAACGAAATGACGCAGGTAGGTGCGCTGGGACAGGCCCGCGACCCGGGCGAGGTCGGCGACGCCGAGCGGCTCGTGGATGTGTTCGGCGGCCCAGGCCAGGCTGCGCCCGACCGGATCGTCGAGGGGTTCGGGCGGCATCGGGGACTCGATGTACTGCGCCTGCCCGCCGGTGCGGTGCGGCTGGATCACCAGCCTGCGGGCGACCGCGTTCGCGACGGACGCGCCCATGTCGGTGCGCACCAGGTGCAGCGCGAGGTCGAGGCCCGCCGCGCAGCCCGCGCTGGTGAGGATGTCGCCGTCGTCGGTGTAGAGCGGTTCGGCGTCGACGACCACGGCGGGATACCGCTCACGCAGCAGATCGGCGTATCGCCAGTGCGTGGTGGCCCGGCGACCGTCCAACAGCCCGGCCGCCGCGAGCGCGAAAGCACCCGAGCAGATCGACACGATGCGTGCCCCGTTGCGATGCGCCTGCCGTAGAGCCGCGATCAGCTCCGGCGAGGTGGCGGCGCGCGGGTCGGCGACGCTCGGCACCACCACCGTGTCGGCGGCGGCGAAGTCGGCGAGACCGTAGGGGCTGCTCATGGTCGCGCCGCCGATCACCCGGATGGGGTCGGGGGTTTCGGTGCAGACCTTCAGCTCGTACCAGGGCAGATCGATGTCGGGCCACACGAGGCCGAACACCTCGATGACGATGCCGGCCTCGAACGCCGTCATCCCGTCGTACGCCAGCACCGACACTGTCGAACCCATGTCTGAATCTTAGCGATAGTCGTCATCTACGCCACTTCTCGTGGCCTTCGCAGCTCGCGACCATGGATTCATGTGGAAGAAATTGAAGGAATTCGCACTCGGCATTCACGCCGCGAACGCCATCAGGCACGGTGTGTGCCCGCCCGCCGCCGCCCGTCGCGAACCCGCGAAACCCACAACGCGCTGATCGAGAGCTGTCGACGGCTATTCACCTGCGTCCGACCTGCGGTGTAGTACTCGCGTAATAGACTGAGTTACACCGAAATCCGGGAAGGAACGATGATTATGCGCGGGCGTGTGCCGCCACCCGCGAAGTCCGGGATCGGGCTCGGGGGGAAGCTCTTGGTTCTGATCGTGCTCGGGTGGGTGGCCGTGGGGCTGCTCGCCGCAGGTCAGCGGCACTATTTCTCGAAACTTCCGAGGGAGTGCTCGGATTGGGCGACGATCGCCGTCACGGCGGCGGCGGGACCGGGGAACTACATCGGGCTGAACCCCAGGGTCACCGAATGCGAGGTTCCGCAGCCGAGCAAGTAGGCCGGGCACCCGAACGAGTGCCCGGCCCGGGTCTCACAGTTCCGCGGCCGCCATCTCGCGGTCGTTGCGGTGGATCTCGCGCAGCTTGGAACCCTCCACGTCGATATCGGGAACGATCTTGTCCAGCCAGGCGGGCATCCACCACGCCCATTTGCCCAGCAGCACAAGCAGAGCGGGAATGAGCACCATGCGCACGATGAACGCGTCGAGCGCGACGCCCGCCGCCAGCGCGAAGCCCATCGACTTCGCGGTGACATCGGATTCGAGCAGGAACGAACCGAACACCGAGATCATGATGATCGCCGCGGAGGTGACCACGCGCGCGCCGTGGTGATAACCCTTCACCACCGCCTCGGTCGGTTCGGAGCCGTGCACGTATTCCTCGCGCATGCGGGTCACCAGGAACACCTGGTAGTCCATCGCGAGCCCGAATACCAAGCCGATCAACATGATCGGCAGGAAGCTCACCAGCGGGTGCGGGTCCGAGATCAGCCCGAGCTTGCCCTCCTGGAAGACCAGCACGGTCGCGCCGAACGTCGCCGCCATCGACAACAGGAACCCGAGCGCGGCCGTGAGCGGGACCAGGATCGAGCGGAACACCAGGATCAGCAGGATGAACGCGGCGCCGGCGACGATCGCCATGTACGGCACGATCTTGCTCAACAACACGTGGTCGATATCGGCGTAGATCGCGGTGGTTCCCGTGATGCCGTACGACATCTGGTACTGCTCGTGCAGCGCGGCCTCGGCATCGCGGGCCGACTGCACCAGATCCTTGGTCGACTGATCGTTGGGACCGGCCTTCGGAATGCCGTTGATGAGGGCGCCCGCACCGTCGGAGCTCATCTGCGGTTCGGTGACCAGTTCCATGTCGGGGTAGGACATGAGCTGGTCGCGCAAGGCATTCAGCGCGGCGGGCCGCTGGTCGGCGGGGGTGTCGGCCAGGTCGACGGCCACCTGCAACACACCGTTGCTGCCCTCACCGAAACCCTCGGTGCGCAGGTCGTAGGCCTTACGCACGGTGGTCGACTTGGGCAGGCTGTCCTCGCCGGGCAGGCCGAGGTTCAGGTTCAGCGCGGGTGCGGCGAGCAGGCCGAGCACCACGATGGCCAGGATCATCGTCACCGCGGGGAACTTGGCGATCACCCGGGCAACGCGGGTGCCGTTGGTGACGACGCTGTCGTCCTCGGGATCGTGCTGGGCGATCAGCGGCAGCTTCGGCTTGAACAGGGCCTTGCCGAACGCACCGAGCAGCGCGGGCATGAGGGTGATCGCGGTGAGCACGGCGAACGCGGCCGCCACCGCACCACCGAGACCCATGAACGTCAGGAACCGGACACCGACGATGGACAGCCCGGCCAGCGCGATGATGACGGTGAGACCGGCGAACACCACCGCCGAGCCCGCCGTGCCGAGCGCGGTACCGGCGGCTTCCTCGGCCGAATCCTGCACGGTCAGTTCGTGTTTGTAGCGGGAGACGATGAACAGCGCGTAGTCGATCGACAGCGCGATACCGATCATCGAGGCGAGGAACGTCGTGAAGCTCGGGATCTCGAGCACCGTGGTGGACAGGAAGATCAGCGAGGTCGCGGCGCCGAGGCCGACGATGGCGGTGATGATCGGCACGAAGGCCGCGACGATCGCGCCGAACGCCACGATCATCACCACCAGGGCAACGGCCATACCGATCATCTCGGACTTACCGCTGGGCATCTCCTGCTCCATGGGCAGGCTGCCGCTCATCTCCACCGTGAGACCGGCGGCGCGGGCGTCGTCGCCTACGGCGTAGGCGGCCTCGCGGTCCTCGGGCTTGACATCGGCGAACTCTTTGATGGTGAACGGCACGCTGAAGTAGGCGACGGTGTCGGGTGCCGACTCGTTCAGCACATTGAGCGGCGCGCCACTGCAGGTCGACGGATCGGGTTGCGCGGTAAGGCAACCCATCTCCTCGGTGGCAGTGATCGGGTCGACGATCGGTTCGGTGTGATCGACGATCGGCAACTGCTCGAGCCGTTCGATCATCGCCGCGACGGCCTGGCGATTGGCCGGGTCGGTGAGCTTCTGGCCGGCGGGCGCGCCGACGACGTAGGTGCCGGTGACCGCGTCGAACGCGAACGCCTCCGACATACCCGGGAAGTGCTTGTCGAGGATTTCGGTGGCCCGCTCCGACGGCAGGTTCGGCATGCTGAAGTCGTCGGTCATCGGTTTCTGCAGCTGGGCACCGAGTCCGCCGAGCACCATGAAGCAGAGTAACCAGACAGGGAGCACGATCCATTTGCGGCGAAAGGCCAGCTTTCCCCACCGGTACAGATAGACGGACACGGGTTTCTCCTCGGTGATTCGATGCAGAACGTGGAGTAGAGCCGGGTCGAACTAGTCCTGAGTCTGCTGCCGCGATACCGCGATATCAAGCAACCGGGCCCGCACATGCGACGACCCCGCGATCCATGGGGCGGATCGCGGGGTCGTGTAGGGGATTACGGTCAGCCGACGGCGACCGGGTGCTTCACCGTCTCGGAACCCGAGTTGCGCAGCTGCTCGAGCTTGGCGCCCTCGACGTCGATATCGGGAACGATGCGGTCGAGCCACTTCGGCATCCACCAGGCCCACTTGCCCATGATCACCAGCAGCGCGGGCACGATCACCATGCGGACCACGAAGGCGTCGATGGCGACACCGGCGGCCAGCGCGAAACCGAACGACTTCGCGGTGACGTCGGTTTCCATGATGAAGGAGCCGAACACCGAGATCATGATGATCGCGGCCGAGGTGACCACGCGGGCACCGTGGTGGTAACCGGCGACCATGGCTTCCTTCGGCGAACGGCCGTGCACGAATTCCTCACGCATGCGGGTCACCAGGAACACCTGGTAGTCCATCGCGAGACCGAACACCAAGCCGATCAACATGATCGGCAGGAAGCTGACCAGCGGCTGTGGGTCCTCGATCAGCCCGAAGGTGCCCTCCTGGAAGATCAGCACGGTGGCACCGAAGGTGGCAGCCATCGACAGCAGGAACCCGAGCGCCGCGGTGAGCGGGACCAGGATCGAGCGGAACACCAGGATCAGCAGGATGAACGCGGCGCCGGCGACGATCGCCAGGTACGGCACGATCTTGCTGAGCAGCGCGTGGTCGACATCGGCGTAGATCGCGGTGGTACCGGTGATGCCGTACTGCATGCCGTACTGCGCCTGCAGCTCGGCCTCGGCGCCGCGCGCCGACTGCACCAGATCCTTGGTTTCCTGGTTGTTCGGACCGGACACCGGGACGCCGTTGAGCATGGCGCCCTGCTTGTCCTCGCTCCACTGCGGCTCGGTGACGTAGTCCATGCCCTCGTAGGAGGCGAGCTTGTCGCGCAGCGCGCCGAGCGCCGCCTCACGCTGACCCTCGGGCGTGGCACTCAGGTCGGCGACGACCATGAGCACACCGTTGCTGCCCTCACCGAATCCCTCGGTGCGCAGGTCGTAGGCCTTACGCACGGTCGAGGTCTTGGGCAGGCTGTCCTCGCCGGGCAGGCCGAGGTTCAGGCCCGCGGCGGGTGCGGCGAGCGCACCGAGCACGACCACCGACAGGATCAGGGCGACCCACGGCGCCTTGCCGATCAGGCGGGCGAAACGCTGGCCGTTGGTGACCGAGGTGTCGTCCTCGGGATCGTGCTGGGCCACCAGCGGCAGCTTCGGCTTGAACAGGGCCTTACCGAAGGCGCCCATCAGGGCGGGCATCAGGGTGACGGCGGTGAGCACCGCGAACGCGGCGGCGATGGCGCCACCCAGACCCATGAAGGTCAGGAACTCCACGCCGACGATGCTCAGCGCACCCAGCGCGATGATGACGGTGAGACCGGCGAACACCACGGCCGAACCGGCGGTGCCCAGCGCGGTACCGGCCGCTTCCTCAGCCGAATCACGCACGGACAGTTCGTGTTTGTAGCGCGAGACGATGAACAGCGCGTAGTCGATCGACAGCGCGATACCGATCATCGAGGCGAGGAAGGTGGTGAAGCCGGGCACTTCCATGAAGGAGGTGCCGAGCATGATCGTCGAGGTAGCGGCACCGAGGCCGACGATGGCGGTGACGATCGGGACGACCGCGGCGACGATGGCGCCGAACGCGATCACCATGACGATCAGGGCGACGCCCATACCGATGAGTTCGGACTTGCCGCTCGGCTGTTCCTGCTTCATCGCGATGGAACCGCTGAGTTCGACGGTCAGGCCTGCGTTGCGGGCGTCGGCGCCGACCTCGAAGGCGGCGTCGCGCTCGGCGTCGGTCACGTCGGTGACGTTCTCGATGGTGAACGGCACGTTGAGGGTGGCGACGGTCTTCGGCGCGGTTTCGTTCAAGACGTTGAGCGGGGCGCCCGAGCAGGTCGACGGGTCAGGGTTGCTCAGGCAGCCCATCTTGTCGGTCATCTCGATCGGGTTGGCCAGCGGCTTGGTCTTGTCGACGATCGGCAGTTCACCGAGCTTGCCGATGAACGCTTCGATCGCGGCACGGTTGGCCGGATCGGTGAGCTGCTGGCCTTCCGGCGCGGCGATCACGTACGTGCCTGCCACGGCGTCGAACTTGAACTGTTCGGACATGCCGGGGAAGTGCTTGTCGAGGATTTCGTTGGCGCGAGCCGAAGGCAGCTCGGGCATGCTGAAGTCGTTGCTCATCGGCTTGCTGAGGGTGGCGCCGAGCCCGCCGAGCAGCACGAACAGCAGTAGCCAGACCGGCAACACTATCCATTTACGGCGGAAAGCGAACTTTCCCCATCGGTACAGGTATACGGACACGTGTCCCCGCCTCCACATCGCGAATGATTGTCTACCGTGCGGTAGGTAGACTACCGACGGCGTAAGCGGAGGGGCAACCTCAATTTTATGGGCGCCGGATAGATCACCAACGATTCATGGGAGGATTGCGACATGGCTGCCCGGGACACCGCCGACACCGTTACCGCAGGTGGAGGCACTAAACAGGCGATTCGTGATGCCGCGCTCCGGCTGTTCGCCGCGAAAGGCTTCGAGCAGACGAGCCTGCGCGAAGTCGCCGATATGGTGGGAATCACAAAGGCGTCGCTGTACTACCACTACGCGTCGAAGCTCGATCTGCTGCTGGCGATCATCGACCCGATCATCGATCACATGCGCGACATCGTCACCGATATCGACGCCGTCCCCTACGACAGCGAGGGCATCCGCGCCGTCCTGCGCACCTATCTGCGCGGCATGATCCGCCACCGCGACGCGGGTGCGCTGTGCGTACGTGACACCGCCGCCATCGTCAACGCCATCGCCGACCGCTACCCGGATCTCATGGAACCCACTCGCGAGCTGCGGACCTGGTTGTCCGGACCGAATCCGACGCCGGAGTCGATGCTGCGCGCGGCCGGTGCCATCGAGGTGCTCGGGGTGGCACTGCTGTCGATCGAGCTGGCGCCGGGAGCCACCGACGCGCTCGTCGAGCAGACGTTGCTCGACGCGGCGACCGCCGTGCTGGCCGGCGGCGCGACCGCGTAGGTTCGAGACCGTGCATATCACCGCAAGAGTCGATTACGCGGTGCGAACGTTGCTCGAGCTCGCCGCGGCCGACGGGGTCGTGAAGGCCGAGGCCATCGCCGCCGCGGCGCAGATCCCGCCGAAGGTCCTCGAGACCGTGCTCGCCGAGCTGCGTCGCGCCGAACTGGTGCGCAGCAGGCGCGGACCGGACGGCGGGTACCGGCTGGGCAGGCCCGCCGAGGAGATCTCGGTGGCCGACGTGATCCGTGGCGTCGAGTCGCCGCTGGCCTCGGTGCGCGGGCAGCGCCCCGAGGACGTGCGCTACCCCGGTGCGGCCGAACCGCTGCAGCGGGTGTGGATCGCGCTGCGGGTGAATATCCGGGCCGTGCTCGAGAACGTGTCGATCGCCGATATCGCCGCCGACCGACTGCCCGGTTTCATCGATGAGTTGATCGCGGATCCTGGCGCCTGGGCGCGGCGCGAGCCACGTACGCCCGCCGACGCGTGATTTATCCACAGGTTCGGGTTTATCCACAGGCCTGGTGAAACGCCTGGATAACCCGGGGGCGCGGCCTCGCCGCACGCGGTAGCCTGCGTCCATCATGTTGATCACCCTGCTACGGACCTACCTGGCCCCGTACCGCGCCCAGCTGGCCGGGGTTCTCGTGCTCCAGCTGGTCTCGGTCATCGCGATGCTCTACCTGCCGAGCCTCAACGCCGACCTCATCGACAACGGCATCACCAGGGGCGACATCGGCTACATCTGGACCACCGGCCTGTGGATGCTCGCGGTGAGCTGCGTGCAGATCATCGCCTCGTCGGCGTCGGTGTACTTCGGTGCGCAGGCGGCGATGGGCGCGGGCCGGGACATGCGCGGCGCGGTGCTGCACCGGGTCGAGACGTTCTCCGCGCGCGAGGTCGGCCTGTTCGGCGCGCCCTCGCTCATCACCCGCTCCACCAACGACATCCAGCAGGTGCAGCTGCTCATCGTGATGTCGGTGACGATTCTGGTGATGGCACCGATCATGTGCGTCGGCGGCATCATCATGGCGGTGCGCGAAGACGCCGGGCTCTCGTGGCTGCTGCTCATCGCGGTGCCCGCGCTGGCGCTGAGCATGGGGCTGGTCGTCGCGAAGATGGTGCCCGGCTTCCGGCAGATGCAGGAACGCATCGACGGGGTGAACCGGGTGCTGCGCGAGCAGATCACCGGTATCCGGGTGATCCGCGCGTTCGTGCGGGAACGTCAGGAGATCTGGCGCTTCGGGATGGCCAACACCTCGCTCACCGACGCCTCGCTGCGCGTGGGCAAGCTGATGGCGCTGATGTTCCCGATCGTCATGCTCATCTCCAATGTCACCGCCGTCGGGGTGATCTGGTTCGGCGGGCATCACGTCGACGACGGCACCATGCAGATCGGCTCGCTCACCGCGATGCTGTCCTACATCATGCAGATCCTGATGGCCGTGATGATGGCCTCGTTCCTGGCGATGATGGCCCCGCGCGCGGCGGTCTCGGCCGACCGCATCGGCGCGGTGCTCGAGACCGAGTCCTCGGTGCGCCCGCCGCGCCTGCCGCAGCCCTTCGCAGGCGATCCGGCGACCGTCGACCTGCAGTTCGCCGAATTCGCCTTCCCCGGTGCGGAGAAGCCGGTGCTGCGAGCCATCCGCTTCCAGGTCGCACCCGGAACGACAACGGCCGTGGTCGGTTCCACCGGTGCGGGCAAGACCACGCTCGTCAATCTGATCCCGCGCCTGATCGATGTCACCGACGGCGCGGTGTACGTGGGCGGCACCGACGTGCGGCACCTGGACCTCGAAACCCTGCGCGGCGGAATCGGATTGGTGCCGCAGAAGGCGTACCTGTTCTCCGGAACCGTCGCGAGCAACCTGCGCTACGGCAAACCCGACGCCACCGACGACGAGCTCTGGCACGCGCTCGAGGTGGCCCAGGCGGCCGACTTCGTGCGCGAGATGCCGCAGGGCCTCGACACTCCGGTCGCCCAGGGTGGGACAACGGTGTCGGGTGGTCAGCGTCAGCGCCTGTGTATCGCCCGCGCGCTGGTGCGCAGGCCGCGCATCTACCTGTTCGACGATTCGTTCTCCGCGCTCGACGTGGCGACCGACGCCCGGTTGCGCGCGGCGCTGAAACCCGAGACCGCCGACGCGTCGGTAATCATCGTGGCCCAGCGGATCCAGACCATTCGCGACGCCGACCAGATCGTCGTCCTCGAGGACGGCGCGATGGCGGGCCTCGGCACCCATGACGAACTGATGCAGCGGTGCCCGGAGTACCGCGAGATCGTCGAGTCCCAGCTCAGTGTGGAGGAGGCTCGATGAGGCCGGGTGCACCCGTCCCCGGCGCCCCGGGTACGAAACCGAAATCGTTCGTTCCGTCGCTGAAGCGGCTGCTGCGCAGGCTCGCGCCGGAGAAATTCTCCGTCGCGGTCATCATCGCGCTCGTCGTGACCTCGGTGGTGCTCAACACGCTCGGCCCATGGTTGCTCGGCAAGGCGACGAACTTGGTGTTCGACGGGTTCGTCGGCAAGCAGCTCCCGGCGGGGCTGAGCAAGGACGAGACCGTCGAGATGCTGCGTCAGCGCGGGGAGAACACCCGCGCCGACATGCTCTCGGCCATGAACGTGATCCCTGGCACCGGTATCGATTTCGGTGCGGTCGGCCGGGTGCTCACGCTGGTGCTCGTGCTCTACGTGGTCGCCGCGGTGTTCGGCTGGCTGCAGGGTTATCTGCTCAATGTCGTCATCAACCGCACGGTGAAGCGCCTGCGCGACGACGTGGAGAACAAGCTGCACCGCCTGCCGCTGCGCTACTTCGACACCGCACCGCGCGGCGACGTGCTCAGCCGCGTCACCAACGACGTCGACAACGTCTCCCAGAGCCTGCAGCAGACCATGAGCCAGCTGCTCGTCTCGCTGTTCACCGTGGTCGGCATCCTGATCATGATGTTCTGGATCTCGCCGCTGCTGGCGCTGATCGCCCTGCTCACGGTGCCCGCGGCCATCGTCGTCACCGCGCAGATCGCCAAACGGTCCAAGCCGCACTTCGTGAACCAGTGGAAATACACCGGTGAGGTGAACTCCTCGGTGGAGGAGGCCTACACCGGCCACGAGATCATCACCGCGTTCGGCCGCAGCCGCGAGGTCGGCCGGGAGTTCGACGAGCGCAACGACAAGCTCTACAACGCCAGCTTCAAGGCGCAGTTCATCTCCGGTCTCATCATGCCCGCGATCATGTTCCTCGGAAACGTGAACTTCGTGTTCATCGCGCTGGTCGGTGGCCTGCGGGTGGCCACCGGCAATCTCTCGCTCGGTGAGGTGCAGGCCTTCATCCAGTACTCGCGCCAGTTCAGCCAGCCGCTCACCCAGATCGGCGCCATGGCCAACCTGCTGCAGTCCGGGGTGGCCTCGGCCGAGCGGATCTTCGAGATCCTCGACGCCGAGGAACAGAGCCCCGACCCGCTGGTGGAGAACTCGCGCCCGGTCGACCGCGGCCGGGTGGAGTTCGACGCGGTGTCGTTCGGCTACGACCCGGAAACCCCTGTCATCGAACGGCTTTCGCTGGTAGCTGATCCCGGTCATGTGATCGCCATCGTCGGCCCGACCGGTGCGGGCAAGACCACGCTGGTGAACCTGCTGATGCGCTTCTACGAGATCGACGCGGGCACCATCTCCATCGACGACGTCGACATCACCACCATCACCCGCGACCACCTGCGTTCGCGTATCGGCATGGTGTTGCAGGACACCTGGCTGTTCCAGGGCACCATCCGCGAGAACATCGCCTACGGCAATCCCAACGCCTCCGAGCACGACATCATCGCCGCGGCCCGCGCCGCCTACGTCGACCGGTTCGTGCACTCGCTGCCCGACGGCTACGACACGGTGATCGACGAGGAAGGCGGCGGGGTGAGCGCCGGTGAGAAGCAGCTCATCACCATCGCCCGCGCGTTCCTGGCCAAGCCATCGATCCTGATCCTCGACGAGGCGACCAGTTCGGTCGACACCCGCACCGAACTGCTGGTGCAGCACGCCACCGCCGCGCTACGTCGCGACCGCACGAGTTTCGTCATCGCCCACCGGCTCTCGACGATCCGCGACGCCGACCTGATCGTGGTGATGGAGAAGGGCCGCATCGTCGAACACGGCAACCACGAACGCCTGCTAGAGGAGCGAGGCGCCTACTACCGCCTCTACAACGCCCAGTTCGCGGCCGCTCAGTAGCGCCCTGGCACCATGGGCGGGTGGCCGACAGCAGCGAATTCTCCTTCACGGTAGGTACCCGTCTCGACGGGGACCGGCACGGGCGTACCGGCGTCATCAGCACGCCGCACGGGGAGATCGCGACGCCCGCCTTCATTCCGGTGGGGACGAAGGCGTCGGTGAAGGCGGTGCTGCCGGAGACGATGAAGGAGCTGGGGGCGCAGGCGCTGCTCGCCAACGCCTACCACCTGTATCTGCAGCCGGGGTCCGACATCGTCGACGAGGCCGGTGGGCTCGGGAAGTTCATGAACTGGGACGGGCCGACCTTCACCGACAGCGGTGGTTTCCAGGTGATGTCGCTGGGTGTGGGTTTCAAGAAGGTGCTCGCGATGGAGGCGGTGGGGGTGCGCTCCGATCAGGTGATCGCGGCGGGCAAGGAGCGGCTCGCCACCGTCGACGACGACGGTGTCACCTTCCGTTCCCACCTCGACGGCTCGAAGCACCGGTTCACCCCCGAGGTGTCGATGGGTATCCAGCATCAGCTCGGCGCCGACATCATGTTCGCCTTCGACGAACTCACCACCCTGATGAATACCCGTGGCTACCAGGAGAAGTCGCTGCAGCGCACGCACGAGTGGGCGCAACGCTGCATCGACGAGCACGAACGGCTCACCGGCGCCCGCACGCATCGGCCCTACCAGGCGCTGTTCGCGGTGATCCAGGGCGCGCAGTACGAAGACCTGCGCCGCAAGGCCTGTCGTGAACTCGAATCCATCCGGGGCAGTGGCGGAACGGAATTCGACGGGTACGGCATCGGCGGTGCGCTGGAGAAACACAATCTCGGCACCATCGTCGGCTGGTGCTGCGACGAGCTGCCCGAGGCCAAACCGAGGCACATGCTCGGCATCAGCGAGCCCGAGGACATGTTCGTCGCCATCGAGAACGGGGCCGACACCTTCGACTGCGTGAACCCCTCGCGAGTGGCGCGCAATGCGGCGATCTACGTCGACGAGGGCCGGTTCAACATCAACACCAGCCGCTTCCGCCGCGATTTCACCCCCATCGACGAGAACTGCGACTGCTACACCTGCGCGCACTACACCCGCGCCTACCTGCATCACCTGTTCAAGGCCAAGGAGATGCTCTCGGCGACGCTGTGCACCATCCACAACGAGCGATTCACCGTCCGCCTGGTCGACCGGATCCGGGCGAGCATCGAAGGCGGCTACTTCGACGAGTTCAAGAAGGAATTCCTCGGCCAGTGGCAGGGCCGTATCAAAGCGCCGGGGCAGTAGGCGGCGCCGGACGTCCGATCACCACGCTCTGGTGGCGGGGGGCTCTCGGGCGATGCCGCCACCAGAGCGTGGTGATCACCTGACCGGCGTCAGTCGTGTAGCGCGTCGACCTTCGCGGGAGCGTAGGTCGGCTCCTTTTTCTTCAGGATGGCTATGACGCGGTAAGTGATGGGCAGGACGAGCACCTCGCACACGGTCTTCCAGACGAAGCCGACGATCACGAAGTTGACGAACGACTGCCAGGTGTCGATGCCGATCGCCGGGGCGGCGATCGAGCAGAAGATCAGGGTGTCGGCGAACTCGCCGACCACGGTCGACCCGATCAGCCGGGCCCACAGGTGCTTTTCCTTGGTGCGTTCCTTGATGAACACCAGCGTCGCCGAGTTCAGCAACTGGCCGACGAAGTACCCGGCGAGCCCGGCGAGCACCAGCTGCGGGGTGGTGCCGAGGACGGTGCGGAACGCTTCCTGGTTCTCGTAGAAACCGGCGGCAGGCAGCCGGACGGCGACGAAGAAGCAGCCGACGGTGAGCAGCAGCGCCGCGAAACCGGTGTAGATGGCGTGGCGAGTGGCGCGGAAGCCGTAGACCTCGCTGAGCACGTCACCCAGGATGTAGGCCAGGGGGAACAGGAAGAAGGCGCCGTCGGTGGCGATCGGCAGGATCTGCAGCGGGCCGAGCACGACCGAACTGCCGGAGAAGAACTCCACGCCCTTGGTGGCGCAGATATTGGAGATGATCAGCGTCGCGGTGAACACGGCGACGATTACCGGATAGAACCCCCGCGCTACCTGGGCGAATGCCGCATGCTCCGGCGCGGGGTGCCCAGATTCAGCGGGTTTGTCGAGCGAATTCGTATCAGTCACGGGTTACATCTTCCCAGCAGGGGCACGCGGGCCCCCGCCTCGAGCGCGCCAGCGCTCCAAACGCCTATGCAATACGCTGTAGCAATGACGAATCCCGGCGATTCCGACGAGTGGTGGAAGCAGTACGGCGGTTCCGGCGTGTCCCCGGAATCCGGCGCGCCGGGTTCGGTGCCGCAGTACCCGACCGCCCCGCCGTCGCAGCCTTCGAGCTACCCGTCCAACCCGCAGCAGTCCGCGCCGCAATACCCGCAGCAGCAGCCGCCGTCGCAGCCGCAGTATCCGAATTATCAGCAGCCTGCGGCGCCGCAGTATCCGCAGCAGCCGCAGTACGGCGGGTATCCGGCGGCCGGGGCCTACAACCCATACGGTGGGTACCCCCAGCCGCAGGGCACCAACGGCCTCGCCATCGGCGCGCTGGCGTCGTCGCTGATCGGCCTGTGCAGCTGCGGTGTCGGTTCGATCGTCGGCATCATCCTCGGTGTGATGGCGATCAACCAGATCAAGGAACGCGGCGGTGAAGGCAAGGGGATGGCGCAGGCCGGCATCTGGATCGGTGCCATCTCCCTGGTGCTCTGGCTGCTCTACATCGTTTTCGTCGTGGTCCTCGGTGTGGTCGGCGGGATGGATTCTTCGTCCACCTACTGACTTTCGCGGTCAACACAAGGGGCGCTTCCGGAATCCGGAAGCGCCCCTTGGTGGTTTCGCAGGTCGGAGCTGAATCAGCCCTTGACGACCTGAGTTCCGCCTGCGAACTTGTCGTGCCAGCCCTGCTTGTTCGGGTCGTTGTTGATGGTGACCGCGATGTAGATCCCCAGGCCCGCGGTGGCCAGGTTGCCGAGGCAGTAGATGACCGAGGGCACCAGGTAGATGTTGCGCTTGATGGAAACCTCAGGGGTCAGCTTCGGCGCACCACCGGGGGCGACCACGCGCAGGCCGAGCAGCTTCTTGCCGACCGTCGCGCCCTGGGTCACCTCCATGGCGACGTTGTAGCCGACGAGCGCCAGGGTGCTCAGGATCGGGATGACCACGAACGTGACCAACATGCTGGCGGGCAGGATGAAGTTGACGATCGCCATCGGAATACCGACGATCAGGCCGTCGATGAACCGAGCGCCGAAGCGCGTGCCGAGGTCACCGGCCTGCGCGCCACCGAATCCCTGCTGGTTGTACGGATCGGCACCGTAACCGGGCTGCGGCTGCCCGTACGGCTGCTGGCCGTAGGCGGGCTGCTGCTGACCGTACGGGTCGGCCTGCCCGTAACCGGGCACCGGCTGGCCGTATCCCGGGTTCGGCTGACCGTAAGGCTGCTGCTGTCCGTAACCCGGCTGCTGCTGGCCGTAGGGGTCCTGGCCGTAGCCGCCGGGCTGACCGCCCTGCGGGTACTGATTGGGGTCGTAACCACCGCTGGTCATAAATTCGTCCTCGTCGTGATCAGTAGATCGGTCGTTGCGTACGTTACGGACATCGGTCTGGTTGGAACAACCCGATAGGCTCGAGTATCCATGGTTTCTCCGGGATGCGCGCCGGGTCGAAAACCTGGCGGAGCTCTGCCGTTGTACGAGCGGCATATCCGAGTGAATCGGCGATCGCCGCCACCACGTCGCCGGGCGTGTTGCCGAGCGCCATCTGATCGGAAAGGCTCACCGCCCCATCACGTTTGGCGAGTCTCTTACCTTCGGTGTTGAGTACCAACGGAACATGGGCGTAGATGGGCCGTGGCAGGCCGAGCAGGTCGGCGAGATAGGCCTGGCGCGGGGTGGACGGCAGCAGATCTTCGCCGCGCACCACTTGATCCACACCCTGGGCGGCATCGTCGACAACGACGGTGAGGTTGTAGGCGGGGATGCCGTCACCCCGGCGCAGCACCAGATCGTCGACGGCGCCTCGGTAGCGGCCGTGGCGCAGGTCGGTGATCTCGTAGTCGGTCACGTCGGCGCGCAATCGCACTGCGGGTGAACGGCCTTCGGCTCGGCGAGCGGCACGCTGTGCGTCGGTGAGGGTGCGGCAGGTGCCGGGGTAGGCGCCCATCGGACCGTGCGGTGCGGCGGCGGCCTGCTGGATTTCGCGTCTGGTGCAGAAACATTCGTAGGTGCGCCCGGCCGCGGTGAGTTCCTCGATCGTCGACTCGTAGACCGCGAGCCGGTCGGATTGCCGCAGCACCGGCCCGTCCCAGTCGAGCCCGATGGCGGCGAGGTCGTCGAGCTGGCGTTGTGCCGCTCCCGGGCGGACGCGGTCGAGGTCGTCGATGCGCATCCGGAACGCGCGCCCGGTGGTGCGGGCGTAGAGCCAGGCCAGGATGGCGGTGCGCAGATTGCCCAGGTGGAGCTCGCCCGAGGGGCTCGGGGCGTAGCGGCCTGCACCTGGTGAACTGGACACCTGTCCGATCCTAGTCGGTCGTGCGACGCAGCCTCGGCCGCAGCTGTTCGTCGGTGAGCTGGGCGCCGCCGTCGATGGCGTCGAGCAGCTGCTCGGCGTAGGAGATCAGGCCCGCACGGTCGACATCGTGCTGCTGGGCATTCGCCGGGTAGGCGCCGAGCCGCTCGCAGGCGCGCTGCAGCAGCGTAGTCGCGCCCTTGGTGTTGCCGCGCTGGATGTGGGTCAGGCCGACGGCATATTGGGCAAGACCCTGCCAGAGCATCCGCTCGGCAACCGGCCCGTTCTTCCAGGCCGCCTCCAAAACCTCGTGTGCGTTGAATGCCAATCCGTCGTCCAGCAGTTGCTGGGCGAAGGTCAGAGTTTGCTGGGGGGTCAACTCGAGATCGTCGGGAATTCGGGCGACTCCGGCACTGCCGGGCGGCAGTAGACGGCCGAGTCGGTCGCGTGGGCGGTCGTTACGGGCACGACCTGCGGCGTCGCGGTCACGGGAGATCATTCCCCCATGATCCACGCCCACCTCGGATGGTGCTCATGTGGCCTGTGAGACGAGCAGGAATGTGACGTATCACGAACCAATAACATGGAAGTAAATCCGCATGTGTAGAGCCTGCGGGGAATGGGTAAGAGGCTTCGGCAATGCCGCCGCAAACCCGAACCTTCGCAAGGTTGGCAAACGGATATGAGAAAGCAAATTCTCATCCGCAAACTTGCGGAAGACCTGCTAGTGTTTCTTCCGCGGGGGCAGCCCCCGGAGGCGGAAACGCCTCATGCGCTGGTTCGTGCCGATCGGTTGCGCGTTCCGGGTGGCAGTGCTGTGGGTGCCACGAAGTAACTCGTCGGTCGCGCCGTAAATCGGAAATGCTGAACCGATTCGGCGGTGTTATCCCGTTCTCACTGATGCAAAGGAGCAAGTGCTGTGGAGGTTGATGTGACGGGCGCTGTGTGGCGCAAGAGCACCTACAGCGGTCCCGATGGAAACTGCGTGGAAGTCGCCTTTCTCACCGGCGGCGAGATCGCGGTCCGCGACACCAAGGATCACGGGCGTGGCCCCGTGCTGGCCTTCGGACCAGGAGCGTGGCGAGCGTTTCTCGCCGACGTCACCGCGGGACAGTTCGCGCGCGGCTGAACCGCGAATGCGCCTGAACCGGGCAGTCCGGGCCCCGGGTCGATAGGACTCGGGGCCTTCTCTCGGCGTGGCCTATCGTGGCCGGGTGACCAGAATGGCCCCGCGCGACGCGACGATGTTCTGGCTGTCGCGCCGCACCGCCAATGATGTGTTCCTGCTCTACTGTTTCGCCGAAACCCCTACTCCTACTGACGAACTGCGCGCCGCCGTTGCCGAACGCGTAGCGCTCATTCCCGATCTGTGCCGCCGGTTGCGCGAGACCGCGCGAGACCTCGACTATCCGCACTGGATCCCGGCCGAATTCATTCCCCAGCAATTCATTGCCCACCGGCCCGACGGCCTGCCGTGGCCCACTCTGCTCGACCGGCTCGGCGAACTTCTGGGCACCGGCGTCGACGCCACCGAACGACCCTGGCGGCTACACGTTTTCCGTGGCGTTCGCGATGCGCCGATGTCGACCGGGCCGTCGCTGGTCGCGGTGGTTCAGATCTCCCATGCTCTCGCCGACGGCACCCGTGCGGCCGCACTCACCAGATCCCTGTTTATCCACAGGGTTCCCGGTGTCCCTGTGGATAACTCGGTGAAACACCGAGTGGATCCTGGGAAAAAGCCGGTGAGCCCTGTGGATTACTGGGGACAACTCTGTGGATGGATGGATCCGAGTGTGCTTGGGGTACTACGTTTTCCCCAGCAGCTGGTCGCGACGTTCCGCCGTGGTCTGGCGGCGGGGCGTGCCCAACGGGACCTCGCCGAGCGCACCGCCGCCGGTGAAGTGCCCGCGCCCACAACCGGCTTCACGCCCGGCGCTTTCAACACGATGCGGCCCGTCGCGGCGCTCGACCATCAGGTCCGCATGCTCGTCGTCACCGCGGACACGCTCCGCCGCCCGCACGTCACAGTGACAGTGCTTGCGCTGACGGCGATTTCGCGCGCACTCACCACCTACCTCACCGAGCACGGTCGAGCACCGGAACGCCTCGGCGCCGCACTGCCGATGGCCGTGCCCGCATCGAGCGACGCGCACAACAACTACCGGAGCCTGTCCATCGACCTGCACATCGAGGAATCCGACCTGCGCGCCCGTGCCGAACTGATCGCCGACGAACTGCGAACCCGTCGTGAACGCGCGCTGAATCCGCTTCTCGCCGTGCGGGATCGAGTCGGTGACACCGTTCCCGCGCTGTTCGCGGTGCGTGACGTCGCCCGCGCCGATCTCGACACGCCACCGCAGGCGATCGACGGCAACACCGTCGTCTCCAGCGTGAATCGTGGCGCCGCCGACCTCACCTTCGCGGGCGCACCGGTCCTGTTCACCGGCGGATTTCCGGCGCTCGGCACCGTCATGCACCTGACTCACGGCATCCACGGGCTCGGCGAGACCATCACGCTCTCCGTGCATTCCGACAAAGCGGCCGTGCCGGATCCGGATCGGTACCTGGCCCTGCTCGCCGAAGCGGTGGACGCCGTGCGCGGCTAGCGCTTGCCCGCCCGCCCCAGCTCGTCGCCGATCGCCCGCAGCGCCGAACGCAGCGCGGTGGTCGCGTCGGTGCCCGCCGCCTCACCCTCGATCAACCCGTCGATCCGGAACGGACAGAAGTACCCCGAATCACCCTGGTGCGGGCGGCCGATCTCGATGAGGGGACGGCCGGTCCGATGCGCGATAGCGGCGGCGAGGGCCGCGTCGGCCGCGCGTGGATCGCGTCGCGCGCGGGGGAGGGCAGGCACCGCCTGGGCGTGCACCCGCTCGTACCAGTCGATCACCTCGGAAGGCGCGGCGCGCGTGCCGGTTTCGTAGTGACCGAGCGCGGCCCGGCTGTACGGAACGCGGGTGGCCAACCCCGCCAAGGACAATCCGGCTTCTTCCCGCAGCCGCCGCAACCGCGCGCCTACGAGTCTCCCCTGCTCGCCCCGACTGGACATGCAGCCATCGTAGAGAACTGTAGACGTTTGTAGACGCTTTTTGCTGTCCAAAAGGTCTTGACAGTGACCATACTTTCCCTGGCGGCTTCACCAGAACCATACCGCGCCACCCGCGCAACACTGACACGTTCGGAGGGGAAAGCATGGATGTCTACCTGTGGATTGCCGTCGGCCTCTTGGGATTCGGGGCACTCACCCGGTACCTGCTGTTACTACCGCCCGCCGAGACCGTCACCGGCCGTCCGACCGTCGCCGAAATCCGCCGCAGGATTCAGTCCGAGCGGGCGCCCGGCCACGATTCGACGACACCGTCGCCGCGCAACATCTCCAGCAGGAGCTTCTCGGCGTCGGACTTCTCCCTGGCCAGTGCGCTCCAGCCGCGCACCACACCGTCGGGGCCCGATTTCGTCGTCCACGAGCCCACCGCATGAGCGCCCTGGGGGTGCAGCGAGTAGTAGATGGTGCCGACCGGGAAGGCGACATCCATGCCACGCACCCAGCCGGTGATCGCGTCGCCGTCCCATACCCGCATCTCACCGCGCACACCCGGCCCCGGATCGTCCTCGGCCGCAGCGGTTTCGGCGGTGTCGAGCAGCAGGTGGTCGCCTTCGTGCCGGATCGTCACCTCCGCTACCTCGACCTCGTCGCCGTGTTTCGCCGCCTTCTGCCAGGCTGCCCACCAGCGGCCCGCCAGGTCGACCCGGTTGTCGACGATCCCGGCCAGTTCCGCCAGCGAGATGCGCAACGCGTCGGCCAATCGGATCGCGACCGGAAGGGTCGGCGACTGCTCCTCGGATTCATACCGGGTGATCTGCCGCGAACTCACCCCGATGGCGGTGGCGAGCGCGGGCTGCGACAGCCCGAGCAAGCGCCGCCGCTCCTGAATCACCTTCCCCGTCCCGGTGTTCATACAGTCATCGCCTCCATTGCCGGCCCCTACCGTCACACCCTGCCCGACACATCCGCGCCGGACCCGCCGCCACGGGTCGTCACCGGCGATATCGAACATCACTGGCGCACCGCACATGCCGACTGCGTGGCCGATTCTCCCATCTCTTCGCTCCAGCAGGCCCGTTTCGTGCTGACCGAGCACGACGGGTGCGGACCACGCTGCCTGCAGCACCTCGCCGCCACCGCCTACAGCACGGGTCTGATCGACGACATCTGAGCAGGTCGCGGGGAGTTACGAACGACACGTTGACGAACTCGTGACGAGACGGCGAACCGGCACGAAACGCCGTTACGGTCGAAGTATGACAGCGGAGCACACGGCGGACGACGACGATTCGTCCCTCGGACGCCTCGGATCGCGTCCGCGTCTGCGCCTGCGCCGCCCGTTCTGGCGTCCGCTCGAACGCGCGACCGCCGACAACATCGTCGCCGCGCCCACCCCGCTGCGGCCGATCGACCTCACCGACGACGCCGAGGTGTCGCAGGTGCTCGATCTGGCGGTACGGGTGGGTGAGGTGGTGCTCGCCGCCGGTACGGGTGTCGGCGACACCTCCGCGCAGGTTCGCTTCATCGCCTCCACCTACGGTCTGGACAAATGCGATATCGACGTCACCTTCGACGCCATCCGCATCTGGGCCGACCGCGGCCCGTATCTGCCTCCGGCCAGCGATATGCGGGTGGTGAAGTACCGCTCGCTCGACTTCACCCGCCTCGCCGCCGTCGACCGGTTGACCCGGCGCATCCGCACCCAGGTGGTTCCGGTCGAGAACGCGCACGCCGCGCTCGACGAGATCGTTTCCGCCCGGCACCCGTATCCACGCTGGGTCTCGACGGCGGGCTGGTCGCTGCTGGCCGCGGCCATCGCGGTGCTGCTCGGCGGCGGCGTGATGCTCGCGGTGATCAGTTTCGCCACGACCGCCGTCATCGACCTGGTGAACCGGGCGCTGCATCAGCTCGGTCTGCCGTTGTTCTTCCAGAACATGATCGGTGGCGTCATCGCCTCGACCCCGGCGATAGCGCTGGCCGCGTTCAGTGACCAATGGCGAGCCGATGCGGCGCTGATCGTCGCGGCGGGGATCACCGTGCTGCTGTCCGGATTGCAACTGGTCGGTTCGGTACAGGACGCCATCACCGGTGCGCCGGTCACCGCCGCGGCCCGCATGCTCGAAGTGGTGATGATGACCGGCGGCATCGTCGCGGGCATCGGTCTGGCCCTGCGGGTTTCGACGATTCTCGGGATCGAGGTGCCCGAGATCGCGGCGAACGCGGGTCGCGATACCGAGTTCCTCGCGCTCAAGCTCAGTGCCGGTGCGGTGGCGGCGGTCGCGTTCGCGATGGCCTGTTACGCCGAGCGGCGGGCCTTGTTCGCGGCAGGTCTCAGCGGTGCGGGCGGCACCGCGGCCTACCTCGTCGTCCAGGACATCGGGTTCGGGCCGGTCGTCGCCTCGGGTGCGGCGGCCACGCTGATCGGCATGGCCGGTGGTCTGATGGCGCGGCGCGCGCTCACTCCGCCGCTGGTCGTCGCGGCCGCGGGTATCACGCCGCTGCTGCCTGGTCTGAAGGTGTACCGAGGGCTGTACGCCCTGCTCGAGGACGAAACGCTGCTCGGGTTCGGGCAGATTCTCGGTGCCTTCGGCGTGGGGTGCGCGCTGGCGGCGGGCGTCATTCTCGGTGAATGGTTCGACCGGTTGCTCAGTCGCCGCGGCACACCGCGCGACTTCGACCCGACCTACACCAGCGACCGCTGACTCAGACCGCGCCCATCAGCGTGCGCGGTCCGTCGGCGGCGGTGTCGGCCGGCGCCGGATCCTGGATACGGGGCTTGCCCGCGGCCCAGCGCATCTGGCTGCGCGCGGCGGCCGCCTCGGTGGAGGCGGGAATGACGAGGAGCGCGAGGCTCGCGCCGTTGCTGCCGACCAGGTGCATGATGCGCGCGGCCTCGTCGGCGCCGGATTCGTCGGCGGTCCAGTCGAATCCGAGCTGGGCCAGCTTGCCGATCTGCGGTCCGACCGCGGTGACCAGCTGGTGCATCTCGGTCATCGGCGCGTCGGTGCGCGGCCACCAGGCGCCGTCGATCGGGCCGGGTGCCGTCTTGCGGTCGCGCAGCATCAGCCGGATCGGGCCCGCCGTGTCGCGACCGATAGTCGTGTCAGGTGTACTCACGAAAGTTTCCTCTTGGTGTGTTCGGCCGGCGCTCTCGACGCCGGCCGGTGTGCGCCGCCGGTTTCGACGGGCACGAAGCCTTAGTACCCAGTTCCGCTGTGTCTGCACGCGCGATTTATCGCGGCGACGACGGCGGTCGGGTGCGGTGGGGGTCTCCCGCACCATCGGGGGTCACTCTACGGACACCCACCGACAGATCCACCGGATTAAACGAACAGGGCCCCGACCGGCGAACCGATCAGGGCCCTGCTGTGGCGGAGGATAGGGGATTTGAACCCCTGAGGGCGTTAACCCAACCCGCGTTCCAGGCGAGCGCCATAGGCCACTAGGCGAATCCTCCGTGGAGCAGCATAGCGGGTCGACGGGGGCCGATGCCAAACCGGCCCCCGTCCTACCCCGCTGACCTGCTATTTCTTCAGTGCGGTCAGGACCTTGCGGACCTGGGTTTCGGCGGCCGAGCGCAGGGTCGACTTGTCGACACTGCCCATCTTGTCCACCTCGATCTCCACCTTCACCGAGATATTGCTGTCGTGCGCGGCGACCACGTAGATGTAGTCGTTCGGGATGGAACCGTAGATGCGCTGCTCGTAGGCGTAGTACGCCTCCGTGCCGAGGCCGCTGAGCGGGCCGTGGTCGTAGTCCTTACCGGTGGTCTTGGTGTCGTAGCCCTTCCAGCGCGAGTAATCCGATTCGGTCTCGTAGCTGGACTTGAACGCCACCTCGAGCGAGATCTTCGCGCCGGTGCCGCTGCGGCCGGAGTCCTGGTTCTTGGCATCGCAGTTGTAGGAGCCGCCACCGCCGTACTCCGAGGGCTCACGCTCGGTGTGCGTGGTCGTCTCCCTGGTCGAGGACCACTGGTTGAGCACCGTGAGGTCGATCAGGTCGCAGGCGTTCTTGCCCTTCTGGAAGGCGTAGTCGCCTTCCCATTCGGACGGATTGGGGCCGAACGGGTTGGTCTCGTCGGCCTTGTTCGCGGCGAACGCGATGAGGCCGATCACCAGCACGCCGACCAGCAGCACCGCGCCGCCGACGATCCACCACACGGCCTTGTTGCCCGACGACGGCGGACGCGGCGGCGTGCCCCACTGCTGGGCCGGGTACTGCGGCGGCGCCGCGAACGGCTGTGCGGTGGCGCCTGCCTGGTAGGGCATGCCGGTGTAGGGCTGCGGGTTGGCGCCGCTCTGGTACGGCGTCGCCGCCGGGGGAGCGGTGTAGGGGTTGGCGCCGCTGTGCTGCGGTGCGGGCGGTGCGGTGTAGGGGCCGGGCGTGCCGATGTCGCCGCGCAGGATGGTCGGATCGGCCTGCTGTGGTGGCTGACCCGAGTCGGGGCCTGGGCGTTCCCACCACTGCACAGTCGGGTCGGACGGCGGTACGTCGCCGCCGGGCGGTTGCTGGTTCGGGCCGGTCACGCGCGGAACCCCCTCGTAGTCATGGGGAACCGGGACCCCCCTTGCCGATGTCGCACTGATCGTAGCCAGCTTCGTCAGGGGATGACGTATCTATACGCCTACGTACACTGGTTCTTCCGTCGTCGGACGAGCAGAAACGGAGCACACGTGGGCGTCGCGCGAACACCACGCGAACGGTGGATCGAAGAGGGGCTGCACGTGCTCGCCACCTCGGGTGTCGACGCGGTGCGAGTGGAAGCGCTCGCCAAACGCATCGGCGTCACCAAGGGCGGTTTCTACGGCTACTTCGCCGACCGCGAGGCCCTGCTGACGGCGATGCTGGAAGCCTGGGAGCGCGAGGCCGTCGACGAGGTGCTCGCCAAGGTCGACAACGCGGGCCTCGACCCGAAGAACCGGGCGCGCATGGCCGGTGTCCTCACCCTCTCGGATCACCGGCTGCTGCCCATCGACCTGGCCGTTCGCGACTGGGCCCGCCGCGACGACGACGTCGCCACCCGCCTGCGCCGTGTCGACAACGCGCGAATGGCGTTGCTGCGCGAGACGATCGGCGAATTCTGCGATGATCCCGATGAGGTGGAAGCCCGCGCCCTGCTCGCCTTCTGCGCCGTGATCGGCGGGCACTTCCTCGCCGCCGATCACGAGGGCCGCACCCGCGTGGAGGTGTTCATCCGAGCCGCCGACCTGCTGTTCGAACCCCGAAATCGCTAGTACGCGCGATTGCGGCTACACTGGCCGACGGATCCCGCGCGGCGCGCATCCTGTGAACTCCCCCAGGGCCGGAAGGCAGCAAGGGTCAACGGGCTCTGCCGGGTGCGCGGGGTCCCCTTTAATTTCGGGACTCCGCTGCACACCTTCGCAGCGTGCGAGCCCATCCTCCCCGGATACCCTGCCGATTCCCGGCAACCGCCGGGTAACGTTGCGGGTACACCCACCTTGCTGCTTCGAAAGGCTGCCCAGGATGCCCCGGCAAACGCAGATCGGTTTGATGAGCCACGCGGAACTCGTGTCCGAGCACGAGTCCCAGACCGCGAACTACGCGACGCTCAAGACCGAGAAGCTCACGCTGGATCTCACCCGAGGTAAGCCGTCACCGGAACAGCTCGACCTCTCCTCGCCCCTGTTGGCCCTACCCGGCGACGGCGACTTCCGCGACGGCACCGGCACCGACTGCCGCAACTACGGCGGCCTCACCGGCCTGCCCGAACTGCGCGCCATCTTCGGCGAACTGCTCGGTATCCCCGTCGACCAATTGGTGGCGGGCAACAACGCCAGCCTCGAGATGATGCACGACATCATCGTCTTCTCGATGCTCTACGGCACCCCCGACTCCCCGCGCCGCTGGGCCTCCGACGAGCCGATCAAGTGGCTGTGTCCCGCCCCCGGCTACGACCGGCACTTCGCCATCACCGAGGCGCTCGGCATCGAGATGATCACCATCCCGATGCGCCACGACGGCCCCGACACCCACGTCATCGCGCGGTTGCTGGCAAACGACCCGCGGATCAAGGGTCTGTGGGCGGTGCCGAACTACTCCAACCCCACCGGCGTTGTCTTCTCCGAAGAGATTGTGCGCGAACTGGTTTCGATGCCCGCCGCCGCACCGGACTTCCGCCTGTTCTGGGACAACGCCTACGCGGTGCACCCGCTCACCGACACCGCCGCACCCGTGCTCGACGTGCTCGGCATGGCGGCGGCCGCCGGTCACCCGAACCGTCCGCTGGTCTTCGCCTCGACCTCCAAGATCACCTTCGCCGGTGCGGGCGTGAGCTTCTTCGGTGCGTCCAAAGCAAATATCGACTGGTACCTCGACCACGCGGGCAAGAAGAGCATCGGCCCCGACAAGCTCAACCAGCTGCGCCACCTGCGGTTCTTCGCCGACGCCGAAGGCGTGCGTGAGCACATGCAGAAGCATCGGCGGTTGCTCGAGCCGAAGTTCGCACTGGTGCGCCGGATCCTCGAGGATCGGCTCGGGGCGTCGAAGGTCGCGTCGTGGACCGAGCCCAAGGGTGGGTACTTCATCAGTCTCGATGTGCTCGAAGGGACGGCGGCGCGGGTGATCGCGTTGGCCAAGGACGCGGGGATCGCGCTGACGGCCGCTGGGTCGGCGTTCCCGTACCGCAACGATCCCGAGGACAAGAACATCCGGATCGCGCCGAGTTTCCCGCAGTTGCCGGAGCTGGAGAAGGCGATGGACGGGTTGGCGACCTGTGTGTTGCTTGCCGCGACGGAGAAGCTGCTCGAAGCCTGACCACGAAGGAGGCCCCGCGTACCCCGCTGCCGGGATACGCGGGGTTTCGTCTATTTCTTGTAGGCCAGGGTCGCGAAGACGGTGACCGAGATGTGGGTGTGGCCTCGGGCCGCGGCCTCGTGGAGATCGGTGAGGAGTTGGTCGCGGGCTTCGGGGGTGACGGTTCCGCGCAGGACCGCGAGGTCGGCTATGCGGTTGACCAGGGCGCCCGCGCCGATGGTTCGGTCCTGGACCAGGGCGTGGGAGCCGATCTCGTCGACGGTCAGGCCCGCGTCGGTGAGGAGGCCGGCCAGTCTGCGGCCGGAGAAGGGGTTGGTTGTGGAGGAGATCAGGGTGTCGATCACCGCGCGGGCCACCTCGGGGACGCCGGGATGGATGATGGCGGTCGCCCAGTCTGCGTCGACGACCACCGCGCGGCCGCCGGAGCGCAGGACGCGCGCGATTTCGGTCGCGGCGCGGGCGGGGGCGGTCAGGTGCTGGAAGACGCGTTCGCACAGGACGGCGTCGAAGGTGTTGTCGCCGAAGGGCAATCCGTAGGCGTCGCCGGAGACGAAGGTGGCGGTGGAGCCGCGTTCGGTCGCGCGCCGGGTGGCGGAGGCGAGCAGATCCGGGTCGGGTTCCACGCCGACGGCGGTGCCACGGGGGCCGACCGCGTCGGCGAAGGTGAACACTTCCGAGCCGGTGCCGGAACCGATGTCGAGCGCGCTGTCGCCGGGCCGCAAACCGAGTCGTTCGTGGGTCCAGGCGCCGAGAGCGCGCACGCCGGGCTGTGTCACCTCCAGGTCATGGGCATCGATCAGCTGGGGTTGTCCCGCCCGATCGAAACGGTCCGGGCGTGGGGTGTAATCCGTCATTCGTACCGCCGATGTGGGTGCAGTGAAATGTGTCACGATGAATATATGACCCGAACGCTGTGCCTTGCCCAGGACGCCGAGGCCGATCAACTACTCAGCACCGACGATTTCGCCTTGCTGCTCGGCATGCTCCTGGATCAGCAGTACCCGATGGAACACGCCTTTCGGGGGCCGCAGAAACTGGCCGGGCGAATGGGCGGATTCGATCTGCGCCGTATCGCCGAGGCCGACCCGGCCGAATTCGAGGAACTCGCCGCCACCCCACCCGCCATCCACCGGTACGGCCGCTCGATGGCCCGGCGCGCGCAGGCGCTCGCCAACTACATCATCGAGCACTACGACGGCGTACCAGCGAAGATCTGGACCGAGGGCGACCCCGACGGCAAGGAAGTGCTGCGCCGGTTGCAGGACCTGCCGGGCTTCGGCGCGCAGAAGGCGAAAATCTTCCTCGCCCTGCTCGGCAAACAACGCGGTGTGCAACCGGAGGGCTGGCGAAAAGCGGCGGGTGCCTACGGCGACGAGGGTTCGCGCCGTTCGGTCGCCGACGTCGTGGACGCCGAAACCCTCGCCGAAGTAAGGGAATTCAAGAAACAAGCGAAAGCGGTGGCCAAAGCGGCCGAGTGAATTCGGCGATTGCGATCTCGGTACGTTTATTCCTCGTCATACCGTCGCGGCCACCCCGCTGACGTTCCGACTCGACGAGTTCGAATTGCCGAGCGCCGCCGAGATCTCGGGTAACACCGCCACCCTCACCCCGCAGCTCGACCCGGCCAAGGCCGTGTACAAGCCGGTCGCCCTGCCGTACGAGGACAAGGCGCCCTGGAAGTCGGAGTACGAGCTCGAGCAGGCGGCCTGGTCGCGCCTGACCTCGACGATCTCGATGGGCGCGACCATCGGCACCCTGGTCGGTGGGCTCGGCGGGGCCGCCGCCGGTTGCATCGCGGGCGCGGCGCTCGGCCTCGTCGCCACCGGTGCGCTGCTCACCCTGTTCGGCCTCGGCCCGCTGAGCGGATGCGTCGCGGGTGCGGCCGCCGTCGGCTTCCTCGGCGTGATCGCCGGGCAGCTGTTCGTCACCGGCCCGGTAGCCGTCGCCGCCGCGATCCAGTACTTCACCACCATCAACCAGCCCTTCACACCACCGGCCAAGTAGGCCGCCCGCACCGCGCTGACCTGGTGATTTGCTGTGTATCACCGCACAATTCGCTGGTCGGTCTTGGATGGGGGCCGATTCGGTGTTAATTTGACTGTTATGTCCGGCAACCATCACTACGCCCCGCGGGTCACCTATGTGACCGCCGCGCTGGGTCTGCGGTTGCCGTTGACGCGCGAACTGTGTCGTTCCTGCCGCTGCAGCTGAGCCTGTCGGGCTCGCGAGCTGCCACACCCTCGTGTAGGCAAACCCGTTGGTGAAACGGGATTTTCGGCAAGGAACCGCATATGTCTGCCCCCATTCTCGACCGCCCGATTTCGCGGGTGGTCACCGGTCGTTCCCGAGTTTCACGTCCCGTCGTCGCCCCTGAACTGCGGCGCGGCGACAACCCTGCCGCCGCCGTGCTGCGCGCGGCTGTCGGCGGCCCGATCTCCCGCGACAATGCCGCCCGGGCAACGGGTTTGAGCATCGCGACGGTGAACCGCCAAGTGGCCGCGCTGCTTTCGGCCGGCCTGCTGCGTGAACGCCCCGATCTCACCGCCGCCGGTGCGGTCGGGCGGCCACGGGTGCCCTTCGAGATCGACCACGACGCCTACCTCACCATCGGCATCCACATCGGCGCCGCGGCGACGAAAATCGTGGCCGCCGACCTGCGCGGCCGCATCCTCGGTGGGCTCGCCATCGCGACGCCGCAGACCGGACAGGACTTCGCCGTCACCACGGTCGCCCGCAGCGCCAAGGCGTTCCTGCAGCGCTGGCACCGGCGCACCCCGCTGTGGGCAGGCGTCGCGATCGGTGGCCGGGTCGACACGCACACCGGCCTCGTCGACCATCCGAAACTGGCGTGGCAGGGCGCACCGCTCGGCCAGGTCCTCGGTGACGTGCTCGAGCTGCCGGTTTCCGTCGCGCCGCACGTGGAAGCGATGGCCGCCTCGGAACTGCTGCTGCCGACCTTCGACGCGCGCGGCCCGGAACAGCCCGCCGACCGGCCCGGCAGCAGCCTGTACTTCTACGTCCGCGAGACGGCCGGCATCGCCGTCACCCTCGACGGGCGGGTGCACACCCCGAGCAACGGCCCGGGTTCCATCGCGCACCTGCCCACCGGTTCGGACGTGCAGTGCACCTGCGGCAGGCGTGGCTGCTTGGAAGTGACCGTCGGCGATCGGGCGCTGCAGGCGCGTGCGGTCGGGCGCGGAATCATCCCGGCGCACAACGGAACCGTGGGCACCACCATCGCCGACCTGTACCGGGCCGCCGAGTCCGGTTCCGACGGCGCCCGCGAGCTGCTCGCCGAACGCGCGACCATGCTCGGCCAGACCGCCGCCCTGGTCCGCGACATGCTCAACCCGGACCGGGTGGTCCTCGGCGGGCAGGCCTTCACCGGCTACCGCCCGGCCCTCGGCCACGTGGCCCGCGCGTTCACCCAGAGCACCCAGCTGCCCCCGACCGACATCCGGGTCAGCGGATTCGGCGGCAAGGTGCAGGAATTCGCCGCTGTCGTCACCTCGCTCAGCGCGTTGTACGCCGACCCGCTGGCCGCCCTGCGCCGGGTGTAGCTACTTGCACGCCCCTTCGAGGGCGGTGATGAAGAACGGGAACTGGGAGGCGAAGCGGTGCAGGTTGCGGTCGCGGTCGTAGCCGGCGAACCAGTACAGGCCGGGCTGGGAATCGGCGGACGGGTCCATATCGCGGAAGGTGCGGATCCAGTTGTCGGCGCGACCGGTGATCACCGTGTAGGGCAGGGCGCGGGAGAAGATCGTCTCCTGATCGATCGGTGGGATGCGGTCGCGTGACACCGAGTCGAGTCCGCGTCCCATCGCCTTGATCCGGCCGACCACGGTGTCACCCAGCGTGGTTCGGGTCGGCAGGTAGTTCGGCAGCACGACCGCCGCCACCCCGGCCAGCAGGATCGCCACGCCGACCAGGGCGTGCCCGGCGGTCAACGCCAGGGCGACGGTGGTCGCGGCACCGACGGCGATCAGCGCGGCGCCGATCCAGCGGGGCAGCATCCGCTGCTTCGGATCGGCCAGCGCGCCGGTCGACACCGCGTCGCGGCGCATGGCCTCGCGGATCGGGTCCAGTTGCAGCCGGCCGGGCGCGCGCAGCTCGCGCACGGCGACGGTGTCGGTGCCCTCGGGCAGCAACATGTCGTAGACGACCCGCTCGTACTCGCGCAGCTGGTCGTCGGGGGCGTTGACGCGGCTGATCCGCCAGTCGTCCTCGCCGCGCGCGTTCACCGGGGCGATCCACAGGTAGCGGCGCACCGCCAGATCGACGACGGTGGCGGCGATGTCGACCGGGTCGACGTGTTCGTCGAGCAGCAGACCGGCCTCGCCGGGGAGGACGCCGTCGGGGGAGGTGAATTCCATCCGGTCACCGGTGCTGACGAGCGGGTCGAACGTGTCGCTGGTGGCGCGGGCCGTCGCACCGCGCTTGCGGGCGGTGAGCACGTAGGCGATCATCCCGGCCAGTGCCAGCAGCAGGGCGCCGAAGGCGGCGAGGACCGGGGTGGTGAAGGCGAAGAAGTTGTTCGAATCACCATCGCGCACATCGGCATTGGCGGGCACCGTGCCGGGGGGCATCTGCAGGGTGAGGTCGATCG
The DNA here is from genome assembly GCF_001612905.1 of Nocardia ignorata NBRC 108230. Classification (GTDB taxonomy): domain Bacteria; phylum Actinomycetota; class Actinomycetes; order Mycobacteriales; family Mycobacteriaceae; genus Nocardia; species Nocardia ignorata. Next base: position 68,843 of record NZ_BDBI01000030.1, on the reverse strand, counting down.
CGTCGCCCTTGCGCAGGTCGGTCTGGCTCAGATACAGCACACCGTCGGGTTCGACGTGCACCTCGGCGCACGGGCGCGCACTGCCCGCGGGGCCCAATTTGCAGTCGACGATGCCCATTTGGAAGCTCGGGCTGATCACCGACACATCGAGGGAGGCGATGTCGGCGTTGAGCACGCCGAGCCAGTGGAACATCTGCGTGCCCGGCGCGTCGGCGACGGTGTTGTGCACCGTATACGTGAACTTGGATTCACCGGGCTTGGCCTCCACGACGAACTGGTCGTCCACGGTGGTCGCGGTGCCCGCCCCGGTCGCGGACACATCGGTGACCTTGAACACCCGCTCCACACCGTCGCCGAGGCCGAGTCGCAACGGCAGCGACATCGTGAAGTTCCCGTCGGCGGGCACCGCGACGGTTTCGACGACCTGCAGCACGCCAGTCTCGGTCAAGGTGAGATCGGCGGTGATCGACACCCCCGCGGGCTGCGTGTGGGCTACCGGAGCGGCCGCGAGCAGGCCCGCCGAAGCGAGCAGCAGCGCGCCCGCGGCGCCCCCCCGAAAAGTCAGCATGGCTGCCTACTCTAGACAGCTTGCTATCCTGCGTCAGCGGCTGTCGGCGACGAACTAGACGAGGGGGTACGGGGGACGTGAACCAACCACCGTACGGCTACGGCCCATACGGGCCCGGTGGACGACCGGTTCCGCCACCCCCCGGCTATGGTCGTGCCCCGGGTTATCGCCCGGAACAGGGCTACGGTCCGCCCGGATACCCACCGCCGCAAGGGTATCCGAAGCAGCGTCCGGCCTACGGACCGCCGCCGGGCTACCGTCCGCCGCCGATGCCCTACGGGCCACCCGGCAGACCGACCCCGCCGCCACGCAAGCGACGCGGCGGTTTCACCTCGCTGATGTTGGTGGTGATTTTCCTCGTCGTCGGTGGTCTGGTGAAGTTCGCCGTGAACAAGGGCGTCGATATCGGCATCGACGCGTTCGGCCCGAGACCGACCACTACCTACACGCCGCAACCCGGGAGTGCGCCCGCCAAGACCGGTGACAATCCGCTGGTCACCGATGCCGACGGCTCGCTGGTTCCAGCCTCCTGCGATTACGCGCCGTGGGGCGCCCAGGTCGACAAGGCCCGCAAGTTCTTCGAATCCGCCGCGGGCTGCCTGGAAGCGGCGTGGAAGCCGCTGATGGCCGCCAACGGGCTGCCCTTCGAGTCGCCGACGCTGAGCATCACCGCCACCACCGACGGCATCACCACCCCGTGCACCGGCTCCACCAGCAACTTCGCCGCCTTCTACTGCGCGGCGAACAAGACCATCTACATGCCGATCAGCCAGTTGCAGACCGATCAGTTCCGTGACAACTGGGTGGTGTACCTGTCGGTGTTCGCGCACGAATACGGGCACCACGTCCAGGCGCAGTCCGGGATCCTGCGCAAGGCCAACAGCGAACGGGTCGACGCGGGGGCGCGCTCGACCAAGGGACTCGAGCTGTCACGCCGAGTCGAGTTGCAGGCCAACTGTTTCGACGCCATGTTCATCGCCGCGTCCAAGGGCGGCGGTTCGCTGTCGTCGGACCAGGTCACCCTCGCCACCCGCGATTCCTACGGGCGCGGCGACCGGCCGGGCGACATGCGCGACCACGGCACCGCCGACAACGGCGGCAAGTGGTTCGAAGCCGGGCTGGAAAACCTGACGCCGCAGTGCAATACCTTCATCGCGGCGGCAGGCGACGTGAGCTGAGTCAGCCGCGAGCGTCCTTGGCCAGCGCGCGCAGGCCACGTTTGCCCGGGGCGGGCAGGTCGTCGCCGGTGTCGGCGAGCCATTCGGCGGTGACCAGCCAGCGGCGCTGAGCGTGCGCGTCGGCCACGTCGAAGAACACGCGGCGGCCACGATCGTCACGCAGGTCGCGCGACAGTGCCGCCCAGCTCGGGGCGCGACCCTTGTCCACGGTGTGCTCGGCGACGAAACCCGCGACCATCTTCCCGATCATGTTCACCGGCTTCTGCGACACCCGGTTGCCGTATTTCGTTGTGTGCCAACGACGGGCGGGGCACAGCGAGCCCGGGTTCGCGTTGGAGGCGATCCAGCCCGCGCGCTGCGCGCGTTCGATGAGCCACAGGTGTTTCACGGCGGTCGGCGCGATCTCACCGACCCGGTCGGCGATGAGTTCGGTGATCTGGGGGTCGGCGAGGATGTCGCGGCGGGTGGGGCCGATGCCGTGCTCGGTCCAATGTGCGGCCGCGAGCCTGGCCAGGATGCGGCCGAACTCGTCGATGCTGCGTTGTGCCCGCCTGCCGAGCCGTTCGATCCGTTCGGCCTCGCGGCGCATCTCGTTCTGCGCGGTGAGGGTGCGGATCGCGGCCATCGTCGGCACCTGCCCGCGCTCGAGCAGCTGCAGGATGGCGGCCGCGGTGGCCGGGTCGGCGGCCGCCGCGACGGGTAAGGAGTCGCGTTTGATGTCGAAGTCCTGCGGGCTGATCGCCCGGCTCAGCAGTCCGACCGCGGCGTGGTCGCCCGCGAACTCGGTGTGGGCCAGCCAGGCGGCTGCGATGTCATCACACGACAGCACGATGAAACGTTCCTCCGGTCGATGCGGTGGGGGAGCGATCGGTGCGCGAAGGTTGTGCCCCGGTCGGGATGAGGGACCGGCCGGGGTCACCAACCTGATGAAGGTTTGGCCACCGAAGTTGCCGATAACCACGGTAGCCAGCCGCTTGCGCCGCTGTCACGACGGTTCACGGTTTCGTTACATCTGGAAACGACTCGATATTCGGGGACCGGGTACGGAATTAAGCGACAACCAGGATCGACGAAGTCGTCCTGTCGCGATTCGCCGAATAGGGAACCCTCGATAACGGGTGAGTTGCACCCAACGGGCCCGCTATGCGGCCTCGAGTTGAACCTTTAACCACTATGTGATCTACAACACATGTAACTTGCTGTACCGCTATGCCCTTCGGCTCCACCTCTGCGGCGCCAGCCGGGATGTCACACCGCACCGGTAGCCTTTGGGCCGTGGCTCTGTACCGGAAATATCGACCGGCGACATTCGCTGAGGTAGTGGGTCAGGAGCACGTCACCGACCCGCTGAGTACAGCGCTGGACACCGGCCGCATCAGCCATGCGTACCTGTTCTCCGGGCCGCGCGGCTGCGGCAAGACGTCCTCGGCGCGCATCCTCGCCCGCTCGCTCAACTGTGTGGAGGGGCCGACCTCGCGCCCGTGTGGCACTTGCGCGTCCTGCGTGGCGCTCGGGCCGGGCGGGTCCGGCAATCTCGACGTCATCGAGCTCGACGCAGCCAGTCACGGTGGTGTCGACGACACCCGTGAGCTGCGCGATCGTGCCTTCTACGCGCCCGCCGAGTCGCGCTATCGCGTGTTCATCGTCGACGAGGCGCACATGGTCACCACGGCCGGTTTCAACGCGCTGCTCAAGATCGTCGAGGAACCGCCCGCCCATCTGATCTTCATCTTCGCCACCACCGAACCCGACAAGGTGCTGCCGACCATCCGGTCGCGCACCCACCACTACCCGTTCCGGTTGCTGCCGCCCGCGACCATGCGCGGGCTGCTCGGCAAGATCTGCGAGCAGGAGCACGTGCCGGTGGAGGAGGCGGTGTACCCGCTGGTCATCCGGGCCGGTGGAGGTTCCCCGCGCGACAGCCTCAGCGTGCTCGACCAGCTGCTCGCCGGTGCCGGGCCCGAGGGCGTCACCTATCCGCGGGCGGTTTCGCTGCTCGGCGTCACCGATGTGGCGCTGATCGACCACGCCGTCGACGCACTCGCCGCCGACGACGGCGCCGCCCTGTTCGGCACGATCGACCAGGTGATGGAGGCCGGGCACGACCCGCGCCGATTCGCCGTCGACCTGCTCGAACGCCTACGCGACCTGATCCTGCTCCGCGCGGTCCCCGATGCCGCCGAGCGCGGCCTCGTCGCGGGCCCCGGCGACGTGCTCGAGCGCATGCGCGACCAGGCCGCCCGCATCGGCCCCGCCACCCTCACCCGCTACGCCGAACTCCTCCACGAGGGCCTCGGCGAAATGCGCGGCGCCACCGCCCCCCGCCTCCTGCTCGAGGTCATCTGCGCCCGCATGCTCCTCCCGTCGGTCTCCGACACCGAATCCGCCACCCTCCAACGCCTCGAACGCCTGGAACGCGGATTCGCCACCGGCGCACTCCCTTCCGCCCGCCCTGCCGGCGACGCCCCCACCCGGCCTGTGGTCGACGCACCCGCGCCCGCCCCGTCGAGTGCGCAAGGTTCGAGCGCCGAGGGTCGCCGTCGAGGCGCGGAAATCCTCGCCGCCGCCATGGCGGAAAAGGAAGCCGCCGCGCGCAAGTCGGGAGCTTCCGGCGCTGAGGCAGCCGCCGCGCACCAGTCCGATGCTCCCGCCGCCGATGATCGCGCGCCACATCCGCACGTCCCCGCCGCTCACGAGGCCACGACCGACAACTCGGCCACCACGCATTCGCCGGTCGCCCATTCGGCCGCATCGCCACCGGCCGCCGACTCGGCTGCATCGGCACCGGCCGCCGACTCGGCCGCGACGGCGCCGAACGCGCTCACGGGACAGGATCCGGCTCCGCAACGTCCGCAGCGGGCGAGCGAGAGCGACACCGGTATTCGGGGTGCCGAGCGCGATGCGGCTTCGCGACCGCAGGCTTCGGCGGCGCAAGAGCCTGCCGGCCGTGATCGGGGTGCTGAGCAGGCCTCGCCTGCGCCGCAGCGTCCGTCCGTCGCGCATCAGACGCCCGCCGTGCCGCCGCCGGGTACCACCGAAACGGCCGCACCGTCATCGCGCGACGAACAAGATCGTGCTGCTCGGTCGTCCGGTGTCCCCCGACCGGTCGTCGACACGCAGGACGCCGATCCGACTCCGCCGTCCTCGGTCGACTCGGTTTCCGCCACCTCCGTATCGGCACCGGCCGTGTCGGACGCCCGCGGTGAGGGACCGGAAGTTGCCTCGCCGCAGCGTGATTCGCGCGCTGGTACGGCAGATGAGCCTATGGCCGGGTCTCGGCGAGACGGCGCAACCTCGACGCCCGCACAGGCAGCTGCGACCGGTAGTCCCGAGGTGCCGCAGGGGCAGGCACCCGCGGAAGATCTGCTCGCCCTCGTCGACGCGGCGTGGGCCGACATCAAGACGAAGGTGCGGGAGTTCGGGCTCACGTTGCACGCGCTGATGTCGGGGGCCGCGGTGTCGCGGGTGGAGGGGCAGACGATCGTTTTCGCGCATCAAAGTGCTCCGTTGGCGCAGCGGTTGTCCGATCCGCGCAATATCGAGTCGGTGCGGGCGGCCGTGCGGGCGGTGCTCGGGCGGGAACTGGATGTGCGCTGGGAGACCGGTGCCCCCGCGGCACGCCCGGCGCCGCAGGCCAAGAACACGGCGGGTCCGGCGGAGAGCAAGCCCGCCGCCCGGCCGCAGTTCTCGCGCCCGAGTCAGGCCAAGGGTGGGCGGGCGCGCACCGGCAAGCCCGACGACGACATTCCGCCGCCCGACTTCCCCGACTTACCCGACGACCCGGGTCCGCAGGACAGTTATGCCGTCGATCCGGCGCGTTCCGGCGGCGAGTCGGCAGGCGCCCCGCGCCCCGCGCCCGGCATTCCCGCCCCGCCGACTCCGGAGGAGGAGCAGGAGATGCTGGCCGCCGCCGCGGTTCCGGTGGCTCCGGGCGACCGGCAGGACCCGGACGAGGTCGCCCTGGCGTTGCTGCGCAGCGAGCTCGGCGCAAAGTCTCTGGACGGTTGACAGCCACCGTCCATACCGCGTTAAGTTAACCGGAGTTCGCACACCACGGTAGTATGAACGGGTGGCCGGGAACTCCGGATGGGCATGGTTCTATGCTCCGCTGGTGCTTGCCGGATTTGTACGGCGTCGAAGACGATTGGTCGTGGCGTTCGTGCGGCCACCGCACCCCAAGGAAGGAAACACTCCGATATGACCACAGAGGCCTACATCTACGAGGCCATCCGCACTCCGCGCGGCCGCGGCAAGAAGAACGGCTCGCTGCACTCGGTCAAGCCGATCGATCTGACTGTTGGTCTGATCCAGGAGCTGCGTGGCCGCTTCCCGAACCTCGACGAGGATCGGATCTCCGACATCATCCTCGGCGTGGTCACCCCCGTCGGTGACCAGGGCATGGACATCGCCCGCACCGCGGTCACCATCGCCGGCCTGCCCGACACCGTCGGTGGCTTCCAGCTGAACCGTTTCTGTGCCTCCGGCCTCGAGGCCGTGAACCTGGCCGCGCAGAAGGTGCGCTCGGGCTTCGACGAGCTCGTGATCGCCGGTGGCGTCGAGTCCATGTCGCGCGTGCCGATGGGCTCCGACGGCGGCGCCTGGGCGCTCGACCCGGCCACCAACTACGACGGCTACTTCGTGCCCCAGGGCATCTCGGCCGACCTGATCGCCACCATCGAGGGCTTCACCCGCGATGACGTCGACGCCTACGCCGTGCGCTCGCAGGACCTGGCGGCCAAGGCCACCACCGGCGGCTACTTCGCCAAGTCGATCGTCCCGGTCAAGGACATCAACGGCCTGGTCGTGCTCGACAACGACGAGCACATGCGCCCCGGCACCACCGCCGAGGACCTGGCCAAGCTGAACCCGGCCTTCGCAGGCATCGGCGAGATGGGTGGCTTCGACGCGGTCGCGCTGCAGAAGTTCACCTACGTGGAGAAGATCAACCACGTCCACCACGGCGGCAACAGCTCGGGCATCGTCGACGGCGCCGCCCTGCTGCTGATCGGTTCCGAGGATGCGGGCAAGAACTCGGGTATGACCCCCCGCGCCCGCGTCGTCGCCACCGCCACCTCCGGTGCCGACTCCACCATCATGCTCACCGGCCCCACCCCGGCCGCCAAGAAGGCGCTGGCGCTGGCCGGTCTGACGATCGAGGACATGGACCTCGTCGAGATCAACGAGGCCTTCGCCTCCGTTGTGCTGAAGTTCCAGAAGGACCTGAACGTCCCGGACGAGAAGCTGAACGTCAACGGTGGCGCGATCGCGATGGGTCACCCCCTCGGTGCCACCGGCGCGATGATCACCGGCACCGTGCTCGACGAGCTGGAGCGCCGCAACGCTCGCTACGGCCTGATCACGCTGTGCATCGGTGGCGGCATGGGCGTTGCCACCATCATCGAGCGGGTCTGACCTTCCAACCGGAACTTCTCATAGGAGAGAACGAAAAACTATGACTGACAACATCATCGGTTGGGAGAAGGACGCCGACGGCGTGGTCGTCCTGACCATCGACGACCCGAGCCAGGGCGCCAACACCATGAACGACGCGTACATCACCTCGATGGCCGCGACCGTTGACCGCCTGGAGGCCGAGAAGGACGACATCACCGGTGTCGTCATCACCTCCGGCAAGAAGACCTTCTTCGCCGGCGGCGACCTGAAGAACATGATGCAGGTCGGCCCGGACAACGCCGCCGACGTCGCGAAGATGCTCGACGGTGTCAAGGCCCCGCTGCGTCGCCTCGAGCAGCTCGGCAAGCCCGTCGTCGCCGCCATCAACGGTGCCGCCCTCGGCGGTGGCCTCGAGATCGCGCTGGCCACCCACCACCGCATCGCGGCCGACGTCAAGGGCTCGGCCATCGGCCTGCCCGAGGTGTCCCTCGGTCTGCTGCCCGGCGGCGGCGGTGTGACCCGCACCGTGCGCATGCTCGGCCTGCAGAACGCGCTGATGCAGGTGCTGCTGCAGGGCCAGCGTCACCGCGTCACCAAGGCCAAGGAAATCGGCCTCATCGACGAGGTCGTCTCCTCCGTCGAGGAGCTGCTGCCCGCCGCCAAGGCGTGGATCGCGGCCAACCCCGAGGCCGCCCAGCCGTGGGACAAGAAGGGCTATAAGATCCCCGGCGGCACCCCGTCGACCCCGGCGCTCGCGGCGAACCTGCCCGCGTTCCCGGCCAACCTGCGCAAGCAGATCAAGGGCACCAACATGCCCGCCCCGCGCGCCATCATGGCCGCGGCGGTCGAGGGTGCGCAGGTCGACATCGACAACGCGCTCGCCATCGAGGGTCGTTACTTCATCAGCCTGCTGACCGGCCCGGTCGCGAAGAACATGATCCAGGCGTTCTTCTTCGACCTGAACCACATCAACGGTGGCGGTTCGCGTCCCAAGGATGTGCCCAAGCGCGAGATCAAGAAGATCGGCGTCATCGGCGCCGGCATGATGGGCGCGGGCATCGCCTACGTCTCGGCCAAGGCCGGCTACGAGGTCGTCCTCAAGGACGTCGAGCTCGCCAACGCCGAGAAGGGCAAGGCGTACTCGGAGGCCATCGAGAAGAAGGCCCTCTCCCGTGGCAAGACCACCCAGGAGAAGTCCGACGCGCTGCTGGCCCGCATCACCCCGACCGCGGACGCCGCCGACTTCAAGGGCGTCGACTTCGTGATCGAGGCCGTGTTCGAGAACCCCGACCTCAAGAACAAGGTGTTCCAGGAGATCGAGGACATCGTCGATCCCGACGCGCTGCTCGGCTCCAACACCTCCACCCTGCCCATCACCCTGCTCTCCGAGGGCGTGAAGCGGTCCGAGGACTTCATCGGTATCCACTTCTTCTCCCCCGTGGACAAGATGCCGCTGGTGGAGATCATCAAGGGTGAGAACACCTCCGACGAGGCGCTGGCCCGGGTGTACGACTACACCCTCGCCATCAAGAAGACCCCGATCGTCGTCAACGACAGCCGTGGCTTCTTCACCTCGCGCGTGATCGGCACCTTCATCAACGAGGCCATCTCCATGGTCGCCGAGGGTGTCGACCCCTCGACGGTCGAGCAGGCCGGTCTGCAGGCGGGCTACCCGGCCGCGCCGCTGAAGCTCAGCGACGAGCTGAACTTCACCACCATGCAGAAGATCTACAAGGAGACCGCCGACGCCATCAAGGCCGCCGGTGGCGAGCTGAACGCTGCCGCGGAGACCACCGCCGCGGTGCTCGACAAGCTGGTCGGCGAGTTCGACCGCAAGGGCAAGGCGGGCGGCGCCGGCTTCTACGACTACGTCGACGGCAAGGCTGTCGGCCTGTGGAGCGAGCTGCGTTCGCTGTACAACTCGCAGCGTGAGCTCCCGGAGGGTGTCACCTTCCAGGACCTCAAGGACCGGATGATGTTCGCCGAGGCCATCGAGACCCAGAAGTGCTTCGACGAAGGCGTGCTCACCAGCACCGCCGACGCGAACATCGGCTCGATCTTCGGCATCGGCTTCCCGGCCTGGTCGGGCGGCTCGCACCAGTTCATCGTCGGCTACCCCGGTGGCCAGGAGGCCTTCGTGGCCCGCGCCGACGAACTGGCCAAGAAGTTCGGCCCCCGCTTCGAGGTCCCGGCCTCGCTGCGCAAGTAGTAACCACCAGCGCCCCACCCCGGCGCTGCTGACCCGACAGCCCCGCCTCGCCACCGCGAGCCGGGGCTGTCGACGTATTCGCCTCCCTTGTCGAGGTACGGCGAGTAGGGCTCTATCGGAACAGGATGGCGGTGATGATGTCGGTGTGGCGGTAGCGGAGGTATTTCTCGACGGTGGCCGCGTCGACGGCGGAGGTGGCGGTTGCCAGCGTGATCACCACGAACTCGGCTTGTGAACCCGCGCGCCATTTGCCGGTCGCGAAATCCTTGATGTAGCTGCCGGGGCGGAGTTCGAAATCTTTGTCCTCGATCTTGTCGGCGGCGGCCTCGGCGGTGGCTTTGTCCGGCATCGCCAGGATGAACTGGGTGAATTTCAAGCCGCCGCCTTCGGCGGACAACACCAGTTCGGCGGCGTACTGACAACCGAGCTCGGTGAGTTTCCCGGCGTGCTCGATGGGTGCGCAACTGGTGTGATCGCGGCCGTCCACCCAATCCGCGTGCAATTCGACGTTGTCGAACTTGAAATCCCACGGGCCTTCGTAATCGGTATAACTCAGGCGCTCACCGGATCTCGACGGTGGTTTACCCGTGGTGCTCGTCGTGGTCGGCTTGCGGGTCGACGGCACATCCGTCGCCGACGCCGCGACCGCGGAACCGTCCACCCCGTTGTTACCCGCCCACACCAGCAAACCCGTGCCGCCGACGAGCCCCGCGACCACCACCAGCGCGATGACGATCCATGCCCCGCCGGAGTTGCGCGGCGGCGGCGCGAGCGGCGGAACTTCCTGCGCGAACTGTGGATACGCCGTCTCCTTCGACGGCTGCCCCCACGGCGCGGGATCCTGTGGTGGATAAGTCATCTCAGCTCCCCCTTCCACGGACGGCAATCGCGCCCGAGCCTGCCCCGAGCTTACCGATCGGCGGGTCGGTGGAAGTATTCGAACGGCGTTCACCCGACGGCACTCCGGGGTGGCTAGCGTGCCGGAGATGGGACGTCGACTGGGTGCGGTGGTGTTCGGTGCGGTACTGGCCGGGGTGTGGGCCCCGGTCAGTGACGCCGAACCGATGGTGCGGGTGCTCGGGGAGCAGGTCATCGAGCACGACCTGGATTTTCAAGGCACGGTGGTCGGCGGGTTGTCGGGCATCGACTACCGGTCCGGCAGCGGCGATTTCGTGCTGATCAGCGACGATCGCTCCGAGAAGAGCCCGGCGCGGGTATACACGGCGCGGATCCCGGTCGGTGACACCGGTGTGGGGGCGGTGGAATTCACCGGAACCGTTCCGTTGCGTCGCGCCGATGGTTCGATGTATCCACCGAAGTCGGTCGACCCGGAGGACATTCGGGTCGACCCACTGACCGGCGACTATTTCTGGACGCAGGAGGGCGAGCGGGCCGGAGTGCTCGCCGATCCCTCGGTGCGCGTCGCCCGATCCGACGGAAGTTTCGTCTCCGAATTGCCGATCCCGGAAAACGAACGCATGCTGCCGGATTCGGGCCCACGCCAGAACCAGGCACTCGAAGGGGCGACCTCAGCGGCGGGCGGCGCCTTGTTCGTCACCGCGCTGGAAGGACCCCTGCTCGGCGACGGACCCGAGGCCACGCCGACGAGCGGCGCGACCACCCGGATCACCGTGCAGGCCAGGTTCGGCCCACTCCTCGCCCAGTACCCGTATCCGCTCGAACCGGTCTTCGCCGATTCGCGTCCGGAGCCCGGCCGGGCGAGCAACGGCGTCACCGCGATCCTGGCCGTCGATCCCGTCGACCCGACCCGATTCCTGGTGCTCGAGCGCGCGTTCGCCGAGGGTGCGGGCAACCGGGTCCGCATTTTCGAGATCGATACGGCAGGCGCGACGAATATCCTCGACGCGCCCGTCGCGGGCGCGCGTCCGGTGACCAAACGTCTCGTCGCCGACCTCACCGACCTCGGCGTCGCGGCCGTCGACAACATCGAGGCGATGACATGGGGACCTCGGCTCTCCTCCGGCGAGCGGACCTTGGTGCTGGTCGCGGACAACAACTTCAGCGCACGTCAGCGCAGCCAGGTGATCGTTCTCGCCGTTCGCTGACCGTCGGGCCATCCGTTGCCGCCACTGCATCGAATCTCCACCCGTTGGATGCCGGATCGCGCTAGCTTGGATATGTAAGACCGGTGACGCCATTTCGAATCGAGAGGTGGTCACATGGAACCGGAGCCGACGCGCATCCAGGATGGGCGACCCGGATCGTCGCCGGTCGGGACCGATACGCAACGAACCACCGCGCCGGGTGAGACCGACGAGGCCGTGGTAGCCGAACTCGACGCGATGGGGTTGACCGACGCCACCGAGATCGGGCGCGGCGGGTTCGGTGTGGTGTATCGGGCGGTGCAGCCCGCGCTGGATCGCGTCGTCGCGGTGAAGGTGCTGTCCTCGGAGATCGATCAGGAGAGCCGCGAGCGGTTCCTGCGCGAGGAACAGGCCATGGGCAGGCTGTCGGGCCACCCGAATATCGTCGATATCCTGCAGGTCGACGTCACGGGCACCGGTCTGCCGCTGATCGTGATGCCGTACTGCCCGCGCGGCTCGCTGGAGCGTCTCATCCACGATCGCGGCCCGCTCACCTGGGAAGACACCCTGCGCGCCGGAGTGAAGCTGGCGGCGGCGATCGAGTCGGCGCACCGGGCGGGCATCCTGCATCGCGATGTGAAGCCGGCCAACGTCCTCATCAGCGGTTACGGCGAACCGCAGCTCACCGACTTCGGTATCGCCCGCATTCCCGGCGGGTTCCAGACCTCGAGCAGCCTCATCACCGGTTCGCCCGCGTTCACGGCCCCCGAGGTACTCAAGGGCCATGAACCGACCGTGCAGTCCGATATATATGGGCTCGGTGCCACGCTGTTCGCGCTGCTCACCGGCCATGCCGCGTTCGAGCGGCAGGCGGGGGAGAAGGTCGTCGCCCAGTTCCTGCGCATCACCACACAGGCTGTCCCCGACCTGCGCGCCAAGGACTTCCCCGCCGATGTGGCCGCCGCCATCGAAAAGGCCATGGCCCAGAGCCCGGCCGATCGCCCGGCCTCGGCCTACGAATTCGGCGAACTCCTGCGCGACGTGCAGCGCGCCCACGGTCAGATGCCCGACGAGATGGCGTTGCTCGTCACCGGCGACGAGCTCGCCGAGCCACCGCCGGAAGCCCTCAAAGCGGTCACCGCGCGCCGCAGCTGGCCGCTCACCCTGCAGCCGGCGGGCGCGTCGGTGTCGGTGCACAAGCCGACCACCGGTACCCTGCCGCCCACCGCCGCGACCAAGTTCCGCCCGCCGACCCCGGCGCGCGATCCCTTCCCTCGACCACGACTGCTCGACATCCTGCGTTCGGGTGGTCTGCGCAGGCTCGCGCTGATCCACGCGCCCGCCGGCTTCGGGAAGAGCACCGTCGCCACCCAGTGGCGCGCCGACCTCGCCGCCCGCGATATTCCGGTGGCCTGGCTCGGTATCGACTCCGACGACGACAGTGAGATCTGGTTCCTCGCGCACCTGATCCAGGCGATCCGGCGGGTGCGTCCCGATGTCGGCGCCGGGCTCGAGCAGGTGCTGGAGGAACGCCAGTCCGATGCGGTGGCGTTCGTGATCGCCACGCTGATCGACGAGATCCATGCCAGTGACCGGCCGGTGGTCGTCATCGTCGACGACTGGCACCGCGTGCAGGACCCCGGCGTGCACCGGGCGATGGCGGCGCTGCTCGACAACGGTTGTCACCATGTGCGTTTCGTCGTGACCAGCCGCGACCAGGCCGGATTGCCGATCAGCAGGCTGCGGGTGCGCGACGAGCTCGTCGAGCTCGACGCGGCGGCGTTGCGGCTCACCGAGTCGGAAACCCGCCAGATCCTGGTGGAGCGCAACGGGTTCGCGCTCACCGACGAGCAGGTCGAGCAGATCCACGCCGCGACCGACGGGTGGCCCGCCGCCATCCAGCTGGTGAGCCTGACGCTGCGCGGCACCGCCGATCCCGGTCAGCTGCTGGTGCAGCTCGCCGAAGGTGGGCACGGGATGCGGGAGTATCTGGCCGAGAACGTGCTCGACACGCTGGAGCCGGACCTGCTGGAATGCCTGATGGCGATCTCGGTGGTGGAGCGGGTGAACGGTTCGCTGGCCACGCTGCTCGCCGACGTGCCCGACGGTGCGGCTCTGCTGGAGCAGGCCGAGCAGCGCGAGCTGTTCCTGCATCGGCTCCCGCACGATCCGGAGTGGTATCGCATGCAGCCGCTGTTCGCCGAGCACCTGCGCGCACGTCTCGAACGCGACCACCCGGGACGCTCGAAGGTGCTGCACCGCAAGGCCGCCCGCTGGTACGCGGAGCATCAATTGCTGCGCAAGTCGGTGGATCACGCGCTGGCCGCGACCGATCTCAAACTGGCCGCCGACCTGCTGGAAAGCGGCGGCATGGACCTCATCGACGGATCACGGCTCGCGACGTTGCTCGGCAGTGTGTCGAAGCTGCCCATGCAGCAGGTGAGTTCGCGGTCGAAGCTGTTGATGGCGGTGGCACGGGCCAATATGAACCTGCAACAGTCCGGCACCGCCCGCACCGCCCTCGGCAGGTTGTCGAACCTGCTGGCCCGGGGCAGCACCGGCGGTCCCGAGCAGGCGGAAGAACGCTGCGCGGCAACGGTTCTCGAAGCGGCCGACCGGGTGGCCCACGACGACACCGAGGGCGTGGCCGATCAGCTCGCCACCTGCTTGGAAGCGCCGGACGGCCTGCCGGACTGGATCGTCTCGACGGCGGCCAACCTGATGTCGTTCGTGCGCCTGTGCGAGTTCGATTTCGCCGCGGCCACCGCCACCCAGGACTGGGCGGCCGAATATCACGCTCGGTCCAAAGACCCGCTCGGCCCGGTCTTCGGGCTTTGCGCCCGCGCCGCCGCGGCCTATGAGCAACTCGATATCGCCACGGCCACCGCCTGTCTCGAGGAGGCCTACGAGACAGCGCGCACCAGGGCCGGGCCGCGGTCGGACGCCGCGCGCGTGGCGGCAGCCATGCTGGGTGAGGTGACCTACCGGCGCGGTGACCTGGCCATGGCCGACCGGCTGCTCGACGAGAGCCACCAGCTGCTCACGCGCGTGGGCCCTGTCGACTTCCTCGTCGCGACCTTCGTCATCGGAGCACGCGTGAAAGCCGCCCTCGGCGACCAGTACACCGCCGCGGCCCGGCTCGAGGAGGGCGCGCGCGTGGCCGCGGCCAACAGCCTGGCCAGGCTCGACGCCAACGTGCGGGCGGAACGTTCCCGCCTCGGCCTGCCGCCGGGCAACGGCGCCAACGGGATCGTCATCGACCCGTCGGGCAATGGCGGACGGCGCAAGACGGGCGCCGCCGCTCTCATCGCCGAGGCGAGGCAGGTGGCCGAAATCCGCACCCTGCTCACCGAACAGCGCCTGCGCGCCGACGACCGCGCCGCCCGCCACGCCCGTGTGCTCTATTCCCGCGTCCTCGAACAATCCCGTCCCCGTGCGGAAATGGACGCCACCCTGCTGCTCGCCGAATGCCTCGCGGCGGCAGGCTGGATCGGCGAGGCGACCAACCTGGTCCTGCCGGTCCTGCGCACCTGCGCCGACCTCGGCTGGACCCGCCCCTTGCTCGACGCGGGCCCCGGCGTAGTCGGTCTCCTCCACGTCCTGCGTACCCAGGCTCACGACACCCAGCAGCATCCGATCCTGGACGGGATGCCCGGCCATTTTCTCGACGAACTACTGACCTGACCGGCCCGGTCACCAGGGCCGGTCACCGTACTAGGGCTGCCACCAGGGCCGCAACGGCACGTCCCAGGTTCCGTTCTTGTTCAGTTTCACGCCGAGGACGTGGTGGAGTTGGACGACGTTGCGTTGGAAGCCGAGACGGCAGCCTGCCATGTAGAGGCCCCAGACCTTTGCCGTGCCCTCGCCCACCTCGTCGACGCAGGCGTCCCAGTTGGCGACCAGGTTCTTGCACCATTCGTGCAGGGTGAGGGCGTAGTGCTCGCGCAGGTTCTCCTCGTGCAGGACCTCGAGGCCGAGGTTCTGGATCTCGGAGATGATGCGGCCCGAGCCGATGAGTTCGCCGTCGGGGAAGACGTAGCGGTCGATGAAGTCGCCGGCCTTGGTGGTTCGGGTGTTGTCGGGGCGGGTGATGCAGTGGTTGAGGAACAGGCCGCCGTCGCGGAGTTTGTCCTTGATGAAACCGAAGTAGAAGGGGTAGTTGTGCACCCCGATGTGTTCGGTGAGACCGATCGAGGAGACGGCGTCGAACTCGCCCTCGACGATGTCGCGGTAGTCGCTGTGGCGGACTTCGGCGAGGTCGGCGAGCCCTTCCTCGACGATCTTCTGCTGCGCCCACGCCGCCTGTTCGGCCGAGAGCGTGGCACCGATGACGCGCACGCCACGCTTGGCGGCGTAGCGGACCATGCCGCCCCAGCCGCAACCGATGTCGAGCAGCCGGTCGCCTTCCTTCAGGCGCAGCTTGTCGAAGATCAGCCGGTACTTGTTCTCCTGTGCCTGCTCGAGCGTCCAGTCGCGGTCGCCGTACACCGCGCAGGTGTAGGTCATCGACGGACCGAGCACGTATTCGTAGAACTTGTTGGAGACGTCGTAGTGGTGGTGGATCGCCTCGGCGTCGCGGGTCTTGGAGTGGCGTAAGCCCTCCAGGGCGATGCGGCGCCAGCGCGGCAGGGTTTCCTGCGGCGGCGGGGCGATCGGCTTGAGCCGCTCCCAGCCGAGCGAGCGGGCGATGGTCACCAGCGACAGGGCCGAAGGACGGTGGAACCTCATGTCCTGCATGGCCTTCAAGATGTCGTACGGGTCACCGGGGTGCACCCCCTGCGCCACCATGTCGCCCGCGATGTAGGCGCGGGCCATGCCGAGGTCGCCGGGGGCGGTGGCCAGGTAGTTGATGCCGCGCGGGTTCTTGATGTCGAGGGTGTAGGGCGAATCGGCGGGCCCGGTCGCGCTGCCGTCGTAGGCTGTCAGCCGGACAGGGATGTCACCGTCGATGAGGCTCTCGAACACCTCCGCGATGCTGAGCCGGGTTCCCAGCTCGGCGAGGATCTCGGATCTGTCCTTGAATGTCGTCACTTGCGTTGCACCGCCTTCGAATACAGATTCAGCAGTCGTTGGTCCGGGTCGTAACGGTTCTTCAATGCGGTATAGGTCTGGCCGCCGTAGAGCTTCGCGAATTCTGCCTCGTCGTAATAGGAGTCCGAGTACAGGGACTTGTGTCCGTCGAATTCGGAGACGATCTTCTCGATGGCACGGTTGGCCGCCCCCTCCGGCTGACCGGGCACGGTGGGCACCGCCGACCAGAATCCGAAGTTGACGTAGGTGTGGCGCGGTTCGAGGGGATACAGCGGCCACGGTCGGCTGCCGTCGGCGGCGCCGGTCTCGCGCAAACGCAACGGGCACAGCCAGATCGGTTCGATCGGGATCTCGCGCAGGAACCACTCGGCGAAGTCGGCGGTGCGGTGGACCGGCACCTCGATGTCCTGCACCACCCGCTCCTGCGGGGCGAGTCCCTTGCGGGCCCGGCGCCGGTCGTCGAAGTGGTACTTGCGGTCGAGCGCGACGAGCTTCCAGTAGAAGCTGCTGCGACGCAACGACTTGGGCCAGAACCGGCGGATCTTCGGGTTCTGGGTGCCGAAGGCACGCGAGCACCAGAACCAGTCGGTGTCCCAGCGCCACAGGTAGTCGGCGATGGTGAGCCGGTCGGTCTTCACGCCGTCGTCGTGCTGCAGGGAGCGGTAGTAGATGTCCATGCCGGTGTAGTCGCCGACCGGGCCGGGTTCGTCGGTCTGCCTGCCGAGGGACAGGTAGCTCTCGGTGGCACTGAACACGACGCCGTCCAGGTAGTCGACCTGTTCGCCCTGGTAGGAGCGTTCGGTGACGATGCGTTCCAGCTCGGTTTCCAGCGTGCGCAGATCGTGGAACCGCACGTGCCGCAGCGCGACATAGGGCTTGACAGTTTCGAGCTCGATTTTCAGGCGAACGGAGTAGCCGAGGGTGCCGTAGGAGTTGGGGAAACCGTGGAAGAGGTCGGCGTGCTCGCCGGTCGGCGTCGCGGTGAGGATCTCGCCCGACCCGGTCAGGATGTCCATTTCCAGCACGGATTCGTGCGGAAGACCGTTGCGGAACGAGGTCGACTCGATGCCGAGCCCGGTGACGGCGCCACCGAGGGTGATGGTCTTGAGCTGCGGAACCACCAGCGGGGCGAGCCCGTAGGGGAGGGTGGCCGCCACCAGGTCCTCGTAGGTGGTCATGCCTGCCACGTCGGCGGTTCCGGCCTGCGGGTCGACGGCGATCACCTGCCCCAGCCCCGACACGTCGAGCCCGGGCGCGGTCGTCGCCGCCCTGGCACGGAAAAGGTTCGATGTCTTCTTCGCCAACCGGACGACGGCACCCGGTGGGATGGCGCGATAGCTTGCCAGCAGTCGCTCCACACCCGCGCGGTGCGCGGCGTATCCAGACTCGCGTGCGGCCGGTTCGTGGCCGGCCCTACCCAAAAGACTCACTGCCACTGTGTCGACGCTAGTACGCGCCCGCCCGCCCGGCTACCAGATAGATGCACGCCACGGAGAAATGTCACTCAGCTGTTTCTTCCCCGACGACCTGGTCGGGCGATGCGGTGTGGCGCAAGGCAGGATGTAACCCGGTCGAGATTTCGCACCCGACAAGGAGTCATACAGTGGGACAGGTCAGTGCAAGCAGTTCGATCGTCGTCGCGGCGGATCCGCAGCGCACCCTCGAGGCGATCGGCGACTACGAGACGGTTCGTCCGCGCATCCTCTCCTCGCACTACCGCGACTACAAGGTGATCGAGGGCGGTAAGGGCGCGGGCACCGTGGTGGAGTGGACCCTGCAGGCCACCGAGAAGCGGGTGCGCAACGTGCGCGCCAGTGTGACGGTCGCGGACTCGATTCTCACCGAGCGCGACGCCAACTCCTCGATGGTCAACACCTGGACCGTCACGCCCGAGGGCACCGGTTCGCGCGTCACCGTGCGCACCACCTGGAAGGGTGCGGGCGGCATCGGCGGCATCTTCGAGGGCATCTTCGCGCCGCTCGGCCTGAAGAAGATCCAGGCCGAGCTGCTGGAGAACCTGAAGCGCGAACTGGCCTGAGTCAGTATTTGCCGATGTCGAAGAGGTTGCCCTCGGGATCGGCGACGGTCACCCACTGCACGCCGTACTGGTCGAAGTCGCCGATGTGCTTGCCGCCCAGGCTGATCGCGCGTTCGAGGGCATCGGCCCACTGCGTCGAGTGGAAGTCCAGGTGCACGGCGTTCTTGCCCGGCGTCCGGTCGGGCACCTGGATGAACATCAGCACCGGCGACATGCCTGTCGACCGGCCGATCTCGGCGAAGAACGGCGAGGCCTCCGGTTCGACGGGCACGTCGAGCAGTTGGGCGTAGAACTCGGCGAGGGCGGCCGCGTCGTGGCAGTCGACGACGACATTGGCGATGGCGAGGGTCATCGGGTTTCTCCTTCGGTGATGGGCCAGCACACTTCGGTGCGGTATTCGGCCGGGTTGTCGGTGTGCTGCGGTCCCACGAGGTAGCGCTCGCGGATCGGTTCGTCGGCCAGGGCTTCGTCGTGTTCGGCGACATGGCTGCCGAGGGCGCCATAGGTGCGGTCGAAGTCGTCGAACGCGCCGGTGTGCACGGCCACGGCGTAGCGGCGGGCGGGCATGTGGGTGAGTTCGAGGCCGGGTGGTGGGGTGAGTTTCGTGCCCGTGGGAAGTGGCAGGTAGGCGCTCACCTCGCCCGACTCGTCGGTGAAGAATTCGGTCGAGTAGGTGGCGCCCGCGATTCCGCCCGGTGTCACGCCCGCGGTGAGCACCGTCTGGAACAGCTGGTCGAAGGCGAGACCGCACCATTCGCCGATGGCGTCGCGGGCGACCCGGTCGGTGCGGGTGAGCGCGGTGCACGCCGGCTCTATCCGGTATTCCACCCGCAGCATCGGCGCGGGCACGGTGAGCAGCGCGCGCAACGAGGTGACCACGTCCCTGGTGCGCTGCAGTTCGGCTTCCATCGCGCTGAGGTGTTCGCGCAGAGTCGCGTCGCGCGTGGTCGGGTCGGGGGCGGCGAGTACCTCACGGATCCGTGGCAGCGGCATGGCCAGATCGCGCAGCCTGCGGATGAGGTGCGCCTGTTCGACCTGGTCGACGGAGTAGCGGCGGTACCCGGAACCGGGCGCCACCGCGACCGGTTCGAGCAACTCGATCTCGTGGTAGTAGCGCAGCGTCTTGACGCTCAGAAGCGTGAGGCGGGCGAACTCGCCGATCGTCACGGTGGCTGTCATGAAGACAAGCCAACACCCTCCAGTAGCGGGAAGGTCAACGATCAGGCAGGGGTGAGCACGAATGCCGCGAGCAGGCCGCCGCCACGCCACCACGAATAGCCGAGCCAGACGCCGGGTGTCACCTCTCTGATCTCGTCGTACACCGGCGTGGGGTAGTTCAAGGCCCAGGCCGGGGCGGCGTCGAGGATCGAGGGTGCCCGGTAGACGTCGGCCGGGAAGGCCTCGAGTCCGGCACCGGTGACCCGGTTCGTCAGCGTGCCGCCGTCGGGGCCCGTGCGGAACACCTTGCCGATCCACACCGACTGCGCGATGCCGTCCAGCCGTTCCGGACGAACCACCCAGCCGTTCGTGACGCCCATCGGCACCGCGCCCGCGCTCGCGTCGCGGTAGATCTGATCCTGTTGGCCGACACTGCAGCGGAACCGCAGCGAGTCGATGGTCGCGGCACGATTGCCGGGGTCGAGCACGCATCCGGCGCCGTAGTCCGCGACGGGTGTCGGTGGATCGGCGGCGGCGCCGACCGGGGTGAGAACGAGCAGGCTCGCACACAGAGCCGATGTGGTCACCAGACGAGCACGCATGGGATTCATCCGATCTCCTAGGGTTGCTGACCCGTAGCCCGACCTGTCCCGATCCTAGGCCGCGCGCAACGCCGAAGGCCAGCCGCCGCCCTCCGGGCACCCCGACTAGGCTGGTACGTGGACAAGGCCCGAGCCCCCACCCGATGCACCATCCGGTCGTCGGCCGCGGCTCACGGGGCCGAAAACCCGCGGCGCCAGCCGCCAACGACACAGGAGCCTTCGTGCAACCCGGTGATGGTCAGTTCGACATGCAAGCGCTGCTTGCCCAGGCCCAGCAGATGCAGCAGGCCGTGATGCAGGCCCAGGCCGAGCTCGCCGAATCGGTGGTGCAGGGCCAGGCCGGTGGCGGTCTCGTGCAGGCGACCATCAAGGTGAGCGGCGAGATCACCGCCCTCACCATCGACCCCAAGGTCGTCGACCCGTCCGATGTCGACGGTCTGCAGGACCTGGTGATCGGCGCGATCAACGACGCGATGGCCAACGCACAGCAGCTGGCCGCCGAACGGCTCGGCCCGCTGTCGCAGGGCCTCGGCGGTTCGATGCCCGGACTGCCTGATTTCTGATGTATGAGGGGCCGGTACAGGATCTGATCGACGAGCTGGGCAAGCTGCCCGGCGTCGGTCCGAAGAGCGCGCAGCGCATCGCTTTTCATCTGCTGCAGGTGGAGCCGCCGGAGATCGACCGGTTACAGGCCGTGCTGCAGAAGGTGCGCGACGGCGTGCAGTTCTGCGTGTCGTGCGGCACCGTCGCCGACGGCGAACTGTGCCGGATCTGCGCCGACCCCCGCCGCGACCGCACCATGATCTGTGTGGTCGAGGAACCCAAGGATGTGCAGGCGATCGAGCGCACCCGTGAGTTCCGTGGTCGCTACCACGTGCTCGGTGGTGCGCTCGATCCGCTCAGCGGTGTCGGGCCCGATCAGTTGCGGATCCGGGAGCTGTTGACCCGCATCGGCAATCAGGACGACGGTGTCGACGTGAGCGAGGTCATCATCGCGACCGACCCGAACACCGAGGGCGAGGCGACCGCCACCTATCTGGTGCGCATGCTGCGCGATTTCCCCGGGCTCTCGGTGACCCGGCTGGCGTCGGGTCTGCCGATGGGTGGTGACCTGGAGTTCGCCGACGAGCTGACGCTCGGTCGCGCGCTGTCGGGTCGACGCGCGCTCTAGAGCTCGACTCGGGCCCAGTTCGCTTCGTCGGCAACGGGTTTGCCGTTGGTCCAGTCCCAGATGATGCGGGCGACCTCGGCGGCGTCGCCGAGTTTCGTCCCGAAGTGCCGGTCGGCCGAGCCGTCGCGGTATTCGAGGGTGTAGGTGCCGTCGGGGTCGCGGTAGGTCTGGATGTAGCTCTGTTCGCCGCGTTCGACGATCAGGTACGGGTTCGGTGCGGCCAGTCCCGCAACCCAGCGGTGCGCCAATTCCTCGGTGAGATAAGGGAATTCGCCCGCGCCGCCGTGGGTGACGGCGATCGGGACGTGCCCGGCGGGGTCGATCAGCCACGACAGCTGCGGGTCGTAGACGGCGTAGCCGCGCGGGGTCGCCAGGTCGAACAGCAGATCGCGGACGAAGCCGATCGCGTCGTACGGCGACGGCACGAACAGGGTGTCGCCGGTCGGGCCGCTCACGGGACTGCTGAGGAAGCCGTCCTCCTCGGGCAGCGCGCTGTCGCGGGCGTTGAGTTCGGCCGCGATCTCGGCGATGGCGTCGGTCTCGGGCAGACCTTCGTGCGCGGTCAGGTAGGCGTCGATCTCGTCGAGGGAGGAGGCCGCGCCCGACGGCAGAAGGATGTGGTCGTAGCTCACCTGGTCAACCCTACGTAGGTGCTCGGACCGAACTCACCGAGGGCGGGAACACTCCGCTCGGGGCGGTGACGGGGGAGAATCGGGGCCGATGTGCGTGGTGTCGACCGGCGACGATACGGAGGGCCCATGACCGAGCTCGATGAGGCGCGACTCGCGCCGGGCGTGCGGGCGCAGGTGGCCCAGCAGTTCGCCCGGTACCGGTCCGCGAGCCGGGCCGACGCGCCGTTCGACGAATGCGGCGGGCCGACCTCGGGCTATTACGACGAACTGGTCGACGGCCAGGGCCGGGTTCGCCCGATGTGGGCCGAACTCTCGGCGGCCTTCGCCGAGCGCGGTGTCGCGGGCCTGGCCGACATCGATCACCGCGTGCGCAGGCGGATCGAGGACGACGGCGTCACCTACACCGGCCCCGACGGCAGCGCCCGACCGTGGCGGCTCGATCCCATCCCGCTGCTGGTCTCCGCCGACGACTGGACCCGCCTGGAAGCGGGCCTCGTGCAGCGTTCCCGCGTGCTCGACGAGGTGCTCACCGATGTGTACGGGCCGCGCAGGCTGCTCACCTCCGGTGTACTGCCGCCGCAGGTGGTTTTCGGCAGCGCCGGGTACGTGCGTGCCGCGCACGGCATCACCGTGCCCGGCACGCATCAGCTGTTCCTGCACGGCTGCGACATCAGCCGGTTCGGTGACGGTGACTTCCGGGTGCTCGCCGACTGGGCGCAGGCGCCGTCGGGCGCCGGGTACGCGCTGGCCGACCGCCGCGTTGTCGCCTCGGCGATCCCGGAGTCGTTCGAACACGCCGGGCCACGTCCGTTGAGCCCGTTCGCGCGGGCGATGCGGTCGATGCTCGCCGAGGCGGCCCCCGAGTCGGCCGACGGCGCGGAACCCGTTGTGGTCGTGCTGAGCCCGGGTGCGCAGTCCGAAACCGCCTTCGACCAGGCCTATCTGGCGCAGACCCTCGGTTTCCCGCTGGTGGAGAGCGCTGATCTGGTCGTGCGCGACGGTGCGCTGTGGATGCGGTCGCTCGGCAGTCTCGAACGGGTCGATGTGGTGTTGCGGCGCGTCGACGCGGAGTTCGCCGATCCGCTCGACCTGCGTCCCGATTCGCGGCTCGGGGTGGTGGGGTTGGTCGAGGTGTTGCGGCGCGGAGCGGTGACGGTGGTCAACACCCTCGGTAGCGGGTTGCTCGAATCACCCGCGTTGAGCGTGTGCCTGCCACGAATCGCGCGGACGGTACTCGGTGAGGAACTGCTGCTCGACGGGGTGCAGTCGTACTGGGGCGAGGTGGAAATCGAACGCGCCCACATGGTTTCACATGTCGGTGAACTCGTGATTCGTTCGACCGTCGACGGGACGACCACCTTCGGGCCGAATCTCGCCGCCGCCGAACGCGCGGAACTCGCGGCACGGATCGAGGCCGAGACGTGGCGGTGGGTGGGTCAGGAACCCGCCGAGTTCTCCGTCGCGCCGTCGGTGCAGGAGCGGTCGGGGCTGGCGCCGGCCCCGGTGGGGATGCGGTTGTTCTCGCTGGCGCGGCGCGGTGGGTACACGGCGATGGCCGGTGGTCTCGGCCAGCAGTGGTTGCGGCGCGAACCAGGTCATGTCGCGATCAAGGTGGCGGCCAAGGATGTCTGGGTCCGGGCGGCCCCGGCCGCCGCGCCCGCCGCCGCCGATCTCCCGCACGCGGACCGCCCGCGCCGAGCCGCGCCGGTGGTGGAGGCGGTGAGTTCCCCGCGCGTCCTCAACGACCTGTTCTGGATGGGTCGCTACGGCGAACGAGCCGAATCGGTGGTCCGGCTGCTCGCCGCGACCCACGACGTCTACCAGGACCATCGCTACCGGCCGTGGCTGGAAGGCGGTGCGGCGCTGCCGGTTCTGTGGCACGCGCTCGCGGTGACAACCGGTACCGACCGTGTTCTCGAGGCGATGGAGGAGCCCGCCGGGCGAGCGGCGGGGGTGTCTGCCGACAGTGGGTCCGGTGCGGACTCGCCGGAGGCGTCGACCGCCGGAGTGTCTCGCGTGCCGAGGGCTGCCGAGGAGGAGTCGTCGCCCGGTTCGGAGGTCGCGGACGTAACGGCCGCGGAGTCTCGCGTCGTCGGGGCATCGGCCGAAGGGTTCCGGTATCTGGCGGCGTTGACCGGGGATCGGCAGCGGGTCGGGTCGTTGGCCTACGCGATCGACCATTACGGGTCGGCGGCTCGGGCTGTGCGCGACCAGGTGTCGGGGGATACCTGGATGATCCTCGGTGCGGTGGACCGGGCGCTGGCCGAATTCCGTGGTGCCGAGAGTGAGACGGCGATGTCGTCGGTGCATTCGCTGTCGCTGGCGGCTCTGCTCGCCCTGTCGGGTATCGGGGCGGAATCCCTTGTGCGCGACACGGGTTGGCAGGTGATGGAGATCGGCAAGCGGGTGGAGCGCGGGCTCGCGCTGACGGCCCTGCTCGGATCGACGCTCGCGCGTGAGCATCCGCCGGAGGAGGAGCAGGTGCTGTTCGACGCGGTGCTCGCGGCCACCGAGTCGGCGGTCATGTACCGGCGTAGACATCGTGGGGCGCCGCAGATCGTTGCCCTGGCCGATCTGTTGCTGTTCGACGCCGCCAACCCCCACTCGCTGGTGTACCAGCTCGACCGGCTCGAAACCGGTCTCCAGGCGCTGCCAGGCAGCTCGGGTACGTCGCGTTCGCAACGCCTGCTCGCCGACGCGCAACGCATGGTGCGGCGGGTCGACCCCGCCGATCTGGAACACGCCGACGACGGTGTGCGCACCGAACTGGTGGAACTGCTGGAAGGGGTGCACTTGCGGTTGCGCAAGCTGGCCGAATCGTTCGAGACTTCCAAGTTGACCGTGCCGCAAAGCATTCAGCCCCTGTGGGGCAGCGCGAGGGTGGTCGGATGAGCACCTACCGCGTGCTGCACCACACCACCTACGCCTACTCCGATGAGGTGAGCAGTTCCTACGGACGTGCGTATCTCACACCACGAGAGTTTCCCGGCCAGCGCTTGCTCGCCCACGACATCCACATCGACCCCCGCCCGTCCGACCGCTCGGCAGGCCCCGACGTATACGGCAACGCCACCACGTACTTCCATGTGACACAGGAACATCGTCGGCTCGTGGTGACCGCCGAATCGCTCGTCGAAGTCGACCAACCCCCACCACCGGACGCCGATCTCCCCTGGGAACAGGCCCGTCCGACCGCGAACACCGGGCCCCTCGCCGTCGAATTCACCCTCGACCTGACCCAGCCCGAAATCACACCCGACGTCAAAGCCTATGCCGCGCAGAGCTTCACCCCGGGCCGTCCGCTCCTGGACGCGGTCACCGAACTGAACTCCCGCATCCACCACGACTTCCACTACCGCACCGGCTCGACAACCGTGAGCACCAGCGTCGCAGACGTCTTCGCCGCCCGCGAAGGTGTCTGCCAGGATTTCGCCCGCTTCGCCTGCGCTTGCCTGCGTTCCCACGGCCTCGCCGCCCGTTACGTCTCCGGCTACCTGGCGACCAACCCACCCCCCGGCCGCGAACGCATGATCGGCGCCGACGCCACCCACGCCTGGCCCGCCGTCTGGCTACTCGACCACTGGCTCCCCTTCGACCCGACCAACAACCAATTCGCCGACGAACGCTATGTCACCGTCGCCTGGGGTCGCGACTACCAAGACGTCCCACCCCTGCGCGGCATCATCTACACCGAAGCTGCCACCTCGACCATCGACGTCTCCGTAGACGTGGCCCCGATCGGCTGACGGTAGAGCAGTACGAGGTGTCCGCGCTGCGGTGTCGACTCAGGCGCGCAGGCGTTCGCGGCGGAGGCGGTCGACTACCGGGAGGTCGAGGGGGGTGAGGTCGGTGGGGGAGATGCCGAGGGCTCGGGCGATGAGGTAGTCGGCGAGTTCGGGGTTGCGGGCCAGGGCGGGGCCGTGCAGGTAGGTGCCGAGGACCGAGCCCTGGACGACGCCTTCGGTGCCGTCGCCGACACCGTTGCCGACACCGCGGGTGACGCGGGCGAGGGGCTTCGCGTCGGGGCCGAGAGTTGTTCCGCCGCGATGGTTTTCGAACCCGGTGAGCGGAGCGGAGAGGCCTTCGAGCAAGGGCGTGGTTGTCACCTCACCGATGGCGCGGGTGTCCTGGGGTGAGGTGGTGACGTCGAAAAGGCTCACGCCGTCGACCTTTTCGCCCGCCGAGGTCTCGTACCAGTTGCCGAGCACCTGGATGGCGGCGCAGATGGCAAGCACGGGAGCACCTTTGGCGGCAGCCTGCTGCAGGCCGGGGTAGCGCTGCAGGTGACGGGTCGCCAGGCGCTGGGCGGAATCCTCCGCACCGCCGAGGGTGTAGATGTCGAACGAATCGGGGACCGGGTCGGCGAGGGTGATCTCGACGATCTCGGCGTCGTACCCGCGCATCCGCAACCGCTGACGCAGCACGAGTGCGTTGCCACCGTCGCCGTAGGTACCCATCACATCGGGCAGCACCAGCCCGATACGCACAGTGGACTCGCTCATTTGCGGGCCTCCAGATCACGATTCAGATCGCGGAACGCGGTGTAGTTGGCCAGCACCTCGACATGCCCGGCGGGGCACGACGCGATGGCGCGCACCGGATCGGGCACCAGCGTGTGCTCCACGCCGGCATAAGTCAGGCGGACGGCCAGGTCGGTGGCCCGCTCACCGGAGGCGACCACCTGTACCCCTTCGAAGTGTTCGAACCGCACATCCCACAGCCACGACAGGTCCTCACCGTCGGGCACCTGCCCGTTCACGGCGATCACCAGCCCGGCCGAGGACGGCTCGATCATCGACAGCGCCTCCTGCCACCCCGCCGGGTTCTTGGCTAGCAGCAGCCGCGCGTCGTGTTCGCCGACGGTGACGGTGCGGTAGCGGCCCGCGATCTCACGCACCGTTGCGGTGGCATCGGTGGCCTTGGTCGCATCGGCGCCGAGTGCCACGGCGGCGGCAACGGCCTGGGCCGCGTTCCCGCGATTGGCCCGGCCGGGCAGGGCAAGGTGCAGAGGAGCACGGAAACCGTCGGGACCGCACAGCTGTTCGCCGTCGAGCCACCAATCCGGCTGCGGGCGATGGAAATCGGTGCCGGTGGAACGCCAGTTCTCACCCTCCCAGACGATGGGTTCACCGCTGCGCGGGCAACTGGTCGCGTCGACGGCCCAGCCGCTGCCCGCGGCGACCCACACCACATTGGGGTGGTCGTAGGCGATGGACGCGACGAGCACGTCGTCGCAGTTGGCGATCACCACGGCATCGGGATGACGTTGCAGCCCGGCACGCAGTTTGCGTTCGATCATGTTGATCTCGCCGACCCGGTCCAGCTGGTCGCGGCTGAGGTTCAGCAGCACGACGGCGGCGGGGTCGAGCGCGTCACATACGTGCGGCAGATGCAGCTCGTCGACCTCGATCGCGGCCAGTGCCACCCCGGGGTGCTGGCTGAGCGCCGCGACGATGCCCGCGTCCATATTGGCGCCGTCGGCCTGGGTGGCGACCTGACCGAGGCTGCCGAGCGCGGCCGTGGTCATCCTGGTTGTCGTCGATTTGCCGTTGGTGCCGGTGATGAGCACCGTCCGGCGGTCGCGACCCAGTTGAGTCATGATCGTCGGATCGATTTTCAGCGCGATCAGGCCGCCGATCATCGAACCCTTGCCGCGGCCCGCCTTCTGCGAAGCCCACGACGCTGCCGCCGCCGCTCGCAAGGCCAGGCGCCCACGCACCGAGATGTCTGCCACGACGCGAGTCTATGTGCGCGGTGTTACGGCTGACTTTCGGGAGCGGTGTGAGCTGCGTCCGGTCGCGTTCACAGTGGCACGTCGAACAGGTTGGGCAGGCCCTTGGCGTAGCGGTCGGCATCGATCACGCGCAGCGGTTCGAGGCCGGGCGTGCGGCGCAGGTGGAACACCTCGCAGCGCGGCGCCGCCGAACCGGCTACGTCGAGCAGGGCGTTCACGGCCGCGCGGGCGGACTCGTTGGCGCCCTCCATCGTCGCCAGGTCCACATCGGTGCGCACGTAATCACCTGCGAGGAAAAGGTTTTCGATGGGGCCGTGCGGTTCGGGGCGGTGGTCCCAGGAACCGGCGGTGTTGATGAGCAGCGGGTCGGCATTGGCATTGCGGCCGCCCTGCCAGGAGATTCCCGGATCGAGGAACCACGAATGCACCTCGGCGGGACGCAACAGCTGTTCGCGATCGTTGAGGTGTTCGCTCAGCTGCGCCCACACCTCGCGGAAGATCTCCTCGTGCGTGCAGTCGGTGGCCGGTTTGCCGTAGAGGATGCCGGGGGTGTGCCAATCGGAGATGTCGACCGACAGGCAGTCGGCCACCGAGCCGTCGCCGAAGGTGGGCAGCTTGCGCGTCCACAACTGGTTCTGGCTGATCGAGGTGAGCGACCACGGCGAATCCACGTATGCCGCGTGACCACGTGAGATACGCAGCGGCGCCCGGAAATAGATCTGTATGCCGTTCATCCAATCGACGTGCAGCCGGTCCATCGCCGCGTACTGCGGCGCCAGCTCCAGCACGTCGGCCGACCACAGGGTCCGCGCGTGTTCGACGGGCATCGCGACCACGAAGTAGTCGGCGTCGACCTCGCCGACCCCCGCCACCCGCGCGGCGGCGATACGCCGATCACGCACGACGAGCTCCTCCACTCGCGCGTCCAGCTCGAAACGCACACCGAGCCCGCGCAGATGCGCCACCCACGGGTCGATCCAGGCGGTATTGGTCGCGTTGTTGAGCACCCGGTCGAGCCCGCCGTCGTTGCCGATGCCCAGCGGGTTGCCGAGGAACTGCTCACCCATGCTGCCGATGGTTCTCGTGCTGGCCAGGTCTTCCTTGGCGGCCACCATGATGCTGGTGAGCGTGCGGGCCACGATGGCGCGGAACTCGTGCGAGCGCGTGTGCCCCTGCACGAAATCACGCCACGAGGTGTGCTCCCATTGCCCGAATCGGCGGGCCTGGCAGCTGCTGTTGAACACCAGTAGCCGGTTGGCGAAATACGCGGCCTCGTCGGCGGGCATTTTCGAGGTGGTGGTGATCGTGGCGGTGAGGGTTTCGCGGACCGCGTCAGCGGTGGTCACGGGCAGGCCCGTGCCGGGCAGGGCGAGCGAGATGTCGTCGCCGCCGCGCCGGGAGAACCGCGCCTCGGGCACGGCGATCAGGTTGTTCCACACCCCATCGGCGTTGCCGCGCACCGGGATTCGGCGCATCGTGTCGGGCAGGTTCCGGTAGAAGCCGGGGAAGAAGCGGAAACCGTGCTCACCGGGCAGGTCGGGGCGGCCGTCGCGCCCGGTGCCGGGAACAGCGATGCTGCGCGCCTTGCCGCCGAGCGCCCGCGCCTCGTAGACCGCCACTTCGAAGCCGCGCTCGGCGAGTTCGTGCGCCGCCGTCAACCCGGCCACACCACCGCCGAGCACCGCGACCCGGCGTCCGGGTGGAGCGGCCTTCGCGGGCACTCCTGTCACGGCCCCCGCCGCTACCACCCCCGCTGCGACCGTGCCGTGCAGAAAATTCCTGCGCGATACGGGCCACCGCTGTTCCGCCATACGCTGTTCAGCTGCCTTGCTCGAGTATTGCCTGCTATTTGCCACCACTCTA
Source organism: Nocardia ignorata NBRC 108230 (assembly GCF_001612905.1). Lineage (GTDB taxonomy): Bacteria > Actinomycetota > Actinomycetes > Mycobacteriales > Mycobacteriaceae > Nocardia > Nocardia ignorata. The sequence goes on along the minus strand of NZ_BDBI01000030.1, from coordinate 39,220 downwards.
GAGCGCGGCGAAGACCTGGCTATATCGACCTGTGCGCAGTTCGCCGAGCTCGAAACCGACCGGTCACATGCTAGCGACCAACGGCCGGTCGCGGCGGCGATTCGGCAATCGGGTCCGGCCGTTCACCGGCGAACCGGGTAGGTGGCGGATGTGCGACAATGCCGCAGTGCGTGGGAATTGGTGGGGGCGCCGGCGGGCGCACAACGTAGTCACACGGGTTGTTCTCGTCGCGGGGATCGTCGGCTGTTCGGTGAGCATCGGCACGCCGACCGCCGCCGCGGCCCGGCCGCCCGCCATCGACGCCTCGGCCCTGCCGGGCGACGGGGCGCCCAAGCCGTACACCGAGGTCGAAGCGGCGAACCCGTGCACGAGCACGCGGACCAGCCCGTCCACCTCCACCCCACCGGCCCAGAAATTCCTCGGTCTCGAACCGGCCTGGCAGTTCAGCCGTGGCGCGGGGCAGACCGTCGCGGTGATCGACACCGGCGTCGCCCGCCATCCCCGGTTGCCGAACATCATCGGCGGCGGTGACTACGTCGCCGACAGCGACGGCACCGTCGACTGCGACGCCCACGGCACCTTCGTGGCGGGCATCATCGCCGGTCAACCGTCCTCGACGGACGGTTTCTCCGGTGTCGCACCGGAGGCGCAGATCATCGGGATCAGGCAGTCGTCCAGCGCGTACCGGCCCAAGGGCCGCGAGGTCGACCCGAACGACCCCAAGAACGGCGGCGGCGTCGGCAATGTGTCGAGCCTGTCGGAGGCCGTGGTGCACGCGGCCAACATGGGCGCGACCGTCATCAACATCTCCGAAGTCGCTTGCGGCTCACCGACGATGAACGATCGCAAGCTCGGTGCGGCCGTCGCGTACGCGGCCACGGTGAAGGACGCGGTCATCATCGCCTCGGCCGGCAACAGCGACAACAAGGCCTGCACCGGTAATCCGGGGATCAACCCGCTCAAACCTGGTGCCGATCCGTGGGATTCGCTGGCTACCGCCGTGACTCCCGCCTGGTACGACGAATACGTGCTCTCGGTCGGGTCGGTCGACCTCAACGGACAGCCCTCGTCGTTCACCGTGCCCGGCCCGTGGGTGGGGGTGTCGGCGCCCGGTGAGCAGATCGTGTCGCTGGATCCCAACAGCGGTGGGCTCGCGTACGCGACTGTCACCAACCAGGGCGACAGCAATATCGCGGGCACCTCGTTCGCCGCACCGTATGTCGCCGGGGTGGCGGCGCTGGTGCGAGCCCGGTTCCCGCACCTCACCGCCGCCCAGGTGATCCATCGCATCCAGGCGACCACCCACTCCACCCCGGAGGGCTGGAACCCCTACGGCGGGTTCGGCACCATCGACCCCGTCGCCGCGCTCACCCACGATGTCGACACGACGACACCGCTGGTGAAGAAGCCGTCGAGCGCGGAGGGGCGCCAGGTGCAGCTGGCCGTGCCGCCCACTCCGCCCGCGCCCGACAACACCGCGCGGAATGTGGCGTTGATCGGGTTGGGCGTCGTGGTGGTGCTGTGTGTGCTCGGTTATCTCGCCTCGTTCCCGATCGTGCGTGCGCTCGGCGGACGCAGGGACTGACCAACCGCGGCATCGGCCGGGACAGGTGCCGGTTCGGTGGTCGGCGTCGAAACCGGAAGGGCCTTGGCGGTGGTCGCCGCGAAGGCCCCCGCGATGACGATCACGCCACCGAAAAGGGCTGCGGCCGTGGGCTGTTCGTCCAGCACCAGCCACGCTGCGGCGATGCCGACGACCGGGACGAGCAGCGACAGCGGGGCCACGGTACCGGCCGGGTAGCGGCTCATCAGGTACGTCCACAGCCCGGAACCACAGACGGTGGCGAGGATCGCGATGTAGGCGACGGCGATCAGCGCGGGCGGCCCGGTTTCGGTGGCGAAGGCCGAGCCGAGTGCCGCGAAACCGGCCGTCGGACCCTCGACGGCCATCGACAGGGCGAGCAGCGGCAGCACCGGGACCACCGACATCCACAACGTCAGATGCAACGGGTCGAAGCCGGGGGAGTCGGCGCCTGCCTTGCGGGCGCCGATATTGCCGAAGGCCCAACCGAGGCCGCCCGCGAGCGTGAGCAGGACCGGGAGCAGGGTGGCATGGGCCATGCGGTCGGCACCGATGATCGTCATCCCGAGCACGGCGACCACCAGTCCCGCGATCTGTACCGGCCGCAACCGTTCGCGCAGCAGCACCGCGCCGAGCACGACGGTGAACGGCGCCGACGACTGCAGGACCAGTGAGGCCAGGCCGGTCGGCATGCCGAGGTGCATGGCGGTGAACAGGAACGCGAACTGCGCGATGCCGAAACCGGCGCCGTAGAGCAGCAGCCAGCGCGTCGGTACAGCCGGGCGCGGAATGAACACGAGCACCGGCAGCGCGATGACGGCGAAGCGGAGGGCGGCGAAGAAGAACGGCGGGAAGTGGTCGAGGCCGATGCGGATGGCCAGGAAGTTCAGGCCCCACAGGACGACGACGGTCAGGCCGAGCAGGCGGTCACGGGTGGTCACATGGTCTATCGTGCGGTCGGCTAATCATCAGGACAATCGAATTAAAGTGGATGAATGAAGTAGATTTACTTCATGTTCTCGGTCGACCGGTTGCGGATTCTGCGGGAACTCGCCGAACGCGGCACCGTCGCCGCGGTGGCCGAGGCGCTGTCGATGACACCCTCTGCGGTGTCGCAGCAATTGAAGGTGCTCGCCAGGGAAGCGGGCGTCGCCCTGCTCGAGCCGGACGGCAGGCGGGTGCGGCTCACCGACGCCGGGCAGGCTCTCGTGCTCCGCGCGGACGACGTGCTCGCCGCCATGGAGAGGGCCGTGGCGGAGATGGCGCACTATCGCGGGTCGCCGCGTGGTCAGGTGCGGGTGGCGTCGTTCCCGTCCGGTGCCGCCCTGCTGCTACCGCCGGTGCTCACCGCGCTCGTCGACAGCGGTGTGGAACTCGTCGCGGGCGACGAGGATCTGCCGCCGAGCGAAGCGTGGAAGCTGCTCGCCGACTACGACATCGTGCTCACTCACCGCGACGAACGCGCGCCCTCGCTGGCCGGGCCACGACTCGCCGCGCGGGTACTCATGCGCGAACCGATCGACGTGGTCGTCGCGGCGGATCACCCACTGGCGGAACGTGATTCGGTGCGGCCGGAGGAACTGGCCGATGAGACCTGGGTGAGTGTGCGCGGCGGTTTCCCGGTCGACGACGTGCTCAACTCCATCGCCACCGTCACCGGGGTGCGACCGCGGATCGCCCAGCGGCTCAACGAGTTCCGGGTGATCGAGACCGTGGTCGCCTCGGGCTACGGCGTCGCGCTGATGCCACGATTCGCCGTCGCCCACCCGGACCTGACGGTGCTACGGCTCGACGGGGTACGGGCGGCGCGGGTGTACGAGATCGTCACCCGGCCACAGGCGCATCGCCGTCCGGCGATCGCCACGGTGCTCGCGGCCTTCGAGACAGCCGCAGCGGACGTGCTGACTCGCTGAGGCCGGTCGACTCGACAGGCGGGCATCGACCTGGCCTGTGTGGTGCGACGGCCGACGTGGCGAGGCCACGCCGGCCGACTACATCAGAACTGACCGTGCTGGTACTGGCCCGGCTGGAACTGCCCGGTCTGGAACTGGGCCTGCATACCCGGCTGGAACTGCTGCTGACCGTGGTAGCCGAAATCGTCGGCGACCATCGCGGCCAGCTCCAGCAGGGCGCGCCGGGTCGGCTTGCTCACCAGTTCGAGGTCGATCTCGGCGCCCTCGGCCAGGTGGTCGTCGAACGGGACGACCTGCACCGCGCGGGTGCGGTCGAGGAACAGCTTGCGCAGCTGGTCCAGGTCGACCGTCGAGGCGCCGCGCCGCGACGCGTTCACCACCACGACCGTGCGCTCGACCAGCTTGGAGTAACCGTGGTGGTCGAGCCAGTCCAGCGTCGCCGACGCACTGCGCGCACCGTCGATCGCGGGCGAGGTGACCAGCACCAGCGAGCTCGCCATATCCAGCACACCGGCCATCGCCGAGTGCATCAGACCGGTGCCGCAGTCGGTGAGGATGATGTTGTAGAACGACTGCAGGATGCCGATCGCCTTGCGGTAATCGGCCTCGCTGAACGCCTCCGACACCGCCGGGTCCTGCTCGGACGCAAGCACTTCCAGCCGGCTCGGCGCCTGCGAGGTGTGCGCGCGCACATCCGAGTAGCGGGTGATGCTCTGGTCCTCGAGCAGGTTGCGCACCGTCGAACGGGTCTGGCGCGGCACCCGGTGGGCGAGGGTGCCCAGGTCGGGGTTGGCGTCGATGGCGATCACGCGGTCACCACGCTGGGAGGCGAAGGTGGAGCCGAGGCCGACGGTGGTCGTCGTCTTACCGACACCACCCTTGAGCGACAGGATCGCGATCCGGTAGTCGCCGCGCACCGGCTGATTCACCCGCTCGACGAGGTCGCGATGCACCACATCGGCCGCCGACTCACCCGGATTGATGACACCACCGGACACCTTGTGCACAGCCTTGCGCCACCCGCTGCGCGGCGACTTACGCGCCCGCTTCAGCAGATTCAGGTCGTTGACCGAATGACCCGGCTGCCCGGGCTGCGTCATGTGCTGCGGCTGGAACGGCTGCTGCTGCGGTGCGCCCCACTGCTGGCCGGGCGCGCCCATCGGCGCGCCACCGGGGAACTGCCCCTGCGGCTGCATCGGCTGTCCACCGAATTCACCCGGTTGCGGTTGACCCGGCATCTGGCCGGGCTGCCCGAATTCCCCGGACGGCATCTGACCCGGCTGGCCGAACTCACCCGACGGCGGACCAGGCGGCATCCCACCCTGCATGGGCGGCTGGTACATCGGTGGGGGCGGCGGCGCCCAGCTGTAGATCGGCTCCGACTGCGGGCCCTGCGGCGCGACCGGTTCCTGTCCCGGGAACTGCGGCGGCTCCTGGCCCGGGAACTGCTGTCCGGCAAACTGCGGCTGATCGAACCCGGCCTGCGGTTCCTGGCCCGGATGCTGCGGCGGCGCACCGGGATAGGGCTGCTCACCCGTCGGATACTGACCCGGCTGACCAGGCCACGGCTGCTGCTCCGGGGCATTCGCCACCGGGTGCGCGCCACCGCTCTGATACGGGTCGGGCACCGAAAACGTGTTCTGCGCAAAAGGTCCGGGCACGAACCCGCCCGGTTGGAAGACGGTCTGCTCGGAGATCCCGACCTCCGCCTCGGCGGGCGGCTGCTCATCGGGCTTGTCGGTGCTCTCGGCCGCCGGTTCGGCAGCGGCCTCGACGGCTTCGTTCTCGTCGTCGCGCACCGTCTGCACCCCGGAGGGACCGGACGCAGCGTCGGCCGTATCAGCCGACGGACTCTGCAGCCAGGGCGGAGAAGTCGGATTATGGTCGTTGTCGGTCACAGTTCCCCCACTTGCTCGATCTGTTCGAGCAGGAAGCTCGGTGCTGAATGTGCACCAAAACGCTAGCACGCGGCTAATCTTCGCGCGCTAGTGGCAGCAGGCCGACGGGCAGTAGTGACGGTGCATGAGCCCAGCTCAGCGAAGGTTCCGCACGGCCGGCAGTGCGCTGGGCGGCTCCCGCGCCAAAACGCCGAAGGCCGGGCAACGCGTACGCTGCCCGGCCCCGATGCTGTTCTCAGCGGTTGGCGGCTCGGTTCACTGCCGAGACGACCGCGCGCAGGGAAGCGGTCGTAATGGAGGTGGCGATGCCGACACCCCAGACGACCTTGTCACCCACAGCAACCTCGACGTAAGCGGCGGCCTGAGCATCGTCACCCGCTGACATCGCATGCTCGCTGTAGTCCAACACCCGCACGTCGTAACCAACAGTGGCCAGCGCATCGACGAAGGCAGCCAGCGGACCGTTGCCCGACCCGCTGATCTCCTGCTCGACCCCATCGACCTTCACCGTCGCGACGATGGAATCCACCCCGCCATCGGTCTCGGCGGCGGTAACCGTCTGCTTGATACGTTCCAGCGGCAGAATCGGATTCAGGTACTCCGTGGCGAAGACATCCCACATCTCCTTGGGCGTCACCTCGCCGCCTTCACCGTCGGTGATCGCCTGGATGGCCTGCGAGAACTCGATCTGCAGGCGGCGCGGCAGCACCAGCCCGTGATCGGTCTTCATGATGTAGGCGACGCCGCCCTTGCCGGACTGCGAGTTCACCCGGATCACGGCCTCGTAGGTGCGGCCGACGTCCTTCGGGTCGATCGGCAGGTACGGGACCTCCCAGACGATGTCGGCGACGTCGGCGTCCTGCGCGTCGGCGGTGGCCTTCATCGCGTCCAGGCCCTTGTTGATGGCGTCCTGGTGGCTGCCGGAGAACGCCGTGTAGACCAGGTCGCCGCCGTAGGGGTGACGCTCGGCCACGGCCAGCTGGTTGCAGTACTCCACCGTGCGACGGATCTCGTCGATGTCGGAGAAGTTGATCTGCGGGTCGATGCCACGGGAGAACATGTTCATGCCGAGGGTCACCAGGCAGACGTTGCCGGTGCGCTCACCGTTGCCGAACAGGCAGCCCTCGATGCGGTCGGCACCGGCCTGGTAGCCCAGCTCGGCGGCCGCGACGGCGGTGCCGCGGTCGTTGTGCGGGTGCAGCGACAGCACGATGGAGTCGCGGCGGGCCAGGTTGCGGTGCATCCACTCGATCGAGTCGGCGTACACGTTCGGTGTGGCCATCTCGACGGTCGCGGGCAGGTTGATGATCAGCGGCTTGGCCGGGGTGGGCGCGATGATCTCGGAGACCGCGTCGCACACCTCGCGCGCGTAGTCCAGCTCGGTACCGGTGTAGGACTCCGGGCTGTACTCGTAGCGCCACTCGGTGTCGGGGTAGCGCTTCTCGATCTCGAGGCACAGCGCGGCGGCGTCGGTGGCGATCTTCTTCACCGCGTCGCGGTCGGCGCGGAACACGACCCGGCGCTGCAGGATCGAGGTGGAGTTGTAGAAGTGCACGATCACGTTCGGCGCGCCGTTGCACGCTTCGAAGGTGCGCTCGATCAGCTCGGGGCGGCACTGGGTGAGCACCTGGATGGTGACGTCGGCGGGGATCGCGCCGTCTTCGATGATCTCGCGGACGAAGTCGAAATCGGTCTGGCTGGCGGCCGGGAAGCCGACCTCGATCTCCTTGTAGCCCATCCGGACCAGCAGGTCGAACATACGTCGCTTGCGGGCGGGGCTCATCGGGTCGATGAGGGCCTGGTTGCCGTCGCGCAGGTCGACGGCGCACCACGCGGGCGCGCGGTCGATGATCTTGTCCGGCCAGGTGCGGTCGGGCAGCGTGATCGGCTCGACCTCCTCGGCGTACGGGCGGTACCGGAAGGCCGGCATCGAGGAGTTCTTCTGGTTGTTCCAAGCGGGCTGGTCGGCCGGGGCAGGTTTGCTGGGGGCCGTGATGGTGCGCGAAGCGGATACGAATGCGTCAGCCGAGGACATGCAAGTTTCTCCGTGGGTGTGGTGGATTCCCTGATGGGAGCGGGTCGACCGGCGCGTTGGAACCCCGCGACGGGAGCCGGTCCGTATCAGAACCCGTCGCGGCGGCCGAGAAGAAGTGCCCGCTGCATGATTCCCCGAGCTTACCGTGTGCGAAGCCGTGCTGGTAAGCGGCCTGCGGAATTGGGTACGCCGATATCTACCGCACCGTCCGACCGGTACGGTTTCCAGGGACAGCAACGCTTGTACGTGCCTGGCGCACGACGAGACGTCCCAAAGGAATTCGCATGACTTGGTTCGAGCAACTGGCCGTCTTCGTGGCCGGAATCGCGGCGGGTGGCATCAATACCATCGTCGGGTCCGGCACACTCATCACCTTCCCCGCGCTGTTGGCCTTCGGTTTGCCACCGGTGACGGCGAACGTCTCCAACACCATCGGTCTGGTCCCCGGCTCGGTGAGCGGGGTGATCGGATACCGCCGCGAACTGGTCGGCCAGCGCGAGCGGCTGCTGCAACTGGGCACCGCCTCGCTGCTCGGCGGCATCACCGGCGCGGTACTGCTGCTGACCACGCCCGCGGCGGCGTTCAAGGCGGTGGTCCCGGTGCTCATCATCGCGGCCCTGATCCTGGTGATCGTGCAGCCGCGCCTGGCGGCCTGGGTGAAACGTCGCCGCGGCGAGGACACTCCCGCGCCCGCGCACGGGGGGCCGATCCTGCTCGTCGCGGTGTTCGGCACCGGTATCTACGGCGGCTACTTCGGCGCGGCCCAGGGCGTACTTCTCGTCGGGCTGCTCGGTGTGTTCGTGCACGAGGACATCCAGCGGCTCAACGCGGTGAAGAACGTGCTCGCGCTGATCGTGAACGCGGTGTCGGCGGTGATCTTCATCGTGATCGCCGACGTGAACTGGCAGGCGGTGGCGCTGATCGCGGTCGGCTCGATCATCGGCGGTCAGCTCGGTGCGAAGGTCGGCCGCAAGTTGCCGCCGAATGTGCTGCGCGCCGTGATCGTCGTCGTCGGTTCTATCGCTGTGATCCGCCTGTTGACGACCTGACGTGGGCGCCCGCTGGTGATAGGTGACAAATCCAGTCACTAGCGGGGTCGATTCGGAAGTTGCGCGGTATTCTGCGCTCGGCCATGCGTGATGAGGGAGGTGGCCTGGTGCACAGACGTGCCTTCTTCAAGGCGGCGGGACTGGCGACGCTCGCCGGGACTGTCGGATCGACCCTGACGGGCACGTCCGCGCACGCCGACCCGCGATCGGCGATGTTCGAATCGTGGGTTCCCGAGATCTTCGCCCCGGTTCCGGACGCGCCCGCGCACACGAGCGCCATCGTCATCGGCTCCGGCTTCGGTGCCGCCGTCACCGCGTTGCGCCTGGCCGAGGCGGGCATCGACAACACCGTGCTCGAGCGCGGTTCGCGCTGGCCCAACGACCCGTGGCGCGAGATCTTCACCGGCGACGACCTGCCCGACGGGCGTGGCTTCTGGCATCGCACCAGCTTCACCGGGGTCACCAAGGTGCCGATGAGTTTCGGCGCGTTCGGCGGTGTTCTCGACGTCACCGAGTTCGCGGGTATCGACGTGTGGCGGGCGGCGGCCGTCGGCGGTGGTTCGGTGATCTTCACCGGCGCCATGGTCGCTCCCGAGCGCAGGCTCTTCGACCAGGTCTTCGGCGGTGTCGTCGACTACGGCGAGCTGGAACGGGTGTACTTCCCGAGGGTCCGCCACATGCTGCGCCTGGACCCGATGCCCGGTGACATCTACCAGTCCCAGCCGTTCACGCACTCCCGCGCCTGGGACGATCAGGTGCGGGCGGCCGGGTACCAGCCGGTGCCCAACGACTCGATCTTCACCTGGGACGTGCTGCGCGCCGAGTTGGCGGGCGGCTCGCGTCCGTCGGCCACCGTCGCCCGGTCCAACCTGGGCAATTCCAACGGCGCCAAGTTCGACCTGAACCAGAACTACCTGCGCTACGCCGAGCAGACCGGCCGTTCACGGGTGTGCCCCGGTCACCGGGTCGACAGCATCGCCCAGGAACCCGGCGGCAAATTCGTGGTCACCGTGACGAAACTGGCCCCGACCGGCGTACAGCTCGGCACCCGCACCCTGACCTGCGACAAGTTGTTCCTCGGCGCCGGTTCCGTCGGCACCTCCGAACTGCTGGTTCGCGCCCAGGCCACCGGCGCGCTACCCAACCTCAACGAGCACATCGGCGACGGCTGGGGCACCAACGGTGACGTGGTCCTGGCCCGCGGCGCCAGCGGCCTGGCCGGTTTCGGTCAGGGTGTGCCGAGCGCGAGCCGCATCTACGACGAGTCGACCATGCCGTTGACGCTCGAGAACTGGTACATCCCCGGCATCCCCTTCGAAACCGGCGCGCTCGCCTCGCTCGGCATGGTGCTCGACCCGACTCGCGCCCGCTTCGGTTACCACCCGGCCACCGGCGGCGTCGGCCTCACCTGGCCGACCGCCGCCCAGGATGCCGTGGTGCACGCGGCACGCGCGGTCGACCGCCGGATCGCCGACCGGGCCGGTGCGCTGGCCGAATACGGCGCCCTCGGCTACGACGCCAACGCCGAGTTCACCGCCCACCCGCTGGGCGGCGCCGTGCTCGGCAAGGCCACCGACGCCTACGGCCGGGTGCACGGACACCCCGGGCTGTACGTGATGGACGGTGCCGCGATTCCCGGCAGCACCGCCACCGTCAACCCGTCACTGACCATCACGGCGCTGGCCGAACGCAATATCGAGGCGATCCTGCGCGGCTGACACGCGCCGAAGCCCACTCGGACGGCGCCGCAACCAATTAGCGTGGGCAAAGTACTGGCCGCCGATCGGGGGCCGAGTAGCGGCGTCAGCCGCCGGAACCACAGGAGCGGTCGAGTTGGCGTCACCGGGGATCGAACCGGTCGAGGTACAGGACGTGCGGACCACAACGCCGTCGATGCGCCTCGACATCTTCATGCTCGTCCTGGCGATCGTGTCGGTGTTGCTGGTCGCCTGGATCACCTTCTTCCCGGTGTCGGGCAAGACCTATCACGCCATCGTGGTGGTCGACTGGACCATCTGCGGCATCTTCGCGATCGAGTTCCTGTGGCGCTGGCGGCGAGCGGGCTGGCCGTGGACGTTCCCGTTCGTCTACTGGTACGAAGTGCTCGGCATGATCCCGGTGACCAGCCCGATCTTCCGTGGCTTCCGGCTGCTGCGGATCGTGGTGATCCTGATCCGGCTCGGCCGGGTGGCCGACCGGGCGTTCGGTGAGCGGGTGACGGCCAAGATCGTCAACCGGTTCGTCGGCACCATCGTCGACGTGATCCGCCGCCCGATGACCGTCGCGATCCTCGACGAGGTCTCCAATGTGCTGCGCGCGGGCCACTACACCAAGAACATCGCCGCCGCGCTCGAGGAGAACCACGCCGAGATCGACCAGCTCATCGTCGATCTCATCAAGAACGACCCGCAGACCGGCAAGCTGCGTTACGTGCCGTTCCACGACGACATCATCCGGCTCGTCGCCGACACCGTGTACCGCATGCTCAACCAGCTGCTCGACGATCCGCGCACCGACGAACTGGTCGCCGACATGCTGCGCGAGAACCTCGACCAGATCAACGAGGCCGTGCGCGCCGGCGTGCGGGTGCCGCCCTCACAGCGCGGCGCGACACCGGCCGAACACGGTGTGCGCCATCATCTCTCGCAGATCAAGCGTGCCTGATCTCGTCGCGCCTGCGCGCATAGTGCACCGTCTCCCAGATCACCGGCGCGGCGAGGATCGCGCACAGCAGGCCGAGGGAGACGAGCGCGGGCAGCTGCGCGGCGACCGGGATCAACGCGAACAGTAGGGCCGCCACCAGCACTCGGGCGGTCGAGAACTGCCGCACCGCGGCGTATTTCGCGCCGACGACCGCCAGCAGGAACACCGCGGGCCCGGCGTAGAGCGCGCCGAGCGGAATGCCGTACAGCGGGTCGGTGAGTTGATGGTGCGAGGAGTCGCCCACGTAGTACAGCACCTTCTTCAGCCCCAGCGAGAGCGCGATGACACCGGCGATCATCGGGAAGTGCCCGTAGGTGTAGCTGAACTGGGCGATCTTGATCTGCGCCGCACCCTTCGCGTTCGCCAGTCCCTCTTCCATCGAGATGGCGGCCACGTCGAAGTACAGCCACCACAGCAGGCCCGACACCGTGAGCCCGAGCATGGAGGCCACCGTGATCGGCCACGAGATCGGCAATCCGGCCACGCCGATGCCGATGGACACGATCGACTCACCCAGCGCGACGATGACGATCAGCCCGTACCGTTCGGCGAAATGCTTGGCCGAGTTGATCCGCCAATCCGTGCCTGCCACCGCCGTCCAGACCATGTCGCCGACGATCGCGGCGAGCCACAGCAGTATCTGGGCCAGCCCGGAGGTGGTCGCGGCGATCACCAGCAGTGCGGTACCGACCGTGATCGACCCGAGCGCCCAGCGCAGCAACTGCCCGCGCAGCTTGGGATCGTCGCGGCTCACCGTCCAGAAGATGACGACATGCACCAACCGCACGACCAGGTAGGCGATGGCGAAGACGAGCGGCCCGTACCAGCCACCGGGCAGGTCGACGAACGCCTCGGGAATGGTGAGCGCGGCCAGGAACGCCCCGCCCATGGCGATGAAGATGCCCACTCGGGCGATGCCCTCGTCGGCGCGCACCACATTGCCCAGCCACGAATAGGCGATCCACAACCACCACATGAGCGCGAGCACCAGCAGGGCGCGCAGCATGTTCACGGCCGAGGTGTTGTCGGCGGCCAGGTCGGTGACCATCGTGAAGGCGAAGACGATCACCAGGTCGAAGAACAGCTCTAGCTGGGTGACCGAGCTGCCCTCGGTCACGGGCTGGAATTTGGCCCGTGGTTTTCCGATCATCGGCCTATCGTGTCACCTCGGAGCCGGGGTGGCGCGCTACTCAGCCGACGGCGTAACCCTCGTTCTCCGGGAATCGCTCGGCGAAGTCGATGAAATTCGCGACCGCTTCTTCGTTCTGCTTACGCAAGGTGCGGTTGAACAGGATGCCGGGGATGGGCAGCGGATAGCGCAGCTCGACGTGCAGATCGACCTCGGTGACCTCGCCCCCTTCGAACAGCTCGAACGAGCCGCCACCCTTGGAACCGCGACTGCTGTCGACGACCTCCCAGGACACCCGGTTCGGTTCCCAGCGATATTCCAGCACCTGGGTGTCGGAATCACCCATGAAGTGGGCGGTGACGAACACTCGCCGCGGTCTGCCTTCGGCATCGGGCGGGCCCATCCGCACATCGCTGTAGGACGGCGACCACTCCGCTAGGCGATCGACTGCCAGTAGGGCATCCATGACCTGATCGATATGAGCATCAACGGTGAAACGGATGTCGATCTTCGAGCGCATCTTGCCTGTCCTCCGAACCCCCGCTGTCTCTCGCGCCCGATTGTGCACAGGTGTACCAGTGATCGTCAACACGTCTATGGTCTGGACAAACGACCGGGTCAGCCGCGAATTGCCCGCTCGACGGCTATTTCGATCAGCTGGGAACTCTGTTGCTCGGTGAACACCCCTGGGAGAGTCAGGTGTTCGAGGATCAGCCAGTTCAGCGCCAGGTACAGCAGTAGTACGGAGGCTTCGTCGCCCGGCTGACCCGACGCCAGGTGATTGCGGACATTGAATTCCAGATCCGCGCCGACCCGCTCGGTGAGCACCTTGCGCAGCTCCGGACGACGGGTCGCTTCGAGACGCAATTCGAGCAGCGCGAGGTAGGCGGTGCGGTGCGATTCGAGCCTGCCGACGACCTCTTTCATCAGCGCGGTGATGTTCTCGACCGTTTTGGGTCCCTCACTGACCAGGGCGAGCGTCTCCTCGGTCGGCTGGACCACCTCGTAGAAGCGGCTGCCCGCCTGGGTGAGCAGTTCGTCGCGATTGGCGAAGTAGTTGGAGGCGGTCCCGGCGGGCACGTTCGCCTGTTTGTCGACGGCGCGGAAGGTGAGGCCGCGGGCGCCCTCGGCGGCGAGGACCTCGATGGCGGCGTCGAGCAGGGCTTGTCGACGTTCGGGATTTTTTCGCACTTGACACCACTCCGTCTGTAGTACTACGTTTTAACCACTTCACATATAGTACAACAACTGAGGCGGTAACCATGCGAAAGCTTGTCTACTACATCGGCGTCTCCCTCGACGGCTACATCGCAGGTCCCGGCGGTGAAGTCGACTTCTACCCGGTCACCCCGGAGTACGAGGCCGCCCTCGGAGCTGAGTTCCCCGACTCCATCCCCACGCACATGCGCGCCCATGTCGGCATGGAAGTCGATGCGCCGAACAAGCGCTGGGACACCGTGCTGATGGGTCGCGGCACCTATGAACCGGGGTTGCTCGTCGGCGCGGTCGACCCGTTCGCGCACCTGAAGCAGTACGTCTTCTCCTCGGCACTCGAGGTCGACCACCCGAACGTCGAGGTCGTCTCCGGTGACGCGGTGGAATTCGTCCGCGAACTCAAGCGCCGGGACGGGCTCGACATCTGGCTGTGCGGCGGCGGGAAGCTGGCCGGTCAGCTCCTCGGCGAGATCGACGAGATGATCGTCAAGAGCTATCCCGTCGTCGCGGGCAGCGGCATTCCGGCCTTCGGCGGCGTCTTCCAACCGACAAGTTTCACCGCCGTGCGGCGCGAGGTCTACGGGAACGGCGCCCAGGTCACCTGGTTCGAACGGGCCTGATCGCCGAGATCGTGCACAGGTGACGAGCCTGTGTCGTTTTGCACAGGTCAGGGAGGTAGCGGCAGATCACGGGACCGGCGGCCGGTACTCTAGGTCCCTGATACCGAACTGATACCCGATCGCGAAGGACCTTGCTGTGGCTCTCGTTGTTCAGAAGTACGGAGGATCCTCGGTGGCCACCGCCGAGCGGATCCGGCGCGTCGCTGAACGGATCGTGGAGACCAAGAAGCAGGGCCACGACGTGGTCGTGGTCTGCTCGGCGATGGGTGACACCACCGACGAACTCCTCGATCTCGCCGAGCAGGTGGCCCCCGCGCCACCCGCCCGCGAGATGGACATGCTGCTCACCTCCGGCGAGCGCATCTCGAACGCGTTGGTGGCCATGGCCATTCACACCCTCGGCGCCGAGGCGCGCTCGTTCACCGGCTCGCAGGCCGGTGTCATCACCACGGGCGCGCACGGCAACGCCAAGATCATCGACGTCACTCCCGGCCGCCTGCAGGAAGCCCTCGACGAGGGCCAGATCGTGCTGGTCGCCGGCTTCCAGGGCGTGAGCCAGGACAGCAAAGACGTCACCACGCTGGGCCGCGGCGGTTCCGACACCACCGCCGTCGCCCTGGCCGCGGCGCTGAAAGCCGATGTCTGCGAGATCTACACCGACGTCGACGGCATCTTCAGCGCCGACCCGCGCATCGTCAAAGACGCGCAGAAGCTCGACAACATCTCCTACGAGGAAATGCTCGAGATGGCGGCCTGCGGCTCGAAGGTGCTCATGTTGCGCTGCGTCGAGTACGCGCGCCGCTACAACGTGCCCGTTCATGTCCGGTCGTCCTACACCGACAAGATCGGCACCACTGTTTTCGGATCGATGGAGGACATTCCCGTGGAGCAGGCAATCCTGACCGGCGTCGCGCACGACCGCAGCGAAGCCAAGGTGACCGTCGTGGCACTGCCGGACGAGCCGGGCTACGCGGCCAAGGTGTTCCGCGCGGTCGCCGACGCCGAGATCAACATCGACATGGTGCTGCAGAACATCTCCAAGGTCGACACGGGCAAGACCGACATCACCTTCACCCTGCCCAAGACCGACGGCGCCCGCGCGGTGGAGATGCTCACCAAGCGGCAGGACGAGATCGGCTTCGCCCAGGTCCTCTACGACGACCACATCGGCAAGGTGTCCCTGGTCGGTGCGGGCATGAAGTCGCACCCCGGCGTCACCGCGACCTTCTGTGAGGCGCTGGCCAACGCGGGCGTCAACATCGATCTGATCTCCACCTCGGAGATCCGGATCTCGGTGCTCGTACGCGACACCGAACTCGACGAGGCCGTGCAGGTGCTGCACAAGGCCTTCGATCTCGGCGGCGACGAAGACGCTGTCGTCCACGGCGGAACGGGGCGCTGATCATGGGTGTACGTGTAGGTGTTGTCGGCGCGACCGGTCAGGTCGGCGCCGTCATGCGCAAACTGCTCGAGGAGCGCAACTTCCCGGCCGACGAGGTGCGCTTCTTCGCCTCCGCGCGCTCGGCCGGTAAGACGCTGCCGTGGCGCGGCGGCGAGATCGTCGTCGAAGACACCGAGACCGCCGATCCGTCGGGTCTCGACATCGCGCTGTTCTCCGCCGGGGCGACCATGTCGCGGGTGCAGGCGCCGCGCTTCGCCGCCGCCGGTGTCACCGTCATCGACAACTCCTCGGCTTGGCGCAAGGATCCCGATGTGCCGCTGGTGGTCTCGGAGGTCAACCCCGAAGTCACCCGCTCGCTGCCCAAGGGCATCATCGCCAACCCGAACTGCACGACCATGGCCGCGATGCCGGTGCTCAAGCCGCTGCACGACGTGGCCGGGCTGCAGCGTCTGATCGTATCGTCGTACCAGGCGGTGTCGGGTTCCGGACTGGCCGGTGTCGACGAGCTCGCCTCGCAGGTGCGCGCGGTGGCCGCCGACGCCGAGAAGCTGGTGCACGACGGTTCGGCCGTCGACTTCCCCGCCCCGAACAAGTACGTGGCGCCCATCGCCTTCGACGTGATCCCGCTCGCGGGCGCGCTCGTGGACGACGGCTCCGGTGAGACCGACGAAGACCAGAAGCTGCGCAACGAGAGCCGCAAGATCCTCGGCCTGCCCGACCTGCTGGTGAGCGGCACCTGTGTGCGCGTGCCGGTGTTCACCGGGCACTCGCTGTCGATCAACGCCGAATTCGCCGAACCGATTTCGGTGCAGCAGGCCCAAGAGTTGCTGGCGAAGGCGCCGGGCGTGCGGTTGGTCGACGTGCCGACTCCGCTGGCAGCCGCGGGTCAGGACGATTCGCTCGTCGGGCGCATTCGTCAGGATCCGGGTGTGCCGAACGGGCGGGGCCTCGCCCTGTTCATCTCGGGCGACAACCTGCGAAAGGGTGCCGCGCTGAACACGATTCAGATCGCGGAAGTTCTGCTGAACAACCGCTGACAGGTACTTTCCGAAGCCGGGGCACCCTGCGGGGTGGCCCGGCTTTGTCAGCGGATGCCGGGGGTTCGGGGGTCGTTGCCTACGCAGGCGAGGATGGCGCAGCCGGGGGGAATGCTGGCGAAGGGGGCGGCAAGGGGTTGGTTGAGGCAGTTGAAGACGGTGCAGCCGGGATAGGCGCCGGGGCCGATGCCGAAGACGGCCAGCAGGATTTCGGCGTCTACCAGGGATTTCGGGTCGAAGTTCAGGGGTGGTTCGACGTAGGGGGCGGGCGTCGGGACGGGGGCGTCGGTGACGGCGGCGAAGAGGCGGCGGAAGAATTCGTGGGGGAGTTCCTCGGCGTGGGCGAGGATGCCGCTCGGGCCGTATGCGGAGATGTTGCCGAAGGCGCCGGTCCACATCACCATCATGTCCAGCTCGGGCAGGAAGAAGACGTTCTGCAGGGCCAGGCCCGACATGAAAAACGTGTTGTCCGGCAAGAATTCGGGTGACTCGTTGCACCCGGCACCCACCCAGAACAGGTAGCCGTAACAGGGGTTCTGCTTCGACGGCGTGCGCGCTCTGCGCAGGTAGTCGGCAGAGATCACCTGCTCGGCGCCCCAACGGCCGTCGTTGGCGACGAGCAGGCCCACCTTGGCGAGGTCGTCGGGCGGCAGCATCAGGTGGGCGTAGCCGTAGGTGTGCCCGGAACGGTCACGCGCCCAGTAGTAGTCGGAGGCGGGGATGCCGAGCGGGTCGAACAGCTCGCGCTGCGCGAACTGCTGCAGCGGTTCGCCGACCGCCAATTCGATGACATACGACAGCAAGTCGACATTGCGTTGGCTGTAACTGAACGCCGTGCCCGGCGGGTTCGCCAGCGGGACGGCCAGCGCCTGCACCGCGCTGTTCGGGTCGACCGGCACCACGGCGGTGATGCCCTCGGTGAGCACACCGACCTTCATCCCGGAGGTTTCGGTGAGCAGGTGTTCCACGGTGATCGACCGGTGCGTCGCATCGCCGAGACCAGGTGGCAGGTAGCGGTCGATAGGGGCGTCGATGGCGAGTTTCCCCTGGTCCGAAGCGATTCCGGCGAGCATGGATGTCACCGATTTGGTGACGCTCCAGATGTTCCACGCCACCTTGCCGGTCTCATGATTGCGCAACCCCTCGCCGACCAGGCAGTTGTGCCGGAACACCTGCACATTGAGCCGGTTGCGGGTGGCCGCGAACTGCAGTGCCTCGGTGAGTTTCGCCGAATCGAGGCCGACCGCTTCGGGTTCGGCGCGTTCCAGGTCGCGGGCGGAGGTCGCCTCGCACGTGGTCGTCGGTGCACTCTGGGCGGGGGCGGCGAACAGCGTCGCCGATACCAGCGCCGTGACGAATACCCCTGCGAGAACACCCCTGATTCGCATAATTCGAGGTTAGTTCGCTCGCGGCGCCGTAACCCGTAAAGCGAGGCCCCTAACCCGCGGGTATGTTCCGCCGCACTCCGTATACCGCCGCGCCGAGGGCGAGAACCGCGAGTCCGGCCAGCACGGAGCCGATCGGCAACGAGAAGCCGACCACCACACAGCCGAGCGCACCCACCACCGGAACCCACCGCGCCGGACGGTTTTCGGCAGTGCTCAGGGTGGCGGCCGATAGATTGGCGATCAGGTAGTAGGCGAGGACCGCGAACGAGGAGAACCCGATGGCGGCGCGCAGGTCGACGGTCGCCGCGAGCACGGCGACCACCGCACCGACGGCGAGTTCGGCGTGGTGCGGCACCGAATAGCGCGGATGGACGGCGGCCAAGGTGGCGGGCAGGTGCCCGTCGCGCGCCATCGCCAGCGTGGTGCGCGAGACGCCGAGGATCAACGCCATCAGCGAACCGGCCGCCGCGAGCACTGCCCCGACCCGCACCACCGGCGCCAGCCACCCGGCGCCCGCGGCTTCGACGACGCGGGCGAGCGGGTCGTGCGCGGCGGCCAGTCCGCCGGAGCCCAGGGTCAGCAGGGCGGCCACCGCGACCAGCGTGTACACCGCGAGGGCACCGGCGAGTGCCAGCATGATCGCACGCGGAATGGTTTGTTGTGGGTCGCGCACTTCCTCGCCGAGGGTCGCGATGCGCGCGTACCCGGCGAAGGCGAAGAACAGCAGCCCGGCCGCCTGCAGCACGCCGTACGGGCCGATCTCGTCATCGAGAACGATTGCCGCCGAATGACTTCCACTGATCCCGGCCACCACGACAGTCGCGAGCACGGCGAGCACCGACCCCACGATCACCCGTGTGGCCAGCGCCGACTTCTGCACACCCACATAGTTGATGCCCGTGATGACGACCACCGCCGCCACCGCGACCACGTGCGCGTGTTCGGGCCACGCGTAGCTGCCGACCGTCAACGCCATCGCCGCGCACGAGGCGGTCTTCCCGACCACGAACCCCCAGCCGGCCAGGTACCCCCAGAACGGTCCGAGCCGCTCCCGTCCGTACACGTACGTCCCGCCCGACACGGGATAGAGCGCGGCCAGCCGGGCCGAGGACTGGGCATTGCAATAGGCGACGACGGCCGCGATGCCCAAGGCGAGCAGCATCCATGACCCGGCCGCACCGGCGGCGGGGCCGAGCGCGGCGAACACCCCGGCACCGATCATGGCGCCGAGCCCGATCACCACACAGTCGCGCAGACCGAGACCCCGCGTCAGCTCCATGGACACCATCGTCGAGCATCGCGGTCACCGGCGCGACCCGAGAAACGACGAACGCCGCCAGGTCGATGAGGGTGACCTGGCGGCGTTCGCGAGTCGAACGGATCGCGTGGGACGATCCGGTCAGGGTGTCGACGACCCACAAGCGCCTCTCGGCGAGTGGTCGCTCGTAGCGACAAAGGGGTGAGGCCCGGGGCTGTTCGGACGCCGACAGTGGTGTTCAACCGGTGCGCCCCGCGAACTATTCCGGGATCCGGGTGGTGACGCTGCTCACTGCCCGAGGAGGTCGGGGCGCGGAGCTGTTCGGCTCCGCGCCGTTGTGCGTGTCAGAAGTTGCTGAACCAGTACAGCAGGCTCGCCAGCAACCAGACGATCATCGTCTCCATCGTCGTACTCCATCTCTTCGGTCCTTCCATTCTCGCCGAGAACCGACAAGTTGTTCTTAAGAACCTCTAGAGACCCAGGTCGCATTCTTTTCTCGGGCACCGGGAGCAACCGGGTCCGGCAGGTCTCGAGGGGTGATCAGCCGGACCCGGCGGTGTAGCCGGAGGGTGGCTCTTCCAGACGCTGAAGACGAACTGCCGACGGTAACCACACCGAGGACTACAACCGAAGCCGCTTCCGATGGGGTGTCACAAGAGGATATCGGCCGGGCCGGTCGACGAGGGGTGAGCGGCCCGGTCGTTTGCGTTACGTGGACAGTGCGGTAAGGGTTGAGGAGTGGTCGACATAACCGAGCACTCCGATGCCCTTGATCGTGCCGAAGAACGGTTGCGTGAAGAGTTCGCGACAATGTTCGATCCGGCGACGATTCACCAGTTCCTCCACAGTTCCTACGAGGATTTCGCGGCACGAGCGACGGTGACGTTGTACCTCCCGTTGCTGGCCGAGCGGTTCGCCGCCCAGCGCCTGAACGCCGTCGCCAAGATCGAAGGCAAGGTGGCCAAGCCGCGGCCGACCGTGCTGTTCCTGTGCACCCACAACGCGGGCCGTTCCCAGATGGCGCTCGGCTACTTCGAGGCGCTCGCCCTGAACCGAGCCGTGGCCTGGTCGGGCGGATCGGTGCCCGGTGGGCAGCTCAATCCGGCGGCGGTCGCCGCGATGGCCGAGGTGGGGATCGACATCTCCCGCGAATACCCCAAGCCGTGGACCGACGAGATCATCCGCGCCGCCGACGTGATCGTCACCATGGGCTGCGGTGACACCTGCCCGCTGGTTCCCGGCGTGCGCTACGAGGAATGGATCATCGAGGACCCCGCCGGTCTCGAGGTGGAGCAGGTGCGACCCGTCCGCGACGATATCGGCCGCCGGGTGACGGGTCTGCTCGCCGAACTCGGGATCAGTGTTCCCGCAGATACCGTGGCCAAGATCCATAGCGCGTGATGTCGGTGGCGGCCACGGCCGCGTCGTAGGTGCAGGCGAAGCCCACAACTGTTGTACCGTCGGACAATTCGATGCTCGTCAAGGCCATGGGTGCGGGTAGGTCGGCGAGGAAGCGGCCGAGTGCGCCAGGGGAGAGCAGGAACAGTTCGCCTGCGATGGGGGCGCCGAGGCCGGCGCCGTGGCGGACCAGGCCCGGTTTCGGCGGGGTGGTGTCCAGGGCGGTGAGGCGGTAAGCGTCGCTGGTGGTGATCTCGCCTGCGAAGCGGGCGCCCAGGTCTTCCAGCTGCCAGTGCAGAAGTTGGCCGCGCAGGTGGGCGCCGAAAACGGCCAGCGGCACACCGGTTTTCACCAGCAGGGGCGCTGGGGTGCCGGTGATGAGCGCGGCGAGGTCGACGGCGATCTGGTCGGCGAAGGTGGGGACAACCACCATCACGCCGAAGGGGAGGCCGTCGGTTGTCGTGGCGCCGGGGACGGCGACGGCGGCGAGGTCGAGGAGGTTGCAGAAGTTGGTGTAGGTGCCGAGGCGGCGGTTGATCGTCAGCGGATCGGCCTGCACTGCCGCGATGGTGGGGTGTTCGGTGGTTGTCGGCAGGAGCAGGCCGTCGTAGTCGGCGAGTAGGGCCTTGGCCTCCGCGCGGATTTCGGCGAGGGTTTCGAGGTCTGTGGCGAAGGCATGGGCATCCAGATGCTTTGCCGCACTGATGATGCCGGCGACGGTCTTGTCCAGGCCCTTCGCGCCTTTGTCGACGAATTCACCGACCGCCGCATAGCGTTCGGCGACGATGGCGCCGTCGTAGAGGAGGCGGGCGGCGTCGAGTAGTGGGGTGATGTCCACCTCGGTGATCTGGGCGCCCTGATCGCGCAGGGCCGCAACTGTTTCGGCGAAAGCGGCGCGGTATTCGGTGCTCAGCGGGCTGAGGTCGTGAGGGATGGCCAGTTTCCGGGTGCCCGCCAAGGGGACATCCGCGGGCCAAGTGCGGCTGCGTGGATCGCCCGCATCCGGGCCCGCCATGATCGCGGCGGCCGTGACGGCGAGGTCGAGCGTGCCTGCGAAGACGGTGACGGCGTCGTAGTCGGCGCAGGCCGGGACCACACCGTGGGCCGGGATGATGCCGAGACTCGCCTTGATCCCGACGATGCCGTGGAAGGCGGCCGGGACACGGCCCGAACCGGCCGTATCGGTGCCGATCGCGATATCGGCGATGCCGAGGGCCACCGCGACGGCGGAACCGGAACTCGAACCGCCGGAGACCAATTCGGGATGTCGGGCGTGGCGGACCGCGCCGTACGGGCTGCGGGTGCCGACCAGACCGGTGGCGAACTGATCGAGGTTGGTCTTGCCGAGGATCAGTGCGCCCGCGTCTGTCAGTCGCTGCACGGCCGAGGCGGTTTCGGTCGGCGTGTAGGCGAACTCGGGGCACGCGGCGGTGGTCGGCAGGCCCGCGACATCGACATTGTCCTTCACCGCGAGGAGCAGGCCTGCCAACGGGAGCTCGGCGCCGTCGGCGAGCCTTCGCTCCAATTCCCGTGCCTCGGTATCGAGTTCGCTCTGCGGGCGCAATGTGATCCAGGCCTCCGGCCTGTCGACCTCGGCGATCCGCTGATAGGCGGCGGCGACCCGGATGGTGGGCGATTCGGGCATCGGTTCCTCTATTCGCTCATGGACATGGCGGCGATCGC
Source organism: Nocardia ignorata NBRC 108230 (assembly GCF_001612905.1). Classification (GTDB taxonomy): domain Bacteria; phylum Actinomycetota; class Actinomycetes; order Mycobacteriales; family Mycobacteriaceae; genus Nocardia; species Nocardia ignorata. The sequence continues at coordinate 16,910 of NZ_BDBI01000030.1, read as the reverse complement.
CCGCGAGATCCGCTCGAGCACGACATCGAGCGAATCACCGATGTGGGTGTGCAGCAGCCGGTGTGCGCGGGGGAGATCCCGCGCGAACACGGCGTCGAGGATGCCGAGATGCTCGCTGATCGTCGTCTCGATCCGGTTGTTGATCATGAAGTCGTACATCCGCACATGCCGGATCCGGGAGTTCACCGCCACCAGCGCGCGCACGAGTTCCGCATTGCCCGCCGCCGTCAGCAGGGCGACGTGGAATTCCTCGTCGACCACGACGAACCCCGGTTCCTTGGCGGGCGGGTCGGCCCGCAGGGTCAGCCAGCGCTGCTGTTCGGCCCGCAGGCCCTCCGCGTCGTGGGTGAGGTCCGGGTTGTCCATGATCCGGGTCATCCCGCCGAGTTCGAGGGTGAGCCGCAGCTCGTACAGATCCCGAATCCGCGCGACACTCGGCCGCACCGGACTGAACCCGAACTCCTCCCGTTGGAGCAGCCCATCCGAGCACAGCATCGTCAACGCTTCCCGCACAGGCGTCCGCGACATCCCGAACCGCGCCGAAAGCTTCGGCTCGGTGAGCCGCTCCCCGAACCGGATATCCCCGTTCATCAACTCCCCACGCAAGGTGGAATACACCACGTCACGCAGCGATTCCCCCGCGGTACCCACCCTTGTCGACATGCCTGTATACGCTAGGCGCCCCGAATTTCTATCAAGTGACAGAAAGTAAGCACCACGTTATCCCTTCCTCACACCTCACCAACCGCCCCACCCCACCGAGAGCACTTCTCAACCACCCCTCAACACCCACGGACCCCTCACCGACACACACCGAGCGCACCCTTCTCCACAAAGGAGGGCCCATGAACAACTCGACCGCGATCCTGGCACTCATCCTGTGCCTGATAGCCACCACCGCCATCACAGTCTGGTGGCCCAACCCCGCCGACCGCCAAGGCCGCACCGCCGTCGACGCCGAAGGCACCGACAAGTAGCCGGATATTCAGCAGGGATGCCGGACGGCGATCACCTCAAACGCCGAGCTGATCACAGAGATCTTCGTATCGATCCAGGTAGTCCGGCGTCGATCGGTGGGCTGCCAGACCGACCGTGTCGAACTCGTCCGACCCCGCCGCGGCGACGACGCCCAGAACGCGCAGCGCGTCGTTGATGGTCGCCACCTGCCGGAGCGAACCACCCTGCTCACAGACAGCCGCAGCTTGGTCGCCCACCCCGGCAAAGTATTCCGTGGCCACCAGGGCGAAGGTCGGATCCGGGCGGCCGACCAGATCGGCCGCGACCACCCGAACAACGTTCTCGGTGGGAAACACCAGCCCAGCGCTCGATCCGAACTCGAAATGCTCAGTGACGCCGAGCCTCTCCTGCCAGTAGGCGGTGTAGTAGTGCGTCACATGGAACAACGTCAGACCGCCACCCAAAGCCACCGGCACCAGATCCCACCTGCCCGCCGCCTCGCCGTCATACGAACCGTTCAGCACCAGCGCGGTAATGGCATGTGACACCCGAGCACTCCAATCTTCACGAGTACCGGATCGAGCCGCTGACCGGATCCGGAACGCACGTCCGTTACCAAGCTCGCCGCTGATCGCGCTCGGCTTCCGGCGTCTGCTGGAGCTGGTCGTGGCCGATGTTGGCAGTCCGCACCAGGACGCCCGGGCTGGGTGGGAATTCGTCGGTCGGTGGAGCCGGCAGGTGGTAGCGCCGCGTCTGTGGAAGCGCGACTTCGACCAGCTTTCCTTCCTCGAGCATCCACAGGCCGAAGCAACTGTCCTCCTCGTCGTGGATCAATACCTGAACGCTCTCGGGGCGGGGCCAGGGCAGAGCCTCGAGGTAGGCGAAAAGTCCTGTTCGGGGCCGCATCCGCTCGAATTCGGTGGCCCAGCCGATGCCGAAGGAACCGGGCCACTGGCTGTCGATCGGCACGAAACGGCCTCGCCAGCTCCGGCTCTCGTCGTCACGGGTCAGTGGTTCCATGACCTCGCAAGCATCCAAGGCCAACACGATGACCTCCGCGAATCTGCTCATGCTCCGAATCACAGCACGTGCCGATCCTGAACACCGCCGAATTCGAACGTGGTAACTCGCCCCAGTCGCCAAAGGGGAGAAGACGCCCCATGCAAAAAGCCTCTGACCAGGAAACCAGGTCAGAGGCTTTTTGGTGTCTCAACCAACACGTCGGGGTGACAGGATTTGAACCTGCGACCTCTTCGTCCCGAACGAAGCGCGCTACCAAGCTGCGCCACACCCCGTGAGGCGAACCTGAAGTAGCTTACAACGTGGGGGTGGGAAACGTTAAATTGGCTGGTCAGGTGGGGTTAGAGGGCGCGGATGGAGCTGAAGATGCGTTTGGCGGTCGCGGGGTCTATGGCGTCGGGGACGCCGGTGTCGGCGATCATGACCATGACGAAGCTGCCGTCTTTGGTGCCTTCGAAGGCGTAGGTGTAGATGGCGAAGGTGGGGGCGCAGCCGGGGGTGGGGACGGTGCCGGTGGTTTCGGTGAACATGCCGGTGGTTGTTCCGTCGATCGAGGTGAGGGGTTCGGCGGGGTGGGGTGTGCCGGTGGCGCCGCCGTAGGCGAGGCGGGCCGCCTTGGTGCCTAGTTCGGCGCCTGCCGCGGCGTGGTCGGTTTGTCTGGAGCCGGTGAGCAGGGACATGGTTCGGGTGGAACCGGGGCAGTAGTCGCGGCCGTCGGTGGCGTAGCCCTTGCCGATCACCGTGTCGCCGGGCGGTTCGCCGACACCGCCGATGGTTGTCTCGGTCGCGACCTTCCAGCCGGGTGGGACGTCGTAGGCGGCGCCGCGGTCGGGGGCGGCGACGACCTGGTAGCCCTCGATGAGCGGGGTCTTGCCGGCTGCCGCACCCGTCGGCGAGGGGGTGGTGGATTTCGGCTTGGTCGACGACGGGGCCGGTGAGGTGGTCAGGGCGCTGACCATCGATGGGGTGCTGGTGCCTGCCGTCGAGGACGCCTCGTCGCCGGACAACGCGACGGCCGTGATCACGACTCCACCCAGCAGCAGCGCCGCCGCACCCGCTGCCACCCAAACCCAAGCCTTCCCAACGGATTTCGGCCCGCCGGGAATGGGCTGTCCATAAGGCTGCACCCCGTAATGCTCGAGCGGCGGAACCTCACCGTACTTCTGCACGGGCTGCTGTCCCCATGAGCCGGCCTGTCCCGCACCGTGATTCCACTGCGGGTTCGGCTGCACCCCGAATCCCGGTGCGCCCCATTGCGACTGCGCGGGAAGTTGCCCGGCGCTCCAATGCTGCCCGCCGGGCGCTGCCCACTGCCCTTGGCTCGCCTGTGCGGCGGGTCCTGCCTGGTTCGGCTGTGCACCGGGATCCTGCCAAACCTGCGGCCCAGCCGGATTCCACGGCGTCGGATCCGGCAGCCCGGGCGGCGGCCCGGACCCGTCCCACCGCAAGGTCGGCGGAAGACCCGCGCCTCCCGGCGCCCACGCCGCCGTGGGATCGGCTGGTTGCGCGCCGGGATCGCCGGACAGGTTCGGATCGTCGGATGCACTCACGGCCGCCCCCTCGAGACAAAAATCTTTCGGGGGACGACCTTAGCGGGCGACGGCCTGCGAAGCCGAGATGCCGTGTCCCGCATCGGCGGCCGGACGCTTCGGGGGCGCGCCGACGAGCGTGAGCAGGGTGGCTTCGGGGCGGCAGCAGAAGCGGTAGGGCGCCCAGGGGGAGGTGCCGATGCCGGCGGACACGTGCAGCTGGGTGTGCGCACCCCACTGCGACGGGCCCTTCACCCGCGACTTGTCGATACCGCAGTTGGTGACCAGCGCGCCGTAACCGGGCACGACCAGCTGACCGCCGTGGGTGTGACCGGCGAGCACCAGGTCGTACCCGTCCTCGGCGAAACGGTCTAGCACGCGCGGCTCGGGGGAGTGGGTGAGGCCGATGCTCAACTGCGCCAACTGGTTCGGCGCGCCTGCCACGGTGTCGTAGCGGTCGCGCTGCAGGTGCGGGTCGTCGACGCCCGCGGTGGCGATGCGGATGCCTGCGACTTCGAGGTCGCGGCGGGTGTGGGTGAGGTCGAGCCAGCCGCGTTCGGTGAACGCGGCGCGCAGATCCTGCCAGGGCAGCGGGTCACCGTAGACGCGGCGATGATCCTTGTCGAAATACTTCAGCGGATTCTTCGGAACCGGCGCGAAATAGTCGTTGGAACCGAACACGAACAAGCCGGGACGGGCCAGCAGCGCACCGAGGGATTGCACAACGGCGGGCACGGCCTTGGGGTGGGAAAGATTGTCACCGGTATTCACGACCAGGTCGGGTTCGAGGCGGTCGAGTTCGCGCAGCCACTGCTGTTTGAGTTGCTGACCCGGCATCATGTGCAGGTCGCTGAGGTGCAGAATGCGCAGGGTCGGCGACCCGGGTGCGAGCACCGGCATCGTGGCCTCACGCAGGACGAACGCGTTCCGTTCGATCAGAGTGGCGTAACCGATGCCTGCGACGGCGGCCCCGGCGGCTCCCAACGCGGTTCGGCGGACAGCGGTCGTCGAGATAACGGGCATTTGCCCAGCATAGGTGACCTCCTCCCGGATCGGCGCGTGTGTTTCCGCACAAGAGTCGGGAATTTCACCCGGATGTATCTGTCGGTGTCGAAATGTGATGGGAGTTTTCGGGCGTTCGGGCTACCGTGACCCCATGTCGGAACTGAAAGCACAGCTGCGCGCGGATATGACTTCCGCGATGAAAGCCAAGGACAAACTGCGTCTGTCGACCCTGCGGATGCTGCTCGCCGCGATCCAGAACGCCGAGGTCTCCGGAACGCAGGCGCGCGAACTGTCCGATACCGATGTGGTGGCCGTCCTGCAGAAGGAAGCCAAGAAGCGCAACGAGTCGGCGACGGTCTACGAGCAGAACGGCCGCGGTGAACTGGCCGCGAACGAGCGCGCCGAGGAAGCGATCATCGAGGAGTATCTGCCCACGCAGCTGACCGAGGCGGAGCTGGCCGAGGTGGCCGATACCGCCATCGCCCAGGTTGCCGAGGAACTCGGTGAGCGGCCCGGAATGCGGCAGATGGGTCAGGTCATGAAGGCCGCGACGGCACTCGCCAACGGCCGGGCCGACGGCTCGCGGCTGTCGGCGGCGGTCAAGTCGCGCCTGTAGACCCGAACGACAAGGGCCGCCGTCCTGACTGGACGGCGGCCCTTGTCGTGTTCTAACGCGGCACCGGGATCGGGATCGGTGGCAGACGCGGAATCTGCGGCAGACCCGGGATGGCCGGCGGCGGCGCGGCGGGCGGCGGCGTGGTCGGCACCGGCACCCGGACCGACCCGTCACTGATGTAGATCGTGACGACCGAACCCGGAATGGCCGAACCGTTCGGCGAGCTACCCATCACCGTGCCCTTGGGCTGCGAGCCGGGGCTGGTCACCGCCGACACCTGGAAACCGGCGCCGACCAGGATCGAGGTGGCCTCGCCCTGCGACTTGCCCGCGACATCCGGCACCTGGGAGTTGTTCGCGCCGCGCACGTATTTGTCGTCCAGCGGCGGCAGAGCGGGCGGCGGGAACCGGTCCATCACCGGCTTGATCGCGCCGAACCAGGTGCGGGCGGGCTCGTTACCACCGAACAGGCCGTTGGCGTCGCTCGCGCCGCAATTGCGCAGCGGGAACGAGCAGATCTCGCCGGGGGTCGGGCTGTCGCCGTACACGTAGACCGACGAGGCGAGCGAGTTGGTGAAACCGAGGAAGGCCGAGGAGCGGTGGCTTTCGGTGGTTCCGGTCTTGCCGGACATCGGCGCGTTCCAGCCGTTGGCCCGGGCCGCCGCGGCGGCGGTACCGGAGGTGTCGTCCTTGCTCATGGCGTTGGCGAGGGTGTTGGCCAGACCGGGGTCGACCACCTGCTCGCAGGCCTGCTGGGTGAGCGGCACGGTCTTGCCCTGCCGGTCGATCACCTCGCGGATCGGCGAGGGCGGGCACCACTTGCCGCCCGAGGCGAGCGTGGCGGCCACGTTCGACAGTTCGAGCGGATTGATGGCGAACGGGCCGAGGGTGAACGAACCCATGTTGTTGTTCTTGATGTGGTCGGCCAGGCTCGTGTTGCCGTGCCCGGAGGTGCCGGGCTGGGTGTAGGCGCGCATGCCGAGGCGCACGGCCATGTCGACCGCGGCGGAGACGCCGACGTCCTGGATCATCTTGACGAACGTGGTGTTCGGCGAGGTGGCCAGCGCGTCGGTGACCGACATCGAACCCGGGTAGTTGCCCGCGTTCTTCACACACCAGGAGTCGGCGGGGCAGCCGGGCGAGTTGCTGTAACCCAGGCCCTTGGCCGCGTACATGCTCGGCACGTCGACCTGGGCGTTGATGCCGAGGCCCTTCTCCATGGCGGCGGCGGTGGTGAACAGCTTGAAGATCGAGCCCGCGCCGTCACCGGCCAGCGAGTACGGCTGGCCGAGCAGCGTCTCGTTGGCGTCGCGATCGAGGCCGTAGGTGCGGCTCGACGCCATCGCCAGCACGTGGTGGGCGTCCTGACCGGGGGAGACCACCGACATGACCTCGGCGATGTTCTCGAGATCCGGCGGTGCGTGCTCGGTGACCGACCGCTTCACCGATTCCTGCAGCACCGGGTCGAGGGTGGTCCTGATCAGGTAGCCGCCCTTGTCGATCTGTTCGCGGCTGATGCCCGACTCGGCCAGGTACTGCAGGGCGTAATCGCAGAAGAAACCCTTGTCCTGGGCGGCGATGCAGCCGCGTGGCAGACCTTTGGGCTCGGGCAGCACGCCGAGTGGTTCGGTCTTGGCCTTGCGGAACTCCTCGGCTCGGCTCGGGATGTTCTGGATGAGCGTGTCGAGCACGGTGTTGCGGCGGTCGGTGACGCCCTGGACGTTGGTGTAGGGGTTCAGCTTCGAGCTGGACTGCACCATGCCCGCCAGCATCGCCGACTGGGTGATGTTCAGGTCGGCCGCGTCGACACCGAAGTAGGTCTGGGCGGCGTCCTGGATGCCGTAGGAACCGTTGCCGAAGGGCACCAGGTTCAGGTAGCGGGTGAGGATCTCGTCCTTGGACAGCTCGCGGTCGAGGGTGAGCGCCATCCGGATCTCGCGCAGCTTGCGCGCGGGGGTGGTCTCGATGGCGGCGCGCCGCTCGGCGTCGGTCTTGGCGACGACGAGCAGGTTGAAGTTCTTCACGTACTGCTGATCGAGCGTCGAGGCGCCCTGCTGCACCTCACCGGAGGACGTGTTGGTCAGGAACGCGCGCAGCGTGCCCTGCCAGTCGACACCCTTGTGGTCGGCGAAGCGCTTGTCCTCGATGGACACGATCGCCAGCTTCATGTTGTTCGAGATCCGATCGCTCGGCACCTCGAACCGTCTCTGCTCGTAGAGCCAGGCGATGGGTGTCCCGTTGGCGTCGACCATCGTCGACACAGCCGGGACGGTGCCCTCCACCAGCTCGGCTGACACGTTGTCGACGGCATCGGCGGCCCGGTTGGAGATGAACCCGAACCCACCGGCCAAGGGGAACAACAGCCCGGCGACTAGCACGGCGGCCAGCGCGCAGCTGCCGGCCAGCCTCGCAAGCGTTTGAGTGATCGGCACCGGTCCAGACTAAAGGGTGGCGTGTCGAGGGACACGGTCTGCTGGCCGACGTCAGTTGTCCGCCCGGTGCCAGGGGGGTTGCTCGGGCGTGTCAACAAAATGATCACATCGGCGTGTCGCGGCCGGGCACGCCGGTGAACAGCGCCGCTGCCGCGTCGACACGCGATTTGAATGGACGCCCGTACCAAAAAATCGGCGGCCGGTCTTGCGTAACGGCCATACCTTTACCTAGATTGAGAACCCAGTGTGATAGAGCTAACACTCAAAGTGGAATGTGGTGCGGAACGCAGCGGTAGTTGGGTTGCTGTGATCCGCGCTCGCGATTCTGGAGCGCCGCACAACGGTGTTCGGACTGCAAAGGGGCACATCAAATGCACATCACAACCCCCATCGCTCGACTGGATGTAGAGCAGGCCGAGGCAAGGATCGCTTGGGTTGCCCAGGCGCGATGCAAGGAAGTGGACCCGGATCAGCTCTTCGTGCGCGGTGCGGCGCAGCGCAAGGCGGCCACCATCTGCCGTCATTGCCCGGTATTGATGCAGTGTGGCGCCGATGCCCTCGACAACCGGGTGGAGTTCGGCGTGTGGGGCGGCATGACCGAACGCCAGCGACGAGCGTTGCTCAAGCAGCACCCCGATGTGACCTCCTGGGCCGACTTCTTCCAGGCTCAGCGCCAGCACCAAGTGGCCATCTGACACAGCGGATACCACAACGGCGCCGAGACCGCTGGGTTTGCGGGATCGGCGCCGTTGGCGGGTACTACCGCCGAAGCAAGCGATAGCCGATATGTCTGATTAGGAAGCGGCTTTGCCGGTCAGCTGATCGCCGACCGCACGCAAGGCGGTGAGGTCGGAGACCTCGAACGGCAGCGCGGTCACGGACACGATCCGGACCTTGGGATGCGCCCCGGTGAACCGGTGCAGCAGCCGTTGCTCCCGTTTGGCGGTGGCGACCCGCTCGGCATGGATACGCAACACCGAGGCGGTGAGCGGGTCGGTGTCGGCGAGCTGATCGGCGGCGGTGAGCGCGTGATCGCCGGACAGGCTCGTCAGCACGGGATGCGTTCGGTTGAGCACCAGACCGGCCAGCGGCATCTGCTCGGTCGACAACCGGTCGACGAAGAACGATGCCTCCCGCAGCGCGTCCGGTTCCGCCGCGGCGACGACGAGGAAATGGGTGCCCGGCTTCGCCAGCATCGCGAAGGTTCGTTCGGCCCGGTCCTGGAAACCGCCGAACAGCGACTCCAGCGACTGCAGGAACGTCGAGGCGTCCTTGAGCATCTGCCCGCCGACGATCGTCGACACCCCGCGCATGGCCAGGCTCATCGCCCCCGTGACGAACCGGCCGACACCGCGACCCGGCGCCATGATGAGCCGGATCATCTTCCCGTTGAGGAACGTGCCGAGCCGTTTGGGCGCGTCGAGGAAGTCGAGGGCGTTGCGCGAGGGCGGGGTGTCGACCACGATCAGGTCCCACTCCTTGCGTGCGGCCAGCTGCCCCAGCTTCTCCATCGCCATGTATTCCTGCGTGCCACCGAACGACGACGCCACCGTCTGATAGATCGGGTTGGCGAAGATCTGCTCGGCCTTCTCGGGGCTGGTGTGCTCGAGCACCATGTCGTCGAAGGTGCGGCGCATGTTCAGCATCATCGCGTGCAGTTCGCCCGGCACCTCGGGGCCCAGCTCAACGCGCTGCGGTGAGTTGTCGAGTTCGGCGACGCCGAGCGACTGGGCGAGCCTGCGCGCCGGGTCGATGGTGAGCACCACGACCTTGCGGCCCGACTCCGCCGCGCGCAACGCGATCGACGCGGCGGTCGTCGTCTTGCCGACACCGCCGGAACCACAGCACACGATGACCTTGGCCTGCGGGTCGGCGATGATCTCGGCGACATCGAGGGGAGGCGGGGTGGTCACACGGTCGTTCATCGCACTCCCTGCGCGGATAGCTGTTCGGCCAGTTCGTAGAGCCCGCCGAGATCCATGCCGTCGCTCAGCGCGGGCAGATGCAGCTGGGGGACATCGACCTCGGCCAGTTCGGCGGCGCTCGCGTCCTGGGCGGTGAGCATCGTCGCGTGGTCGGTCGCTTCGGTGATCAGGCCGGCGAAATCGTTGTCGGACAGGGTGATTCCGGCCTTGGTGAGACCGGCGGCGATCGCGGCGGTGTCGAGTTCACCGCGCACGGCGGCGACTCGGTCGGCGGGCGCGAGCTGACCGGCGGCCGCCCGGTTGACGATCACCGTGCCGATGCGCAGATCGTTCGCGGTGAGTTCGGCGACCGCGTCGGCGGTCTCCTGCACCGGCAGCGCCTCGAGCAACGTGACCAGGTGGATCATCGTCTGATCCGAATGCAGCAGCTTGGAGACGCCCTCGGCCTGCGAGGCGATCGGGCCGCCCTTGGCGATCTCGGCCATGGCCTGGGTGACGTCGAGGAACGACGCGATCCGCCCGGTCGGCGGCGAATCGACGACGATGTCGTCGTAGGCGGGCTTGCCGTCCTTGCCGACGCGCACCGCGCATTCCTTGATCTTGCCGGTGAGGATCACATCGCGCAGACCGGGCGCGATGGTGGTGACGAACTCGATGGCGCCCATCCGGCGCATCGCCCGGCCCGCGAAACCGAGGTTGTAGAACATGTCGAGGTATTCGAGGAAGGCGTATTCGGTGTCCAGCGCCAGCGCCACCACCTCGCCGCCACCGTCGGCGGTGGCGATCTGGGTTTCGGTGGGTGGCAGCGGCGGCCGGTCGAACAGCTGCGCGATGGACTGGCGGTTCTCGACCTCCACCAGCAGCACCTTGCGTCCCCCTGCGGCCAGGGCGAGGGCGAGCGCGGCCGAAACCGTCGACTTGCCGGTGCCGCCCTTGCCTGTCACGTAATGCAAACGGGCCTTGACCGCGCGCTCTGGCCACCCGGTCGTCGGCTCGGGAACCGAGGAAACCGGCTCTGCTGTTGGTGCTCCCACGTCGCCGAGCCTATAACCCGTTTCGCGGGGATGGTCGGGGTGAGCCCTAAACTCACACCATGAGTGAAGTCACCCTGTGGGAGTACGCGACCGTGCCGCTGTTGACGCACGCGACCAAGCAGATCCTCGATCAGTGGGGCGCCGACGGCTGGGAGCTGGTCACGGTGCTGCCCGGACCGACCGGCGAACAGCACGTCGCCTACCTGAAGCGGCGGAAGTAGTCGTGGCCACCGCGTGGAAGGACGCGCTCGACCGGCTCGGGGTCACCCTGCCGCCGGTCGCCGCCCCCGTCGCGGCCTACATCCCGGCGATTCGCACCGGTTCGCTGGTGTACACCTCGGGTCAGCTGCCGTTCGTCGACGGTGAACTGTCGGCGGTGGGCAAGGTCGGCGCCGAGGTCGATGTGGAGCAGGCCAAGGAGGCCGCGCGGCTGTGCGCGCTCAACGCGCTCGCCGCGGTGCACGATCTGGTCGGGCTCGACCAGGTCGTTCGAATCGTGAAGGTCGTCGGCTTCGTCGCCTCCGCACCGGGGTTCACCGATCAGCCGATCGTGATCAACGGTGCCTCGGAGTTCCTCGGTGAGGTGTTCGGCGAGGCGGGCGTGCACGCGCGCTCGGCCGTCGGCGTCTCCGAACTGCCCAAGAACACGCCCGTCGAGGTGGAACTGATCGTCGAGGTCGGATAGGTAGCCGTCATGGCACTGGAACATCCCGCGTACGGCCAGGTCAGGCAGGTCACGCCGACCGCGTCGGTGCTGCTGGCCGACAACCCGTCCCAGATGACGCTCGACGGGACGAACACCTGGCTGCTACGCGGACCCGGCAGCGACGACTACGTGGTCGTCGATCCGGGCCCGAAGGACAAGAAACACACCGCCGACATCGTCGCGGCCACCGGTGGGCGCATCGCGCTCACCCTCATCACCCATCACCATCCCGACCACACCGGCGGCATCGATCACCTGGTGAAAGCCACCGGGACGCCGGTGCGGGCGGTGGATCCGAAGTACCTGTGCGGCACCGTGACTCCGCTGGCCGACAGTGAGGTCATCGAGGCGGCGGGGCTGCAGATCACCGTGCTCGCGACGCCGGGCCACACCGGCGACTCGGTGAGTTTTCTGCTCGACGACGCGGTCGTCACCGGTGACACGGTGCTCGGCCAGGGCACAACGGTGCTCGAATCGTCGGGTGGTGCGCTCGCCGCGTTCCTGTCGTCGCTGGAGCTGCTGCTCGAGTACGGCGCGGGCAAGGCGCTGCTGCCCGCCCACGGTCCCGATCACCCCGATGCCGAGCCGGTGGTGCGGTACTACCTGAACCACCGCCGCGAACGGCTCGACCAGGTCCGGGCGGCACTGGTGGAGCTCGGCTCCGACGCGGGCGCTCTCGCGGTTGTCCGCAAGGTGTACGCCGATGTGGACAAACGCCTGTGGCCCGCGGCGCGGAGCTCGGTGCGGGCCCAGCTGGAATACCTGCGGGCCGAGAACGGCTGACCGCTTCCTGATCGCCGGCACCGCACGTGCCGGCGATCAGGTCGGGTGCGGTAACGCCGAAGTCCCGGCATGACGGAACCGCCGTGGTGTGGACGAGGCCCTCATCCTCATGAGCCACACGCAGCGGACCGCCGTACCGGGACGGCAGACGAATCTCCGAACGTCAGCGCGCGCGACGCGCGAGGCGCTCCGAATCCGAGATCAGCACGCTCTTGCCCTCGAGACGCAGCCAACCGCGATGTGCGAAGTCGGCGAGCGCCTTGTTGACGGTTTCGCGCGAGGCACCGACCAGCTGGGCGATCTCTTCCTGGGTCAGGTCGTGCGTCACGCGCAGCGCACCGGCCTCCTGCGTGCCGAAACGCTGTGCCAGCTGCAGCAGCGCCTTGGCCACACGGCCGGGCACGTCGGTGAAGATGAGGTCGGCGAGGTTGTTGTTGGTGCGGCGAAGGCGTCGGGCAAGCACGCGCAGCAGCTGCTCAGCGATCTCGGGACGCTGATCGATCCACGACTTGAGTGCGTCGCGGTCCATCGTGACGGCGCGGACCTCGGTGACCGTGGTTGCGGTCGAGGTACGCGGGCCCGGGTCGAAGATCGACAGTTCACCGAACATGTCGGACGGACCCATGATGGTCAGCAGGTTTTCCCGGCCGTCGGGGGAACGTCGACCGATCTTCACCTTGCCCGTCGTGATGATGTACAGCCGATCGCCGGGTTCGCCCTCGTTGAAGATGACGTGGCCGCGCGGAAAATCTACGGGCTGCAGCTGCTTGGCGAGCGCGGCCACCGCGGTGGGCTCGACGCCTTGGAAGATGCCTGCTCTGGCGAGGGCCTCGTCCACGAATGTGCTCCTTATGGGATATGGCTTGCGAACCTGGTCGAGCGAATCGACCAACAGCGCAGTCTACGCGGCATTACGGCAGCACAGTGACAGACACCACGTAAAGAGTGGATTGCGCGAGCCGCGACACTGTGTCGGCGGGGAATGAGGAGATGGTTCAGCTGGCCCGGGCGACGTCCATGTCCGGGGTCCGTGTGCGGCGCTTGCGCACCCGCGCGACCGCGGCGGGAAGCCCGAGCTTGGTCAGTTCTTTCACTTCGGCGTTGCTGGCGTTGTCCAGGTACTGCTGAACCTCTTCATCGGGTTCGAGAAGTTTGCGGAGCCGATTCTCGACCCGCTCCATCCCCAGCGCGAACAGCATCAACAGCACTGGGAAGAGCACCACAGCGAGTCCTTGCATGACAGGCAGTAAACACGGTCCAGGTCTCAGATGGAACACAGGTGCCCAACTCGGTCGCGCAATGTTGTCGGACCGGTTCCGTATGGTGGTGCGGTGCCCGTTTCCCCCGCAACCGCCGCCGCAGGCGACGCCGTTCCGGTGCCGGTGACCACCGGGATCACGGCGGCCCGCAAACGCAAGAATCGCGCTATAGCTGCGGAAACGCGGATCGGAACGGTCCGTCGTGCCCGCCGGATGAACCGCACGCTCGCCGAGGCTTTCCCGGACGCGCACTGCGAGCTCGACTTCACGACTCCACTGGAATTGGCGGTCGCGACGATCCTGTCGGCCCAGTGCACCGACGTCAGGGTGAACCTCACCACTCCCGCGCTGTTCGCCAAGTACCGGACCGCCCACGACTATGCCGAGGCCAACCGCGTGGAGCTGGAGGAATTCATCCGGCCCACCGGCTTCTACCGCAACAAGACCAGCGCGCTGATGGGGCTGGGCCAGGCGCTGGTGGAGCAATACGACGGTGAATTGCCTCACACCCTCGACCAGCTGGTGAAGCTGCCCGGCATCGGGCGCAAGACGGCCAACGTCATCCTCGGCAACGCCTTCGATGTGCCGGGTATCACGGTCGACACCCATTTCGGCAGGTTGGTGCGCCGCTGGGGGTGGACCGCGGAGGAAGACCCGGTGAAGGTCGAGCACGCGGTCGGCGAGCTGTTCGAGCGCAAGGACTGGACGATGCTCTCGCACCGGGTGATCTTCCACGGTCGCCGTGTGTGCCATGCGCGCAAACCGGCCTGCGGCGCGTGCGTGCTGTCCAACGACTGCCCCTCCTTCGGTGCCGGGCCCACCGATCCCGCCGTGGCCGCCGAGTTGGTGAAGGGGCCCGAGCGCGATCACCTGCTGGAAATGGCCGGGCTGTGAGTGAGGCGTCCCCGCTCGCCCGCCCCGGCGTTCGCTGGGTGCTCGCCGCACTGATCCTCGTCGTCGCTGCGACGGTCGCGCTGTGGCCGCGCGAGGATTCCGGCTCCACCGAAACTCGCAAAACTTCGCAACAGGAGTCGGGCGTGTCGGCCGCCGAACGTGCCGCCGCCGGTTTGACAGCCTGTCCCGTCGCGGCCCCCGGCACGTCGGGTTCAGGGCCGCTGGCCGGGCTCACCGTCGGCTGCCTCGCCGACGGGACCCGAGCCGACCTGGCCGCCGCCCTCGCGGGCAAGCCCGCACTCCTCAATCTCTGGGCCTACTGGTGCGGCCCGTGTGCCACCGAGCTTCCTCACCTGCAGGAATTCGCGCAGCGTGCGGGTTCGGCGCTCACCGTCCTCACCGTGCACAGTGATCCCGACGAGGCGAAGGCACTCGCCCGGCTCGCCGGTCTCGGGATCACCTTGCCCGGCGTTTCCGACCCGGCGGCCGCGGTGCGCGGCGCGGTCGGCGCCCCGCCGGTACTCCCGGTTTCGGTGTTGCTGCGCGCGGATGGCAGCGTGGCCAGTGTGGAGGTGCGAACCTTCGCCGACGTGACCGACATCGCCGATACGGTCGCCGCGAAGCTCGGTATCACGGTATGACAGACAGCGTTGTGTGGTGGCAGGCGAAGAGGATGACAGCGTGAACGGTGTGGCGAGACTGGACGACTCCGGGGTTCCGGCCTGGCTCCACCCGGCGACGAGGCACGGCGGCCCCGATGCCGACGACACCCTCGCCACCTCCCGTGCCCTGCGCCGCGCCATGTCGATCACCGGCAAACCGAGGCGAGCGGCGGTACTCGTGCTGTTCGGCGGCTCCGCCGATGGTGGCCCCGGCGCCCCACCCGCCGACGCCGAGGTGCTGCTCACCCAGCGCGCCTCGACCATGCGTCAGCACCGCGGCCAGGTCGCCTTCCCCGGCGGCGCCGAGGATCCCGGCGACGACGGCCCGGTCGGCACCGCCCTGCGCGAAGCCGTGGAGGAGACCGGCCTCGACCCGTCGGGCGTGCAGTCCTTCGCGATCCTGCCCACCCTGTTCGTACCGCCGTCGAAATTCGACGTCACCCCCGTGCTGGCCTGGTGGCGGGAGCCGAGCGAGGTGCGGGTCGTCGACCAGGGCGAAACCGAACGGGTGGTCCGGGTGCCGCTGAGCGAATTACTCGATCCCGCACACAGATTCATGGTGCGTGGCAGTCTCGGCTACCAGAGTCCCGCCTTCCAGGTCGACGGCATGCTGGTGTGGGGGCTCACCGGCGGTATCCTCGCCGGCATCATCAAAACTGCTGGGTGGGAACGAGACTGGGATCGGGGCGACGTGCGTGATCTGGAGAGCTCGCTGGCTGCGGTCGGAATGACCCTGTGAGCGCGCGGCACATCGGCACAGCCGCCATCGCCGTCAGGTCGGAGCCGAACGTCTGTGAGGCGCAAGCATGAGCGCCTCGGTGTGGCTCGATATCGCGGTGGTGCTGATCGCGCTGGTCGCGGCGTCCACCGGGTGGCGGCAAGGGGCGGTGGCCTCGGCGCTGGCGTTCTTCGGCGTCGCGCTCGGTGCCGTCGCGGGCATTCTGATCGCACCGCACATCCTCAAGCACCTCAGTGAAGGCCGCAGCCGGGTACTCGGCGGCATCCTGCTGATCGTGCTGCTGGTGATCGTCGGTGAGGTCGCGGGCATGGTCCTCGGCCGGGCCGCCCGCTCCGGCATCCGGCATCCGTTCGCGCGCAGCGTCGACAGCGGTGTCGGCGCGGTGCTGCAGGCACTCACGGTGCTCGTCGCCGCCTGGCTGATGGCATTGCCCCTGGCCACGGCCTCCCAACCAGGTGTGGCTGCCGCCATCAACGGTTCCCGAGTGCTCGCCGACGTGAACGCCGTTGCCCCCGCCTGGTTGCGCAAGCTGCCCAACGAGTTCTCCAAACTGCTCAACACCTCCGGGCTTCCGGATGTCATCGGACCGTTCGGCCGCGCGCCCATCGCCGCTGTCGAACCCCCCGACCCGAGCGTTCTGGCCAGCCCCGTCGCCGCGTCGTTGCAGCCGAGTGTGCTGCGCATTCGTGGTGTCGCCCCGAGCTGCCAGCGAGCGCTGGAAGGTTCCGGCTTCGTCGTAGCACCGGAGCGCGTGATGACAAATGCGCACGTTGTCGCCGGAACTACGAGCGTGTCGGTCGATACCGCACGCGGACCGCTCGATGCCAACGTTGTGCTGTTCGACCCGTCCAAGGACATCGCGGTCCTCGCGGTCCCCGGCCTGACTTCGCCGGTGATTCCGCTGGCACCCGCGGCAGCGGCGTCCGGCGAGAGCGCGATTGTGCTCGGTTACCCCGGCGGTGGGCCGTACACCGCCAGCGCGGCCCGCGTCCGCGAAACCTTGGACCTGACCGGCCCGACGATTCATCGCGACGGAACTGTCGAACGCGAGGTCTACACAGTTCGCGGCCAGGTCCGCGCAGGCAACTCGGGCGGCCCCCTGGTCGACACCGAAGGCCAGGTACTGGGCGTCGTCTTCGGCGCCGCCGTGACCGACGACGACACAGGCTATGTACTGACTCTCGACGAGGTCGCCACAGAGCTGGCAGCCGCCGGCGGCAGTCAGGCTTCAGTCGACACAGGAGCCTGCGTCTTGAGCTGAGGCGGACAACTGGAAGCTCGCTAGGTAAAGCCCTGAGTGATGCGCGCCCGGGTGGGATTCCCAGCAGTCGGCCATGACAGCATTCCCAG
>NZ_BDBI01000029.1 GCF_001612905.1 Nocardia ignorata NBRC 108230 | reverse complement strand
CCCAATACCTCCTTGGTGCACAAAACACCGAGGTGGTGCCGCACGGCTGGGTGCGCGGTAGGTGGCGCCCTCGAGGATGCCGGTGTCACGCGGTCGAAAGCACCCCGCCACCGCCCCGCCAGACAACGTCAGGGCGACACCA
Organism: Nocardia ignorata NBRC 108230; assembly: GCF_001612905.1. Taxonomy (GTDB): domain Bacteria; phylum Actinomycetota; class Actinomycetes; order Mycobacteriales; family Mycobacteriaceae; genus Nocardia; species Nocardia ignorata. The sequence goes on along the minus strand of NZ_BDBI01000029.1, from coordinate 1,698 downwards.
AGTCATCCTTCGGAGCATCATTGGCACCGTTCTGCTCATGCCAATACGCGGTAAGCACCTCATTGACCTTGCCCGGGTTCTCCTGATGGGCGTAATGGCCCGCATTCGGAATAGTCACCAGCGCCCGACGCGGTGAAAGCTCCTGATCCCGCTCGATGGTCGAGGCCAACAGATACTGGTCATTCGCACCGCGTAATCCGAGAACAGGTATGTCGATCGGATTCCGCATCGTCGCCATGAACCGCTTACCATCAGGCCGCCATTGGCTCCGAAAGGCCCACCGCTGATACTCCAGCGCGCTGTGGGCGGCACCAGGTATGCGAATAGCCGTCCGCATCCGTGACGCCGTCTCGGTGAATTCGGCGGTACGTGACCAGGATTCACCGACCCGCTCGCGCAGCAACCGCTCCACCTCGGCCCCGCCCCGCCGCGTGAGGAGGGTCTCGGGGTATCGGGGCAACTGATAGCGCAGGAATTGGGGCAGCCAGGCGGAACGCTGTGCGGAATCGCGCAGGACGGCACTCTTCAACGCGGCGGGGTGCGGCGAGCTCACGAGCGCGATGGACCGAACCAGCCGCGGATGCAGGACCGCGGTGGCCCAGCAGACGAGGCCGCCGTCGGCGTGGCCGACGAGGGTCGCTTCGGTGTGGCCGAGCGCGCGGATGAGTCCGGCGATGTCACCGGCGAGGGTCCATCCGTCGTAGCCGCGGGGCGGTTTGTCCGTGTCGCCGTATCCGCGCAGGTCGACGGCGACGGTCCGGTAGCCGTGGTCGGCGATTCCGGTGAGCTGATGACGCCACGACCACCAGAAGTCGGCGAATCCGTGCAGCAGCAGCACCAGCGGCGCGTCGGCGCGCACCGTGGCGTCGGCTTCGACGACGTGGAAGCGGATTCCGTTGGCGTGCACGTCCCGGTGGGTCCACGGGCCGTCGTAACGGACGGTGGACGGATCCGGGAATGAATTGGACGACACGCCGATCGAGCCTAGTGGGCGGGTCCGGTCGTGGCGACCGGGCCCGCCGGGGCTGGACTCGTCAGTTCTTCGCCTTCTCCAGCGACGGGGTGTGCTCGCGGTGGGCGAGTGCCTGCGGCAGCACCTCGGCGCTCTGCTTGAGCGAGCCGATCGTCTTCTCCGGCGCCTTCAGCTTCTTCACCTTGCGATACCCGAGGAAGGCCAGCAGCGCGGTGGCGAGCACCATCAGCGTGAAGACGATGAGGAACGCCGCCCACCGGTACAGCCACACGTCGAGCAGTTCGGCGAGGAAGAAGAAAAAGAAGAATGAGCTGAACAGCAGGATCGTCAGCGCGAGGATGAAGAAGACACTGCCGGTGAGGCCCTTCTTGACCTCGCCGGTGACCTCGGCCTTGGCCAGCGCGACCTCGGCGCGCACGAGCGTGGACAGCTGCTCGGTGGCGTCGCGGACGAGGCTGCCGATGCTGGCCGATCCGGGCGGATTGGCGTCGGTCAACGGGATGGAAGTGACCGTCCGACCGTCATTTCCGCCTTGGGTGTAACTCACTTCGTCGACCCTTCTCCCTGTGGTAACTGGTCCGCATCGCGGCGCGCGGTGTGCACACGTCTTGGCGCAACACTAGCGCCGATCCGATCAGCGATGCTGCCCTGGAGGTGACCGACACGGCTATCGCCGCAACCGTAGCGTGCCGGTCCCCGATCAGTTGCCGCCGGTGCGGATGGCC
>NZ_BDBI01000028.1 GCF_001612905.1 Nocardia ignorata NBRC 108230 | reverse complement strand
CGGTTGCTGGTTCATCGAGGTGGGCCCGAACTTCACGAGTTCGTAGACGGCCCGGAACTGCTCGTCGGTCACCGGTTCGTCGGTGAACGTGTTGGCGGTGCGGGCGGCGCGGAACAACATGTCCTGCGCCGCCGCGTCGAGCGCCAGTAGATCGGTCGATGTCGCCGTCATGAAACCTCCGCGGCTCGAGTTACTTAGACTAGTCAGTCCAGTCCAGTAAATAGTAGATAGACTGGCTCGTCCACCCGCAGTCTTGGTGACCCAGGCCACTCATCCGTGAAAGGCGCCGACGGACATGTCGACATCGGCAACGCGATCGACCGGACCCGGCGGCCGCCCCCCAGGGGGCGATCCGGGTAAGCGGCGAGCCATTCTCGACGCCGCGATCGACACATTCCTGCGCGACGGCTACGAGCGGGCAACCCTCGACGTGATCGCCGAACGGGCAGGCGTGGCAAAACAGACCGCCTACAACCACTTCGGCGACAAACAGACCCTGTTCCTGGCCGCGGTCGAGCACGAACGCGCCCAGGTGGCAACGACCTTCGGCACCGCGATCGCCGGGTCGGATCGCACCGACGTCACCGCCGCGCTCGTCGAGATCGGCCACCGCGTCCTGCGGGTGCTGCTCGACGAGCGGGCGTCCGCTCTGCGCCGTCTCATCATCAGCGAGGTCGCCCGGATCCCGTCGCTGCGCCCCGCCTGCGCCGACGGCGAACCGAAACAGTTGGTAGCCCAGATCGCCGACCTGCTGCGCTCCCGCAGTGAACTCGATGTCGAGGATCCCGCGACCGCGGCCCGTCAGTTCGTCTCACTGCTCGTCCAGCAGGGTCTGCACGCGTCGATGTACGGCACGATCCCGCTCCCCCGCACCGAGGCCGAGACCATCTGCACCGAGGCCGCCAACCTGATCGTGCGCGCTTTCCGCACCGATCCGGGGCCCTCCCCATCCTTGCCTGCAGCAGAGTGACCCGCGACGCGATTCGCGCTGCCACGGCCACGCTATTCGAGCGCGTCGACCTGGTGTCGAGGGGTAACCTATTCAATCGATACAGTCGTCGGATCCGGCGAGGTCGGGTCCGGAATCGGAAGTCGGTAAGTCCCATGGTCTCCGCATCGGAGTTGGAAGAACTGGCCCACCAAGCCGAGGTCGACGGCACCGCTCCGAGAGTCGGTGTGATCATCGAACGCGACGGAACAGTACTACTCCTGGAGCGTCACGACAGCGGCCCGGTCAGGGTCCCGCTGAAGCTTCCCGGGGCCACCGTCAAGCCCGGTGAAACCCTGGCCGAGGCGGTGGCCCGCGGGGTGTGTGAGGAAACAGGGCTTGCTGTCACCGGGATCCGCCATCACGTCGGCGATTTCGACTACCTGTCCCCCGACGCACGCCCCGTCCGCCGACTGCATTTCGCCGTGGATGTAGCCGCCTTCGAACCGATTCGACTCACCGCCCACGCGCGGTACGCCTGGATGCCGCTCGACGGCCACCTCCCGGTGACATCCTCCATCCGCGGCATCCTCGGTACGTACCGCGATCTCGTCAACCACTGACACACAGGGGCTGGCTGCGATTCGCAGCATTTCGGACGTCAGGCGTCGACCGAGGCAGGCACCTCACGAGTGAGCCGCGACGAGTCGGCCGACCATGCCGCAGAACGACAACGACGCCCGACTCGACGACGGAAGTTGTTGTCACGCAGCGGCTTCAGATGTCCGGGGGTCGGCGATTGCTTGAGCGAGGTCGACGAGGAAGTTCGTCAGGACGTAGATCGCGCCGAGGATCAGGGTGATGCCGGCGATCGTGGTGTAGTCGCCGGCTTTCACCGCTTGGGCGGTGTAGAGGCCGATGCCTGGCCAGGCGAAGATCAACTCCAGCACGATGTCGGCGCCGAACATGGCGGCCACCTGCATGCCCGCGATCGACAATGTCGAGCTCACCGAATTGCGCAAGGCGTGTCTGCCGAGGACGCGTAGCTCGGTGAGGCCTTTCACGCGGGCGGTGCGAACGAAGTCCGAGCGCAGCGTGTGCTGCAAGCTGCTGCGCAGGGCCCGGCCGATCGCGACGGCGGGCACCAGGGACAAGCAGACCACGGGGAGGATCAGATGCTCGACGGCATCGAGGAATACGCTCGGCCGCCCGGCGACCAGTGAGTCGACGAGCAGGAACCCGGTGGGCCCGTCGGGCGCGTCGGCGTAGGAACTGCGGCCGCGAGCGGGGAGGACGCCGAATTCCTTGTAGAACAACAGGATCGCGAGCAGTGCCGCGAGGAAGATCGGCATCGACGATCCGCCGATCAACACCACCCGCAGCGCGCCCGATCCTGGCCAGCGCAGTGCCGTCGCCGTGCCGAGCAGCACACCGAGCAGAACCGCGAGCACGAACGCGCAGATGATCAGTTCCGCTGTGGCGGGCAGGAATTCGCCGATGTCGGAGCTGACCGGTCGCCTGGTTACCGCGGACTGTCCGAGGTCGCCGGTGGCCGCCCTTTCGACGTATTCGACATACTGCACGGGCAGCGGCCGATCGAGACCGAGATCGTCGCGTGCTCGTTCGACCACCTCGGCGGAGGCCCGGTCACCGACGACAGCCCGGGCGGGGTCCACCGGCGAGACTTGCCGCAGCACGAATACCACCCCGACGAGCGAGAGCAACACCAGGACAGTCCCACCGGTGCGCCGGGCTATGGCTGTGAGCATTCGAAGTTCTCCCTTGCGCAGGAGGAGAGGCGATTTCGGCCTGCGGTCAGCGATCGGTGAGGCGGTCACGGATGACATCGCCGGCGAGGTTGGCGATCGTGGCGAGCACCAACAGTCCGATCGCGGGCATGATCGGCACCCACCAGGAATCGAGCAGGTACGGCAGCCCCCTCGCGGACATCGCGCCCAGCTCGGGAGCGGGGGCGGGAGCACCGAGACCGATGAAGGAAAGTCCGGACAGCATCAGGATCAAGGCGCCGACGTCGAGACTCGCCGCGACAATGGTCGGCGGCCATGCGCCCGGAAGCAGGTGGAGCCGACCGAGTTCGAAGCGGCCTGCACCCGCCATCCGTGCGGCGCCGATGTGCGGCTGGGATCGGAGTCTTGTCACCTCGCCCCGCACGACTCGCGCGTACAACGGCCACCAGACCAGTGCCACCGCCACCAGCGTATGAACATACGACGGCCCGATCGCGGCTACGACGGCGATCGCGAGCAACGCCGCGGGCAGGGCGATGAAGATGTCGGTGATCCGCATCAGGATCCGGTCGACGATTCCGCCGAGGGTGCCCGCGACCGCTCCCACGGTCCCGCCGATGACGATTCCCGAGGCGATCACGCACAGGGCGCCTAACCAACTGGCGCGCATGCCGACCAACACGCGGCTCGCGATGTCGCGCCCGACCTCATCGGTACCGAGCCAGTGCGCCGCATCGGGAGGGGATGTCGGATTCCCGACCGGGAGATCGGGGTCGTACGGCGCGATCCAGGGTGCGCCGAGCATGACGACGATCAGCATCGCGAGCACACACAACGTGATCACCTCACTCGGTTTCACGCGTCCGCGCACCGCTGCCGCCGCCGGTGCCGATTCGACGCCCGCGCCACCGGTCAGCGGCGCCGACGCCGGCACGGCATCTGCCGGCTCGGCGAGCCGCTGTTCCGGTGCGCTCCCGATATTCGGTACGGCCTCCACCAGCGCCTTGCTGTAAGGGTGCGACGGTGCGTGGGCGACCTTCTCGGCGGCGCCGATCTCGACGATCTCGCCGCGAAACATCACGGCGATGCGGTCGGCGACGAAACGCGCCGCGGCCAGATCGTGGGTGACGAAGACGACCGTCAGCCCGAACTCGCGTCGCAGCGTCTGGATCAGGTTCAATGTCGACGCCGCCAGCGGTGCGTCCAGCGCCGAAGTCGGTTCGTCACACAGCAATACGTCGGGAACGACGATCGTCGCCCGCGCGAACGCCACGCGCTGCCGCTGCCCCGTCGACAAACTGGCGGCACGCAGGTCGGCGACGGCCGCCGGGAGCCCCACGCGTTCGAGGGCGGTGATCACCCGGGCCCGGCGCTCGGCCCGGCCGAGTGTCCTCGGCAGCCGTTCACCGACCTGTCGCTCGACGGTCAGCCACGGTGTCAGCGACGCGCTGACGTCTTGGAAGATCATCTGCGTCGACGTACCGGACACCTCGACGACGCCGCGGTCCGGTTTCTCCAATCCCGCGATCAGCCTGAGCAGAGTCGATTTTCCCGAGCCCGACTCGCCGACCACCGCGACGGCCTCGCCTGCTTCCACCTGCAAGTCGAGGTCGCGAAGCACCGTATGCACCTCGCGCCGGACCGATCCGGTGCGAAGGCGGAAGCTCTTGCCGACACCGCGGCACCGGACGGCCGGTCGCGAGCGGTCGGGGTGCTCCAACGGTGAGAAGGCGGAGGCCGGCCCACGCGCTCGGTTCCGGTCGACCTCTGCCGGAAGGATGCACGCGGCCTCGCCCGCGTGGAAGCCGGCCGGTGTCAGCGGGATCGGCGACTTCGCACAGTCCTCGGTGCGAAGCGAACATCGCGGAGCGAACGGGCAACCCGGCGCGGGGTCCCGGGGATCGGGTGGCATGCCCGTCAGCACAGGTATTCGATGGTTCACCGGCAGGCTGAGATCGAGGCGCGAATCCAGAAGGCCGACGGTGTAGGGGTGCGCGGGGGTGGCGAGGACGTCGGCCGTGGCGCCGACCTCGATCAGGCGACCGCCGTACATGACCGCGACCCGGTCGGCGACCGCGGCGGCGACGCCGATCTCGTGGGTGATCAGCAATACCGAACAGCCGAGTTCGGCTCGCAGGTCGCGGAGCAGGGCCAGAACCTGCGCCTGCACCGTGACATCGAGCGCCGAAGTAGGCTCGTCGGCGATGATCAGGTCCGGTCGCGTGGCGATCGCGATCGCGATCATGACTCGTTGCCGCATTCCCGCCGACAGCTCGTGCGGATACGAGCGCAGCCTGCGATCTGGCTGTGGGATGCCGACCAGGTCGAGCAGCCGGACCGCCTCCGCGGTCGAGCCCGCGACCTCCCGCACCTGCTCGCCGATCCGCATCGTCGGGTTCAGCGAAGTCATCGGATTCTGGAACACCGCGCCCAGATGCGCGCGCCGGACTCTCCGTCGCTCGGCCGGCGAGGCGGCAATCATGTCGACGCCACAAACCTCGGCCCGCCCGGTGACGACGGCAGGTGGGTCGCCCACCGGCAGTCCGAGCAGGCTCAGCCCCAAAACGCTCTTGCCGGAACCGGATTCCCCCACGAGCGCGATGATCTCCCCGGCCGCGATCTCGATGCTCACTCCCCGAACCGCGTGCACCGCGACGCCCCGGTGGCGAAACGTCACCTCGAGGTCGCTGACACATGCACGCGGAAGGCGGCCGCCTTCGTCCCCGTCGGCTGCTCCTGCGCGGAAGTGCTTCACCTCGCTGTCACCTTCCGGAGCAGGTTGACAGGAACCATGCCCGTGCCGAGCAGCGTATGGACGATGTCGCCGATGCCCGAACCGGTCACGATCACGTCCTCGATATCGCAGAGGTTGATGATCCAGGCCTGACCCATCACGATCTCGGCGCCCTCGACCCAGTGCCGTTCGGCCTCTGCTTTGCCGAGTGATCGTTTCCCGGCGTCCATGACGGCGTCCAGCGTGGTGTCCGAATAGTTGAACCAGTTGATCGGGGAGACGCCGGTGCGGAAGAAGATCCGCAGTGTGGTGTCGGCGTTGAGCGCGTCGCCGCCGGACCCGTGGACCAACATGTGCGGCTGCTGCCCGACCGGTGTCGAATGCAGGGCGAATACCTGCGAGGTCGGCATGGCCCGCACCGTAGCGGCCAGTCCCAATGCCGCGAGCTGCGTCTGAAGGAGTTCGGCGACACGGGCATCGGTGGCGCCGCCGGCCTCGTCGTAGGCGACGTCGATCCGCTTGTCGCCGTCCGGCAGTTTCGCGATCAATGCCTTCAGTTCGGCGGTGTCGTGGTCCGGCGCATCCGGTGCGGCGCCGTCCGGCAGCACTCCGGCCGGGTAGAACTGGGTGGATCGTGCGACGGTCGAGCCGTAAGCGGGTTCGATCAGCGCGGGAACGTCCACCGCCTTGCGCATCGCCTGGCGGAACGCGGTATCGGCGAACGGGCCCTTCTTCCAGTTCAGGAAGATCGACGATTTGAACGCCGTCGGGTGCTCCGTCACGGTCAACGCCGGGTTCGCCCGCATCGCCTCGATCGCGGCGATCGGCAGACCCTTGGTGATCATGTCCAGCTGGCCCTGCTCGAGCAACAGGCGTTGCGACATGATGTCCGGGATGATCTCGATGCGCAGGGTGGTGAATTCCGGTTTCGTCCCCCAGTAGCCGTCGTACGCGGTCAGCGTGTAGTGACTGCTCGGCACGAACTCGGTGATCCGGTAGGGGCCGGTTCCCGCATCGTGGGTGCTCAACCAGTCCTGAGCCAGGTCACCGTTCACGCTGTGGGCCTGTATCGCGGTCGGGCTCACCGCTTTGAGCCCCCACGGGCAGGCGAGGTAGTCGAGGAACGGTTGGACCGGATGGGCGAGTTCGATCACGAGCGTGAAGTCGTCGGGCGCGGACATCGACTCGACGTCGGCGATCAGGTAGGCGGGTGCTTGGTCGATCGCCGAACGTCGTTCAAAGCTTGTGATGATCGTGGCGGCTGTCATCGGCGTGCCGTCGTGAAAGGTGACACCGGCACGGAGCTTGAACATGTAGGTGAGCCCGTCGTCGGTGACCGTCCACGACTCGGCCAGGCCGGGCACGATCTCGGATGAATCGGGGGCGTAGGCGACCAAGCCTTCGTAGACGTTCAGGGTCACCTGTAGACCCTCGCCCTCGTAGAAGATGTCGGGGTCGGGCACCTGCATGTCGGCCAGGAACCCGAACCGGATCGTGTCACCGAACGTCACGGCTCCACGGGATCCGCCTGAACATGCCGACAGCAACGCCGATACTCCGAGGGCTTCCCCCACCGCGACGAGCGCGGTGGCCTTCAGGAACGTCCGTCGGTCCGCGGTAGTGCCCATATCGCAACGCACCTTTCAGAGCCGTCGCGGGCGAGGTGCCGGGCTCTACCGGCATCGCGAGCGACATCCGATTTCGTTCCGAGGTCCGCCACCCAACCCCTTTGCGACGACCTCACGCATGATCCGAATCTCAAGTGTCACACAGGAATCCGGGGACAGATCTCGAAATCGTGCGCGGCACAACCGAAAACCGCGCTTCACAGCGAGCGACGGCGAGCAGCGAGCCGGCCGACCAGCCGACGTCGAGGGTGCACAGATGACCGAATTACGGCGGCGTTCGGCGCGTTTTCGGAAGCCGAAGCAGGACTGGATGATCCGAGGCGATGCGCTCCGGAGTCGCGGTCCACAGGGCTTGACACGAGAGCTCCGTAATGTGCGGCATCTATTGACAGCACGGCCGTGGTGATGCGATGTTGAATACAGCACAGACCCGCGACAACCGAGACGCGAACGATCACGCCTTCTGTGATTCACAGATCCGGTCCGTGCTTCTATCGTGTACCTCTCCTCGACTATTTCCCGGGCGCCGGCCCGAGTTGTTGTGCTTGGATATCATCGTCCGTCAGGGGTGAAGACGTGAGCGACAAAGAAACCAGCGATGCGGTATCAGATTTCGGAGCCCCGGAAACCGATCGAGCCTATTCCGGATACACACTCGTCGAGAGCCACGAGGACAATTTCGACGATGATTTCCGACCACAGGTCTGCGACATGGCGGATCTGCGCGGCACCCCGGCAGCACGAGATCGTTTCATCGACCAGCTCGGTACCGCCATGGTGGACGTCGGTATCGCGATATTGACCGGCCACGGAATCGGCGCCGACGAACTTCAGGCCATCGATCGCAACGCACTGAACATTTTCACAACGGTGCCCGAAGACCAGAAGATGAAGTTCGTTTCGACGGACTGCGCATACGGCGAACCCTACTATCTGGGGTACGTTCCACTCCAGGAAAGTATGCCTGCGCTGCCGCATGCGGTGGAAGCGTGGGAATTCGACCGATCAGCGTTCCGAATCACCGGAGAAGACGCGGACGTGGCTCTCGGCCACTGGCCCGACGAGAAATACGAATCAGCATTCAGAAAATTCTGGCATGCGTGCGAGGAGCTCACCCAGCAGCTCGGCAGAGCCCTGCTGCAGTACCTCGACGTCGATCCGTCGCTCTACGACCAGAACATCTCCCCCACGAACGACGTCCTGAGGTTGAATCACTACCCACCGATCAGCTCACCCCTCGAGGACCTCGCCTCGCCCGCGCGCGTGCTGTCTCACGAGGACTACGGGCTGCTCAGTTTGATGACCGGAAGCCCGGTCGAAGGACTACAGGTATATCGCCCGCAGAACGAGGCGTGGAGCAGGGTGTACACGCCGGCCGACTCCCTGGTCGTCATCAGTGGTAAATGGCTCGGCTATATCAGTGACAATCGCTTTCGCGCCTGCACACATCGTGTCAGCGTGCCACGCGATCCCGCCCAGCGCGCCGCGCCCCGGGTGACGGTCCTCTATACACTTCATCCCTATGAGGCGGCGATCCTCGAAGTTCTACCGGGATTTCAACCGGAACGGCCGCCGATCAGTGGCAAAGAATTCATGACAAAGGTTGCCGACAGGCTGTCCGAACGATGCCGGAATATGACGAGCCCGAACACCTCTGGACCTGCCGGGGTTCGCCCCTCGATCAACGGAGCGTGGTGACGATGCTGTTTCTCCCCCGCGCCGAGCTGGCTTCGCTGTTCGAGCAGGCTCGGTACCGCGCCTTTCAATTCGAGGTGGAAGACGACCACGTCGTGAGCGACGAACACGAACCGATGCGTCGATATCAGGCCGGCCTGGTGCCGCTCGACCCGGACGACTACCCGGTGTTGTGGAAGGAATGGGAAGACCTGAGCGACGCGACCACCGCACGAGGAGTCGCTATGCAACGCGTGCGAGTGGTCACCGAACCGCTGACCGATTACATCCGTTTTCTCCACGCGGTGACCGATCGCAACCAGGCACACGGTGAAGACATTCGCTGGCTCCCCCGGCACTGGTGCCCGTCGGAGGACTACACCACCGACGAGTGGTGTCTGATCGACGACGACACACTCGCCTGGACCTTGTTCGACGCGGAGGATTTCGTGGGTTACGGCCTGACGCACGACCCGGTCGAAGTCGCCCGCGCGATCGCCATACGTGACGCGTTGTGGGCAAAAGCCGTGCCCCACAACGACTACGTACCGGGGGCCGGCCTCCCCTGACGTGACCGGTCACCACCGTCCCCGCGAACCGCGCCGCCCTGCGGCGCGTACCCGCACGGCTTGCGGCCCACCGTCACAGCGAAGTCGCATCCCAGAGCACGGGACAGATCTTGGGGTCGCTGTAGTCGACGTCCCCGTTCGGAAGTCTGCCGCACAGTCGATCGTTGACGTGCGACTGCAATTGTCCCGTTTCGTCGTAGACTCGCTGGTATCGGTTCGCGCCATCCTGCATGTGCACGATCAGTCCCACTCGCGCGAGGTTGCTCAGATTCGAGCCACTGCCGTGAATCGTCATGCAGCTGTGGAAACTCACCTGCCCTTTGCGTAGCAACAGCGGCACGCGCCGAATCGGCATTCCGGTACTCATGAGCAAATTGTCCGCCTTCGCCGGGTCGGCGCCGAGAATGAACTCGTCGTTATAGCGAATCGCGCGTATCTGCTCGGTATCGGACCATCTGTGGCTCCCGTCGATCATGACGACGGGTCCCATGGATTCGTCACTGTCCTGGAGCGCGATCCATGCGGTCAACATCTTGGTGGAGGTGCAGGTGCGCCAATGAACACGGTCGGAATGCCATTCGATGGTGTGCTCGGTGCGCGGTGGTTTGTATATCAAGCTGCTCAACCAGAGCCTGATCTGACCGGCCCGCGCCAGTCGCGCCGCGATGGCCCCGATCAACGGCTGGAGCATGAAACTTCCGAGATATTCGCTGGTCAGTGCGACGTGATCATTGAACCGGAGACGGTGCGGCGAACCCTCGATCCAGTCGTCCACCTCGTCGAGCGTGACAGGTAACGTGCTGTCGCGCTCGCCCCTGTGATGCGCAGCCAACGCCGCCGACGCGGCATCGACTACTTCGTCGGTGAACAATCGTGGGGTAACGAACCAGCCGTGCTGCTGATAGAACTCGACGTCGTCGTCGGATGGCAGCAACTGCTGTTCGGCCGGTGACAATTCGAACATGATTCCTCGTTTCTACTCGTCCCACAGCACTGGACAGATCGCGGGGTCGCTGTAGTCGAAATCGCCGTTCGGCAACCTGCGGCACATCCGGTCGTTCGCCGTGGTGAGCAGTTCTCCCACTTCGTCGTAAACCGCTTGATAGAGATTCGGGCGATCCTGCATATCCACCGTCGCACCGACCCTGGCCCGCCCGCTCAGATTGGGGCCGCTGCCGTGCAGTGTCAGGCAGTGATGGAAACTGACTTCGCCTTTGCGCAACAACATGGGAACGGTGCGCAGTGGCATGCCGGTCCGCTCGAGGCGGTCCTGCAACAACGCGGGATCGGCGCCGAAGAATGTTCGACCGTATCTGATGGCACGAATTTCCTCGGTATCCGGCCAGCGGTGGCTTCCGTCGATCATCACCACCGGACCCATGGATTCGTCGCAGTCCTGTAGCGCGATCCACGCGGTCACCATATTGGTGGAGGTACAGGTACGCAGGTAGGCGCGTTCGGCGTGCCATCCGATAGTGGTATCGCCGCCGCCGGTTTGTGGTTGCTTGTACACGATGCTGCTCTGCCACAATCTGATCTGACTCGTCTGCGCCAACCGTGCGGCAACGGCCGCGACTATCGGCCGCAGCATGAAATCGCGGAGGCGGCGATTGGTCAGTGCGACATAGTCGTTGAAGCGGATCTGGTGCACCGCGCCCGGGGTCCAGTCGTAGAGTTCGTCGATCTCGCCCGGCAGCTCGTAGTCACGCTCGCGCCGCTGATGTGCCTCCAAAGCGTCCAACGCATCGTCGACCGCCTCCTCGGTGAACAACCGCGGTGTGATGAACCAGCCGTGCTCCCGATAGAACTCGACATCGTCATCCGACGGAAGCAATTCTTTTTCAGCACTGGTCAATTCGAACACCGAACACCTCTTTCACATCGGCAATACGACGCCCGGACGCTGCCCATCGCTGTCCGGACTCACTTCAGCCCTAGCCGCCGGCCCGGCGGTCGACCACACGCAGGCGCAGTCCTCCTGGCATCAGGGACACCGACAGCGGGGGACGCATGCTTGTTCCGGGGGCGGTCTCGACCCGCCAGCGACTCGCGATGATCACCAAGGCCAGCACCACCTCCGTCATCCCGAAGGTTTCCCCGATACATTTCCTCGCCCCACCGCCGAAAGGCAGGAGGGCTCCGGGCGGCGATGCCGTGCGTTCCGGCAGCCACCGGTCGGGGTCGAAACGGCCGGGATCGTCGTAGAGGTCTGCCCGCCGGTGGATGAGGTAGGGGCTCACCGCAACGGTGCTGCCGACCGGCAGCTCGTAGGGACCGAGTTCCACGTCTGCGGTGACCTTCCGGGTGAAGAACCACGCAGGGGGATAGAGGCGAAGGGTTTCGGTGACGATCCTGCTCGCGACCGAAAGGCGCTCCAGATCACCGTATTCGGGTTGCCGACCGGCGAGCACCGTATCCACCTCGGCATGCAACCGCGCCTCGATGTCGGGGTGCTCGGCGAGCACGTACAGCACCCACGCCAACGCGGATGAAGTGGTTTCCGTTCCCGCGACGAAGAACGTCACGACGGCATCGCTGACGTCGTCGTCGATCGTGCCGGGGGCCTCACTTTCACGATCGTGGACGGTCAGCAAGGCCGAGAGCAGGTCCCCGTTGTCGATGCCGCTCGCCCGCCGTTCGGCGATGATGCCGTTCATCGTCGTGCGCAACCGCCGATTGGCGTGGTCGTACCGCCTGGTGCTGGGAATCGGGAGCCTGCTGATCACGTCGGGCAGCAGCGTGCGCTGGAAAGTGCCGCCGAAGGTGGTGGTGAGATCGCCGATCACCTCGTGCAGCACGCCCGCCGGGAGCGTGCTGGAGAACATGGCGGCGCCGAAGACCCTGGAGGTGATCGTGAACATTTCCGGACAGACGTCGAGGACTCGGCCCGATTGCCAACCGTCGACGACGGAGGCGATCTGGGTTGTCATCGTGTGCGCGTAGTCCGCGAGACGTCTGGGGTGAAAGGCAGGCTGGGCCAGGCGGCGCTTGTGCCGATGCTTGCTGTGTGTGCAGGTGGCGACGCTTTCGCCCAGCCACTCCCGCTCGCGATCCAGGAACAGACCGCCTTTGTCGAAGGTCCGGTCGTCGATCAGGACCTTGCGGGTGAGCCCGGGATCACACACCACCACAGCGGTTTTCGGGCCGAGGCGGATCTTCACGAGATCACCGTGTTCGGGCAGCTGCGACAGAAAGGTGAAGGGCTGCTTCACGAAAGGCAGGAGATGGCCGACCACCGGTCGCGCGCCGGGCGCAGTCGGTATCTCGCGGGAAGGCTCAGTCATGAGTCGCTACGTTCCCTTTATAGATGCCGGGCTCAGCGCTGCCTGCGGCCCCGACCTGGCGAAGCCATCCGAACCAGTCCTCGAGGCCCCACGACCGGACAACGAGTCCGTCGGTGATCTGGTGGAATTCGTGGATCCGGATCCGGACGGCTCTTCCGGTGGGGGGAACACCGAGCCACTCCCCCTCGTGGACGCCGCGCATCTCCCCGCGGACCGCGACCATCCCGTTGCCGTCCGCCCCACGTCCGTCGACGATCGCGTGCACGACGATCCTGAAGTCGGCGAAAGCGTGATCGACTGCGGCGACAAGGCTTTCGATCCCGGCACGACCTGACGCGGGCCCGGGCGACTCGTCGACCCAGTCGGGAGCCATCACGTCGTCCAGCAGACCGACGTCGCCGCTCAAACCGCGGTAGAACGTGGTGATCAGGTCATCGACCGATCGCGTCATCGCCGAGCTCCTTCTATCGCTTTTCGTATGCCGCGGACAAGAGCTTGTTGACGTATTCGAGGGCGAGCCTCGGCGTCCGGAGAATCTCGACGGTCTCGTTCGGCAGCAGCATCGGTATGCGGACATGCCATTCCCGCTGAATTCGTTCGGCCAGTTCGATCGTGCCGAGCGAGTCCAACCCGAGTTCCTCGAAGGGCTCGTCGAGTGTTTTCTCGGTGAGCTCGAGGTCGGCTCCTTCACACGCCCGATACAGTCGGCTCAAGTCGTCGAGGGCGAACTCTCTCATCAGTACTCCTTGTTCGGAAAGGCAGCGACTCGAGGTCAGGCTATGGTTTCGTGGCAGGTGCACGCGGTGACCCGATCGAGGCGCGCGAGGTGCAGAATGTGGCGTGCCGCTACCCGGATCGCGCACGATGCGACGTGTTTGTAGGTGCCGAAGAAACCGCTGAGCAGAACGCTGGGTGAGCGGTTGTACACCTCGTGCCACCAGTGATCGGGCACGTACAGTGCGTCACCGGCCTGGAGCTCGACTTCGAAAAGGTGCTGACCGGAATTCGTCGCACCAGCTGCTATCTCGGCCAACGGCCGAGCCGAAAGACGCGCCAACGGATCGTATTTCGCCGACAGCGCATCGGCATCTTCGACGAAACCGGGCGGTGCTATGCGGAAGCGCTTGGTTCCGCGGATCGCGACGGCGATGTTTCCGAGCAGGTCGTAGTGCGCGCCGGTGCGCGCGCCCGCGGGACCTACCCAGACTCCGGGCGGCGGAGCGACCACATGCTTCGGGAACAGCCTCTTTCGAGGAAGTATGTCGGCCTGAAGCTGTGGGAACCTGCGCAAGAGATCGAATTCTTTGAGGTAGAGCGGTTCTTCGCCGGGATCGTCGTGCGCGAGGAACTTCATGTACGCACCCAGCGTCGACTCGGTGAAATGTGTTGCGGCGTTTTCGCGATCGCCCCGAACCAGCTCGATGGGCAACTCGGGCCGCAACTTTCCGAGGAAGTCGAAATCCCACCGGTGCACGGCGGGCCAATCGGCGGCCAGCCCCGGAAGGAACGCTGGTTCTTTTCTGGCGATGTACTCGCTCAACGGCACGGTCGCCGGTTGCAGCTGCAGCATTTCTTCTCCCCTCGGCTCGCGCACGGCACTCACAGCCGGATCAGAGACTTCTGTGAATCACAGCGCCGTAATCCAGGGACTGCGGGTGAGGAAAGTAGTTGGGCTTGACCGCGACTATCGTCGTGAAGCCGTTCAAGTAGTAGTAGCGAAGCTGCCGGTCGACGGGCGTCCCGTCGTCGTTGGTCGCCCGCACATAGGAGACCGGTGAGCCCTCCGGGTTGGCCTTGATCCATTCACGTAATCCGGGGACGGTCGACCCGCCGTACAGGTTCCGATAACCCAATTCGGCCAGCCGCGGCAAGAACGAGCGAAAGAGAGTTCCGGCCGCCGCGGAACTCGTGCTGGTCAGGCTCACGCCGAACACACAATCGGTACTGCCCGGCGGGGGAAGTGGGGCGTAGGCACACGCCCGCCAACTCTGCGCCACGTGCACCGTTTCCTCGGTGATCGGTCGGGCGAACATGGACGCGAGGAGCCGGTCACCGTCCGGTGCGAACGCTCCCGCGGCGAGGTCGGGTAGTCGATCGATTCTGTCGAACAGTTCCTCGGCTGTCGCCGCCTGTTCGTGGTCCCACTTGGTTTGCTCCATGTCCACGAGCTGGTCCAGGTCGGACAACCGCAGGTTGCGTACCTCGATATCGTTCGCACCGGCGGTTCGAACGGCAGCACGCGGAAGGTTTTCCCCTGTTGGCATGTGTTTTCCCTTCGAAAGCATTTCTCCGTCTACGGGAGGTCGGGGGGTAGGGAGCCGCTGTCTCGCTCGAGAACCTCGTTGATGTAGACGGCGAGGCGAGTCGGGGTCGGATGGTCCAGGATCCCCGCGACCGTGAGCCGGACGCCGGTGGCGCCGCTGAGGCGAGTGCGCAGCTCCACATTGGACAGCGAGTCGAACCCGGCGTCTCGGAAGGTCCGATCCGCGGCGAGGGCGTCGGGGTCCTGGTGTCCCAGCACGACGGCAGCGTGGGTACGAATCAGGGCCGTCAGCGCTTTGACCCGTTCGCCGGGCGGCAGGCCCAGCAGTTTCGGTCGCGGGAGATCCGCTGTGACGGAGCCGGATTCGTCCTCGGCAGGTGACGGGGTGTGGTGCCGAGACAGATCGGCCAGGATTGCGGCAGGCGGCGCAGCGGGGTCGATGGGCGAGAGGGCTGTCGCGGCGAGGAGCGGCTCATCCTGTTCCAGGGCCAGGTCGAAGACGTCGAGCGCGCCTGCCGTGTCGAGCGGGGCAAGACCCTGCCGGGCGAGACGCGCCAGGTCGGTGTCGTCCAGATGGGCGGTGAGACCGCTGGATTGCCGCCACAGTCCCCACGCGATGGAGGTGGCGGGTAGACCGATGCTGTGCCGGTGGTAGGCCAGCGCATCGAGGAAGGCGTTGGCTGCCGCGTAGTTCGATTGGCCGGCCGTGCCGACCACGTCGGCGATGGACGAGTACAGCACGAACGCGCGCAGATTCATGTCGGCGGTGAGCTCGTGGAGATGTCGAGCCGCGATCGCTTTGGGCGCCAGCACCCGCTCGAGCCGGTCGGGCGTCAGGTCGGTGAACAGGCAATCGTCCAAGACCCCGGCGGCGTGCACGACAGCGCCGAGCGGGTGGCGGGGCGAGATGTCCCGGATCACCGAGGACAGGGCGGCGCGGTCTGTGACATCGCAGGCGGCGATGGTGACCTGCGCGCCCAATTCACCGAGCTCAGCTGCCAGTTTCCGGGCCTCGGACGACTCACGACGGCTGACGAGCAGCAGCCGGCGGCAACCGTGCGCGATGACGAGATGACGCGCGAGCAATCGACCGAGGCTGCCCGTACCACCGGTGATCAGCACCGTCTCTTCGGGTACGAGCGCAGTGGGCTGAGTTAGGACGAGTTTGCCCGTACTGTGCCCCTGGCTGAGGTGTCGCAGCACTTCCCGTGCGTGACCGATGTTCCAGGTCCGGACGGGCAGCGGGCTCAACGCGCCGTCGGCGAACAGCTTCTGGAGCTGGCCGAGAACGGCGTGGACCCGAGACATCGGAAGTACCGCGATATTGACGGTGTCGTAGGTGATTTCGGCATGCCCGGCGGTGACAGTGGCCGGGTCCCGGAGATCGGTCCTGCCCATCTCGAGGTAGATCCCGCCGGGCCGCAGCAGCCGAAGCGAGGCATCTACCGCTTCACCCGCGAGGCTGCCGAGGACGACATCGACACCGGTGGCGCCGGTGACCTCGGTGAAGTGCTGTTCGAATTCGAGAGTGCGTGAGTCGGCGATGCGTTCGCGCGCGACCCCCATCGCCTCGACGACCCCCTGCTTGGACAGGCTTGCGGTCGCGTAGATTTCGGCGCCGAGCATGGTGGCGATCCGGACGGCGGCCATGCCGACGCCGCCCGCCGCCGAGTGGATCAGGACCCGCATGCCCGGTTTCACCTCGGCGAGCTCGACGAGCGCGTGGTAGGCCGTGAGGAACACGATGGGCGCGCCGGCGGCCTGAGCGTGACTCCAGTGCGCGGGCACGGCGAGAACGGCACGCCGATCGACGACAGCGAAGGGTCCGTAAGCACCCGGCCTCGAGCCCGCATGCAGCACGACCGCGGCGACCCGGGCGCCGAGCGCTACGTCGCCGACCTGCTCGCCGACCTCCACGACGTCACCGGCCACTTCGAAACCGAGCGCGGTTTCGTCGAGCATGCCGAGCGCTACCAACGGATCACGGAAGTTCACGCCGGTGGCCACCACGCGGATGCGCACCTGGTCCGGTTCGAGCGGCACCGTGAGGTCGGGTGCCGGGGCGAGCGCGACGCTGTCCAAGGTCTTGTCCCGACCTCGCACCAGCCGCCAGGATTGCTCGACGACCGGTGGCCGGAGAAGACCTTCGGCCGCAGGAGCCAGGCGTGGGACCAATGCCCGCGCACCGCGCAGAGCTACCTGCTGATGGCCGGTGCCGATCACACCGGCCATCAGCCGATGATCGACCGGGTCGTCGTCGAGATCGATCAGTCGCACCCGACCCGGATGCTCGGTCGCGACGGAACGCATCATGCCCGCGCATGCTGCTCCGATCGCGTCCGGCGCGCATTCGGTGATGCTCGTGCTGTTGGCGCGGTGAGTGACGCAGACGATCAGAGTCTCGACGAGCAGTTCGTCGCGCAGGAGCGTTTGTGCGTCGACCATCGATCGCGAAAGATGTTGCCGCAGTGCGTTTTCCTCGGGCAGCTCGCCACTGGGTGTCGAGGAACGAAGATCGAGCAGGACAACCTCCGGAACATCTCGACCGTGCCGCAGCGCAAGGGCCAACGAGCGGGCGTCGGGGTGAACGTCGGCTCCTGGAAGGTCGCGCTGTGCGCCGACAACCGCCCACCGTGCGCAGTCCCCCGCACCCCCGGCGCCCACCTCGACCGGCCGCCAGAGGAGCCGGAACGCATGGCCGGCGCCGGTGGCGAGCATGCCGCGCAGTGCGCGTTTCGTCACCGGACGCAGGAGCAGATCCCGGAAGTCGGCGACCTGGTTTCCGTGTGGATCGGTGGCCCGCACGTGGTAGCGGTCCTGTCCGGCCGGGCTGATCGTGGCGCGCAGAGCGTCCGTCCGGCACGGCAGTATCCGGGCGGCTCCGATGGAGTACGGCAGTATCGTGCTCTGCTCGGCTCCGGTCAGCAGCAGGGCGTGCAGGATCGAATCGACGAGAGCGGGATGAACAGCGAAGCCTTCGGTACGCGGCGGCCGGCGACGCACCAACTGGACTTCGACGTACAGCGTGGTGTCCTTGCGCCAGACGGCGGTGAGGTTCTGAAAGGCGGCACCGTAGTCGTAGCCTCTGTCGTGCAGTACGCGATAGGTTCCGTCCAAGGGCAGGCGATGACTACCTTCGGGCGGCCAAACCTGTTCCTGTGGAACGTCTTCGGTCGCAGCCGCGATGGTGCCCGCGGTTGTCGCCTCGCCGTGGCAGCGCCACGGGCCCTTGTCCCCGCGATCACGCGAGTGCAGGGTCAGCCGTCGGCGTCCGTCCTGTCTCACCGGTCCGCACATCACCTGGATGTCGACCGTGGTATCCGTCAGCGGCAGCGGCGAACTCAGGACCAGGTCCTGCACCCCGCTCCGGCCCGCTCGGGCAGCGCACCAGGTGAGAATCTCGACCGTCACCGTGGCGGGGACGATGACCCGGTCGAACACCTTGTGGTCCGCCAGCCACGAGTGTTCTCTCGGGTCGAGGTGACCCACACACACCGTGCCGCCGTCGGAAAGGTCGGTGGTGGCGGTGATGAGCGGGTGGTCCGCGATGTCGAACGATCCGTCCCGCAGATTCCGTGACGTGCCGGTCGCAGGTAACCAATAGGGCCGACGTTGCAGCGCGTAGGTGGGCAAGTCGACTTCGCGGGCACCGGGATACAGTGCCTCCCAGTTCACCTCGGCGCCTTGGGCGTGCGCGTCGGCCACGGCGGCGAGAAAGTCCTCGCCGCCGCCTCGCCCGCGTTGCAGCGTGCCGGTGACCCCGGCGTCGATGTCGACCAGCGATGCGACCTCGGCGATGGCGCCGACCAATACGGGATGCGGCGACACCTCGACGAACTGCCGATATCCCGCAGTCACCGCACTGCGGATCGCCTCGTCGAAATGCACAGTGCGGCGGAGATTCTCGAACCAGTACAGGGCACCGAGGCCGGTCGAATCGATGATCTCGCCGGTGGTCGAGGAGATGATGGGCAGCCGGGCCGCATGCGAGGTGATCGCGCCGAGATCGGCGAGGATACGGTCGCGCAGCGCCTCCATGTGCCGACTGTGGGAAGCGTAGTCCACGGGCAGCAGCCGGCCTTCGACACCGCGTTGCTCGCAGTGCCGCAGAAATTCCGTCATCGCGTCGGCGTCGCCGGCGACCACCGTCGCCGACGGCCCATTGACCACTGCCACCTCGAGCTGGTTGTTCCACCTCTCGAGTGCTTCCCGCGTGCGCTCGACGGGCATAGCCACCGATGCCATGGCTCCGCGCCGGTCGATCGACCGCAGTGCGGCGCTGCGCAACGCCACCACGCGGGCAGCCTCGTCGAGCGTCAGAGCTCCGGCGATATGAGCCGCGGCGATCTCACCTTGACTGTGCCCGATGACGGCGGCGGGCTCGACCCCGAGGCTCCGCCACAATGCGGCCAGCGACACATACATCGCGAACAACAGCGGCTGGATCACCTCGGCCCGCTCGAGCGGTGCGCTCCGCTCCCCACGCAACACCGCCACGACGTCGAAGTCCACGTAGGGGCTCAACGCTTCGGCGCAGCGCGTCATCGATCGGGCGAAAGCGGGTGAGTCGGTGAGCAACCGCTCCCCCATGCCGACCCATTGCGACCCCTGGCCGGGGAAGACGAAAACGGGGCCCGGACCGTGCCGCACCTTTCCGACGGCAACGCCCTCGGAGGACGTAATCGCCTCTGCGGCGAAGGCTTCCAGCCTCGCTACCAGTTCCTCCTTCTGTCCTCCGGTGACGACAGCTCGATGTGTCAGAGGGCTGCGCGTGGTTCCGAGCGACCAGCTGAGATCCACTGCGGAAAGGTCCGCGTTGCCGCGCACATGGGTGGCCAGCGCCGCGGCCTGCGCGACGAGAGCCGACGGCGACGCCGCGTACAGCGGCCACATCGGCAGTCGCGTGCGCAGCGGCGAAGGCTCACGCGTGCCAATCCGCCGATGCCCGGCAGCTGCGGGCTGCGGAGCTTCTTCGAGAATGACATGGGCGTTGGTGCCGGTGATCCCGTACGACAGGACACCGGCCCGCCGAGGTTCTGCCGAACGCGGCCAGGGGCGCGACTCCCGCAGCAACCGCATGCCGCCCGTTGTCCAGTCCACACCGGCGATGGGCCTGTCCACATGCAGGGTGGCGGGCAAACGCTCGTGCTGTAGCGCCAGCACCATTTTCATCAGACCGGCGAGACCGGCAGTGGCGAGTGTGTGGCCGATGTTCGATTTCACCGAACCCACCCACAAGGGGTCGTCCGCGGAATGGTGCCGCGCATAACTGGTCTGCAGAGTCGCGGCCTCGGTCGCGTCGCCGAGCGGCGTTCCGGGACCGTGCGCTTCGATCGCACCGATGTCCTGCGGACGCAACCCGGCATCGTCGAGGGCGGTGGCGATCACGGCCTGCTGGGCACGCCCGTTGGGCGCCTGCAGTGTGGCGCTCGCTCCGTCCTCGTTGACAGCGCTGCCGCGGATCACCGCGAGAACCGGCTTGCCGAGGAACTGGGCTCGCTCCAACGGCATCAAGATCAACGACGCGACGCCCTCCGCCGGTGCGAAACCGTTGCCGTCGGCGGAGAATCCACGGGAGTAGCCGTCCACCGACAGGACGCGGTGCCGGGAGTATCGTGCCAGCATCGACGGATCGGAGATCGCCGTAGCGCCGCCGACGATCGTGACATCGCACTCACCGGAGCGCAGCGCCCGCACCGCCAGGTGCACGGCCACCAGCGCGGACGAACAGGCCGTATCCACGGTGATGGCCGGGCCGTTGAGGCCGAGCGCGTAGGCGATCCGGCCCGAGGTCGCGCTCAGCATCGTGCCCATCAGCAGATGCCGTTCCAGGCCGGGAATTCTCGAGCCCGCCAGACCGTAATAGCTGTCGGTCGCGCCGACATACACGCCGGAGCGAACGGTGCGCAACGACTGCGGGCTCGAGCGCGCACGTTCCAGGGCCAGCCACGAACTCTCCAGCAGCATCCGTTGTTGCGGATCCATCGTGGTGGCCTCACGCGGGCCTATCCCGAACAGGCTCGCGTCGAAGTCGCCGATGTCGCGGAGGAAGCCACCCCGCTGGATATAGGTGGTCCCTTCGACAGCCGGGTCCTCGTTGTACACCCGATCGAGGTCCCATCCGCGGTCGGTGGGCAGGCCGTGGGACACATGCCGTCCCTCGTCCAGCAGCTTCCAGAACTCGTCCGGACCATCGGCACCCGGGAATCGGCAGTCCATGCCTACGATCGCGATCAATCCACCCGGCCCGGTGTCGCTGTGGTCAATCATGGCACCATTCATTCCTCGTCTTCGGGCACAGTGGCAGACCGGATATCGGCAGGAAGCTGCTCGACGCGCGGCTAGTCGTCGTAGTCCACGTATTTGCCTGCCAGCTTCGCCATGAAGTCCTTGGCACCGATGGGCCCGTACTTCGGGGTGCGGCCGGGCCATACCTCGAGGACCGAATCCTCCCGGGGCAGAACGAGATAGGGAACAGAGATCCGCGACACCGCCCGGTGGGCCGAATCCCTTGGCGCGCAGACTCGATGCGAACACGAACGGAAGCGGTCGTTGCTGACCATTTGGAGCCAGTCGCCGCTGTTCAAGATCATGGACCCGGACGGGGCGGACACCCTGCTCCAGGTTTTGCGCTCCGGGTGGAAAACCTGCAGCCCTTCGATCGGGTTGGCGGGCAGCAGGGTGATGAGGCCGTAATCTTCGTGGGTCATGAAGCGACCCGTGTTCTCGGTATCGCTGTTGCGGCTCTCGAACGCCGGGTAGTGGTTGATCCTCAGCACGCCGTTCGGCGGTGACAGTTCCTCGTCGTAGATCGATGGATCGATATCCAGATACTCGAGCAGGGCTCGGACGAGCGGCAGCGTCATGTCCTCACACGCCCGCCAATACGACCGCAGACCCGTTTCGAACTTCTCCTCCGGCCAGAAGGACAGCGCCTTCTGTGAGTCCTCACCGGGCATACGGAAGGAATCGCGAAAGAACTCCCATGCTTCCACCGCGTTCGGTCGCGTCGGCGTCCACTCCTGGACTGCGAAATACCCGCGGCGGAACGCTCCGCCGTACACGTAGTCGGTCGCGGCGAACTTCAGTTTCTGTTCGCCGGGAACCGACGTGAACAATTCCAGTGCGCACGCATCCGTCGCCAGGAGCGAGTCGGCATCGATCCCATGGTTCACCAAGATCGCCAGTCCGATATCTTCCATGGCACGACCGAGCGTATCGACGAAACGTTTCCGTGCCGCCGCGTCGCCCTGGAGATCGGCCATATCACAGATCACCGGTTCGAAACTGTCGTCGAATATGTCGTCGGGACTTTCCTCGAGGGAATAGTCGAGGTCTTTGTCCACCACCCCGAATTTGCCGAGCGCTTCATTGGCATTGGAACCCACGTTGTCACCTCTGAATGAATCCGAGCCGTCGGCAGACGACTACATTTACACGCCGCCGGTCCGACGCATAGAAGACCTCAGCGATTCAGATACCTGGCAGCCAGCCTGGTCATGAAATCCCGGCCGCTGATCGGCTGATACTTCGGCTCGAACCCGGGCAGCACTTCCACGATCGACGTCTCGTGCGGATGTACGACGTAGGGAATGGTCAGGCGAGGCACCGCCCGCTGGGCACGATCGCGAGGAACGCTGACGCGATGGGTGCAGGAGTGGAAGTGATCATTGCTGATCATTTTCAGCCAGTCGCCACTGTTCAGCACGAAAGAACCGGCAGGCGCGTGGACCCTGCTCCACGTCTTGCGCCGGGGGTGGTAGAGCTGCAACCCCTCCACCGGGGTGGCGGGCAACAGCGTGATCAGCCCGTAGTCCTCGTGCGCGATGACCCGGCCCGTGTTCCCGGCCGCCACCGCCGCGTCGTCGATCGGCGGGTAGTGATTGAACCTCAGCACACTGTTCGGCGGCGAGAGTTCTTCGTCGTAGAGCGATGGGTCGACGCCCAGATACCGGAACATGGCGTGCACGAGCGGGAGCACCATCCGCTCACACGCCTGCCAGTAGGGTCGCAGCGCCGTTTCGAAACGTTCATCCGGCCAGAAAGTGAGCGCCTTGTCGGGGTCTTCGCCCGGAATGCGGAAAGCCGCTTTGTCGAGTTCCCACGCTTCTACCGAATTCGGCAGCGAAGGCGTACTTTCCTGGAGGGGGATGTACCCCATTTGCAGCGGCTCACCGAAGGTGGTGTCCGTCGCGATATACCGCATCTTTTCTTCGATGGGTGTGGCCGTGAACATCTGGAGTGCCGCGTCGGCGGCCGCCGGCAGGACGGGCTCGGCGCCATGGTTGATCAAGATGGCCAGTCCGACCTCCTCCATCGCCTCCCCGAGCTGGTCGATGAAGCGGTTTCGCGCCGCCGCACCACCGTCGAGGTCGGCCATGTCGCAGACTTGTGGCTCGAAGCTGTCGTCGAATACGTCGCCGGGACTTTCGACGAGAGAATATTCCAGACAGTCGAGATCATTCTCCACCACGGCGAATTCCGTGCGCTCCACATCGGATTTGTTTGCGCTCACACTGGCCCCCTTCAAGATATTCGATCAGGTATCCGGGCAGAGTTCCACTCGGTGACTGGAAAGCTTGAGAAAGGTCGAATAAGGCGGAACTGCTGGGTAGATCAAGGTTGCATCACCGCCGGTGCACTGTCAATAGCGGTCGTAGCGGCGACCAGTCGCAGAGAATTTGCTCGCCACGAAGCTAAATTTCGGCAATCCGACCAGACAGTCATCAAATTCTCGCATCGACAAGCCATTCCCGATTCACAGATCTTCGCAGCCCGGAAAACGCGATGAATGCACGGAGTATTACGGCTTCCGGGCGGCACAAACCATTCCACCGGCAGCGGGGATCATGGCACGACCGCACTCACCGTGCCCGGCCATTTCGCAACGAGCAGCCCGCGTTGCGCCGTGGAGTCGCTACCCGACTCGCGTCCATCGAACGACGGGCCGCTACGGACTACTTTACGGTGATTCATGTTGAGACAGAGCGCATTTCGGTCACTTCGTCGATCTTCCGACCGAATGCGCAGATCACAGCGGTTGCACCGCCGGTAGCAATCGGTATGTCGGGCTCCGACTCGGCTACCGAGCTAACCGGATCCAAAACCCTTGTCGGCGCAGGTCTTTCGCGCCGCCATTGGTTCGCGGTGATGGTGCCGACCGGCGGGCAACGCGGCCGACGAGCAGCTCACCCGGTTTCCTCGGATGCTGTGAACGCTATTCGCCCACCTATGCGCTAGTTCGGGATGTGCCTACCGGCGCGGGCCTGCAGGTCTTCGTCGATCTGTGCGAAGTCGCGGTCCTTGGTCTCGGGGACCCGGCGGTAGACGAATATCAAGGCCACCAGGCAGATCACGGCGAAGATCAGGAAGACAGGACCTGATCCGATCGCCCCGGTCAGCGGCAGGAAGGCCGTCGACATGATGAAGTTCGACAACCAGCTCACCGCTGAGCCCGCGCCCGAGCCCTGTGCCTGCACGTCGGGCGGGAAGACCTCCGCCAGGATCACCCAGAACACCGGGCCCATCCCGATGGCGAAGGACGACACGAACACCAGCATGCACACCAGCAGGATCACCGAACCGAGATCGACGATGAACGAGACACCGAGCAGTGCCACCGAGATCCCCATTCCGACCAGGGAGATCAGCAACAGCGGTCGGCGTCCGAGCCGGTCGATCAAGCGCAGCGAGACAAATGTCATCGCGAGATTCACGATGCCGATGATGACCGAATAGACGATCGAGTTCGAGGCGCTGAGACCGGTCTCCTCCATGATCGTCGGCGCGTAGTAGAGCACGGTGTTGATGCCGACGAACTGCTGCAGGACAGCGAGTCCGAGTGCCACGACCAGCGCGGGGCGGACGCGGGGCGCCAGCAGCACCCGCCACCCCTTCTGCTCGGGACTCTTGTCCTGTTCCCGAAGGCGCCGGCGTTCGGCTTCTTGGTGGCGGTAGTGCTCGATCACCTTCTCGGCACCCGCGGCACCGACGACCGAGCCGATGGTGGTTCGTGCTTCATCGATACGCCCCTGCGCGATCAACCAGGTGGGCGTTTCCGGTAGCCGTTTCACGATCAGCACCAGCAAGATCGCCGGAATCGCGCCGACCCAGAACATCGCGCGCCAGTCGCCGCTACCGCTGAAGGCGAGGTTCACAAGGTAGGCGACGAGCATGCCGACCGTCTGCAGCAGCTGATTGAGGGTGAGCATTCGCCCACGGATCTGCGGCGGCGAAATCTCGCCCAGGTAGGTGGGAACAAGTGCCGAGGCGATGCCGACGCCGAAGCCCATGACCAGGCGGCCGAGGACGAGCAGAGGGAATCCGGTCGCCAGCGCCGACACGATGAAGCCGACCGCGAACAGCAGCCCGGCGCCGCCGAGCACCATTTTGCGGCCGAATCGGTCCGCGAGCCCGCCGGTGAACATCGCCGCGACCAGCGCGCCGAGCAGCAGAATACTTGTCACCAGACCCTGTTGGGCGTCGTGGAGGTCGAGGTCGCCGCGGATGTAGAGCAACGCGCCGGAGATGACGCCGGTGGCGTAGCCGATCATGAAGGTGGCGAGGTTGATCCACAGTCCCCACCGGGCGACCATGCGCAATCCCGCGTTGGGTACGTCGAGTTGGGAACTCTCTGAACCGTTGGTCATCTCATTCCCCCTGGCCGGGGAGCCCGGTCGGAGCCCAGCCGGTAGGGCCCGTGCTGCCTGCCGCGTATTCCCCTATCGGCACCCGGTTCTCGCGCCAGGCCTGGCGGACCGGCTCGATGATGCGCCAGCACTCGACGGCCATGTCGCCACGTACCGACAGTGGTGGGATGCCCTCGATCACGCCCCTGAGTACTTGGCCGTAGGGCGGGAGCATGCCCGCGCCGAACTCTCCGGCCAAGCTCACCGGATCGATCTCGAACGAGTCGCCCGGCCCGCTGATGTTCACGTCGAGCCCGAAAGTGTTGGCGCCGAGGGGTATTCCGATGTGGAGCCGGTTGGGTTGCGGGCTGCCGGTCATGCCGACCGGTATTTGTTGCGGCGGCTTGAAGGTGACCGTCACCTCGGTGCGCGGTGAGCCGAGCGCTTTGCCCGAGCGCACCCGGAACGGCACACCCGACCAGCGCCAGGTATCGACCGCGAGCACCAGTTCGGCGAAGGTCTCGGTATTGCGGGAGCCGTCGATGCCCTTCTCATCCACGAAGGAGGGCACCTGACGGCCGTCGATCTCACCTGCGGTGTATCGGGCGCGGCGGCTGTATGTGATCGGGTCGTCGTCCCAGATCCGGGTGGCCCGCAGGATCTGGGCCTTCCCGTCGCGCACGGCGTCCCCGTGCAGCGACGGCACGGGCTCCATCGCGAACAGCGACAGCACCTCGAGCAGGTGGCTCTGGATCATGTCCGCCAGCGCACCGGTGCCGTCGTAGAAGGCGGCCCGACCTTCCAGCGTCAGGCTCTCGTCGAAGACCACGTCCACGCTGTGCACGTGCTGGTTGTTGAGCAGCGGTTCGATCATGCGGTTGGCGAACCGCACGCCCAGGATGTTGAGAACGGTCGACATGGCGACGAAGTGGTCGATCCGGTGCACATGGTCTTCCGGAACGAGCTGTGTCACCAACTCGTTGAGCGCGGCGGCGCTCTCGGCGTCGCTGCCGAACGGCTTCTCGATCGCCAGCCGGGTGCCCTCGGGCAGGTCCACTCCGGTGAGCACGCGGCAGACCTTCTCGGTGACAGCGGGCGGCAGCGCGAAATAGATGATCAGCTGTCCTGTGCAGGAGTCGAGCAATGCGCGCAGATCGTTCTCGTCGGTGGCATCCGCTGTGACATAGCGGGTGGTCGCGACGACGGCTTCCACCTGCGGTCCGCGCGCGTCCACCGTCGCGAAGGACTCGGTGACCTGCGAACGCCAGCGGTCGTCGTCCCAGCTTTCCACCGCGCTGCCGACGAGCTGAAGCTTGTCCACACCACCGGTGGTCAACAGCGCACCGAGCCCCGGCAGCAGCAGCCGCGCCGTGAGATCGCCGCTCGCACCGAGAATCACCAGCGTCTGATCACGTGAACTGTTCGCCCCAGTTGTCGAGTCCGAGGTCATAGTCCTTCGCTCCTGTCGTGCGTATTGCGACGAGCAACGCGGCCTGCAATGCCGATCCGACCCTGCGCCCACAACGGAGCGCCTCCTGCTTGAACTTGCGCGGGACAACTCTATGTTGCCGACGGACCCGGTGCCGGGAGGTCGTGAGCAGCGCGTCATCGGGTCATGTGCTGCGGAGCCATGCCGATCCACGACCAGATGGCAACGCGCGACCGTCCGTGGTCGGGGTGCGCCAGAATCGACGACATGAGTACCGCATCGGCAGTCGCCATCGCCGTCGTGTTCGTCTGGCTCGGCATGGTGCTGGCCATCTCGTTCCTCGAGGCCCCGCTCAAGTTCCGCGCACCGAACGTCACCCTCGCGATCGGGCTCGGCATCGGCAGGATCGTCTTCCGCGCCCTCAACATCGTCGAAACCTGTTGGGCGGGAATTCTTGTGGCGTCGTTGATACTCGGCCTTCCCGGCGCCGCGGCCGGTTCCGCTGTCCTGGTCGCGGTGATCGCCCTCGCCGCCCAGGTGATCGCCGTCCGTCCGCGACTGGCCCGTCGCAGCGACGCGGTGCTGGCGGGGCTCGACGCACCTCGCTCACTCGGCCACTACGTCTACATCGCACTGGAGGTGGTGAAGACGATCGCACTGCTCGTCGCGGGCATCGCCCTGCTGATTTCCGCCTGACACCTCGCGGAGGCCGCCTCGAAGGCGCGATCACCTGCATTGGTTCCCGGGCACGCTCGCCTACTTCTCGGGGACCGAGGGCCACCAGACCTTGTCACCCAGGAGTTCGAACAGGGCTGGGACCACCAGTGTTCGGACGACGAAGGTGTCGAGGAGGATGCCGATGCCGACGACGATGCCGAGTTGAGTGAGGGTGATCAGCGGAAGTACGCCCAAGACGCAGAACACCGCGGCCAGCACCGCGCCCGCGCTGGTGATCACCGCGCCGGTGGATGCGACGGCGCGGACCATGCCCTGGGTGGTGCCGTTGGCCGCTGCTTCCTCGCGCGCCCTGGTCACCAGGAAGATCGTGTAGTCCACGCCGAGGGCGACCAGGAACAGGAAACCGAACAGTGGCACGTTGGTGTCCAAGGCCGGGAAACCGAACACCGTGCCGCTGATCCAGCTGCCCGCGCCGAGGGCGGCGAGCGCGCTCAGGACAGTGACGCCGACGAGCAGCACCGCCGCCGGGACCGCTCGCAACAGGGCAAGCAACACCAGCAGAACGACGACCAGGATGAGCGGGATGACCAGTCCCTGGTCCCGGCGCGCGGCGTCGCGGATATCCAGGGCCTCGGCATCGGAGCCACCGACGAGCGCTGCACCGTCGGGGACCGCGCCGAGTGCCGACCGCATGGCCTCGACGGTGGTGAACGCGTCGGCCGAGCCGGGCGGCGCGTCGAGGACGACCGACCAGCGCGTCATTCCGGTGTCGGAGGTTCCGGTGCGGGTCGCCCGGGAAATCCCTGGCACGGTGTCGAGTTCGGCCTGCACCGACGGTGCGGCCGCCGTGCGGGCGATCACGACGGCGGGGTCGGCGGAGCCGGAGGGGAAGTGTTCGGCCAAGGTCTGTAGTCCGTCGACGGATTCGGCTTCGACCCGGAACTGCTCGGTGCGTGACAGGCCGATGTCGGTGGTCGCGAGACCGGCGGCGAAGACCACGAGGACGGCCGACGCGACACCGGCGACGAGGGCCGGGCGGCGCACCACGCGCTGCGCGACGTTCGCCCAGATGCCGTGCTCGGCCGGATCGCGACCGTCGGCGTGCGGCACGAACGGCCAGAAGATCTTTCGCCCACACAGGGCCAATGCCGGGGGCAGTGCGAACAGGACGAAGATCAACGCGACGACGAGTCCGGCCGCGGCGAACGCGCCGAGGCTGCGCGTGTTCGGCAGCGCGGCCAGCAGCAGGGTCAGCAGCGCGAGCACAACGGTGACATTGCTGGCCAGGATGGCGGGCGCGGCATGGCGTACAGCGGCGCGCAAAGCGTCGCGATGGTCGTCGTGGCGATGCAGTTCGTCGCGGTACCGGGAGACGAGCAGCAGTGCGTAGTTCGTGCCCGCGCCGAAGACGAGAACGCTGGTGATACCGGAGGTCGAGCCGTCGAAGGTGAGACCGGTGAGCTGGGCCAGTGCGGTGCCGACGCTGGTGGCGACGCGGTCGGCCAGGCCGACGACCGTCAACGGGACGAGCCAGAGCACCGGTGAGCGGTAGGTGAGGATCAGCAGCACCATCACCACCAGCGCTGTGACGATCAGCAGCAGGGTGTTGGCACCGGAGAAGGAGTCGGCGATGTCGGCGCCGAAGGCGGGACCGCCGGTCACTTGCACGCGCAGCGGTTCGGGCAGGTCCGTGGTGAGGGTGGTGCGAAGCTCGTCGATGCGATCGGTCAGCGCGAACCCGTTCAGGTCCGCAGGCACCGGGATCTGGGCGATGGCGGCGCGGCCGTCGGGAGCCGGGACGACGCGTGGACCGCCCGACGCGGAGACCTCGGCCCGGATGAGCGCGGCATCGAGTGCGGCCAGGTCGGTCGGGGTGAGCACGCCGTCATCGGTGCGGGTCGCCACCAAGATCGCGGCGGCTTCGTCCGCGCCTGGGAAGTCGTCGGCGGCAGCGGCGGCCCGAGCGGATTCCGCCGAGGACGGCAGCGACACCGGCGCCTGCCCGGCGCTCTGGTTGCTGCCGGCCGACGCGACAACAGCCACCGCGGCCACGAACACCGCGAGTAGCAACGCCCACGATCGCCGCCCGGTCACCATCCGGGCGAACCGATCCCATCCCTGCCCATCGCTGAGTCGCATCACGCGATCAACTATTTCAGAAACTTAACTATCTGACAATGTCGCGACCCGGGAGCGGCTAAGCTCACCACCGGATCGAGAGGAGACATGCGTTGGGTGACCAGACCACCGAGGACGCCGATCCGGCTCGCGACCGGTCGGAGCTGGAAACCGAGATCGCCCGCGATCTGCGGGCGCTGACCGCGATCTCCGAACAGATCGGTCACGTCTTCGCGCGGTCGAACGATCTGCGCCCCAACGACTTCCGTGCCCTGATGCATGTGGCAACCGCACAGGCCGAAGGCACACCGGTGACCGCGGGCCGACTGAGCACACTGATGGGGATTTCCGCGCCCGCGGTCACCTACCTGGTCGAGCGGATGATCGAATCCGGCCATCTCGAGCGAGTACCCGACGCCACGGACCGCCGACGAGTGCACCTCGGCTACACCGACCACGGCATGTCCGTGGCGGCCGGATTCTTCGGACCACTCAGCACCCGCACCCGGGCTGCGATGGCCGAGCTGCCCGCCGCCGACCTCGAGGCAGCCCACCGGGTGTTCGTCGCGATCACCGGCGCGCTGCGTGATTTCTACGGCGAGCTACCGGCGCAGATCGACCGCTGAGCTCGTCGCAGGTCCCTGTGTCCGGCCCGGCTCACCGTGCGAAGCAGCGCCTCCCACATACATCCGCACCCGCGGATCCTCGGAGTCGGACAGTTCCGCCATCGTCCCGACGGCCAGAATCCGCCCTTTGCTGATGACAACCAGGCGGTCGGCGTAACCGGTGGCGGCGAGCAGGGCGATGTCGTGGGTGATGATGAGCAGTGCCGCGCCGGTGTCGGCGTACTCGCGCAGCGACTTTCACACCGCGTAGGCGGTGCCCTGGTCCAGGGAGGCGGTCGGACCGTCCGCGACCAGGACATCGGGAGCGGTCAGCAGGGCGGCCGCGACGGCGGCGCGTTGGATCTGGCCCGCGGAGTTGTGCTGCGCGAGCAAATCCAGAGCGTCGATCGGGTAATGAGCGGCAGCGCAGGCTTGTTCGACGGTCCAGGCTCGGTGTCGAAGCTCCGATCGGCGGAGTTGCTCGCCGACCGTGCGGTCGGGTACGAAGGCATCGATACCGTCCTGAGGGATATAGCCGACGCGACCGTCGATCAGGACTTCACCCCTCGCCCGTGCCGATTCGGGCAGGCGACCGGTCAGTGCGTAGGCGATCATCGTCTTGCCGTCGCCGGGGCCGCCGAGCAACGCGGTGAGCTGTCCGGCGGGAACACTCAGATCCACGCTCGTGAGGATTGTGTCGCGCCACCGGCCGGTGTCGATGTCGACGGTGAGGGAACGCAGTTCGGCTGTCACTCCTCCAGTGTGGCCGGGTTCGCCGGCGACGACACCTAGACTGCTGCGAACCATTCGGTGGGAGGTGGCTATGCCGTCGAGTCCAAGGGTGAGTCGATGAGTGACGGTACGACGCTGCGGTCCTGGTGGAAGGACCCGGTCGACTACCGCTGGCTGGTGCGTACCCTCGCCGTTCGCTCGGCGCTGCTGCCGCTGAAGGTGCTGATGGGCACTGCCGGTGCGGGGATCGCGGTCATGGGTCTGGTGATCGCGGGCACGCCCGCGGGGCCGCCCGTCGCGGCGTCCGTTGTCGGAGTTCTGGCGGGCGCGCTGTGGGCCGCGCGCTGGTGGCTGCTGCCGTGGCCCGGCAGAACGGAGTCGCTGGTCCTGATCGCCTGCGCCGATCTGCTGTTCACGATCGAGTTCCTCCAGGTGCACAACCGACTGTTCGGCGCCATGGGTGCCGTCCTGCTGCTGGCGACCGGCAGTTATCTGAGTTTCTTCCACAGCGCACGGGCCGTGGCCGCGCATTCGGCCTGGTCGGTGCTGTCGGTGGTGGTGTTGTCCGTGCGGATCGCGACGGGCGGGGACGGTGTCACCCTCGCGGTCGCGGTGGGTCTGCTGCTGGCGACGGTGATCACCGCGGTGCCCGCGTTCCAGCTGCTCTACTGGCTGCTGCGCATCGAGTCGCTCTCGGATCCCCTCACCGAACTGCTCAACCGGCGAGGGCTCGAGAACCGGCTCCCCCAGCTCGTCGAGGACCATCGCGCCGTCTGCGTCATCTCCTTCGACCTGGACCGGTTCAAGGGCGTCAACGACACCTGGGGTCACCGCATCGGCGACATCGTGCTGATGCGAACCGCCCGGCGTCTGCGCGAGGCCGCCCCGGATTCGGCGGTGGTGGCGCGGACCGGCGGCGAGGAATTCGTCGTGGCCGTTCCGATCGCGGCGGCAGGCGCCCGCGACGTCGCCGAACACCTCCGTCGGGTGGTCGCCGCGCCCTCGGATACCGCGGTGGGCGTGACGGCCAGCATCGGCGTCGCGGTCTTCGACGCGACGGTCTGCCCGCAGTGCCCGCGCCCCACCCCCGACCGCTTGCTGCAATCCGCCGACGCGGCGATGTACCGGGCCAAACAGTCCGGTGGAAACCTGGTCGTCCTCGACGACCTCACCCGGCCACCCGGGCACTCCCACACGCCGGAGGGGGAATGAACCGGGAGTTGCAGCTGCCGAGCGCGGCGCGAACCACGGTGATCAGCCGGAAATCGCTGGAATGCGGCCGATCTCGCGGCCGATCCGGGTGAGAAGTCGGCTGGTCAGGTCCGGGTCGTCGGCGGTGTTCGAGTCGGTGTAGTCGCTCAGAGAGTAGACGGCCGTGAAACCGGCTCGGTGCCAATGGTCGCGGGGCAGGGTGTTGCGTCCGGCGACCGCCACCACGGGGGTGGGGTGGGCTCGGGCAGCCAGAACCGCGGGGAGTTTTCCGTGGGCGGTCTGCTCGTCGATGCTGCCCTCGCCGGTGATAACCAGGTCGATATCGGGCAGGTGGCGGTCGAATTCGAGCAGTTCGAGAAAGAACTCGGCGCCGGAGACGATGGTGCCGCCGAGCAGCAGGGCGGCGAAGCCGATCCCACCCGCGCTGCCCGCACCGGACGCGGCCGCGACAGTCGCCGCGTCCGGATAGCCGCTGCGGACGAAGGCGCGGACCAGTTTGCGCAGCCCGTCGTCGAGGAACCGGACGTCGGACTCGGTGGCGCCCTTCTGCGGGCCGTACACGACGGCCGCACCGTCCGGCCCGAGCAAGGGGTTGGTGACATCACTCGCGACCACGATGTCCACCTCGCTCAACCGGACCGCCCGCGACGAGTCGACTGTGTGGACGCGGGCCAGACTCCGCCCACACGCGCGCAATCGCTGTCCGCTCGCGTCGGCGAAGGTGACGCCGAGCGCGGCGAGCATCCCCATCCCACCGTCGGTGCAGGCGCTGCCGCCGAGCGCGAGCACCAGGCGTCGCGGCCGGTGCCGCAATGCCTGCGAGATCGCTTGTCCCACACCGAGACTGCTCGCGTCCAGCGGCAGCTTCCGGCCGTTCGGCAGGGTGGCGAGACCGCAGGTGTTCGCGACCTCGACCACCGCGCTGCCGTCGCCGACGGCGATCCGCGCGTACCTCGGGGTTCCCGACGCCCCGGCCACCGTCACCGGATGCGGCGTGAAACCGGCCGCGACCGCCGCGTCGACGCTCCCGTCGCCGCCGTCGGCCATCGGCATCCGCAGGCTGTCGATCCCCGCCTCCGCCAAGCCGTCGGCGAGGCGGTCGGCCACATCGGCCGCGGTGAGGCTTCCTTTGAATTTGTCCGGGGCGAGGAGAACCCTCACGCGGTCGACGTCCTTTCTGCGGTCCGGATCTCAGTCCGCTTGCGCCACCGCGCCGAGCAGTTCCCGGACCCGGTTGGCGACGGTGATGAATTCCGGCGTCTCCATCGTCGTGGCGTACTCGCGGTGCGCGGGCAGGTCGACGTCGAGCAATTCGATGATCTTGCCCGGCCGTGGACTCATCACCACGACCCGATTGGCGAGATAGACGGCCTCGGCCACCGAATGCGTGACCAGCAGGACAGTGGTGCCCGTCTCCCGCCAGATGCGGTGCAACTCGACGTTCATCCGTTCCCGGGTGAGCGCGTCGAGCGCGCCGAACGGCTCGTCCATCAGCAGCACTTCCGGTCGATGCAACAGGGCTCGGCACAGCGAAACCCGTTGCTGCATACCACCGGAGAGTTCGTGCGGCAGTGCGTTCTCGAAGCCGCCGAGCCCGGTCATCTCGATGAGCCGATCACATTCGGCGGCCGCTGCGCGCTTGTCCATGCCGCGCATCTCCGCCTGCAGCAGGATGTTCTTGCGTACGGTTCGCCATTCCAGCAGCGCGGCACGCTGGAATACGTAGCCGATATCGCGCTGCGGCCCCCGCACGGAGGCGCCGCCGAGTTCGACGCTGCCCCCGCTCGGGTCGGTGAGGCCCGCGACGACTTTCAGCAGCGTCGACTTGCCGCAACCGGACGGGCCGACGATCGACACGAACTCGCCGCGACCGACGTGGAGGTCGACATCGTGCAGTGCGGTGACCTCGCCGCGATTGGACGAGAACCTCACGGTCAGCCCGTCTACGGCGACCGCGGTGCCGGTGCGGGTGTCGGTGGGTGTGCTCATTTCGTCACCTGTTCCGTCACGGCCGGCTGGTCGGGGTGAATTTGGAGTCCCAGTACTTGGCCGGGTCCTCTGCCTTCTCGAGGAGCTTCGCGTTGCTGAGCACCTCGACGGTGGCACGCCAGTTCGCCTCGGCATTGGTTCCGGGCGCCTTGCCGACGGTTTCCGGGGTGGTGAGCAGCGGGATGGTCTGCTGCCACTGCTGCAGCAGCACCGGCTGCGGCGGCAGTTGCGGGTCCTTGCCTTCCATCGCGGCGACCGCGGCCTCGGGCTTCGCCGCCGCTGCGGCGAAGGCCTCGCTGGTCGCGTCGACCATGGCCTGCACCAGTTTGGGCGAGGAGTCGATCGTGGCCTGGTTCGCGATCAGGCCGTTGCTGAAGAAGTTGAGTCCCTGCTCCGAATACCGCAGGTAGCGCACCTCTTTGCCGCTCTTGTTCGCGATGGTCGGACCTTGGTCGTGCGCGAAGCCGATCAGCCCGTCGACGCGGCCCGAGAGCATCGCCGACATCTTGCCCGCGGAGTCGAGACTCTGCTGGGTGACCTGATCGGCGGGTACACCCGCCTTGTCGAGATAGACCGGGAAGGTGGTGGTCGGTGCGTCGCCCGCGGAGACGGCGATGGTCTTGCCCACCAGATCGGCCGGAGTCCGGATATTCGAATCGGCGAACACCTGCACCGCCGACGGCGTGGTCTGCAGGAAGACGCCGACGCTCTTGACCTTGACGCCCTTGTCGATATTGCTGAGGACGGCGGGCGTATCGGCCCAGCCGAAGTCGGTCTGCTTGGAACCGGTGGCCTGCGTGGTCTTCGTCGACCCCTGGCCGGCCGAGATCTTCAGATCGATGCCGTGCTTGGCGAAAATGCCTTCCTGCACTCCGTAATAGAACGGGGCGTGCTCGCCGTAGGGGTACCAATTGAGCATCAGCGACACCGGGGTGGTCTTCCCGTCGGTGCCGGGCTCCTTGGCCTCGGTGCCGCCGCCTCCGCAGCCGGTCAAGACCAGCACCGATGCCACCGCGGCGGCCCCGATGGACGTGAGTGTGCGTGTTCGGAATTTCATGCGAGTTCTCCAGCTGTGGCGCGAATACGATGGTTCGGCATGCTCAAGCCGCCCCGACGACCGAGGCCGTGGATCGACGGGAGGCGTGCCAGGGAATGAGGAACTGTTCGGCGATCTCGATGATCGCGAACAGGATGATGCCGAGCAGCGACATGATGATCAGGGCCGCGAACAGCATTGCGGTGTCGATGTTTCCGTTGGCCTGCAGAATCACATAACCCAGACCTTCGTTGGCGCCGACGAATTCGCCGACGACGGCACCGGTGACCGCGAGGGTGGCGGCGATCTTGAGCCCGGACATCAGCTGCGGCAGCGACGCCGGGAAACGCACCTTCACAAACGTCTTCCAATTGCTCGCGCCCATGGTGGAGGTGAGTTCGAGGATCTCCGGGTCGACCGAGCGCAGGCCGGCCATACCGGAGATGACGATCGGGAAGAACGCCATCAGCACGGCGACGAGAATCTTGGGGCTGGTGCCGAAGCCCAGCCAGACGATGAACAGCGGGGCGATGGCGATTTTCGGGATGACCTGCGCGAAAAGGATGAGCGGGTACATCGTTCGCTCGACGCCACGCGAATAGATCATCACCAGGGCGACGGCTTCGCCGATCAGCGCGGCGATGATGAAGCCGACCACCGTTTCGTAGGTGGTGACCCAGGTGTTCTCGAGCAGGTACGCCGAGTTGTCGACGGTGGTGCGCCAGGTATCGGCGGGCGACGGCAGGATGTAGGGCTCGACGAGCTCGAATTTCGTGACGGCCCACCAGGCGACGACGAGCACCGCCACCAGGGCGAGTGGCCGCCAGACGGTCGACCAGAGACCGGCCGGGGATGGAAGCTTTCGGCGCCGGGGGCGAACGGGTTGCGCCGCTTTCGGTGCGGGGGAACCGGCCTCGACGGACGTGACTACCGCCATCTGGAGTCCTAAAGCTAGTGGTGGAGCGGGATTCGAACTGCACCCGCTGGGAATGCGCTTTCCGAAGCTGGATCCGAGGCTAGTGTGACCCGACCCACAGTGTCAAGGGTTTCGAATCGGGCC
Organism: Nocardia ignorata NBRC 108230; assembly: GCF_001612905.1. GTDB lineage: Bacteria > Actinomycetota > Actinomycetes > Mycobacteriales > Mycobacteriaceae > Nocardia > Nocardia ignorata. The sequence goes on along the minus strand of NZ_BDBI01000028.1, from coordinate 175,091 downwards.
AGGTCAGGGTCGGTGCAAAACGCTGCTGTCGCGCAGGATCACCCGGCCGGGCACGAATTCGTGTGCGCGCGAGGACGTTGCGGTGTCGTCGAGCGCGAGCGCGACGGCCCGTTCGCCGATGTCCACCAGCGACAGCGCCACCGTCGAGAGCCCTGGTACGTGGTCACGCAGGGTGGGAATGTCGTCGAAACCGGCGACGCAGACATCGTCGGGCACCGCCAAGCCGAGCTCGCGCCAGGCCGCGATCGCCCCGATCGCCATCACGTCGCTCACGGCGAAGACGCAGGGCGGGACCGCCTGCCCGTGGCGCAGATCCAAGGCCGCGGCGAGGCGGCGCGCCGCGCTGAAACCACCGTCGCGGGAGAAGTCTCCCGCGATCTCCACCAGCGGTGTCACACCCTGCGAGGCGAGTGCCTCGACGAAGCCGTTGCGCCGGTCGACGGCGGTCCTGATGTGACCGGGCCCGCCGATCACCGCGAAGTCGCGATGCCCCTGACCGAGCAGCGCGTGCGCCAGTTCCGCTGATGCGGCATAGTTTTCGGGCTCGACGGCGGCACCGAAGGACAGCGGTTGCCCGACGACGACCACCTTGCCGTTGTTGTCCAGATACCGCGCGCACTCCTTCTCGAGATCGCGGTCGAGATCGCCGCTCTGGCGCGAACCCGCGAGGATGATCGCGTCGGCGCGGTGCGAGATGAACGTGCTCACCGATTCGCGCTCGATGTCGAAATCGCGTTGCGTGCTGGCCAGCAGGACGAGCTTGCCCGCCCGGCGCGCCGCCGTCTGCACCCCCTGCACGATCGAGGAGAAGTAGGGGTCGGCGATGTCGTGCACGACGAGTCCGATCAGCCCGGTCGAGGACCGCGCCAGGGCCTGGGCCTGGGCATTCGGCACATAGCCGAGCTCGGCGGCGGCGGCGCGGACCCGGTCGGCCACGCCTTCGCCGGGCACCCGTGACGACCCGTTGAGCACACGGGAGGCGGTCGCCTGGGAGACGCCCGCCCGGATCGCGACGTCTTGCAATCTCACAGCCGCCATGACTTCTCGTTCCCTCGGTTCGGGGTGGGGTTGACCGGACTCGGTGACTTAGCATAGCTTGGAAAGCGCATTCCGAGCTGACTTGTCCATCGCCGTGTGCGGAGTTTGTCCGCACCGTCCGCGACCCATTCTGCGGGTCGTCAGCCACGCAAATCAGAAGAGGCACAGAACAATGCCCGATTCCACTCCCCCGCGCACGCTCCGCATCGCCATGAACGGCGTCACCGGGCGCATGGGCTACCGCCAGCACCTCGTGCGCTCGATCCTGCGGATCCGCGACGCGGGCGGACTCCTGCTCCCGGACGGCAGCCGCGTCCAGGTGGAGCCCGTCCTCGTGGGCCGCAATGCCGCCAAGCTGGCCGAACTCGCGGCACAGCACGGTATCGCCGAATGGAGCACCGATGCCGCCGCCGTCATCACGGACCCGTCCGTCGACATCTACTTCGACGCACAGGTCACGTCCCGGCGCGCCGAGGCGCTCGCGGCGGCGATGAAGGCGGGCAAGCACGTGTTCACCGAGAAGCCGACCGCCGAAACACTCACCGAGGCGGTAGAACTCGCCAGGGTCGCCGCGGACGCGGGCGTCACCGCGGGTGTCGTGCACGACAAGCTCTATCTGCCCGGCCTGGTCAAATTGCGCAGGCTGGTCGACGAGGGCTTCTTCGGACGGATCCTGTCGTTGCGTGGCGAATTCGGCTACTGGGTCTTCGAAGGTGACGGTCAGCCCGCCCAGCGTCCCAGCTGGAACTACCGCGCCGAGGACGGCGGCGGCATCGTCGTCGACATGTTCTGCCACTGGAACTACGTGCTCGAGGGGTTGCTCGGCAAGGTCGAGGCGGTCACCGCGAAGGCGACGACCCATATCCCCACCCGGTGGGACGAGCAGGGCAAGCCGTACGACGCCACCGCCGACGATGCCGCCTACGGCATCTTCGAGATGGCGAACGGTGTTGTCGCGCAGATCAATTCGTCGTGGGCGGTGCGCGTGTATCGCGACGAGCTCGTCGAGTTCCAGATCGACGGCACGCACGGTTCGGCCGTGGCCGGATTGCGCAAATGCGTCGCGCAGCACCGCTCGCATACGCCCAAACCCGTGTGGAACCCGGATCTTCCGGCCACCGAACCGTTCCGCGAGCAATGGCTCGAGGTGCCGGCGAACGCCGATCTGGACAACGGCTTCAAGTTGCAGTGGGAGGAGTTCCTCGCCGACGTGGTGAACGAGCGGCCGCACCGCTACGGGCTGCTCTCCGCCGCGCGCGGGGTTCAGCTCGCCGAACTGGGCCTGCGCAGCTCCGCCGAAGGCCGCCGCATCGAGATTCCGGAGGTCACGCTGTGACCGCGGCCCCGACCGATGTGTCGGTGCTGCTGCCCGCCGGTGACCGGCTCGAACGGTACGTCCTCGGCGCTCCGGGCCCGTGGACGCGGCCGACCGAGCCGATCACCTCGCGGGTGGCTTTCGCTGCGGCGCACGTTATTCCGCGTGCCACGGCCGACAACACGCCGGGCGCGCCCGTGACGATCGACTGGGACGCGACGCTGGCCTACCGGCACGAGCTGTGGTCCTACGGGCTCGGTGTCGCCGATGCCATGGACACCGCGCAGCGCGGGATGGGCCTCGACTGGCGGACCACCGCCGAATTGATCCGGCGTTCCGGCGGCGAGGCCGCTTCCACCGGGGGCAGGCTCGCCTGCGGTGCCGGCACCGATCAGCTGGACCTCGCCGGCCTGCCCGCCGGATCGACCGGGCTCACCAGGATCGTCGACGCCTACCGTGAGCAGATCGACGTGGTGACCGAGGCGGGCGCGCAGGTGATCGTGATGGCTTCGCGGGCTCTCGTGCGGGTCGCGGAGTCGGCGGCCGACTATGTGGACGTCTACGAGCGGTTGCTGGCGGGTGTGGACCGGCCGGTGATCCTGCACTGGCTCGGCACCATGTTCGACCCCGCGCTGCACGGTTATTGGGGTAGCGACGATATCGCCACCGCCACCGCGACTTTCCGGACGCTCATCGAGAACAACCGGTCGAAGATCGACGGCGTCAAGGTCTCGCTGCTGGATGCCGGACACGAGATCGCGCTGCGGCGTGCCTTGCCGCCGGGGGTCCGGCTCTACACCGGTGACGATTTCAACTATCCCGAGCTCATCGTCGGTGACACGCAAGGACATTCGGACGCGCTGCTCGGCATCTTCGCGGCGATCTATCCGGCCGCGTCGACCGCGCTGCAAGAACTCGACAACGGCAACGTGGCGCGGGCATCCGAAATACTCCGCAACACACAGGAACTCGGACGGCACATCTTCGCGGCGCCCACGTACTACTACAAGACCGGGATCGCGTTCCTGTCGTGGCTCAACGGTCGTCAGCCCGGCTTCTCCATGGTCGGCGGGTTGTCCACGGGCCGTTCCGTCCCGCACCTTGCCGAGCTGTTCCGGCTCGCCGACCGGGCCGGGCTGCTGGCGGACCCCGAACTGGCCGCGCACCGCATGCGGCTGTACCTCGAACTGAACGGACTCGGATCATGACATCGGTTGTCGCGCAGCAGGTCCCATACGACTCGGCCGCTCCGTACCGGTCGCTGTCGCTGAACACCGCGACGACCAAGCGGTGGACCCTGGCCGAGGCGGTGGACGGTGCGGCAAGGGCCGGACTCGGCGCGATCGGGCTGTGGCGGGATCGGGTCGACGAGGTCGGGGCCACCACCGCGGCGAAGATCGTGGCCGATGCGGGTCTGCGCGTCTCCAGCCTGTGCCGCGGCGGCTTCCTGACCGGGAGGGAGGACGGACCGGCCGCGCTCGACGACAACCGTCGTGCGATCGACGACGCGGCGACGCTCGGCACGCGGGAACTGGTGATGGTGATGGGCGGGATCCCCGATCGGGATCTCGCCGGTGCCCGGGCACGGGTCGAGGAGCGGCTCGCGCTCCTGGTTCCCTACGCCGCCGAACGCGGCGTACGCCTGGCGCTGGAACCGCTGCACCCCATGTTCTGTGCCGATCGAGCCGTGATTTCCACACTGGCGCAGGCACTCTCGATGGCCGAACCGCATCCGGCGGAGACCGTGGGCGTTGTGGTCGACACCTTCCATCTCTGGTGGGACCCGACCCTGGCGGACCAGATCGCGCAGGCCGGTGCGGCCGGGCGGATCAGCTCGTACCAGGTGTGCGACTGGCTCAACCCGATGGCCGCTGACCCGCTGCTGTCGCGGGGCATGATGGGCGACGGCGTCATCGACTTCGCGACCATCGGCCGCTGGGTCCGCGGCGCCGGGTACCGCGGCGACGTGGAAGTCGAGATCTTCAACGCCACGGTGTGGTCCAGCGACGGCCACGAGGTGATCGAGACGATGAAGCGGCGGTACCGGGAGCTGGTACTGCCGTCTCTCATAGGCTGAGGTCACCCCGGCCACGGTGCTGTCAGAGTTGACGGCCACCCCATCGGACTATGCGCCAGAACTTCTTTCGCGCCCGCCGGCCATGGGCTGCTCGCCCGTGGCCGTCATGTCCGGACAGGTGACGGATGAGGTCGGCACGCTCGGCAGCGGAGATTTCCGGGTGTGCGAGGGCGCAAGCCACGGCGTCGTGTGCGTAGTAGGGACGTCTCCTGTCGTAGGCACTTCGTGCCGCGTCGAGGACCTGCGCGGGAGGGTAGTGCCCTGTCGATGTCAGGCATAGGCGGGCGAGTTTCGTGATCGGGCTGGGGAACAGGCCGTGGGAGACGGTGTCGCCTGGCATGCCTTCGGCGAGTGTGACCAGACCGGCGAGCATCCGTGGGCTGTCGGGAGTAGGGATATCGACGGGGGGTGGAAAATCACGGGCCAAGTAGGTCGAGACGGCCCATGCACCGTCCGTCGAGTCGAAAGCCGCATGCACCGCCTCGAGAAGGTCCGGTCGCCTCAGCCGGGCCGCGCACAGCAATTGCGCATCGGGCACCTCGCGCAGGACATGGCTCAGTCGCCGCGTGTCCGAAACCGAGATTTTGCCCAGTGCGGCGAGAGAGTCGGTGGACCCGGCGTATTCGACATCGCGAGGCCGAATACCGGAGAACACGGTGCGCAGGACGGAGTCCGACAGCAACTCCATCGGTACCGGCCCGAAGAACGCCACGAGCCGGATAACAGCTTCTTCCACTGGGATTCGGACTGCCGACGCCATCGGGAGAAGGGCGATCACATCACCGAGCGCGGCCGTGAGCCGCATTCGCGAAAACTCCGGCAGGACTTCGTGGATCGTATATGTGTAGGCATACCGGGAGTGGACATGGCGGCTGATGCCGAGCAGGTCGCCCACCAGCTGCTCGTGGTCGATGTGGCCACCGATCACGAGCTGCCGCCACGCCTGGTACGAGGCATACCGCCGATGTTCGATGAAGTCCGGTGGGCGAGGATCCTTGCGGAAGAGCTCGGCTTCAGAATCCGCCCGGCCGGTCATGACCATGGAGGATAAGCCAACTCCTCCGCTACCGCGCGCGACCGAGGCTTGCCAGTACCGCCTGTGCCGATCGTTCACCCGAGGTGGCCGCGTCGGCCAGGGACGGGACATCGAGCTGGTAGTCGCCGGCCAGATAGATGGCGCCGAGTGGGTCGCGCAGGGTGGGGAGGGTCTTGCGCCTGCCGGGTGCCCAGAACGGCACGACCCGGCGGTGCCTGCGCAGAATGCCCTCCCCCAGCTTGTCTTCCAGCTCGGGCAGCACGGTGAGCAGGTCGTTTCGGAAGCGGGACACGATCTCCTCGTCGGGCAGGTCGAGCAACGCGTCGGCCTTGCTGCCACCGGCGAAACAAGCCAGGGCACCGCCCGGTTTGCGGTCGTCACCGGTACGCAGCGCCGCGGCGTGATTGAACACCGCCTGGAACGACAGCTGCGGCGCCGAGATGCCGAAGTACTTGTCCCACCGTTGTGGGCCGACCTCGTCGGTGAAGAAGCCGACCACGACATAGCGGCCGTAGGTGATGTCATTGAACGCGTTGCGGTACTGCTGGGGCAGGTCGGGGATGATCCGCTCGGTGATATCGGCCGGGGTGGTCACGATCGCCCGGCGGGCCCGAAGTCGCGCCGGGCGATCGCCGTCGAGATAGTCGACGACCACGCCGTCACCATCGCGACGCACCGTGTGTACCACCGCGTTGCGCCGGATGCGTGCACCGAGGTCCTCGGTGAGGACATCGGTCAGTGTCTGGTTGCCGCCCGAGGGCAGCGAGAAGTTCGGCACCTTCTCCGGGTCGGTGAGTGCGATGCCCACCGAGTACACGAACTGCGCGGCCGCGGTCTCCTCCGGATCGCATCCCATCCACTGCGCCGACCACGACCGGACGATCGTGGCGGCCAGTTCCGAGCGGACGCCGTTCAGCAGATACGACGCCAGCCTGGACTCGAGCCTCGCGCGGACACGTTGAGCGAAGCGGCTCTGCGATTCGAGGAAGGGCGCGGCCGAGAGGATGCGCGCGCCGACGATGGCCAGCCCGATCCGATCCATCATGGTCATGCGGGTGCGGAACATGAGTGCCAGCGGATTCGAGGTGTCGACCGTCGAACCGTTCAGGTGCAGCGCGATGCTCTTGCCCGCGAGCGAGCCCATCTCGATGTTGTGCCGCTCCAGCGCGTCGATCAGTGTGCCGGTGCCCTCGGTGAACTGGGTGCCGAGGTTGATCCAGTAGTCGCCCTGACGGACGGTTTCGACGCGCCCGCCCGTGCGATCGGTGGACTCGAGCACGACCACCTCGGCCGCGGGCGCCAAAGTGGTCGCCGCCGTCAAACCCGCCATTCCGGCGCCGATGACGACAACCTCAGTGGTTTCTTCTCGAATATTCTGCGTTGCCATATCGGCTCCTGACTGTGGATCGTTCGAAGGAATGACTCTGGTTACGCCGTCACGGTGGCGTCGCCGGTCACCGCGGGAGCGGCGACACGCTTGTTGTAGGCGTCGAATGCCCGGTAAGCGCGGTAGTACACGAACATCTGCAGACCCCACGACGACAGCGCCAAGATGTAGAAGATCGTGTGCTCGGCGTCGTCACCGGGGATCTTGACGAAGTCATAGGTTGCCGCGATCAGGAAACCGCATGCGGTCGCGATGGCCGACCACACGGCGTGTCGACGCTCCCCGATCTGCCACAGCCGCTTGACGAAGTAGGCGAGGAAGATCGTGGTGAGCACGTTGGCCACGATGAAGAAGATCGCGGCAGGCAGACCGATGGTGTCCTGGTATCCGAGCAGCAGCAGCCCGGCCACGCCCGCGAGCGCGAACGCGCCGATGTCCACCGCCGCCGACGGCTTGTACCGGTGGGTCACCTGCATGAGCCCGAGTACCAGGATCAGCGTGATACCGACCGATCGGGAGAAGGCGTCCAAATAGGCCGCGCCGGTATACATCGGGCTGTCGTGGCCCGCTTTGAGCAGACCGTAGATCAGGAAATTCGTCCCCGAGGTCGCCACGATGATCCACTCGATACCGAGCAGATAATTCTTGTAGTTCCGGATGAATTTGATGCCGTAGGTGAAACCGACGGCGATCATCCAGATGTCCGCGACCGCGAAAAGCAGTTCCTTGATGGACATGATCTTCTCCTTGAAAGTGCCACCCGCCGACCAGCGGCAATGGGGTCTTTTCTGCCGAGCGATCGAGGATCGGTAGCCGTTTCGCTCCGGCAAGACGTATGGGTCCGGCATCCGACCGTCGAGCGGGATATGCGCGCAGCCCCGACACTGAGGTCGGAATGTGATGCCAGTCATAACGCTACAGCGAGTGGGTCATATGATCAAGGCGTTTGACTCACAATTTTCCACCGCCGAGCTGATCGGGCAGCGTCGAGGTGATGATCTGCCGCGCCTCGGCGAGGATGGTGTCGACCACGTCCTGGCAGCTGCCGATGTCGTGGATCAACCCCTGGGCCTGGCTCGCCCACCACAGTCCACCGTCGACATCGCCGTCGCCGTACACGCGCTCGCGGGCGCGAGCACCGCTGGCCAGGTGGGCGATGTCGTCGAAGGTCGCGCCGGGCTCGCGGGAGACCGCGGCGATCTCCTCAGACACCGCGTTGCGGGCCACCCGGGCGGAGTTGTGGAACTCGCGGAACACGATGACCGTGTCGCGTTCGCTGTTGTCGACGATCTGCCGCTTGACGTTGTCGTGGATGGGCGCCTCGGTGGTCGCCATGAACCGCGTGCCCATGTTCACCGCGCACGCGCCGAGGGCGAGGGCCGCGACAAGCCCTGCCCCGGTGGCGATTCCGCCGCTGGCGATGATCGGAACGGTCAGCGCCCGTGCGGCGGCGGGGATCAGCACCAGACCGGGGACATCGTCCTCACCGGGGTGTCCCGCACATTCGAAACCGTCGATGCTCACCGCGTCGACACCGAGCTGCTGAGCCTTGAGCGCGTGGCGAACGGTGACCGCCTTGTGGATCACCTTCACCCCCGCCGCCTTGAAGGTGGGCAGGTGCGGCTGCGGGTTACCGCCGGCGGTTTCGACGATGGTGATGCCGCTCTCGACGATCGCGTCGCGATATTCGTCGTAGGGCACCGGCCTGATGGTCGGCAGGATCGTCAGATTCACACCGAAAGGCTTGTCGGTGAGGTCACGACAGCGGTCGATCTCCTTGACCAGCGCCTCCGGCGTGGGCTGAGTGAGCGCGGTGAGAAATCCGAGGGCACCGGCATTGGCCACAGCGCCGATCAAGTCCGCCGTGCCGACGGCCGTCATGCCGCCACAGACGAGGGGGTGCTCGATACCGAACGTTTCCGTGAAGGTGTTGGTGAACATGTACATCCTGACCGAATCGTAGTCATTTGTCTAAGTCATGTGACTATGATCGTGGGTCAAGAACCACTCTTTGTCAATGAGGAGCATCCAGTGACCACCAACGCTCTCTGGCTGGACGACATCGCCGTCGGCGATCGGTTCCGCACCGCCACCTACGACCTCGGGGCCGACGCCATCGTCGACTTCGCCACCGAGTGGGACCCCCAACCGTTCCATCTCGGCGAGGACAGCGCGAAGGACACCTTCTTCGGAGGCCTGGCGGCCAGCGGCTGGCACACCGCCGCGATCACCATGCGCCTGTTGGTCACCACGGGGCTGCCGTTGGCCACCGGCATCATCGGCGCTTCCATCGAACTGGCCTGGCCGTCACCGACCCGGCCGGGGGACCGCTTGCACGTCGAACTGGAGGTGACCGATGTGCGACCTTCCCGGTCCGATCCCCGCCGCGGGTTCATCACCGCGACCTACGACACGCTCAACCAGCACGGCGAGGTCCGCCAGCACACCACCGCCCGGTTGCTGGCCTTCAGCCGGCCCTGAAAGTCGACCGCGCACCACGCGCCTGCCGCCGACGAAGAGTGCCTTCGCCGACGGCAGCGCGAGCGCGGTTCACTTCCGGAGCGAGGCCCAGCGGTCGACGGTGCGATCGGCGAGCCAACCGAGGTACAGCGCGGGGTTGTTGACGAAGCTGGGCCAGAACCGTTCGCCGCCGTGCCAGATCGCTTCGAGGTCCTCGTGCCGCGGTGCGCCGGTGACATGGTCGGCCAGCAGGTGTCCCACGTATTGCGCCTGGGCGAAGCCGTGGCCGTTGCAGGCCGCCGAGTACAGCACGTTCTCGGAGGCCTCGCCTGCGGCGGGCAGCCAGGTGGAGCTCATGCCGATCCAGCCACCCCAGGCCCGCACCGGCTCGATGTCGCGCAGGCCGGGGAAGCGGTCGTGGAAGCCACGGACGAGATCGTCGACGACCTGCGGCGCGGGAGTACGGGTCGGCAGCGGGTTGCGACCTGCCTGGATACGGCGGGTGCCGAACGCGATGGTGCCGCGCGGGGTGACGCGATAACTCTCCAGGATCATGTGCAGGGTGACCAGCGGCGCCCTGCTGGTCCAGCCGATCTCGTCGAGCCGCTCGGGCGGGATCGGTTCGGTTTCGACCAGCGAGGTCCACACCGGGGTCGCGAGGTGTTTCGGTGCGATGGACAGGCTGTTGCTGGCGGCGTTGGTGGTGAGCAGCGCCTTGCGTGCCCTGACCTTTCCGTGCGGGGTTTCGACGGTGACCCGGTCACCGGTATCGACGACGTCGACCGCCGGAGTGGACTCATAGACCCGCACACCGGCGGCGATCGTCGCGGCGCGCAGACCGAGGGCGAACTTGCCCGGGTCGACCGTGCCGCCCACGCCTTCACGGATACCACCGAGGAAGCCCTCCGGCAGCCCAGCCTCGGGACCATCGACGAATTCGCCCGACGATCCGGCCGCGGCCAGGACCTTCGCGTTGCGGCGGGCGTGCCGCAACTGCCCCTTCGACACCGCGGCCATCACGATGCCTTCCTGCTTGTAATCACAGTCGATCGCGTGGTGCTCGATCGCGTCCTCGGCGAAATGCACCGCGTGCTCGGCGTAGCGGTACAGCTCGCGCAACCGCTCGCGCTTCAGCAGGAACCCCAGCAGTTCGGGATCGGCGGCGACCGAGTTCGTGATGTAGCCCGCGTTGCGGGAGGTGGCGCCCCAGCCGAGGGTTTTCGCCTCGAGCAGCACCACGTCCACACCCTTGTCGGCGAGGCGCAGGGCCGCCGACATACCGCCGCCACCGCCACCGATCACCACGACGTCGCAGTCGATGTCACCGGTGAGCGATGGTTCGACCGTGGTGGGTTGTTCGGACCAACCGGTATCGTCGATCAATTCCATGGCGCCTACTCCGTTCCGTCCGCGGGGATGACCGCGGTACCGCGAGCGCGTACCGCGACCAGGGGTGGGTCGAGGACCTGGGCCCGGCCGGTGTCGTCGGAGCCGCGGCAGATCACCCGGAGCTCGAAATCGACCGTGCGGCTGCGGTTTCCCTTCTTCACCAGGGTTGCTTCGGCCTCGACGACATCGCCACCACGGACCGGGGCGAGGAATTCCACCGACGAGTAGCCGGCGAACAACCCCTCATGGCCGTCCATTTCGATCGCGAGATTGGTGCCGACATCGCCGAAGAGCTTCAAGGCGTAGGCACCGTCGACGAGGTTACCGGCGTAGTGGGCGTCGGAGAAGGCGACATACCGCCGGTGGACCGCGCTGCTCATGCGATCTCCTCGTGAATCGGGCCGACTGTGCGCGACGTCGCTTCGCCGTCGATCGCGACGCCGGGATAGCCCCGCTTGGCGATCTCGGTGCACATGCGGCGGTACTTGCCGACCCCGCCCAGGTAGCCCATGAAGGTGTTGGGCTTGCCCTCGACGTTCGAGCCCCGATACCAGGAGTCGGTGGTGGCGTACAGCGTCTGGGACACGGTCCACTCGGTGATGTCGACCCACTCCTGCTGGGCCTCGGGGGTGGCTTCGATCTGCGTCGCGCCGGTGTCGCGGGCGTGTTCGATCAGGTCGGCGATCCAGTCGACGGCCTGCTCGATGGTCACCACCACATTGCTGGCGAGCGCGGGACTCAGCGGGCCGCCGACCATGAAGAAGTTGGGGAAGTCGGCCGCCATGATTCCGAGGTAGGAGCGGATACCGTCACTCCACGCTTCCTGCAGTTTCTTGCCGGACGCACCGGTCAGGTCGAGCCCGTAGAGCGGGCCGGTGAAGGCGTCGAACCCGATCGCGAGCACGATGGCGTCCACCTCGTAGGTGCCGTTCGAGGTGACGATCGCGTTCTCGGTCATCGTCTCGATCGACTCTTCACGCAGTGAAACAAGCGACACGTTCGGCCGGTTGTAGGTCTCGTAGTAGTCCGTGCCGAAGACGCTGCGCTTGGCGCCGAGCGGGTGGTACTTGGGGACCAGCCGTTCCGCGGTGACCGGGTCTTTCACGATCTCGCGGATCTTGTCGTGGATGAACTCCGAGGCGGTCCGGTTCGCTTCCTCGTCGAACAGCAGGTCGGCGAATTCCGCGCCGACGCCGAGGAACCCGCTGCGCTCGTAGGCCGCCTCGTACCGTCGCTTGCGCTCGGAGTCCGAGACATCGAAGGCCCGGTCGGTGACGGGGCGATCGGGAATGCCACCGGGCGAGTGCCTGCACTCCTCCCGAATCGCCACATAGTTGTCCTTGACGGCGGCGACCTGGTCGGGGGCGAGTTCGGCGTTGCGGGCGGGCATCACGTAGTTCGGGGTGCGCTGGAACACCGTGAGGTGTTCGGCGACCTCGGCGATCAGCGGAATCGCCTGCACGCCGGAGGATCCCGTGCCGATCACGGCGACGCGCTTGCCCGCGAGGTCGTCGAGGGAGATGTTCCACCGGCTCGTCGACACCTTCAGCCCGGTGAAGTTCGACAGGCCGGGCACGTCGAAGTCCTTCGGCGTCGACAGGCCGCCCGCACCCGAGATCAGATAGCGGCTGCGCCGGATCTCACCGTTGTCGAGCCGCACCTCCCAGAGCCGATCGGCGGCGTTCCAGGTGGAGGCGACCACGCGGGTGTTGAAGGTGAAGTGCTTGCGCAGGTCGAAGCGGTCGGCGACATGCTCGATGTAGCTGAGGATCTCGGCCTGCGGGGCGAAGCGCTGGCTCCACGTCCACTCCTGCTGGAGTGCCTCGTCGAAGGAGTAGGAGTAGTAGATGCTCTCGACGTCACAGCGTGCGCCCGGGTAAGTGTTCCAGAACCAGGTGCCGCCGACGCTGGGTCCGGCTTCGAATCCGGCGAAGGTCCAGCCCGCTGTGGTCAGCCGGTGGGCGAGGTACATGCCGGTGAAGCCGGCGCCGACACCGATGACGTCGACAACCTCGTGGTCGGTGGTTGAGGTGGAGTTCATGGCAGTGGCCGCTTTCGTTGTGGGAGTCGATTACAGGGGGAGATCGGGGGAATCGACGCCGACAACGCGGTCGCCGCAGAACACCCGGACGGACTCACCGGGGGCGTGCCCGCCGATTCCCGAAGTGCCCCAGAAGCTTTGGGCCGATCCGTCGGCCAGATCGGCGACCTTGGCGCCGTTGACGCGCACCTCACCGGACAGGATTCGCGAGCCGACATCGACGGCGCGGTCCAGGTCGCCGCCGAACACGTAGGCGTCGAGCCCCGACGGGTCGGCGTTGGCCACGCGCAGCGCGTCCTCGTCGGACTCCACGGCGTGCAGGCTGATCAGCGGGCCGAACAGTTCGGCGGTCGCCAGCGACGCGTCGACGCCCGTCGCGACGGTCGGCGACAGGAAGAAGCCGCCGAGGTCGGGGAGCTTCGCGGGCTGGTGGATGGTCGCGCCATGGGTGCGAAGCCCTTCGATCCGGCGCTGCAGCGTCGCGAAGTGCGGGGCGTTGGAGATGGGGCCGAGTTCGGTGCTCTCGTCGAGCGAGTTGCCGATCTCGATGTGGGCGATCCGGTCCAGCAGCGCTTGGAGCAGCGGTTCGACCAGGCTCTTGTGCGCGAGCACCTTGCCGGGGCCCTCGCACCACTGACCGTTGAGCTTGGTCATCCCGTCGAGGATGCCGTCGGCGGCCACGTCGATGTCGGCGTCGTCGAGCACCAGGGCCGGATTGTTGCCGCCGAGCTCGAGCTGGAGCACCTTGAAGTCCTCGGCCGCCGCGCGGGCGATCGCCCGGCCGGCGTTCGGGCCGCCGGTGAAGGAGACGATCTTCACGCGCGGGTCGCCGGTGACGGCCGCGCCGACGTCACCGGCACCGTGCAGCAGCTGCAACGCACCGGCGGGCAGTCCGGCCTCGACGAAGCTCTCGACGATGATCTGAGCGCTGCTCGGCGCGTGTTCGGACGGCTTGAGGATCACCGGGCAGCCGGCGGCCAGGGCGCTCACCATCTTCGCGGCGGGAATGAAACTCGGGCCGTTCCACGGGGTGAGGATGGCGGCTGGGCCCCACGGGACCTTGTACAGCCGAACGTCCCGGCCACCGGCCTCGAGCGCGGTGCGACGCGGGATGGTCCGCAGATCCGCGGCCGTCGAACGGATCCGGTGCGGCAGGAACTGGGCGACCATCCGGGCTTTGGCGATCGGGACACCGCTGGTGAGAGCGTCGGTGCGGGCGATGTCCTCGATGCGGGACTCGACGATGTCGGCCGCGCGCTCGATGATCTCGGCGCGTTCGTCGCTCGCCGCGTCGTCCCAGCGTTCGAAACCGTAGGACCGCTCGGCATGGCGCAGTGCGCGTTCCACGTCCGCAGGGGTGGTGGTGACGGCGCGGTGCACCGGCAGGCCGGTGTTGGGGTCGAGGTTCCAGGCGTCGGGAATCGTCGCGCACTCGGACCACTCGTCGGCGATGTAGTTGATCGGTTGGGGCAGTTGGGGATTCGTCATCAGGTGCTCCTTCGGTGCGCGAACAGGTCTCAGACAGTGAGGTCGGCGACGATGCGGGTGACTTCGCCGGACTTCATCGCCTCGAAGCCCTTGTCGATGTCGTGGAACGGGATGACATCGCTGACCATCTCGTCGAGCAGCAGCCGCCCCTGCTGGTACAGGCGGGCGAACTGGGCGATGTCCTCCTGCGCCTGTCCCGACCCCATGTAGGAACCGATGAGACGCTTCTCGGAGAAGAAGAAATTCCAGGCGGGCAGCTTCAGGTCGGTGCCGTCGGGAGCGATACCGACCAGGCACGCGGTGCCGGTGGGGCGCAGCACCTCGAGGGCGGTGGCCGCGGTCCGCGCGCTGCCGACGGCTTCGAAGGAGTAGTCCACGCCGTCCCCGAGCAGGTTCTGGATCTCGGCGGCCACGTCGGCCGCGCCGTTCACGACGTGGGTGGCGCCGTAGGTCCTGGCGGCGGCGAGGCGGGCTTCGTCGAGGTCGACGGCGACGATCGCCGAGGCACCGGCCAGCCGTGCGCCCTGGATGATGGCCGAACCCACACCGCCGCAACCGATCACGGCGACAGTGGAGCCGGGGCGCACTTCGGCACCACGGAACACGGCGCCGACACCGGTGATGATGCAGCACGAGAGCAGGCAGCCCACGTGCAGACCCACCTCGTCGGCCACCTTCACCAGCGCGTTCTCGCGCATCAGGGTGTGCCGGGAGAACGCGCCGACATCGCCGAGGCGATGGACGACCCGCCCGTCGGGCAGCTGGAAGGCGGGCCGGGGCCGCTGCCGGATCTGGGTGACGCGCTGACATTGGGTCGAGTGACCGACCTGGCAGTTACGGCACTGCCCGCACGAAGGCGTGAGAGCGCCGACGACGCGATCGCCGGGACGCAGCGTGGTCACCGCCGAGCCGACCGACTCGACCACGCCCGCCACCTCGTGCCCGACCACCACGGGCAGGTCGGCGCCGACGGTTCCGGTCATATAGTGCAGGTCGCTGTGGCACAGACCGACATTCGAGACCGCGAGGCGGATCTCGTTGGGCTCCGGTTCGTCGACCAGGATCTCGGTGAACTCCAGCGGTTCACCGACCGCCGTGAGGACAGCTGCTTCGGTGGTGATCATGATCGGCTCCGATCTCGGTTGCTCTGCGCGGGCGCCGGGGACGCCGCGTTCTTCGATGTCCAGAAACCCTCGATGCCCTCGCTGAAGGCGCCGGACTCCCAGGCCTGGCGGGCGGCGTCGTCCTCGCGGGCGAACGCGGCCTCGATCTCGGCGGGCAGTGGACGCAGCAGGCCCAGGTGCAATGCCGTGATGCGGGGATCGGAGTTCCACTGGCGGGCCACCTCGACGGCGCGGTCGACCAGCGTCTCCGGGGCGACGATCTCGTCGAGCAAACCGATGCGCAGCGCCTCCTCGGCGGCGACTCGCTGCGAGCCGAGAACGATGCGCATCGCGTGGTTGCGGACCAGCCTGCCCATCAGGAAGCTCGAGGCGTTGGAGATGATGATGCCGCGGTGGTTCTCCGGCTGGAAGTATTCGGCGGCCGTGCTGCCGATCCGCCCGTCACACGACAGCGTGATCTCCGAGGCGCCGCCGACGGCGATCCCGTTCACCGCCGCGATCACCGGGACCTTGGTCTCGAAAATCGCGCGGGTGATGTCGTGGAAGGTCGAGACCGCCTCGCGAATCTCCTCGTACGTGGATGGAACCGCCTGCAGGTCCTCCCCTGCGGAGAAGGCCCGGCCGGTGCCGGTGAGCACGATCCCGCGCACCAGGTCGCCGGTGCCGAAGTGGCGGATGGTCTGCGCGAGCAGCACCCGGGTGGCCACATCGAGCACGTTCAGCTTCGCTGGACGGTTCAGCGTGAGCACCGCGACGTCGTCGTCGATGCGTACGTCCAGATAGTTGTCGGTCATGTCCGGCTCCTCAGTCGCGCGGTGGTTGCAGGTCGTAGGTGGTGCCGGGGTTCTCGGCGGCGCGTGCCTTCAGCGCGGGTTTGGACACCCGCTCGGACGGGGTGCGCGGGAAGTCGGCGACGAATTCCACGTAGCGCGGAAGTTTGAAGCGCGCCAACTGATTTCGTGCGTCGTCGAGGATGCGCTGCGCGGTCTCGCGGCTCTCCGCGACGCCGGGCGCCAGCTGCACGAAGGCCTTGACCTCCTCGCCGAACAACTCGTCCGGTACCCCGACGACGGCGGTGGCGACAACGCTGTCGTCGCGTTCGAGCACGCGTTCGACCTCGGCGCTGGCGATGTTCTCCCCGCCCCGGCGGACCATGTCCTT
This sequence comes from Nocardia ignorata NBRC 108230, assembly GCF_001612905.1. Lineage (GTDB taxonomy): Bacteria > Actinomycetota > Actinomycetes > Mycobacteriales > Mycobacteriaceae > Nocardia > Nocardia ignorata. The sequence continues at coordinate 158,575 of NZ_BDBI01000028.1, read as the reverse complement.
GAGCCTGCCGACCAGGCGGTAGCTGCCTTCCTCGCGGACCGCGACATCGCCGGTGTGCAACCAGCCGTCACGCAGCACCTGGGCGGTGTCCTCGGGCCGGTTCCAGTAACCGAGCATCATCGGTTTGCCGGAGGTGACGAGTTCGCCGGATTCGCCCTCGCCGACTTCGCGGCCGTGCGGGTCGATCACCCGGACCTGCTTGGTCGGCACCGGACGACCGAGCCGCCCGCTGCCGACGTCCTCGGTGGATTCGGGCAGACTGACCAGGTCGACGCCGCTCTCGGTCATCCCGAAGATCTCCCGCCACGGCGCGCCCCACCGCTGTTCGAGCTCGGCGTGCAGTGCTGCGGGAACGGCCGAGCACAGCACGATGCGCAGGTCGTTGTCGCGGTCCTGCGGGGTCGGCGCCTGCTTGTACAGCAGTGTCGGCATCGAACCGAGGACGTAGCAGAAGGTGGCCCGGTGCCTGCGGACATCGGCCATGAAGCCCGACGCGGAGAACCGGGGAAGCACCACCAGCGGCGCACCGATCGTCAGGCACAGTGCGGTGTTCCACTGCGGGTCCATGTAGGAGAACGGTTGTGAGGTGAGCGCCACGTCGTCGGGGCCGAGGTCGGCCGCGTTCGAGCAGACCCAGCCCAGCCGGGTCCAGTAGTCGTGGGTGAGCATGCACGCCTTGGGGAATCCGGTCGTGCCCGAGGTGTATTGGAGGTTGGCGAGCGTCTCGCCGGTGATGTCGAGTACCGGACGGGCCGCCGGGAGGTGCGCGAGTTCGCCGACCGCGGGCACGTCGATGATGCGGACGTCGGCCAGGTCCTCGGCGCCGGTGCGAACCTCTTCGACCAGGGCCCGGTGCTCGTCGTCGGTGAAGATCAGTCGCGCACCCGAATCGCGGAGCACGAATTCCAGGTCCGCCCGCTGATACGACGAGTTCACCGGGACCGTGACACCGCCGGCGCCGAGGATCGACAGCCAGGCCACCGGCCACTCGACGACGTTGGGGAGCATGATCGCCACCCGGTCGCCGGGGCGGACGCCGTCTTCGGCGACCAGTCGCCGCGCCAGGCGCGAGGTCCAGTCGTCGATCTCGCCGAACGTCCACGTGCCTGCCGTGAAGCGGAGGAACTCACGCTCGGGCGAGCGCGCGGCCTGGTCCGCCAGGAGATCGACGAGGGTGTCGACGGGTGGGTCCATGGCCAGGCGAGCGAGCGTGATCTCACGTTCGGGATGGACCGATTCGACTCGGGTCATGTCGTCCTCTTCGCGGTTGGCAGGTGATAGGTCGTCGGTCGACCTGCAGCCGGCCGGGTTTGCGGCCGAGCGCGGCGGGCGCGCCGTCACGGGTGTTTTCGATGGGCCTGGATCGCCGGTGGGTGTGGCCACTGGTCGGTGGGAATGTGAGGCCTGCCATAACGGTAGCCGGAGTGGGTCATTTGATCAAGGCATATGACCATCTTTTCTTCGCGACAGGCGCGGTCGCACGTGAGTGATGCGCTGTCGCACTGGTAAAGTCGAAGTTGACTTGATCAATCGTTCAGATGTGAATCGACAGGAGTTACGCATGGCTCGCATCCCCGCCGCCGAACGCCGCGCCGATCTGGTGGCCGCGGCCGTGCGCGTGATCGCCGCCCACGGGGTGGACGGAGCCACGACGCGCCGCATCGCGGAAGAGGCGAGCGCTCCCCTGGCCACCCTGCACTACTGCTTCGCCACCAAAGAGGTGCTGTTCGCAGCGGTGTTCGAGTACCTCGCCAACGAGTACCGCGACGTGCTGCACCGCAGCGACGTCCACAGCGACACACAGAACACGGCTCGCGGGCTGTTGCGCGGCGTGCTCGAGTGGTATCTGGCGAACCCGGATTTCGGGGCGACGATCCTCGAGCTGATCAGCTGGGGCCAACGAGAGGGCGAGCAGGCCGAGGTCGTGTACGCCAAAGCCTTCTCGACCATGCACTCGATCCTCGAGGGCACCACCGTCGCGCCCGGCCGACCGGTCGACGCGGGCACGATCGACAAGCTGATCTACGTGGTGTCCGCGCTGTCCGACGGCTTCGCTCTCAACTGGCTGGTCTTCACCGACGAGAACGCGGCGCAGGCCCAGATGGCACTCACCCTCGGCGTGCTCGACGCCTGGATGGCGGTGAACCTGGGCGAGCCCGCCGCCCCCGCGGCCGAGCCGGTGGTCCATGAGCCCGAGCCCGACATGCGCTCGCTGGTGTCGTGGGTTCGCATGGACTGACCGAGACGCAGTACACGCCGCTGTGGCCGCCACCGACGAGGTGGCGGCCACAGTCGTCGTTGTTCAGCGCTGCTCGGCGGCCGCTTCGACCAGCCAGCGCAGGGCGCCGTCGTCGGTGACCATCCACTCGGGATGCCATTGCACGCCGAGCACCGGGGCGCCGGGCAGTTCGATGGCCTCGGCGACGCCGTCCTCGGTGCGGCCGGTGACGACCAGCCCGTCACCGCACGCGTCGACCGCCTGGTGGTGCCACGAATTGGTGACGAGCCGATCGCCGAACACCTTCTGCGCCACCGTTCCCGGGTCGAAGGTGACGACGTGCCCGGGGTCGCCGTCCGAGAGCGGACCGGCCGCCGCCAGGTGCTCGATCGGCCCGGAGGGCAGGTCGGCGATCAGTGTGCCACCGAGGGTCACGTTGAGCACCTGCATGCCCCGGCACACCCCGAGCAGCGGGATCTGCCGTTCGATCGCGACCGTGGTGAGCTCGGTCTCGAAGCGGTCGCGGTCGGGATCGTGCACCGACGGGTTGTCGACCGCGTCGATCTCACCGACCACCGACTCGTCGCCACCCCACCAGCGCGGGTGCACATCCTGACCGCCCGTGATCACCACACCCGACAGCCAGTCGCCGAGCGCGGCCGGATCGGCGTCGTAGGGCAGCATCACCGGCACGCCGCCCGCGCGGGTGATCCGTTCCGCGAAATCGGTGAAGAAGGCGTCGGTGAGCCGTCGGCTGTAGCCCGGGTGACTGCCGCTGATCAGCCCCATCCTGAACCGTCGTCCGGTGAGCCCGATCAGCGGTTTCACCGGGGTCGAGCGCGCGGTCACGGGAACTCGAAGTAGCGCGTGGATTCCCACTCCGACAGCTCGGCGAACGGATCGCCGCCGGTGGTGTGGAACTGCATCCATTCCCAACGCCGCGTGCCGACCCAGTAGTCGACGAACTCGTCGCCGAGCTGCTCGCGCAGGATCAGGTCGGACTCGAGCGCGTCGGCCGCCTTGGTGATGGTGTCGGGCAGCCGTTCGAGATCCGGTGCGCACCAAGCCATGTCGCTGATCGGGTCGGCCGGTTCGAGCTTGCCGTCGATCCCGGCGATCACACCGGCCAGAATCGTCGCGACCGCGAGGTACAGGTTGGCGTCGGCACCCGGAACGCGGTACTCGAGGCGCGAGTACTTCGGGTGACCACACACCGCGCGCACGGCTGTCGTCTTGTTGGCGATGCCCCACGTCACCGTGGTCGGGGGCCCGCTCAGGTCGACCAGGCGGCGGAAGGAGGTGATCTGCGGGAGCATCACCGAGGTCGCGCCGCGCATCGTCGCGAGCAGTCCGGCGACCGCGTGCCGCATGGTGTCCGACGGCCCGTCGGCGGCGTAGAACGCATTGACACCGTCGCGCTGCAACGACAGGTTGACGTGTGAGGCCTGGCCGTAACCGGCGGTCGGTTTGGCCATGAAGGTGACGGTGTGACCGAGCTCGAAGGCCACCTCACGCATCACCTGCCGGGCGCGAGCCCAGTTGTCGCACACCGAGATCGGGTCGGCGGGGACGAGATTGAGCTCGACCTGACCGGCCGCGTCCTCATCGCTCCACGCCTCCCACTCGATACCGATCTCCTCGAGCCGTCGCGCGACCGCCGACATGTAGTCGACCCAGTCCTTGGACTTGGCCAGGTTGTAGGCGGTGCCCGCGGAGCCGCCGAGCGGGGTGAGATCGCGGTATCCCTTCGCGCGTGCCTCGTGCACCGACTCCTGGAACAGGGTGGCCTCGATCTCGACGGCGATGGTCGCGGTGAAACCTCGGTCGGCGAGCCGATCGACCAGCTTGCGGGCGAGATTGCGCGGACAGGTGCCGATCGGGGTGCCGTCGGGCTGCCAGTAGTCACCGATCACCGACTGCACACCGGGCGCCCACTGCACCATCGTCGCCGGGTCGGGCCGGAACTGCAGGTCGGCGAGATGACCGCGCCAGTCGGGGTAGGCGAACCCGAGCGTCGGCGCGTTGCCGAGGTCGAGACCGAACAGCAGGTCGGCCATCGCGAAACCGGAGTCCGCGCAGGCGGTGTACTTCGCGGGCGAGACGTTCTTGCCGTGGAACGAGCCGTCGTGATTGGTCGACTCGATCCGGACCGTGTGCACGCCCGGCTCGAGAACCGTTGCGGTGGCGGCGATTTCAGACATCGTAACGAACCTTCCAGGAGGCGCCGACCAGTACGGACAGCTGCGAGAGCGTGCCGCGCACGCCGACGAGGCCGGTGGACAGAGCGGCGAGCAGATCGACCGCGCCGGTGAAGACGGCGGCCAGCAGGTCCGGCGGGCCCGCGATGACGTAGTGGGTCTCCCCCTCGCCCGCGACGACCTGCTCCACGCCGTCGGGTCCTTCGATGACGGCGACGAGCATGTCGGGGATGCCGGGTACCGAGCGGGCCTTCTCCCAGAAGCTCAGCGCGGCGGTCTTCCAGTCCGGCAGCGGGGGCGACAGCAGGGCGACCGCGACGGCCGCGAACTCCGCCGAGCCGACGGGCTCGCCCACCGGGGCGAAGAACTGGTTCAGATCGACGGTCGCGTCGAGGTCGGGCTCGACGAACACACCGCCCGACACCGCGATCGCGCCGTCGGCGAGGGTGATCGTGGCCGCCTGCGGTGTGTCGTGGGAACGGATCGCGATCGTGCCGGTGAGTCCGGCGGGCAGCAGCGAGCCGTCGGCGCGGAGGGAATCGGCGATGGTCCGGGCGATCAGCCGGACGATCGGACTTGCGTCGTCCTCGATCCGGATGTCGACCCCGGCGACCGCCTCGGCCCCGCGCGTCGCGGGCCCGATCGTCGTTTCGGTCATCTTGTTGTCCTTTCGATGCGACGAGATCGCGTGCGCGGTACACCGTCGACAGCGGATCCCAAATGGAACGTGAACTTCTAGTCAAATGTCTGGGTCACGTGACTATGATGGTGAGGCACAGATCACTTCTTGTCAACGACGAGCGAGGATTTCCCATGAACGACGACACTCCCCCGAGCTGGAAACTGCTCGATGACCAGGCGACGGCCGTAGCGACCATGATCAGCCGGATCTTGTCGAAACCCCTCCACGAACTGGGACCGGAGCAAGCTCGCGCGCTGGTGAACTCGGCACCGTCGGCCGAGCCGATCACCCCGCTCGACCATGTCGCACCACTGACCGTGCCGACCCGAACCGGCACCATCGCGGGGCGCCTCTACCGCGCGAACGCGACGGCCGCCGCACCCACCCTGGTCTACCTGCACGGCGGCGGTTTCGTCCTCGGCACCCTCGACGGCGCCGACGAGCTGTGCCGGGCCATCGCGGACAAATCGGGGTGGACGGTGGTTTCACTCGAGTACCGCCTGGCGCCGGAGAACCCCTACCCGGCGGCGCTGCACGACTGTGTCGACGCCTACGCCTGGCTGCGCCGATCGGCCGCCGACCTGGGCATCGACCCGGATCGGATGGCGATCGGCGGCGACTCGGCCGGGGGGAATCTCGCTGTCGCCCTGTGCCTTCACCGCCGCGAGAACGGCGGCGACCTGCCCGTCGCGCAGGTGCTCGCCTACCCCGCCGTCGACGACACGTTCACCAGGCCGTCATGGTCGGAGTTCGCCGACGCACCGCTGCTCGGCGCCGCGGAAGGACGCTGGTTCTGGGAGCAGTACGTCGGAGCCGGACATCCCGGCGGCGATCCCCTGGCGGCGCCGATGCGGGCGGAATCGTTGCGAGACCTGCCGCCCGCGCTGGTCATCACGGCCGAGGTCGACCCGATCCGCGATGACGCCGAGGCGTACGCGCGACGCTTGCGGGACGAGGGCGTGCCGGTGTCGTCGACCAGATACACCGGGGTCTTCCACGGCTTTTTCACCGAGGTCGGGGTGTTCCCGCAGACCGAGCAGGCGATCGACGAGGTCTGCGGGTACCTGCGTGACCTCGCGTCCCCGTAGCTCGGCTTTTGACGGTCGACCGGATCCTTCTCCGGTCGCCTGACATGGTCATCTGATCATGATCAGCATGCCGGTCCGGTGGCGCTGGAGATGCGCCGCCGTACCGAGGGTTTGAGTCACAGCGCTTTCACGATGTCGTCGACGCGGTCCTTCGCGTCACCGAACAGCATCGCGGAGTTCTCGCGGAAGAACAGGGGGTTCTGGACGCCGGCGTAGCCCGAGGCCATGGAACGTTTGAAGACGACGACGTTGTCGGCCTCCCACACCGTGAGGACGGGCATGCCCGCGATGGGGCTGGCCGGGTCCTCGGCGGCAGCGGGGTTGACGGTGTCGTTGGCGCCGATCACCAGGACCACGTCGGTGCCGGTGAAATCGTCGTTGATCTCGTCCATTTCCAGGACGATGTCGTAGGGCACCTTCGCCTCGGCCAGCAGCACGTTCATGTGGCCGGGCAGCCTGCCCGCGACGGGGTGCACACCGAACCGCACGGTGACGCCCCGCTCGCGCAGCTTGCGGGTGAGTTCGGCGACGCCGTGCTGGGCCTGGGCCACGGCCATGCCGTAGCCGGGCGTGATGATCACCGACGACGCCCCGGCGAGCAGTTCGGCGACGGCATCGGCGCTGATCTCGCGGTGCTCACCCAGGTCGGTGTCCCCGGCCGGGCCCGCGGTGATGCCGAAGCCGCCCGCGATCACCGACACGAACGAGCGGTTCATGGCCTTGCACATGACATAGGACAGGTAGGCACCCGAGGAACCGACCAGCGCACCGGTGATGATCAGCAGATCGTTGCCGAGCAGGAAGCCCGACGCGGCCGCCGCCCAGCCGGAGTAGCTGTTGAGCATCGACACCACGACCGGCATGTCGCCGCCGCCGATGGAGGCCACCAGGTGCCAGCCGAGCAGCAGTGCCACGACCGTGATCGCGATCAGCGTCCACAGCCGGGGGTCGAGGACGAACCACACGGTCAGCGCGGCGAACAGCACAAGTGCGCCGACATTGAGAATGTTCTTGCCCGGCAACATCATCGGTGCCGACGCGATGCGCGCCGACAGCTTCAGGTAGGCCACGATCGAGCCGGTGAACGTCACCGCGCCGATGAACACCCCGATCGCGACCTCGGCACCGTGGATTCCCAGCAGTCCGTCGGCGCGCAGCAACGCGGCCTCGGCGCCGCCGGGATGTCGTTCGACATGCAGGTAACCGTTCCAGCCGACCAGCACCGCCGCCACACCCACGAACGAATGCAGCAGCGCGATCAGCTCGGGCATCCCGGTCATCTCGACTACCCGGGCTCGCCACAGGCCGATCGCCGCGCCGATCGCGGTGGCGCCGACCAGCAACAGCAGGCCTGAGGGCTCGATGTCGCGGCTGATCGCGAGGACGACGGTGGCGCCGAGGGCCACCGCCATTCCGACGATGCCGAAGGTGTTGCCCATCTTCGCGGTGTCGTGCCTGGCCAGGCTGCCCAGCGCGAGGATGAACAACAGCGCCGCGACGAGGTAGGCCGAATCGGCCACGGTTTCAACGGAAATCATGAGAATCGCTCCGGGGTCGGGCGCAGCTCAGCTGCGGGAGAACATGGCGAGCATGCGGCGGGTCACCGCGAAGCCACCGAAGATGTTGATGCTCGCCAGCAGGATCGCCGCGCACGACAGGCCGGTGATCCACGCATCGCCGTGCCCGATCTGCAGCAGCGCGCCGACCACGATGATCCCGGAGATCGCGTTGGTCACCGACATCAACGGGGTATGCAGCGCGTGATGGACATGGCCGATCACGTAGTAGCCGATCACGATCGCGAGCGCGAAGACCGTCAGATGGCCCTGGAGCGCGGGTGGTGAGATCGCGATCAGCCCGAACACCGCGGCCGCGGCGATCAGTACCAGCCCGATGCGGCGCGCGGCGGACAGGGGCTCCTTCGCCGCGGCCGGTTCCGGCGGCTCGACGGGTTCGGCCGCCGGTTTCGCCGAGACGGCGACCGGGGGCGGCGGCCAGGTGATTTCGCCGCCGCGCACGACGGTGATGGATCGCTGGACGACATCGTCGAAGTCGAGGACCAGCCTGCCGTCCTTGCCCGGAGTCATCAGCTCGATCAGGTTCGCCACGTTCGTGCCGTAGAGCTGGGAGGCCTGCGTGGGCAGGCGACCGGCGAGGTCGGTGTAACCGATGATGGTGACGCCGTTGTCGGTGACGATCGCCCGGTCGGTGACGGTGCCCTCGACATTGCCACCGTTCTGCGCGGCCATGTCGACGATGACACTGCCGGGCTTCATCGAGGCCACCATCTCGGCGGTGATGATGCGCGGCGCCGGGCGCCCGGGGATCAGCGCGGTGGTGATGATGATGTCGACGTCGGCGCACTGCTCGGCGTACAGCTGAGCCTCGCGCGCCCGGTAGTCGTCGCCCATCTCCTTGGCGTACCCGGTGGCCGAGACCTCCGCCTCGGCGGAGTCGATCGAAAGGTATTCGCCGCCAAGGGATTTCACCTGATCGGCGACTTCCGGGCGCGGGTCGGTTGCCCGCACGACCGCACCGAGACTGCCCGCGGCACCGATGGCGGCCAACCCGGCCACCCCGGCGCCGACGACCAGCACCTTGGCGGGTGGCACCTTGCCCGCGGCGGTGACCTGCCCGGTGAAGAACCGGCCGAACGCGTGGGCGGCCTCCACGATCGCGCGATAGCCCGCGATATTCGCCATCGACGACAGCACGTCCAGCGACTGGGCCCGCGAGATCCGCGGCACGGCGTCCATCGCCAGGGCGGTGAGGGGCCGCTTGCCGAGCTCGGTGACGACGTCGGGGTCGTTCAGCACCCCGAGCAGACCGATGACGGTGGTGCCGGGGTTCAGGTCGGCGAGCTGGTAGGTGGCGGGGGCGTTGACGCCGAGCACGATGTCGGCGGCGCGGGCATCGCCGATCGTGGCACCCGCCTCGACGTAGGCGTCGTCGGAGAACGACGCGAGGGTGCCCGCGCCCGGGTCGACCACCACCTCGTAGCCGAGCCGGACGAGCCGGGTGACCGTCGCCGGAGTGGCGGCCACCCGGGTCTCGCGTGGGCGTGCTTCGCGCAGGACACCGACGATCATGGTCGGGGCACCTCGACCAGCTCGGACAGCCGCACCCGATGTGCCCCGGCGGTACCGAAGGCGAGCTGGTCGGCCTTGGCGCGCTTGAGGTACAGATGGGCCGGATGCTCCCAGGTCATGCCCATGCCGCCGTGCAGCTGCACCGCCTCCTCACCGGCGTGGACCGCGAGGTCGCTGCAGAACGCCTGGGCCACCGAGGCCGCGACGGGCGCGTCGGCGTCGTCGGTGGCGAGCGTGGCGGCCGCATAGCGGGCAGCGGCGTTGCCGGACTCGACCGCGGTGTAGAGGTCGGCCAGCCGGTGTTTGATCGCCTGGAATCCGCCGACCACGCGGCCGAACTGGCGACGTTCCCGCAGGTACGCCACGGTCTCGTCGAGGCACCACCGCGCCACGCCGTACTGCTCGGAGGCGAGCAGGGCGGTGCCCGCGGCGAGCGCCCGGCGCACCGCCGCCTCGCCGTCGGCGACCACGAGTTCGCCTGCGGCGCCGTCTAACTCGAGGTCGGCGAGCTGGCGGGTCATGTCGAGGGAGACGACCGCGGTGAGTCGCGCGTCGGCGGTCGAAACCGCGTACAGCGCAATACCTTCGGGCCCGGTGGCCGGGACCAGCAGCACGTCGGCCTCGAGCGCACCGGCGACACTGGTGACAGTGCCTGTCAGCCGTCCGTCGTCGGCCGACGCCGTGGGCAGCGCGCCGTGCGCAGCAGTCGTCAGCGGCACGGTCAAGGCGGCCGTGCGCTCCCCCGCCGCGAGCTGACCGAGCAGCGCCGAACCGGAGCCGAGCAGTGCGGTCGTCGCGACCACGGCGCTGGTCAGGAAGGGCACCGGGGCGACGAAACGCCCGAGCTCCTCGAGCACCACCGCCGCCTCACGAGCCGAGGCACCCGCGCCACCGTCCGCTTCGGGAACGAGCAGCCCGGCCAGGCCGAGGTCGACGGCGATGTTCTTCCACAGGCCGTCGACCAGCGCGCGGTCGCCGTCGTAGAGGGCGGTGACCGCGCCGGGTTCGCAATGCGCGGTCAGCACCGAGCGCACCACGGCGCGCAGGTCGTCCTCGACTTCGGTGTAGAGCAGATCAACGTCGGTCATCGCGCGACTTCTTTCCAGGGACGGTCCTTGTCGGTACGCGGCTCGGCGGGCAGGCCGAGAATGCGTTCGGACACGATGTTTCGCAGGATCTCGGAGGTGCCGCCCTCGATGGAATTGCCCTTGGCTCGCAGGTAGCGGTATCCGGCGTCGCGGGCGTTCATGTCGACACGCTCCGGACGGACCATGGTCCAGTCGGAATAGCGAAGGCCGTCTTCGCCGAGCAGTTCGACCTCGAGTCCGGACAGCTGCTGCGCGATCCGCGCGAAGGACAGCTTCATCGCCGAGCCCTCCGGACCTGGCTGTCCCTGAGCCAGCTTCTGGCGCAGGCGAAGTCCGGTGAGCCGGGCGACCTCGGCGTCGACCCACAGCCGCAGCAACCGGTCGTGCAGATCCGGGGTGCGCCGTTCCTGGTTCGCCCGCCACGTGTCGGTGACCACGCCGATGAGCCCCGATTCGCGGGCACTCGCCCGGCCGCCGATGGCGACGCGCTCGGTGTTGAGGGTGGTGTTGGCGATGCGCCATCCGTCGCCCTCGGCGCCGAGGCGCTGTTCGTCGGGGACGCGGGCGTCGGTGATGAAGACCTCGTTGAACTCGGCCTCACCGGTGATCTGGCGCAGCGGCCGCACCTCGACACCCGGCTGGGTCATGTCGACCAGGAAGTACGACATGCCACGGTGTTTGGGGACGTTCGGGTCGGTGCGGGCGAGCAGGATGGCGAACTGTGCCAGGTGCGCGCTCGAGGTCCACACCTTCTGCCCGTTGACCACCCACTCGTGACCGTCGCGGACCGCGCGGGTGCTGACATTGGCCAGGTCGGAGCCGGCGCCGGGTTCGCTGAACAGCTGGCACCAGATCTCCTCGCCCGTCCACAGCGGACGCAGGAAACGCTTCTTCTGCTCCTCGGTACCGCAGGCCAGGATGGTCGGCCCCGCCATGCCGAGACCGATCACGTTGGCCGCCGGATTGTTGTCCGGGGCCCCGGCCTGCTCGAAGAGCTGGTCCACCTCGGGCTGCCAGCCGTGCGGCAGACCGAGACCACCGTGACCTTCGGGGAAGTACACCCACGCCAGCCCCGCGTCGTAGCGAGCGCGCAGGAACTCCAGGCGCTCGGTGGTCGCGGGATCGTTGGCGGCGAGGAATTCCCGGATCCTGGTGCGGAGTTCGTCGATGGTCATCGGCCCTCCCGATACTTGCGCAGCTCGTTCTTGGCCAGCGCGTTCTTGTGGACCTCGTCCGGTCCGTCGGCGAAACGCAGGGTGCGGTTGCCCGCGTAGGCGGCGGCCAGCGAGAAGTCCTGGGACACACCGGCGGCGCCGTGCACCTGGATGGCTTTGTCGAGAATCCACTGGACGGTGGCCGGGGTCGCGATCTTGATCGCCTGGATCTCGGTGTGGGCGCCCTTGTTGCCCACGGTGTCCATCAGCCACGCGGTCTTGAGCACCAGCAACCGCAGCTGCTCGAGCTTGACCCGCGACTCGGCGATCCAGTCACGGATCACGCCCTGCTCGCTGAGCGGCTTGCCGAACGCGACACGCTCCTCGGCGCGGGCGCACATCGCCTCGATGGCCCGTTCGGCCACGCCGATGGCCCGCATGCAGTGGTGGATGCGGCCGGGCCCGAGACGAGCCTGCGCGATGGCGAAGCCGTACCCTTCACCGCCGATCAGATTGGTGGCCGGGACCCGCACATCGGTGAAACGCATCTCCGCGTGGCCGCCGTGATCGTGGTCGTCGTAGCCGAAGACCTCCATGCCGCGAATGATCTCCACGCCAGGGGTGTCGCGCGGGACCAGGATCATCGACTGCTGCTGGTGCCTGCTCGCGGTCGGGTCGGTCTTGCCCATCACGATGAACATGCGGCAGTTGGGGTTCATGGCGCCGGTGATCCACCACTTGCGCCCGTTGAGCACGTAGTCGTCGCCGTCGCGCTCGATGCGGGTGGAGATGTTGGTCGCGTCGGAGGAGGCCACATCGGGTTCGGTCATCGCGAACGCCGACCGGATCCGCCCGTCCAGCAACGGCTCGAGCCATTCCTTGCGTTGCTCTTCGGTGCCGAATTGCGCCAGCACCTCCATGTTGCCGGTGTCGGGAGCCGCGCAGTTCAGCGTGGCCGGCGCCAGATGACCACTGCGGCCGGTGATCTCGGCCAGCGGTGCGTACTGCAGGTTGGTCAGCCCGGCACCCTCCTCGCCGGGCAGGAACAGATTCCACAGGCCCCGCCTGCGGGCCTCGGCCCGCAGTTCGCTCATGATCGGCACCGAATCCCAGGCCCAGCGGTTGTCGAGCTGGGATACCTGTTCGCGGAACACCGGTTCGGCCGGGTAGACGTGGGTGTCCATGAAGTCGAGCAGCGAGGCACGCAATTCCTCGGTGCGGGCGTCGTAGGCGAAATCCATCAGCGGTACTCCTTCAGTGCGGTGAGGCCGGTTTCGAGGAGGGGCTCGATGGCCGAACCGATGGCATCGAAACCTTCGCCGACAGTCTGGCCGTGCAGATAGCGGTAGTGGATGCCTTCGAGGATCGCGGCCAGTTTGAACGCGGCGAGCCCGAGGTAGAAACCGAACCGCGACATGTCGCGCTCGCTGCGCGCGGTGTAGCGGGCGATGATCTCGGCTTCGGTCAGGAAGCCCGGTGCCACCGTCGCGTCGGCCACCACGGCGCTGCCCGCCCTGGCCGCGAGGCGGCCGTAGACGACCATCAGCGCCAGGTCGGTCAGCGGATCACCGAGGGTGGCCATCTCCCAGTCGACGACCGCCGCGAGCCGGTCCGTGGGATCGGTGAGCACATTGTCGAGCCGGTAGTCACCGTGCACGATGCCCACCGCCGACTCGGCGGGAACGTCCGCGGCGAGCAGCGCGTGCAGTTCCTCGGCGAGCGGGAGGTCGCGGGTGTGCGACGCGTCGAGCTGCTTCTTCCACCGGCGCACCTGGCGTTCCAGGAAGCCCTCGGGACGACCGAAATCGGCCAACCCGACTGCCGCGGGATCGACCGCGTGCAGTACCGCGAGGGTGTCGATCAGATCGGTCGAAATGGCGCGGGTGCGTTCGGGTCCCAGCTCACGCAGTTCAGCGGCGGTCCGGTACGGCGTGCCCTCGACGTACTCCATCACGTAGAAGGGGGCACCGAGCACGGTGTCGTCCTGGCACAGTGCGTACATGGTCGGCACCGGGACGTCGGTGTGCTGCAGGGCCGCCATCACCCGGTATTCGCGGGCCATGTCGTGGGCGGTGGCCAGCACGTGACCCAGCGGGGGCCGGCGCACGATCCACCGGCTGGTGCCGTCGGTGACCGCATAGGTCAGGTTCGATTTGCCGCCCGCGATCAGCGAGCCGCTCAGGGCCGGGCCCGCCACCGGCAGCTGACCACGGAGCCAGGTGGAGAGCCGACCGAGATCCAGGCCGGGAAGGTCGGCCCGGGTCTCCATCAGGCCACCACGAGGGTCAACGATTCGACCACGCAGACCGGCTTGTCGCCGCCTTCGCGCTCGACCGTCACCCGGGAAGTGACCAGGTGGCCGGCAGCACCCGCGGCGACCGAGACCAGCTCGATGCCTGCCCGCACCTTCGAGTCCACCGGGACCGGCGCCGGGAAACGCAGCTTGTTGGCGCCGTAGTTGACGGCCATCTGCACGCCCTCGACCCGGTACACCTGCGGGACGAGCAGCGGCAGCAGCGACAAGGTCAGGTAACCGTGCGCGATCGTGGTGCCGAACGGACCCGCGGCGGCCTTCTCGGTGTCGATGTGGATCCACTGGTGGTCACCGGTCGCGTCGGCGAACGCGTTGATCTGCGCCTGGGTGATGGTGTGCCACCCGGAGTAGCCCAAATGGGTTCCGACAGCGCCCTCGAGTTCGGCGACGCCCTGGAAAATTCTCATGCCTTCGGCCCTCCCGCGACGTAGAGCACCTGACCGGACACGAAACCCGCTCCCTCACTGGCGAAGAACGACACGGCGTGCGCGATGTCCTCGGGCACACCGGTCCGTGCGACCGGAATCTCCTTGGCCGCACCGGCTTTGAAGTCCTCGAACGGAATGCCGACGCGCGCCGCGGTGGCCGCGGTCATCTCGGTCTCGATGAAACCGGGGGCGATGGCGTTGGCGGTGACGCCGAACTTGCCGAGCTCGAACGCGAGGGTCTTGGTGAAGCCCTGCACGCCCGCCTTGGCCGCGGCGTAGTTGGCCTGGCCACGGTTGCCCAGCGCCGAGGTGCTCGACAGGTTGACGATGCGGCCGAACTTCGCTTCCGTCATGTACTTCTGGACCGCGCGGGTCATCAGGAACGCGCCGCGAAGGTGCACGTTCATCACGGTATCCCAGTCGTCGGTGGTCATCCGGAACAACAGGTTGTCGCGGATGACACCCGCGTTGTTGACCAGCACGGTCGGGGCGCCCAGTTCGGCGACGACCCGCTCCACGGCGCCGGTGACGGCCGCCTCGTCGGAGACGTCGGCGCCGACGGCGATGGCCCGGCCGCCCGCGGCCTGGATCTGCTCGACGACCGGCTTACAGGCGACCTCGTCGAGGTCGATCACCGCGACGGCCATGCCGTCGGCGGCGAGCCGGCGGGCAACGCCCGCGCCGATGCCACGGGCGGCGCCGGTGACGATCGCGGTCTTGGTCGGTGTGCTCATTGGTTTCTCCTGAGGTTTTCGCCAGTAGTTGTCAGACGCCGCCGGTCAGCGTGACGCCGCCGTCGAGCACCAGTAGTTGTCCGGTGACCCAGGACGCGTCGTCGGAGAGCAGGAACGCCACCGCGCCCGCGATGTCCTCGGGCACGCCGAGCCGCTTGAGCGGGTAGGTCTCGGCGAGCTCCTGCTCCTTGCCCTCGTACAGGGCGGTGGCGAACTTCGTCTTCACCACGGCGGGCGCGACCGCGTTCACCCGGAGCTTCGGGCCGAGCTCCACGGCCAGCTCCTGGGTGATGTAGGTCAGCATGGCTTTGCTGGCCCCATAGAATCCGATGCCGGGTGCGGGCTTGATCCCGGCCACCGACGACACGTTCACCACCGCGCCGCCGTGCTCGGCCATCCACGCCTTGTGCACCTGCTGGGTCCATGCCAGTGCCGCAAGGCAATTGACTTCGATGATCTTGCGCGCGGCCTGCGGGTCCATCTCGATCATCGGACCGTACACCGGGTTGATGCCGGTGTTGTTCACCAGCAGATCGACGCTGCCGAACGTCTCGATCGCGCGGGCGACGGCGTCTTCCTGATGGGTGGTGTCATCGGCGCGGCCCGCCACGCCGAGCGCGTGCTCGGGGCCGCCGAGCTGGACCACCGCCGCGTCCAGGGCGTCCTGCTTGCGGGCGGTGACGACGACCTTCGCGCCGTCGTCGACCAGGCGCTGCGCGATGCCGAGCCCGATCCCTCGGCTGGCGCCGGTGACG
The DNA here is from genome assembly GCF_001612905.1 of Nocardia ignorata NBRC 108230. Classification (GTDB taxonomy): domain Bacteria; phylum Actinomycetota; class Actinomycetes; order Mycobacteriales; family Mycobacteriaceae; genus Nocardia; species Nocardia ignorata. Next base: position 142,827 of record NZ_BDBI01000028.1, on the reverse strand, counting down.
ATCGCGGTCTTGCCCGCGAAACGGCCGGTCACGAGAGCCGCTCCAGCACCATGGCCATACCCTGGCCGCCGCCGACACACATCGTCTCCAAGCCGAACTGCTTGTCGTGGAAGCGCAGCGAGTTGATCAGCGTGCTGGTGATGCGGGCGCCGGTCATGCCGAACGGGTGACCGACCGCGATCGCGCCACCATTGACGTTCAGCTTGTCCTCCGGGATGCCGAGTTCGCGGGCGGAGCCGAGCACCTGCACGGCGAAGGCCTCGTTGATCTCGACCAGGTCGATGTCGTCGATGCTCAGACCCGCGCGGCGCAGGGCCTGCTTGGAGGCTTCGATCGGGCCCAGGCCCATGATCTCCGGCGACAGGCCCGAGACACCGGTGCTGACGACCCGGGCGAGCGGGGTCAGTCCCAGTTCCCTGGCCTTGGTGTCGGACATGACGACCAGCGCGGCGGCGCCGTCGTTGAGCGCGCAGCAGTTGCCCGCGGTGACGGTGCCGTCGGGACGGAACACCGGCTTCAGCTGACTCACCGCCTCGAGGGTGACACCGGCACGCGGGCCGTCGTCGGCGCTGACCACCGTGCCGTCGGGCAGTGTCACCGGAGTGATGTCGGTGGCCCAGAAGCCGTTGGCGATGGCCTTCTCGGCCAGATTCTGCGAGCGGACACCGAATTCGTCCTGCTCGGCACGGGTGATCCCGGTGAACTGGGCGACGTTCTCCGCGGTCTGACCCATGGCGATGTAGACATCGGGGAGCTGACCGTTCGCGCGGGGGTCGGCCCAGGACGGTGCCCCACCGGCGGCACGTTCGGCGGTCCGCGCGACCGCGTCGGCGAAGACCGGGTTCTGGGTGTCGGGCATACCGTCGGCATTGCCCTTGGTGAAGCGGCTCACCGTCTCGACGCCGGCCGAGATGAAGACGTCGCCCTCGCCTGCCTTGATCGCGTGCAGCGCCATCCGGGTGGTCTGCAGGCTCGACGAACAGTAGCGATTGACGGTCGTGCCGGGCACCGTGTCGAGCCCGGCCAGCACCGCGACCGTGCGGGCCATGTTGAAGCCCGATTCGCCTGCCGGCTGACCGCAGCCGAGGACGAGGTCCTCGATCTGGGTCGGGTCGAGGTCGGGCACCTGAGCCAGCGCGGCGCGCACCATCTGCACGGTCAGGTCGTCGGGACGCATGTCCTTGAGCGAGCCCTTGCCCGCGCGACCGATCGGGGAACGGGCAGCGGCGACGATCACAGCTTCCGGCATTCGGATCTCCTTTGATAACTAAGCGCTTGCTTAGTAGCATAGTGCAGGGTGGTCCCCGTCACCGTCAACAGCAAGCAGGACTTCAGCTCCTGTTAACCACATCACACCAGCCCCGACCAGTGCGGTTCCAACGAGACGAGATAATGGCGATCCCATGACCGAGACAACCGAACCCCGCGGCGACTCGACCCGCGCCCGGCTGCTGGAAGCCGCCCTCGAGGCATTTGCCGAGAAGGGCTTCAACGGGACGACGACACGCGATATCGCCGGGGCCGCCGGCATGAGCCCGGCCGCGGTCTATGTGCATCACAAATCGAAGGAAGAGCTGCTCTATCTCATCTCGCGATCGGGCCACGACGAGACACTCGAGCTGATCCGAAGGGCGGCCGCGTCGTCCAGCGATCCGGCCACCGCACTGCGCAACGTGATCCACGAGTTCGCGGTTCATCACGCACGCGCGCATACCAGCGCCCGGATCGTCAACTACGAACTGAACTCGCTGAATCCGGAACACCTGACCGAGATCCGCGCCATCCGTCAGCAGATCGACCACGCCATGCGCGAATTGGTGCAGCGCGGGATCGAGGAGGGCGCCTTCGACACCCCTGACGCGCGAATCGCGGCCACCGCTCTGCTTTCCCTCGGCATCGATATCGCCCGCTGGTACCGCGAGGCGGGCCCCTGGTCACCGGAGGATATCGCCACGGCCTATGCCGAGATCGCGCTACGAATCGTCGGCGCCGTTCGACCCCGCCCGCACCGGGACGATCAAGACAGCCGCACCGACGAGTTCCTCGGCACGGGCAGGGGCGAAGGGTAGCGAGGGGAATCCCCCGCCACCCGCCTCTACCGGAAGATCGCCTTGATCTCGAGGAATTCCTCGAAACCGAAGACGCCGGCCTCCCGGCCGACACCGGACTGCTTGTATCCGCCGAACGGTGCGCTGATGTCGAATTCGCCGCCGTTGACTTCGACCTGGCCGGCCCGGATCCGCCGCGCGACGCGCATCGCCCGCTCGGCGTCGCCGGACCACACGCCGCCCGCCAGGCCGTAGTCGGAGTCGTTCGCGATCCGCACCGCGTCCTCCTCGTCGCGGTAGCCCATGATCGACAGAACGGGTCCGAAGATCTCCTCACGCGCGATGGTCATGTCCTCGGTGACATCGGCGAACACGGTCGCACCGACGAAATAGCCTGTCGCTTCGCCGGTGTCGCGCCCGTCGAGCACCAGTGACGCCCCTTCGGCGACACCGCCGTCGATGTAGGCGCGCACGCGAGCGAGCTGGTCGGCGTTCACCAGTGGACCGAGCAGAGTGGTCTCCGCCGCCGGGTCACCGACCTGGTACTCGCCGGCCACCTTCGCCGCGATCTGGGCGGCGTCGGCCATCCAGTCCTGCGGAACCAGCATCCTGGTCAGCGCCGAGCAGGTCTGACCCGAGTTCAGGAAGCACTTGCCGACGCCGTCGGTGACAGCCTGCTCCAGGTCGGCGTCATCGAGGATGACGTTGGCGGATTTGCCGCCCAATTCGAGCGCCACCTTCTTCACGGTCTCCGCGGCGACCTTCGCCACCCGCTTGCCCGCCGCGGTCGAGCCGGTGAAGGTCACCATGTCGATATCGGGGTGCGCGGCGATCGCCTCGCCGACAACGGGCCCGTATCCACTGACGAGATTGAGCACGCCCGCGGGCAGACCGATCGCGTCGAAGACGCCGACCAGCTCGTAGGTGATCAGCGGCGCGACCTCGGTCGGCTTGAGGACCACGGTGCAACCCGCGGCGAGCGCGGCGCCGATCTTGAGCACCACTTGGTGCAGCGGATAGTTCCACGGCGTGATCGCGCCGACCACCCCGATCGGCTCGCGCACGATCAGGGTGTTGCCGTCCTCGTGCGCATCGAAGCTGGACGTTCGCGCCAGTTCGGCGAAGACGGCGAGGTTGGCCGCGGGCATCTCGATCTGCACCGGACCGGCGAAGGCCACCGGCATACCCATGTCCCTGGTGACGAGCGCGGTGAGTTCGGCCGAACGCGCCAGCACGGCCTCGTGGGCCCGCTGCAGGTATTCGGCACGCTCGCCACCGCTGAGCGCGGACCACGCGGGGAAGGCCGCGCGGGCGGCGCGCACCGCACGGTCCACATCCTCGGCGGTGCCCTCGGCGACCGCCGCGATGGGCTTCTCGGTAGTCGGGTCGACCACCTCGATGCGGCCGGTGCTCGCCGAATCGACCCAGGCGCCGTCGAGGTAGATCTTGGTGTAGTCGATGTCGGTCATCGGTCGGCCTCCGTGTACTTGATGACGCCACGCAGGTTCTTGCCGTCGAGCATGTCCTGGTAGCCCTGATTGATGTCCTCGAGCCGGTAGGTGTTGGTGATCAGGGCGTCCAGCTCGAGCTTGCCCGCCTGATACATCGACAGCAGCGACGGAATCTCCTTGCGTGGGTTGGCGCCACCGAAGAGAGCGCCGTGCAGCGTGTGCTGCATGACCGCGAGCAACGCCAGGCTGAGCTTGACGTCCATGTCGTCGACGTGGCCCATACCGACCACCACGCAACGGCCCGTCTTCCCGGTGAGCCACATCGCGGGTTCGATGTGTTCGCCCTGGATGCGCCCGATGGTGAGGACGACCACGTCGGCCAACCGTCCCCAGGTCAGCTCTGTAACCGGCTCGAGCGCTTCCTCCATCGACGCGAAGGTGTGTGTCGCCCCGAACCGCTTGGCTTGTTCGCGCTTGTAGGCCACCGGGTCGATCGCGATGATGTTGTTCGCGCCCGCGGCGACCGCGGCCTGCACGGAATTGATCCCGACCCCACCGATGCCGACTACCACCACGTTCTCCCCGGGGCGCACCTGGGCGACGTTGGTGACCGAACCCCACCCGGTGGTCACCCCACAGCCGACCAGGGCGGCCACCTCGAGCGGGATGTGGTCTTCGATCTTGACCACCGAGTACTGGTGCACGGTGACGTAGGGCGCAAAGGTGCCGAGCAGGCACATCGGGATCACGTCCTTGCCACGCGCCCGGATCCGGGAGGTGCCGTCGCTGATCGACTTGCCGGTGAGCAGGTCGGCACCGAGATCGCACAGGTTCTGGTGACCGGTCGAGCACGGCACACACTGACCACAGGCGGGGATGAACGAGAGGACCACATGGTCGCCTTCCTGTAGACCTTTGACCCCCGGCCCGATCTTGGTGATCACGCCCGCGCCCTCGTGACCACCGATCGCCGGATACGACTCGAGCGGGCTGTCACCGGTGAACAGGTGATGGTCGGAGTGACAGAGCCCGGAGGCAGCGAGCTGCACCTGGACCTCCCCCTCCCGAGGGTCGTCTATCTCGATCTCCTCCACCGACCACGGCTCGTTCACGTTCCAGAGAATCGCGCCCTTGGTTTTCATGTCGCTTGCCTTCCGTCGACGCCGGGAGCAGGGCTTATCGCCCGATCGGTCCCGTCGGTTGCCGTGCCAGAATTTACATCACAACTGTTGTGCAAAACACAGCGTAGCTCCTACAGTGACTTCCGTCACGTAAATACGCTTCGTCGATAAGGCACCCTCATGACCCTGCTCGATACCGAGGCCGGCCCCGCCTCCGAAATGAACCCGGCGGAGATCCCCGCTCGCCTCGATCGGTTGCCGGTGATGGCGCCGCACATCGTGTGGATCACCCTGCTCACCGTGAACCTAGGGCTCGGGTTCTACGACAACGCCCTGTTCGCCTACGTCACACCGGCCATCGTCGAGCACGCGGGACTGACCGTCGGACAGGTCGGCCTGGCGAGCACCGCCTTCTTCGCGGGCATGGTGGTCGGCGGCCTGCTCGGCGGACGCCTGGCCGACCGGTTCGGCCGGCGCGCGGTCATGGTGCGGGGCACCGCGATCTGCTCACTCGGCGTGATCGCCACCGGCCTCGCACCGAACTTCGAGACCATTCTCATCTCGCGCACGATTACCGGTATCGGCGTGCAAGCGTCGATGTCGGCGCTACTGGTCTACATCGTCGAGATGTTCCCCGCGGCCACTCGCGGCCGATTCGTCTCCGTCGTGACCTCGGCGTTCGTTGTCGTCGCGCCGATCGTCGCGCTGCTCGCCCTGGTCACGGTTCCCGCGGGCGGGCCCGATACCTGGCGGCACCTGTTCCTCCTCGGCGGCGTGGGCCTGCTGATCGCACCGATCGCCTACTTCGTCATGCCGGAATCCGTGCGCTGGCATATCTCGCGGAACCAGGTCGGCAAGGCCGAGCGGATCGTCGCGAACCTCGAGACCCGCGCACTGCGGCGCGGCCCGCTCGCCGAGCCCGAACCCGTCGCCGCGGGGGCGCAGCACGTGTCGCTGCGCAAGGCGCTGGGCAGCAGGCGCATCATCGGCACACTCGTCGCCCTCTCGATCGGCTATTTCGGCGCCACCTTCGGGCTGTACCTGTACCAGAACTGGGCGATGTACGTGCTCGTCGACGGTTTGGCCTACACCGAAGGCGACGCCTACCGCATCCAGCTCATCTGGAACGTCGTCTACTTCGCCACTCCCCTGCTGGCGATGCTGATGATCGACCGGATCGAACGCAAGACCTTCATCCTGGTGTCGTCGCTCCTGTCGGCCGTGCCGCTGGTGGGTCTCGGCGTGGCGAGCGCAGACTGGCTGGTCACCACCGCGGGCGGAGCCGCCGCCGTCGTCACCGGACTCGTGATCACCGCGTACTTCGCCTACATCCCGGAGACCATTCCCACCGAGGCCCGCGGGCTCGGCAGCGGGATCATCATCAGCGTCGGCAATATCGGCGGCGCGCTGTCGGGCGTGCTCGGTGCGTCACTGTACGGCGCGTGGGGCGGTGCGGGCGTGATGATTTCCGCGGCGGTGGCCTTCGTCGCGTTCTCGATCGTCATTCTCTTCTTCGGTCCGCGCACGACCAATCGCTCGCTCGAAGGTGTCACCGCCGAGGAGCTGAAAGCCGCGTGAGAGCGGACTCCGATTTACATCACAGCTGTTGTGTAAATTACTTCCCGCTGGTTACAGTGACCCCCGGCACATCAGCTGCGCCCCATCGCCTGTTCCGAAAGGCAGCCACCCCATGTCCAATGTGATCGACCCGATCGTCCTGCACGCCCGAACGCATCCCGAGCGTGTAGCGATCCATACCTCGGCCGGCCCTTGGTCCTACGCCGAACTGCGCACGCGCAGCCTGCGCTACGCGGGCCTGCTCACCTCACACGGCGTCGGCGCGGGCCATCGCGTGTTGCTCGCCGCGCCGTCCTGTCCCGAATTCGTGGTGGCCTACATGGGAATTCAGGCCGTCGGCGCGACCGTGGTGCCCACCAACACCATGTCCACCGAGCCCGAAGCCGCCTACTTCCTGGCCGATGCGGGAGCGTCGCTCGCGATCAGCTGGCAGGAGGTCGGGCCCGCGGTGTCGCGCGCCGCCGAGAAGGCGGGCATCACCCACCTGACGCTGACCACCGGCGCGGAGACCGACAGCACTCCCCTGGCTCGCGCGCTCGACCGAGTGCCGAGCGAAACCGCCGCGATCCTCTACACCTCCGGCACCACCGGACGGCCCAAGGGCGCCGAACTCAGCGTCGCCAACCTGCTCGCGGCGGGCGAGATCAGCTGCATCGTGGCGGGTACATCGAGCGAGGACCGCACCGGAACCGCCCTGCCGCTGTTCCATGTCTTCGGGCAGGCCGCGGTGATGATGGCGTCCTTCACCGGGGGCGGCTCGCTGTCGCTGCTCCCGAAATTCACCCCACAGGGGCTGATCGATCTGCTGCGCCGTGACGAGCTGACGGTGATGTGCGGCGTCCCGACGATGTGGAACGCCATGCTGCACGCCGCGGATGCTGCCGACAGCACCGATTTCGCGACCCTGCGCGTCGCCGTCTCCGGTGGCGCCACGCTGCCCGGCGAGGTGGCGCGTGCCTTCGAGGAGAAATTCGGCTGCACGATTCTCGAGGGCTACGGGCTCACCGAGACCACCTCTCTCGGCGCCTTCAACGACATCGAACGCGGCGGCAAAATCGGGTCGGTCGGTCGCGTGGTGCCCCGGCTCGAGATGCAGATCCGCACACACGACGGCGAGGTGTGCGGGCCGGGTGAGGTCGGTGAGATCTTCGTCCGCGGCGACACAGTCTTCAAGGGCTACCGCAACCGCCCGGACGCGACAGCCGATTCCCTCACCGCCGACGGCTGGTTCCGCACCGGCGACCTCGGCCGGTTCGACGCCGAGCACGACCTGCGGATCGTCGACCGACTCAAGGACATGATCATCCGCGGCGGCTACAACGTCTACCCGAGCGAGGTCGAAGAAGTGCTCTACGAGCACCCGGACGTGGTCGAGGCCGCGGTGGTCGGGGTGCCCGACGAGTACTACGGCGAAGAGGTCGCGGCAGTGATCACTCCGCGCGCCGGGGCAGCACTCACCACTGCCGATATCGACACATGGACGCGGGAACGGTTGTCCGCGTACAAGATTCCGCGCATCATCCAGTTCGTCGACCAGCTGCCGAAAGGCACGACCGGCAAGATCCTCAAGCGCGAGATCGACCGGGACACACTCCGCGCCACCGCGTCGTCACGTGACACCCAGGCGGCGCGCCCTTGAGTACCGCTCCTCTCGCCGGCACAGCGCCGGATCCACGCGTACTCGACCGGTTCGCGGCCGTCGTCGGATCGGCACACGTGGTCACCGGGGACCGGATCGGCCCCGACTACCACCATGACGAAGCGCTCGTCGGCACCCCGGTGGCGCCGCGCTATCTGGCCCGTCCGGCCACGGCCGAGGAGACCGCCGAACTCCTCGCCGTGGCCGCGGCGGCCCAGGTCCCGGTGACCGCGCGGGGCGCGGGCACAGGGCTGTCCGGCGCCTGCCGTCCCGCCGAGGACGGCCTGATCATCTCCTTCGAACGCATGGCGGCCGTGCTCGACATCGACGTCGCCAACCAGGTGGCGGTCGTGCAGCCGGGTGTCACCCTCGCCGATCTCGACGCGGCGACCAGCCCGCACGGCCTGATGTACACCGTGTTCCCCGGCGAACTGTCGGCCAGCATCGGCGGCACGGTCGGGACCAACGCGGGCGGCATGCGGGCGGTCCGCTACGGCGTCACCCGCCACAATGTGCTCGGCCTGCAGGCCGCGCTGCCGTCGGGGCAACTCGTGCGCACCGGCGGCAAGCTCACCAAGATGTCCACCGGCTACGACCTCACCCAGCTGATCATCGGGTCCGAGGGCACGCTCGCCCTGGCCACCGAGATCACCGTCCGCCTCTACCCACGGCCCGCGCACAGCGCCACGCTGATGGCCGTTTTCACCGATCTCCCCGCGGTCATGCGGGCGGTGCCCGAGGTGCTGCGCACCGGGGTGGCCCCGACCATCCTCGAATACCTCGACACCACAACCATGGAAGCGATCAGCCGGGCCCAGGATCTCGAACTCGGCATCGCCCCCGAGGTCCGGGCGGCGGCCGAGGCGTACCTGGTGATCGGGCTGGACAACCGTGAACGCGCGCCCCTCGACACCGGCATCGGACTCCTCGGCGAGCTGCTCGACACGCTCGGTGCGCTGGATACCTATGTGCTGGAGGGCAATTCGGCCCGACTGTTGATCGAGGCCAGGGAGAAGGCGTTCTGGTCGGCCAAGGCCTCGGGTGCCGACGAGATTCTCGACGTCGTGGTGCCGCGGGCCGCGATGCCCGAGTTCTTCGACGGTGCCACCGCACTGGCCCGCGCCGTCGACGCGCGTCTGGTCGGTTGCGGTCACGCGGGCGACGGCAATGTGCACATGGCCGTGTACTGCCGCGACGACCACACCCGCGAGGCGCTGCTGCATCGCGTCTTCGCCCTCGCGATCGAACTGGGCGGCGCGATCTCCGGCGAGCACGGCCTCGGACGGATCAAGACCGCCCACTTCACCGCGCTGGCCGACCCGGTCGCGCTCGCCCTGATGCACGGGATCAAGCAGGCCTTCGATCCAGCCGGAATACTCAATCCCGGCGTCGTTCTCGATGGAAAGGTGCTCGGATGACCAACGGTGCGCAAGCGCTGATCGCCACACTGGCCGAGGCGGGAGTCGAGGTGTGCTTCGGCAACCCGGGCACCTCGGAGATGCATTTCGTGGCCGCGCTGGACTCGGTACCACGGATGCGTGGCGTGCTGTGCCTGTTCGAGGGGGTGGTCACCGGCGCGGCCGACGGGTACGCCCGCATCGCGGGCAAACCGGCGGTCACCCTGCTGCATCTGGGCCCCGGCCTGGCCAACGGGCTGGCGAACCTGCACAACGCCCGGCGGGCGCAGTCGCCGATCGTCAATGTCGTCGGCGAACACGCCGCGGACCACAAACAGTACGACGCGCCACTGGATTCCGACATCGAGGCGCTCACGGGGTGGAGTCACAGCTGGACCCGCCGGGGCAGCTCCCCCGACAGGATCGGGCGCGACGCCGCCGATGCCGTCGCTGCCGCGCGCTCGACGCCGCCACGCATCGCCACCCTGGTGCTGCCCGCCGACGTGTCGTGGGGTGAGGGCGGTGTGGCCGCGACCCCGGTGACACCCGACCCGGCGACCGCACCCGACCCGGCGACCGTCGCCGAGATCGCGAAGATCCTGCGCAACGGCGAACAGGCGGTGCTGCTGCTCGGTGGACCCGCGGGCACCGAGCGCGGTCTCGTGGCCGCCGACCGGATCGCCACCGCGACGGGCGCGCGCCTGCTGATGGAGACCCACCCCCCGCGACTCACCCGGGGCGCGGGGGTACCGGCGATCGATCGGCTGGGGTACCTGGCCGAACAGGCCACCGGTCAGCTCGCAGGCGCCGAGCATGTCGTCGTGGCGGGTAGCCGCTCGCCGGTGTCGTTCTTCGCCTACCCGGACAAGCCGAGCGATCTGGTGCCGGTGGGCGCGCAGGTGCACCGGCTCGCCGAACCCGAAGCCGATGTCGTCGCCGCCCTGGAGGCACTCGCCGCCGAGGTCGCGCCCGACACGGCCGCGCGCCTCGTCGCCGCCTCGGTGCCCGAATTGCCGTCCGGCCCTTTGGATGTGCGCACCTGGGTGCAGGTGATCGGTGCCCTGCTGCCGGAAAACGCGATCATCTCCGACGAGTCCAACACCTCCGGCGTCTTCCTCGCCGCGGCCACCGCCGGTTCACCCCGCCACGATGTCCTGTCCCTCACCGGCGGCGCCATCGGACAGGGCCTGCCGGTCGCGGTCGGTGCTGCGGTGGCGGCCCCCGACCGGCCGGTCATCGCCCTGCAGAGCGACGGCAGCGCCGCCTACACGATCTCGGCACTGTGGACGATGGCACGCGAGAACCTGAACATCACGACGGTGCTCATCAACAACCGCGCCTACGCGATCCTGCGGATGGAGCTGGGTCGGGTCGGCGCGACCGAAGTCGGCCCGAAGGCAGCGGACCTGCTCGACCTGTCGCGCCCGGAGATGGATTTCGCCGAGATCGCCCGCGGTTTCGGCGTCCCGGCGACCGTCGCCACCACCTGCGAGGAGTTGGCCGAGCAGTTCCGGGCCGCGCTCGCCGAGCCGGGCCCGCATCTCATCGACGCCCGAATCCCGTCGCTGTTCTGATCCAAGATGCAAAAGTACTGCCCTGCACCGGTTTCGGTGCAGGGCAGTTTTCTCGAGTTGTTCAGCGTGCTGCGCGACGATCGCCGATCCGGTCCGCGAGCCAGGCCGCCCGCAGCACCGGGTTGTGCAGATACAGCGAGCGGGAGAATCGGGGTTCGGTGTGCCAGTACGGCAGCAGATCGTGGTGGATCTCGTCGGTGGTGAGCTGGTCGGCGAGCAGGGTACCCAGGTACGGCGCCTGCCCGAGACCGTGGCCGTTGCAACCGATGATGTAGTAGATCTTCTTCGACGCCTGCCCGGCCGCGGGCAGCCGCGAGGTCGTCATGGCGATCCAGCCGCCCCACGTCTTGGTGACCGGCACATCGCGCAGCGACGGAAAGCGGGCGTGGAAGGCGGCGGTGAGGTCGGCCACGACCGCCGGGTCGGAGGTGCGGTCGGTGAGCGGGTTCTTGCCGACCTCGAGCCGGCGGACACCGACGGCGATCGTGTTGGTCGGCGTCACGTGATAGCTCTCCATCACATTGTGCCGAGTCGCCAGGCCCGAGCGGCTCGTCCAACCGGTCGCCACCAGCCGTTCGGCCTCCACCGGTGCCGTCTCGACCATGCTCACCCAGACCGGTTTCGCCAGATGCCTTGGAGTGGCTCCGATTTCGGGGGCGTAGGCATTGTTCGCGAGCACCACCCGCCCGGCACGCACCCGGCCCAGCGGCGTGCTCACCTGCGCGCCCGCACCGAGTTCGGTCACCGATTCCACCGGAGACTGCTCGAAGACACGCACCCCCGAACGCAGCAGCGCCGCGCGCACACCGAGTGTGAACAGGCCGGGGTTCATCGTCCCGCCGACGGTCGTGAGCAGACCGCCGAGGAAGGTGTCGGGGATGCCGAGTTCACGCTGGTCACCGAAGCGGTCGGCGGCGCCCGCCGCGATCAGCGCCGCCGCTTGCCTGCGGGCCTTGCGCAGTTGCCCAGCGGTGGCAGCCACCCCCACGTTCCCGACGGGTTCGTAGTCGCAGTCGATGCCGAGTTGTTTGATCAGGTCCTCGACGAAGCCGACGGAGGCCTCGGCGAAGCGGACCTGATCACGCAGCAACTGCGGGTTCGTCTTGGCCAGGAGCTCGGGATCACCGGTCGGTTTGCCCGACAGCTGACCGGCGTTGCGCGAACTGGCTCCGTACCCGCAGAAGTCCGATTCCAGGAGGACGACGTCGGCGCCGCGCTCGGCCATCCGCAGCGCGATGGCCATACCGCCCAGGCCGCCGCCGACCACGGCGACATCGCAGGTGACATCGGTGTCGAGCGGTGCGGCGAGGTCGATCGGCCGATCGATCCAGCCGGTGAAGGTGGTGTAGGTGGTCGCGGTCATCCCTTCACTTCCTCTACCGCGACGCCCTCGAGCGAACGCTGGGTGGTGCGTGGCCCGAACAGCAGGACCACGACGGAGAACACGATGTAGCAGATGGCGGCCGCGATCATCACGCCGTCGATGCCCCATCGACCGAACAGCGCGGCTCCGAGCACACCGGACACCGCGCCGCCCGCGCGGCCGATCCCGATGACGATGCCGGTGCCGATGCCACGGCCCTGCGGGGGCATCGCTTCGGGGATGTAGGCGTAATAGACGTTGACCACCAGCCCGGTCGTGATGGCCGCGGCGCCACCGGCGGCGGTGACCACCCAGCTCTGGGTGGAGACGCCGAGCAGCACCAGCGGAATCGCACTGACGATCGCCCCGCCGAAGATCAGCGTCTTGCGCTCGACCCGGTCCATCAGCACCAGCGCGACGAGCGGGGTGACGCAATAGACCACGTTCCAGACGAGCTGGATCTGGTAGGCCTTGCCTTCGTCGTACTTCAGCCCTTCGATCAGCGAGTACAGCGCCCAGTTCCCGAACAGGTAATAGCCGAGCGTCGAGCCGAAGTAGCCGATGCCGACGACGGCCAGCACGCGGATCACCTTCGGATTCGCGAGCACCTCACGCAGCGACTTCTTCTCCAGCGGCGCGTCGGGGACAACGGCAGGCTCTGGCAGCGGGCCACGCCGCAGCGCGATCGTCTCGAGCTCGACCACCAAGCGCTCGGCCTCGTCGTAGCGGCCACGCGAGATCTGCCAGCGCACCGATTCCGGCAGGATGAAACGCGCAATGGGCGCGATCACGAGGCCGGCGCTGCCGATGATGAACAAATGGCGCCAGGTGTCGGGACCACCATTGGGGATCGCGACCAGCGCAAGGAAGGCAACCAGCGGCGCGACGACCACGAAGCCCGTGGTGAGCACCGAGGCGAACCGCCCACGGGTCTTGCTGGGAAACATCTCGGCGACATAGACCAGCAGCACCGAGGTCGCCGCCTGTACCCCGAGCCCGGTGACGAAGCGCGCCAACAACATCGCCTCGAAGCTGGTGGCGAACGCGGTGGCCAGCGCACCGGCCGAGTAGACGACGGTGGCCCAGATCAGGACCTGCCGTCTGCCGAACCGGTCCGACAGTCTGCCGCCCGCCAGCGCGCCGACGACCATGCCGACGAAGAACGCGCTACCGACCGTACCGAGCTGCGGCAGGCTCAGGCCGGTGCTCTCCGCGATGGAGGGTAGGACGTAGGCGAACAGTGCGTTGTCGTAGTACTCGAGCGCCAGATTGATCGCCAGGACCGAAATCCAGGCGATATGCGGCGAGATCACCGGCAGCCGGTCGAGTCTGGCGGCCAGCCGCGCACCGGAAACGGAGGCAGCCGTATCCATGGTGTCCAAGGGTGTCATGGTTTTCCATCCCGCGGCGGGACCGGTTACACTCGGACGGGTAGCGTGGGGACGTCTACACGCCGGCTGTCGGCAACGACCGCTGAGCTAAGAAATCAAGTGAGAGTGCAGCTTTCGGGTGTGTTGCCCGTGCCGCGTTCAGGTGCGATCCCGGCGTGTGCGGCACGCCGGGCCCGCCTCGCGTCAGTCGCTGACGGCCGCGACGACCCGGACTTCCACCAGCAGGCCGTCACGTGCCAGCTGGGAGACGCCCACCCCGGTCCAGGCCGGGAAGTCCGCGGGCAGATACTCGTCCTTCACCTTGACGAATTCCTCGATATCGGTGCGCATATCGGTGTGGAAAGTCATCAGTTCGACGATGTCGCTCATGCTCGCTCCCGCCGCTTCGAGCACGGTGCGTACGCCTTCGAAGGCGATGCGGGCCTGGGCGTCCATGCCCTCGGCCGGCGCTCCGGTCGACCTGTCGATCCCGACCTGGCCCGAGACCCAGATCAGATTCCCCGCCCTGACCGCCTGGGAGAAGTGGAGCCTGTCGTAAGTCGCCTCGGTTCCGGGCGGGTTGATCAATTGTCGCTGCATATAATCGGTTCTCCTTCGGAATGACTAGACGAGCTGACGGAAGACCGGGGAGCGGAACGGGTCGCCCGCGTCGAGCTTGGCCATCTCCTCGGCGAACAGCGGCCCGTTGCGGGCGTAGCGCGGGTTGGATTCCGGCAGCGGCCGGAACGTCGCGTCGTCGCCGAAGAACCGCAGCACCAGGGTGTGACGGTCGGGGAAGTCCTCGTCCACCGCAGCGCCGCCGTGCAGGCAGTGCGGATGCAGAGCGACGATGTCGCCTGGTTCGACCTCCCACGAGAGCACGTCGTAGGCGTTGGGATCGGCCGCGAGTTCCTTGTCGATGGCAGGCAGCCGGGGCCAGGTGCCGTCGCCGTAGACCGGGTCGGTCGGATCGTCGGGATTGCGGAAGCTGGCACCGTCGTACTGGATACCGAGGTGCGAGCCGCGCACGATCTCGAGCGAGTTCTTCTTGGGCACCTTCTGGAAGGAGATCCAGGCGTTGCCCCAGTGCCTGCCCGCCCACGGCAGTACCGAGGTGTCCTGATGCCACGGTCCGCGACCGCTCTTGCCGCCTTCCTTGACGAACACTTCCTCGGCGAAATACCAGACGTGCTTCGATCCCCACAGTTCGGCGAACAGCTCGCCGAACGGCATCTTCGCCACCATCTCGTCCAGCCTGGGCTTGGCCAGCGGATTCGAATTGTCGATGTGGGTCTGCAGCGCGGTCCCGTCCAGGGCACGGAAGACGTAGGGTCCCGGATTCTCGACGTCCCACTTGAATGCGTCGTAGCACTGCGCCAATTGGGAGTCGCTGAGGCAATCCTTGATGAGGACCGCACCGTCCTTGCGGAACGCTTCCTTCACTGACTCGTCCATGTGTGACCTTCCTGCGAAACGGGGTGACTCACGTCACGGTAGCCCGAGCCACCCCGTTTACACAACACTTGTTATGTAAATATTTTTCGGGCGGCTGCGATCAGCTCCTCCGCATCGTCGGCGGCCGATGGCTCGAGCACCGCGCGGACTTCCGCCGGAATCGGAACCGGTCTGCGCGTCTCCGGGTCGACGTAGACGTGTACGAACTCGCCGTACGCGCACAACGTCAGTTCTTCGCCCGCGCCGAGCAGAAAGATCGCGGGTCGATAGGTCACACTGCTGCGGCCGAGGCGTTCCACCGCGATGCCCACCCGCAAGCGGTCGGGGAAACGCACCTCCCGGACGAACCGGCACGAACTGGCGACCACCAGGCTCAGGGCGGGCAGTCCACGCACTCCAGGAAGGTTCTCCGCCAGCCAGCCGTTGACTGCCGAGTCGAAGTACTCGTAGTAGACGGCGTTGTTGACATGCGCGTAGTGGTCCTCGTCGCCCAGGCGCACCCGCAGGTCGTACCAGGCGTGAATGGTGGCCGGATCGGGCTGTGGGAGGTTCATCGCGGATCCCATCCCAGCCGCTCGCCACGGACCTTCGCGAGGCGGACGTCCCCCGAGCGGGCATGCCCCTCGAAGGTTTCGATCCGCGACGCGCGCCCGCACAGCTCGCCGAGTTCGGCGCTCACCCGTGGGTCGGTCACCTCTTGGTAGGTCACCGTCTTGAGGTACTTGCCCACCCAGAGTCCGCCCGTGTAGCGGGCGGCGCCACGAGTGGGCAGGGTGTGGTTGGTACCGATCACCTTGTCGCCGTAGGAAACACAGGTCCCCTCGCCGAGAAACAACGCGCCGTAGTTGCGCATGACCTCGAGTGCGACGCGCGGCTCCCGGGTCAGGATCTGGACATGCTCACTGGCGTAGGTGTCGGCGACGCGGTAGGCGTCCTCGATGCTGCCGTGCACGACCACGACCTCGCCGTGGTCACGCCAAGCGGGTTCGGCGTAGTCACGGGTGGGCATGGTCGGCAAGACGGCCTCGACGAGGCGGATCACCTCGGTCGCGAGTTCGGTGGAGGTGGTGATCAGCACGGCGGGCGAATCGGGACCGTGCTCGGCCTGGCTGAGCAGATCCACCGCGACGACGAACGGATCGGCGAATTCGTCGGCGACGACGAGGATCTCGGTCGGGCCGGCGAACAGGTCGATACCGACTTCACCGAACAACTGCCGCTTGGCCTCGGCGACGAAGGCGTTGCCCGGGCCGGCCAGCATGTCGACCCTCGCGATCGACTCGGTGCCGACGGCCATCGCGGCGACGGCTTGCACCCCACCCAGCACGTTGATCTGATCTGCGCCGGCCAGGTGCATGGCGGCGATGGTGGCGGCGGGCAGTCCACCTTCGAGCGGCGGCGTGCACGCGGTCACGTGCTCGACGCCGGCGACCTTCGCGGTGACCACCGTCATGTGCGCGGACGCGACAAGCGGGTAGCGGCCACCGGGCACATAGGCGCCCGCGCGGTCGACCGGCAGCGAGCGCTGACCGAGGAACACCCCCGGCCGCACCTCGGCTTCGAAGTCGAGGAGCGAATCCCGTTGCCGCTGGGCGAAATCGCGCACATTCGCCTGCACCGTGCGGATGTCGTCGAGCACCGTCGACGGCACGCCCGCCAGGACGGCCCGGATTCGGTCGGGGGCGAGTTCGAAGCTGTCCGGGGACCAGTTGTCGAACTTCGCGGAGTAGTGGCGCACGGCGAGGTCGCCGTCGGCGCGGATGTCGTCGATGACACCGCGCACGATATCGGCGACGTCGCGATTCTGGGCGACGACTGCGGTCGCGCCCTTCTTGAGGACCGTGGTTTCGGTGAGAACAGGTAGGGACATGGTGGCGACCATGGATTGCATACGTATACATGTCAATGGGCAGGAAGCATGACCACCACTATGAATAGCTCAGCATACGTATGCTCTAGGGATGGCAGTGACGAGTATCGACGTCGCCAAGCGGGCGGGCGTCTCCCAGGCGACGGTGTCGCGGGCGCTGCGCGATCAGCGCGGTACCTCCGAAGCGACCCGCCGGCTCGTTCGTGAGGTCGCGCGCGAATTGGGTTACGTCCCCTTGCAATCCGGGCGGTCCTTGTCCACGAGCCGATCACGGCGCATCGGCATCGTGGTCGGCGAACTCACCAACCCGTTCTACGGTGCGCTGGTGGCGCCGATCGTGCGCGAACTCGACGTGCGCGGCTATCTCGGTGTGCTCCTGCACGACGCCGACATCCGCGAACCCGGCAGCGCTCCCATCTTCGACGGGTCCTTCGACGGTGTCCTGCTCACCACCACCTCCGATTCGCGGCTGGCCGACGAGATCGAGCGCCGCGGTGTCCCCTATTGCCTCATCAACCGCGAAATCTCCGGTCGCACAACAGCATCGGCCGCCGTTCCCGACAACATCCGCGGCGCACGACTCGTCGCCGACCTGTTCGTCGAGCTGGGTCACACCGACATCGGGATCATCACCGGGCCCGCGACCACGAGCACCGGCAGCGAACGGCTCCGCGGTTTCCGGGATGCGCTGGCTCGCCGCGGCATCGCGATCCACCCGGACGCGGTGCGCGAGGTGCCCTTCGGCATCGACGACGGCCGCGCGGCACTCCACGACATCCTCGCCGCCCGGCCCGGCGTCACCGCGGTGTTCTGCGCCAACGATGTCCTGGCCATCGGTGCGCTCGAGGCGGCGGCGCGGGCCGCGCGGCCGGTACCCGAACAGCTCACCATCGTCGGCTTCGACGACATTCCGTTGGCCGTGTTGCGCGCCTTCGACCTCACCACCGTGGCGGTCGACCTCACCGCGCTGGCGCGCCAGGCGACGGCGCACCTGCTCGACCGCGTCGAGGATCCGCAGATCGAACCCGAACGAACGGTGCACGAGGTGCGGCTGGTGCGGCGTGGCACGCATGCCGCGCCGCTGCCACGCTGACGGGCTCACAAGACGCGGCGCATCGATTCCGGCGTCAGATCGGGCAGCGCCGGATAGCCGTCGACCGCCATCAGCAGATCGGCCTCGGCCAGCACCGAGCGCAGGTGATGGACGAGCCCGTCCTCGCCACCGGCGGCGGTGGCGAAGACATACGAGCGCCCCAGTCCCACCGCGGTGGCACCGAGCGCGAGCGCTTTGACCACGTCGGTTCCGCTGCGCACACCGGAGTCGAACAGGACCGGCAGGCCCTGGGCCGCGGCGACCACCTCCGGCAGCATGTCGAGGGCGGGCAGGCCGCCATTGGCTTGGCGCCCACCGTGATTGGAGCAGTAGATGCCGTCGGCGCCAGCGTCGATCGCCCGCCGCACGTCGTCGCCGTGGCACACGCCTTTGACGACGATCGGCAGCGTGGTGGCTTCCCGCATCCAGGCGAGGTCGTCCCAGCGAACCGATTTCCCGAAGACCCGCGTCCAGAGCTGGACGGCGCCGTCGGGATCGTCCTCCGGGTCGCGGCCGAGCAGGGTGCGGAACCGTTCGTCGGTGAAGTAGTTGGACAGACACAAGCCACGCAGTTGCGGGAAGTTGGCGGTGTTCAGATCCCGTGGCCGCCAACCCGTCACCCACGTGTCGAGAGTGACGACGATGGCCCGGTAGCCGGCCCGTTCGGCCCGCTGCATGAAGCTGATCGCGAGGTCGCGGTCGGTCGGGGTGTAGAGCTGGAACAGCCCGGGCGTCTGCTGGTGGACGGCGCCGGTGACTTCGACCGGGTCCATGGCCAGCGTCGATTGGATCGCCGGGACACCCGTCCGCTCGGATGCCCGCGCCACCGCCAGGTCGCCGTGGAAGTCGGGGGTGCAGATGCCGATCACGCCGACCGGCGCCAGGAAGACCGGGCTGGGCAGGGTCATCCCGAACAATTCGACGGACATGTCGCGCACTTCGGCGCCGTTACCCATCCGTGGAACGATGCCCCACTTCTGGAAGGCGGCCACGTTCGCCCGTTGAGTATGTTCGTCGCCGCAGCCGCCGGCCACATAGGACCAGATCCAGCCCGGCAGGGCCTCGGACGCCTTGCGTTCGAGGGACGCGATGTCCACCGGATAACGCGGTAGCCTGCCCCGCAGCCCGTCCCCGTAGATTTCGTTCTGAAAGTCACCGAACCTGCGCATCATCGGTCCGACAGTAGCCATCGACCATTATTTACACAACGCTCGTTGTGTAAATAATGGCCCGCCGATAACCTGGACCGATCAGGCCCTACGCGAAGGAGCAACGATGGTCGAAACGACCAGGACGCCATCCGTCACGCCCACTACCTTCGGTCGCGTCACCGTGCTGGTCGCCGACAACGGCGGGGTGCTGCCCTACGGCAATTCCGTAGTGGTGCGAGGCAGTGAACGGACTCTGGTCATCGACCCCTCACTGGCCCTCGGCCCCGACACCGTCGCGGCCGACCTGGTCTTCCTCAGCCACGGCCACGAGGACCACATCGCCGGGCTGCGGCATTTCGACGCTCCGACCTACGCCCATCACCTCGACGTGGCGGCGGTGTCCTCACTCGACGCGATGGTCGCGCAGTTCGGGCTACCTCCCCACGTGCGCGACGAGGCCGTGCGGAACCTGCACGAGGAGTACGGCATTCCCCGGCGGCGCGACGGCGTGATCGGCGTCGCCGACGGCCATGTGTTCGAACTGGGCGATGTCACCGCCACCGTCGTGCACCTTCCCGGTCACACCCCGGGCCACTGCGGCGTCCTCGTCGAGCCCGACGGCTTCTTCTACGTCGGCGATATCGACCTGACCTCGTTCGGCCCGATGTACGGCGACGTGCACAGCAGTGCCGACGACTTCCTCACCTCCATCGACCGGGCCGCCGCCACCGAGGCCCGCTGGTACGGCACCTTCCACCAGAAGGGCGTGATCTCCGGCGCCGACGAGTTTCGCGAGCGCCTCGGCGAATACCGCGCGAAACTGTTCGAGCGCGAACGCCGGCTGCTGGAATTTCTCGACGAACCGCGAACGCTCGCAGAGATCGTCGCCCACCGGCTCGTGTACCGGCCGCACGTGTCGGCACCGTATGTCGAGCCCATCGAACAGCGGGTGGCCGAACAGCATCTGGAGCGGCTCGTCGAAGCCGGTGATGTCGCCGCCTCACCCGAAGGCACGTTCGCGCGCACCGTCTGACCCACTCCCTCGGCCGCGAACCCCCGGGAACCTCCCGGGGATTCGCGGTCTCGGCGCCCGTCCTCGCTAGGCATCCATCCGCAACGCCTGGACCACATCGCGCGCCGCGCGCGCACCGGTCTCGATCGCACCGTCGATCCCACCGACCCCCAGCGCCGCGAGATCGCCACCGGCGAAATGGATCCGGTTGTGCGGTCGGCGCAGCAGTGGCGCGGCCTGCGTCAGGTACCCCGGCCGGTGATGCACCCAGGTCCCCTGCGAGTAGGGGTCGCTCACCCAGTCGTGGCAGGCGACATCGAGCACCTCGAGATCGGGAACGAAGAACCGCAGCGCCCGCTCCACGGCGCCGCGGTCGGTGGGGTCGATCGCGGTGGCGTCACCACAGAAGCAGACGACCAGAGTGTCGCCCTCGTAGCGGTATTCGGTGCGCGCCGAATTGAGCGGATGCTTGCCGACGGGCGCGTTGGCCGAGAAGGGCGTGACCTCACCCTTCACCCGCGCCCAGATCTTCATCGTCCGCATCGGATGCTTCTGCTCGATCATGTCCGCGGCAGGCGGCGGCGGAGTGACAGCCACGTCGGCGAGGGTGTTGAGCGGAACCGCGAGCACCACCTGGCGGGCCCGGACCCGTTGGCCGTCCGCGGTGGTCACGGTGACGGCGGACCCGTCGTCGTCGACCGCGGTGACCGGCGTGGACAGGCGCAGCTCGGCGGTGGATTCGCCGTTGATCGCATCGAGTAGGCGTTTGGTGCCGCCGTCGATCGGGAATCCGCCCGCGCACTCCATGAAGGTTTCCCAGCTGCCACCGTTGAGAGAGGTCCAGAACAGGAACTGGGCCATGCCCTGCTCCGCCGGGGCGGCAACCAGCGAGCCCATGACATCGCAGAGCACGTCACGCTCGGCCGGGGACAGGTCCATGGCGTCGAGCCGGTCGGCGAGGGTTTCCTTCTCGATCACGGTGGTGTCGGCAGCGTGGATGTCACCGGGCATCGGAAACCATTCACGCGCGTCGGCCAGACAGCGGGTGGCCAGCGACTTGCTCACCGCGTGGTATTCGGCGGGCGTACCGGTGTGCACCGTTCCGTCGGCCAGCCAGTTGCACTGTTCGATCGTCAGCCGTCTGACCAAGCCGATGTCGTAGCGCTTCAGTTCGTGCCAGACGTGCGCCTGGGACCAGTGCGCGTAGGTGCCGCCGAATTCCACCTGCCGCCCGAAAGCCTCCCCCACGAACGTCCGGCCACCGATCCGGTCGCGAGCTTCGAGGTGGACCACCGAATGGCCGGCGAGGGTGAGATCACGGGCCGCGGTGACGCCGGCAAAGCCCGCACCGATCACCGCGACATCGTAGGTAGAGGTCACGAGCATCTCCTTTGCGAAGGACAGCAGATACAAGCAACCTATCGAGATCCACCCTTTTTCACAACGCTCGTTGTGTAAATAATCCGGCCGGTGCCGTGCCGGGACTCACACTGCCGGATAGCGGCTACACCCGCGCCTGTCAGCCGATCCTCAGGTTTGCCTGGGAAGGTCGGTGACGCAGCAGACAAAGGAGTCGTTTGTGTTCAACCGTTGGGGCGACCTCGTCCATCGATTTCGCTTCGCCGTCATCGCGATCGTCGGTGCCGCGCTGCTCGGGCTCGGTGGGTACGGGCTCGGATTGTCCGACCACCTCACCTCGAGCGGGTGGGACGACCCGGGTTCGGAATCCTCGCAGGGCTCGCGGATCGCCGACCAGGCATTCGGGCGCGACCATACCGCCGATGTCATCGTGCTCTACAACGCTCCCGACGGTAGGACGATCGACGATCCGGAGTTCAGCGGCACGATCGTCGCGGGTCTGAACAAGGCACTGGCCGAGCACCCCGACGAGATCGACAAGATCAACGGCGCCTACTGGCGGGTGGGCGACGCGCCCGCGGTGCCGTCGGTGTTCGGGTCGGCCGACAAGCGGCACGCGTTCGCCTCGGTCGCGCTCGTCGGCGACAACGACACCGATCTGCTGCGGAGCTACCGGGCGGTGAGCGACGCCTTCCACATCGACGGTGTGGACGTGGAGGTCTCGGGGCTGCAGGCCATCGGCGGCACCCTCAACGACACCATCGCCACCGATGTCCACCGGATGGAACTGCTGGCTATTCCCGCTGTGGCGGTGCTCCTGTTCTTCATCTTCGGTGGCGTCGTCGCCGCCGCGCTGCCGCTGATCATCGGTGGGCTCACCATCTTCGGCGCCAACGGCATCGTCATGGCGATCACGAACTTCACCGACGTCAACTCGTTCGTCTCCGCCGTGGTGTCGATGATCGGCCTCGGCCTGGCCATCGACTTCGCCTTGTTCATCGTCAGCCGGTTCCGGGAGGAGCTCGCCGCCGGTTACGACACGCGCGCGGCAGTCCGGCGCACGGTGATGACGGCCGGACGCACCGTCGTCTCCTCGGCGACCATGATCGTCGCCAGCCTCGGCGGCATCCTGCTGTTCCCCCAGGGCTTTCTCCGCTCGGTCGCCTACGGCACCATCGCGACGGTGTCGCTCGCCGCCCTGACCGCGGTGACGATCCTGCCCGCGATGCTGGCCGTGCTCGGGCCACGGGTGGATATGCTCGGCATCAAACGCTTCCGCAAGACCAAGTCCGCCGAGGAGATCGAGAACGGCTTCTGGGGCAGGCTCCCCCGCTGGGTGATGCGACACCCCTTGAAGGTGGCGGTGGCGGTCGTCGTCGGGCTGCTGTTGCTGATCATCCCGATCAAGAACCTCGCCTTCGGCGGCATCAACGAGAAATACCTCCCGCCCGACAACAGCACCCGGCTCGCCCTCGAACACTTCTACGAGGTGTTCCCGCTGAAGAAGACCGACCCGATCCAGCTGGTCTTCGTCGGCGAGGACACCAACGCCATCGGCGCGGTATGGAAGCAGGCGAACCAGGCGCCCGGGCTCGTCGGCCAGTTCGGCGTGCCGAGCAACACCGGCTCCAACGATCCGGCGGTATACCGCACCTCGGCCACCCTGGTCGACCCGACCGGCAACGCCGAGCCGACGATCGACTACCTGCGCGCCATCGACGTACCGGACGGAGTGGACATGTACGTCGCGGGGCAGCCCGCGATCATGGCCGACAGCATCGACAGCCTGCTCGACCGGATGCCGCTGATGATCGGGCTGGTCCTGCTCGTCACCACGCTGCTGATGTTCCTCACCTTCGGTTCACTGGTGCTGCCGATCAAGGCGGCGCTGATGAACGCCCTCGGGCTCGGTTCCACACTCGGCATCCTGACCTGGATCTTCATCGACGGTCACGGCGCCGGGGTACTGAACTTCACGCCACAACCGATCAGCGCACCGGTGCTCATGCTGATCATCGCGGTGATCTACGGCCTGTCGACCGATTACGAGGTCTTCCTGATCTCGCGCATGGTCGAGGCACGCGCCCATGGCGCGTCCACCACCGAAGCGATCCGCACCGGCACCGCGCAGACGGGCCGCATCATCACCGCGGCCGCGCTCATCCTGCTCGTCGTCACGGGCGCGTTCGCGTTCTCCGATCTGGTGATGATGCAGTACATCGCCTACGGCATGATCGCGGCGCTGTTCATCGACGCGACCATCCTTCGCATGCTGCTCGTCCCCGCCATCATGAAACTGCTCGGCGACGACTGCTGGTGGGCGCCCAAGTGGGCCAAGCGAATTCAGGAAAAGGTCGGGCTGTCCGAACCGATCCTCGCCGACGAACGACCCGACCGGGACGCGATGGTCGACCTGGTGCGGACGACACCCGTCACCGACCCGCCGACCATGCGGATGGCCGCGGTGCCCGACAGCAAGTTGGCACGCACACCCCGTCGCCCCCGCACCGTCGCCGAGATCGAAGCCGAAGCCCCGACCCGTCGACTGGACCGGATCACCGACCGGCCGCCGAGGTAGCCGAACGGCCGGTGTGGAAGGCGGGTTCTATCGCGGTGCGATGAGGGTCAGGGTGGCGTCGATCAGATCCTTCGCATGAGCGGGGGTGAAACGCTGCGGCTCCACCGGATACATCAATGCCCAACCGTCGCCCATGGCACTGAGCTGGTCGGACAGGATGTCCGCCGGAATGTCGTCACGGATCGCGCCGCGCTCCTGCGCGGCGGCCAGCACCGCGGCGTAGTCGGCGCGGAACTTCGCGTAGCGCGTGACGATGACCTCGGCGATGCGCGGTTCCGACCGCACCGAGGTGAGCAGCTCCGGCATCAACGGCCAGAACTTGACGTCCTTACCCAGCTGGAACCATTGCGCCAGCAGCTCGCGGACGTCGGTCGTGTCGCGGATCGCCTCGACCATCGCGTCGTAGCGATCGAATCGGCTCAGCACCAGCGCGAGAACCATGTCCTCTTTGTTGGCGAAGTAGTAGGTGACCGCACCGGTGGTGTACCCGGCGTGCTCGGCGACGCGTCGCATCGACGCCTTGACATAGCCTTCGGCCGCGATCACGGCGGCCGCCGCGTCGAGCAGCTCCGCGCGCTTGGCCGCGTGATCGCCCGCCGGCCTGCCGCGTTGCGCGGTCGCGACCGCCCCGCCGACTTCGCCCGGCTCCCCCACGCCCTGCTTCTGTTTCTGCGCCACGCCAACAGTTTCGCACAGGCATTTCACATAACGACCGTCAGGTAAAGGTGTGCCGCGTCGGTGCGCGCGTTTGACAGCCCCGATGCACCGCCGCATACTCGAACTAGATTCGAGTTCTATCAAACCTCACGAAGGAACCGGTGAAATGGTCGCAGCGGTCGAAGTCCTCCTCATCACCTGCACCATCGCGATCATCTGGTTCGCCTGCTACGTCGTCTACCGCCTGGTGACCGACGACTCCCCCCGACGCTGAGCCGTCGGACCGACCTCGTCCCTGCCCCGCGCCGGCGAGCCGAACCTACGGCCCGCCGGCGTCGCACAGGCACTACGTCTAGAGCTCGACCAGGGTGTAGTCGGCGACCTGGCCGCTGAGCAGCCGCAGATGGTCATCGGCGGCACCGAAGATCTGGTCGATCACGGTGAGCCTGGCGAAATAGTGACCGACGGGGTATTCGGCTGTCATGCCGATACCACCGTGCATCTGGATGGACTCCTGCCCGATGTGCTTGGCGGAGCGGCCGATCTGCAATTTGGCGCGGGAGGCCACGATCGGGTCGATACGCCCTTCGGCCAGACAGGCCGTCGCGTACAGCACCATGCTGCGCGCTTCCTCGAGCGAGACGTACATGTCGGCGGCACGCTGGGTGAGCGTCTGGAACTTCGACAATGTCACCCCGAACTGCTTGCGCGTCTTCAGGTATTCGGTGGTGAGCCGCAGCGACTCCTCCATCGCACCGAGCGCCTCCGCACACAACGCGGCCTGCGCCCGAACGATGCCCCGTTCGACAGCCTGGGTCGCGTCGGTGGTGTCGCCGAGCAGTTCGGCTGGGGCACCGATGAATTCGATGTCGGCGGCGCGACCACCGTCATGTGTCCGATACGACCGCCTCGCCACCCCCGTAGCCTCGGCGTCCACGAGGAACAGGCCGGTGCCCCCGTCGGGCAGGGCCGCGCTCACCACGAGCTTGTCGGCACAGTCGCCGCGAAGCACCGGGTTCTTGCGCCCGTCGATCGTCCATCCACCGGCGTGTTCGGCGGCGGTCGTGGTGACCTCGGTCGACGGCCACCGGATACCGGGTTCGGTGTGCGCGAAGGCCAGCAGCAGGGCACCGTCAGCGACCTGGGTCAGCACCTGTTTGCGCTGCACGGCGGTGCCCACTTCGGCGATCAGGCCGCCCGGCACCAGCACGCTGTCGAGGATCGGTTCCGGGGCGAGCCTGCGGCCGAGTTCGACCATGACGGCCATGGTTTCGACCGGGCCCGCGCCCATACCGCCGTCGTCTTCGGCGAAAGCGAGCCCGAGCAGGCCGATCTCGGCCAGCTTGGCCCACACGTCCCGGCTCCAGCCGAGTTCGGAGCCGATCACCTCGGCCCGCTTCTCCGGGTCGTAGCTGCGAGCGAGCAGTTCGCGGGTGGTGTCACGCAGCAGTTGCTGCTCGTCGTCGAGAGCGAAATCCATGGGATCGACTCACAATCTGTGTTCAGAGACCAAGGATGGTCGAGGCGATGATGCTGCGCTGCACCTCGTTGGACCCTCCGTAGATGGACGTCTTGCGGTAGTTGAGGTAGGTGGCGGTGCTGCGCTGCGCCCATTGCGGACTCGCGATCTGCGCGCCCGCGTCGAACGGGAGCGAGTCCGGCCCGGCGATATCCACCAGCAGCTCCGTCGCCGCCTGCTGCAACTCGGTGCCGCGCAGCTTCAACACCGACGACGCCGGGTTCGGCTTACCGTCGGCCGAACCCGACACCACCCGCAGGAGCGTCAATTCCAATGCCAGCAGCTGGTTTTCGAGCTCCGCCAGCCGTGCGGCGAACAACGGATCCGCCAGCAGCGTGCCGCCCGCCGTCTTCGTCTGCGCGGCACGTTCCTTGGCCAGCGCGAGGGCCACCTTCGTCCGCCCCACCGCGGTGATGCCGGTGCGCTCGTTGCCGAGCAGGAACTTGGCGTAGGTCCAGCCCTGGTTCTCCTCGCCGACGAGCTGGTCGGCGGGCACCCGCACATTGTCGAAGAACACCTCGTTGACCTCGAAGCCGCCGTCGATCAACTCGATCGGCCGGACCGTGATGCCGGGCGAGGTCAACTCGATGAGCAGGAACGAGATGCCCGCCTGCTTCTTCGCGTTCGGGTCGGTGCGGACCAGGCAGAAGATCCAGTCCGCCCACTGGCCCATCGTCGTCCAGGTCTTCTGGCCGTTGACGACATAGCTGTCACCGTCACGCACCGCGGTGGTGCGCAGCGAGGCGAGGTCGGACCCGGCCTCGGGCTCGGAAAAGCCCTGGCACCACCAGATGTCGAGATTCGCCGTCGACGGCAGGAAGCGCTGCTTGAGTTCCTGGGAACCGAAGGTGGCGATCACCGGACCGACCATGTTCACGTTGAAGGTCAGCGGTTCGGGAACCGAGGCCAGCTGCATCTCGTCGTGCCAGATGTGGCGTTGCGTCGCCGACCACTGCTGACCACCCCACTCCACCGGCCAGTTCGGCACCGCCAGCCCGTGCGCGTTGAGCGTCTGCTGGCAGGCCACGACCTCCGCTTTGGTCAGCTCCTCCCCCTGCCGCACCTTCTCGCGAACCTCCGCGGGAATCTCCGTCCGGAAGAATTCCCGCAGTTTGTCGCGAAAGGCGGTCTCGTCGGCGGTCAAAGCCAATTTCATCGCGCGCACCGGCTTCCCTCGCCGGCACCCGGCGAAGCGATCGTGAACTGCGTCATGATTTACCTCCAGATTTCTTGCGGGAGAAACGTTCAGCGGAAGGCATCGATACCGGTGAGCGCCTTGCCGATGGAAAGCTGGTGCATCTCGCTTGTGCCCTCGTAGGTCAACACCGATTCCAGATTGTTCGCGTGCCGAAGGGGCGAGTACTCGAGGGTTATTCCGCTGGCCCCGAGGATCGTCCGGCATTCCCTGGCTATCCCGATGGCCTCGCGGACATTGTTGAGTTTGCCGAGGCTGATCTGTTCGGGCCGCAACTGCCCGGCGTCCTTGAGCCTGCCCAGGCGCAGGGCGAGCAGCATTCCCTTGCCGAGTTCGAGTGTCATGTCGGCCAGCTTTGCCTGAGTCAGCTGGAAGCTCGCCAGCGAGCGATCGAACACCTCACGTGTTCGCGCGTATTCGAGGGCGGTCTCCAGGCTGTCGCGGGCGGCGCCGAGCGCACCGAACACGATGCCGAAACGGGCTTCGTTCAGGCACGACAACGGTGCGCCCAGCGAATTCGCTTGCGGCAGCTGGGCCGACGCGGGCAGGCGGACCTCGTCGAGGATCAGTTCCGAGGTGATCGAAGCACGCAAGGAGAGCTTGTTCGCGATGTCGCGGGTCTCGAAACCGGGTGTGCCGCGGGGTACGAGGAAGCCGCGCACGCCGTCGTCGGTCTGCGCCCACACCGTGGCGATATCGGCCGAGCCGCCATTGGTGATCCACATCTTGGTTCCGGTGAGAATCCAATCCGTGCCGTCGCGCCGCGCCCGGGTCCGCATGCCCGCCGGGTTGGAGCCGAAATCGGGTTCGGTGAGCCCGAAGCAACCGATCGCCTCGCCGGCGGCCAAGCGGGGCAACCATTCGTTCTTCTGTTCTTCGGAGCCGTAGCGATGGATCGAGAACATCGACAGTGAGCCCTGTACGGAGACAAAGCTGCGGAATCCACTGTCGGCCGCTTCGAGTTCGAGGCAGGCGAGACCGTAGCTCACCGCATTGGTTCCCGCACACCCGTAACCGTCGAGGTGCATGCCGAGCAGACCCAATCTGCCGAATTCACGGGCGATCTCGCGGGGCAGAGTGGCCGATTCGAAGCTGTGGGCGATTGTCGGCCGGAGGTGTTCGCGAGCGAACTCGCGCACGGTCGTCTGGATGTCGCGCTCGTCATCGTCGAGCATCTCGTCGATGCCGAACAGCCCGAGCGGCGTACTGCGCGCAGACACAGTGGTCACGTCGAGCCTCCTAGTAACTAAGCGCTTGTTCACCTCATGGTGCTACAGCGATTCGACAGCCGTCAAGCCGGGGGCCGCGTCAGCCGAGACTGAAGGGCTGCCCCCACAGCGTTACCCAACTGGTGACGCTGTCGGTGACGATCTCGACGCTGACGAAGGCTCTGGCCTGGGCGTAGCCGCCACAGCCGGTCAGGCCGATGGTCTGATCGGCCCAAGTGACCGAGCCTGCGCCCCCGGCGAATTCGTTGTAGACCTTGTGCGACTCGTTGCCGAAGTCGTCGGCCTTTTCGCGGTCGAGGATGTAGAAGGACTTCGCCTGCCCCGGCCCGAGCGACAACTCGCCGCTGGTACTGGCACCGAGACTGGCGTTGCCCTCCCAGTCCGAGGCGCCTTCGACGCCGCCGCCGGCACCACCACCAGCGATATCGACCTGGCAGCCAACGGTGTAACCGGGAATGATGAGCCCGTAGGCACCCGCACCCGCACCCGCGAGTTTCACCTGGGCAGTGCCCGAAACCCAGGCGTTACGGTGCGCCGGGGTCGACCCGAGCGACGGATTGATGTTGGCGGATTCGCCGACGAGCCGGACCGTGACCACGGTGCCGTCGGAGAGGGTCTTGACCATCTCACCGCCCGGGAGCGGCACGAATGTGTCGGCACCGGCGTGGGTAGTGGCGAGCAGGCCGAGCGCCAGGGCGGCGACAGCACCGACGCTGGTGCGCGCGAGATTCTTTCGGTTGAACATGGGGGAACACCTTCGGATTCGGTTTCGCGGACGCGAAAGAGAGACAGGTAGTCGGATTCGAGAAACGAGACTCAGCCGATGCTGAACGGCGCACCGTAAAGAGTTGTCTTCGAATAGTGGTCACCGATGATCTCGACCACCGTGTAGGCGCGGGCCTGGGCGTACCCCGCACAGCCTTGTATCTCGATCTCGGCGTCCTGATATTCCACCGAGTATCGGCCCGACCGCGGAATGTCCTTGTAATCGATCTGGACGAATTTCACCTCGCCCGGACCGAGATTCACCCCGATCGAGCCGCCCGCGCTCACGCCACCGGTGGAGATGCCACCGGACACCCCGGCACCGATCGCGTCGTCGGCGATGCTCACCTGGCAACCGACCAGATACCCCGTGTTCAGCTGCGATGCGCCGTGCGTGGAGGAATTGTTGCTACCCGGAATACCGGCGGGACCATTCGTCGGGCCTACTTCACCCTCCGGTGTCGCGGTGACATCGGCGATCGCGTTACCCGAGACCCAGACCACCCGTCCAGCGCCATTGGCCGCCATGGAAGGCGAGACGATCGCGTGTTCGCCGGTGCGGGTCAGCGTCACTCCCGGGCCCGCCTTCGACCCGTCCGGCAGCGGCACGAACGTATCCGCGGTCGCCGCGGTCGGCATCAGCACACCGATAGCTACCACGCCGATTCCGGACAGTCCGGCGACTGCGGCACAGCGACCGGTTCGGACCCGAGTCCAACGAGAAATCATGATGATCAAATCTCCTTTGCACGTACTGGACCGCCAGCCATTTCAGAAATGGGGCTGCCGGAAATACCGTCGACCGCTTTCCGTGTCGAGGTGGCGTGCATCACTGTAGTGAGAACTATGCGTTCACACAACAGTTGTTGTGAAAATTATCCGGGTCGTATCTACTCGGGTTCGGGGCGGAGGAACTCGGCGACGCGCGGTCCGAGGTCGTCGGCGCGGGTGACGAGCCCGAGATGGCCGTCGGGGTAGATGTGCAGGGCGGAGTCGGGCATCAGTCGGTGCATGGTTTTCGCGTTGATCACCGGCACGATGGGGTCGTCGTCGCCGGCGAGGATCAGCGTGGGCTGGCGGATCAGCGGCAGGAACGGCAGGCTGGTCCAGCCTGCGCCCGCGAGCAGCTGCAGCGCGTAACCCGGACCGGGAGCGCGACCCGCATGGTGATGCAGGATCTCCTGGGCGAGCGCGGGTTCCGCACGCAGGCGGCCCCCGTAGATCGTCGCGGCGATCGCGGCCGCGTAGGCGCGATCGCGGTACCGGCGCGGGGTGATCATCTTGCTCAGCACCCGAGGATGCGCCGGAACCATCAGCATGCCGGTCGCCGTGGCGACGAGCACCAGGCGCCGGCATCGCCGGGGGTTCTGGAAGGCGAATTGCTGCGCGAGACCACCACCCCACGAGATGCCGAGCACGTCGGTCTCCGGGTAGCCGAGTTCGTCGAGGACATCGCCGAGCGCGCAGGCCAGAGTCGCGAAATTGTAAGGCAGGCGCGGCATTTCGGAACCGCCGATTCCGGGCACATCGAAACGGATCACCGGGATCGCCGGGTCGAGCCGATCGAGGAAGGGCTCGAGCAGCTCGAGCCTCGCCCCGATGCCGTTGCACATGAGCAGTGGGCGCCCCTGCCCCGCACGCACCGCGACACGCCATCGTCGCCCGTTGATCCGCAATTCCCGAACGGTCTCGACCTCGGCCACGCGACCTCCTTCAGGTTGGGACTCAGGAGTCGAGTCGGTTGCCGAGCTCCGGGAACGTGCGGATCGCCTGCAGCGCGATGGTGAGATCGCTCAGCACCCGCGGGTCGTCGAGCGAGCCGCCGAGGCGTTCCTCGAGGCGGCGGATGCGTTGCCGAACCGTGTTGGGATGGCAGTAGAGTTCCCGGCCCGCATTGGCCGCCGAGCCACGCGCGTCGATCCACGCGGTCGCGGTGGCCAGCAGCGTCGTCCGGTCGTAGTCGGGCAGGGCGAGCACACCGTGCAGCACGCGCACTACGAATCGGCGAGTCGTCTCCCGGTCGCGCACGAGGAGATCGATATGCGGCTCGTCGTCGAGCCCGCGGATGCCCTTGGTGCCGGGCGACAGCGTTTCGAGGGCGACCTGGGCCAGCCGCAATGCCCGGGCGGCCCCGTCGAGGCGGTGGAACACCGGACTCACTCCGACACGTCCGAGGGCCACCTGCGCGACCTCGGCGAGCACCACCTGCGGGTCACGGCTGTTGCCCAGTGAGAGCACGCCGATCTCGTGTTGCGGCTGGGATCGCCACGCCGACCCCACATCGAGCCGCCGGAGGCGGTCCTCGAGCTGCGGCAGGGCCGCGGAATGCGCGCCGGTCACCTCCGCGACGACCACGAGAAAGGTTCCCTCGTAAGGCAAGTCGAGAAGTTTCGCGACCTCCCAGGCGCTGAGCGAACCGGAAGCCGGCCCGTCGAGGATCGCCGAGATGATGCCGGATCGCCTGCGGTCCGCCTCGATCATGCGTTCGCTCATCGCCTGCCGGTACGACTCGGTCAGCGCGAGGGAGAAGTCGTCGGCCAGCTCCCAGATCGCCGTGGCGGTATCGAGCAGCGCGTCCACCGACTTGCGCCCCGAGACGCGGGCGGCGGCCAGCAATCGCTCCCACACGAACGCGAAGCCGAGGCGATAGGCGCGCAACACCTCCGGCAGCGGCATGTCCTGTGCGGCCCGGGCGCGACCGATGTCGCGCGGAGCCGAGAGGTCGACCCCGCGTTCACCACTCAACCGTTCGAGGATCTGATTCATATTGGCTATCAGCGAGGCTCGCAATTCGTCCCGGTCGACGATGCCCGCCGTGCGATAGATCTCGATCTGCTCGAGAATCCGGACGAGCAGCTGGTCGGCCAGCGTATCGATCTGCTCGAGCAGGTCGGCGGCGAGTTCGGCCACCGGCTGAGCGAGACTCGAAGTAGGCACCTCGACAGGTTATCCACGGGCCGCGCGGCACATCGTATCCGGCAGAGCAGAGTGTGCGTGCCGACACAGTCGCGCCGGATCTGGTGTCGGCGCCGACATTGGCTGGACCGGCCCGATGCGCGAATCTGTGAGCACGCGTTCGGCACGGTGGCCGCACTGAGATGCGGGTCATCGTGCGTTCGCCACCGGATAGCGACAAGACCCTCCTCTCGGTCGTCGACCACCGCACCAGATCTGGCAAGCAGATCGACGCGGGAGCGACCAGACACCCGCTGCGCGGACTGTGCCCGCGCGGCCGACAGGAGTGGAGACGCCATCATCAATTCCGGTACGAAACCCAAGGAAAACGCCGAACACGCGGCCGTCGATTCGCCTGAGCGCCGGACGACGAGTGAGACCCCGGAGTTCGTCGCGCCTCTCGATCAGCTGCTGAGCGAGGCCGCATTGCGGCCCGTGAACCGGTGGCTGCCCGGCGACTCGGGGGTTCGGTTCCTCGATGCGCTGGCCAAACGCCCCGACCGGGTCAAGCGCAGGGTCGGGGCACTCGTCGACGAACTCGGCCGGATCGTCATGGGCACATCGCAGCTCGCACCGCAGCCGAAAGACCGGCGATTCAGTGACCCGGAGTGGTCGCAGAACCCGCTACTGAAGCGCGTCGTGCAGGCCTATCTGGCCGCGGACGAACTGGCCGAGGGGCTCCTCGAGGACGCGCCGCTGGAGTGGCGCGATGCCCAGCGGATGAAGTTCGTCCTCTCGAACATCCTCGAAGCCGCCGCGCCGAGCAACAATCCACTGATCAGCCCCGTCGCGTGGAAGACGTTCTTCGCCACCAAAGGCGCCAACGCGGTCTCGGGGCCGCGCAATCTGCTGCGGGACTTCGCCGGCTCGCCCCGGATCCCCGCGATGGTCGAGCCGGACGCGTTCCGGGTGGGTGTCGATCTCGGTATCACCCCCGGCGCGGTCGTGTACCGGACAGAGATGTTCGAGCTGATCCAGTATCTGCCGCAGACCGAGACCGTGCGTGCGGTGCCGCTGCTGATCGTTCCGCCGACCATCAACAAGTACTACGTCCTCGATCTGGCGCCCGGCCGCAGCCTGGTCGAGTACCTCGTCGGACAAGGCCAGCAGGTGTTCATGATCTCGTGGCGCAATCCCGATGAACGCCATCGTGATTGGGGTATCGACGCCTATGCCGAAGCCGTGATCGAGGCGTTCGGTGTGGTCGACCGGATCGCGGGTGCCGGATCCGTGCACACGATGGCGGCCTGCTCGGGTGGCCTGATCGCCTGCATGGCGGCCGCGCACCGCGCCCGGACCGGCGGTCTCGGCAAACTCGCCAGCCTCAACCTGCTGGTCACCATGATCGACCAGCACCGGGGAGGCATGGCGGGCTCACTCATCGACGAAGGTGTCGCTCGTGCCGCGATCGCCCGGTCGCAGCACAAGGGATACCTGGACGGCCGCGCTCTCGCGGAAGTCTTCGCCTGGTTGCGACCGTCCGATCTGGTCTGGAACTACTGGGTCAACAACTATCTGCAAGGGAAGACCCCGCCCAAGTTCGACATCCTGTTCTGGAACGCCGACACCACCCGGATGCCCGCCGCGCTGCATCGTGACTTCATCGAAGCCGCACTGCACAACAAGCTGGCCACCGCGGGCGCGGTCACGGTGCTCGGCACCCCCATCGAACTGAACGAGATCACCGTCGACTCCTATGTCGTGGCCGGCTCGGCGGACCACATCTGCCCCTGGGCCAATTGCTACCGCAGTGCCCAACTGCTCGGCGGCAAGGTGCGTTTCGTCCTGTCGACCAACGGTCACATCGCCGCGCTGGTCAACCCGCCCGGCAACCGCAAGTCCAATTACCAGGTGTCCGAGGACACCTCGCTCGATCCCGCGGACTGGCGCGGCGCGGCGGCGACCGTGCAGGGGTCGTGGTGGCCCGACTACGCCGCGTGGCTCGGCGACCGTTCCGGGCCGGACAAACCTGCCTCGGCCATGCTCGGCAGCGCCGAGTTCCGGCCGCTCGGCGTCGCGCCCGGCACTTACGTCTTGGCCGACTGACCCCGGTTCACCATCCACCTTTCACCACGTCGACCGCGACGCCGATCACCGCGACGTTGTAGAAGAACCCGATCACCGAGTGGAGCAGCACTTGCGCCCGGATGGACCGGGTTCGCGTGTTGACGTCGGAGACCGCGAACGAGACACCGATGGTGAAGGAGAAATAGGCGAAGTCCAGCAGATTCGGGCGCGGGGTGTCGGGGAACGACAGCGGTTGTTCCGGGAGCCGCCGGTGGTAGGTGCGGGCGTACTGTTCGGCGAAACCGAGGTGCAGCAGGAACCAGGCCAGCAGGGCCACAACGACCGCGATGATGTCGGTGGGCACCGCGTGGTCGTCGCCCGCGTCGCCTGCGACGATCGAGAGCACCGTGGCCAAACCGACGGTGCTCGTGACCACTGTCAAGACCAGTGCCGTCCAGCTGTCGGGAATCGCGTCCATCCACTCGGCGGGGTCGTCGGCGTGGCGGTTCCGCAGCAACAGAACCAGCCACGCACCGATGTACACGGTGGCGAGAAGCCCCCAGCCGAGCAACCATCCGCGCGGCTCACCGGCCCACAGCGCGGCAACGCCGAGCACCACCAGGCCCGCCTCGAGGACCCGGCTCGCGATCACCCTCGGGCTGTGCACAGGGACGACTCCTTCACTCCGGCTGGAGGGAGGCCGTGCGTGGCAGTGCCGACCCGCCCTGCCGCATCGTATGTTCAGACTGCGCGGACGAGGCCGGTCGACGCACCTCTGTCGACGACCAAGGTCTCGCCCGTCACCCATCGCTGCGCGTCCGAGGCGAGGTGGGCGATGATTTCGCCGGGGTCGTCCGGCTCGCCGGACGGTGGCGGTGTGGTGGTCGCCCCGGCGAGTCCACCGCCGAGCGCGACGGCGTTGACCCGTACGGCCGGTGAGAGCTCGGCCGCCAATTGTCCCGTGACATGGATCAGTGCGGCATGTGCCGCGCTGTACAGGCCGGAGCCCGCCCCACCGACCGTGTTGATCACTACGCCGCCGTGCTCGCTCATCCACGCGCGCGCCACGAGTGAGGTCCACAGGATCGGCGCCCACAGGTTCACGCCGAGGGTTTTGGTGAATCTCAGGTAGTCCTGATCGACGAGCCGGCCGCGGGCATGGTCGGCGCCCGACGTGTTGACCAGGATGTCGACGCTACCGAAACGGTCGATCGCCGATTCCACACATCGTTGCGCTGCTTCCTGATCGACGGCACCGACGGCCACGCCGACAGCGTTGCCTCCGACTGCGGCCGCGGCCGCGTTCGCGGCGTCCCGACCGGGTAAGGCCAGCACGACATTGCCGCCTGCTCGGGAAATCGCCTGTGCCGCAGCCGAAGCGATTCCCCGCATGCCACCGGTGATGACGACCGTCCGGCCGGAGAAATCGAATCGGCTCACCTCGGCCACCATCACTGTCTGCTCGTCGGGCGACTGTGCGGGCAGGCTCTCAACGGACGTCGTCGGCCTTCCCGGTGCGCCGTTGCACCGAGCAGGAGCCTGCATCGCGGTGATCCCACTTCGCCTCGTTATCGAAGTCGAATCTAATTCGAGTTTAGGAGCGAGTCGCCGCGCTGTCAACCGGCAGTAAGGCCGATCTCAGACCTGCGGCCGCCGTGGTCAGTCCTGCGGCGCGTAGGTGCCGAGGTATGCCGTGACCAGTCGCTTCAACTCGGCGATGGTGGACTCGTCACCCCCCGCCGACCGACGGAATGCCACGTCGAACAGTCGGCTACCGGCTTCGAAAGCGAGCTCGACGGCGAGCTGGGAAGTATCGGCGTCGAGGAAGTTCCGGTCGATCAGGTAGCGCCAGAACCGCTCGGCCAGTTCCGCGTCGAAGGCCTTGGCCACCTCGCCGATCGCCGGGGAGCGCCCGAAGTACCAGAGTTCGACGAAGTCGGGGAACTCCCGGCAATACCCGACCAGAATATCGACGATTCCGCCGACGGCCTGGCTCAGACTCCCCGGGGCCGCATGCTCGAGCGCGTCGGCGATCCGGCTGTCCAATCGCTCCGCGTGCCTGCGCACCAGCTCGACATCCACGTGGTTGCGATCAGCGAAGTAGTGATACATCGAGGCCAGTGGGATGCCGGTCCGTTCACTGATCGCCTTCAACGTGGCGGCCTCGTACCCCTGCTCCCGCAGCAGCGTTTCAGCCGCCTCGAGGATGGCCTGCACCCGCTCGACTCCGCGGCGCTGCACCGGGGCCGGTCGAGCGGACGCTTTGCGCGCCGGCGATTTATCGAACACGATTCCAGATCGTAACCGCTACCCCACCGGTCCGCACCTACCTGATCGGCCAGGCCGGCGTGCCATGCCGCCTCGAAACCGTCCTGCGCGAAACCCAGGACTCCGTCCCCCACCTGAGATCGACTCCGCTTCAAGCGTTTTCACAGGTGTTACCTTGACCACTCCGATAGTCACCCGCTATGTTCACTCGCCAACAGAACTGGTCGCACGTTCAAATGGGCGTGCGACCAACTGCGGGAGTCTGAGGGACGCGGATGATCGAGACAGCAAGACGCGGTGGACGGGCCGTGCGGTGGATGACAACGATCGCGCTGGTCGCCGGAATCGGGGTGGCCGGGAGCACTCCGGTCGCGGCGCAACCCGGTTCGGAGCTGACACCGCTGCGTGCCGAGGGCGCCGAGCTGGTCGACGGATTCGGCCGCACCGTGCTGCTGCACGGGGTGAACAATGTCGACAAGCGCGCACCCTTCCTGATGCCCGGCGACAATTTCACCCTCACCGACGAGTCCGCGGCGGTGCTCGCCCGGCACGGGTTCAACACGGTTCGCTTCGGGGTGTCGTTCGAGGGCTTGATGCCGACCGAGGGCGTGATCGACACCGCCTACCTCGATCGCGTCGAAGACGTCGTGGACACCTTGGCCGCGCACGGCATCTACACCCTGCTCGACAATCACCAGGACGGACTGTCGAACATCTGGGGCGGCAACGGTTTTCCGGCCTGGTCCATCCGGGCTCGGCCGCACGCCGACGAACCCAACCCCGGTTTTCCGCTGTATTATCTCATGCCGAGCATGAACCTCGGCTGGGACGAGGTGTGGAACAACACCTACGGCGTCCTCGACCACCTCGGTACCGCGCTCGGTGCGCTGGCCGAACGGATGAACGGGCGCGCGGGCGTGCTCGGCATCGAGCTGCTCAACGAACCCTGGCCGGGCACACCGTTTCTCACCTGTTTTCCCGACGGCTGCCCCGGCTTCGACGCCACCTATCAACGCGCCCTGCAGCGACTGACCGATGCCGTCCGGGCCCGCAATGCCACGGTGCCGGTGTTCTGGGAGCCCAATGTCACCTGGAACGAGACGATGCCGAGTCACCTCGGCAAGAATCCGCCGATCACCAGCTCCGACATCGTGTTCGCACCGCACGACTACTGCATCCCGAGCCAGCTCGCCATCTACCTCGACCTGCCGGAGGACCTGCGCGCGGTGTGCCCGGTGCAGCAGGACAAGACCTGGTCCAACATCGATTCGTTCACCGCTCGCACCGATATCCCGACCATGATCACCGAATTCGGTGACGGCGACCCGACGGTGTTGCGCAACACCACGATTCGCGCCGACGAACGGTTCGTCGGCTGGCACTACTGGCATTACAGCGCCGGTGACGGCGATCCGTTCCGCGGTGACCTGGGCCGCGAACTGGTGCGCACCTACCCACGTGCCACCGCTGGGACGCCCGAGGCTTTGGTCTACGACTCCGGCAACGGTGATTTCGCATACCGGTTCCGCCCACGAGCCGCATCGGCGCCCACCGAGATCTATGTCTCCGACCTGGCCTATTCGGATGGGTACGAGGTCGAGGTCACCAACGGTCGTGTCACCTCACCGACAGGTGCTCGTGTCGTCACCGTGGAGGCCGACGGCACGGCTCCGGTCACCGTCCGCATCCATCGTCCGGGCTCCGACGGCGCCGACCTGTCGACCGGATCCGGCACCGGCCCGGGCATCCCCTGGCCGTTCACCGGTTCGGCGGGCTGAAGTCGACGCGTGCCGGGTCAGGCCTTCATCTCGTAGGTCCCGGCCAGTCCGCGCGCCTTGCCCAGCACACGCTCGAAGCGGGCCTTGTCGAAGGTGGGGCGGCGCACCAGGTCGAGTGCCCGGCGTTGCTGGACCGCGGTGGCGGTCGGCTTGTTGTGCAGGGCAAGGGCGTTCGTGGAGAAGCCGCGGACGAAGCCGTCGAAGATCTGGTCGATGACCGCGGGGTCGGTGCCCTCGATCACCGCCTGCTCCAGTACCAGCTGCGCGTAGGGCACCGCCGTGAACCAGCTCACCGAAGGCGAACAGGAAGTCGACGTCTTTCTGCTGCGACGGCGTCGGAGCGGCGACGGCGAGCAGTGCCTGCAGCGCGAGGACCTGCTCGAGGAACACCGCGACATTCGGCACGTCACGGAAGCTCTCGAAGACCGGACGCCAGTCGGCGAAGCGGATCCGGCCGAGGCCACTGCTCGGTCCCTGCCGGAACAGGAACTCGTCGTCGGCGGCGTCGTGCCGTGTCGGTACCGGTTCGTAAGCGGCGCAAGCTAATTCGGCGCCGAGCGGTTTCACGATCGAGCCGAGACGCGGAGTGAGCTTGCGACTCGTCCAGGACAGCGCACCGGCGGCGGCGCGGGTGGCGACCGTGGGCGCCACCGCGACACCGGGCAGCGATCGCATCGCGGCCAGACCGGCATCGGCCGGGTGGAACATGTAGTTGGCCATGAACTTCAGCGACAGTGCCATGTTGACGTGGACGGTGCCCTCCAGCCTCGGGAGCCCGAACATGGCCGTCATCGCGACCGGGAAGTACATGTCGTTCTCGAACCCGCGCGCGGCGATCACATCGGCGAGGTCCTCGATCACGCGCTGCCCCTGGCGGGTCACCGACATCTTCTCGATGGCGTTGAACAGCAGGTAGCGCCGATCCTCCGGTGAGGCCGAACGCATGTAGTCCACCGCGCGAGCGCTGTAGAGCTTCATCGCGGCGATCCGCGCGTAGGAATCGGTGATCAGGGCTCGAACCTGCGGGAACTCGGTGACTCGGTGACCGAACAGAATCCGGTTCTCGGCGTGGTCGATCGCCTCGTAGAAGGAGTGCTCGCAGGCGCCGATCGCGCCGAAGCCGAGGTTGAACTTGCCCACGTTGACCGTGTTCATCGCCGCGTGGAAGGCATCCTCCCCGCGGTGCAGGATGTCTTCCTCGGCGACGGGATAGTTCTCGAGCTCGAACGCGGCGACATAGATCTGGCTGTTGACGACGTTCTTGCGCAGCTTGTACGCCTCGTGCTGGGAGTCCGCGACGAAGAAGAGATACCCCTCGTAATCCTCCTGCGTCGGTTTACCCCGCATGGCCGCGGCGCTGTCGATGATCGGCTTGTCCGAGCGACGGCCGAATACCGAGACCATCGAGGCCAGGTTGCCGTTGCCGATGTAGTACTTGCCGCCGGTCGCGGTGTATCCGCCGTCGGGCTGGGGGTCGACGATCATGTCGGTGGAGTACACGTCGGCGCCGTGTTCCTTCTCCGACAGGCCGAACGCGAAGATCTCTCCGGCCTCGAGCTGCGCGGCCGCTTTCTGCTTGGCGACGGTGTTGTCGCTCTGCCAGATCGGCCCGAGACCCAGGATGGTGACCTGCCAGATGTACCAGTAGGTCATGCCGTAGAAGCCGAAGATCTGGCTCAACATGGCGTTGCGCGCGGTGTCCCAGCGCTTGTTCGGGTCACCGCCCGCCTCGGCCGCCGGGGTGAGGAAGGTCGCGAACAAGCGCTCCTTCTTCACGAA
Organism: Nocardia ignorata NBRC 108230; assembly: GCF_001612905.1. Classification (GTDB taxonomy): domain Bacteria; phylum Actinomycetota; class Actinomycetes; order Mycobacteriales; family Mycobacteriaceae; genus Nocardia; species Nocardia ignorata. The sequence continues at coordinate 102,616 of NZ_BDBI01000028.1, read as the reverse complement.
ATCGAGGAACTCCGACGGCCAGACGCGGGCCCGGTCGTCGTCGAGCAGCCTGCTCTTGCCCCGCGACTCGAACCAGTCGACCGTCGCGCGCAGCAACCTGCGCGTCTCCGGGTCGAACTGCGCGAAGTCGGCGGTGTTCGGGTTGAAGAGATCTCGGGGCATCACGGCTCCTCCTGCGGGCGTCCGGCACGGTCGGACGGTTCATTCAGTACTGTAGCATTTTCATACAGCGATGTAGGAACAGTGGCCGGGTTGCTATTGTGTGCGCATGGGTAGCGAGACGGCAGTGCAGCGGCGAGGGCGGGCCGCACATCTCGGCCCCGAGCGGCGCAGACCCCAGGTGCTCGACGCGGCGCTGGCCATCGCCGCCGACCACGGCGTCGCGGCGGTCACGATGGGCGCGGTCGCCGATTACATGAAGGTGACCCGCCCGGTGGTCTACGCCTGCTTCCCGGACCGGGTCGAACTGATCGACGCACTGATCCAGCGCGAGGAGACCTTCCTGATCTCCGGTGTGCTCGACCTGCTGCCGCCGCGCACCACGAACGCCGACGAGACGGTCTTCGTCGAGGGGTTCCGCGCCCTGCTGCACAAGGCGTCCGAACGGCCCGATGCCTGGCGGCTGATCTACGGCAATCCCGATCCCGCGGTCGCCGGCTCCTTCGGGCGCGGCCGACGGCTGGCCGTCGAACGCTGCACGGCGCTGCTGCGCCCGACCTTGCACGCCTGGGGGGTCGAGGACGCCGAGCGCAAACTCCCCGCACTGGTGGAGCTCTGGGTCTCGGCGGCGGAAAGTGCGGTCCGGACCCTGTTCACCAACCCGGACGAGTGGAATCCGGATGATCTGGGCGCCTTCGTCGGCTCGGCGGTCTACCGCGCGATGCGCAGCGCATAAGGCCGCTCAGACCCTCCCGCACCAGCCCGGCATGACGGTTGCCGGTACCAGCGTTACCGGATACTCTGAGCATGTCGGTGCACAACTGTTCACTCAAATATGACAGGCAGGGCGGACCATGGGGTCTCGTTACACAGATTCGGTCAGTGCGTGGCGCGAGCAGGTGCGAAAGGACCTGCGCACGGTCACCGAGTTCGCCCAGGAAGCCCGGGCGGCCGCCACCGTCCGCGGGCGCGGAATCAGCCGCGTCGCCGACGGAGCCCGGCGCGATGTGACCGCGGAGGCACGGGCACTCGCCGAGGATCTCGCCGACATCGCCGATGCCGCTTTGCGCTCACGCACGGACGGCCGAAAGTCGTGGCTGGACAAACTTTTCGGGAGCCGTGCGCGCCGACGCCGTTGAGCCCGCCGTCGGCCACGCGGCGTACGTGGTCCAGACCTCACGACCGGCCCGGCTAGCCTGTGAGGAAATGGCCGCGTGCGCGTATGTCGTCCGGCCACGGTGGCAACGACGACGACAAGGAGTCCACGGGTGGCTGTCCTGGACGCGAAGCTGAGCGGCATCTACGACGAGGTATTGCGCCGCAATCCCGGGGAATCCGAGTTCCACCAGGCAGTACACGAGGTTCTCGACAGTCTCGGTCCCGTCGTCGCCAAACACCCGCAATACGCGGACGCCGCTGTGATCCGTCGCTTGTGCGAGCCCGAACGGCAGATCATCTTCCGGGTGCCGTGGGTCGACGATTCCGGCACCGTGCAGATCAATCGTGGCTTCCGGGTGGAGTTCAATTCCGCGCTCGGCCCGTACAAGGGCGGACTCCGCTTCCATCCTTCGGTCTATCTGGGCATCGTGAAGTTCCTGGGGTTCGAGCAGATCTTCAAGAACTCGCTGACCGGACTTCCCATCGGTGGCGGTAAGGGCGGCTCGGACTTCGACCCGAAGGGCCGCTCGGAGGGCGAGGTGATGCGGTTCTGTCAGGCGTTCATGACCGAGCTCTACCGGCATCTCGGTGAACACACCGACGTCCCCGCCGGCGACACCGGAGTGGGCGGCCGCGAAATCGGCTACCTGTTCGGTCAGTACAAGCGCATCACCAACCGATACGAGTCCGGGGTACTCACCGGCAAGGGCCTGACCTGGGGCGGTTCGCAGGTGCGCCGGGAAGCCACCGGCTACGGAGCGGTATTCTTCGTCGACGAAATCCTTTCCGCCGCAGGCCGATCCATGGAAGGCCAGAAGGTGGTTGTGTCGGGTTCGGGCAATGTCGCGATCTACGCGATCGAGAAGGTCCACCAGCTCGGCGGCATCGTGGTGGCCTGCTCCGATTCCAGCGGTTACGTCGTCGACGAGCAGGGCATCGATCTCGAACTGCTCAAGGAGATCAAAGAAGTACAGCGCGGCCGGATCGCCGACTACGCCGAAAAACGTGGTGGTGCCGCGCGATTCGTCGCGGGTGGTTCGCTGTGGGAGGTGCCCTGCGATATCGCGCTGCCGTGCGCGACCCAGAACGAACTCGACGGCGCCGCAGCGGGCAAACTCGTCGCGAACGGCTGCCGCATCGTCGCCGAGGGAGCCAATATGCCGTGCAGGCCGGAGGCGGTGCGGTTGTTCAACGAGGCGGGGGTGATCTTCGCGCCCGGCAAGGCGGCCAACGCGGGCGGCGTCGCGACCAGCGCGCTCGAGATGCAGCAGAATGCCTCGCGCGACTCGTGGAGCTTCGAGCACACCGAGGAGCGCCTGGCCGAGATCATGCGCGGCATCCACGATCGCTGCCTGGCCACCGCCGACGAATACGGCGTTCCGGGCAACTATCAAGCAGGCGCCAATATCGGTGGCTTCATCCAGGTCGCCGACGCGATGCTGGCACTCGGCGTCATCTGAGCGCTACCTCCCGGCGAACACCGCGCCGCCCCCAATTGTGGGGGCTGGCGCGAATTCTCGGAATCTGCCCGAGGTGAATGCCTCGCAGCGCTACCTTCTGTCTGCTCGCCGCTCAACGAGCAGATCGGAGTCGATTGATGTTCGCCTTGTCTCTGTCGCACCGCCTTCGGGTGGCCGCGATCGCCGTTGTCACAACCGCCGCCGCGTTCTGCGCGGTAGCGCCACCCGCCGCCGCCGCGCCCGCACGAGATCCGATCCTCTTCGTCCACGGGTGGCGGGGTTCGGCCGCGAACTGGGACTACATGTGGGGCCGGTTCCTGAACGACGGGTACTCCACCGATCGGCTGGCGCGGTTCACCTACGACAGCACCCAGTCGAACAAGGACATCGCGGTGCAGGTGCAGGCGCAGGCCGACGCGTTGCGGGCGCGAACCGGCGCCGCGAAGGTCGACATCGTCACGCACTCGATGGGCGGACTCAACAGCCGCTGGTACCTCAGGAATCTGGGCGGCCTCGACCTCGTCGACGACTGGGTCTCCCTCGGCGGACCCAATCACGGCACCGACACCAGCAACAGTTGTTACGACGTCTCCTGTGTGGAGATGCGGGCCGGTTCGGCCTTCCTCACCGACCTCAACAGCGGCGACGAAACACCGGGCCGGGTGAACTACGGGACCTGGTGGTCACCGTGCGACGAGATCATCAACCCGGATGAGAGCACAATCCTCAACGGCGCCACCAACACCCGCACGGCCTGCCTCGGCCATCTCCCCCTGCTGTCCTCGGCACAGGTGTACGAAGGAGTACGCGATTTCGTGAGGTAGCGGCCCCGTCCCGCCCCTTCCATGCCACCGACGGTCGTTTGTCTTTCGCAGGCTGGGTAGTCCGGTGCAGTAAGGACAAAAGGGGCGGGATGCGAGGAGTAGACCCATGAGCACCACCAGTTGGATCGTGACGATCGTCGTCGCTGTTCTGATAGTCGCCGTGTTGGCCGGCGTCGTCGCGGCGCTGCTGCGTAAGCGGCGTGAACACCACCGGGTCGAAGCGGCCGGAATCCGGGAACGAGTGGCGGGGCAGGAACTCGAGGTCGGGCAGCGGGAGGCGCGGGCGGAGGAGCTCGCCGCCAGGAGCCGTGCGGTGCAGGCCGAAGCGGACGCCAAGGCCGCGCAGGCCGAACAGCTCGCTCAGCAGGCCCAGGTGCACCACAGCGACGCCGCGGATTCACGAGCCGAGCTGGACAAGGAGTGGGAACGCGCGGACCGGCTCGACCCGGACCGTAAGCGGGCGCGGACCGCGGACGACCAGGCCGAGCAGACGCCGAACACCTGACCAAGCCGAACCTATGAGGAGGTCGCCATGACATCGGCCGACGCCGATTCGACCCGTTTACGCGAAGAACGCGCGGAACTGCTCGACAGACGAGCGAAGTTGAGCGAGTCGATCGAACGCGTCCAGCACGTCGGAAGCGCCGCGGACGGTGAGGAATACGTCGAGGCGCGGGAAGAGAAGGCGCTCATCCAAACCCGCCTCGACGAGATCGACGAGATCCTGGCCGGGAATCGGCGGTCCTGACGCGTCAGCCCCCGGCGTCCGGCAAGTATCGTTCACTTGCGCCGAACGTGTGCTGGACGAGGGGGCTGACCACAGATGAACGACGTGCCGCACATCCTCACCCCCGGCCAGACCTGCTGGCAGATCGCCCGAGCCGACCGCCTGGCCTGCATCATCGACGCGGCCGACTACTTCCGCTACGCCAAATCCGCGATGCTGCGGGCGCGCAAACGCATCGTTCTGATCGGCTGGGACTTCGACACCCGGATCAAGTTCGAACCACAGGGGAAGACCCTGGACGGGCCGGACCGGCTGGGCAAATTCCTGTCGTGGCTGCCGAAACAACGGCCGGACCTCGACATCTATCTGCTGAAGTGGAATGTCGGCGCGTTCGCCGCGATCGGCCGGGGGATGACACCGATCTTCGTCGCCAACTGGCTCACCGACCGGCGGCTGCACTTCGAGATGGACGGCGCGCATCCGATCGGCTCGGCGCATCATCAGAAGATCATCGTGATCGATGACCAGCTCGCGTTCTGCGGCGGCATCGACATGACCGTGGACCGCTGGGACACCAGCGACCACCGCGACGACAACGCCTACCGAACCGCACCGAACGGCCGCCGCTACGGCCCGTGGCACGACGCGACCACCGCGGTGGACGGCGCCGCCGCGAAGGCGATCGGCGAACTGGCCAGAGCCAGGTGGAAGGCGGCGACCGGGCAGGAACTGGCACCGATCGACGAAATCGCCGGAGACACGCCGTGGCCGGCGGGTCTGGAGCCGACGATGCGGTCCGTGGACGTGGGGATCGCCCGGACCCTTCCCGAACTCGCCGACCGCGCCGAGGTCCGCGAGATCGAGGCGCTGTATCTCGCGGCGATCGCGGGCGCGACCCGTTCGCTGTACATCGAGAGCCAGTACCTGGCTTCGCGCACCCTCGCCGAGGCGATCGCCGCCCGCCTGCGCGAACCGGACGGGCCGGAGATCGTGCTGGTCCTCCCCCGGCACGCCGACGGCTGGCTCGAGCAACTGGCCATGGACGGTGCCCGCCGACGCCTGCTGCATCTGCTGTGGAAAGCCGACACCGAGCAGCGGCTCGGTGTGTACTACCCCGTCACCGCCGACGGTGCGCCCATCTACGTCCATGCCAAGGTGCTGGTGGTGGACGACCGCCTGCTTCGGGTCGGGTCGTCGAACCTCAACAACCGGTCGATGGGTTTCGACACCGAGTGCGACCTCGCCGTCGAGGTCACGCCCACCACACCCGACGGCGAGGTCCTGCGCGAAACCATTCTCGGCATCCGCCGCCGCCTGCTCTGCGAACACCTCGACACCGACCCCGCCAAGTTCGACGCCACCCTCGCCGAAACGTCCTCGCTCGTCCGCACCGTCGAAGCGCTGCGCGGCGAAGGCCGGACGCTGATCCGATTCGAGCCCGAAACGGTCGCCGACGAGGACAGCCCGCTGGCCGAAAGCGAACTGATGGACCCCGAACGCACCCCGGCGAGATTGTGGGACAGTCTTTTTCCGAGAGGCGTTCGCCGCCCGGGGCCGACTCGATAAGCGCGTTCGACTCAGAGGAACCGGGCGGTGAGAATACGCGTTACGACGCTGGTCGCGCGCCATTCCACTGTTACCGGGTCTTGATTGCTTCCTCGGTTCACACGGAGCAGAGTTGGATTGCACAGCGCGAAACACCCCTCCCGAGCACACGCTGATCGGAGAATCATGGGTCACCGGACGAGTTTCGCAGTGTTTGCCGCGACCGTGAGTTTGTTCATCGCCACGGCCTGCGGAACGTCGTCGGATTCCGGTGGCGATACCACCGGCACATCGGCCGGTGCACAGGCCGAACCCGCGTACGCGGCCACCCTCCGACCGATGATCACCCAGCTCATGAAGGACAACGTCATTCCCGGAGCTGTCGTTGTCGTCAAATCGCCGAAGGAAGGCGACTGGACCGAGACGTTCGGCACCCGCGTCATCGGTGCCGACGATCCCCTGTCGGCGGACGACTACTTCCGGATCGGCAGCAACACCAAGACCATGACCTCGACGGTCATTCTGCAACTGGTGCAGGAGGGCAAGCTCGCGCTCGAGGACCCGATCGGCAAATACTGGCCGGGAGTACCGAACGGGGACCAGATCACCATCGCACAGCTCTCCGAAATGCGCAGTGGGCTATACAGTTACACGTTCGACCCGGAATTCAATGCCACACTGGACAGCGACCCGGACAAAGTGTGGACGCCCGAGGAGATGCTCGCGATCGCCTTCTCCCATCCGGCGAATTTCGCGCCGGGGGAGAAATTCGAGTACAGCAACACCAATACGATCCTGCTCGGACTCGTCATCGAGAAGGTCACGCAGATATCGGCCGCCGAGAATTTCCAGAAGCGGATCTTCGAACCGCTCGGCCTGCAGCACACCTCGATGCCCGCCGCGACGGACAACTCGATCCCCGACCCGCACCCGCAGGGGTACGCGTTCGGCACCAATGTCTCCACCATCGACACGTTCGCCCTGCCACCCGAGGAGCAGGCCGCCGCCCTCGCGGGCACGCTGCGACCCGGCAACGCCACCGACGCGAGCCCGTCGTGGACGTGGACCGCCGGTGCCGCGATCGCGACGGCAGGCGATATGGCGACGTACGTGCGGGCACTCGTCGAGGGCGACATGCTCGACGAGCAGCAGCAGCGAATCCGGATGGACAGCATCCAACCCATCGACCCCGCCGCCCCCGACGTCGCCGGCTACGGACTCGGCATCGTCCGATTCGGCAAGCATCTGTTCGGCCACGACGGTCAGATCCCCGGATACATGACCTTCATGGGACACGACCCCGCCTCGGACCTCACGATCGTGGTCGCCACGAACCTCGCGACAGTGCCCTCGGGCGAGGGCTCGGCCCTGGTCCTGGCCAAAGCCATGCTGCCGGTCTTCTACGGCAACGAACCGGCGCCGGACAGCCCGGCCGCGCCCGACACCGGCACAACGATCGCGCCCACCGGCCCGACCACGATGCCCCGGTGACGATGCCGCGAGCCCGACACATTCCGCCGTGCGCGGCGCTTGCGGCCGAGACCTATGCGGGAACCGGGTTCGCTGCACGTTCGAAACGCCGCACGAGAACCCCGTGCGCCACCGGAACCAGCAATTCGACGGGAATCATCAGGACGTAGAACCCGTGTGGCGCGCCGGCAACGGCCCATGCCAGGATCCTGGCCAGCCCACCGAGAAAGAACAACAGCCCGAGCACGTCGATCACCCTGGCGCGTCCGACGATATCTGCCGCCGCCCAGACGAACGCCGCGCCGTACGCGGCGAAGAGCACGCTGTAGAAACGCAGATCCGACTCCATGGTGGCATTGACCTCGCCGCCACCGATGTAGGTCGACTGACCGAACAGCAAGTGCGCCAACGCGATACCGACCACGGCAACGCCGAACACATGAAGCCATACCTGAAATACGCGCATCCCCATCCCCCTTCTTCGACAACTGCCGAACAGGATCACGGTAGCCGCTGTCTTCGATGCTCGTGGTGATCCGCGCGGGCGGACCATGTCAGCGGAGGTGTCAGGAGGGCGTCAGGCTCGTGTCAGGGACGGCCGACAGAGTGTGTTCATCGAACAAAGCGGGCCCGCCGAAAAGGGCGGGGCCACAAGCGAAAACGAGGAACACGACATGATCACCACCGCTTCCCTGACCGACCAGGACAAGGCCACCCTGCGCACCGCCGCCTACGGCGCAGTCTCGCTCATTGCCGCCGCGGGCGCGCCGCACAAGGCCGTCTCCCAGGGCACCACCGCGCTCACCTCGGCGACCGGGCTTGTCGGGCATGTGCTCTCGGCCAAGTCGCGCGATATCCATCTGCCGGGCAAGACTGTCGCCGAGTTCGCCGATCATGTCCTGCCTGCCCTGACGGCCGCGATGGAACTGCTCGCCGCCCATGACCCCGCCGAGGCCGACAACTTCCACGACACCGTCCTCGTCGCCGTCCAGGCCGCCACCCACACCAAGAAGGACCCCACGCCCGCGGTGACCGCGATGGCTGCCAAGATCACCGCCGCCCTGGCCTGACGACGGCCGGAACCGTAAGGGCTGTGCGCAGATTCCCGGATCACACACAGCCCTCGACGGCTGCCGCCGGTCCTGTTATGGTCATTATGACTATAACGAAGGAGAAGGCGATGGCCGACATCAGCAGCTACCCGGGACTTCGGCACCTCAGGGGAGCCCCGACAGTGCACGTCAGGCACGTCCGCAAGGGCAAGCTCCTGCACGACGGCACAGGGCTGAGCTTCTGGTTCCGCCCGAGCACGGCGGTGCTCAGCGAGGTTCCGGTGGACGACCGGGAGCTGCCGATGCTCTTCCACGCCCGCACGCGCGACCACCAGGACGTCACGGTCCAGCTGACCGTCACCTACCGCTGCACCGATCCCGCGACGACGACGAGCCGGATCGACTTCTCGATCGACCCCGACACGGGGACCTGGCGCCAGGACCCGCTGAGCCAGATCGCCAACACCCTCACCGAGAACACCCAGCAACACGCCCTCGAGGTGCTCGCCACACTCGATCTCGAGACCGCCATCCGCACCGGCGTCGAAAAGGTCAAGGAAGCCACCCGCAATCTGACCGCGGCCCACATCGGGCTGGAGATCATCGACGTCCGCGTGGTCGCGATCCGCCCCGACGCGGAGATGGAGAAGGCGCTCCAGACCACGGTCCGCGAGAAGGTCCAGCAGGAAGCGGACCGGGCGACCTACGAACGGCGCGCGCTCGCCGTCGAACGCGAGCGCGCGATCAGCGAGAACGAACTGCAGAACCAGATCGAGCTGGCGAAACGGGAGGAGCTCCTGGTGGTCCAGCGCGGCGCGAACGCGCTGGAGAAGGCCGAGAGTCAGGCCAGAGCCGACCGGATCGCCGTCGACGCCAAGGCCGACGGGATCCGCAAGCTCGCCGAGGCCGAGGCGGCCGGCGAGAAGGCGCGCCTGGATGCCTACCGGGATGTCCCGCGGGAGACGCTGTACGCGTTGGCGGCGAAAGAACTCGCGGGCAACCTGCCGGAGATCGGCAGCCTCACCCTGACGCCGGACATGATCGCGCCGATCCTGCAACGGTTCACCCGATGAGCCTGGCGCCGCGAATCGTACTGGTGCACAGGCGAACCGAGCTGTCGGAGCTGCTGGCGCGGCACGGGACGCGCGGGCAGGTGGAGTTCTTCCTGAACTCGCGTGGCAGGTCGCTCGATGAGGTGGTGGAACGCGACCGGCGGACCCGCGCGGCGATCGCCGAGGTCAGTGCGGCCATTCCGCTCGACTGGCGGCGCGGCACGGTCGAGCGGGAAGACCTGTCGCGGTTCCTGTTCGCCCCCGAGGACATCGTGGTGATCGTCGGACAGGACGGGCTGGTCGCCAATGTGGCCAAGTATCTCGACGGCCAGCCCGTCATCGGCATCAGCCCGGAACCCGGTGTGCTCGCCGAGCACTCCCCCGCCGACGCGACCGAACTCCTGCACAGCACCGGTAGCACCGAGGACCGCACGATGGTCGAGGCGAGAACAGACGACGGCGCGACCCTGCGCGCGCTCAACGAGATCTACATCGGCCATCCGAGCCACCAGACCAGCCGGTACCGCCTGCGTGACGAGCGCCAGGCATCGTCGGGCATCCTCGTGGGCAGCGGTACGGGTGCGACAGGCTGGTGCCTGTCGGCTCACCGCGAACGGAAAAGCCCTGTCGCCCTTCCTCATCCCACCGAGCGCAGACTCGTCTGGTTCGTCCGGGAGGCGTGGCCGTCACCGGCCACCGGGATCGCGCACACCGAAGGCGAGATCACCGGCGAAAGCCTGCACATCGACGTGGAGTCCGACGGACTGGTGGCCTTCGGCGACGGCATCGAGCACGACGCACTACGCCTGGGCTGGGGCCAGCGGCTCAGCGTCGGCCTCGCCACCACCAGCCTGCGCCTGGTGCGTTGAAGGAGGACTGTCGGTCGTCGCTATCTGCTCGCCGGGGACGCCGAGCGGTTCGCGGCTGATCGCGAGGATCCGCAGGCCGGTGGTCGCCGGGACCAGCCGGTCCGCGAGCACGGCGCACGCGTCGATCACGTGCTCGCAGTTGTCCAAGATCAGCAGGAGATCGGCGTCGGCCAGGTGCTCGGTGAGGGCGGTGAGCGGAGCACTGATGTCGTCACGCAATCCGAGCTCGCGTGCCACCGTCGACGCGACCAGACCCGGATCGTTCACATGCGCCAGCTCCACCAGCCACACCCCGTCGGGAAACGCCCGCCGAGCCACCTCCCCCACCCGCATGCTCAACCGCGTCTTGCCGACCCCACCCGCTCCGGTCAACGTGAGCAACCGTGCCCCCCGAGCAGCTTCCTGGCCGCGGCGACATCATCGTCGCGCCCCACAAAGCTGGTCACCTCCACCGGAAGATTCCCCGGCACCCGCCTGCTCACACCCCACTGTCGCACACGACCTTCCAGCACACAGGCGGACCGCGACGCTGATCGGAAGGCCATCGGTACGCTCGCGGGATGGGCGGGGACTTCTCACATCGAGCCGGGCGAACCACGGGCAACCAAGTGGATGAGCACCCGGACATGTCGCGCCCGGCCCGCCTCGACGCTCACAGTGCTGTCGCCACCGCCCTCGCCCTGCACAGCGATCACGCCTTGCGCGAACTCGTCGACGCGGCCACGCCGATCGGCACCGGAATCGGCGGGAAGTCCGCGCTGCTCGAGGTTGCCGGGACACCGGTTTTCGTGAAGCGGGTGCCACTCACCGACCTGGAACGGCAGCCGGAGCACGTCCGGTCAACGGCGAATCTGTTCGATCTGCCGCAGTTCTACCACTACGGCGTCGGCCTCATCGGTGGGGCGGGGTTCGGGGCCTGGCGCGAGCTCGCCGTGCACATCATGACGACGAACTGGGTGCTGGCCGCCGAACACGAGGGCTTCCCGTTGATGTACCACTGGCGGGTGCTGCCCGACGCCACCCCACTGCCGGACGAGCTCGCCGACATCGATCGCGTCGTCGCCTACTGGAACGACCGGCCGCAGGTACGTCGACGGATCGAAGCTGTCCGGGACTCTTCGGCGAGCATCGCGCTCTTCCTGGAGTACATCCCACACACCCTGCACGAGTGGCTCGACGCCCGGATCGAGGCAGGCGCGGACGCCACCGATCAGGCCTGCGCCATGGTGGAACGGGAACTGGCCGACAGCACCGCGTTCATGAACAGCCGTGGACTGCTGCACCTCGACGCGCACTTCCACAACATCCTCACCGACGGCCGACGCCTCTACTTCGCCGACTACGGCCTCGCGCTCGCCTCCGGGTTCGACCTCGCACCGCACGAAGCCGCGTTCTTCGCCCGGAACCAAAGCTACGACCGCGGTTTCACCGCTACCTACCTGGTGAACTGGCTGCTCACCGCGCTGTACGGACTCCGCCGGGAAGACCGGGACAAGCGCCTCGCGATGGTGCGCGACATCGCCGAGGGCGAACCCGCGACAGGAATTCCGGACGGAGCCGCCGCAATCATCACCCGGCACGCACCGGTCGCCGCCACGATGTCGACGTTCATGCGCGCGTTCCAGCAGACGACTCGGCGCACACCGTATCCGGACGAGGAGATCAGACGACTGTGCGGCGGATGAGTGCCTTCAGGTGGATGTGTCGGCAGCGCTGTTCCTCTTCGTCGGGAGCGGGCCGCCGATCAGGACGTCGGCCCAGCGGGTGGAGGGGTCGATGTCGAGTAGGAGGGCTTTCACCAGGAGGGTGAGGGGGATGGCGAGGATGGCGCCGAGGCCGCCGAGTACCCAGGACCAGAACACCAGGGACAGGAAGGTGATGGTGACGCCGAGTCCTACGGCGTCACCGACGAATTTGGGCTGGATGATCGACTGGATCACGAAATTGATCGCGCTGTAGACCACGATCACCCACACCATCAGAACCGGTCCGCTGTCGAGCAGGGCCAGCAGCGCGGGTGGGATCACGCCGATGATGAAGCCGATATTCGGGATGTAGTTGGTGATGAACGACAGCAGCGCCCACAGCAGCGGTAACGGCACTCCGAGCAACCACAGCGCACCGCCGTCGATCACCGCCACGATCGCACCGAACACTGTCGAGACGACCAGATATTTGCGGGTGCCCGCCGCGAAACTGCCGAGCGCCTGAGCGATAGCGGGCCGTTCGACGGCGACCACGGCCATTCTCGGCCGGACGCTCATCCCGTCGACTGCCATGAACAGCAACAGCGCGGCCACGAAGAACAGATTCGAGAACACCCCGACCACACCGCCGAGCAGGTTGTCGAGCAACCCGACGAGTTTGCCGAGGTCGATGCCCTGCAAAGCCTTCTGGATCTGGTCGTGACTCAACCCGGCTGCCTCGAGCCAGCCACGAACGGTATCGAGCAGATCGTCGAGACTGCCGGTGTACTGCGGTAGCCGCGAAGCCAACTGTGCGACCGAAAGCGCGAGCGCCCCACCGAATCCCACCAGAATGAACAACACCGCACCGAAGGCGAGCAGCATGCCGAGCCAGACCGGACCACCGCGCTGCTGCACCCTGGTCTGGATCGGCTGCACGGCGATGGTGAGCATCAGGGCCAGAAATGTCGGACCGACCACACCGGCGAAGGCTTTCAATCCCGTGACGCAGATGATGATCGCGGCTATCGACAACAGCACGACGAGACCGCGGGGAATGGACCACCCACCCGCACCGGGAAACTGCCGGACCGTGTCCGTGGTGTGCATCCGACGACGCTAATCCCGTGCACACTGCCTCCGAATCACCCGTTCGGGGTGAATTCGCCGCGCGGTCGGTGCGGAATTCATCCATTACGGGTGATTTCGTGGGCGCCGCCGCTTTCTACGCTTGGCCGGACATGGCGAAAGGATCGCGATGCTCAGCTTTCTCGTTCCCACCGATCAGCGCCGCACCCTCGACGAACTGACCGACAAACTCGACCTGTCGGTGGGCTCGGTAGCGGCGAAGCGCTCGGCGTTCTGGATCATGCTCGTGCTCTCGGCGGTGATCGCGATCTCCGGTGTGGTCGGTGATTCCACGGCGACCGTGATCGGCGCGATGATCGTCGCCCCGCTGTCGATCCCGATTCTCGGGGTCGCTCTCGGTGTGGCGACCGGGCGCGCCGCGCTGGTGGGTCGCAGCCTGCTGCTGGTGGTCGCCGGTATCGCGGTAGTGGTCGTGCTCGGTTTCCTGTTCGCGCAGCTGCTACCGAATCCGGTGAACGTGCTGTCCAACGCGCAGGTCGTCGGGCGGACCTCACCCAAACTGATGGATCTGACCGCAGCGCTGGCCACCGGTCTCGTCGCGGCGGTGGCGATCACCCGCCGTGATGTGGGTGACGTGCTGCCCGGTGTCGCCATCGCGATTTCGCTGGTGCCGCCGCTGGGCGTGGTCGGGGTGTGCCTCGGCTCGCGGGCGCCCGCCCTGGCACTCGGTGCGTTCGTGCTGTTCGCCTCCAACATGCTGGCCATGATCATCACCACCACCACGGTCCTGCTGCTGGCCGGATACGGGCGCGACGCCGAGGCGCCGACCGGTGGGCGCGGGCGCGCCTACCTGGTGCTCGGTGCGGCGTTGATCCTGGTGGCGGTGCCGATGGTGATCAATTCGCTGTCGACGCTGTGGGCCGGGCAGATCTCCGACGTCGCCCGCGACTGGCTGCGCGAGCAACCCGGCGCCCAGGTGGTGGACGTGACACTGCACAGCGACACCGCCACCATCACCGTCCTCGGTCCGCAACAGCTGCCCGACCTGGCCGAATTGCAGCGCCGGGTCGACGATCTCGTGCCCTGGCACCCCGACGTCGTGGTCGTGCACAACGTCGGGGGCCGGGTGCGACCACGGTGACACCGACGTCGCCGCACCACCCGACGTGTTCACCGACCGGTGGGCGCTCAGCACGAAAGTGAGGGATCAACAATGGATTTCTGGGACGTCATCTGGGCCATTGTCGTAAGTTTCGCGTTCATCGCCTATCTGCTGCTGATCTTCGTCATCCTCACCGATCTCTTCCGGGACCGGAAAACCTCGGGCTGGGTGAAGGCGATCTGGGTGCTGTGCCTGTTCCTCTTCCCGCTGATCACCGGGCTCGTGTATTTGATCGTGCGCGGCGACGGAATGGGCGAACGCACCGCCGAAGCCGAGCAGCAGGCCAAAGCCGCGACCGACCAATACATCAGGGAAACTGCGGGCACCAGTTCCGCCGCCCAGATCGCGGACGCGAAAAGGCTATTGGACTCGGGCGCCATCACCGAGGCCGAATTCCAGCAGCTCAAAGCCAAAGCGCTGGCCTGATTCCCCGCCATGCGCGTGCGGTGGGCGAATCTCATCCGTCTCGTGTGAGGCGGTGCGCCCACCTGTGCGTTTACGGTCGCGCTATGGGTCCGGTCATCGGAGATCTGCTTCCGCTCGCCGTCGGTGTCGCGCTGTCGCCGATACCGATCGTGGCGACGATTCTCATGATTGTGTCGGCGCGTGGAAAAGGCGCGGCGATCGGGTTCGCCACCGGGTGGGTACTCGGCATTCTGATGGTCACCGGGGTGGTGACGCTGTTCGCCGGCAACCTGGGCGGGTCCGACGACAGCGAACCCGGTGCGGCGGCGGCGTGGATCAAGATCGTCCTCGGGGTGCTGCTCGTGGGGTTGGCGGTGAAACAGTGGCAGGCGCGCTCGCAGACCGAGGTGCCCGGCTGGATGCGCGCGATCGACACCCTCACCCCGGTGAAGGCGACCGGGTTCGGGGCACTGCTGTCCGGGGTCAACCCGAAGAACCTGCTGCTGTGTGTGTCGGCGGGTGTCGCGATCGGGGCGGCACGCCTGGGCACCGGCGGCGCGATCGGCGCGATCGTGGTGTTCACGGTGCTCGCGTCGGCCACGGTGCTGACCGTGGTGCTCGGCTATCTCGTGGCGGCCGAGCGGCTCGGCCCGGCGCTGGACCGGCTCCGGGTGTGGTTGCAGGACAACAATCACGCCGTCATGGCCATCGTCCTGCTGGTCATGGGTGCGGTGGTCCTCGGTAAAGGGCTGGGCGGATTGCCGGGGTGAAGTCGATGTCGGTACCGGCGTTCACATCCCTGCGTGGTTATCGCGGCGACTGGGTGCGTCCCGATGTGATCGCCGGGCTCACGGTGTGGGCGGTGCTGGTGCCCGAGGCGCTGGCCTACGCCTCCATCGCCGGGGTACCGCCGGTAGTCGGGCTGTACGCGGCGGTACCCGCCCTGGTGCTCTACGCGCTGGCGGGCAGTTCGCGCCACCTGGTGGTCGGCCCGATGTCGGCGACCGCGGCGCTGTCGGCGGCGATCGTCGCCCCGCCGGCCGGCGCCGACGGCGGCCGCTACCTCGCCCTCACCGCGGCCCTGGCCGTCTGCACCGGCATCGTCGGCCTGCTGGCCGGGCTGATCCGGCTGGGATTCATCGCGAGCTTCATCTCCGGACCGGTCATGAAGGGCTTCATCGTCGGGCTGGCCCTCGTGATCATCATCGGCCAGGTACCCAAGCTCATCGGGCTGCACAAGCACGAGGGCGACTTCTTCGAACAAGCCTGGGGCATCCTGCGCAGTCTCGGTGAGATCGACTGGCGCACAACACTTGTCGGCACCGTGAGCCTGGTCCTCATGCTGGCGGTGCGGCGCTGGCTGCCGATGGTGCCCGGCGCCCTGCTCGCCGTGGTGCTCGGCATCGCCGCGGTGCACCTGCTCGGTCTCGACGACAAGGGCGTCGCGATCGTCGGCCACATCGACGCGGGTCTCCCCCGTCTCGGCCTGCCCGGCGGACTCGATCTCGGCGACTATCTCGAGCTACTCGGTCCCGCGGTCGGCGTGGTGCTGATCGGCTTCGCCGAAGGCCTCGGCGCCGCCAAAACCTATGCGGCCAAGTCCGGTTACCAGGTCGACCCCGATCGGGAGCTGCTCGGGCTCGGCGCCGCCAATATCGGCTCGGGGCTGAGTTCGGGCATGGTGGTCAACGGCAGCCTGTCCAAGACCGCCGTCAACGGTGGCGCCGGGGCGAAAACACAGCTCAGCGGCCTGGTGGTGGCCGTGCTGACCATCCTCACACTGCTGTTTCTCACCGGCCTGTTCGAGAAGCTGCCGGAGGCGACCCTCGCGGCGGTGGTGATCGCGGCGGTGATCGAACTCGTCGACTTCGCCGCCCTGCGCAGGCTCTACGGGGTGTGGACCGGCCTGCTCGGCGGCATCTACGGGCACGCCGCCCGCGCCGATTTCGTCGCCGCCATGGCGGCCCTGCTCGGCGTGCTGCTCTTCGACACGCTGCCCGGACTGCTCATCGGGATCGGTGTCGCGGTGCTGCTGCTGGTCTACCGCGCCTCCCAACCGCACGTCGCCGAACTGGGCAAGAGCGGCTCGCTCTGGGTGGACAAGGCCAGACATGCGGACCTGCCGACCCGGCCCGACCTGCTGGTGGTGCGCGTCGAATCCGGTCTGTTCTTCGCCAACGCCGACTTCGTGCGCGAACACATCGAGGCACTGTGCACCGAGTCGACCCGGCTGGTGGTCCTCGACGCCGAAACCTCGCCCTCACTGGACGTCACCGCCGCCGACATGCTGCTCGACCTGCGAAAAGAACTGGCCCGCAAGCGCATCGACTTCCGTATCGCCCGCTCGGTGGCGCAGTTCGGGGCCGAACTCGGCTCCGCCGTGGTCGGCGCGACGCCCATCCAGGTGTATCCGACGGTCGCCGAGGCCGCCGCCGACCTACCCGATTCCGGAAAGGAACACCCATGAACGGCATCATCGTCGCGCTGGTCGGTGCGCTGCTGTGCTTCTACGGGGTCCGCTCGGTGCACCTGGGCATCCTCGCCATCGGGTTCGGCCTCGGCTGGCTGATCGCCGACCTGTGCAACGCCTCGTTCTGGTGGCTGCTGCTGATCGCGCTGATCGGCGCGGTGTCGGCCTGGGTGGTGACCTCGCTGATACTCCGCTTCGCTGCCTACTTCATCGGCGGCCTCACCGGCGCGATGATCGGCACCAAACTCGCCACGGTGCTGCAACCAGGCGACAAGAACTGGGCACTGAGCATGATCGTCGCCGCCGCGGTGTGCGTGTCCGGCGCCTTCCTGGCCGAAAAGTTCCGGGCCCGCGCCCTGCTGTGGCTGACCTCGATCGGCGGCGCGAGCATGATCCTGTCGGGCCTCGGCCGCATGGGCGACCTCGAGTTCCTGCGCGATCCCGAACCCGGCCGGCAGCAGATCGCGGCCACGCTGTCATGGGTCGCACTCTCGGTACTCGGCTGGCTCACCCAGCGCCACCTGTTCGCGGAACGACTCGGCATCGAACCCGATGCCGACGAACCGCCGTCGCGCAATATCGGCGGGAAATGGCCGAGCCGGTGAGCCCGGGAATTTCACCCGGAGCGGGTGAGGCGCAACCGTCGCCGCCGATGTGATGCTGCAGGAGCGGGCCACCCGGGACGGGTGGCCGCAGGACCGAGCACAGTGGAAAGGGATTCGATGACCAGTCCGCAGAAGGCTTCCGAAGCCGTCGAGGCAGGCAATGCCGAGGTGCTGCGCACGATGCCGTTCGGCGACACCCAGGATTTCGCGGACTCCGACCGCGGGTTCATCGCCGCGCTCACCCCGCCGGTGATCCGAACTGCCGACGGCGACGTGGTGTGGGACTGCGATTCCTTCGCCTTCCTCGACGACGACTGCCCCCCGACGGTGAATCCGAGCCTGTGGCGGCAGTCGAAACTGACTGTGATGCAAGGGTTGTACGAGGTCACCGAGGGGATCTACCAGATCCGCGGACTCGACCTGTCGAACATGACGATGATCGAGGGCGAGAGCGGCGTGATCGTCGTCGACCCGCTGATCTCGGTGGAGACCGCGGCCGCCGGGCTGGCGCTGTATCGCGAACATCGCGGTGATCGCCCGGTGGTCGCGGTGATCTACTCGCACTCCCATATCGACCACTTCGGCGGCGTGAAAGGGGTGACCACGCAGGAGGATGTCGACGCGGGCCGGTGCACGATCATCGCACCGGCAGGCTTCACCGAGCATGCCGTCGAGGAGAACGTCTACGCGGGTACCGCCATGGCCCGGCGCGCGGCCTACATGTACGGCGCGGCACTGCCGCGCGGGCCGGTGGGCGCCGTCGGCGCGGGACTGGGACCGACCACCTCGACCGGTCGGCCGAGTCTGATCACCCCGACCATGTCGATCGACCACACCGGACAAGCCGCCACGGTCGACGGCGTGGCCATCGAATTCCAGATGACTCCCGGCACCGAGGCGCCCTCGGAGATGAACTTCTACTTCCCCGCCCGCCGCGCACTGTGTATGGCCGAGAACTCCACCCACACCCTGCACAATCTGCTCACCCTGCGCGGCGCACTCGTTCGCGACCCGCACGTGTGGTCGAAGTACCTCACCGAGGCGATCAACCGCTATGCCGCGAGAACCGATGTGGTGTTCGCCTCGCACCACTGGCCGACCTGGGGCACCGAGCGCCTCACCGAGTACCTGTCGATCCAACGTGATCTCTACGGCTACCTGCACGATCAGACGCTGCGCTGGATCAACAAGGGCGCCACCGGCACCGAGATCGCCGAGAACTTCCCCATGCCACCCGCGCTGACGGACAGCTGGTCGACCCACGGGTATTACGGTTCGGTCAGTCACAACGTCAAAGCCGTCTATCAGCGCTACATGGGCTGGTTCGACGGAAACCCGGCCAACCTGTGGCCGCACAGCACCGCCGACGCCGCCGTGCGGCACGTGGACTTCATGGGCGGTGCCGAGGAAGTGATCGCCAAGGCGCGAAAGTCCTTCGCCGAAGGCGACTTCCGCTGGGTCGCACAGGTGCTCAACTATGTGATCTTCGCCGACCCGGACAATGCCGAGGCCAAGGCCCTGCAGGCCGACACCCTCGAACAACTGGGCTACGGCGCCGAGAACGGCACCTGGCGCAACTTCTACCTCATGGGCGCCTACGAATTGCGCAACGGCTCCGTCGGCACGCCGACGGTCGCGGCGGCACCGGACATCCTGGATCAGCTGACCGTCGAGCAGGCTTTCGATGCGATCTCCCTGCGTATCGACGGGCCGCGGGCATGGTCGGCCCAGATCGTCATCGACTGGCGCGTGACCGATACCGGGATCGTGCACCGCACCCAGTTACGCAACGGTCTGCTGGTCCATTTCGATGTCGACGGGGAAGTCGCGCCCGCCGACGCCACCTTCACGCTCAGCGCCGCCGACCTGCGCGCGGCCTTGCTCGCCGGCGGCGACCTCGGCGCGATGATCGAAGCGGGCCGGGTCACGGTCGACGGTGACGCGGGCAAACTGGCCGAACTCGTCGGCTGTCTCGACGAACCGGACCCCGATTTCGCCATCGTCACACCCTGATTCGACCCGGAGCCGCGCCTCGACTGGTTCAGGCCTGGGGCGGGTCGACGAAGATGTCGTATTCGAGATCGTCGCTGCCGCCGTAGGCGGAGAAGTCGGTCCGGCCTTCGGCTCGCAGGACTTCCACGTCGAGGAAGGTGTTGCCGGTGACCGTGCGGGCGTCCTTCTCGAGGATCGCGATCGCGGCGTCGGCCACGATCTGCGGGGTACGGGCCTTCGCGGTCGCCTCGTCGCCGCCGAGCAGGTTCTGGACCGCGGCGGTGGCGATGAGCGTCTCGGGCCACAAACAGTTGGCGGCGACGCCGTGCTCGGCGTACTCGGCGGCCCAGCCGAGTGTCAACAGGGACATGCCGTACTTGGCCACCATGTAGGCGGGGTGGGCGCCCAGCCAGGCGGGTGCGAGGTTCAGCGGAGGCGACAGGCTCAGGATGTGGGCGTTGTCGCTACGGCGCAGGTGCGGCAGGCAGGTGCTGGTGAGCAGATAGGTACCGCGCAGCTGGATCTGCTGCATGAGATCGAACCGTTTGACGGGCAACTCTTCGGTCGGGGCGAGCGCGATGGCCGACGCGTTGTTGACGCAGTAGTCGATGCCACCGAACCGTTCGACGGTCCGGCGCACGGCCTCGGTGAC
The DNA here is from genome assembly GCF_001612905.1 of Nocardia ignorata NBRC 108230. Taxonomy (GTDB): domain Bacteria; phylum Actinomycetota; class Actinomycetes; order Mycobacteriales; family Mycobacteriaceae; genus Nocardia; species Nocardia ignorata. The sequence continues at coordinate 82,240 of NZ_BDBI01000028.1, read as the reverse complement.
CGATGCCTCGTCGCGGACGTCGCCGACCACCGCCAGCGCCTGCCCACCCGCGGCCTCGATCTCGGCGGCCGCCGTGTGGATGGTGCCGGGCAGCCGTGGATCGGGAACGTCGGTCTTGGCCAGCAGCGCGATATTGGCGCCCTGACGTGCGGCGGCGAGCGCGATGGCCAGCCCGATGCCGCGGCTGCCGCCCGACATGATCATCGTGCGTCCGGCCAGCGGTGAGGTAGATGTCGTCATGCCCGGCGACATTACATATATTCAACAGCCGTAGCAATAGTGAAATATGTACACTCGACCCGTGAAATCCGAGGTCACCGATTCCGGCGTGATGGTGCGTCCGGTGTCGGCGCGGTCGGCGCTGATCCGCATCCTCATCGCGGCCGACTCGCCGACGATGACGTCACAGCAGATCTGCGCCGCCACGACCGCGGCGGGTTACCCGGAGGCCACCGTGCGCGTCGCGGTGTCGCGGATGGTCGCGGCCGGTGAGCTCGTGCGCGCGCGTCGCGTCTACACCCTCGCCCCACACCTGCGTGCCCGGCGCGTAGACCTCCTCGCGCCCCGGACGCTGCCCTGGCAGGGCGATTGGGAACAGGTCGTCATCACCGCGACGGGACGACCCGCCGCCGACCGCGCGGCACTGCGCGCGACGCTGCTCTCGCTGCGCCTCGCCGAACTCCGTGAAGGTGTGTGGATGCGCCCGGCCAACCTCGCGCGGGACCTGCCCGACGATCTCGGCGACACCACGATCGCCCTGCGCACCCGTGCCGTGGACGACCCGGTCTCGCTGTGTGCTCGGCTGTGGCCGCTGACCGACATCGACCGCCGGGCCCGTGAGCTGCTCGAAGCCATCGAAACCGCCGACCCCGCCGCTCGGTTCACGACGGTGTGCGCCGGCCTCGACCTGCTCACCACCGACCCCGCGCTGCCCTCCGAACTGCGGCCCGCCGGCTGGGCGGTCGACGCACTGCGCGAGACGACGACGGCCTATCTCGGCTGGTTCCAGGAACTGAGCCGCGGCACCGGGGACTGACAACGACCTCACCCGCGAAGAATTCGTGCTCCGCCACGACGGCATCGGTGATCCGGCACAAGTCCGCGCCCGTTCGCCTGTGAGTACGGCGACGTAGGCCGAGAATGCCCATGAGCGCACCGCGGGAAAGAGGCCCCCATGGCAGACAAGCAGGTACCGACCGGACGACTGTCACGCAGCGCACGGCTCGGCCGGTTGGCCGCGGGACAGGCGGCCCGCGGCCTCGGTACCCGGCTGGCGATGATCGGGCGAACCGAACAGGCGCGCCGCACACTCGCCGAACGCTCGACACTGCAAGCCGCCCAGCAGATCGTCACCGTGCTCGGTGGGATGAAGGGCGCGGCGATGAAATTGGGGCAGATGGCCTCGGTGCTGGATCTGGACATGATCCCGGAGGAGCACCGCGAGATGTTCCGCACGAAACTGGCGAAGCTGCGCGACAGCGCACCCGAGGTGCCGTTCGCGCAGATGCGCGCGGTGATCGAGCAGGATCTCGGGCGGCTGAGCCGGGTGTTCACCGACTTCGACCCGGAACCGGTGGCGGCGGCCTCGATCGGCCAGGTGTATCGCGCCCGGCTGCGCGACGGACGGGTGGTCGCGGTGAAGGTGAAGTATCCCGGCGTGGATCGGGCGGTGCACGCCGATATGCGCAATCTCGAATTCTTCAGCGGCCTGTGGAAATCGTTTCTGCCCTCGGCCGCCGATACCGAGGTGCTCGCCGAGATCTCCGGCAATATCGTCGCCGAACTGGACTACCGGCGCGAGGCGGCCAATCAGCATCGGGTCGCCGCACGCTACCGGGACCACCCGTTCATCCTGGTCCCCGACGCCGTCGAGGAGTTCTGCGGCGACAATGTGCTGGTCACCGAATTCGTCGAAGGCATCTCGTTCGACGACATCCGCCGCCTGCCCGCCGCGCGCCGCGATCACATCGGTGAGCTGGTGTACCGCTTCTACATCACCGGCATGTTCCGCGACGGCGAGTACTGCGCCGACCCGCATCCGGGCAATGTGCTGCTCGCCGACGACGGCCGGGTCGGTTTCGTCGACTTCGGGCTGTACAACACGATCGAGCGCGCCGACCTGGATTTCGAGCGGCAGGTGATCCGCGCGGCTCACCACTTCGACAGCGACGAGGTGTTCCGGCGCTGGTCCGAGCGCGGCATCATCGCCCCCGACTCGCCGGTGACGCCCCAGTCGGTGCTCGAATACGTGTGGGCCGCCTCGGGGTGGCATCTGCTCGACGAGGAGATCACCCTCACCCCGGAGATCGCCACCAGTGCGGTCGTGCTCGCCACCGACCCGCGGGCGGCGCAGCGGCGCGAGGTCCGCCACTTGCTGCTGCCGCCCGAGCACGTCTTCTCCCGCCGCGCCGACCTTTTCACCCTCACCGCGCTCGGTCAGCTCGAGGCGACCCGGAACTGGCACGACCTGGCCCGCGAATGGCTCTACGACGAACCGCCGGTGACCGAGATCGGCCGGGAGATCGAGGCCTGGCGGCACACGGTAACCAATGCCTGAGGTGTTTCGTGAACTACCACAGTGCGGTTGGGTTTCCGGCACGGCTTGGCGTTCGCACCAGAATTCTCGCGATCGCGCTCATTCCCAGTCTCACCCTGCTCGGTCTCGGCATGTTCACCGCGGGCGACCTGGTGCGCGACAGCGCTCAGGTCCGGCAGTGGATCGACGACCTGGAGCAGATCCGCCCCGCCGCCGCCGAACTCGGTGCCGCCGCCCAGGTCGAGCGGGTGCTCTCGCTGCGCAAGCTCACCACCGGCGAGATCGTGCCGGAGCTGGTCTCGGCGCGGGCGCGGGTCGACCGCGGGTTCGAGGCGCTGGTGCGCGCGGATGCTCGCAGGCACGAACCGTCTCCGTATATCCCGGCCGCGCACGCGAAGTTCCAGGCGACCATCACGAAGGTGCGGGCCGGTATCGACGGGCGCGTGCTCGGCCCGGTCGAGGTGTACCAGTACTTCAACGGCCCGTTCACGTTGTTCCACACCGGTTTCCGGCGCGCACAGCAGGTGGCGCCGGACCCGCTGTTCGCCACGCGGATCTCCGAGGCCGTGCGGTTGCTCGCCGCGACCGAGGCGATGTCGCGGGGCAATGCGATCGGTGTCGCGCTCTGGGGTTCGGACGGGCGGGCGTTCCCGCTCGAAGAGTTCACCACCCAGGTGGGCTTCTACAAGGCCGAGATCACCAATCTGATCGCCGAATTCGGTGAGCCACGCAACCAGCTGCTCGCCGGAATCGTGGCTTCCGATGCGTGGCAACAGATTTCGACGATGGAGGCGGCGCTCGCCGAACGACTCGCGTCTCACGAGTGGACCCGGACACCGGAGCTGCCACTCTCGCTGCAGCAGTGGCAGGATGCCGCCGCCGAGGTGAATACGAAGCTCGTCGCCACCTACTCCGAACATCTCGACCGAGCCCGTGGCAGTGCCATCGAGGCCGCCCAACGCACCGAACGGTCCGCGTGGGTGGCGGGGGCCGTCGTGCTGGTGGGCAGTGTGGTCGCCATGCTGATCGCGGTGGTGCTGGCCGACCGCATCATCCGCGGGTTGCGGCGGCTGCGCGATGCCACGCTCGAGGTGGCCGACGCCGAACTGCCCAAGGCCATCCGGCGGGCGAAAGCCGGTGAGCGCGCCGAGATCGCGCCCATCCTCGACTTCGGCAGTGACGAGATCGGTGAAGTGGCAACCGCTTTCGAGCAGGCCGCGACCGTGGCGGTGGGGGCGGCGGTCGAGGAGGCGCGCACCAGGGAGGGGGTTCGCTCGGTATTCGTCAATATCGCCCATCGCAGCCAGGTGGTGGTGCACCGTCAGCTCGAGATCCTCGACGAGGCCGAGAGCAAGCAGCAGGACCCGGCCCTGCTCGAGGTGTACTTCCAGCTCGATCACCTGGCGACCCGCGCGCGACGCAATGCCGAGAACCTGCTGATCCTCGGCGGCAGCAGGCCCGGGCGACGGTGGAGCACACCGGTGCCGCTGCTCGATGTGCTGCGCAGCGCGGTGGGTGAGACGAAAGAGTATGTGCGCGTGCGGGTCGGCGGCGTACCCGAGGCGCGGCTGTACGGCGCGGCGGTGGCCGACCTGATCCACCTCATCGCCGAACTCGTCGACAACGCCACCGCCTTCTCCCCACCCGCGACGATGGTCGATGTCAGCGCGGGTGTCGTCGGCAAGGGCCTGGCGGTCGAGGTCGCCGATCAGGGGATCGGTCTCACCGTGGCCGAATTCGAGCGGTACAACTCCCTGCTGGCCGCCGCGCCGGATTTCGGGTTCGCGGCGTTGTCGCGCGATTCGCGCATGGGCTTGTTCGTGGTGGCCCAGCTCGCGAGCACCCACGCGGTGTCGGTGCGGTTGGCCGAGTCACCGTACGGCGGGGTGCGCGCCGTCGTGGTCATCCCCGGCACCCTCGTCGACGGCCACGAAGCGGCGCTCGCCGGCGAACGGAAGGTCTCTCGGTGAACCCCGCGGACTTCGTGGGCGGAGCCGAATAAAATACGCACCTCGGTGCGCAGAGATACGCAGTTCTACCGATGTCCCGGCGTGCTGGGCCCGGCACGCTCGACGAATGCCACATCGGACACCCTCCGGGACCGCCCTCCTGAGCAGATCGGCACCGGCGCACGCGGCACAGGAATCGACGATCGACCGCCTGGTACGGACGGCCTTCACCGACGGCCCCGCGGGGCGAAATATGTTGCGCCCCCGGCAGATCCGCAACATCGGGCTGGCCTGCCTCGATCTGATCGCGGCCACGAGTTCCGGGTCGGCTACGGCCGTCCCGCTCGCTCGCCTCGAACACGCCACCGTCGAATGGGCACGCGACGGCATCGGGGTGGAGGCGATCCTGCACTCCCTGCACCGCTGTGCGCGCATCGCCGTCGAACTGACCGGAGCCGAGATCGACGTGGTCGACCTGCTCGAGCACGCCGCCACGACGGTCGCGAGCGCCTACGTGCGGTACACGCTGGAACTAGCGGGCCGCTCCGAACACGCCAGAGACGCACTGGCCCACCAGGTCATCGCGGGCACCCACTCGCGCGCCGTGGCCCGCGACTGCGGCGTCGAACTGGCCGACGAGTACTGGGTGCTGGCACTGAACATCGCGGGCGAACCGACGGACGGGCCCGCCGACGGCGTCGACGAGCGGGTACGCGCCCGCCGCGCCATCACCCGCATGCGCGCCGAACTCGACCGTCGCTGCGACGGTGAGTGCCTGGCCGCCCTGTCCACGCGCGGCGGCACCGCACTGGTGCCGCGCCATACCGACGCCGACATCGACGTCGTGGCCGCCGCGCTCACCCGCGCCGCCGGTCGCCAGGTGACGGTGGCGGTCGTGCTGTCCGACCTCGACGAGGTGGCCGACGCGACCGAGTGCGCGCACGAACTGCTCGAGATCGTCCGGCGGCTCGGCCGCAGGGGTGGCGTGCACCGGTTCAGCGATTACGCGCTCGAATACCAGCTCACCCGGCCCGGTCCGGCCCGCGACCACCTCGCGACCGTGCTCGAGCCGCTGACCGGGCACCCCGAACTCCTCGAAACGCTGCGCTGCCACGTCGCCAACAACCTGAACCGGCGCCGCACCGCAACCATGCTGCACCTGCACACCAACTCGATCGACTACCGCATCAAGCGCATCGCCGAACTCACCGGCTACGACGCCACCCGGTGCGCCGATCTGTGGTACCTGCGCTCCGCGCTCGTGGTGTCGGGGTTGCACGATCCGGCCGCGTAGTACCGCGGCACCGTAGGAAAGGACAACGATGTTTTTCCGATGCACAACCCTGGCGGCGGTCGCGGTGACCGGTCTGCTGGGCGCCGCGCCCGCTGTGGCGAACCCGCCCTCGGCCGGGTCGGCCGGTTCGTCGCAGGTGGCCGACCCGGTGGGCGCCGTGACGGTCGACAAGTGGGTCGACCACACGGTGTACCGTCCCGCCGAGCTCGGCACCACCCGCCATCCGGTGGTGCTCTGGGGCAACGGCACCGGCGCCGGGCCCGGCGTCTACGCCGACACACTGCTGAAGCCCTGGGCCGCGGCGGGCTTCATCGTCGTCGCCGCGAACACCACGATGGCGAACTCGGGTGCGGAGATGCTCGCGGGCGGGCGGGAACTGCTGCGGCGCAACGACACCCCGGGCAACGCGTACAGCGGCAAGGTGGCCACCGATCAGGTGGCGGCCGCAGGCCATTCCCAGGGCGGGGCGGGCGCGATCAACGCGGGCGCCGACGAGATGGTGCGCACCGTGCTAGCCCTGCAACCCGGCCCGCTGGCGGCTCCCGGAAAGATGGTCGGGCCCGCGCTGTTCCTGGCCGGGGAGGCCGACCGCATCGTCGACGCCGACGGCATCGTCATGCCCCTGTTCGAGAGGGCCGACCAGGTACCCGCGGTCTTCGCCGAACTCGGTGGCGCCGGGCACCTGGTCTGGGGACGATACGCCGAGGTGATGGCCGACTGGCTGAAGTACCGACTGCTCGGTGACCCCGTCGCGAAGGCCCGTTTCCTCGGTGCCGAGTGCGGCCTGTGCACCGACGTCGCGTGGACGAGAGTTCTGCACAACGCGAAGGCGCAAGCGCTGAGCTGAGTGCGGACATCAGCGAATTCGTGCCGCTCCCGGGACGACGGCTGAGTACGATCGCCGATACCGATCACACCCGTGAGCCGGATCGACAGCACGTGTCGTCCGGTACGACCCGAGACGGCGGATGGTGCGAAGCACGCTCGACCCGGCGGCGACCAGCTACCTCGGCCGCGATGCCGAGGTAGCCGCGGTGCGCGCCCTGCTCGACGACGGCTGCCTGGTCTCCATCACCGGCCAGGGCGGACTCGGCAAGACCCGCCTGGCACGCAAGGTCGCCGGGCAGCTCGCCGCCGACTACGACGACGGCGTCTACTTCGTGGAACTGTCCGGGCTGCGCCACGATCACGAGGTCGGCACAGCGGTGGCGGCGGCACTCAGATTGCGGATCAAAGCCGGCGAGTCGGCGACCGAACGGGTACTCGACCATCTGGTTCGCCGCGCACCGCTGCTGGTCCTCGACAACTGCGAACATCTGCTCGACGGCTGCGCCGACCTCGTCATCCAGGTGCTCGCGACCTGCCCCGGGGTGACCCTGCTCGTCACCAGCAGGCAGACACTCAGCGTGGCGGGCGAGCAGGTCTACCGGCTCCCACCACTGGCCGTGCCACCACCGGAGCTCGACGATCCCGCCCGGATCGCCGAATACCCGGCGGTGGCCCTGCTCGTCGACCGGGCGAGGGCGGTGCGCGCCGATTTCCGGATCACCGAGTCGAACGCCGCCGCCATCGCCCGCCTGTGCCGGTTGCTCGACGGGATCCCACTGGCCATCGAACTGGCGGCGGCCCGGCACCGCTCGCTGTCACCCGCACAGGTCATCGACCGCTGGTCGTGCGGGCTGACGCTGCCGACGGCCTGGACGCACGGGGTGCCCGACCGGCACCAGACGCTGCGCAACACGGTCGACTGGAGCTACCGGTTGTGCAGCGACGACGAGAAGCAGGTGTGGGCGCGCCTGTCGATCTTCCAGGACTGGTTCGAGCTGGAAGCCGCCGAATATGTCTGCGCCGACACGCGTTCGGTCGCGCCGGTGGTGTCGATCGTCGATTCGCTGGTCGACAAGTCGATCCTGGAACGGCGCGGCGACGACATCACGCACTACCGCCTGTTGCGGCCGGTGCGCGAGTTCGGCGCCGAGAAGCTGGCCGAGGAAGGTGCGACCGACGTCGTCGCCCGCAGGCATCGGGACTGGTTCCGGGACGTCATTCTGCTGACCGACCGGGAGTTCTTCAGCAAGAAGCAGTTCGAACACGTCCGTCGGTTGCAGGTCTGCCAACCCGATCTGCGATTGGCGCTCGAATGGTCGCTCGAGACGCCGGGCGAGGCCGAGACCGCGCTCGAGATGGCGGCCTGCGTCGATGAGTTCTGGCGGATGGCTGGCTCGGATCAGCTGGTGAAGGTCTGGTTGCAGCGTGCGCTGCACGCGGTGCCGCATTCGCCGCACGCGGGACGCGGCTGGGCGGTGCTCGCCCTGCATTCGATCTGGATGACCGATCGTGACAGCGCTTATCGCGAACTCGATCAAGCCGATCGGGAGGCGGCGCGCTCGGGCGACCCGGTCCTGATCGCCCTCGCGAAGGCCGCCCGGTCCGCCGCGGCCAAGATCGACTTGGACAACGAGAAGGCGGCCGCCCTCGCCTGGGAAGCCACCCACACCCTGCGCAGCCACGGACACCTGCGTGAGTCGATGGGGGCGTGGAACATCTACGCGCTGGCGACCGCCGCCGCCGACCCCACCGGTCGCCTCCAGGAGCTACGCGAGGCGGTGCGGATCTGCGAGGAGCACGGTGACTACTACTATCGCGGGCTCTACCTGTTCGCCATCTCGCTGATCGAAGTGATGCTCGGCAATCCCGACGCGGCCGAGCGAGCCGGACACACCGCCCTGCGGATCTCGCGCCGATGGGGCAGCCGATTCGGCGACGCCTATCACGTGGAAGCACTGGCGTGGGTGGCCTCGGCACGCAACCAGCACCTGCGCGCCGCCACCCTGTTCGGTGTCGCCGCGTCCGCGTGGGAGCAGCTGGGTTCCGATCCCGACGTCATCCTCGTGCGCCCGCACACGCTCTTTCGCGACGCGTCGATCCAGGCACTGGGTGGCGACCGTTTCGAAACCGCGTTCCTGGCCGGGCAGGCCATGCCGATCGACGAGGCCTTCGAGTTCGCGCTGACCCCGCACCGTGAACCGGCGACTCGGCATCCCGTCGACATCGCGCCGTTGACCCCGCGCGAGTACGAGGTGGCGACCCTGGTCGCCACCGGGCTGACGAACAAGGAGATCGCCGCCCGCCTCGTCATCGCGCCCCGCACCGCCGACACGCACGTGGGCAACATCCTCACCAAGCTCGGCTCGTCGAACCGGGCCCAGATCGCCACCTGGGTGGCTACCCGCGGCGCGCACGCCGACTGAGGCTCCCTACTTCCGGAAGACCTCCGACAGCAGGGCCGACAGCGTCCGGCGTTGTTGCGCGTCGAGCCGCTCGAGACCCGCGCGCGTGCGGTGCATGTTCGCGCGGATCGCGTCGGTGACCTGCTCACCCTCCGGGGTGATGACGAGGTTGGTGACGCGCCGATCGGCGGCGCTGGTCTCCCGGCGTACGAGCCCACGCTTCTCGAGCCGGTTGATGATGCCGGTGATGTTGGAGGCATCGCAGTACATGGTCTCTGCCAGCCTTCGCATGGCGATGGGCCCATGGCGCAGCACGGTGAGGGTCTTGGCCTGGATGGCGGTGAGCTGCTCGCCGGCCGCAGCGGCGGTGAAGTCTCCGTAATACACGCCGAGCGACACCGACAACAGCTCCATGAGCTGGTCGGGATCGTCGCGGGGAGGCTCTGACATGGCTCAAGACTAGCGCCAGAAACTTGACGACCTCAAATATCTCCGCCTACGGTGGCGGCATTGCTTGAAGTTCTCAACCTTCGACATTCTCAAGTAAGTATGTTAGGAGCATTCATGACCGTCACCGTGTCCGACGCCGCCCGTGCGACGCAGGCCCTGTCACGACCCATCACCCTGAACGGCCTGACCGTCCCCAACCGGATCGCCATGGCGCCGATGACCCGCATGTTCTCCCCCGGCGGTATCCCCGGTGACGACGTGGCTTCCTACTACGCCCGCCGGGCCGCGGCAGGCGTCGGCCTGATCGTCACCGAGGGAACCTACGTCGGTCACGAGTCGGCGGGACAGAGCGATCGCGTCCCGCGTTTCCACGGCGAGGCCCAGCTGGCCGGGTGGGCGAAGGTCGCCGCCGACGTGCACGCGGCTGGTGGCACCATCGTCCCGCAGCTGTGGCACATCGGCATGGTGCGCAACCACGGTGATGCGCCCTACCCCGACGCCCCGGCCATGGGCCCCTCCGGCATTCGCGTCGACGGCACCGAGGGCGCGGGCCACGCCATGACCCAGCGCGACCTCGACGACGTGATCGCCGCCTTCGCCGACGCCGCCGCGGCCGCCGAACGCCTCGGATTCGACGGGGTGGAACTCCACGGCGCCCACGGCTATCTCCTCGATCAGTTCCTGTGGTCACGCACGAATCGCCGCACCGACGCCTACGGCGGGGACGCGGTGGCCCGGACCGTGTTCGTCGCCGAGGTCGTCCAAGCCGTGCGCGCCGTCGTCTCGCCGACCTTCCCGGTGATCCTGCGCTATTCGCAGTGGAAGCAGGATGCCTATGACGGGCGCCTGGCACAGACGCCCCAGGAGTTGGCGGCGATCCTCGCCCCGCTGGCCGAGGCAGGTGTCGATGTCTTCCACGCCTCGACCCGCCGCTACTGGCTCCCCGAATTCGACGGCTCCGACCTGAATCTGGCCGGCTGGACCAAGAAGCTCACCGGTAAGCCGGTGATCACCGTCGGCTCGGTCGGCCTCGACGGCGACTTCCTGAACGCCTTCCGTGGGCACGGCGCCGAACTCGGCAGCATCGACAATCTGCTCGAACGGATGGAACGCGACGAGGTCGACATGGTCGCTGTGGGCCGTGCGTTGCTCCAGGATCCCGAGTGGGCGCGCAAGGTCCTCGACGGACGCTTCGACGAGCTGAAGCCCTTCGACCCCGCCGCTCAGAAGACCCTCAGCTGAGCGGTCACAGCACCCGCGCCAGGTAGGGGGCGGTTCGGCTGTCCGGCGCGGCCGCGACGTGTTTCGGGGTGCCCTCGGCGACGATCCGGCCGCCGCGGGCGCCGCCGTCGGGGCCCATGTCGATCACGTGATCGGACTGCGCGACCACGATCATGTCGTGTTCGGCGACCACCACGGTCGCGCCGGAGTCGACGAGCGAATCGAGTTGGGCGAGCAGCACTTCGGTGTCGGCGGGGTGCAGCCCGGTGGTCGGCTCGTCCAGCAGGTACAGCGTGCCCGCGCGGCGGGTGCGTTGCAGTTCGGTGGCCAGCTTCACCCGTTGGGCCTCGCCACCGGACAGTTCGGTGGCGGGCTGGCCGAGCCGCAGGTAGCCGAGCCCGACATCGAGGAGCGTGTGGAGCGCGCGGTGCACCGCGGACACGTCGGCGAAGAACGGTTCGGCCTGTTCGACGGTCATGTCGAGCACCCCGGCGATCGTCGTGTCCCGGTAGGTGATCTCGAGGGTTTCGGGGTTGTAGCGGGCACCGTGGCAGTCCGGGCACGGGGTGTAGGTGCTGGGCAGGAAGAGCAGTTCCACGGTGATGTACCCCTCGCCCTGGCAGGTCGGGCAGCGTCCTTCGGCGACGTTGAAGGAGAAGCGGCCGATGCCGTAACCACGCGCCCGCGCCGCGGGGGTATCGGCGAAAAGGGCTCGGACAGTGTCGAACAGGCCGGTGTAGGTGGCCAGGTTGGAACGCGGGGTGCGCCCGATCGGCGCCTGATCCACCTCGACCACCCGGTTTACCACCGGGTCGGCTTCGGCGCCCGCTGAAATCGCCCGCAGCAGAGTGGTTTTGCCCGCTCCCGACACCCCGGTCACGGCGGTGAAGACCCCGAGCGGCAGGTCGACGTCGACTCCGCGCACGTTGTTGATCTCGATCCCACGCAACTCCAGCGTGCCGCTGCGCACGCGCGGCACCCGCGGTTCGCGCGACACCTCGTCGAACAGGTAACGCCGGGTCACCGAATCGGGGATCGCACGCAGACCGGCCACCTCTCCGCTGTAGAGCACCCGTCCCCCGTTGACGCCGGCTCCCGGACCGACGTCGATCACCCAGTCGGCGTGGCGCACCACATCCATGTCGTGTTCGACGAGAAGGACACTGTTGCCGGACTTTTCGAGTCTGCGCAGGACGGTGGTGAGCGCGGCGGTGTCGGCGGGGTGCAACCCGGCCGAGGGTTCGTCCAGCACGTAGACGACGCCGAACAGCCCCGACCGCAACTGCCCTGCCAACCGCAGGCGCTGCAGTTCGCCACCGGAAAGTGTCGGGCTTTCCCGGTCGATGCCGAGGTAGCCGAGGCCGAGTTCGATCAGCACGTCCAGCCGGGACGTGAGGTCCTGGGTGAGCACGGCCACCGCGCCGGTGCCGGTGGTGTAGGGACGTAGCACCTCGGCCAGTTCGTGCAACGGCAGTTCACCGAGTTCGGCGATGTTGTAACCGGCGAAGGTCACCGCCAGCGATTCGGGCTTGAGCCGGTGTCCATGGCACAGCGGGCACACGGTGGTGTGCAGGAATTCCGCGGCCTTGGCCCGGGTCTTGTCGCTCTTTGATTCGGCATGGGCCTTGAGCAGCAATCGGCGGGCGCTGCTGAAGGTGCCCTGGTAGGGGCGGTGGATGCGGTGCGCCTCGCGCTCGGGATGCACGGTGACGACGGGTTGTTCGTCGCTGAACAGGATCCACTCACGCTCGGCCGCATCGAGTTCGCGCCAGGGGCGGTCGATGTCGTAACCCAGCGCGGCGACCACATCGCGCAGATTCTTGCCCTGCCAGGCGCCGGGCCACGACGCGATCGCCCCCTCCCTGATGCTCAGGGAGGGGTCGGGCACCATCGATTCCTCGGTGGCTTCGTGGATCACGCCCTGTCCGTGGCAGCGGGGACACGCGCCCTCGACGGTGTTGGGCGAGAAGGCATCCGAGTACAACCGGTTGGTTCCCGCCGGATAGTGTCCGGGCCCGGTCCGCGCGGGCCCCTCCGGGTAGTCGCCTTCGCGCGACATCAACAGCCGCAGCGTGTTCGACAGGGCACTCACCGTGCCGACGGTGGACCGGGACGACGGCGTGGACCGGCGCTGGGCCAGCGCCACCGTCGGCGGCATCCCCGAAACCTCGTCCACGTCGGGCGCTTCGACCTGATTCAGCAACCGCCGGGCATACGGTGCGACCGACTCCAGGTACCGGCGCTGCGATTCGGCATAGAGCGTCCCGAAGGCCAGCGAGGACTTCCCCGAGCCCGACACACCGGTGAACGCGACCAAGGCATTACGCGGCAGGTCGACATCGACATCGCGCAGATTGTGGACCCGGGCGCCACGCACCCGAACCGAAGAATCGATCTCGCGCGAATCCACGGCTATCGACCCTACTCCCTGCGATGCGTTGCTACCGCCGTTGCCGGGGTGCCCGCTATACAGTGACCGGCAGCTTCCGCCTACATCGACCGGCGAAAGAGGGCACATGACGAAACCTCGGCACGAACTACGTGAGGTGGCGAAAAGCGGTCCGCTGACCCTGTTGACCGCGTCCCGCCTCGTCGACATGAGCGAGGCGACGGTACTCGCCGACATCCTCGACGGGAAGCAGACCCCGTAACCGGTGCCTCGGATGATAAGTCACGGTTGTCGACCGATCGGAGAGGCGACTTTGACGCGAATCACCCGGCAGCCTTGACTGTCGGTGAGCAGTGCCTGCGATCCGACCAGAGAAGCGGAGAACACAGTGGGACGAGTGACCGTGCGACGACCTGTGCTGCGCATCAGGGACGGCGTCCGCAGCGAACGTCCCGACACCCTGGTGAGCGAGGAACCCCTCGAGGTCCGGGTGGGCGGCCGCCCGTTGACCGTGACGATGCGGACGCCGGGGAACGATTTCGACCTCGCGGCAGGCTTTCTGGTGAGCGAGGGGGTTGTTCGATCGCCGGATCAGATCGCCGGAATCCGCTACTGCGCGGGCGCGACCGCCGAGGGCACCAACACCTACAACATCGTGGACGTGGTCCTGGCACCCGGTGTCGCCGCCCCTGACCCGTCGCTGGAACGCAACTTCTACACCACGTCCTCCTGCGGACTGTGCGGCAAAGCCAGCCTCGATGCGGTGCGCACCGCCACGACCTGGTCGGTGGCAGACGATCCCGTGCGCTGCCCACCAGAAGTCCTGGCCACCCTGCCGGACCGGCTTCGCAACGCCCAGAAGGTGTTCGACACCACCGGCGGCCTGCACGCGGCCGGACTGTTCACCGCCGACGGATCGATGCTGTACCTGCGTGAGGACGTCGGCAGACACAACGCAGTCGACAAGGTGATCGGCGCCGCCGTGCGAGCCGCACTGCTGCCGTTGCGCGAAACCGTTCTGATGGTGAGCGGACGGGCATCCTTCGAACTGGCACAGAAGGCACTTATGGCGGGCATTCCGGTATTGGCGGCGGTCTCCGCGCCGTCGTCGCTGGCGGTGGATCTCGCTGCCGACAACGGGTTGACCCTGGTCGGATTCCTGCGTGGCGATTCGATGAACGTCTACGCCGGTGCGCAGCGACTGGTGACGGACGATCGCCAAGGGCTGCTCGCTCGCTGACGATGCCGGCGACGAGGTTGATCGTGGTCGCAAGGATGACGGTGCCGATGGCGTAGGACAGCAGACAATGGCGGAGCACGATGGAGCGGATCCCCGCCTTCGTGAGGTTGGTGTCGGAGACCTGATAGGTCATGCCGTGGCGGCCGCGATATGGCCTTGCGCGAATCTGCCGAGCACGAGGATGAGGACGATGGCGACGAGCCCGCTGAGCGCGGCGACGACGACCGACGTCTCCTCGATCAGCGGCTGGAAGTCCTCGCGCCGGGCGTTGGATCTGGTCCGCTCGGCATCCATCGGCCAGAGTACGAACCAGCCGGCGACGACGAAAATCGTTGCGGCAGTGGCGATACCGGTCAGCACCCCGAGTGCCGGTTCGCTGCCGATACCGACGGCCGTTCCCGCCGCGGCACCGAGCACGACAGAACCGAGCAGGCGGGTGACCGCCGACAACAGCAACGGACTGCTCATGGCGGTGCAGCGCACCCCAACGGTCCTCGACGATCGCGTGATCGTCGGTCAGCCCGGTGCCGGCTCGCCGAGCACGGCGTCCAGGTCGGCGCCCCCAGCGGTCGTGATCAGCGCCTTGGCCAGTACCGAGCCGGGCTCCCCCGCCGCCGCGACCAGCACGATCTCGGCGGAGACCACCGGGTCGTCGAGAGTGAGTACCCGAACTCCGGCTGGCGTGGGCAAGGTGCGCAGCCAGGGCTGCGGCACGACACACGCCCAGCGACCGGTGCTCACATGCGCGAGCAACGCGATCACGGAATCGGTCTCGATCTGCGGCGTAGCGCGCAGTCCGCGCCCGGCGAGTGCTTCGTCGAGGAGCTGCCGTCCCCGCAATTCCCTGTGCAGCAGGCACATCGGCATTTCCAGCGCCTCGGCCCAGGTGATCGTTCCGGTGCGTCCCGCCAGGAGTTCGGTGCCTGCGAGCAGCACGTGCCGTTCGGTGTAGAGCGGGGTGCGGGTGAGCCCGCTGGTATCGACCCCTTGCGCGTAGATGATGCCCGCGTCGAGTTCGTACCGGCGGATGCGCTCGACGATGTCGAGTGAGCGCAGTTTGGTTTCCAGCCGCACCCGAACCAGCGGATGTTCGACGCAGAACGGGTCGGTGAGCAGGGCGACCGTGCTCGATGCCGCCGGAATCACGCCGATCCGCAGTTCACCGGTCAAACCGGTTTGCAGCGCGGCGACTTCGTGTTCGAGCGCGTCGCGGTCGGCCAGGATCCGCCGGGCCCACAGGACCAGCCGCTCCCCTTCCGGTGTGAGCCCCTCGAATGTATGTCCCCGCCGGACCAGCGGCACGCCGAGCTCGTGCTCGAGTTTGCGCAGCGCTTCGGACAGCGCCGGTTGGGATACGTAGCAGGATTTGGCCGCACGGGCGAAGTGACGTTCCCTGGCGAGCGCCACGAAGTACTCGAGCTGACGAAAGAGCACGTCTGCCTAGTTGCCGTCTCGGGCGGCGGCCACCGGATGGCGTGCCCGGGCGATCTCGCGCGCGTGCTCGGCGGGCGCCTTGTCCGGGTACGGTCCCATGACGACAGTATGCGGGGCCGGGTCTCGGATCAGCAATGCGACAGCTGATCCGACGGCCACGCCGATCACCGTGTCGAGCCCGCGCTCGGTGAGCATGGTGAACGGGTCGGTCGGGTCGGCGAGCTCGGTCATCGCCATGATCAGCGGCGTGAAGAAGCCGAGCGCCAGCGCGTAGTGGTGCGCCATGAACAGCTCGGTCGGATACAGCAGCGCGATGATCGCGAGCCCGAGCACCGCCGGGCTCGGTTGTCCCGGGATCAGCAACGGTGTCGCCACGAGCAGGCCGAGGAAGGTGCCGATCACCCGGTGCATCCCCCGGGTCAGCCGGTCGCGCGAGGTCGCCGCCGCCAACGGCACGGCCGCGCCGGCCATGGCCCAGTTGGCGTGCGCGACATCTAGCAGCAGACCGATGCCGCCGGACAGTGCGATCGCCAGTGCGTAGCGGCCTGCCTGGATTGTCGAGTCGATGCCCCGGCGGTGTGGTGGACATCGGCTCGGCACGTCGGTGGCCGTACCGCGCCGCACCCTGCGAGCGGATTCCAGGTATCCGACGGCGACGCACAGGATCGCGGTGCCGGCGCAGACCAACAGCGCAGCGACCGGATGACGCTGGTTGTCGGCCACCATCGCGATCGCGCCGAAAGCGAAGATCCCGAAGAACGGGCCCTCCGGCCGCAACCCGAGCCGGTCGGTGACCGGTGACGCCGCCGCGGCGAACACGGCGACGGCCGCGACCAGCACTGCGGGCGGAGCGTGCAGCCGACCGAGCAGAATGCCCGCCCCCACCGCGCCGACCAGCATCACGGCGGCCTCACACTGGTGGGCGAGTCGTTGCCTCGGTGCTTCGGCGAACCCGTACATGCCGGTGAAGGAACCGAACACCGCGTAGATGAGTAGGTCGGTGCGTCCGGCGGCGACGAGCATCAGACCGGGGATCGCCAAGCCGACGAAGACGCGGGCGGCGGGCAGATGATCGATCTCGGTGACGAATCGCCGAAATACCGGGCGCGCCTGGTTCAGCATGGTGCGCAAGATTCCTCCGAGGGTCGGTCGCGGGCATGCCCGTGGGGCCGATGAACCACGGTGCATGAATCGTTCGCGAGACGTCAACAGGCCGAAATCGGGTAGTTCGGACGAATTTGCGGCGTACGCGGCAGCGATAAGCCACACCTATCGAGCAGTCGGAAGTGGTTCTTGGCCATGGCCGCCCGCGACGGCGACGATGGTGACGGCCCGCCTACCTCGAATCGTGGCTCTCCGGGGAGAGAATTCCGGCGGACGGGAAGACCGGCTTCGAAATCGTCGAAGGGACTGTCATGACCGATGCGTTTGGAGAGTTCGACCCCGACGACGGCCCGAGCGGTGCTCGCGACCGCGCGGCGACCCCGGAATTCAAGCCGTACCATCATCCGGCCGCCGGTTGGGGCGCCGCCAAGGCGGTCACCGAATTCATGATCGGCCAGGAGAAAGAGCCGCTGCTCGGCACCCGCGCCATCATGAAGATGAATCACGAGAACGGTGGTTTCGACTGCCCGGGATGCGCGTGGCCCGATTCGATCAAGGGCATTCATCTCGACATCTGCGAGAACGGCATCAAACACGTCACGTGGGAGATGACGCACAAACGGGTGACGCGGGACTTCTTCGCCGAGCATTCGGTGGCGGAACTGTCCACCTGGAGCGACCACGACCTCGAGAATCAGGGCAGGCTCACCGAGCCGATGCGCTACGACCCGGTCACCGACCATTACGTCCCGATCAGCTGGGACGACGCGTTCGAAATGGCGGGCAAGGCCCTACGCGAACTCGACGACCCGAATCTGGCGGCCTATTACACATCGGGCCGGCTCGGCAACGAGGCGACCTTCCTCTATCAGCTGATGGCCCGGGAGCTCGGCACCAACAATCTGCCCGACTGCTCGAACATGTGCCACGAGGCGAGTGGACGAGCGCTGCAGGCCGCGCTCGGGACCGGTAAGGGCACCTGCGACCTCGAGGACTGGGAAACCACCGATGCGCTGTTCATCCTCGGCGTGAACGCCGCCTCCAACGCACCACGCATGCTGACCGCCCTCGCCGAGGCCGACCGGCGCGGCGCGCAGATCGTGCACATCAACCCGCTCGTGGAAGCCGGTGCGACCCGCACCATCATCCCGCACGAGATCCTGCGGATGGCGACGTTCCGCACGACCGATACCTCGACACTGAACCTGCAGCCGCGCATCGGCGGTGACTTCGCCCTGATGCGTGGCATCGCCAAGGCCGTGTTCGAGGAATCCGAATCCGATCCCAATGCGCTCGATCACCAGTTCATCGAGCGGCACACCCACGGCTTCGAGGAATACCGCGCCGTCGTCGAGGCCACGCCCTGGTCGACGATCGAGGAACAGTCCGGGCTCACCGAGGACGATGTCCGTAAGGCCGCGCGCGTCTACTGCGAGGCCGATCGAAGCATCATCAGCTGGTGCCTCGGGGTGACCCAGCACGAGCACGGTGTCGACACCGTTCGCGAGATCGTGAACGTGCTGCTGTTGCGCGGCAATCTGGGGCGCGAGGGTGCCGGTCCGTCACCGGTGCGCGGGCACAGCAATGTGCAGGGCAACCGCACCTGCGGCATCGCCAACAAGCCGGCGGCGCGGTTCCTCGATCGGCTCGACGAGGCCTGCGGCATCACCTCACCGCGTGCCGACGGCTACGACGTCGTCGCCACCATCGAGGCGATGCAGGCCGGAAAACTGAAGGTGTTCATGGCGATGGGCGGCAATTTCGCGCTCGCCGCACCCGACACCGCCTACACCTACCAGGCCCTGCGCAAATGCGACCTCACCATCCAGGTGAGCACCAAACTCAACCGCAGCCACCTCGTGCACGGCACCGAAGCCCTGATCCTGCCGTGCCTGGGCCGCACGGAGAAGGACATCCAGCGCGGCGGAGAACAGCAGACCTCGGTCGAGGACTCGATGGCGATGGTCCACCTGTCCAAGGGCATGAAGAAGCCGGCCTCCCGGCACCTGCTGTCGGAACCGGCCATCATCGCCGGAATCGCGAAAGCCGCACTGCCACAGAGCAAAACACCGTGGGACTACTACGTCGCCGACTACGACCGCATCCGCGACACCATGTCGCAGGTGCTCGACGGATTCGAGGATTTCAACCGGCGAGTGCGTTTGCCGCTCGGCTTCCGCATCAAGCAACCGGCCCGGGAACTGATCTTCCTCACGCCATCGGGCAAAGCCGAGTTCTCCTGCGCCGATCTGCCCGACCTCACCCAGGAACCCGGCATTCTGCGCCTGGCGACGCTGCGTTCACACGACCAGTGGAACACCACCATCTATTCCGACAACGACCGCTACCGCGGCATCAAGAATCTGCGCACCCTCGTTTTCATGAACGACGACGACATGCGCGAACGCGGCCTGTCGCAATTCGACGACGTCGATATCACCAGCATCGCCCGCGACGGCAGCACCCGGTCGGTCCACAACTACAAGGTCATCCCCTACGACATCCCCCGCGGTTGCGCAGCCGGATATATGCCCGAACTGAATGTCTTGTGCGCGATCGGCGACATCAGCACCCAGAGCGATCAGCCGATCATGAAAAACGTGAAGGTCACCATCACCCGCTCGGCCTGAATCCCCGTCATCGAGGAAATTCAGCGACCGATTCGGACGATGCCTGTGGTTACTCCCTGAAGTACCTCGCCGTTGCGCAGGATCAACGGCGAGGTTTGCAGTGGGTCGGCGAGCATGGTGGGTGGCAGTTCGTTTCGGCTCACCACTGCGCCGTCCTCGGGATCGATGACGGTGAAGGAGTAGCCGTCGATGGGTGTCGTGTTCGGTGTGCCGTCGCGGGTGATCGTGTAGACGAGCCCGTCCGCTGTCGAGATGTGCGGTACCGCGGCACTGCGCACCGTGTTCTCCCAGACTGTTCGGCAGCCGTCGCGGTCCACGTCGACGCGCGTCATGCCGCCGGCGAACGGCGCTGTTTCGGGTTGCGCCGGACCCGCACCGTCCGGCACCGCCGGGTACGGATAGCCGTAGGTGGAGGCCACGAAGACCGAGCCGCCGATGCCGATCGGCGAATTCTCGCTGCCCGCACCGCCTTCGGTGAGCACCGGCCGAGAACAGACGAGTTCGCCGCTGCCGGAACGGAATACGAGCACCTTCACCTGATCGGCGGCGTTGTCGACGACGGTGAGATAGTCGGCGCCGGTATCCGGTCCGAAGTACGTCGGCGTCGACCCGGTGCCCCACGACAGCTGCCCCGGTTTGCGGGCCGGGCCCCGGTCGTAGGCCGCGCGCCACAGCCGCACCGGCTTGCCCGAAGCATCGGTGCCGAATTCGTAGAGCGCGTGCGTGGTCGCGACCGCCACCCGGCCGCTCGGCGCGGAGGAGATGCTGTTGGCCACCTTCTCCTCGGCGGGCAGAGTCACCGTGGCGATCACACCTTCCGCGGTGACTGTCCCGACGATGCCGTTCTCCGTCGCGAACCACACCGTGCCCGACCAGTCGGGCACCAGGCCGGTGACACCGTCGTCCGCCGGAATGGCCGTGGTCAGGTCGACGGCTTCCACCACGCGCAATTCCCATCCCCTGGCGCCGCGTTCGTGGGCGATCCGCAGGAGCGCGCGATTGCCGTCGACCACGACCAGCCGGTCGGCGTGGTCGAGATAGGCGTACACCCCGCCGAGCAGGCCGCCTTTGGCCAAAGTCATCTGTGCGAGCGACCCGGACATCACCGACCCGGTACCCGGAATTCCCCCGGCGGACGGGTCGATCAAATGCAGTACCGGCGCACGATCGGCCACCGCCGTACACAGCGCCACAACGAGTCCGTCGGAGCCCTGCAGCAGGGTCGGGCAGGCCGCCCCGAGTGGGTACCCGCCGATACCTCGCGCGCCGGGCCCGGGTCCCGCGTGCGGCACCGCGTCCGACGACCCCGCGTCGCCGTGCATGGTCGCCGTACCGGTCGGCCCGAGGAACGGATTCGGCCCGGCGAGCGGCCCCCAGCCGGGACCGGCCGTGCCGGTGCCCGTGGAGAACACAGCGATCGCGCCGAGTACGAGCAGAACTGATCGGCTGGTATGACGAGCGAACATGGGGCAGATACTGCCGTATTCCGGCGAACGGGACACACTGCCTGACACGCACCGATGAAGCACATCCCCAACATCGGTGGGCCGTAGGCTGACCGCCATGGGTGAGCCGCAGCGGGTCCTCGTTCCACTCACGCAGGCAGCGATCTTTCTCGTCGCCACCATCGATGAAGGCGGTGAGGCGGCGGTCCGCGAGCTCCTGGCCGAGGTCGACGACCTACGCAAGTCGGTCGGTTTCCGCACCCCGGATCAGAACCTCAGCTGCGTCGTCGGCATCGGGCACCGCGCGTGGGGCCGGTTGTTCACCGGTCCCGAACCCGCCGAGCTGCACGAGTTCCCCGGCTATGCCGGGCCGGTGCACTCCTGCCCCGCCACCCCCGGCGACCTGCTGTTCCACATCAGGAGCGAGATGACGGGCACCTGTTACGAATTGGCGATGGCGATCGGGACCAGGCTGCGCGACGCGGCGACCGTTGTCGACGAGACATCGGGGTTCCGCTACTTCGAACAGCGCGATCTGCTCGGATTCGTCGACGGCACCGCGAATCCGGAGGGCGGCGCGGCCGAGGCGGCAGTTCTCGTCGGCGACGAGGATCCGGCGTTCGCCGGTGGCAGTTACGTGATGGTGCAGAAATACCTGCACCCACTCGACGAATGGAATGCTCTGACGATCGAGGAGCAGGAGCTCATCATCGGGCGTACCAAACTCAGCGATTACGAACTGCCCGACGACGTGAAGCCACCCAGCTCCCATGTCACCATGAACACGATCGTCGATGCCGACGGAGTGGAGCACGATATCGTGCGCGCGAATATGCCGTTCGGCACCGTCGGAGACGGCCGACTCGGCACGTATTACATCGCCTATTGCGCCACACCGTCCGTACCGGAGAAGATGCTCGAGCGCATGTTTCTCGGCACCGACGAAGCCCCCTACGACCGTATTCTCGACTTCTCGACCGCTGTCACCGGCACTCTGTTCTTCGCTCCGTCCGCCGATTTCCTCGGCGATCTACCTGATGCACCCTCATCCGTCGCCGACGAAAACGTCGATATCGATGTTCCCGAGTTCGCTCCGGTCGTTGCCGCCGAGGCAGCCCGGGCGGTCTCGGACGGTTCGCTCTCCATCGGGTCTATGAAAGGGAGTAACTGAATGAACAACCTGCATCGCGAACTTGCGCCGATCACCGACGAGGCCTGGACACAAATCGAAGAAGAAGCCACCCGCACCTTCAAGCGCAATATCGCCGGACGCCGGGTCGTCGACGTGTCCGGCCCCCGAGGTGTGGCCTATTCGGCGCTCAACCGGGGCAGGCTCACCCCGATCGACTCCCCCGACGACGGTGTACAAGCACACCAGCGCGTGGTGCAGCCGCTCGTGGAACTCCGGGTGCCCTTCACGTTGCAGCGCTCCGAACTCGACGACATCGAACGCGGCGCCCCCGATGCCGACCTCGACAACCTCAAAGACGCCGCCCAGAAGATCGCCTTCGCCGAAGACCGCGCGATCTTCGAGGGCTACGCCGCCGCCGGCATCACCGGCATCCGCGCCGCCGCCTCCAACTCCCCCGTCGCCCTGCCCGGCAATGTGGTCGACATCCCCGACGCCATTTCCCACGCCCTCACCGAGTTGCGCCTGGCCGGTGTCCAGGGACCGTATTCGGTGCTGCTCAGCGCCGACCTCTACACCAAGGTCAGCGAAACCTCCGACCACGGCCACCCGATCCGCACCCACATCGAACGCCTCATCGATAGCGAGATCATCTGGGCACCCGCCATCACCGGCGGTTTCGCCCTCACCACCCGCGGCGGCGATTTCGAACTCGCCATCGGCCAAGACCTCTCCATCGGCTACCTCAGCCACGACGCCGACACCGTCCAGCTGTACTTCCAGGAAACCTTCACCTTCCTGGTCGAAACCTCCGAAGCAGCGGTATCACTCGGGTCCTGAACCGCAACTGCCGAGAACATCACGTTCGACGCTCGTCTCGACAACGGCGCACACGCGTCTGCTTCGGCGACAGTTCATAACGGCGGCAGGAGACCGACGATGAGTACGCTGGCGATGAGCACCGTCGATATCTCGAGGTGGCAATTCGGTATCACCACGGTGTATCACTTCATCTTCGTACCGCTCACCATCGGCCTCGCTCCGATCGTCGCGGGAATGCAGACCGCGTGGGTCGTCACCGGCGACGAGAAATGGTATCGGCTCACCAAGTTCTTCGGCAGATTGTTCCTGATCAATTTCGCGATCGGCGTGGCCACCGGCATCGTGCAGGAGTTCCAGTTCGGGATGAACTGGAGCGAGTACTCCCGTTTCGTCGGCGATATCTTCGGCGCCCCTTTGGCTTTGGAAGCGTTGGTCGCCTTCTTCCTCGAATCGACCTTCATCGGACTGTGGATCTTCGGCTGGTCCCGGCTGCCCAAACTCGTTCACCTGGCCACGATCTGGTTGGTGGCCATCGGGGTGAACGCGTCGGCGTACTTCATCATCGCGGCCAACTCGTTCATGCAGCATCCGGTCGGTGCCAGGTTCAATCCCGAGACCGGCCGGGCCGAACTGGACAGCATCTGGACGTTGCTCACCAACAACACGACGCTGGCGGCGTTCCCGCACGTGGTCGCCGGCGCGCTCCTCACCGCGTCGGTGTTCGTCGCCGGTATCTGCGGATGGTTCATGGTGCGCAATGGGCGCAGCGGTGACCCGGTGAAACAGTCCGAAGCCACCACGCTCTGGCGTCCCGCCGCCCGCGGTTCGCTGTATGTGGTCGCGGCGTCGATCGTGGTGGTGGCACTCACGGGCGATATCCAGGGCAAGATCATGTTCGATCAGCAGCCGATGAAGATGGCCTCGGCGGAATCGCTGTGCCACACGGCGACCGACCCGAAGTTCTCGGTGCTCACTGTCGGCACACACAACAACTGCGACAGCGTGGAGCACCTGATCGAGGTTCCCTATGTGCTGTCTTTCCTGGCCGAGGATCAGTTCACCGGCGTGACCCTGCAGGGCGTCGAGGATCTGCAACGTTCCTATGTCGAGCAATACGGGCCGGGCAATTACCGGCCGAACCTGTTCGTCACCTACTGGTCGTTTCGCACCATGGTCGGCCTGCTCGCCGGCCCGATGGTGCTGCTGCTCGCCGGATTCTGGGTGACCCGGGGTGGTCGCGCCCCCGACCGGCGTTGGTTCGCCTGGCTGAGCCTGCTCGCCATCCCGACGCCGTTCCTGGCCAACAGCGCGGGCTGGGTGTTCACCGAGATGGGGCGCCAGCCCTGGGTGGTCGTTCCCGACCTCGCCGGCGACCTCACCATCCGCATGACCGTGGACCAGGGTGTCTCGGACCACGCACCGGGCACCGTGCTGTTCTCATTGATCGTGTTCACCCTGCTCTACGGTGTGCTCGCGGTGGTCTGGTACTACCTCATGCATCGGTACACCGTCGTGGGCCCGGCGCCGGATTCGACCACGTCGCAGCACGACGATTCGGGCCCCGACGACGGCAGTGGTGGTGGCAGACACCGCGCCGAACCCGTCGAACCGCTGTCTTTCGCCTACTAGTGCGCCGATGGTTCGACGCCGTTCGGGCGGTGTCGACGATCGCCGGCTCGGGACCGATCGACGGTCGGGGTAACGCCAGGCCCTCCGAATCCGACCGCAATGGTGTGTGGTGGGCTTTCGGCGACGGGACGGAGGGCAAGTGGCAGCCGGTCGGATGAGACGAACCGCCGTGGCAGCCGGGGCCACGGGTGTCCTCGGGCTCCTCGGCTACGGCGGGCTCGCGGCTGCCCAGCCCACTCCTGCGCCGGGCGGCCGAGTTGCCGTAGCGATGCTCGACCCTACCGCCGTGCCCGACACCTCGAGACTCCCCGACAGCGGCGCGATCCGGTTCGCCGCCGAACCGGGAGACCATGGCAACGGCGGAGGCAACGGCGGAGGCAACGGCGGAGGCAACGGGAACTCGGACCCGGGAAGCGGCAACGGCAACGAAGGCAACGGCGGCGGCAACCAGGGCAACTCGGACCCCGGCAACGGAAACGGCAACCAGGGAAACGGGGGCGGGAACCAAGGCAACAACGGCAACCCGAACCCCGGCAACGGAAACGGCAACCAGGGAAACGGGGGCGGGAACCAGGGAAATGGGGGCGGGAACCAGGGCAACAACGGCAACCCGAACCCCGGCAACGGAAACGGCAATCAAGGCAACGGCGGCGGGAACCAAGGCAACAACCCGGGGAATCCGCCGGAACCGCAAGCCCCTGCCCCGCAGTCCGCGCCTGCGGCCCCTGCCCCGGACGCTCCCGCACCCGCCCAGCCGGAGGCTCCCCAGCCGGAGGCGGGCGAATCCGGCGGCGCACCCGGTGGTGGAGCACCCGGTGGCGGCGCGCCCGGCGGTGGCGGCGCACCACCGGCCGGAGCAGGTCCCGGCGGTGACTCACCCTCCGCACCGGCCCCCGGTGGAGCGGCTGATCCGCCCGCCGCTCCCGCACCCGGCGGCGGCCCGGCGGTTCCCGCCCACGACGTCACACCGACCAGCGACACCGGCCTCCTGCCCGACCCGAACCTCCTCTCGGTCATAGGCGGCCTGCTGGCGCTCGGGCTCGCCGGCGGCGGTTCGGCCGCGGTCAGTTTCCAGGGCGCCGCCCAGGCGCAGGCACGTGTCGACGCCGCCCGAGCAGAGTTCTTCGGCGCACGGGCGTGATGCCGGTTCCCTGCGGAACCGGGCGGGTCGTTTAGATGATCCTTCGCGTGGAATGACCGCAAGTAGCTCGCGTGCCGGCACACCGACGTCGGCATTCCGCTGCTCAGGAGGTCACATGCCGGGTCATCGGTTGGGAGGTGTCCGCGCGGCGGCGACGCTGGCGGACCTGGGGTTCGCCGGATTCGCCGCAGGCGTCATCGCCCGTCGCCGCAGGATGATGGGAATACTGGAACGCACGCAGGCGGACGGTCGTGCCGTCCGGCGGATGCATGCGCTGCGCGACGAGTTCGGTTCGGGGCCGGTGGAATTGTCCCTGCCCGGCCGACGGGTGGTCGTGGTCACCGATCCCGCCGATGTGGGCAGGGTGCTGGCGCAAGCACCGTCGCCGTTCGATCCGGCCAATCGGGAGAAGCGCGCCGCATTGCGCCAATTCCAGCCGCACGGTGTCCTGATCTCGGAGGGCCCCATCCGCGAGGAGCGCCGGGCGGTGAACGAAGCCGCTCTCGAGACCGGCCGTCCGCTGCACCGGCTGGCGACCCCGTTCGCCGAGGTCATCGCCGACGAAGCGGCCCGGATGCTGGCGGCGGCCTCGTCGACCGGCACGCTGGACGCCGCACAGTTCACCACCGCCTGGTGGCGGCTGGTCCGTCGGCTGGTCCTCGGCTCCTCAGCGCGCGAGGACCACGACATCACCGATCGGCTGTGGCAGCTGCGTTCGGCCGCCAACTGGTCATTTCTCGTGCCACAACGCAGGCGCTCGGGCGAGGAGTTCTCCGAGAGCCTCTACCGCTATGCCGAATCAGCGGAGAAGGACAGCCTCCTGGGTGCGCTCACCGAGGTATCCGCGTCCGGTGCGACGGATCCCGTCGGCCAGGTGCCGCATTGGCTGTTCGCCTTCGACGCGGCGGGGATGGCACTGAGTCGCGCGGTGGCATTGCTGGCCACCCATCCCGATCAGCGCGCCGCGGCCGTCGCCGAGGCACAGCACGCCACGACTCCGGCGACGCTCCCCTACCTCCGGGCATGTGTCCTGGAATCGGTGCGGCTGTGGCCGACGACGCCGCTCATCCTGCGCGACGTCACCGAGGACACCGCCTGGCGCGACGACGAGCAGCGTTTCACCACCGAGGCCGGTGCGGCGCTGCTGATCGCCGCCGTCGCGTTCCACCGTGACCCGCGGTTACTTCCGTTCGCCGATGATTTCGTTCCCGACATCTGGTTGGACGGCCGCGCGAAGGACTACCCGCAGTTGGTGCCGTTCAGCGCCGGACCAGCCGCCTGCCCCGGGCAGGACCTGGTGCTGTTCGTCACCAGTACCCTGCTCGGGGAAATGCTGCGCGGGGCGCGGTTCGAGCTGACCTCGACCTTACGTCTCGATCCGTCGACCCCCTTGCCGGTCACCCTGAACAACTTCGGCCTCGAATTCCGCGTGGAATCCCGGCACGACGCGCCGATCCTGAACAAATCCATGTCCTGACCCGATCGGCGGCAGCGAAAAGGAGGTTTCGTGCGCTTACGGCGAAGCACTCCCTACGGCCCGGGGATCCGGCGAGTCACCCGGGGTCGTGGTTTCTCCTACCTGAGCACTGACGGCGAACGCGTCTCGGACGAAGAACTCCTCGAGCGGATCAACGGCCTGGTGATTCCGCCCGCATGGCGCAAGGTGTGGATCTGCCCGCACGCCAACGGTCATATCCAGGCGATCGGTGTCGATGCCGCCGGCCGCCGCCAATACCTGTATCACGAGCAGTGGCGCCGGGAGCGCGACGAGGAGAAGTTCGATCGCGTCCTCGATCTGGCCGCTCGCCTGCCCCCGCTGCGCGACCGGTTGACCGCCGATGTGCGCCGCTCCGGCCTGCACCGGCACCGGGTGGAGGCCGTGGCGATCGGGCTGATCGACCTCGGAGTGTTCCGGGTCGGCGGTGAGGAGTACGCCGAGGAGAACGGCACCCGCGGCGTCGCCACGCTGCTGCGCGAACAGGTGCGCGTCGAGGGCGAGCAGATGCTGTTCGACTATGTCGCCAAGGGCGGTCTGCGGCGTCGCGTCCGGATACACGACGCCGATCTGGCCCGCGCTGTCACTTCCCTGCGGCGCAGCCGCGCGGATTCGCCCCGGCTACTGGTCTACCGCGACAAGAACGGCTACCGGGAACTGCATGCCGACGACATCAACGCCCGCTTCAAAGCACTCACCGAAACGGACTGCACCGTCAAGGACCTCCGGACCTGGCAGGCCACCGTGCTGGCCGCCGAGGGATTCGCGCAGGCCGAACCCCCGACCTCCGAGCGTGCGCGCAAGCGGGCCGAACGCGCCGTGATCACCGAAGTCGCTGCCGCGCTGGGCAATACCCCCGCCGTCGCCCGCGCCTCCTATGTCGACCCGAGGGTCGCCGAATCGTACGCCGAGGGCGTCACGATTTCCCGAGCGCTGGACAGAGCCGCCCGCGCCGCCGAGAGCGAGCGCCGAGCAGTCATCGAACGTGCAGTACTCCGACTGCTCCGGCGCGCCACCCACCGCGGGCATTGATCCCCGGCTCCGTCGGCCGGCGTTCCCGCGATTCGTCACGAGGCAGCCGGGTATTGCGCCCTGGGGGATACGACGACGAGCGGAAAGGAACATCATGAGCACCACCGAAACCGGTCGCTACACCGGAACCAAAGACAAAGACTACGACCTCATCTGGTTCGTCGAGGCCTGCCTGAGCAACGCACTGCGGATGGAGCAGTACAGCGCCGACGCCGAAAGCTCCGGCGACAGCGAACTCGCGGAATTCTTCCGGCGCGCCCAGCACGAGAGCCGCAAGGGCGCCGAAGAGGGCAAGGAGCTGCTCACCCGCCGCCTGGTCGGCGAACGAGGCAACACCACACCGGGGCAGTGAACAGCTAGGCCCCGGCCGGGGATATAGTTGCGTCATGCAACACCAGTCGGGTGGATGGTCGCCCGAGCTCGTCGCGGTGCACGACGCGCTCACGCAGATCGTCCGCGAAGCCATCGCGGCGCGGCCCGCGTCGGAGGGGATACCGTCGTTCGCGCAGCGATCGGCGCTGTCCTACATCGAACGGAATCCGGGCTGTCGTGCCACCGAGCTGGCCGAAGCGTTCGGCGTGCACCGCTCGACGGTGTCACGACAGCTGCGGACCTGCGTCGACGCGGGCTGGGTGGCGGCGGGCGAGGGAAATTCCCGTGCGGGCTACCCGCTCACGCTCACCGCGTCGGGCCGCCGCGCGCATCGAGCGGCGATCGAACACGACCTCATGCTGCTCGAGGAGCGGATGAGCGACTGGACTGCCGACGACATCACCGACTTCGCGCACGCCTTGCGGCGATTCCAGCGACCCGACCAGCCCCTTGGAGGCGAGCATGCGTGAGTTCACCACGCCGGCCACGTTCACCATCGCCGAGGACGAGACCATCGTCGGCTCGGTCTACACCCAGGCCGAACAGTTCCCGCGGCGGGTGCTGTTCTCCCGTCCCGTCGGGGACCGCTGGGTCGACGTCACCGCGGCCGAGTTCGCGCGGCTGGTGTCCACGGTGGCGAAAGGCTTGATCGCCAACGGCATTCAGGCGGGCGATCGGGTGGTACTCGCGTCGGCGACACGCTTCGAGTGGACGCTGTTCGATTTCGCGATCTGGGCCGCCGGCGCGGTAACCGTTCCCGTCTACGACTCGTCCTCCGCCGAACAGGTGCGGTGGATCCTCGAGGATTCCGGTGCGGCGCTCGCCATCGTGGAGACCGCCCGGCACAAGGATCTGCTCGCGAACGCACCGGCAACGCTGCGCCGGTCCCTGGTCATCGACGACGGCGCCGAGGCGCTGCTGATCGCCGAGGGCACCGACCGCTCCGACGACTGCCTGCGGGAACGGCTCGAGGGCCTGCGCGCCGACGGCCTCGCCTCGCTGGTGTACACCTCCGGCACCACCGGTCGTCCCAAAGGCTGCATGCTCACCCATCGCAACTTCCTGTCGGAGGTGCGCGGCATCCTGACCGCGAGTATCGGTGAGGTCGCCCGCCCGGGACAGCGGATGCTCACTTTCCTGCCGCTCGCGCATGTGCTGGCCAGGGCGGTGTCGCTGGCCGCGTTCGAGGCCGGGATGACGCAGGCGCACTGGGCGGATTTCAAGACCATCACCGGTCAGTTCACCCGCTTCCGCCCGCACACGATCCTCGGCGTGCCACGAGTGTTCGAGAAGGTGCGCGACGGCGCCGAGAAGAAGGCACGCGACGGCGGCAGGATCAAGGCGGCCGTCTTCCGGTTCGCCGAACAGACCGCGGTCCGGTGGAGTGAAAACCTCGACCACACCGGCGGATTCGCGCGCACGCCCTCGCTGCTGCTGCGTGCCGAGTACGCCCTGTGCGACCGGCTGGTGTACACCCCGCTGCGGGCCGCGCTGGGTGGTGATTGCGAGTTCGTCATTTCCGGCGGCGGCGCGTTGACGCCTCGGCTCGGGCATTTCTTCCGAGGTGTCGGTGTTCCGGTGTACGAGGGCTACGGCCTGACCGAATCCACCGCCGCGCACTGTGTGAACGTGCCGGGTGCGGTGAAGATCGGCACAGTGGGACAACCGTTGGGCGGCAACGCTGTTCGCATCGCCGAGGACGGCGAGATCGAGGTGTTCGGTGGCGTCGTGTTCGCCGGGTACTGGCGCAGCGAGGAAGCTACCGCCGCCGCGCTGTCCGACGGGTGGTTGCGCACCGGCGACCTCGGCGCCATCGACGACGACGGGTTCCTGTCGATCACCGGACGTAAGAAGGACCTCCTCGTCACGGCGGGCGGCAAGAACGTCTCCCCCGGCCCGATGGAGGATCGCATCCGTTCGCACGCGCTGATCTCGCAGGCAGTGGTGGTCGGCGACGGCCGCTCGTTCATCACCGCGCTCATCACCATCGACCCGGAGACGTTCACCGCATGGAAGGAAGCGGCCGATCGACCGGCCGAGGCGACCGTCGCCGATCTCCGTACCGATTCGGCGCTGCTCGCCGAGGTGCAGCAGGCGATCGACGATACCAACAGCACCGTCTCCCATGCCGAATCCATCAAGAAGTTCGTCGTCCTCGACCGCGACCTGACCGAGGAGTCGGGCGAACTCACCGCCACGCTCAAGGTGAAGCGGCACGTGGTCGCCGAGCGATTCGCCGATGAGATCGACGGCATGTACCGGGCCTGAGAGCCGATCCGCAGGGCGCCGGCGTGGGCGACGACGAGATCCCCGACGTCGCCGACAGCGATCAGGCGCCCAGCAAGCGGACTTCGCTGTCCAGCAGGGCCGCCTGTTCGGTCAGTGCGGTCGGGTCCGGGTTCGCGCCGAGCCGCCGCTCAACCTCCGCCCGGCTGACGACGACCATCCCGCTCTGCTGGTCTTCTGATCCCGGAGCGACCCGCACCCGTCCACCTTCGAGAACCAGGCAGGCTTGCGCATCGTCGGCGCCGAGCAGCTCGCGCAACATGTCGACGGTGACCAAGTCCTCGGCCGCGCTCGCAGGTGGCGGTGTGGTGCCGTTTTGCTCGTCAGTTGCCATGGTGTGCGCTTGCCCAGACGGCAACCACCGAAACACCGGCGTTCCATCGACCCGTGCACGGGGCGGGAGCGACTCGAAAAGGTCCTGACCGAGGAGCACAATCGGAGGTGGAGAGAGCGTCGAGGTCTGCGGTCCCCGCCGCTCGCTCCACCAGGCAGGAGTGTAGCAATCCCGTTGCCCGACAACCACTTTCGTGTCTCAACTCACCCGCTCAACGGGACCGGATCCCTGCGTTTCCGGACGAGAACCCGTTTCAGCGCCGCGTCGGCCGCGCCGACACGCCTCGCAGCGCGGTGGATCGGCGCGGCGGACCTCTACCCTCTGATCGGTGGCGACCACCCCGCGCGTTGCTCCAGCACATCAGCATGTCCTCGCACCCGCTCCCCCGCATATGACGGCTGCCCAATTCCGGGCGCACGGCCGGGCCGTGGTGGACTGGGTGGCCGACTACTGGGAACGGGTGGAGTCGCTGCCGGTGCGGTCGAGCGTCGGTCCCGGTGAGGTCCGCGCACAACTGCCTGCCGAGCCGCCCGAGACCGGCGAACCGTTCGAGGCACTGCTCGCCGATATGGATCGGATCGTCGTGCCCGGCTCGACACACTGGCAGCACCCCGGCTTCCTCGCCTACTACCCGAGCGGGGCGTCGGGCCCCTCGGCGCTGGCCGAACTGCTGATCTCCGGTCTGGGCGTGCAGGGCATGCTCTGGCAGACCGCACCGGCGTGCACCGAGCTGGAGCAGCTCGTTCTCGACTGGCTGGCCGGTTTGATCGGGCTACCCGAGCGTTTCACCTTCGCGGGCGGCGGTGGCGGTGTGGTGCAGGACGGCGCGAGCACCGCGATGCTGATCGCCCTGCTGGCCGCCCTGCAGCGGGCGTCGCGCGGACAGGTCGCCCGCGCGGGCGTCGAGCGTGGCCGCTACGTCGTCTACACCTCGGCCGAAGCGAACTGCGGCTTCGAAAAGGCCACGCGAATAACGGGTCTCGGTTCCAGCGCCATCCGCTTCGTCGACACCCGCGCGGACCTGTCGATGGACCCGACGGCGCTGCGTACGGCGATGGCACACGACGCCGCGGCCGGCCGGACACCCGCCCTGGTGATGGCGACGATCGGCACCACATCCACGGGCGCCATCGATCCGGTCGCCCTCATCGGCCCGGTCTGTCGCGAATTCGACGCCTGGTTGCACGTGGACGCGGCGTACGCGGGCGTGGCCGCGATGTGCCCGGAGCTGCGCTGGGTCAACGACGGCGTGGCGGACTTCGCCGATTCCTACGCGACCAATCCGCACAAATGGTTGCTCACCGCCCTGGAATTCGACGCCTGCTACCTCGCCGACCGCTCGGCGCTGACGGACGTGCTGTCGGTACTGCCGGAATACCTGCGCAACAGCGCGACGGAGTCCGGTGCGGTGGTGGACTACCGGGATTGGCAACTGCCGGTGGGCCGCCGGTTCCGGGCACTGAAGTTGTGGGCGGTGATCCGCTGGTACGGAGCGTCCGGTTTGCGCGAGCACATTCGCTACAGCGTGTCGGCGGCGCAGCAGTTCGCGGCATGGGTCGAGGCCGACGACCGGTTCGACGTGCTCGCGCCGCATCCGCTGTCGGTGATCTGTTTCCGCCTGCGCGCCGCCGACGACGTCAACCGGGCCCTGTTGGACGCTGTCAACGCGACGGGCCGGGTCCTGTTGTCGCACACCATGGTTCGCGGGCAGTTCGCTCTTCGCGTGGCGATCGGCGGCTGCGCGACCCGCCTCGAACACGTGGCGACAGCATGGCAGCTGTTGAGCGAGTGGGCCGATATCGTCGCCGGGCCGAACTGATGCCGGACGAGCGTCGCCGGAGGGATTCCGGCGACGCTCGCGGTGTCAGTGCACGCTGAACGTGCCGGTCAGAGCCGCTTCGGTGACCCCGGGACAGGTTTGTTCGGTGGTCACGGTGTTGTCGTCGGTAGCGGAGTGCCCGGCGAGCGTGCCGGAGTCGATGGTGATCGGGAAGGTAGCCGGGCCACCACCTTTGGACTTGGCCTGGTTGCCCGCGGCTTTGCTGCTGGTGGTGCTCGTGCTGCCGTCGGACCAGGTGATGGTGCCCGTGCCCTCGTGGACGGTCACCTTCCCCTCGCAGGAGGCCACCTCGGTGCCCTGCTCCGCCATGCTCACCGGGTACGGCCCACCCTCGTCGACGGCGGACCCCGCGCAGTCGGCGAACTCGGTGGTGGCCGACCATTCGACGCGGGTCGGCTTCTCCCCCAGCCCGTCGCCCGCCCACGTGACGGTGCCGCTCTGGGTGCAGGTGATGATCGGCTCCGCCTGGTTCGCACCGGGTGGCGCGGCTATGCCCGGTGCGGCGAACGGGACGAGCCCGATCGACGCGGTGGCGAGAACAACGGCTCCGGTCAGACGATATCGGGTGAACATTCGTCTCCTCTGTCGTTCCTGCTGGGCTGATGAACGCCCGAGACAGTACTTCGCCGCCGCTCGGCTCCCACCTCACCACCCTCCCCGGGTCCACACCGAGTCGAACCCGCAACAACACCGTTGCCGACCGGAATCTGTCGGTGCCCGGCGCTATCATGCGCGCATGAAGCCGTGGGACTACGAATTCGCCGCCGAGGTCTGGCAGGCACCAGGCGCAACCTGGCATTTCGTCGCGGTTCCAGAGCCGGTCGCCGACGATATCGCCGACCGGCATCCCCGCACCGGACCCGGTTTCGGCGCCGTCCCGGTCACGGTCTCTGTCGGCGCGACCACCTGGTCGACATCGGTGTTCCCGGACAAGAAGCGCGGCACGTACATCCTGCCCATGAAGAAGCCGGTCCTGCAGACCGAAGAGCTGGCCGAGGGCGATACCGCACACGTGCGGCTGCGCACCGGCCGATGAGCGAGCGCATCACGCCGGACGCGCGCTCGTCCCGCGCACGATGACACCAACCACCGTGCGCACATACGACTCGCTGAACCCGTCACCGCGCAGCACGAGATGCGTCCACAACGAACCTGCGAGCAGGTCGACGACGACCGCCGGATCTAGTCCGGCCGGGATCTCACCCCGTGCGGCGGCGCGGTCGAAGATCACCTGCTCGCGTTCGAGCCGATCGCTGAAGAAGCGATGCCCCACCGAGGCGAGCTCGGGGCGTGAAGCCGACGCGGACAGGACCGCTGTGACGATGGGCGAGGTGTCCTCGGCGGTCAGCAGACGGCCGATCTCGAGCCCGAGCGCGGTGAGGTCGCCTTCGAAGGTGCCGGTGTCGGGAATCGAAATGCGCAGGGGCGCGGCAACAGTCAGCGCCGCGGCGAGCAGCGCGTCTTTCGACGGCCACCAGCGGTAGAGCGTCGTCTTGTTGACACCGGACCGCCGGGCGACCGCCTCCATCGTCAGGTCGTCGTAGCCGTCCCGGGCCAGCAACTCCAGAGCACAGAGGTAGATGGTTTCGGCTTTTCGCGGGCCCGGGGCGGGGCAATAGATTCCCTCGGCGGCCGCGCCCTGGTCGTAGGACATTCGCTGGGCGGGTACGTCGGTATCGCCACTGCGGAAATGGCTCCGGCGAAGGTGGCGGGGCTCGTGGTCGCGGGTTCGACGTGCGTGCCCACGCGAACTCTGATGACACCGTTCGCTGTGATGCATCGAGTGCTTTCGCGACAGCCCGACGGTGGCCAGCGGGCGAGTTCACGCGTGTTCGACCGGGTCCTTCCACCGGCCGTCGCCCGCGCCGTCGAGACCGCGGGTATCGCGACCGAGGTCATCCCCGATGTCGTCGAGGAACTGAGCGGCTTCGACGTGCTCGCCGCCCTCGGCTCCTATGCGGGGCCGATATCCCTGGTCAACGGCCGCCACGATCACTTCCGCGTGCAGGAGCGCCGATTCCTGCGGCAGTGCCGCGACGGCCGCCTGATCGTCGTCGCCGGAGCCGGACACTATCTGCCTCTGATCCATCCGGAACGGTTCGCCGAACTCGTACTCGAGGCCGCGACAGCGGCCGAGGCAGCCTCCTATCGGTAAGCCCGGCTTACCGCTGCGGCGAGAAGATCGTCGTTGTTCCGGGCTGTTCGCGGCGTCAAGCTGGTGCGATATAGCCCGAGGTCAGGAAAATCGCATGCTTCGACACGACGAATTCGATCGGACCGGCGGTGGCACGATGCTGGTCGCCGACCGGTGTGCACCGGATCTGCGCCACGCGGCGTGCGAGGTGCGCGACGTGCTGAACCGGATCGGCGACAAGTGGTCGGTACCGGTAGTCACCGAGCTGATCGGCGGGGCACGGCGCCGAGGTGATGTCGGCGCGGGCCCGCTGGGACATCACCGCCGGCGCCTGAACGGCCGTGGACGAATAATCCACGGCCGCAACGGCTTCAGGCGAGAGCTTTGAGAACCGCGGCGGCCAGCGGGGCCGACGATGCGGGGTTTTGACCGGTGAACAGGTTGCGGTCGGTGACAACGTGCGGCGCCCACGGTTCGCCCGAGGTGTAGTCGGCACCGAGCGCGACGAGGCGGTCCTCGAGCAACCATTTCGCCTTGTCAGCGAGGCCGGCCTGGGATTCTTCGGCGTTGCTGAAGCCGGTGAGGCGGTACCCGGCGAACGGCGAGACGCCCGCGTCGCCGGTGGTGGCCAGCAGCGCGGCGGGTGCGTGGCAGACGACCGCCAGGGGCTTGCCAGAGGAGAGGGCGGCGTTGAGGAGTGCGCCCGAATCCTTGTTCACCGCAAGGTCTTCCATCGGGCCGTGGCCGCCCGGATAATAGACGGCATCGAATTCGGCCAGGTCGACATCTTCCAGCCGCACCGGATCGTGCAGCTCCTTCGCGCCCTCGATCACCTCCCTGACGCGCTGTGCACCGGCGGCGCCGCCGTTGACCTCCGCCTCGAGGCTGCCCGTGTCGACGGGTGGTACGACACCACCCGGGGTGGCGACCACGATCTGGTGGCCCGCCCCCGTGAAGGCCTCGTAGGGTGCCACGAATTCCTCGGCCCAGTAGCCGGTGGGGTGCTCGGTGCCGTCGGCCAGGGTCCAGTGATCCGCGCCGGTCATCACGAACAGAAATTTAGCCATCGAAGCTCCTTCGGGCTCAGTGGGGAGACCGCCTGTCGAACGGTTCCGCCACCCGAAGGTAGGCCGGGCCGCATCCGATGACCAATAGGCTTGCCGATATCGGACATCGAAATATCGATGGGTCGCTCAGCGGGCCGGGAAGCGCAGGATCCGATCGTCGCCGTCGCGGAGGTCGCCGCGGCCGTCGGTGTTGGAGGTGGTGAGCCAGAGGGCGCCGTCGGGGGCGACCGCGACTGTGCGCAGGCGGCCGTAGGTGTCGCGCAGGTAGTCGCGGGGCGCGGTCAGGTCTGCACCGGAAAGGGTTGCCGTCCAGAGCCTTTCGCCGCGCAGGGCGGCGACGTAGAGGGTGTCGCCCGCGATGGCGATACCCGATGGTGAGGCCTCGTCGGTCGACCAGGTGAGCAGCGGATCGGTGAAACCCCGGTCGGCGCCGCCCCCGCCTTCGACGTCGGGCCACCCGTAGTCGCGGCCGGGTTCGATGCGGTTGATCTCGTCGAGGCGGTTCTGCCCGAACTCCGCCGCGTACAGCGTGCCGGTCCGGTCCCAGGCCAAGCCCTGCACATTGCGGTGACCCGTGCTCAGCACCGGTGAACCGGGCGTCGGATTTCCCGGCGCGGGCGCACCCTCGGCTGTCAGCCGCAGAATCTTGCCGTTCGGACTGCCGGGATCCTGCGACCGCGACGGCTGCCCGGCATCCCCGGTGCCCACGTACAGCATTCCGTCGGGCCCGAAGGCGATGCGCCCGCCATTGTGGTTGCCCGCCTTGGCGATTCCGCTGAACACCACCTCCACCGGTCCGCCCGGCCGGAATCGGACGATGCGATTGTCGTCGGACGCGGTGAAGTAGGCGTACACGTAGTCGTCGCGGACGGCGAGACCGAGCAGGCCGCCCTCCCCGCGCGCCACCACCCCCGGCACCTCGAAGAACGGCTCAGGAGTGCGGCCCGGTACCACCCGCAGAATTTGCCCGGAGTCCCGTTCGGCAACCAATGCGGTGCCGTCGGGGAGGAAGGCCAGTCCCCACGGCACCTCGATTCCCTGCGCGACCACCTCGGGCACCCCGAGATCGGGTACGCCCTCGGACCGGCTCGGCGCGGTCGAAGAGGCGATCGGCGAGGTCGGTGCGCTCGCCTGCTCGTTCGCACACGACGCAATGACGACGACCGCCGCAACGGCGACGACCAGCCGTCGTGCCACTGTCCTGACGCCCATCAGCAGCGCTCCGTCCCGGTGGGCGCCCCTTCACCACCACCGGTATCGAGGATATCCGGTGGCCCCCGACGCCCGGTCAGCTGCCCCGTGATCTGAAACAGCCCCGGTCATGCTGTGCGCCTACGGCTCTCGGGCTCGACGCTGATCTTCGGCGACCCGGCGACGCTCTTGTTCGCGGTAGCCGTAGGTGGCTTTGCGTACGGTCACATCGTCTTCGAGGCCCGAGCCGACCGCGCCTGCCACCGTGCCGAGTACCGTCGCCATCAGGGCGATCGTCAGGTAGTCGGAGGGGCCACACGGGCGGCCGAGAGTGCTGGTCAGGTAGTCCGGCGGGATGACGACGGCCACCGCCACCAGGGTGATCGTGTACAGCGCGAGGAAGAACACGATCGTGCCGACGGCGACGGTGCTCACGGTTCCCGCGTTGCGCAACGCCAGATACCGATCGTCCCGGCCGTCGATCCGTCGCTCCCACAGCCCGTGCCCGGCAATGATCCACGCCGACAAGGCAACCAGCGCCGACACCGTGATTCCCGTCAACCGCAGCGGCCCCATCGCCGTTGCCAGCAACCAGATCGAGGAGTACAGCACCCCGAACGCCGTTCCGGCCATCGCACCGGCCAGCGCCGAGGACAACCCGACGACCAGCTGCCACGGCCGGTTCGCGCGCACCATCCCCGCCAGCAGGAACAGCGAGCCGAACCGCACGGCCCGCACCAACCGCAATTCGCCGCCCCGCTCCACCACTCGCAGCCCACGCGCATCCGGTCGGGTAAGCGCACCTGAGCGTCGCGAGCGCAGAACTTCGACGATCCGCACCGCGAGCTCACGCAACCGCCGCCGCAACCGCATCCCACCGAGTGCGGGCAGCGAGATGAGGGCGACCTGATGGGCCGGGTCGATATCGGCGACCACCACCGCCCGTCCGTCACGCAATGGCAGGTCGGTAACACACAACGCCAGGTCCCAGGTGGTTTCCCGGACGTATTCACGGGCCTTGTCGATCAGGTGGACGCTGTCGGGATACATCGCCTCGAACGGATCGTCGTTGACGAGCACCCGCCACTCGACCTGTTCGCCGACGACCCGGGCGAGTTCGTCCGGCAGGTCGTCGCGCAGCGAGCGGGCGAGCCGCGTAGCCAGGTCGGGGTCGGCGAGTACACCGATCGTCACTTCCGTCATCCACCGACCACCTGTCCTCGCCGTGCACATCTCACTGCTCGCGCGTTCCCTGAACCGCCGCCGGGAAACGACCCGTGATCGCCGGGTCGCACCCTGTTTCGGACCGCCCGTTCCGGTTAGACGCCACCAATGAAGAATGTTTTCGTCCCCGGTCTGACCGAGTTGCAGCGAGCCGAGATCAGCACAGTCGAGATTCCCGGCGGCCTGCGCCTGCACGGACTGCTCGACTACGACTCGCTGGTCAAGGCCGATGAGTTCGATTTCGACGAGTTGCTCGACCGGGCCCGCACCGAACTGGACGCCTTCGACGGCACGGTGGACGCCATCATCGCCCACTGGGATTTCCCCACGAGTGTGATCGTGCCCATCCTCGCCGCGGAACGCGGCCTGCCCGCACCGAGCCTCGAGAGCGTGCTGCGTTCGGAGCACAAACTGTGGAGCCGGATGCTGCAACGCGAGTCGGTACCCGAATGCGTTCCGGATTTCCGCGCGTTCGACCCCTTCGACGCGAACGCCCTCGACAGCATCGATCTCGATTTCCCGTTCTGGGTGAAGCCGGTGAAGGCGCACTCCTCCCAACTGGGTTTCGAGGTACACGATGCCGAGGAATTCGCGGCGGCGACCGAGACCATCCGCGCCGAGATCGGCCGCATCGCCGACCCGTTCGACCAGGCCCTCGCCCGGGTAACGGTGCCGGAGGACGTGCGCGTGGTCGGTGGCCGCACCTGCCTGGCCGAGCAGATCGTCACCGGAACCCAGGCAGCGCCCGAGGGATCGATGGCCGCCGGTGAGTACCGGGTGCACGGCGTGTTCGACATGCGCAAGGACGCCACCGGGCACAGCTTCGCCCACCTGGACTACCCGGCGCGCACGGTGCCGGAGTCGGTGCGCGACACCATGATCGAGGTCAGCGAACGCTACCTGCGCCACGTCGGTTACGACAACGGCTGCTTCAACTCCGAGTTCATGTGGGACGCCGACACCGGGAAGTTGTGGTTGATCGAGATCAACACGCGCATCTCGCAGTCGCACAGCGACCTGTTCGTCAAGGTCGACGGCACCTCCAACCACGCCGTCGCCATCGACGTCGCACTCGGGCGCACCCTCGAAATGCCCCACCGCAAGGGGCGTTTCGCCGTCGCCGCGCAGTGCATGGTGCCGCGCTACGAGGACGGTGTCGTCACCCGCGTGCCCGACGAGTCGCAGATCGAGGCCCTACGCCGCCGGTTCCCCGACACGGTGGTGAACATCGATGTGGCGCCGGGTGAGCGGCTCTCGGAGCTGCCCAACCAGGACCCCTACCGCTACAAACTGGCCACCCTCTATCTCGGCGCCGCCGACCACGACGAGTTGGAGCAGCGCTACCAGGACTGTCTCGAGGCACTGCCGTTCGAATTCGAGGAGGTCGATTGAGTGCACACGGTCGAGTCGTTCCCGTACGAGGTGCGGGTCACCGAGAACGTTTTCATCCCGATGCGCGACGGCGCCCGGCTGGCGGCCCGCATCTGGCGACCGGTCACCGAGGAACCGCTGCCCGCGGTGTTCGAGTACATCCCGTACCGCAAGCGGGACCTGACCCGCGGCCGTGACGCGCTGAACCACCCCTATCTCGCGGGCCACGGGTATGTGTCGGTGCGGGTGGACCTGCGCGGCAGCGGCGACTCCGACGGTGTGCTCCACGACGAGTACCTGCCCACCGAGCACGACGACGCCTGCGACGTCATCGCGTGGCTGGCCGAACAGCCCTGGTGCGACGGCAATGTGGGCATGATGGGCATCTCGTGGGGCGGTTTCAACAGCCTGCAGGTCGCCGCGCACCGCCCACCGGCGCTCAAAGCCGTCGTCAGCGCCTCGGCGACGGAGGATCTCTACGTCGACAATATGCACTACATGGGCGGGTGCCTGCTGTCGGACAACCTGTCCGAGGCGACGGTGATGTTCGCCTTCAACAGCCTCCCACCGGACCCGGCGATCGTCGGTGACCGGTGGCGCGAGATGTGGCACGAACGTCTCTCGGGCAGCGGGTTGTGGATCGAGCAGTGGCTGGAACACCAACGCCGCGACGACTATTGGAAGCGCGCCTCGGTGAACGAGGACTACAGCGCTGTGCAGTGTCCGGTGCTCGCTGTCGGCGGCTGGGCCGACGGGTACACCAATGCGATCTTCCGCCTGCTCGAGCACCTCGATGTACCGCGCCTGGGGTTGATCGGCCCGTGGGGACACAAGTATCCCCATCTCGGCGTACCCGGTCCGGCCATCGGGTTCCTGCAGGAGATGGTGCGGTGGTGGGATCACTGGCTCAAGGGCCGCGACACCGCCATCATGGACGAACCGATGCTGCGAGTGTGGTTGCAGGACAGCGTGTCCCCGCACCCGTCTTATGAGGACCGCCCCGGGCGGTGGGTGGGCGAGCCGAGCTGGCCCTCACCGAACATCGAACCGCGCCGGTTCGTGCTCGGCCGCTACGCCCTCGGCGAGGAGCCGGCACCGACGCATCACGTGCACCTGCAGTCGCCGCTGAGTGTCGGCATGTTCGCGGGCAAGTGGGCGTCCTACGCCGCGACTCCCGACCTGCCGTCGGACCAGCGCGACGAGGACGGTGGCTCACTGGTGTTCGAGACCGAGACCCTCGACCAACCGTGCGAGATCCTCGGCCTGCCGACCCTGGACCTCGAGGTCTCGGCGGACCGCCCGAACGCGATGCTGGCCGCCCGGCTCTCGGACGTGGCGCCCAACGGCGAGGCGACCCGGGTCACCTACGGCCTGCTCAACCTCACCCATCGCGACGGCAGCGCCGAACCACGTCCGCTCGAGCCGGGGTGCACCTATCAGGTTCACCTGCCGCTCAACGGGATCGCGCATTCCTTCCCGCCCGGGCACCGGATCCGGCTCTCGGTGTCGTCGTCGTACTGGCCGCTGGCCTGGCCGTCGCCGGAACCGGTGATGCTCACGATCAATACCGGAACGAGCACACTGACCCTGCCGCAACGCGCGCCGCGGCCCGAGGACGCGACCCTTCGCCCCTTCGGGGAACCGGAGGCCGCGCCACCCGCGCCCGCGACGCATGTCGAACCGGGACAACACCATTGGAAGGTCGAGCGCGATCTGGCCAGTGGGGTGTCGACCCTGGAGATCGAGAACGACCAGGGCACGATCGTGCTCGACGACATCGGGACCTCGGTGCGCCGCGC
This sequence comes from Nocardia ignorata NBRC 108230, assembly GCF_001612905.1. Taxonomy (GTDB): domain Bacteria; phylum Actinomycetota; class Actinomycetes; order Mycobacteriales; family Mycobacteriaceae; genus Nocardia; species Nocardia ignorata. The sequence continues at coordinate 40,452 of NZ_BDBI01000028.1, read as the reverse complement.
CACCACGGAATGGTTCAGCTTCCAGGACAACGACGTCACCTCCGTGCGCGGGCAGACCCGCACCGTGCGCCGCCTGGAACGCGACGACTGGCGAACCGAGGTGGTCACCGACACCGTCTTGCGCTGCACCGCCGACGAATTCGTCATCGACGCCCAGCTCGACGCCTACGAACTGGAGGACTCCCCCGCCGACCCGCGCTCGTTGCGCAACCGGGTGTACTCACAGAACTGGCATCGCCGGATACCCCGCGATCTGGTCTGAGCCCGTCAGTCCAGGCAGAACTCGTTGCCCTCGGGATCGGCCATCACGATGAACCCGGCGCTCATGGGCGGCTCCGGCTCGAAACGCCGCAGGCGGGCGGCTCCGAGAGCGACCAGGCGCTCGCATTCGGCTTCCAGGGCGGTCATGCGCTGCTCGCCCTGGAGGCCGGGCGCGGCGCGCACGTCGAGGTGGACCCGATTCTTGGCGACCTTGTCCTCGGGCACCCGCTGGAAGAACACGCGCGGGCCTTCCCCGTCGGGGTCCTCGATCGCCGAGCGCGAATTGTGTTCCTCGGCGGGCACTCCGATACGGGTGAGGAACTCGTCCCACGCGGCGAGCGAGTCGGCGCCCTCGGGAAGTTCTACCCCGGGCGGGCCGGGGTGCACGTAACCGAGCACTTCGCGCCAGAAGATCGACAGCGCTCGTGGGTCGTGCGCGTCGAAGGTGATCTGTACGTGGCGGCTCATGGGCATCCTTCCAGGGTTGCTTTCGCCGACTCCGTGACCACATCGGCGATTTCGTGTCGCGAGCGTAGAGCACGCATCTGACGAAAAGCGCCGTTGCCGCGCTCGGTCAGGGCGGCGACCGCCCCCGTCACGAACTCGAGGTCGCCCGCCTCGCGCAACGCGGGGCCGATCCGTTCGATGAGTTCGGCGAGCAGTTCGCGATGCGGCAGCACCCGGCCCTCGATCGGGTCGAGCCCGTCGCCGAAGAAGCCGGAGTGCGCGGCGTTCCAATACGCCGCGCGCAGTACCTCGCTCGGCACCGCCGTGGCGGGTTCGTCGCGGGCGATCGCGTCCAATCCGGTGCTCACGATCCCCCGGATCAGCGCGGCGAGCAAAGCCGATTCCTCGGCCGTTGCGGGCACGTCGCTCACCCGGACCTCTACGGTGGGAAAGGATTCCGACAGGCGGATGTCCCAATACACCATCTTGTTGTCGAGGATGCTTCCGCTGGCGAGCATCATCGCCACGATCGCCTCGTACTCGTCCAGGGAAGAGAAATACGGTGGCGGGCCCGCGCTCGGCCAGCGGCGCCACAGAATGCTGCGCCAGCTCGCGTACCCGGTCTCGCGGCCACGATAGATCGCCGAATTCGCGGTGAGCGAGAGCAGCACCGGCAACCACGGACGCACGTGGTTGCTCACCTGCACCGCCGTCGCCCGGTCGGGCACCCCGACGTGCACATGGCACCCGCACAGCCCCTGCTCGTGGGCGATCATGCCGAAGGTGTGGGCGATGCGCTGATAGCGCGGCGTATCGGTGACCGGGTACCCCTCGGGGACCGTCGGCGGCACGGCGACCGCGAGCAGGGAGGCGTCGTGCTGTGCGGCGCATTCGGCGACCCGCCGGCGCGAGGTGCGCAGTTCGGTGAGCAGCTCACCGATGTCGGTGTGTACGCCGGTGCTCGTCTCCACCTGACAGCTGGTCAGCTCGAGCTGCAGATCGATGCCTGCCTTCTCGGCGGTGGCGGCGACCTCGGTGTTCTTCGGCGCGGGCGCGCCGCTGACGGGGTCGGTGAGCAGGAACTCCTCTTCGACTCCGACAGTCGGTACCTGTGCGGGCCTACCCACGGCGATCCTCCTCCACCGGCGTGAACGAGCGTGCTGGGACGATACCCGCAGGTGAGTGAGCCAAACAACAGATACTTTGTGCACTAACTGTTCATGGGCTAACCTGGCTGCGTGACCGAGATCGACGACCCGCTGCGGCTGGATCGGCAGGTGTGTTTCGCCCTCGCCGTGGCCAACCGCTCGGTCCTTGCCGTCTACCGCCCGCTGCTCGAGCCGATGGGCCTGACCCATCCGCAGTACCTGGTGATGCTCGCGCTGTGGGGCCAGACGCCGATGTCGGTCAGAGCCGTCGCCGATGCCGTCCAGCTCGATTCGGCCACCCTGTCACCGCTGCTCAAACGGCTCGAGTCCGCCGGGCTCATCACCCGCCGCCGCGACCCGAACAACGAGCGAACCCTGCTGATCGACCTCACCGTGGCCGGGCGCGCGCTGCGTACCGAGGCCGAACGCATCCCGCCCGCGGTGGTGGAACGACTCGGCGTGAGCCTGGCCGAACTGGAAGAACTGCGCGATGTGCTGGGCCGGGTGAACACGGCCGCACGCCGCGCCGAGGAATCGAGGCAGAACCGATGACCACCCCGAACCTCTGGCAGCGCCTGCGCTACATCGGCGGTGCCACCTTGCCGCCGTCGATGTCGGACTGGGTGCTCGCCGACCTCACCGGCCCCGGCGCGACGCGGCGCTATCTGCTGCGCATCCTGGTTCCGGTGCTGCCGCTGCTGTGTCTGTTCCTGTTGACGCCGGGGCCGCTGTGGATCGGGTTGTCGATGATGGCGCTGCTGTATCTGCCGCTGATCTACTTCACCGTCGCACTGGTGTACGTCTACCGCAGGCACCGGCTGGTCAGCCACGGGTTCGATCCCGAACTCGCCTTCACAGCGCAACGTCGTCGCGCCGATGCCGACCGGGCCGCCTACGAGCAGCGCCATCGTCCCTGAATCACACTGCGGCCCCGTCGTTGTGCCGCGTCCGGCTACTTCGGAACCAGCGCACCCGTGAGATCGGCCTCCTTGATGGGCGTGTCCGGGTTCGCCTGGGCACTGCACATCAGGTCGATCGCGCCGATCGACAGGTCGATGGTGTTCTGATCGATCTGCGCGTCTTCGCCCCGTTCCTGCTCGAGGAACTTGGTGACGGTGGTGCGCTTCTTTTCCGTGTCCTGCGCGGTGAATTCACTGCACGGGGTGTCCCCACCCTTGTTGACCGCCTTCTCCGCCTCGGCACACCCCGCCGCCAGCGTGCCGAGCGCGGCCACGGCGAGCGCCGTGGCGCAGGCCTTCCTCCGTAGCGTCATCGTTCGCCTTTCCTTCGCAAAGAGCCCGGCAATCCGGGCCTCGTTGCCCGCTTTACCCGAATTCGGCCGATCGAATACGACGACGGCTCGCCCGGGCGCGGCGTGCGTGACGGCCGGTGCGCCTGTGGGAGTGCGACAATCGGCGGAGAGTTCCGCCTGTACACAGTTCCATTCGGATGGCTTGGCCGTGACCTGCGTTCACGGTCGGCCCGCGAGGCACTCGTCTCGCCGCGGAGAGGATCGGACCGATGCATGAGGGTGGCGCGACAACCGACCGGCCGGACCTACCGGACGGCGACTCCGCGAGTAATGGGCAGGTCGTCCGCATCGCGTCGGTAGCGGCGCTCGGCGGTTTGCTGTTCGGCTATGACAGCGCCGTGATCAACGGCGCCGTCGCCGCGATTCAGGACGAATTCGACGTCGCCGACGCCGCGCTCGGCTTCGCCGTCGCCTCGGCACTGCTCGGCGCCGCGGCCGGGGCCATGACGGCGGGCCGCATCGCCGACCGCATCGGCCGCATCAAGGTCATGAAGATCGCCGCCCTGCTGTTCCTGATCAGTGCGATCGGCACGGCCTTCGCCCCCGACCTGTGGGTGCTGGTACTCGGCCGCGTCATCGGCGGGCTCGGCGTCGGCGTGGCCTCGGTGATCGCGCCCGCCTACATCGCCGAGACCTCCCCCGCCAACATCCGCGGTCGGCTCGGATCGCTGCAACAGCTCGCGATCGTCCTCGGTATCTTCTTGTCGCTGCTGGTCGACTACGTCCTGGCCCATCTGGCCGGCGGCGCGGGCGAGCAGCTGTGGTTCGGGCTCGAAGCCTGGCGGTGGATGTTCCTGTCGATGGCGGTTCCGGCCGTGGTCTACGGCCTGCTCGCCTCGACGATCCCCGAATCGCCGCGCTTCCTCGTGGCGACCCATCGGATTCCCGAAGCACGAAGCGTGCTGTCGACCCTGTTCGGCCAGCGCAACCTCGAGGTCACCATCGGCCGCATCGAGCACAGCCTCGAGGGTGAGACCAAACCGTCGTGGCGCGATCTGAAGAATCCCGCGGGCAAGATCTACCCGATCGTCTGGATCGGCCTGATGCTCTCGGTGTTCCAGCAGGCGGTCGGGATCAACGTGATCTTCTACTACTCGAACGTGCTGTGGGAAGCGGTGGGTTTCGAGGAGTCCAGTTCGTTCCAGATCAGTGTGTTCACCTCGGTGGTCAATATCGCCACAACCATCGTGGCGATCATGCTGGTCGACAAGGTCGGGCGCAGACCGCTGCTGCTCACCGGTTCCATCGGCATGACCATCACCCTGGCCACCATGGCGGTGTGCTTCGGGACCGCGCCGCAGGTGCCCAATGCCGAGGGCGTGCTCGAACCGCACCTGACCGGTGTTCCCGGTGTCCTCGCGCTCGTCGCGGCCAATCTGTTCGTGGTGTTCTTCGGGATGAGCTGGGGGCCGGTGGTCTGGGTGCTGCTGGGCGAGATGTTCCCCAATCGCATTCGTGGCGCGGCCCTCTCGCTCGCCGCCGCCGGTCAGTGGGCGGCCAACTGGGCGATCACGGTGAGCTTCCCCAGCCTGAAGACGTTCTCACTGGGTTTCGCCTACGGCATGTACGCGGTGTTCGCGCTGCTGTCGCTGCTGTTCGTCGCCAGGTTCGTGCCCGAGACCAAGGGCAAATCGCTCGAGGACATGGACGAGGCCACCGGCTACCAGCATCCGACCGCGACCGCCTGATCCGCACCTTCGATCACCTCCCGGAGGGCCGCCATGAACCCGTGGACCGTTGTCGAGAACGAATGGAATCCGCACCGCGCCAACTATTTCGAGACCATCTTCACCGTCGGTAACGGCCGCCTCGGCACAAGGGGCTCGCTCGAGGAGCGGCATACCGGCTCGCTGCCCGGCACATTTCTGGCCGGGGTGTACGACGCCTTCGACGCGCCGGTCGTCGACCTGGTGAACGCGCCGGACTGGCTGGTCACCGAGGTGTTCGCCGACGGATCCCGGCTCGACACCGAATCGGCGGCGGTGCTCAGCCATCACCGCGAGCTCGACCTACGCCGTGGAGTCCTCACGCGCGAGACCGTCTTCGCGCTGCCCGACGGTGCGCGATTCGTGCTGCGCACCGAACGGTTCGCGAGTATGGCCGATCGCGATCTGTGCTGCCTGCGGGTTCGGGTGACCGCACTGGATCGCGCGGCCACGGTGATGATCCGCACCGGAATCGACGGGCACCGGCGCAATCGCGAGCGACTGCCCACCTACCGTGAGGACACCGAGTTCGGGTACGACCGCAAGTGGGACAAGTGGGCGCTGTCCACCCACTTGCGTTCCACCGGAACCGGATTCACCGAGGGCGTGGGAATGCTCGAATGCCGGACGATCGACAGCGGTGTCGACCTGGCCTACGCGTTGCGCACCGAGTTGCCGACGACACCGCAACGCCGCGTCGAGGTGCGCAGTCACGAGTCGATCGCGGTCGAAGTGAACTTCGCCGCGGCGGCGGGCGAGACGGTCGGCGTCGACAAATTCGTCGGCGTCGCCACCAGTCGTGATCCGGAAGCCGCTGCGGCACCGGGCGATCGGGCGCGAGCGACCGTCGCACGGGTCACCGATTTCGGCCAGGCGAGCACTGCGAACGCGGCGGCGTGGGCACGGTTGTGGGCCGAATCGGACTGCGAGGTGGTCGGCGAGGACCGCGTCACCCAGGCATTGCGCTTCGCCGTCTATCACCTGCTCATCGCCGCCAATCCTGACGACCCCACGGTGAGCATCGGCGCCAAATCCCTGTCCGGCGAAGGGTATCGCGGCCACGTCTTCTGGGACACCGAGATCATGCTGCTGCCGTTCTACCTGTTCACCCAGCCGCGGGCGGCTCGTGCCCTGCTCGGTTACCGCCACCACACCCTGCCCGGCGCCCGTGAGGTCGCCGCCGACAACGGCGCCACCGGTGCCCGGTTTCCGTGGGAATCGGCCGACACGGGCCGCGAGGAATGCCCGCAGTACACCCACGACGGCTCGGGCCGCTTCTACACCAGGGAGGAGGAACTGCACGTCACCGCCGACGTCGCGTACGCCGTCATCCGCTACACCGAGGTCACCGGTGACGACACGTACCTGTTCACCGAGGGCGCGCCGATCCTGTTCGAGACCGCCCGCTACTGGGTACAGCGATGCGAACCCGAAGGCGACGCGCTGGTGCTGCGAACGGTGATGGGGCCGGACGAATTCCATTCCCACGTCGACAACAACGCCTTCACCAACCGGCTGGTGCGCTGGCACCTGGAACAGGCCGCGGCGGTCTATCGGCGGATGGCCGCAGAACAGCCGGAACTGCTCGCCGCCCATGCCGAACCGGTGGCTTTGTCGGCGGCCGAAGCCGAGCAGTGGGTCGATGCGGCCCGGCGAATCCGCGTGCCGGTCGACCCCGACTGCGGGGTGATCGAGCAGTTCGACGGCTATTTCGAGCGCACTGTCGTCCCCATCACCGAATGGGATGACAACGACATGCCGCGATACCCGGCGGGTTTCGACCACTTCAACTGTGAGGACACGTCACTGCTCAAACAGCCCGACGTGGTGATGCTCATGCATCTGCTGCCCGAGGAGTACTCGCTCGAGACGCGCAGGCAGAACTACTTGTTCTACGAGGCGCGCACACTGCACAAGTCATCGCTGAGCCCCTCCATCCATGCCATCGTCGGCTTGCGGGTGGGCGAGGCGGACACGGCTGAAAGGTATTTCGGCCGTTCGGCATTCGTCGATCTAGACGACAATCAGGGCAATACGGAAGAGGGCATACACATCGCGTCGGCGGCGGGCACCTGGCAGGTCGCTACGCACGGGTTCGGCGGGTTCCAGGCCACCCGCGACGGATTGCGGTTCTCCCCCGCGCTGCCGTCGTCGTGGCAGCGGTTGCGGTTCTCGGTGCACTGGCGCGGGCGGGTGGTGCGCGCCGACCTCGGCCACCACGACGCCCGGTTCGAGCTGATCGGTGACGGCCCCGCCGAGCACATCAGCGTGTGGGGAGATCCCGTGCAGGTGGGGCCGGGCGAGGTCGTCGAGGTGCGTGCGCCCGAAAGCGTCGCCTCATGACCGAGCGGGTGGCCGTACAGCGGGCCGCCGCCGTGCTGTTCGACCTGGACGGGGTACTCACCGATACCGCTGCCGTGCACCGCCGCGCGTGGACCACGCTGTTCACCGAGTTCCTGCCACCACAGGTCGCGCCGTTCACCGATGACGACTACTACAACCTCGTCGACGGCAAACCACGGATCGACGGTGTGCGAGCGGTGCTGTCCTCGCGCGGGCTGCGACTACCCGACGGCACCGTCGACGACCTGCCCGAGGCAGCCACCGTGCACGGCCTCGGCAACCGGAAGAACGGGCGATTCACCGAGATCGTGCACCGCGACGGGGTCGACGTGTTCGACGGCTCGCTGCGTCTGGTCAACGCTCTTGCGGCGCTCCGGATTCCGATGGGAGTGGTTTCCAGCTCGCGCAACGCGGAGCTGGTGCTCGACACCGCCGACCTGCTCGACAGATTCGCGGTGATCGTCGACGGCACCGTCGCCGAGCGTGACGGGCTTGCGGGCAAGCCCGATCCGGCGATGTTCCTCGCCGCCGCCCGAGCACTGGGTGTAGAGCCCACCGAGACGATCGTCATCGAGGACGCGGTCTCGGGCGTCGAGGCAGGTCGTCGCGGCGGTTTCCGGGTGATCGGGGTCGATCGCGGCACGGGCCCGGCCGCCCTGCGTGCGGCGGGCGCCGATGTGGTGATCGGTGATCTGGCCGACCTTCTCACCTAGCCCTGTTTGCGTTCGGTGGCCCCGGGTAGACGCCTCGTGGGTCCCAAGGATGGCCCATCGATCACCTGTGGTCGAGCGTTCTGTCCGGAAGGAATGCCATGAGCTTGGCAGACAAGGCGAAGAACAAGGCCGAAGAGCTGGCCGGCAAGGCCAAGGAAGCGACCGGCAAGGCCACCGACGACCGCGATCTGCAGAACGAGGGCCGCGGCGACCAGGCCAAGTCCAACCTGAAGGATGCCGGCGAGAAGGTCAAGGACGCTTTCCGCGACTGATCCGGCTCCCCTTTTCGAACTGTGGCCCCCAGCTGACAAGCGGGGGCCACAGTTGTATTCCTTGACAGGAATATTCCTCAGGGTGAATACTTCTGGCCATGGAAGAGATCGCAGCCGCACTCGGCGACAGCGCACGGTGGCGCATCGTGGAACTTCTCGCGCAGCGGCCTCGGTCGGTCGGCGAACTCGCCACCCATACCGGGTTGCGTCAGCCGCAGACGACCAAGCACCTCCAAACGCTCGCCAAGGCGGGTCTCGTCTCGGTGTTCCCACTGGGGCAGCGGCGGGTCTACGCCGTGGAACCCAGCCCGTTGCGGGAGCTCGACAATCGATTGCGCGCGATGCTCGCGACCATCGAGGAGCACGCCGACGAGCGGGATGTGGTGGAGCGCTATCTGGCTGCTATCGAAGCCGAAACCGCTGCAGCACAGCATGATCGGTGGGCCGACGGGCGCAGCTTCACCTTCGAGCGGACCTTCGGGATCGCGCCCGAGGCGCTGTGGCGGCACTGGGTGGATCCGGATTTGCTCGCCCAGTGGTGGGTGCCGCCAACGATGACCATCACCGACTGCCGGATCGAGCCGTTTCCCGGCGGCCGGGTGGTGCTCGACTACCGCGACGACGACGGCGGGCGTTACCGGTCGGCCGGACGAGTCGTCGAGGCCGACGAACCCCACCGCCTCGCCTTCGACCTGTCGGTACTCGACGCGGCAGGCGAAGTCTCCTTCACCGGCCACTACACCCTCGGTGTCGAGCACGACGGATCCGGGACCCGATTCCGGCTCGACCTCGTCGTCGCCGAAACCACAGTGGCGGCAGCCTCTTTCATTGCCGGTATCGAAACCGGCTGGTCCCAGGTCCTCGACAACCTCGACAGGAAAGCCCGATCATGAGCACTCGCCGCGTCACCACCAACATCAGTCTCACCCTCGACGGCCGCTACCACGGATCGGCCGGCCCGGCCGATCTCGGCGCCATCGTCACCTACGCGAGCACCGAAACCGCCCGCGACTACCTCAGCGGAATTCACGCCGAGGCCACAACCGCGGTTCTCGGGCGCGGCAACGCCGAGGGATTCCTCGGCTACTGGCCGACCGTCGCCGCCGACGAGAACGCCGACCCGCGCGACCGCGCCTACGCGAAGTGGCTCGTCGACGTGGACAAGGTGGTGCTGTCGAGCACGCTCACCGAATCGCCCTGGGAGCGAACGCGCGTCGTGGACGCGCCCGCCGCCGAGGTGATCACCGAATTGAAGAGCTCCGGCACCGGCGACATCCTGGTCAACACCAGTCCGACGATCGTGGCCGACCTGCTCGCCGCCGATCTGATCGACCGCCTGCATCTGATGATCGTCCCCGAGATCGCCGGGGGCGGCGCGCTGTTCTTCACCGACGGGCTGCCGGCTTCCCGGTGGACACTCACCAGCCACACCGCCGGTACATCCGGCGAGCTCGCCCTCGTGTACGACCGCGCACGCTGAACCGACCGCTACGGCTGCGGCGCCACGTCACCGAGCGCGCTGAGCACGAACTCGTTCACCGGGTCCGTGCGTTCCAGATGGACCAGATGCCCCGCACCCGGAACCTGCACTACCGCACGGAGATCGGTCACATTGGCGCGCAGCGTGGCCAGCGGGTCGCGGCCGCTGAATCCTTCCATATCGGGGTCGTTCTCGCCGTAGAGGAAGTAGGTCGGGACGGCCACGGGACGGCCGGCCAGCGGCTCGGTGAGGTGCCAGTTGCGGTCGAGGTTGCGATACCAGTTGAGGCCGCCGGTGAATCCGGTGCGCTCGAATTCGGTGGCGAGCGTGTCGAATTCGGACTCGCTGAGCCAGGACCACGGCAGGTCGGGCGCTTTCGGCAGGACATCGAGATAGCCGAGCCCCGGCGGGTTCTTCCAGGTGTCGAGGTAGTGGTAGTCCCCGGAGAGCGAGTAGTAGACCCTGGCCAGGAATTCACGCGGACGCTCGGCGAGTTCGGCGTCGGCCCGACCGGGTTCCTGGAAATAGGACAGGTGCAGGAAGTGGCGCTGAGCGGCCTTGGTCCAGAAATCGGACGGCGGGCGGGGTGGACGCGGCGCGAAGGGATTGTTCAGCACCACCGCGGCGGCCACCCGTTCGGGCGCACGCAACGACAACTCCCACACCAGCTGGGCACCGAAGTCGAGGCCGACGAAAACCGCCTGCCGCGCGCCGATGTCGTCGAGCAGGGCGAGCAGATCGCCGATCACGGCGGCATTCGTGTACGCCTCGACGTCGTCGGGCGCCTGCGTGCGTCCGTAGCCGCGCAGATCGGGCGCGATCGCGTGGAAGCCCGCCTCGGCGACGGCCGCGAGCTGGCGGTGCCAGATATAGCCGGTGTGTGGGAAGCCGTGGCAGAACACCACCGGGTACCCCTGCCCCTGCTCGGTCACATGTAGCCGGACGTCGCCGGCGTCCAGGAATCGATGCCGAAGTTCCACCAGCGCCTCCAAGAATCTAGAACGTGTTCCTATTTCAAGGTAGTGTCCCGAGGCCATGAGCGGAACACCCAAGATTCTCGGCGGACGGGTCGCGGTAGTGACCGGAGCCAGCCGCGGCATCGGCAAAGGCATTGCCCAGGAACTCGGCGCGGCGGGGGCGACGGTGTACGTCACCGGCCGCACGACCACCGCGGGCAGGCTCCCCGGCACGGTGCACGACACCGCCGCCGAGGTGACCGCCCTCGGTGGGCTCGGCGTGGCGGTGGTCTGCGATCATCGCGACGACGGGGCGGTCGAGGAACTGTTTACGCGGGTGCGAGCCGAACAGGGGCGCCTCGACGTGCTGGTGAACAATGTCTACAACTCCCCCGCCGCCGCCCGCTGGCTCGGCCGCAGATTCTGGGAGGTGCCGCCTGCGGCCTGGGACGAGACCTTCGACATCGGTGTCCGATCCCATTACGCGGCAAGCGTTTTCGCCGCGCCACTGCTGATCGAGTCGAAGGGTTTGATCGTCAATATCTCCTCCCCCGGCTCACAGCGCTACCTGCACAACGCCGTATACGGGGTCGCCAAGACCGCCCTCGACAGGCTCACCGCCGACCTCGCCCACGATCTCGAAGGCACCGCGACCACCGCGGTGTCCCTCTGGCCCGGCATCGTGAATACCGAACTGCTGCAGATGGTTCCCGCCGACGACCAGGGCCGTCGCCTGGTGACCTTGCCCGGCGAGGGAACCTTCGACCTGAACGCCGCCGAAACACCGCGGTTTCCCGGCCGGGCGGTAGTCGCCCTCGCCGCCGACCCCGACCGGCTCGCGCGCACCGGAAAGGCGTGGAAGGTCGCCGATCTGGCCGAGGAGTACGGATTCACCGACGTCGACGGCCGTATTCCCCGCAACGATCCCTAGCCTGTCCACGCGCGCAGTTTCTCCGGATTCCGCATGACCCAGATCCGGCTGATCCGATCGTCGACGATGTCGAACGAGTAGACCGAGACAACCTTCCCGTCGGCCTCGGCGACCAGACCGGGCTGCCCGTTCACCATGCGTTCCACCAGCACCACTGTCGACAACCGCGTGCCGATGTGGATCCACGCCGTCGCGATCTCACTGCTGCCGACCAGCGGCTCCCGGAAGGCGGGGACCAGCCCGCCGCTGTCCGCCGTCGCGATCGCGGTCGGGTCGAGCAACCCGACGAGTCCCTCGATATCGCCCGCCTCCCAGGCCCGTTTGAAATTCCGCACCACCTCGGCGCGCGCGGTTTCGGGTGGGCGCGGTGAGGTGTCGATGCGACGGCGGGCGCTCGAGGCGAGCTGACGGCACGCGGCCGGAGTGCGCCCCACCACCTCGGCTATTTCGGCGAAGGAGTAGCGGAACACGTCGTGCAACACGAAGGCCACTCGCTCGGCAGGGGTCATGGAGTCGAGCACGACGAGGAAGGCCATGCTGATCGACTCGTCGAGCGTCACCCGGTCGGCGGGGTCGGGCGCCGCGGTGCCGCCGAAGAAGTCGGAGCGGCCGGGGACGGGTTCCGGAATCCATTCGCCCACATAGCGTTCCCGACGGGCGCGGGCGGAGCCGAGCAGGTCGAGACAGATGCGTCCCGCCACCGTCGTCAGCCAGGCGCCGGGCGTGGTCACCTCGGCGCGGCGCTGTTCGCTCATCGCGTACCAGCGCGCATAGGTCTCCTGCACCACGTCCTCGGCCTCGGCCAGCGATCCGAGCAGCCGGTACGCGAGATCGAGCAACTGGCGGCGCTCACCCATCACCTCGGACAGGTGGGGGTCGGTCATGATCGGCTCCTCGCGGTCGGTTCCCTCACCATGACCGACGAAACAGCGCCCCGATCTGTGAGGCCTGACATTTCCGGCGTCCGCGTCGTCGGAAGGACATGATCAGAATCGGCATCATTCTCGGCAGCACCCGATCCAACCGCAACGGAGTCCAGGTCGCCCGGTGGGTGCTGGATTCGGCGTCGCGACGCGGCGACGCCGAATTCGAGCTCGTCGACCTGCGCGACCACCCGCTCCCGCACTTCGACGAGACGTCGCCCCCGATGTTCGGCCCGTCGGAGAACGAACACACCCGCACCTGGGCTGCCCGGATCGCGCCGTTCGACGGGTTCGTCATCGTCACCCCCGAGTACAACGGCGGCGTTCCCGGCGTCCTGAAGAACGCCCTCGACCACGCCTTCGCGGCGTGGACCGACAAGACCGTCGCCTTCGTCGGGTACGGCGTCAACGGCGGCGCCCGCTCGGTGGTGCAGTTGCGCACCGTGTGCGGGACGCTGGGGATGGCCGACATCGGCCATTCGGTCTCGATCGGCGTACTCACCGATTTCGAGAACGCCACGACCTTCGTCGCGCGCGAGCACCACGACCTCGCGTTGCGCAAGACGCTCGATCAGCTCGTCGCGTGGACAACAGCCCTGGCGCCGCTGCGGCGGCCTGCCGACGAAACCGCCGCGATCCGCGCACAGATCGACCGGCTGGTCGAGTGCCTGCGGAACAAGGACCTCGACGGCATCGGCGCGCTCTATACCGACGACGCTGTCTCGTTCGATATCGAGCCGCCCCTGCAACACCGGGGCAGGGCTGCGAAGCTGGAGAACTGGGCGCGAGTGTTCCAGGTGTTCGACACCCTGAGCTACGAGTTCCGCGACCTGACCTTCACAACCGGTACCGACGTGGCGTACGGGCACGGCTTCGGCAGGTTGCGCGGCACACTGCGCGACGGCACTGTCACCGACGGCATGTGGGTGCGCGCAACGCTGTGCCTGCGCAAGGTCGATGGCAGCTGGTTGATCGCCCACGACCAGGTCTCGGTGCCGCTCGATATCCCGAGCGGTAAGGCGCTCACCGCCCTGGAGCCCTGACGGTCAGCCGCCGGCCGCGGCGCGGCTCCTGCCGACGGCCAGGTCCGACAACCGGTCGAGGGTTTCGCGATTGCGTGGGGTCAGCAGCAACTCCTGCGCGGCGCGTGGGACGAGCTTGCCCGGCCCACGCACAGCCAGTTCCCCCATCCGCACCTCGGTGGTGGCCGGGGCGACCTCGCGTAGCTCGAAGCGGATGACGGCCGCGCCCATCGGCCACAACCGCGCGTCGAGTTCCAGGGTGTGCGGTGCCTCCGATGCCCGCACCTCGGTGGTGTCCTCGATGACGAGCGGCCACGGCCCCACGCTGTGGTGGATGCGGGTGCCGACCGCGGGCCAGCCCTTGTCGACGCGGCGGATGTGGGAGGCGCCCACCACCCACCCCGAATACGACCACCCGTCGGCGAGCACCGCGAAGACGTCGTCCACTCCGGCGGGCACGGTCAGTTGTACCCAGATCATGTCGTCGTGCACGGCTCCTCCTACACGCTGTCGACGAGGGCGTCGTGCCCGGCGCGGCGGGCACAGTTGGCGCAACAGAAGACGGTCTGTCCGGCCTCGACCCCGTGGCCGAGAACCCGACATCCGCAGTGCGCGCAGTCGGGGGCCAGCTTCGATGCCGCGCATTCGATGCTGTCGAATGTCCAGCTCTGCCCGTCGCGGCTCACGGTGAACGCGCGCGCGTAGTCGTTGCCACACGTCTCACAGACGGCCATGCTTCACCTCTTTCGGATCGGTGGACAGCGGGCGCTTACCCGGTGCGGCCGAACCGAACCGACCTTTTGGTTGAAATCCTGCGAAACGGATATTCGCCGATCACAGAGCTCATTGCCCGAACCGGTGAAGGTGGGTGGTCGACATGTCCGCAAGCAGGTCGAACAAAGCGACGATGCCGTCGGACATCTCCGACCACAAACCTTTCTTCGACCGTTTCGCCACGGCGGCAAGCAATTTCGCGTCCAAGGCGTGGTTCTTCGCCGCCTGCCTCGCACTGGTCCTGATCTGGGCGCCCTCGGTGTTCCTGTTCCCCAGCATCGACACCTGGCAGCTGGTGATCAACACGGCCACCACCATCGTCACCTTCCTGCTCGTGGCGCTGCTGCAGAACACCCAGGCCCGCAACGACGACGCCGCCCAGCACAAGCTCAACGCGCTCGCCGCGGGTCTCGCCGCGCTGATGGGTGAGCTGAGCAACGAGTATCCGGCCCTGGCCAGCGAACGCGAGGAACTGATCGACGCCGTGGGACTGGAAGATCGCGAGAGCAGCGAATAACTCAGTCCTTCTCCGACCCCCTCCGGTAGACAAACGGCGGGATCACCCACAGCCCGAGGAAGGTGATCGAGGCAACCACCCCGGCGATGATGCCCGCCGCCGTCCCGGCCACCACATCGAAGATCAGCACCGCGATGCCGGTGAGCGCGACCCCGAGCAGGGCGATACCGGCCAGCGCCAGCCGGTGCGCGCCGGTGACGAGGGCATCGAGCCGGTGCCTGCGGAACAGCAGCCGATGCAACGCCACCGGGGCGACCAGCAGGGCGGTCGCGGCGATCGATGCGGTGACGACGACCAGGTACACCACCCGCAATTCCGTGCTGAGGGCGTCGAAATGGGACTGGAACGGCAGGGTCAGCAAGATGCCGGTGAGCACCTGCACACCGGTCTGCAGCACTCGCAGTTCCTGCAGCAAGGAGGCCCAGTTGCGGTCGAGACGCTGAATGGTGTTCTCGCCACGCACCCGTCGATTCCAGTCGGTGTCATCGCCGTCCATCACCGCTCCTCGTCGCCCGGGCCGACGCCCTCCTGGTGCGCATACCCGGCGCACACCGCCCGAATCCCGCTACCGACCGGCGGACCCGTGATTGAGCGGCGCGCGGCCGGGTAGTGCGACGGTGTGGTCGAGAACAACGGCCACATGCCAGAAGACCAGACGACACGAGGAGGGCATCCATGCCTGACCCGAACAACCCTGGACAGTTCGGCAACCGAAACGACACCCAGGAGCAGGCGGCCCGTGGCGGCCACGCCAGCAGCGGCAGCTTCGGCGATCGCAATTCCGCCGACCCGCGCGAGGCAGGCCGCAAGGGCGCCCAGGCGCAGCCCACCGAGGCCAAGCGCGAGGGCGGCCAGCACAGCCACGGCGGCCGCTGACTCTCTGCTACCGACCCCGGGCCTGGCACGATGCCGGGCCCGGGGCGTCCCCGGCGAAAGGTGGTGGCCTGATGACCGCCGAGATCTCGGACCTGCTGCAGACGCTGACCCGGGTGGTCAACACCCTGCACGACAACGGCATTCGCTTCGCGGTGGCCGGTGGCTGCGCGGTGTACGCGCACGGCGGTCCGGCCAGCGATCACGATGTGGACATCTTCCTCCGCGCCGAGGACGCCTATGCCGCGCGGGACGCGCTGGCGGCCAAGGGCTTACGGCCCGTCGACCCGCCGGAGAACTGGCTGACCAAGGTCTATGACGGGGAGATCCTCGTCGACCTGATCTTCCGCACCAACCACCGCACCGTCGACGACGAGCTGCTCGACCGTGCCGAGTCGATGTCGGTCGGCCCGGCGACCGCACCGGTGCTGCCCGCCACCGACGTGCTGGTCGACAAACTCATGGTGCTCGACGCGCACCGTCTCGACTTCACCCGCCTGCTCGAGGTCGCCCGCGCCCTGCGCGAGCAGATCGACTGGGCCCAGGTGTACCGAGACACGGCCGAATCGCCTTACGCGCGGGCATTTCTGGGACTGCTCGACGACCTCGGCGTCTACCACGTGCCACCCGCGCCTGCCGCCGAACCACCGCAGTACGTGGTCGCCAACCTGCGCCGCGCATTCGCCGAGGATCCACGGACCGCGACGATGAGTGTGCACGTGACGCTGCGTTCCGATGTCGTCGTACTCACCGGCGAGGTCGCCGACGAACAGAGCAGGCAGGCACTGGAGGCCGTGCTGCACGAGCGGATCGGTGACCTGCGGGTCCACAACGACGTGCGGGTGCGCAGACCCGCCGAACCGGCCGAACCGGAAGTGCTGAGGTGAGCGGGATGCGAGTAGCGGCGGTAGGCGATGTGCATCTCGGCGCGGATTCGCGTGGTCGGTGCAGGCCGGTGTTCGAACGGCTGCCCGAGCACGCGGATGTGTTGCTGCTCGCCGGTGACCTCACCCGCCTGGGCACCATCGAAGAGGCGGAGGTGGTGGCGAGCGAGTTCGGCGATCTCGACGTCCCGGTCGTGGCGGTGCTCGGCAATCACGACTATCACAGCGACCGCGAGCAGGAGATGAGCGCGCTGCTGTCCGCGCACGGCATCACCGTGCTCGAGGGCACCTCGACGGTGCTCACCATCGGTGAACGCACGCTCGGCATCGCCGGAACCAAGGGTTTCGGCGGCGGGTTCGCAGGCAAGTGCGCGAGCGCGTTCGGCGAACCGCAGATGCGCGAGTTCGCGACCCACACAGTCGAGCTCGCCGAACAGCTCCATACGGCGCTGAGCAGGCTCGACACCGACGTGACCATCGCGCTCACCCACTACTCGCCCGTGTCGGACACCCTGCACGGCGAGCCGCCGGAGATCTACCCGTTTCTCGGCTCCTACCTGCTCGGGGAGGCGATCGATGCGTGCGGCGCCGACCTGGCGGTCCATGGTCACGCCCACGCGGGCACCGAACGCGGCACCACCCCGGGCGGCATCCGGGTGCGCAATGTCGCCCAGCCGGTGATCGGCACCGAATACGCCGTCTACGACCTGGCGCCCGCCACGTCGTCGGCATACATCTGAAGGAGGATTCTCATGGTTTCGCAGGACACCATCGCCCAGCTACGCCAGGACATCACCACGGCCGCCGACGCGGGCGACGAGGCGACGGCGCAGCGTCTGCGCCGGGAACTGTCGGAGGCACTCGCGGCGGCGGGCCGCGACGATCAGGACGACCCGGCCGGTCCGTGACCGCGCTGCGACCGGACGGTCGCCGCGCTCCAGACCACCAGCCAACCGGACGCCGCCATGTAGAGGGCATAGGCGGAGATGACCAGTTCGGGCCCATAGTTGGCGAACCAGTCGCCGAGGCGAAGCAGCGCGATCAGGCCGAGGCCGACCAGGAACATGCCGAGCACGAGGCTCGGGATCGCCAGCGGGGCGATGGAGTCGTCGGTGACGCGGCGGTCACGTTTGGTAACTGACAGATTGCTGTTCGATTCGAAGTAGATGCTGCTCATAGTCACGAGCTCCCTTCCGGACGGCCGTCGCGACACAGCCGGTAGGTCTAACCACGCAGGTGGCGCACGCAGTGATTACAAACGGTTAACGTTCAGCAATATCGAGCGTGCCAGGTCTAACCGAAGGATAACAGGTGATGTGATCTGGGTCATATCGAACGAACGTTCGACACGAGACGATAACGGTTGCTACATTTCACAGGAATAGGCGTTAGAACTGGAGTAGTCCGACAATTCTGGACAATTGCCCAGCTAGCCGACAACCATGTGATTTATAGAACCGTTATAGCCTCTGAGGTGCGTAAACGTTCCTCGAGACAGACTACGGAGCGGTTTGTGACCGGACCGAGTCGGCGCCACCCGAATCGGGCCCATTTCGTGTCTTGCACACGCGCGCGACATACGGGTGCGTTCGAGTGTTTGAACGGCGCACGTTCGGCTATCGTCCATCCAGTTTCTTTTCGATGCTGCTGGATCGTTCGTGTCGCTTCGCCGAATCATGTGCCGCGTGAGGATCCACGCCTCGTGATTCGGTGACCCTCTCAAACGAAGGACGCCGGTCACCATGCCCGCACCCGTTATCCTCGACGGCCGCATCGTACGGCTGGAACCCCTTGCACCCCACCATGTTCCCGGTCTGGCAGCGGCCGCGCAGGCGCTGCGCGGTCAACCGGGGTTCACCGTTGTCCCGCACGGCGAACAGGAAGCGCGCACGTATGTCTTCCAGGCCGAGGCCGCCCAGCTGGCGGGTTCGGCGCTGGCCTTCGCCATCGTCATGATCGGTGACGAAAGCGTGGTCGGCGCCACCCGCTTCACCCGCCTGGATTACTGGCAGGGTCCGCTCACCTGGCCGCTGTCGGCCGAACCGGTCACCGCCTCCCCCGGCGGCGCGATTCCCGACGCCGTGGAGATCGGCAACACCTGGCTCACCCCCGCCGTGCGCGGTGGCCAGGTGAATCTCGACTCCAAGCTGCTGTTGCTCACCCACGCCTTCGACACGTGGCGGGTGCGCCGGGTGACCCTGCGCGCCGACGCCCGCAACCTGCGCTCCCGGGCGGCCATCGAACGGCTCGGCGCGGTCAGCGACGGTGTACGCCGGGCCCATTCCCGTGGCCTCGACGGCGAGGTGCGCGACACCGCGTTCTATTCGATCCTGCGCGACGAATGGCCGGGGGTGCGCGAGCGGATCATGGAACAACTGGCCGCTCGCGCCGCCCAACGGCGGGCGCCGCTCATCCCCGCCACCGCCGAGGCGTTGCGCGCCCTCACCGCCTCGATCGGCTGAACCGGGTCAGCGTCCCGTTCCGCCGTGCACGACGGCCACCTCGGCCCCACCCAGGTCGAAGGCGCGGTGCAGGATGCGCACCGCCTCGTCGAGCTCGGTGTCGCGGACCAGTACGGAGATGCGGATCTCGGAGGTGGCGATCAGGTCGAGATTGATGCCCGCCGCCGCCAGTGCCTCGCAGAAGGTCGCGGTGACACCGGGGTTGTTGCGCATGCCCGCACCGATGAGCGACACCTTGCCGACGCGGTCGTCGTAGCGCACATCGGCGAAGCCGATCTCGGCGCGACGCGAGCGCAACAGCGCGACCGCGCGGTCGCCGTCGGCCGCGGGCAGCGTGAAGGTGATGTCGGTGCGGCCGGTTCCGGTGTTCTGCACGACCATGTCGATGCCCACCTCGGCATCGGCCACGGCCCGGAACACCTGCGCGGCGTAGCCGGGTTCGTCGGGCACACCGACCACGGTCACCTTGGCCTCGTTGCGGTCGTGCGCGACGCCGGTGAGCACGGCCTGGTCGGCGGAGATGTCGGCCATCGAACCGAACACGGTGGTGCCCACGGTGTCGGTGTAGGACGAGCGCACGTGCACCGGTACCTGATAGCGGCGGGCGTACTCGACACAGCGCAGCATGAGTACCTTGGAACCGCACGCCGCCATCTCGAGCATCTCCTCGTAGGAGACCTGGTCGAGTTTCTGGGCGTCGCCGACAATGCGCGGGTCGGCGGTGAACACGCCGTCGACATCGGTGTAGATCTCGCACACGTCCGCGTGCAGCGCGGCGGCCAGGGCGACGGCGGTGGTGTCGGAGCCACCACGACCCAGTGTGGTGACGTCACGGCTGTCCTGGCTCACGCCCTGGAAGCCGGCGACCAGCACGATCTCGCCGTCGTCGAGAGCGCGCCGCACCCGGCCCGGATCGACCTCGATGATCTTGGCATTGCCGTGCGCGCCCGTGGTGATCACCCCGGCCTGTGAACCGGTGAGCGAACGCGCCTCCGCGCCGAGAGAATGAATGGCCATGGCCACCAATGCGTTCGAGATCCGCTCACCCGAGGTGAGCAGCATGTCCATCTCCCTCGGCGGCGGTGCCGGTGCCACCTGACCCGCCAGATCCAGCAATTCGTCGGTGGTGTCGCCCATCGCCGAGCACACGACGACCACGTCGTTGCCCTGCTTCTTGGTCTCCACGATCCGCTCGGCGACCCGGCGGATGCGCTCCGCGGTCGCGACCGACGAGCCACCGAATTTCTGTACAACCAGGGCCATCCCGCTGTCCTCTCCCTGCTCGCCCGCGAGGTACTCGCGGGTAACTCCCGTCGAGTATCCCGGCAATCCGGGCGTGGCTGGGTGATTTGTGACGCGAAAAGTGGTGCCGCCGTGCCGTTTCTGGCGCGATACTGGCCGCATGGGGGTGGCGCGCGTGCGTCGGCTCCGATGTTCGGCGGTTCTCGGCGTTAGGCGAATTCGTATGGCTACTCGGCACTTTCGTTCTAGTTCGTTGCGTGTCGCGGTGCTGGGCACCGGGGCGCAGGCCGGGGAGGTGGTGCGGATCATCGCCGAATCCGGTGACGAACTGAGCGCACGAGCCGGGGCGCGATTGACCCTCGACACGGACGCGGCCGACCTCGTGGTCGACACCACCGCGACCACCGAGAGCCTGGGCGCCGTCCTCGACGCGTTGCGGGCGGGCCGATCGGTGGTCACCGCGAATACCGCGCTCATCGCCTCGCACGGTGCCGAATTGATGTCGGCTGCTGAGGAATTCGGGGCGGATCTGTGTTTCGAGGCGGCCGTGGCGGGCGGGGTGCCGGTGGTCCGGCCGCTCACGCAGTCGCTGTCGGGTGATCGCGTGCGCGAGGTGCTCGGCGTCTTCGCCGCGGCCGACGCGCACGCGGCGGCGATCCTCGCCACGTTGGCCTTCCATACCCGGGTGGAGGTCACCGACGTGCATTTCGAGGAGTTCGGGGTGGCTCCGGCACACGACCTGGCGGCTGCCGACGCGTTGTCGTTGCGGTTGCGTCAGCTGACCGTGTGCACCCGCGTCAGTGAGCCCGAAGACGGTGGCAAGGAATGGATCTCGGTACGGGTGCATCCCGCACTGCTGCCTGCCGCGCACCCGCTGGCCAAGGTCGAGGCGCCGTTCAGCGCGGTGACGGTGGACGCCGAGGGCGCCGGGCGACTGATGTTCTCCGGTCGCGACGCGACGCGGGCCACCGCCTCGGCACTGCTCGGTGATCTGGTGAGCGCGGCGCGCAACCGCGTGAACGGCGGCCGGGCTCCACGCGCCTCGTATTACGCCGAGCTACCGGTCGCGCCGTTCGGCGACATTCCCACCCGCTACTACCTGAACCTGCGGGTCACCGATCACGCGGGCGCCCTCGCGCAGGTGGCCTCGATCTTCGCCGACCACGGGGTGAGCGTCGAGCGCGTGCGTCAGGAACACCACGGTGACGACGCCCACCTCATCGTCCTCACCCACCGCGCCCGCGAATCGGCGCTGGCCGACACGGTCGACGCCCTCACCGACGCCACCTGTGTGAGCGCGGTGCTCACCAGGTGGCGGGTCGAAGGTGCGCCGGTCACAGGCTGAACGCCACCGCCCGCAGGATCAGCACGGCGATGAACACCACGGTGAAGGCGAGGTCGATGGAGACCTCGCCGAGCCGAACCGGCTTGAGCACCTTGCGCACCGGCGCGATCACCGGTTCTGTCGCCGCATGGGTCACCGACCGGACCTTCCCCACCCACGGCGACCGATTGCCGAGCGTGTCGAGCCAGTCGACCACCATCCGCGCGATCAACAGCACCAAGAACACCGTCAGTACCCACCCGAGCAGGGTTCCGATGAGACTCATGACGCACTCCTTCCGGAGGCCACCGTCGACCTCCTACCGAAACAACGCCTCAACCGCCCCCAAGGTGTCCACTATGCACCGTTCTCAGCGGATTATCAGTCCGGACAGGTCAGTTACTCGGCGTGGCGCGCGTCGGTGTGTTCGTAGCGGCGGGCGAAGTCCAGGATGCGCGCGGTCACCTGACGGGAAATCTGATAGAAGAGCCCGTGCCCCACACCGGGGAAGATCTCGACCTCGCAGGTGGGCAGGTTGTCGCGCAGGCGTCGCTCGGCCCGTTGCGGATCGACCACCAACGACTCCGACCCGAGCAGCATCAGGGTCGGTGTCGTGATCGTCGCGAGTCGCTCGTCGGTGAACATCTTCGGATAGCCGATCGTCGGGACATACCCGAGAGCCGCCTTCACACCGGCGAATTCGGCGTCGGTCAGGGTGACGCCCGGGTTGAGCCGTGCGTTCATCGCGCGCAGATTCTTGTCCGTCGGCCGGGCACCGACGCGGAGCATCATCCACAGCAGGCTCCATTTGATCTTCGTCAAGGTGCCGCTCGGCTCCACGAGCGCCGCAGGGTTATCACCGATGCCGCGCGGCGGGTGATCGCGCGGGGCGGGCTCGACGCGGCCACGTTCCAGTCCGTCGCCGCCGAGGCCGGGGTGTCGGTGCGGTCGGTGCAGTACTACTTCGGCACGAAGCGGGAGTTCCTGCTCGCCACGCATCGCGCGGTGGTGGCGGATTCCGGCGCGCGGCTGGGCGCGGGACTGGCGGGCCTCGCGCCTGGCGCCGGACCACGCGACGTCGTCCGGACGATCCTGCTCGGACTACTCCCCCTCGATGAACCGAGCAGGCAGAACGCCGTCATCCTCGGGATCTTCCACGCGGCCGCGCTGACGGGCCCGGACATCGGATCCGCCGACACCGTGGGGGCGCCGAACTACATCGTCGACGCGGTCGCCGACCAGCTGCGGGCCTCGCGCGGCCCGGAGGCGGACGAGTCAGTGGTCCGCGGCGACGCCGAGGTCATCCTGCTCGCCCTCGGTGGGCTGGCGCAGGGCATGCTCACCGATGACGACTATGCCGCGCGCGCAACACAATTGGTGGATCACCTGCTCGATCGTGTCTTCGACGCATGACAAAGCCCCGGCGGGATACGCCGGGGCTTGTCGGGTCGAACTACTTTCTGCGTTCCTTCTTCTCGCGCACGCGCACCGAGATGCGCACGGGCGAGCCGTCGAAACCGAACTCCTCGCGCAGGCGCCGTTCCAGGAAGCGGCGGTAACCCGCCTCGAGGAAACCGGTCGTGAACAGCACGAACGTCGGCGGACGAGTGCTGGCCTGGGTGGCGAACATGACGCGGGGTTGGCGGCCGCCGCGCATCGGCGGCGGGGTGGCCGCGATGACTTCCTTGAGCCAGGTGTTCAACCGGCCGGTGGAGATGCGCTTGTCCCAGGACTCGAGCGCGGTCTCCATCTGCGGCACCAGCTTCGCCACGGCGCGACCGGTGTGTGCGGAGATGTTCACCCGCTGCGCCCACGGCACCCGCACGAGATCACGATCGATCTCGCGCTCGAGCATGTAGCGGCGATCCTCGTCGACCAGGTCCCACTTGTTGAACGCCAGCACCAGCGCGCGACCGGAGTCGGCGACCAGGCTGATCACCCGCAGGTCCTGTTCGGTGATCGGCACCGAGGCGTCGATCAGCATGATCGCCACCTCCGACGCCTCGAGCGCCGACTTGGTCCGCAACGAGGCGTAGAACTCGGTGCCGGTGGCATTGGACACCTTGCGGCGCAGACCGGCGGTGTCGACGAACTTCCACACCTTGCCGCCCAGCTCCACGAGGGAGTCGACCGGATCGACGGTGGTGCCCGCGACATCGTGGACCACCGAACGTTCGTCGCCCGCCAGCTTGTTCAGCAGGCTCGACTTGCCGACATTGGGCTTGCCGACCAGCGCCACCCGGCGCGGCCCGGCCACACCCGTGCCTTCGCGCGGGGTCTCGGGCAGTGCGGCGAGCACATCGTCGAGCAGGTCACCGGTACCGCGACCGTGCGCGGCCGAGACCATGCGCGGCTCGCCGAGGCCGAGCGACCACAGCGTCGCGGCCTCGATCTCGACCTTCTGATCGTCGACCTTGTTGGCGACCAGGATCACCGGGATCTTGGAGCGGCGCAGCTTGCGCACCGCCGCCTCGTCGGTCGCGGTCGCGCCGACGGTGGCGTCGACGACGAGCAGGATCGCGTCGGCGGTCTCCATCGCGACCTCGGCCTGCCGGGCCACATGCTGCTGCAGGCCCTTGGCGTCGGGCTCCCAGCCGCCGGTGTCCTGCACAAGGAAGCGGCGTCCGGCCCAGCTGGCCTCATACGAGATCCGGTCACGGGTAACGCCCGGAACGTCCTCGACCACGGCTTCGCGCCTGCCGAGGATGCGGTTCACCAGGGTCGACTTGCCGACATTCGGACGGCCGACCACCGCGACCGTCGGCATGGCGAGGTGTTCCTCACCCTCGCCCTCACCTTCGAGATCGGTGATCTCCCAGTCGGTTTCATCGATCCAGATACCGTCGCCCTCGAGTACGTCCTCGATCATCGCGACCCTCCTGTCGTGGCCGAAAGCTGCTGGGCCACCACGCGATACAGCTCGTCGATGGTCTGTTCCATCGTGAGATCGCTGGTATCGACGAGCACCGCGTCGGCGGCGGGGCGCAACGGCGAGACCTTGCGGGTGGAATCGAGGGTGTCGCGGCGCTGCACGTCGGCCAGCACGGCCGGGTAGTCGTCGCCGCGTCCCTCGCGGATGTTCTGGGCATTGCGCCGCTGGGCGCGCGCCTCCGCGGAGGCGGTGAGGTAGATCTTGGCGTCGGCATCGGTGAGCACGACGGTGCCGATATCGCGGCCCTCGACCACGATCCGGCCTGCCACGGCGGCGATCTCACGCTGCAGGGCGACGAGCTGCTCGCGCACCTGCGCCACCGCCGACACCGCGGACACGGCCTTGGTCACCGCGTCACCGCGGATCTCGGCCGACACGTCGTCGCCGTCGAGCTCGACGACCTCGTGACTGGGGTCGGTGCCGATCGAAAGCGGCAGCGCCGCAACGGCTTGCGCGATCGCCTCGGCATCGGTGAGATCCACGCCCGCACGCAGCACCCGCAGCGTCGCCACCCGGTACATGGCACCGGTGTCGAGGTAACGGGCGTTCAGGCGGGTGGCCAGCTTGCGCGACACACTGGACTTGCCGGTGCCGGACGGGCCGTCCATGGCGACGATTAGCGTGCCGTCGCCCGCGAGCCTGCCCTGGGCGGGTTCCACCGAGAAATCCACTCCGTTCACAGCTGCACCGCCTCGTAGAGTTTGCCGATTTCGTCGCGGCCGAGCACCCGAAGGGTGCCGGGACGCTGATCACCGAGTGCCACCGGACCCAGGTGCGTGCGGACCAGGCGGATCACCGGGTGACCCACCTCGTCGAGCAGGCGGCGCACGATGTGCTTGCGGCCTTCGTGCAGCACCAGCTTCACCAGCGAGCGGCCCTCGTAGGACTCGAGCACCATGAACTTGTCGACCTTGGCCGGACCGTCCTCGAGCTCGACGCCTTCGCGCAGCCGCTTGCCGACGAGCCGGTAGTTCACCTCGCCGTACACGGTGGCCAGGTAGGTCTTGGGCACCTCGAACGACGGGTGCATCAGGCGGTGCGCCATCTCGCCGTCGTTGGTGAGCAGCAGCAGACCCTCGGTGTCGGCATCGAGGCGACCCACATGGAACAGGCGCTGACCAGCGGCGATCCGTTCGGCCACGATGTCACCGACACAGGGGCGGCCCAGGTCGTCGGACATGGTGGACTGCCAGCCCTTGGGCTTGTTCAGCACCAGGTGCACGAGTTCGTCCCGCACGACCACACGGGTGCCGTCCACACGCACGACGGCGTTCTCGGCGTCGATGCGCAGACCCTGCTCGCGCACGATCTTGCCGTCGACCTCCACGCGACCCTGGGCGATCATCTCCTCGGCGGCGCGGCGCGAGGCCACACCGGCCTTGGCGAGCACCTTCTGCAGCCGTTCGCCTTCACCCCACGGGAGCTTCTTGGGACCCTCGGCGGTGTCGGCGTGCTGATGACGGGCCGGCTTGGCGTTGTTCAGGATCGTCGGGGCGACGACCTTGCGCTGCGGTTTCGCGGACTTCTTGTTGCGCGCCGCGAATGCCTGGGTGCCTGCCGACGTGCCGCTGCGCTGTCCGGCCGTGTCGCCACGCTGCCCGCGGTCGGCGTCACCACGGGGGTAACCGCCACCGTTGGCAGCGCCGGTGCCGCGCTGGTAACCACCGGCGGACGGGCCGCGACGGTCGCCACCGGCCGGTGCGCTGCGTCGATCGTCGCGCTGATAGCCACCGGGGGCGCTGCGACGGTCGTCGCGCTGGTAGCCCCCGGTCGAGCCACGGCGACCACCGGATTCGGCGTCGCGCTGGAAGGAGCCGGCCGACCGGGCCGCTGTCTGATTGCCGCGCTGGAAGCCACCCGCGCTGGTGCCGCGGCGGCCGGGGGCCTCGCCACGGGAACCGGCCTGACCGGTGCGCGCACTGCCGCCGCGGGGAGCCGCGGTTCGGTTCGCGCCACTACGGGGCTGGTCGCTGCGTTTTCTTCGATCCGGTGTGCCATCTCGGCGAGCGGAATTATTCATCTGTCCTGTCAATCGTCGGTGCCGAGATCCATGTCGGACTCGGCGGGTTTTTGCAGCCTGGTGTACCGGGGATCGGTGTCCAGGCTCTCGCTGATCTCGTCGATCAGATCGACGCCGGGAAGCAGCGGCGCCAGCGGTGGCAGGTCGCCCAGTGAGGCGAGCCCGATCCGTTCGAGGAACAACTCGGTGGTGCGGTAGAGCGTGCCGTTGGTTTCCGGGTCCTGACCCGCTTCCGCGATCAAGCCCCGCGCCAGCAGCGTGCGCATCACTCCGTCGACGTTCACCCCGCGAACCGCGCTGACCCGGGTGCGGGTCACCGGCTGGCGGTAGGCGACCACCGCCAAGGTTTCCAAGGCGGCCCGGGTGAGCTTCGTCCGGGCCCCGTCGAGCAGTACCCGCTCGACATAGGGCGCGTACTCCTGTCGAGTATAGAAGCGCCAACCGTCACCGACGAAACGCAGGTCGATGCCGCTGCCGCGTGCGGTCAGTTCCGCCGACATCGCGCGCAGGGTTTTCTCGACCCGTTCGCTGGTGTCGTCCAGGGCCGCGGCCAGCTGTTCTACCGGCGCGGGAGCGTCGACGACGAGCAGCATGGCCTCGAGCGCGGACCGCAGTTCCGCGTCGTCGAGCTGCTCAGAAGTGAGTTCAGCCACTGTCTCGCTCATCCGTAATCCTCCTCGAAGGTCAAGGCCGCCGCCTCGGCGTCGGGGTCGAGCTCACCGAGCCAGCTCACGGCCAGCGGGCCGAGCGGGTCGGGCTGGTCGAAGGCGATGGTCTTGCCGCGATACAACTCGAGCAACGCCAGGAACCGGGCCACGATTTCCACCGGAACAGTGCAATCGGACACCAGCTCGGCGAAGGTCGTCCACCCGCCGGGCCCGCGTTCCTTGAGCCGGGCCAGCACCAGCTCGGCCTGTTCGGCCACCGAGATGGTGTGCATGTGCAGATGTCCGAGCCCGACCTCGGGAACCGGTCGCGGCCGGAATGCGGCGGCCGCGATCTGGGCGAACGCGGCGACATCCACCCCGAGGGTCACTTCGGGAAGCAGCCCGGCGAACTGGTCTTCCAGCGCCACCGACCTGGGATACCGGCGCAGCGCGGCGGCTTCCAGCTCGGCGAGCAACTCGGCCACCTGTTTGAACGCGCGGTACTGCAGCAGCCGGGCGAACAGCAGGTCGCGTGCCTCGAGCAGTTCGAGGTCCTCGGCGTCGGTCATCTCCCCCGACGGCAGCAGCCGCGCGGCTTTCAGGTCGAGCAGAGTCGCGGCGACGACGAGGAATTCGGTGGTCTGATCGAGGATCTTGTCCGCGCGCAGCTTGGTGTTCTCGGCCAGCTCGGCGGTCAATGCCTTGGTGTAGGCGATGAATTCGTCGGTGACCTTGTGCAGCGCCACCTCGGTGACATCGAGTTTGCGGGAACTGATCAGCGTCAGCAGCAGATCGAACGGCCCCTCGAAGTTGGTGAGCCGCAGATGGAATCCGCTGGTTTCCGCCGGTACTGCCTCTTCGGGTACTGCTTGCACCGCAGGTTGTGCCTCGATCACCGGCCCGACCGGTGGATGACCTCGCGTGCCATGGCGCGATACGCTTCCGCACCCGCCGATTTCGGCGCCCAGGTGGTGATCGGCTCACCGGCGACGCTGGCGTCGGGGAACCGCACGGTGCGCGAGATGGCGGTGTCGTAGACGAGGTCGCCGAACACCTCGACCACGCGCGACATCACCTGACGCGAATGCAGCAGTCGGGCATCGAACATGGTGACCACGATGCCGTACAGGCTCAGCCGGGGATTGAGCCGGTCGCGCACCTTCTCCACGGTGTCGTTGAGCAGGGCGAGCCCACGCAGCGAGAAGTATTCGCATTCCATCGGGATGATGACCCCGTCGGAGCAGGCGAGCGCGTTGACGGTGAGCAGTCCGAGCGAGGGCTGGCAGTCGATGAGGATGTAGTCGTAGCGATCCCGCACTCCGGCCAGCGCCCGGCCGAGGGACTGTTCGCGGCCCACCTCGTTGACCAGCTGGATCTCGGCGGCCGAGAGGTCGATGTTGCTGGGTAGCAGGTCCATGCCGTCGACCTTGGTGGTCTGCAGCACGTCGTCGACCGAGGCCTTGCCGCCGATCAGCAGGTTGTGCACGGTGAGGTCGAGATCGTGATGGGCGACCCCGAGACCGGCCGACAGCGCACCCTGCGGGTCGAGGTCGACCAGCAGTACGCGGCGCCCGTATTCGGCCAGTGCCGCACCGAGATTGATGGTCGAGGTGGTCTTGCCGACCCCGCCCTTCTGATTGCACATGGCCACGACGAGCGCGTCGCCGTGCTGCTTGACCTGCGGTGGTTCGGGTACCAGGCGCAGCGGGCGGCCCGTCGGGCCGATCTCGACGGCCTCGGTGACCTGTTCCGGCCCACCGTCCCACGGTGTTTCCGCTGTCGTCACGATCCGCTGCTCCTTATACGTTTCCTTGCCGGTAACCCCTGTCGAGGGTAGCGAGGCCGGTTCGCCACCCACCTCACTTTCGTACGGTCCAGCTCCGGGTAGACGCTACCGCTCGCACCGCTCGGGTACGGCATGGCAACGCCGGGCGTGTTCGCACGATACCCGCTTCACTCGAAGTGAGGAGGTCACCCTCAGCGGGCGCGCGGGTGGGCCGTCGCCCACACTTCACGCAGGGTGCTCACCGTGACGAGGGTGTAGATCTGGGTGGTCGTCACCGAGGCGTGCCCGAGTAGTTCCTGCACCACGCGCACGTCGGCGCCGCCGTCGAGCAGGTGGGTGGCGAAGGAGTGGCGCAGGGTGTGCGGCGACACCGTCGCACCGATGCCCGCGCGTTCGGCGGCGGTCTGCAACACCTGCCAGGCGCTCTGCCGTGACAGCCTGCCGCCCCGGTTGTTGAGGAAAAGGGCGCCGCCGCTTCCCTTTCCGTTCGCGGCGAGCGAGGGTCTGCCGCGTACGAGGTAGGCGTCGACGGCGGCGAGCGCGGGCCTGCCGATGGGGACGAGGCGCTGTTTGCCACCTTTGCCGCGCAGCACGACGCACCGCTGTTCGGTGTCTATGTCGTCGACGTCGAGGCC
The DNA here is from genome assembly GCF_001612905.1 of Nocardia ignorata NBRC 108230. GTDB lineage: Bacteria > Actinomycetota > Actinomycetes > Mycobacteriales > Mycobacteriaceae > Nocardia > Nocardia ignorata. The sequence goes on along the minus strand of NZ_BDBI01000028.1, from coordinate 10,842 downwards.
GACCATCTCCGAGATGCGCGCGCCGGTGGAGTACAGCAGTTCCAGCAATGCCCGGTCCCGCAGGCCGCGCGGTCCGCCGTCGCCGGCTCCGCCCTCACCGCCCGCGGCTTCGAGCACGCGCAGAACCTGGTCGTAGGGCAGGGCTTTGGGCAACCGCCGACCCGGCGCGGGCGGTTTCACCGCGTGCGCCACATCGGTGTCGGTGATTCCCTCGGCCGCCGCGAACCGGTGCAACCCGCGCACCGCGATCAATGCCCTGGCCACGGACCCGGCGGCCAGCGGCGGATGATCCTCGCTGCCCGCCCGCAGCGCCATCGTGAATTCGGCTACGTCACCTTGCGATACGTCCCGCAGCGAGTCCACCCCACGTGCCGTCAGAAACGCCTGGTAACGGGCCAGATCACGACGATAGGCGCCGAGAGTGTTGCGCGCGGCGCCGCGCTCGACCGCAAGATGGTCGAGGTAGGCATCGATCTCCCGCGCCAGCACACTCATCCGCGACCGAGACGCCGTGTCACGTCACGACCGGGCGTCGGTTCGCGCCTCGGCCGCTTTGCGCCGCAGGAACGCCGTCGGCTGACCCGGCCACGGAGCGTCGGCCGGGCGCAACGCCAACCCGTTCGCCCGAGCCGAGGCATAGGCGAGGACGCCGGCCACCGCGGTGGCGTTCACGATCTCTCCCGACAGCGCCGCTCGCACCGCCTCGTCGAGCGGCATGCGCACCAATTCCAGATCGGCTTCCTCGTGCTCGGGATCCGGACGATGAGTCTCGGTGAGCCCGGTCGCGAAGAACACCCGCAGCGCCTCGTCGGTGAACCCCGGCGACAACGCCACATCCACCAGCACCGACCACTCGGCGGCGGCCAGGCCCGTCTCCTCGGCCAGCTCACGCTTGGCCGCCGTGAGCGGGTCCTCGCCGTCGATATCGAGCAGCCCGGCGGGCAGTTCGAGCAGCCGGGTGCGGATGGGATGGCGGTACTGGCGGATCAGTACCACCCGTCCCTCGTCGTCGAGCGCGAGGACCGCCACCGCACCGTGATGCTCGATGACCTCACGCTCGGCGACCCGGCCGTCGGGCATCGCCACCTGGTCTTGGCGCAAGGCCACGATCGCGCCGCTGTAGAGCACCCGGCTCGATACCGTCTCGAAGTCGTGCTTACCGGGTTCGCTCATCGCCGCCTTGCCACCGATTCAGAGTTCCGCGGCCTGCTCCGCGAGCTCTTCCTCCGGGAAGTCTACGGGAAGGCGTTCGGCCAGTTTGTATTTCAACGCGGCGTGGATCAGCGCGGCGAACAGCGGATGCGGCCGGGTCGGACGGCTCTTGAGCTCCGGGTGCGCCTGGGTGGCGACGAAGAACGGGTGAACCGAGGCCGGGTACTCCACGAACTCCACCAGGTGCCCGTCGGGCGAGGTGCCCGAGAACACCAGACCGCTCTTGGCGATCGCGTCGCGGTAGGCGTTGTTCACCTCGAAGCGATGCCGGTGCCGCTCGGACACGTGCTCGCTGCCGTAGGCCTGCGCCACGACCGAACCCTTCTGCAGGGTGGCCGGGTAGGCGCCCAGACGCATGGTGCCGCCCAGATCGGCCTCACCGGCGACCACGTCTTCCTGGTCGGCCATGGTCGAGATGACGGGGTTCTTGGTGTCGGGCTCGAACTCCGCGGAGTTCGCATCCGCGATACCCACCGAACGGGCCGCCTCGATCACCACACACTGCAGACCGAGACACAGGCCGAGCAGCGGGATACCGCGCCTGCGCGCGTAGCTGATGGCGCCGAGCTTGCCCTCGATGCCACGGATACCGAAACCGCCGGGGATCAGCACCGCGTCCACGTCGCGCAACGCGGCCTGCGCGCCCGCCTCGGTCTCGCACTCGTCGGAGGGCACCCAGCGGATCTGCACCTTCGAACGATGCGCGAAGCCGCCCGCACGCAGCGCCTCGGTCACCGACAGGTAGGCATCGGGCAGATCGACGTACTTGCCGACCAGCGCCACCTCCACGGTCTCGCGCGGCGAGTGCACCCGCTCGAGCAGGTCGCCCCACACCGTCCAGTCGACATCGCGGAACGGCAGCCCCAGCTTGCGCACGACGTAGGCGTCCAGGCCCTCGCTGTGCAGCACCTTCGGGATGTCGTAGATCGACGGCGCGTCCGGCGTGGAGATGCACGCCTCGACGTCCACGTCGCACATCAGCGCGATCTTGTTCTTCAGACCCTGCGGCACCTCACGGTCGCAGCGCAGGATCAGCGCGTCGGGCTGGATACCGATATTGCGCAGCGCCGCCACCGAATGCTGCGTCGGCTTGGTCTTGAGCTCACCCGAGGGCGCCAGGTACGGCACCAGCGACACATGCAGGAAGAACACATTGTCGCGACCCACATCGTGGCGGATCTGGCGCGCCGCCTCGAGGAACGGCTGCGACTCGATGTCTCCGACGGTGCCACCGATCTCGGTGATCACCACATCCGGCACATGACCCTGCAGATCCGGACCGGTCATCGCCATGATGCGGTTCTTGATCTCGTCGGTGATGTGCGGGATCACCTGCACGGTGTCACCCAGATACTCGCCGCGCCGCTCCTTGGCGATCACGGTCGAATAGATCTGACCGGTCGTCACATTCGCCGCACCGGACAGATCGCGATCGAGGAAACGCTCGTAATGACCGACATCCAGATCGGTCTCGGCGCCGTCCTCGGTGACGAACACCTCACCGTGCTGGAACGGGTTCATGGTGCCCGGATCGACGTTCAGATACGGGTCGAGCTTCTGCATCGTCACCCGCATACCGCGCGCGGTCAGCAACTGACCGAGGCTGGAAGCGGTGAGACCCTTACCCAAAGAGGAGGCGACGCCACCGCTCACGAAGATGTGCTTGGTGGCATTTCGAGCCTGATTCCGTTGATGACCCACGGACCACCACAGTACCGCCTCCCCGGAACTTCAAGCGCAACCGAGGTGGGTTGACTGTCGCGTCGGCCGCTTGCGGTTGGGTGGGGAGGACTCAGCCCGTACCCGGTGAGTTACCCATGTGCTTGCCAGATCAGCGGTTTTGTTGGGATCGCTGGCGCGGGATCTCGCCTTTTGTGGTGGTGAGAGTCTCAGTCAGCGGGGCATGGCTACGAGGGTCAAGGAGGTTGCTGACGGGCCTGTTCCGTAACGTCCGGCTACGCCGTTGAGTTGTTCGGGGAGGGCGAGGGCTGTTGTCACGCGGCCTGTTTCGCGGTCGATGTTGTCGACGGTGGTGACGGTGGTGGCGAGAGGGGCTTGGGCGCGGACGTGGGCGATGGGGGCGTTGCCTTCGGCGGCGCCCGGGCGGCCTGCCAGGACGGTGGCGGCGGTGCGGGCGCGGAGGGCGCCGGTGAAGCGGGCGATGGTGGCGCCCTGGCCGGAGTCGTCGGCGATGCCGTCGCCGGTGACGACAACGGCCATCTGGGCGGGGTCGGCCGGCGTGTCGCCGTAGGCGAGGAAGCCGCCGCCGCGCAGGGTTTCCAGGAGCAGGGCCTGTTCCTGGGGTGTGGCGCGGGGATTGTTGGTCGCGGGGTCGGTGAACAGGGTCAGGCCGAGCAGGTCGCCCGCCATGCTGCCCTGGTCGACGGCGCCGGTGCGCAGCTGCGCGCCCGCGGGGACGACATTGGTCAGCGCCGATCGCATGCGATCACCCTCACCGCTGTCGACGAAAGCATCGGTGAGTGCGATCCGGCCGGTCACCGAGGCGCCCGCCGTTTCGAGTGCCTTGCGTACGCCGTCGACATCGGCGGGATCGGCGTCGGGAGTGGTGAACACCAGCACGCGACGGTCGGCCAATGTGCCTGCCAGAATGCGGCCCGACGCACCGGCGATGAATCCGTCCGTCGCATCCAGACGACTGGTGAGCTGGGCGTTCTCCGCACTCAATGCCTCGACCTGGCTGCCGAGATCATCCTTGTCCGAACGCAGACCCGACAGCAGATCGGCGGCCACCGTCTGCGAACCGAGCACGACCCCGATAGCGAGAGCCAGGAAGATCGCCGCGATCGAAATGGCGTGCTGACGCAGCGAGATCACAGCTGGCCCCGTACCCACTCGACGAGCCGGTCCCAATACCCGGCGGCCACATCGAACACCTCGGACCCGCTCTGCGAAGCCAGAATCACCACGACCACCGCCACCAGTGCCGCCAGCACCACGAACGCCAGCGCCGCGCCGGTCGACCTATGCCGGTACAACGTCGATACCGCGTTCGCGTCCACCAGCTTCGCGCCGACCTTCAGCCGGGTCAGGAACGTCGCCGGATTGCTGTCGCGGCGGCCACGGTCGAAGAAGTCCTCCAGCGACGCGTGCGCACCGGCCAGCACGATCAGCGACGCGCCATGGTGATCGGCGAGCATCAATGCCAGATCGGTCGGTGACCCCGACGAGGGGAACGTCGTCGCGCCGATACCGAGATCCTGGATGCGTTCCAGCCCACGGGCATGGCCGTCGGTGTCGGCGGGCAGGATCATCTCCGCACCGGAACGCAAGGTGGGCGTGCTGATCTCGTCCGGATCACCGACGATCAGATCCGGCTTGTACTTGAGCTTGCGCAACGTATCCGCACCGCGGCCCACCCCGATCAGGATCGGCGCGTACTCCTTGATGAACGGCTTGAGCCGCTGCAACTCCTCGAGATGTCCCGGCCCGTCCGCGATCACGACCACATGCCGGTTGCGCAGATCCAGTTCGATATCGGGCACGCCGATACCGTCGATCAGCAGCGCGCTCTCGGTGCGCACGAACTCGGTGGTGTTGCCCGCGAAGGCGTCGAGGTGATCGGCCAGCCCGTTGCGGGCCTCGATCATCCGGTCGGCGATCGTCGACTCGTCGAACTCGATGCCCTCGACCAGGACCTCGGGTTCCTTCTTGGTCAGCTTGTCGGCATAGGCGACACCGGCATCGATGCGGATCTTCGCGCCGTCCTTGATCTTGCCGAACGCATCCGAGGAGACCGCGTCCATGAGCACGATCCCGTTGGCGACCAGCACCTCCGGACCGAGGTTCGGATAGCGACCCGAAATCGACGGCGACGTGTTGATCACCGCCACGACGCCCGCCTCGACGAGCCGGTCGGCGGTATGGCGATCCAGATCGGTCTCGTCCAGGACCGCGACATCCCCCGCACCGACCCGGCCGAGCAATCGCCGGGTATTGCGATCCACCCGCGCGATCCCGGCGACACCGGGCAGCGTTTCGGTGTTCCGTGACAACAACGCCGGCATCTTCATGAGCCCGATGATGAAGCCAAACCCTCAACCTTTGGTGGAGGCGCGCCGAGTCACCGACCGCCCGGATACCCGTATGCTCCCTGTCACAGATACTTCGATCAGGAGCAGAAACAATGCCGAGCAGCACTGTCGAGACGGTTCTCGACGCCCCACGCGATATCGTCTACCGCCTCTTCAGTGAGCGGGAGAGCGTGAGCCCCCACCTGCCTATCCAGGTCAAGCTCGTGAAGCAGGGCGACGCCGTCACCGGTGTCGGCGCCCAGCACCTGCTCGGCTTCGGCAAGCTCGGCGTCACCGAGGAGATCACCGCGCTGGTCCCCGGCGAGCGCATGGAGTACAAGATCGTCAAGGGTGCGCCGGTCAAGCGCCACGTCGGCATCATCACCTTCGCCGACACCGCCGAGGGCGGCACCCGCGTGGTCTACACCATGGAATCCGAGCCGTCGCTGCCCGTTCCGGCCAAGGCCATGGAGTTCGGCCTGCGCCAGCTGACCAACCAGCTCATCGGCGGCATCCGCAAGGCGCTGCGCTGATCAGAGCGAGACGCTTCGCTCTGATCGAGCGGTCTCCAGCAGTTCCTCCGCGTGTGCCCGGCCGGTCTCGGTGTCGTCGAGGCCGGCCAGCATGCGCGCCAGTTCCACCACCCGTTCCTCGTCGGTGAGGGTGCGAACTCCGCTGTCCACCTTGCCTTTTCCGTCGTCGGACTTGTTCACCACCAAGTGGGTGTCGGCGAAGGCCGCCACCTGCGGTAGGTGGGTCACGACGATCACCTGATGGGTGCGGGCCAGGCGGGCGAGGCGTTTGCCGATCTCCACCGCGGCCCGACCGCCGACGCCCGCGTCGACCTCGTCGAACACCATGGTCGCACCGTGGTCCGAGCCGGCAAGCACCACTTCCAGCGCGAGCATCACGCGCGAAAGCTCACCACCGGACGCGCTCTTGCTCAGCGGTAACGACTGCGCGCCCGAGTGCGCCGACAGCCGGAATTCCACCTCGTCGACGCCGTTGGACCCCGCGTGCAGGGTCGTCCCGTCGACGTCGAGCGGCGCGGAGTCCTGGGCACTGGCCCGCAGCGGCCGGACCTGAACTTCCAAGCGCGCCTTGCCCATTGCCAGCCCACCGAGTTCGGTGCTCACGGCGGCGGCCAGTTTGGACGCGGCCTTCGTTCGGGCGGCGCTGAGTTTGCGGGCGGCCTCGCGCACCTTGCCCGCGGCGGTCTCGACCTCGGCGGCCAGTTTGGCCAGGGCGTCCTCGGACACGTCGAGGGAGTCGAGGCGGGCGCGGGATTCGTCGGCCCACGCGATCACACCGTCGATGTCGGGGGCATATTTGCGGGTGAGTGATTTCAGTTCGGCCTGGCGGTTGAGCATCGTGTCCAGGGCGCTGGGGTCCGAGGGCAGTTCGGACAGGTAGCCGCTGAGTTCGGTCGTCACATCGACGACCACAGCGATCGCCTCACCGAGGCGCGGGGCGAGTGCGGTCAGGGCGGGGTCGTCGGCCGAGTCGAGGCGGGCGCGCGCCCCACCGAGCAGGTCGAGCACCCCGCCGCCGTCGGCGCTGGAATCGGCGGGCCCGGACAGCGCCTCGTGGGCGGCGGCAGCGGCCTCACGCAGCGAGTCGAGGTCGCTGAGCCTGCGGATCTCGCCGACCAGCCGGGTGTCCTCACCGGGTTCGGGTGCGATGCCGTCGATTTCGGCGAGCGAATGCTTGAGCCGGTCGGCTTCCAGAGCGAGTTCGCGGCTGCGGGCGGTGCGTTCGAGCAGTTCGGTGCGCGCGTCGAGCCAGGTGCGGCGGTGCACCTGGTACTTGCGCAGCAACGATGCCACGCCGTCGCCCGCGAACTGGTCGAGCGCGGCGAGTTGCTGTTCGGGACGCTGCAGGCGCAGCTGATCGTTCTGTCCGTGCACGGTCAGCAGACGGGAGGTGAACTCGCCGAGCACCGCCGCGGGCACGCCGCGACCACCCAGGTGAGCTCGTGAACGCCCGTCGCTGTTGACGGTGCGCACAGCGATCACGCTGCCGTCCTCGTCGGCCTCGGCACCGGCCGATTCCAGTACCTCGCCGATCGCGGCGCGGGCCGCGTCGTTCACGTCGTCGACGACGAAACGGCCTTCGACCACCGCTTTCGACGCACCGACCCGTACCCGGCCCGCGTCCGCGCGGGCGCCGCTGAGCAGGTGCAGGCTGGTGACGACCATCGTCTTACCGGCACCGGTCTCGCCGGTGAGCACAGTCAGACCCTCGTGGAATTGCGCGGTGGCCGTCGAGATGACGCCGAGTCCGTCAATCCTGATCTCGGTCAGCATCGGTGTCCTTCCCCGTTCGCTGTCTACCCCGCCAGCCCGTGACCGGCAGCTGGAACTTGCGCACCATCCGGTCGGCGAAGGGCGCGGAATCCAGCCGCACCCACCGCACCGGTCGTTCGCCGCGCACCACCTCGGCACGGCCGCCGCGTGGCAAGGCGAGCGTGCGCCGCCCGTCCAGGAAGACGATCGCGTCGTGCCCGGTGGCCACCGTTTCCACGGCGATCAACGATTCCGGGCTCGTCACCAGCGGCCGGGCGAACAGCGCGTGTGCGTTGCTGGGAATCACCAGCATGGCCTCGAGTTCCGGCCACACCACCGGACCACCCGCCGAGAAGGCGTACGCGGTCGAACCGGTGGGGGTGGCGATGAGAATCCCGTCGCAGCCGAAGGCCGAGACCGGGCGCCCATCCACTTCGAGCACCACTTCGAGCACGCCCATGCGCTGTGCGTTCTCGATGCTCGCCTCGTTCAGCGCCCAGCCGCGTTCGGTGACGACATCGTCCACCCGGACGGTGACATCGATGGTCAGCCGGTCCTCGACCCGGTAGTCGCGGTCGACCACCTGGGCGAGTGCTTCGTCGAGGTGTTCGGCCTCTGCCTCGGTGAGGAAACCGATGCGGCCCAGGTTGATGCCCAGCACCGGCACACCGCTCGGCCTGCCCAGTTCGGCGGCGCGCAGGAACGTTCCGTCGCCGCCGAGGGCCAGCACCATCTCGCAACCCTTGGCCGCCGACGGGCTGTGCGGGACGACGCGCACCGGGTATCCCCCCGGCTCGTCCTCGAACCGGGTGCTGTCGGCCTCGTCGGCCAGCACGCGCAGGCAGATGCCCGCCGCGGCGAAGATCTTCGCCACCCGGTGCGCCGTTTCGATGATCTCCGCACGTCCCGGATGGGCGACGAGCAGAATTTCGCGGCCGCTCTCATGCGAACTCACTGCGGCCCCTCCTCCACAGCCTGGGCGACCAGCGCCGCCACCTGTTCCGCGTCGTAGTCGAACGGTCCGACCTTGCGCAACCACAGAAAATATTCGACATTGCCCGACGGTCCCGGCAGCGGGCTGGCGACGACACCGAGGGTGCGCAGACCGAGCGCGCCCGCCGCCGCCGCGACCTCGCACACCACTTCGCTCCGCAGCGCCGGGTCACGGACCACGCCGCCGGAACCGACCCGTTCCTTACCGACCTCGAATTGCGGCTTCACCATCGGCAGCAGATCGGCGCCGTCGCTCACGCAGGCCGTCAGCGCGGGCAGTACCAGTCCCAGCGAGATGAACGACAGATCGCCGACGACCAATTCGACTGTGCCGCCGATGGTTTCAGGTGTGATTCCGCGCACGTTGGTGCGGTCGAACACGCGCACGCGTTCGTCGTTCTGCAGACGCCAGATCAGCTGTCCGTAACCGACATCGACCGCGGCGACCTCCCGCGCGCCCTTGCTCAGCAGCACGTCGGTGAACCCGCCCGTCGAGGCGCCCGCGTCCAGGCACCGCTTACCGGCGACCTCGAGCCCCTGCGGCTCGAACGCCTCGAGAGCACCCAGCAGCTTGTGGGCGCCACGCGACGCCCACGACACCTCGTCGGGTTCCTCCCGCACGATCAACGGTGTGCCCGCCTCCACGGCGGTAGCCGGCTTCACCGCGACAGTCCCGGCGATCAAGACCCGGCCCGCGCCGATCAGTTCGACCGCGTGTTCCCGCGATCGGGCCAATCCGCGGCGAACCAGTTCGGCATCCACCCGCGCTCGTCTGGCCACCTCAGATCTTGTCCACGGTCGCCAGGGCGTCCACCAGCACCTCGTGCGCCTGCTCGAGGATGCGCGCGCGGCGGGTGATGTCGGCCCCGGTCTCGGTGTTCTCCGCCGGTCCCGGTGTGGGTCGCTCGCCGAGTTCGGCGAGCAACTCGTCGACCTGGGATCTGATCCGGTTCGGGTCGGCCGGTACGTGATGCGCCTGAGCGCCCGGCAGGTGACTGCCGGGCATCGGGATCCCTGGTCGGGGTTGCGGTGACGCGCCGGGCGGCGGCGAACTCGGAGTATTCATCGTGATGTCAACGCTATCGGATTTCCGAATCGACCGCGCGCACCCGTACCGCCCTGCCCGGGTGCTGCCGCAACAGATCCGCGACATCGGCTGGCGCGACCGCTCTCGGCACGATCTCGGCGTTGAGGGCGTCGAGGGACTGCGCGATGTAGGTGGGCACCTGCGCGGGCGACGCGGCGGCCACCTCGTCGAGGGTGCTCACCCCGGTCAGCACGAGCAGCGAATCGAGGCCGAGACCGTTCGCACCCTCGATGTCGGTGTCGAGCCGGTCCCCGACGACCAGCGCGTTTCGGGTCCCCGCCCGCTCGACGGCGTCTTCCATCAACGGCGCGTAGGGCTTGCCCGCCACCAGCGGATCGCGATCGGACGCGGCCCGCAGCGCGGCGACCATCGAACCGTTGCCGGGCGCGAGTCCCCGTTCGTTCGGCAGCGTCCGGTCGGTATTGGCAGCCACCCACAGCACCCCCGCACGCAAGGCGTAGGCAGCCTCGGCAAGGTCGGGCCACGCCGTGGTCGGCGAGTGCCCCTGCACCACAGCCGCAGGCGGCACGTCCGCGAACCGGCGAACCGGCTTCAGCCCGACCGCCTCGACTTCGGCCGCGAGATCATCGGTGCCGACAACCAGCACCTCCTCCCCCGCCGACAGCCGCTGACCGAGCATGCGCGCGGCCGCCTGCGCACTCGTCACCACATCCTCGGCAGCCGCCGGATACCCCAATTCGGCCAGATGCCCCGCGACCTTCGCAGGCCCACGCGCCGCGTTATTGGTCACATACACCAACCGCTGCGCCGAATCACCCTGCGGCACAAGCGCTTCGGGTGCGCCATCGATCACCTCGGGCCCGCGGTACAGCGTCCCGTCCAGATCGAGCAGCAAGGCCTCATATTGATCCCGTAGCCGATTCACACACCCTCACTCCGTCGTCGTGCCGGGCCGAGTACATCTGCGACCCTAAGCGAGACCACCGACAAATTCGGCTCACCCCGAATCGCCCTCGCCACCTTCATGATCGAGCATCCCCACCACCCCCGACCCCCAGAGTGCCCATGTTCACCCCACCCCCCGGCGCGTCGCCCACTGGCACCACCCGAGTCCGCCATCTACCGCACTCCCAGCCCCCGCGGCACTGCTCGAGTCCACCACCTACTGCACTCTCAACCCGCGTGGCACTACTCGAGCCCACCACCTACCGCGCTCCCAGCGCGCGTGGCACTACTCGAGTCCGCCACCTACCGCCTTCCCGGCCACACGGCA
>NZ_BDBI01000027.1 GCF_001612905.1 Nocardia ignorata NBRC 108230 | reverse complement strand
CAGTGGTTCCACACGGCTGGCAACGCGGTAGGTGAACTACTCGAGCGGAACCAGTCCGGTACCCCGCACTCGACCACACCATCGCGACTACCCCAAGCGCCTGACGACACCCCACACAGCAACAGCCGCCGACCGGAAGCCCGTAACAGACTCCAGCCGACGGCTGCGCATTCAACGAACTACTAAGCGTCCCCACCAGTCAATTCGGTAGCACGCTCTTCCGCATCGGTCTCACCATCTTCATCAGCAGCCGCAGCATTGAGGAACCACTGCAACCCCTCATCAGTACGCCCAGCAGCCACAAGAGCATCGGCATACGCATAGAACAACCGCGCAGCAGCCGACCCCGTACGAGCGGGATTCAGATCCGACGACTGCAGCGTCACCACAGCCTGATCGAATTGCCCCAAATCCATCCGGGCACCGGCGACAACGATCCGCAACTCGGTCGCCTCGTCACCGGTGAGCGCCTGCGCTTCCTCACTACGCCCCAACTCGATGGCCCGCTCCGGCCGCCCGAGCCCACGCTCACAGTCGGCCATCACAGCGAGCAGCCCGGACCCACCCGACATGCGCCGCGCGGTCCGCAGCTCCGACAGCGCCTCGGCCCATTCCTCGGCGTGGTAGGCCACCACACCGGCGGTCTCACGCACGACAGCGATGCGCCCCGCCCGCTGCCTGGCGGCCCTGGCATGGGCCAGCGCCAGGCGCGGATCGTCTTCGAGCAGCTCGACGGCCATGACCATGTGCCGAGCGACGGTCTCGGCATTGCTCTTGTCCAGGCTCAGCAGATCGCGGCGCACAGCCGGATCGAGATCGGAGGCCTGCACGTCTTCGGGGATATCGGGCTCTTCCGGACGTGCCGCCCGACGATCGGTCGGCCTGCCGCCCGCGGCACGAGCACCCTCGCCGCCACGACGGCGATCATCGTTGTCGAACCGGCTGTCGCCGGAGTCGCGGTAACCGCTCCCGCCGCGGTCGCCACCACGGCCCGAACGGTCGTCACCACGCGGTGCACGGTCACTACCACGATCCGGGCGGAAGCCTCCACGACTGGAGCGATCATCGTCGCGGTCGCCGCCGCGTGCCCGGTCATCCACACGGCTCGAGTCGTCTGCACCACGATCCGAGCCGACGTCTTCGCGGTCCGAACGATCGTCGGAACGGACCGAATCCTCGCTCTCACGCGATGCACGAGCGGAGTCACGATCCGAATCGTCGTTGCCGCGGTCAGGTCCGGAGCTCGCGCGATCCGACTCGTTCTCGCCGGCGTTCGAGCTGTCGACATCGGCGACCGCTGGTTCCGCGGCGTTGTCCGAGCCGCGCGACTTCGTGTTGCCATCGATGTCGCAGATCGGCCTGTTGCTCGCACGGCGATCGTCGGCGCCCGAGCCAGTTGCCTGGTCGTCGTTGCCCGAGAGCTCGGAGCGAGTGCCACCGGAGTCACCAGGCTGGTCGTCGTGGTCCGAGCTCTTCCGGTGCTCGGACTCGCTCGGGCCGCCTGCCCCTTCACGCCCGGAATCGGCGGCGCCGGAATCCACGGGTTCGGTCGACGACTTGCCCTGCTCAGTGGACGCGTCCTCGGCAACGCGGTCTGCCGGAGCACCCTCGGCGCCACCCGCCGAGATCACACCGAGCACATCACCTTCGCGTTCCTTCCGCTTCTCACGGTAAGTGCCGTCCAGGGGCGCGCCGTCCTCGCCGACGTACTTGCCGCGACCGCCGGCCCCGGTATTGCGCTTGAACCCACCGCGTCCACGGTCGTCGTCGCGACGGGCACCACGATCGTCATCGCGTCGCTGATACCCACCCCGATCGGAGCTGCCACCCCGCGAACGGTCATCGCTCTCACCACGTCGGAACCCACCCTGGTCCCCACCGCGATCGAACCCACCGCGCGATCGGTCGCCGCCCTCACTGCGACGGAAACCACCGCGATCGCCACCACGATCCGAGGAATCACGCGAACGGTCATCACCTTCGTTACGGCGGAAGCCGCCGCGATCCCCACCGCGATCCGAGCTGCCGCGCGAACGGTCATCGCCCTCGTTACGGCGGAAGCCGCCGCGATCGCCGCCACGATCCGACGAGCCACGCGAACGATCGTCGCCTTCGTTGCGTCGGAAGCCGCCGCGATCCGAACTACCGCGCGAACGGTCATCACCTTCGCGGCGGAATCCACCGCGGTCCGAACTACCGCTTCGGCGGTCGTCGCTGCCACGGAAACCACCGCGGTCTCCGCCGCGATCGAACCCGCCGCGCGACCGATCATCGCCTTCGTTACGGCGGAATCCACCGCGATCGCCACCGCGATCCGAGCTGCCGCGCGAACGATCATCGCCCTCGCTGCGACGGAAACCGCCACGATCGGAACCACCACGACGGTCGTCATTGCCGCGGAAACCACCGCGATCCGAACTACCGCGCGACCGATCGTCGCCTTCGTTGCGCCGGAATCCGCCACGGTCGCCACCACGATCCGAGCTGCCGCGCGAACGGTCATCGCCCTCGTTACGACGGAATCCACCGCGGTCCGAACCACCGCTTCGGCGGTCGTCGCTGCCACGGAAACCACCACGGTCTCCGCCGCGATCGAACCCGCCGCGCGACCGATCGTCGCCTTCGTTACGGCGGAATCCACCGCGATCCCCACCGCGATCCGAGCTGCCGCGCGAACGGTCATCGCCCTCGTTGCGACGGAATCCACCACCGCCACGGGGGCGGTCGTCATCGTTGCGACGGGAGCCGCCGCGGTCACCACTGCGGTCGAAACCGCCTGCGGGACGGTCGGATTCGTCGCGACGGCGGAAGCCACCACGATCACCGGAACCACCGCGTGCGGCGTCGTCGCGCCGGGGGTAGCCGCCCTTGCCGCTGTCGTCGCGGCGCTGGTAGCCACCGCGGTCCGAACCCCCACGATCGCCGCTGTCGTCGCGGCGGAAACCGCCTCGGTCGCCGGAAGCGCCGCGATCGTCACGGTTGTAGCCGCCGCGACCGGAGCCGCCGGCCGAGCCACGATTGTCGCCCTGACCGCCACGGGGGCGGTCGGTCGGTTCGCCGCGCCGGCCGAAACCGCGGGCGTCTCCGTCCCGGCGGAAAGACTTCCGTCCGTCGTTGTGTTCCGACACGGCGATCCCTTTCTAGGTTCCCCGGCCTCCGGGGAGAGTTGTCATGGCCCCGCCTGCAAAGAATTCAACCACGGGCGGACAACGGGGCATCGTCCGCCTGGCGTACCGGGGACATTTCTGCCCCACAAACGCCGATAGGGGACCCAAATAAGGGTCCCCTATCGCAATGATTGTCCGGCGGTGTCCTACTCTCCCACACCCTGTCGAGTGCAGTACCATCGGCGCAGGTGGCCTTAGCTTCCGGGTTCGGAATGGGACCGGGCGTTTCCCCACCGCTATAACCGCCGTAACACTATGAAACTATCCACAAACAGCGCTCCCACACCAAACAATCCTCACGG
>NZ_BDBI01000026.1 GCF_001612905.1 Nocardia ignorata NBRC 108230 | reverse complement strand
CGCGCCGCGCCGCGACCGCCCCACCGGCGAGTCCCGTTCCCGCAAGCCCGCGGGCGCCGGCGGACACGCCCGGAGCAGCGACACGCCGACGAATTCGCGGCGGCGCGCCGGTCGTCCGGCGGCTCCGGCGGGCAACCGCAACCGTTCCGCAAACTGATCAACCCTGAATCACCGCGTGGCCGAACTGATTACGGTTCGGCCACGCGCCGTTTCCGGCCCCACCTTTCGAGCGCGCCACGCGCATCCGCCCGCCGGACCGCTCACACGGCTATCATCGGCACAGTGCGATTTCTTCCGGGCCCACCGCCGCCGTACGACCTGACCTACGACGATCTGTTCCTCGTCCCGAACCGGACGGATGTCGCGTCCCGCTTCGATGTGGACCTGGCCAGCGTCGACGGCTCGGGCACCACCATCCCCCTCGTCGTCGCGAACATGACCGCGGTGGCCGGTAAGCGGATGGCCGAGACCGTCGCCCGGCGCGGCGGACTGGTCGTCCTGCCCCAGGATCTGCCGATCCCGGCGGCCGCCGAGACCATCGCGTTCGTCAAGAGCCGCTCGCTCACCGCCGACACCCCGGTCACCCTCGACCCCGACGCCGCGGTGTCCGACGCGCTGGCGCTGATGCACAAGCGCGCGCACGGCGCGGTGGTCGTCGTCGAGGACGGCAAACCCGTCGGCGTGGTCACCGAGGCGGCCTGCGCCGACGTCGACCGGTTCGCGCGGCTGCGCGAGATCGCCCTGACCGATTTCGTGCAGGCCCCCGTCGACGCCTCGCCCCGCGACATCTTCGACCGGCTCGCCGGATCACACACCCAGCTCGCCGTACTCACCCACCCCGACGGCACCCTGGCGGGCGTGATGACCCGCACCGGCGCCATCCGCGCGGGCATCTACACCCCGGCCGTCGACGCCGAGGGCAAACTGCGCGTCGCCGCCGCCGTCGGCATCAACGGTGACG
Organism: Nocardia ignorata NBRC 108230; assembly: GCF_001612905.1. Lineage (GTDB taxonomy): Bacteria > Actinomycetota > Actinomycetes > Mycobacteriales > Mycobacteriaceae > Nocardia > Nocardia ignorata. Next base: position 229,676 of record NZ_BDBI01000026.1, on the reverse strand, counting down.
TGGCCGCCAAGGCGAAGGCACTGGCCGACGCGGGCGCCGACGTCCTCGTTCTCGACACCGCCCACGGTCACCAGACCAAGATGCTCGAATCCCTGCGCACCGTCGCCGATCTCGGCCTCGGGCTGCCGCTGGTGGCGGGCAACGTGGTCTCCGCCGAGGGCACCCGCGACCTGGCCGAGGCCGGCGCGACCATCATCAAGGTCGGTGTCGGGCCCGGCGCGATGTGCACCACCCGCATGATGACCGGCGTCGGCCGCCCCCAGTTCTCCGCGGTGGCCGAATGTGCCGCCGCCGCACAGGAACTCGGCGTGCACGTGTGGGCCGACGGCGGTGTCCGGCACCCCCGCGACGTGGCTCTCGCGCTGGCCGCCGGCGCGTCGAACGTGATGATCGGCTCCTGGTTCGCCGGCACCTACGAATCCCCCGGCGATCTGCGCGTCGACCGTGACGGCAACGCCTACAAGGAAAGCTTCGGCATGGCGTCCAAGCGTGCCGTCGCCGCCCGCACCGCCGCCGACAGCGGTTTCGACCGGGCCCGCAAGGCGCTGTTCGAGGAGGGCATCTCCAGTTCGCGGATGCGCCTGGACCCCGAACGGCCGGGCGTGGAGGACCTGATCGACCACATCTGCTCGGGTGTGCGCAGCTCCTGCACCTACGCGGGCGCCCGCACCCTGCCCGAGTTCCACGAGCGCGCGGTGCTCGGTGTGCAGTCCGCCGCCGGGTTCGCCGAGGGCAGGCCGCTGCCGAGCGGGTGGTGATCGACCGGCCGGCCGGACGCCCACGAGCGCCGGTCGGCCGCGCCGCTGACACATCAACCGAGGCGACGGATTACTATGGAGTTGCCGATCTCGGCACAGCTCGTTTTCCCACCTCGAAAGGATCCAGTTGTCACCCGCGTCCAAGGGCGCCACACAGGAGGGCTCCTCTACGGAGCCGGGTGACAAACCCGGCGTCCTCCTTTCCGCAGCGTCCGTCCGATCCACTGGTCTCGCCCCCGCACCGCATGGGTGGTGCTGAGGATGTCCACCGTGCTGACAGTGCTCAGCCTGCTCGGTTTCGCCGCATTGACCCTCGGTACCGCCCTGTTCGTGGCCGCCGAATTCTCCCTCACCGCCCTGGAACGCAGCGCCGTCGAATCGGCCGCGCGCTCCGGTGACACCCGGTCACGACTGGTCAAACAGGCGCACAACACCCTGTCGTTCCAGCTCTCGGGCGCCCAGCTCGGCATCACCATCACCACTCTGATCACCGGCTTCATCGCCGAGCCCGTGCTGGCACGGCTGCTGGCGCCGCTGCTCGACGGCATCGGCCTGAGCGAGGCCGCCGCGACCGGTGTCGCGCTCGCGCTGGCGCTGATCCTGGCGACCTCGCTGTCGATGATCTACGGCGAGCTGGTACCCAAGAACATCGCCATCGCCAAGCCGATGGCGACGGCCCGGCTCACCGCGGGCCCGATGATCGGGTTCTCCGTGTTCTTCAAATGGCTGATCCGATTCCTGAACAACGCCGCCAACTGGCTGGTCCGCAGGCTCGGCATCGAACCGGCCGAGGAACTGCGTTCGGCCAGGTCACCGCAGGAACTCGGGTCGCTGGTGCGCACCTCGGCCCAGCGCGGCGCGATGGATCAGCGCACCGCGCAGCTGATGGACCGCTCGCTGGAGTTCGGTGAACGCAGCGCCGAGGACCTGATGACCCCCCGGGTGAAGGTGGAGTCGCTCGACCGCGACGACACCATCGCCGACCTCATCGCCGCCTCGGCGCGCACCGGGTACTCCCGGTTCCCGGTGATCGACGGTGACCTGGACAACACCCTCGGCGTCGTCCACGTTAAACACGCCTTCACCCATCCGGCGCACCTGCGCAAGCAGATCCCGCTCGGGAAACTCGCCGTCGCGGTACCGATCGTGCCCGCCAGTCTCGACGGCGACGAGGTGCTCGAACGGGTCCGCGCCGACGGCATGCAGGTGGCGCTCGTCGTCGACGAGTACGGCGGCACCGCGGGCATGGTCACGATGGAAGACCTGATCGAGGAGATCCTCGGCGACGTGCGCGACGAGCACGACGAGGAGGAACGCGATGTGCGCCGGGTGAGCGACGGCTGGGACTGCTCGGGTCTGTTGCGCATCGACGAGGTGTCCCGCGCGACCGGCTACGACGCGCCCGAGGGCGAATACGAAACCCTCGGCGGACTCGTCCTCACCCAGCTGGGCCGCATTCCGATGGGCGGCGACGAGGTCGTCCTGCCCGAATCGCGTGGCGGTGCGGGCGGCTGGGTGGCCAGGGTGGAACGGATGGACGGACGACGGATCGACCGGGTGCGCCTGGTGCCCGTCGACGACGCGAACCTCGCGGCACGGGAGCACAACCATGGGTGATCTGTTCGGAATCGTCCTCACCGTGGTGCTGCTCGCGGGCAACGCCTTCTTCGTCGCCGCCGAGTTCGCGCTCATCTCGGCCCGTCGTGATCGCCTGGAAGCCCTTGTCGCACAGGGGAAGAAGAAGGCCGCGACGGTGATCGAGGCGGGCGAGAACCTGTCGATGATGCTGGCCGCCGCCCAGCTCGGCATCACCATCTGCTCGATCCTGCTCGGCCGGGTCGGCGAACCGGCCATCGCGCACCTGATCGAGCGGCCGTTCGAACTGCTCGGGTTGCCCGAGCAGCTGCTGCACCCGGTCGGGTTCGCGCTGGCGCTGACCTTGGTGGTGATCCTGCACATCCTGCTCGGCGAGATGGTCCCGAAGAACATCGCGCTGGCCGGTCCGGAACGCTCGGCGCTGCTGCTGGTACCGATCCACCTGATGTGGTTGCGGATCGCGCGCCCCCTCATCGCGCTCTACAACTACGCCGCGAACCTCACCCTGCGAATGCTGCGCATCGAACCCAAGGACGAACTCGACGCGACGGTGTCAACGGTGGAACTGGCCGAGATGATCGGCGAGTCGCGATCGGAGGGTCTGCTCGACGAGGAGGAACACCGCAGGCTCACCCAGGCACTCGGCACCTCCGAGCGGATCGTCGGTGATGTGATGGTGCCGCTGGCCGACGCGCGTTCGGTGCCGTTGCGCGGTGACGGAACCACCCTCGGCGACGTGGAAGCCGCCGTGGCCGAGACCGGGTTCTCCCGGTACCCGGTCCGCGCGGCCGACGGTTCGCTCGTCGGCTACCTGCACATCAAGGACGTGCTCGACGAGGTCGCCGACGACAACGCGGGCCCCGACACCAAGATCCCCCGCACCGACATCCGCCCCCTGCCGACGGTCACCACGACCACCGCGCTCTACGAGGCGCTGGCCCGGTTGCGCCGCACCAGCAGTCATCTGGGCCGGGTGGTGGATGCCCGCGGAAACACCGTCGGCGTCGTCGCGCTCGAGGATCTCGTGGAGGAGTTCGTCGGTACCGTGCGCGACGGGACTCACCGCAAACCAGAATGATCGTGCCGCGCAGGATTGATCCATCCACCTGCGCAGTCCGCCGGAACGTCTGAGGAGCGCCGCCCTCTACCTCGATCGGACGCACGCGCTCGACTGACTGTGTGCGTCCGACGGCGAATCAGTCTCGGCGCCAGTCGCTTTCGCTTCCACACCGGTCGTGGTGCAGGCGGGTCGGGTATGTTGGGCGGGTTCCGATCCGCGGACTGGGAGGGCGAACGGATGGACCCCACGATCATGGCGACGGCGACGGCGGCCGCCTCGGCGGTGTCGGCAGGGCTCGTCGCCGGAATCACCGACACGTCGAAAGCGGCGATCGCCGACGCATACCGGGGATTCAAGGATCTACTCACCCGCAAGTACGGGTCGGTCGATGTCGAGATCGTCGAACGGCGGCCGGACGCGCCCTCGCGACAAGTGGTACTCGCCGAGGAACTCGATGCCGCCGGGGCCGACGAGGATCCGGAGCTGATCGAGGCGGTCCAGCGGTTGTGGCGGGTCATCGCCGAGCAGGCACCGGCCGTGGCGGAAACGGTCGGCGTGCGACTCGACCGAGTCGAAGCAGACGCGGACATCGAAATCAGCGATATCACCACGAGTTCCGGCAACGCCGCCCATCTCACCGACGTCAAGGCGGGCCGGTCGATCACGATCACCGGGATCCGAACCGGGTACACACCGGACCCTTCGACGGCGCCCGAGTAGTCCCCGGCTCCAGCGCGTCGTTCGCCCCGGGGAACGGGCCGATCTTCGACTTCGACGGCGTCACCGTCGGCGGTGATCTGCGGATCGAGCACACCCAGCGGTTCGAGATCGCCTCGAACGCGGCCCTGCTCACCGGGGCGTCGCTGTACGTCACCCAGGTACGCGAATTCCTCGCGCCGACAAGCGGTCTGCTCGAACGCGACGACGAGTTGCGGATGCTCGCCGAATTCTGCCGCGGTGACGCGCCGTACCTGTGGATTCGCGCGAACCCATGGGCGGGCAAGTCCGCGCTGCTCGCGTGGTTCGCGCTGAACCCGCCCGATGACGTCACCGTGATCAGCTTCTTCATCACCGACCGCCTGGCCGACCAGAACAATCACACCGCCTTCACCGACGCCGTCCTCGACCAACTCGCGGCCCTACTCCCCGAGCAGCGGGCCTTGATCGCCGCGGCAACGATCAACCGCGACGGCCTGCGAAACGAATTGCTGGCCACCGCCGCCCGCGAACTCGCCGCCCACGGCAGACGACTCGTCCTCGTCGTCGACGGCCTCGACGAAGACATCGGCAAGCCACCGATCGTCAACCTCCTGCCACGACTGCCCGTGGCGAATCTGCGGGTGATCGTCGCCGGCAGACACGGTCCACATCTACGAATCGTCGCGGGCCACCCACTGCACGACGCCCCGATCCACCGCCTCACTCGATCGAAACACGCGGCTGGGATCCGCGAACGTGCCATCGAAGAACTCGACCAATTGCTGCGCGGCCCTGAGAGATTCCGCCGCCTGCTCGCCCTCGTCACCGCCGCCAACGGCCTCACTGCCAGCGAACTCGCCGAACTCACCGACCTCGCTCCCTATGAAATCGACGACCTGGTCCGCGGTGTCTCCGGACGCAGTTTCCGCGCCAGTTCCCGCTCACTCGAACTCGACGGTTCCCTCGATCCGATCCACGCCTTGGCGCACGAGACCCTCCAGCGCACCGCGGAACAGCGCCTTGGAACGCGACTGCTGCGAGAGAGCCGGGACCGTCTGCACGCCTGGGCGGACGAATACCGGGAAGCCGGGTGGCCACCCGAAACCCCCGATTTCCTACTGCGCCGGTATTTCTCGATCCTGGACCGGGCCGATGATTACGCGCGGATGGCGGAGCTGGCGCTGGATACGACCCGGCACGATCGCTTGCGGGCGCACACCGGCGGTGACTCTGTCTCGCTCACCGAGATTCGCACCGTCCAGCGGCGCATCTGTGAGCATCACGATCCCGACCTCACCACGACAGCACACCTGGCTCGGCTGCGCGATCAGCTCCGGGACCGCAACGACAAAGTTCCCGCCGCGCTTCCGGCGCTCTGGGCGCACCTCGGTCGAGTTGATCGGGCCGAAGCCCTGGCGCTGAGCCTGCCAGACCGCGCACGACAAGCCGATGCGCTGGTATACCTGGCCGAAGAGATCGCCGAGACCGAACCGCGGCGGGCCGATCGCCTCATCGAGCAGGCGGAGTCGATTGCTTTCGATGAGAGGACGACGACTCGAGACGCCGACCACCGTGCACAACTGCGGGCTCGAATAGCCGCGGCGATTGCCCGCCGTGACCCGGATCGCGCATTGCGTCTCGTTACATGGATACCTGTCTCGAGTCGGACAACCGCGACGATCGAGATCGCCGAGATCATCGCGCAATCCGACGCGGACCGCGCGGAAGCACTCGCACGGACTGCCGAGCGACCCGACATCGTCCTGCCGCGGGTGGCCGCCGTTGTGGCGATCTCCGACCCCGGCCGTGCCGAAGCCATCGCCAACACCATCGTGGACCCCCACCGGCGGGTCGTGGCACTGACGCGTATCTGCCTGGCGCTGGGGACCATCGATCCCCGCCGCGCCGTCCGACTCGCCGAGCGAGCCGAAGCAATTGTCGACGACGTCTCGGACGGGACTACGCGGGTCTACCTCCTCGCTGATATTGCCGCGGCTGTCGCGTCGGTCGACGCAGAGCTGGCCACGCATTCGGTCGCGCGCGCCGAAGAGCTCGTGTCAGCGCTCCTCGATCCCCAACAGCAACTCCGCGTTATCCCCTACTTGTCCTCCGCGATGCTCGAGATCGATCCCGACTGGGCAGCTCGAAGGGTGCTGCACGCCGAAACCCTGGTCGGCACCGACAACATCGGGAGCAACGAACTCATGGAGATGGCCGCGGTGGTCGGTCGAACGGATCCGGAACACGCCGAACGGCTGGCACGGTCTCTCCCCGACCCTGGATTGCAGTCGCTTGCACTTGTCCGGGCGGTCCGGGCGGTCGCGCACACCGCCCCCGACCGCGCCGAGTCGATGGCCGAGGGGATCGCCGATTTCGAGCAGCAGGCCGCCGCCCTGATTTCGGTCGCCTGGACAGTCGCGGACGGTCGTCCGGAACACGCCGCCCAGCTCGCGGAGCGTGCGGGAAACGTCGCCGCATCAGCAGCCCACCCGTCTCGGGACGCTGATGCGGTTTGCCGTGCTGCTCGGGCGCTATCGCCGCAGGACCAGGACCGAGCCGAAAGACTCGTGCGCAGAATCAGCCATCCGCGGCTTCGTGCCGACGCGCTCATTTCGGTCGTCAGGGAAGCGAGCGCCGATCCGGATCAGTCCATCCGCCTCGCCGAGCGTGGCGATGACCTGGTGGCCGACATGCCGGATCCGGAACTGCGCGACGCCATGCTGGCGAGCGTCCTGCCCGCCATCGCGGTCACCGATCCCGATCGTGCGATCTATCTCGCTCTCGGCTTCGCGGACCGAACTGCGCGGGCGGACTCGATCACCCGAGTCGCCGAGCGGATTGCCCGGCAAGATCCAGACCACGCCACAGTCGTCGCCCACCTGTTGGGCCCGACGGATCGGGCACTCGCCCTGGCCCGCATCGCTCGGGCCGTCGCCCCTACCGATCCGGACCGGGCATCGCGGCTGATCGACGATGCCGAGGAACTGGCAAGCCGAAACCAGCACTCCGGCGCGGCGAATCGCATCCTCGCAGCTGCGGCCGACTCGATCGTCGATATCGACGCGACGCGTGCCGCTGCGCTCGCCGAGCGCGCCGCATACACCCCGATCGTCCCAGCGGATGCTGCGGTTCATCTGGTCGGTTCGACGTCCTTGAATTACATGATCGTGGCTTCGGCGGCCCGCACCGACACCCAGTACGCCGAACAACTCGCGCACCGCCTGCACGATCCGCTCCGCCAGACCACCGTCGGGTCGCTGGCCCGTGTCTCACCGCAGGAAGCCGGATCGCTCGCGTACCGAATCCGGGACCCGTTCTGGCAGGCACACGCGCTGACCCTCGTTGCCGTCGGCCTCGCCGAATCCGATGCCGCGCAGGCCGAATCGCTCGCTTACGCCATCCACGACCCTGAGCACCGTGTCTACGCCTTCACTCGCGTCGCCGAGGAAATCGCCGCACGCTCGCCCGCACAGGCCAAGCGATTGCTAGCACGCGCCTGGCTCACCGGCAGGTGGGCGATCCCACTGTCCGGGCTGAGGGTAGTGGACCAACTTACGCTGCGTGCCCTGGTGTCGGAAATCTACGGCGAGGAGTAGCCACCTGCATAGTCGCCGATGAATTCCTCCCTGCTGCAGGGCAATCGGTCAGGCGGAATCGCCGGATGGTTCTGGTGTGACAGCCGCTTTCGCCGCCGTCTCGCATTCCGGGGAGTCGGAGGGCCTGGTGACCGCGTCGATCTGTTCGCCGAGATAGCGCAGGACCACCGCGATCATCGCGACCACCGGGACCGCGAGGAAGGCGCCGGTGATGCCGTAGAGTGAGCCGCCCGCGGTCACCGCGAGCAGCACGATCACGGGGTGCAACTCCATGCTGCGGCTCTGCAGGACCGGTTGCAGCACATTGCCTTCCAGCTGCTGCACCGCGATCACGACACCGAGCACGATCAGCGCGGTGGTGAAGCCGTTGCCGACCAACGCGACCAGGACGGCGAGCGCGCCCGCCACGAACGCGCCGACCATCGGGATGAAACCGCCGACGAAGGTGATCACCGACAGCACCAGCGCCAACGGCACGTCGAGGATGAACAGGGCCGCGCCGATGAGGGCGGCATCGACGAAGCTGACGATCGCCTGCGTGCGGATGAACCCGCCGAGGGTCCCCCAGACCCGTTCGAGCACAGCCTCGATGTGACGGCCGCTGCGGTTGCCGCACACGACATGCATCCAGGGCAGCAGGCGCGGACCGTCCTTCAGGAAGAAGAACACCAGAACCAGCACCAGGAATATCGTGATCAGGACCGACGTCGCGGTGGATACGCCGGTGAAGACACCGTTGGCGATCTGGGTACCGCTGGACTGCAGTCGCGACACGATCGCGTCGACAGCGGAGTCGAGCTGCTCGTCGCGGATGTTCAGCGGCGGACCTTGAGCCCAGTCACGCACCTGGTTCACACCGGCGGTCGCCTTGTCCGCCAGCTGCGGTGCCTGATCGGCGACCGACGGCACGATCAGTGCGATCACTCCCGCCACCACCGCGAGAAAACCGACCAGGGTGATCGTGGCGGCCAGCGAGGGTCGCATCCGGTGGGCAGTGAGCCATCGGGTCGCGGGCCACAGGATCGTGGTCACCACAACCGCGAGCGCGACCGGCAACAGCACCACCCACAGTTTTCCCGCGATCGTGCCGAGCACCCACGCGCCCGCCGCGATCGCGACGACACACAGTGCCCATTTGGCCAGCCACAGCAGTCCGCCACCGATCACCTCGCCTCGGTCGCGGCCCTGCTGCCCATCCGTTCGCGCCTCAGCGCTCGCATTCCCCATCGCGCCCACGCCGCTAGTCTGGCATGCGCCCCGGCGCCGCCGCATGATGAACATTCCTCGTCGGCGCGCCTCGACGGTGGTGAGATCCGTTTTTGCGCGGTACGCATTCGCGGAGTTCGGCGAGGATAATCGAAGTGGGACGAAGTTGCGGCACCACCACCAGGAGCGAGCAATGATCCACAGTCATCGGGCGTTTTCCCATTTGGTCCGCGCCACGGGCGAAGAGAATTTCGGCGACGATCAGTTACGGCACGCGGCCTGGGTCGCGCGATGCGTGGGCCGCCTGCGCACCTGCCCGCTGCGTCCCGAGGACTACGACGAATTCGCCGACCGTTTCGAGCCGAGACACCTGGCCGCCGGGTCGTTGCTGTTCGCCGCCGGCGCCGCATCGGAGGGGGTGTGGTTCGTCCGGCAGGGCCTGGTCGAGCTGTCGGTCGGCTCGGCGCAAGAACAAACGGTCATCGACGTCCTGCGCCCCGGCGACCTCGACGGCGATCTCGCCCTGCTACTCGAAACCCCACCGCCCTACACCGCCCGCGCCCACACCGATGCGCACTGCCTGTTCCTGCCTGCCGCCGCTTTCGACGCGCTCCTGGCCGAGCACCCCGCCATCGCCCGACGCTGGCTCACGAGCGTGGCGAAGCGCCTCGCCGCCGGTCAGGGCCGCCTCATCAACATGCTCGGCCGCCCGCTGCCGACCCAACTGGCCCAGCTCCTGCTCGACGAGGCCGTCGACAACACCGTCGAGCTGCCCCACCGCACCCTCGCCGCCATGCTCGGCACCTCTGTCTCCACCTTGAACAAAGCCCTCAAAGAATTCGACCGGGACAACCTGATCACCCTCCACGACCCGACGATCGCCCTCGCCTCCCCCGAGCGTCTCCACCACCTCGAGTCGTCGCACTGACCCGGGGCGGTCCGGCCGCGTGCCGCCGAACGACCCGGCGGGCGACACTCGCGCCCGCCGGGGCCGGAATTCGGCTCAGATCTCCGCCAGCTGGTGGTCGGTGACGTGGGCGGTCAGGTAACGCAGGTGATCACTCGAGTCGCCGAGGGTGTGTTCGATGGCGGTGAGGCGGGCGGTGTAGTGGCCGACCGGGTACTCGGCGGTCATGCCGATGCCACCGTGCATCTGGATGGCTTCCTGGCCGATGTGCCTGCCGGAGCGGCCGATTCGCAGTTTCGCCCGAGCGGCGACCAGCGGGTCGGCGATGCCGTCGGCCAGTGACATCGAGGCGTACAGGCTCATACTCCTGGCCAGTTCCAGCGAGACGTACATGTCGGCGGCGCGGTGGGTGAGCGTCTGGAAGGCACGCAGTGCGACCCCGAACTGTTTGCGGGTGCCCAGGTACTCGGTGGTCAGGCGCAGCGATTCGCTCATGGCGCCCACCGCTTCGGCGCCGAGCGCGGCCTGGGCGGTGACGATCGTTTCGCCGATCACATCGGCGGCGTCGACCGGGTTGCCGAGGGGTTCGGCGGCGGCGCCGTCGAAGGTGAGGTCGGCACCGCGGCGGCCGTCGTGGGTGCGGAAGGCGGTGACCGTGACGCCCGGATCGGTCGGTTCGACCAGGAACAGGCCGGTGCCGCCGTCGGGCAGTGCCGCGCTGACGATGAACTGATCGGCCGAATCCGCGGCGGCGACCGGATGCTTGCGCCCGGTCACCCGCCAACTGCCATCGTCGCGGGTCGCCCGGGTGGACACCGCGGCGGACGGTGGCCGCATCCCCGGCTCGACATGGGCGAAGACCGGCCTGCGCTCGCCTGCCGCGATCCCGGGCAGCAGCTGTTTGCGCTGTTGCGCGGAGCCTGCCCGGGTGATGACGGCGCCGGGGATCAGCGCGCAGTCGAGCACCGGTTCCGGCGCGAGCGCACGCCCGAGTTCTTCCAGCACGAGCATGGTCTCGATCGGGCCCGCGTCGAGTCCGCCGTCGTCGGCGGGGATGGTGAGGCCGAGCAGACCGATCTCGGCGAAAGTCGACCACACCTGCGGATCCCAGCCGGGGTCGGTGGCGACGACCGTGGCGCGCCGTTCGTGGGTGTAGTGCCGGGTGAGGACGCTACGGACGGTGTCGCGCAGCATGTCCTGTTCGGTGGTGAATTCGAAATCCATTGCGCTGTCTCACAGTCCGAGGATCGTCGAGGCGATGATGCTGCGCTGCACCTCGCTGGATCCTCCGTAGATCGAAGTCTTGCGGTAGTTGAGGTAGGTGGCGGTGCTGCGCCGCGCCCAGTCGGGCTCATCGGTCTCGCGGGCGAGCGAGTCCGGACCCGCGATGTCGACGAGCAGTTCGGTGACCGCCTGCTGGAGTTCGGTGCCGCGCAGTTTGAGAATCGAGGACACCGGGTTCGGTGCGCCGTCGGCGGAACCCGCGACGACACGCGCCTGCACGAGTTCGAGTGCGATGAGCTCGTTTTCGAGTTCGGCGATGCGGGCGGCGAACATCGGGTCGTCGAGCAGGGTGCCGGATCCGAGCCGGGTCTGCTTGGCGTGTTCCTTGGCCAGCCACAGCCGCACCTTGGTCTGCCCGACGGCGGCGATGCCGGTGCGTTCGTTGCCGAGCAGGAACTTGGCGTAGGTCCAGCCCTGGTTCTCCTGGCCGACGAGCTGGTCGGCGGGCACCCGCACGTCCTCGAGGAATACCTCGTTCACCTCGAAGCCGCCGTCGATCAGTTCGATCGGGCGGACGGTGACGCCCGGTGTGTCCAGCGGGAAGAGCAGCATCGAGATGCCTGCTTGCTTCTTGGGCGCGTTCGGATCGGTGCGGGCCAGGCAGAACATCCAGTCCGCGCTCTGCGCGGCGGTGGTCCAGGTCTTCTGGCCGTTGATCACGTAGTCGTCGCCGTCGCGGACGGCGACCGTGCGCAGCGAGGCGAGGTCGGATCCGGCCTCGGGTTCGGAGAAGCCCTGGCACCACCAGATGTCGAGATTCGCGGTCGCGGGCAGGAAGCGCTGCTTCATCTCCGGCGCACCGAACTGCGCGATGACCGGCCCGATCATGTTGGTGTTGAAGGTGAGCGGTTCGGGGACCGAGGCGAGCTGCATCTCGTCGTGCCAGATATGACGCTGCACAGGGGTCCAGTCACGGCCGCCCCATTCGACCGGCCAGTGCGGCACCGCGAGCCCGTGCGCGTTGAGGATGCGCTGGGTGGTGACGATGTCGTCCTTGCTGACCTCGGCCATGTGCCGGGTGCGATTACGGATGTCGTCGGGGATTTCCTGCCGGAAGAAGGCACGCAGCTCGTCGCGGAAGGCGAGCTCGTCCTCGGTGAGTGCCAATTGCATGCTCGGGAATGTTACACAGGCAGCGATATGTTTCAAATACCGTCGGCGGCCTATGCTGTCCCCTGTGACGCGAACCGAAGGGACACGCGCGCCCGGACGACCGGCCGCGGCCACCCGCGACGATGTGCTGCGCGTCGCGATCGACACGTTCCTCGCGGGCAAGCGCGTCGACGTCAACGCCATCGCCGCCCAGCTCGGCCTCGGGCGCACCAGCATCTACCGCTGGTTCGGCTCCCGCGACGGCCTGCTCGGAGCCGCGATCGCCCACCAGCTCGAGCGCATGGTCGCCCACACCGCCCGGACGTGCCGGGCGACCGGCGGAGAACGCCTCAACGAGGTTCTGGACCGCTGCATCCACTGGCTGGTCGAGGACGATTCGCTGCGCACCTATTTCGACAACGAGTCGACCAGCGCCCTGCGTCTGATCACGCGCAGCGACGGCATCGTCCACCAGACCGCGGTCGCGGTCGTGGCGGGCCTGATCGAACGCGCCGAAGCCGAGGGCTACCAGCCGCCCATCGTCCGCGACACCTTGGCCTACGCCCTGGTGCGGCTGTGGGAAGCGTTCCTGTACAACGACGCGGTCGCCGGTTTCCGCGGCGATGTGGATCGGCTCCGACAGGTGCAGGTAGCGCTCCTACGAGCCTGACCTGCGCCGGGTCGTCGGTGCCTCCGGCTGATACGGGACAATGACAAAGGTGAGCACGCACTACGACCTGGACTCCGCTCTCGAACCGCGGGTATTGCCCGAGGCCGAGTGGCAGGCCGCCGCGTCCGCACACCGGGAGCGACTCGATCGGCTGGTCGGTCCGTATCTGGAGCGGCGGGCGGCGGGGACCACGCATCCGGTCATCGATTTCCTGTTCACCTACTACGGGAACAAGCCCGCGCAGCTGCGGCGGTGGCATCCGGGGTTCGGGATCGGTTTGCGGGGAGCACGGGAGTACGCGGGTGCCCGCGGCTATCACCGGCTGGGCGACGATGTGTTCACGGCCGACCCGGCGTATCTGGTGAAGCGGCGGGAAACGGTGGAGTTCGTCGGGCGGTTGCTGACCGCTACCGCGGCGCGGCCCGCGCAGCTGTCGTGCTTCGGGTTGCACGAGTGGGCGATGGTGTACCGCACCGACGAGGTGCGCCATCAGCAGGTGCCGTTGCGGTTGGGGCATGCCGGGACCGATGCGGTGGTGGAGTCGATGTCGTTGCGGTGCACGCACTTCGACGCGTTCCGGTTCTTCACCCCTGACGCGGTGGGGCGCAATTCGGAACCGCTGACGCGGGCCGATCAGGTGCACCGGGAGCAGCCGGGCTGTCTGCACGCGAACATGGATTTGTACAAATGGGGTTTCAAGCTGGCCCCGCTGATTCCCTCGGATCTGCTGCTGGATTGTTTCGAACTCGCCTGCACCGCACGGGAACTCGACATGCGTGCCAGCCCATACGATCTGCGCGAATTCGGCTACGAACCGGTCCGCGTCGAAACCCCCAACGGCCGTGCGGAATACGTGCGCGCCCAAGCCGCCGTCGCCGAATCCGCCGACTCGCTCCGCACGCGATTACGCGACGCCTGCACCGAATTGTCGGCCGCCTTGGAGCAGCTCGCCACCTAACCGCCGCGCCGCAGCACGACAGCGCTCGCGCACAGCGCGACCGCCACCGCGACCCACGGCGCACTCCCCCCGGGCACCAGATCGATCAGCACACCGGTGACCACGGAGCCGATCAGCACACCCACCCCGCCGATGGACGCGAGCAACCCGTAGTACGACCCGAGCCGCCGCTCACCGGCGATGCGCCCCACCATGTCCCGCGACACCGGCAGCACGATCATCTGCCCGAGCGCCAGCAGCAGCACGAACACCGCCGCCGGAATCAGCCCCGCCACGCCGTGCCACCGGGCGGGCGCGCACACCGCCATCACCAGGAACGCGGTCGCCATCACCAGCAGCCCGACCGGCAGGGCGGCGGCCGAACGCGCCCGCCGGGTCACCGGCAACTGCGCGACCACCACGAACAGCGACGAGAGCGCGAAGAACCAGCCGAGCGGCGCCTGCGAACCCCACGCCCGTTCCACCTCGAGCGGCAGCAGCAGATACAGCTGGTTGTAGGCGACCAACTGCGTGCTCATCGCCACCGCGAACACGAGAAACCGCTTGTTGGCGAGCACTTCCCGCCAGCCCTCGCGCCAGGTGCTGTGCGCACCGGGTGTGCGGGGCAACCACCGCAGATGCGCGAGCAGGATCACCGCGAAGACCCCGGCCGCGACCAGGCATGCCACCGCGAAGTCGGCGGCGAGCAGCAAGGCCCCGAGCAACGGGCCGGTGAACGCCCCCACCTGCCCGAATGCGGAGAACAACGCGAACGCCTCGGTGCGTGCCCGCCCCGCGCTCCCGGCCGCGGTGGCGAGCGCGCTCTCGACGGCGGGCGAGAACAACGCGCCGGCGAACCCGATCAGCACGGTCGCCACCACGATCCCCGGCACCGAGGTGACCGCCGCCAGGCCGACGAACCCTGTTATGCGACAAAGGCAGCCGGCGACGACCACGGGTCGCACGCCCCACCGGTCGGCCAGCGAACCACCGACGAAGAACATCCCCTGCTGCGAGAAGGTGCGCAAGCCGAGCACCGCCCCGACGAACGCCGCGCGCAGCCCGAGATCCTCGGTCAGGTACACCGACAGGTACGGCAGCACCATGAAGAAGCCGACGTTGAACGCCAGCTGGGTGAGCACGAGCAACCGCACCGCCGGAGTCGCGGCGACCAGATCACGCGACAGCGACCACCGGTCGAGCAGTGGCCGACCCGAACCCGGCACCGCGGATCAGGGTGCGGGGACCGGGACCGGCCCCGGTTCGAACAGGATGGACAGCCGGCCCTTCGCCGCGTCGGTGATCACCTCGGCGCGCACGTTGTACACCTCGGCGATCAGATCGGCGGTCAGGACGTCGACCGGCGGACCACCCGCCACGACCCGGCCCTCCTTCAACACGACCACCGCATCGCAGAACATGGCGGCCAGATTCAGATCGTGCAGGGCGATCACGCTGGTCACCGGCAGCCGGGTGACCAGAGCGAGCAATTCGAGCTGATGGTGGATGTCGAGGTGATTGGTCGGCTCGTCGAGCAGGAGTTCACGCGGTTCCTGCGCCAGCGCCCGCGCGATCTGCACACGCTGCTTCTCACCGCCGGAGAGCCGGTGCCACAAGCGGTCCGCCTTCGCCGTGAGCCCGGTGTGTTCGAGCGCGGCGGCCACCGCGGCTTCGTCGGCGGCGGTGTTGCCGCCGAAGGTGCCGCGATGCGGGATGCGGCCGAGCCGAACCACGTCGGCGACGGTGATGTCGACGTCGGTGTCGGCGTGCTGACTCACCACGGCGACCGCCCGCGCGATCTGCCTGCGTTTGACGGCGGTGAGGTCGTCCCCGTCGAGGGTCACCACGCCCGAGGTCGGCCGCACCACTCCGTTGAGCAGCCGCAACAACGAGGACTTTCCGGACCCGTTGGGCCCGAGCAGGCCGACGGTCTGCCCCGGCGACGGCGTGAGACTCACCCCGTCGACGACGAGCGCCCCGCCCCGATCCCAGGTGACGTTCTGCGCGTGCAGCGTCATCGCACACTCCTTCGGCGCGACAGAATGACGATGAACGCGGGCACACCGATCAGGGCCGTCCCCACCCCGACGGGCAGCGGGGTCGGCGCGAACGCCACCCGTGAGATCGCGTCCACCCACACCATGAACACCGCGCCGAGCAGCGCGGTCGCCGGAACCAACCGGCTGTGGCGGGGACCGACGAGGAAGCGCGCCGCGTGCGGAAGGACCAGCCCGACGAATCCGATCGCGCCCGCGACGCTGACCAGGGTCGCGGTGATGAGCGCGGTCACGATGAGCAACAGCATGCGCACCTTGGCGACGGCGATGCCGAGCGAGGCGGCCACATCGTCACCGAAGGAGAAGGCGTCGAGCACGTAGGCGAAGTACAGGCACACCGCCGCACCCGCCAGCACGACGATCGCGCACAGCGTCACATCGTCCCAGCGCACCCCTTCCAGCGAGCCGAGCAGCCAGAACATCACGCCGCGTGTCTCGTCGGAGTCGGCGAACGCGAAGATGACGAACGAGGTGAGCGCCGAGAACAATTGGGTGCTCGCGACGCCCGCCAGGATCACCCGGTCGTTGCTGCCGCCGGACATGCGGGCCAGTAGCAGCACCAGCCCGAACGCGACGAGCGAACCGAGGAACGCCCCGCCCGACAACCCGAGCGCCGCCCCGCCCACCCCGAGCACACCGACGATCACCGCGCCGGTCGACGCACCGGAGGAGATACCGAGGACGAACGGGTCGGCCAGCGGGTTGCGCAGCAGCGACTGCATGATCACACCGCAGATGCCGAGCCCGGCACCGCACGCGGCGGCGACCAGCGCACGCGGCAGGCGTTCCTCCCAGACGATCGCGTTCTTCGACACCCGCACGGGGACATCGGTGAGCCCGAGGTGGTTCAGCAGCACGTCGCGCACGTTCACCGGCGAGATGTCGGCCGGGCCGAGGGTGACGGCGATCAGGATCGACACCGCGAGCGCGGCGAACCCACCGACGACGATCAGCGTCCAGAGCACCAGGGGACGCTCCCGAACCGGACCGAGGGTGGTGCGTGCCTGCTCGCGCACGGTACTCAGTTGGGCACCTTCAGTTCGCGCAGGCCCGCGGCCACCTTCTCCAGGCCGTCGACGGCGCGGATGGACGGATTCATCTCGGCGCCGTGCAGCGTGATGTAGCGCTCGGCGCGGACGGCTTCGAGGTCGCGGGTAACGGGGTCGGATCCGAGGAAGGCGGTCTTGTCGGCCAGCCGGTCACCGGGGAAACGGTTGCGGAGCAGGTCACCGAGGACGAGTACGTCGGGGTTGCGGTCGACCAGGATCTCCCAGCCGACGGCGGGCCAGTCGTCGGTGAGGTCGGCGAACACATTGGTCGCGCCGACCGTGGTGGCGAGCAGGTTCGCCGAGCCGAGACCGCCCGCGACATAGGGGCTCTTGGTGTCGGCGAACCAGAACGCCATCGACACGTTCGTCTTCGTGATCCCCGATACGGCCGCGTCCGCCCGGGTGCGCAGCTCGGCGATGAGCCGGTCGCCGCGGTCGGTGACGTCGAAGACCGTCGCCAGCTCGCGGATCTCCTGGTACAGCGATTCCATGGTCAGCGGGTTGGTTCGCTTGCCGCCGCCGTTGATGCTCACCCCGTTGTCGCAATCGGTGGGCGAGAGGTAGGTGTCGATGCCGGTTTCGGCGAACCGGGCGCGATCGGCGACGCCGCCCTGCTTGAAGTGCCGACCGAACGACGCGGTGACGAAGTCCGGGTCGGTGTCGAGGACGACCTCGTAGGTGGGGGCGTTGTCGGCCAGGCGCGGCACCGACTTGTTCGCCTCGGCCAGGTTGTCGCGCACCGGATCGGTCCAGGACGCGGTGCCGACGACCCGGTCGCCGAGCCCGAGCGACAGCAGGATCTCGGTGGATCCCTGGTCCAGCGACACCACCCGCTGCGGCGGCGCGTCGAGGGTGACGCTGGTCCCGCAGTTGTCCAGCGTGAGCGGATAGCTGGTGCGGCCTTCGCCGCCTGCCGCCGCGCCGGGACCCGCGACCTGCTCGGATTCGCCGCAGGCGACGAGCACGCTCGCCACCGCGGCGGTGACACAAACCAGACCGATCCGACCCACAGACAATTTCACGAAAGGCAGCCTAACCTAAAGTAACTGGTCAGTCGCTGGCGTCCTTCTTTTTCAGATCGATGACGATCTCGCCGGTGGAGGGCTCGGTGACCAGCGCGAAGTCGCCCTCGTGCATCTCGGTGCCCTTGTCGACGGCGATCTCGATCAGTTCCGCGCCCCGGTCGGCCCGCACGATCAGCGGGTCGTCGCGCAGGTCCTTGTAGAGGGAGAAACACATCGCGATCATCACCACGAGGAACGGCAGCGAGACGACCGTCGTCAGCGCCTGCAGGCCGGTCAGCGCGCCACCGAGATTGTCGGAATCGGCGATGACCAGCATGATCGCCGCGACCGCACCCGTCGCCGCACCCCAGAAGATGACGATCCACCGCGACGGTTCGATGCTGCCGCGTTCGGACAGCGTGCCCATCACGATGGAGGCGGCGTCGGCACCGGAGACGAAGAAGATCGCCACCAGGATCATCACCACCACGGTGGTGATCGAGGTGAGCGGGTACTGGTCGAGCAGGTGGAACAGGGCGAAGTTCGAGTCCACCGAACCGTCCGCTTCGGTGAGCGCGCGGTCCTTGGTCTGTTCGGCGATGCCCGCGCCACCGAAGACGGCGAACCACAGCAGGCTCACCACGCTCGGCACCAGCAACACACCCGTGACGAACTGGCGGATGGTCCGGCCGCGACTGATGCGAGCGATGAACATGCCGACGAACGGGGTCCACGAGATCCACCACGCCCAGTAGAAGATCGTCCAGCTCGACAGCCAGGCCTTCATCGCCTCGTCACCGGCGCCGGTGCGTGAGGCCATGGTCGGCAGCATCTCGATGTAGTCGCCGAGGGCGATCGGCAGCAGGTTCAGCACGAACAGCGTCGGCCCGGCGATGAACACGAACGCCGCGATGGCAAGGGCCAGCACCATATTGATGTTGGACAGCCACTGGATACCGCGTTCGATACCCGAGACGGCCGAGAACACGAACGCCACGGTGAGGCCCGAGATGACGGCGACGAGACCGATCTTGCCGACACCGTCGACCCAGCCGTTGAACTCCATGCCCGCACCGATCTGCAGGGCACCGAGGCCGAGAGAGGCGGCCGAGCCGAACAGCGTCGCGAAGATCGCCATCATGTCGATCGCGCGGCCACCGAGACCGTCGGCGTGGCGGCCGAGCAGCGGCCGGAACACCGAGGAGATCAACTGCGAGCGGCCTTTCCGGAACGTGCCGTAGGCGATGGCGAGGCCGGCGACGGCGTAGATCGCCCACGGGTGCAACGTCCAGTGGAACAGCGTGGTCGCCATCGCGACCTCGGCGGCGGCCGGTGAGCCCGGCTCGGCGGTATGCGGCGGCGGATTCACGAAGTGCGACAACGGTTCGGCCACGCCCCAGAACATCAACCCGATGCCCATGCCCGCGCTGAACATCATGGCGATCCAGGAGACCGTGCGGAACTCGGGTTTCTCGTCGTCGGCGCCGAGCGGGATACGACCGTAGCGGCTCGCCGCCAGCCAGATCACGAACACCACGAACGCGGTGGCGACCAGCACGAACAGCCAGCCGGTGTTGGTGATGACCCACTTCTGGGCGGAACTCGCCGCGGCGGCGAGGCTTTCGTCGTCGAGTGCACCCCAGGCGACGAAGGCCAGCGCGCCGATCGCGGTGGCGGCGAAGACGAATCGATCGAGTCCCGGTTTGCGCGATGCTCCCGGGGGTACCGCTCCCGGTGTCGCGTCGGCGTCACCGGATCTGTCGACAGCGTTGTAAGACATGGAGTCCGTAATCCTTTCCGGCCGCACGCACCCCGGCCCGCCCAGACGAACCGGCCGGTTGCAGCAACCGTACAGCGCATCGATGCGGACCTCGGGTAAGGCACGACCCAGCCTTGACTTGGTTCCCCGAAACCACCTCCGGCAATCTTTCGGTTGCTTTACGATTCGCACAGACGGCTGTCTGAGTCAGTAGTCGTCGGGGGCGGATCGAGGAGGCAACGATGCACCTGTGGACTCGGGTCGTGCGCGCGACGGCACCGGCGGCGGTGGCCGCGCTGATCGCGATCGGACTGCCGTCGGGCGCGGCCGCCGATCAGCCCTTCGATCAGCTGGTGCACGAATTCTTCGACATCGGGCGGACATCGGTGTCACGCGCGGAGTGCGGGCCGGGGTCCGCGCCGGAGACGGGGCTGCAGGGCGACGTGCCCGCCGCCGACCGGGACAGTGGTCGCAGCGCGCGGGGCTACCACTGCAATATGTCGATGGCAGGCGGATACACCGGGCGCGGAGCCGGAATCACCTCCACCAGTTTCGAACACTGCGTCTATGTCGGGTCGTTCTTTCCCGGCACCCTGCTCGGTGAACACCCGGGCGTGCAGGTGCTCGACGTGTCCGATCCGGCGAATCCACGGCACACCGCGACTCTCGCCGAGCCCGCGATGCTGGCCGGCACCTGGGAGACGTTGAAGGTCAACACGACGCGCAAACTGCTCGTCGGCACCGGCGTTCCGCTCGCCATCGGCGCGGGCTTCCTGTCGGTGTACGACATCTCCGATTGCGCGCATCCCCGGCTGCTGAATCCGGGACCTGGCACGAATCCCGCGATGCCGCTGCCGATCACGACGCATGAGGGCGGCTTCTCCCCCGACGGCCGCACCTACTGGGCCTCGGGCATCGCGCCCGGCTTGCTCAGCGCGATCGACCTGACCGATCCGGCGAATCCGCACGTGATCTGGCAGGGGCTCACCGGGATCGAGGCGCACGGCTTCGGGGTGAGCCCCGACGGGAACCGGCTCTACATCTCCGCGCTCGGCGGGTTCACCGTGCTCGACGTGAGCGCGGTGCAACGTCGCGATCCGAACCCGCAGGTCCCCCACCTCGGGCGCACCTTCTGGACCGACGGCTGGGCCACCCAGCACAGCGTGCCGGTGACCTATGACGGTGTGCCGCATCTTTTCACCGTCGACGAAGGCGGTTCCGGCGGGGTGAAACTCATCGATGTCTCCGACGACACCGCGCCGCGCATCGTGAACAAGATCAAACTCGAGATCAATCTCGGCGAGCACGTCGACGCCCAGATCGGTTCGGCCATGGGCAATTCGCTGTTCTCCTACGATCCGCACTACTGCACGGCGGATCGCCCGGCGAACCCGACCGCGCTCGCCTGTGGCTGGACCTCCTCGGGCATCCGGGTGTTCGACGTGCGTGACCCCGCCGCGATCCGTGAGATCGCCTACTTCAACCCGCCCGCCCGCACCGGACGCAACCTCGAGATCTGGAACTCCCCGCACGCGCTGGCCTCGATCATCGGTATCCCCGCGATGAGTGCGCCCGCCGCCCTGCGGGCAATGGCGGACGGGTTGTTCGATCCGGCGCAGGTGTTGTCGGCGCGGGCGGGGCGGGTCGCGTTCGGTGATCTGTCGGCGGACTGGTGCATGTCACCGCCCGAGTGGCGGGGAAATCAGCTGTACGTCACCTGTTCCGACAACGGGTTCATGGTGCTGAATCTGGACGAGTCGGTGTATCGGGCGCCCGCCGACCAGGTTTCGACGCTCGGGTCATGAGCACGTCCGCTGCTCGCCCGAGGGCGCTCGGGATGGCGGCCGCACTGGCGGCGGCCGTGTTCTGCTTCGTCGTCGGTGCG
Organism: Nocardia ignorata NBRC 108230; assembly: GCF_001612905.1. Lineage (GTDB taxonomy): Bacteria > Actinomycetota > Actinomycetes > Mycobacteriales > Mycobacteriaceae > Nocardia > Nocardia ignorata. Next base: position 208,117 of record NZ_BDBI01000026.1, on the reverse strand, counting down.
GCGTCGCGCCCGCTGCTCGCGCCCGAAAGATCCACGCCCGCACCGGTGCTGAACACGACCGAGCTGGGTTTCGTGCAGGACATGACGGCTCATCACCAGCAGGCCATGATCCTCGTGCAACGGCTCGACCCCGCCGCCGACGTGGGGGTTCGCGCGCTCGCCGAGCAGATCGCCGACACCCAGCGGGTCGAGATCGGCACCCTGCTCGGCTGGACACAGCTCGCCGGAGCCGCGCCGACCGCGACCACACCGATGAGCTGGCTGACGGAGCACCACCATTCGACCGGTCCCGCGACCATGCCGGGGCTGGCGACACAGGCCGACCTCGACGCCCTCACCACGGCCCGGGGTGCCGAGGCCGAGATCATGTTCCTTCGGCTGATGTACCACCACCACGCGGGCGGAATCACGATGGCCCGCGCCGCCGATGCCCTGCTCACCGAGGGACCGGTCAAGCAGGCGGCCAGGTCCATGGCGCAATCGCAGAGCCGCGAAATGGGCTCACTCGGTGTGCTTCTCGAGTTGCGCGGTGCGCGGCCCTGACCTACTCCCTCCGGAGGTCGCGGCGGGTGAACATGTCGTTCAGCGCGTCCTGACCGAGCTGGTTCTCGGCGTAGGTGAAGGTGCCGTGGTCGGCCAGCTCGCGGGCGGCGTCGAACAGATGGCGGTAGAGCATGCGGGCGATGCTGCCGCCGACCGTCACCCGTCGGACACCGAGGTCGGCGAGTTCGGCCATGGTGAGGCTGGCGGTGAGTCCCATGACGACGTTGAGGGGGCCGTCGAGCTCACGGACGAGGGTGGCGATGGTTTCGGTGTCGGCGGCACCGGGAACGAACACGCAGTCGGCGCCCGCCGCGAGATAGGCGTTGCCCCGGCGGATCGCCTCGTCCAGCCCGCCACCGACGAGCAGCACGTCGGTGCGGCCGACGAGCACGAACGGCGCACCGCTGGCCGCGACCGCCGCGCGGGCGGCACGCACCCGGTCGACGGCGTGCACCTCCTCGAACAGCGGGGCCGCGCGCTCACCGGTGAAGTCCTCGATATTGCCGCCCGCCGCCCCGGCCGCGATGGCCTCCGCGATGGTGGTGGCCACGGCCTGCGCGTCCGGCCCGTACCCCTCCTCGAGATCGGCGCTCACGGGTATCCCCACCGCACCGGTGATCTCCCCGATCCGGCGCATCATCGTGCCCTTGTCGACCCGCCCGTCCTCTTCGGAGGCGTGGAAGTCGTGGTCGGGTCTGCCGTAGGAGAACGCGATCCCCGCACTTGTCGTGGCGATCGCCGGGAATCCGGCGGCTTCCAGTACCCGCGCACTCCCCGCATCCCACGCATTGGGCAACAGAAAACACCCCGACCGATGCAGCTCGACAAACGCCTGTGCCCGCTTCCGCTGTCCCGTATCCACCCCTCCATTCAGCCACGCGAATCCGGTCCGCGCACCGAGACCACGCCGAACCGCATCGCACCGGCGGTGACCGGCGGGGGTGAGGACAACGTTATCGGGCGGCAACTGGGGAGAAAATCGCAGGCAATGGGGGGTGCGGACGATGGGCGGAGTATCGGCGGGCGGAAGGTTGGACGTGGTGGTGAGCGCGCGGGCGGAGATCGTCGCGGTGACGCGGTGCGGGCTGGAACAGGTGCGTGCGCGGATCGCGGCGGGTCTGGAGCCGGTGGGGGTGCGTGAGCTACCGGTGACCGAGGCGCTCGGCGGAACGCTGGCGGTGGCGTTGCGTGCGGCCACGCCGCTGCCGCGGGTGGATACGGCGGCCATGGACGGTTACGCGGTCGCGGGGCCGGGTCCGTGGTGGCGGGTGCACGAGCAGGTCGGGTACGCGGGGCGTCCATGTTCGGTGGTGCTCGCCCCGGGCGAGGCGGTGCGGATCGCGACCGGCGCCGCCACCCCGTTGGGCACCACGGCCACTCTGCGCGACGAACACATCGTCACCACCGTGGTGTCGGGCAAACCGGTGGTATTGCGCGCGCCCGATGCCCCGGTACGCGACGACACCCGGCGGCAGGGCGAGAACTGGTCCACCGGAACCCAATTGGCGCCCGCGGGCACACGGGTGTCGGCCGCGCTGGTCTCGGCCGCGCTCAGTGCCGAGGCCGAAACCGTCACGGTGCGTGGGCCGTTGCGCGCGGATGTGGTGATGACCGGTGACGAGATCCGTGCGGTCGGCCCGCTCGGTCCCGGCGAGACCCGCGATTCGCTCGGTCCGGTGCTGCCGGAGTTCCTGCGCTGTTGCGATATCGCGAGCACCGGGCTGTGGCATCTGGCCGACGAACGCGACCTGCTGCGTTCCTGGCTCGCCCTGAAATCGCACGCCGACCTGGTGGTGATGGTCGGGGCGACCGGCCGGGGCGCCGCCGACCACCTGCGCACCCTGCTCGCCGAGCTCGGTGCCCGCATCGTCGTCGACCGGGTCGCGATCCGCCCCGGCGGCTCGACCCTCGTCGCTCAGCTCCCCGACGGCCGTGTCCTGCTCGGCCTGCCCGGCAACCCGCTCGCCGCCGTAGCCGCCCTGCTGGCCGTCGGCCCCGCTGTCATCGACGCGCTCACCCTGCGCACCCCCGGCCCGACCATGTGGGGCAGGCTCTCCGACGCAGGAGTAATGGCGGGCGACGCCACCCGCATCGTCCCCGTCCAGCAACAGACCGGCGGCGTCTGGCGCAGCACCGGCCCCGCCCACACCCCCCACCTGGCCGGCCTCATCGGCTGCCAAGCCCTGGCAGTCCTCCCGCCCGGCACCGGCCGAGGCACCCTCGTCGAACTGCTTCCTCTCCCCCGCTGACCGCGAAGACCGGACCGGTGTCGAATGCCGACACCGTGGGTTACGTCTGCTGCGGCGGCTGCCAGGGGCGGCCGTACGGGTCGCCGGGCTGGGACTGGGCCGGGCCGACCGGCGGCGGTTCGGGGAGGTTGCGTTCCGGTTTGGGCGCAAGGTTTTTCGGCAGCGTCGGTTCGAAACCCTCGACCGGCTGACGGGCGGTGGCCTCGGCGGCGCGGACCGCTTGCTCGATCTTCGGGTCCGAGGCGGTCTCGAACCAGTCGGCCACGTCGGAGTCGTCCTCGATCTTCACCGGCGGTGTGTCCTCGGTGTTCGGTTCGTACCGGAACACCCCGTCCTCGCCCTTGGTGGCGAAGTTCTGAGCGAACCCCTCGAGTGCCTTGCCGAAGTCGCTGGGGACCAGCCACACCTTGTTGGCGTCGCCCTTCGCGACCATCGGCAACGTCTGCATGTACTGGTAGGCGAGCAGTTCCGGTGTCGGCTTGCCGTTCTTGATGGCGGCGAACACCTTCTCGATGGCCTTGGCCTGACCTTGCGCCTGCAGGTAGGACGCGGCCCGCTCACCCTGTGCCCGCAGGATGCGGCTCTGCCGCTCACCCTCGGCCGACAGGATCGCCGACTGCTTGGCACCCTCGGCGGACAGGATCTGGGCCTGCTTGGCGCCCTCGGCGGTCTTGATCTGCGACTCGCGGGTGCCCTCGGCGGTGAGGATCATGGCCCGCTTCTCGCGGTCGGCCTTCATCTGCTTTTCCATCGACTCCTGGATCGACGGCGGCGGATCGATGGACTTCAGCTCGACCCGGGCCACCCGAAGACCCCAGCGGCCGGTGGCTTCGTCGAGCACACCGCGCAGCTGGTTGTTGATCTGGTCGCGCGAGGTCAGCGTCTCCTCGAGCGTCATGCCACCGACCACGTTGCGCAAGGTGGTGACGGTGAGCTGCTCGACGGCGGCGATGTAGTTGCTGATCTCGTACACCGCGGCCTGCGGGCTGGTGACCTGGAAATACACCACCGAGTCGATCTGCAGGGTGAGGTTGTCCTGGGTGATCACCGGCTGCGGCGGGAACGACACGACCCGTTCACGCAGGTCGACTTTGGCACGCACCCGGTCGGCGAACGGGACGAGGAACGTGAGCTGACCCGACACCGTGCGCGAGTACCGGCCGAGCCGTTCGATCACCGCCGCCTCGGCTTGCGGAACGAGCGCAATAGATTTGAAAACCACCACCACGACCAGCAGGACGAGGACGGCGGCCACGATCAAGGCAACCATGGACTCTAAGGACCCTTCCAGACGACGGCAGTGGCGCCGTCGATCTTCATCACATAGACGGTCACACCGGCTTCGTAGACTTCGCTCGGATCGAGCGGACGCGCCGTCCACACTTCGCCACCGAGTTTGACCCGGCCCGAATACTCGGCGACGTCCTCGAGAACGAGCGCCGACTTCCCGGTCAGCGCATCGACATTCGTCGGTGTGGGCGGTGGGGTACCGAACCTGCGGCGCAGCGCCGGGCGAACCCCGAGGAACAACACCCCGGCCATCGCGCCGAAGACGAGCGCGTCACCCCACAGCGGCAGCTCCGCGGTGGCGCTGACGCCCGCGGTGGCCAACGCCGCCACTCCGAGCATGAGCAGCGTGAGATCCCCGGTGAGCATTTCGGCCGCCGCCAGCACTAGGCCCGCGATCAGCCAGATTATTGCGGCCACCACCCAAGCCTAGCCCCGATCGGGCCGTCGCGGGCGGGGTCGCCCGCCCCCGGAGCCGATCTTGTGGTCCAACGTTTTTCGCGCGCCGCTCCCGCTGCCCCGGCGCCGTCGGCTCTAAGCTCGGGCGGGTGAGTGCGCGTGACATGTACGGCGGCGATATCTACGCAGGCCACAACCGGACGAAGAAGACCCCGGTACCGCAGGTGGTGGCCGAACGGGATCTGGTGGTCGAGGACGCGGCGAGCGGATTCTGCGGTGCCGTAGTCGGTTTCGACCGCAGCTACGACGGCGAGTTCGTGAAACTCGAGGACGGGCGTGGGGCGGTGCGCCTGTTCGCGCTGCGCGAGGCGGCGTTCCTCATCGACGGCAAACCGGTGACGCTGGTCCGCCCGAAGGCCACCGCACCCAAGCCGCCGACCCGCTCCGCGTCCGGCTCGACGCGGGTAGAGGGCTTGCGCGCGCGGGTGGCCCGTGGCAGCCGCATCTGGGTGGAGGGCGTGCACGACGCCGCGCTCGTCGAGCGGGTGTGGGGCCACGACCTGCGGGTCGAGGGCGTAGTCGTGGAACATCTCGAGGGGCTCGACAAGCTCGGCGCCCGGCTCGCCGAGTTCGGGCCCGGTCCAGGGGCGCGAGTGGGGGTGCTCGTCGACCACCTGGTGACCGGTTCCAAGGAGTCCCAGCTCACCACCGGGCTCGGCCCGCACGTCCTGGTCACCGGGCACCCGTTCATCGATGTGTGGCAGGCGGTGCGCCCGGCCGCCGTCGGGATCGAGGCCTGGCCGACGGTGCCGCGCGGTGAGGACTGGAAGATTGGCATCTGTCGCAGGCTCGGCTGGGGCACCCCGCAGGAGGGGTGGCGCCGGGTGTACAACGCGGTCGACTCGTTCCGCGATCTCGAGGCACCGCTGATCGGCGCGGTGGAACGGCTCATCGACTTCGTCACCGAGCCCGAGTAGCTCGACCGCAGGTCAGACCCGGCACACGGATCCGGGCGAACCTTTATGCTCGATGATTATGTGCTCTCCCAGTGCCACGCTGACGGTCTGGGCCGGCTCCTGGCTGGCCGGTACCAGCGCGCCCGACGACGTGCTGGAGTCGCTGCACGCCTGGGCGCCACGCCACACCATCGCCGCAGGCGACCCGGCCACCGGTGGCCGCACCGACCTACCGTGGACCTCCCGCGGCGATCTTCCCGGCACCGGCGCCATGCCGCTGCTCAAGGTGATCCGTGAGGCGATGGCCCCTGCGGGCGCACACCTGCGCCTGGTCCTGCCCGCTCCCGGCGACGTGCGCGGCCTACCGGTGGGCAGCGCCTTCGCGGCGGACGCGATCGATGCGGAGGAAGGCATCCTGATCGGCGTCCCCGGCCAGGAAGGCACCGGCCTGATCCCGCACTGGGACGACGACGACACCCTGCAGTGGACCGTCTACAGCGTGATCGTCCCGCCCATAGGCGACCCGGACATGACCCTCGGTGCCGCCGAGTACACGATGCGTGAAGCGGTCCGCGACGCCGCCGACGCGCTCATGCAGCTGCACACCACCTCGATCGGTCCGTCCGACGCCGACCCGCGCGAGCAGATCGAAGCCCAGCTCGCCGCCTACGCCAAGCACGCGTACCCCGACTCGATCCCGTTGCGCGCCAAGCGCATTCTCGACACGGCCGACCACGTCGCGGCGATTCTCACTGTCGCCGAACACGAACCGGCATCGTCACCGACCTCGGCCACGGCCATCGGCGCCCACGAATCACTGCTGCGTCCGCTGTGGAACACGATCCGTCAGGCCCGGCTGGTCGCCATCCACGCGGCCGCGCGACCAACGGCCTGACACCGGAAACGGTTGCCCGACAACCGATCCGACGAGCGGTCAGCGATAAACGGGGCACCGCCGCTTCAGAATCCGTTCAGCGCGGTCTTCATGTCCGGGTAGTCGAGGACGGTGAGGGTGTCGGCGCGGACCTCGGGGCAGCTGCGGTCGGTGACCTCGTCGACCACGTAGCGGTCGTAGGAGACGGCGGCATTGGCGGTGGTGTCGCGCAGCGCCCACAGGCGCATGGCTCCGTTGAACGCCACCCGCCCGACCTCCGGGCCGAGCGCCTTCCAGGTGCCCTGCTGGGAGTCGAGGATGCTGCACAGGCTGTCGACGGTCGGTTGGGAAATGGTCGGTTCGGTCGGTTCCGGGCCGGTCTCGTACCCGGAATCACCGCCGCAGCCGGCCAGGGCGAACGTCCCGGCGACGGGCAGCAGGAGCAGCGCGGCCGCGTGACGGCGCTTTGTCGAGCGCATCGGATGCCTCCGATCTGTCGATCACAACAACCGCCCAGCCTACCCGCGTACGAGGCGCGGGCCGTGAATGGTTATGCGGTTGTGCTTACCGCACGCGCGGGCGCGGGGGCAGTTCGCAGCAGCCGGGGGCGCACAGCGCGCCGTCGACGGTGCAGCCGTAACCGGGGACTTCGCCCAACTCACGCACCTCCCCCGCGCTGAGACGCTCCTGGATCAATTCCACGATCATCCGGGAGAAGCGGGGATCGGTACCGGGTGTGGCGGCGCGCGCGAAGGCCATGCCGAGTTCACCGGCTCTGGTGGCCGCCTCGTTGTCGAGATCCCAGATCACCTCGAGATGATCGGAGACGAATCCCACGGGGCACACCACCACGGACTCGATTCCCTTACCGTGCAGCACATCCAGGTGATCGACGATGTCGGGTTCGAGCCACGGCACCTGCGGCGGGCCGGACCGCGACTGCCACACCACGTCGTATTCGGCGAAACTGGTTGCGGCGGCACACAATCGGGCCGATTCGGCCACCTGCCTGCTGTAGAGGCGGCCACCGTCGACGGGCGGTCCCGCGACATTGTCGGCGGCGACGGGGATGGAGTGCGCGGTGAACACCAAGCGCGCGCCCTCACGATGGTCGACCGGAAGCTGTTGCACCGCAGCGGTGATCGCGTCGGCGAACGAGGCGATCAGCAGCGGATGATCGAAATACTGGCGCAGCTTCACCAGTTCCGGCGCGCCGTCACCCACGGCGGCGCGTGCACGGGCGATGTCTTCGTTGTACTGGCGACAGCCGGAATATCCGCCCCACGCGGAGGTGGGGAAGACGAGGGCCGAGCGCACGCCGTCGGCCGTCATCGTGGCGACGGTGTCCTCCACCATCGGATGCCAGTTCCGGTTGCCGAAATACACCGGCAGGTCGAGTCCGGCGTCGGCCAGGTCGGCTTCCAGCGCGGTGATGATCTGCCGGTTGAGGGCGTTGATCGGCGAGACCCCGCCGAAATGCAGGTAGTGCTCGGCGACCTCGGCCAGCCGTTCCGGCGGCACCCCGCGGCCCCGGGTGACGTTCTCCAGGAACGGGAGCACGTCCTCGGGACCCTCGGGGCCGCCGAACGACAGCAGCAGCAGCGCGTCGGCCATCAGTTGGAGGTGAAGTTCTCCGGGAACCACATGTTGTGGCTCGCGCCGCCGTCGACGTAGATGATCGACCCGGTGGTGGCGGGCAGCCAATCCGAGAGCAGCGCCACGATCGACTTGCCCACGGCGCGCGCGTCGGCGCCGTCCCAGCCGATCGGTGACGCGCCGTCCCAGTACTCGTCGAGCTGACGCAACTGCTTGGCGTCGTCGGTGGCGGTACCGGCGATGGCCTTGGCGGCCAGGGTCTTCACCGGGCCTGCGGCGATCAGGTTGGAGCGGATCTTCTTGGCGTAGCCCACTTCCCGGGCCACGTACCGGTTCACCGACTCGAGCGCGGCCTTGGACACGCCCATCCAGTTGTAGTACGGCATCGCCACGCGCGGATCGAAGTCCATGCCGACGATCGAGCCGCCCTCGTTCATCACCGGCAGCACGGCGCGGGCCAGCGAGGCGTAGCTCCAGGCGGAGATCTCGAAGGACTTGGCCACATCGGGGCCGGGGCCCTCGAGGAACGGCACCGCGTCGGGACCCATCAGGGTCTTGGGCGCGAACGCGATCGAGTGCAGCACACCGTCGACGCCCTCGGGCGCCAGTTCACGGATGGCATCGGCCAGCGCGCCGAGGTTCTCCTCGTTGGTGACGTCCAGCGGAATGGCCGGGGGCACCTCCTGCGGGAGCCGCTTGGCGATGCGGTCGATGAGACGCAGCCGCTCGGGGATGCCGGTGATGATCACCTTCGCGCCCTGCTCCTGCGCGACCGCCGCCGCGCTGAACGCGATCGAGGAATCGGTGATGATGCCGGTGATCAGGATGGTCTTGCCTTCGAGCAGTCCGCCCATGGGTTTTCGGTTCTCCTGCGATTCGGGGATGCGGCGGGCTGATCGCCCGCCACGGGGAGTCGGTCAGCGGGTCAGTGGCCCATGCCCATGCCGCCGTCGACCGGGATGACGGCGCCGGAAACGTAGCGGGAGTCCTCGGACGCGAGGAAGCTGACGACAGCGGCGATGTCTTCGGGCTGACCGAGGCGCTGCAGCGGGATGAACTTCTTCGCCATCTCCTTCATGTCCTCGGGAAGATCCGCGGTCATGTCGGTCTCGATGAAACCGGGGGCGACGACATTGGCGGTGATGGAACGCGAACCCAGCTCACGGGTCACCGAACGCGCGAGGCCGATGACACCGGCCTTCGAGGACGCGTAGTTGATCTGACCGGCCTGACCGCTCATACCCACCACCGAACCGAGGAAGATCATCCGGCCCCAGCGGCCACGCAGCATGGCGCGGTTGGCGCGCTTGGCACAGCGGAACGCACCGGTGAGGTTCGCGTCGATGACCTTGGTGAACTGCTCCTCGGTCATGCGCATGAGCAGTGTGTCGTCGGTGATGCCCGCATTGGCGACCAGCACCTCCACCGGACCCTGGTGCTCCTCGACCTCGGTGAACGCCCGGTCGACCGACTCGCTGTCGGTGACATCGCATTTCACCCCGAACAGTCCCTCGGGCACGCCCGACCCGCGATGGGTGACGGCGACCTTGTGCCCGTCGGCGAGCAGGCGCTGGGCCACCGCGAGACCGATTCCGCGATTACCGCCGGTGACCAGCACCGACCGGGATGTGACGTTCGACATAGGGTCCAACCTATCTGTTCTGGTTCCAGGGCCCGGCGTCAGGGTCGCACCGTTGCGACTGCTCACAACGCCGAGTACGGCAAGCTAGGGCAGGCGTTGACGATAGAGCAAGCTGACGAGCACGCCCGCCGCGACGAACAACATGCCGCCGAGCAGCCACGGCCTGCTGGCATCGCCCCGCGTGGTCTCGTAGCCGATCTGCTCTTCGAGAGTGTCGTAGACGGCGGTGAGTTCGGCGAGTGAGGAGGCGGTGTAGAAGTCGCCGCCGGACAGCTCGGCGATCTCGCGCAGCGAGTCGTTGTCCACGGGGACCTTCACGCGCTGCGAGCCGCCGCCGTCGGAATCGGGGATCTCGACGGTGCCCCATTCGGTGCCGAAGGAGATCGTCGACACCGGGATGCCCTTGTTCTTGGCGAGGCGGGCGGCGGTGAAACCGTGGCGCGGGTTGTCGATGTCCTTGTCGTCGGGCACCGTCTGCTTGCCGTCCGACATGAGCACCACACGCGCGGGCGGCGGCGTTTCCGCACCACCGAGCACCGCGGCGAGGGTGTCGATGGACTGCAGGGCCGTCAGGATGCCCTCACCGGTGGCGGTGCGCTCGGCCAGCTTGATGTTGTCGATCGAGTGCTTGACCGCCTCACGATTGGTCGTGGGCGACACCATCACCGACGCGGTACCGGCGAACGTGACGAAACCGAGGTTGATACCCGGGGTCAGCCCCTCGACGAAGTCCTTGCCCGCTTCCTGAGCCACCTGCAGCCGGTTCGGCGGCACATCGGTGGCCTCCATCGACAGCGACACGTCCATGACCAGCACCACCGTCGCGCGGTTGCGCGGCACCTTCTGCACAGCGGTCGGCCCGGCGGCGGCGATGGTGAGCAGGATCAGCCCGACCAGGATCAGCGCGATCGGCACGTGCCGCACGGGGCTCGGCCGCGACGGCGCGACCCGCTCGAGCACAGTCATATTGCCGAACTGCAGCATCCGCTTGTGGCGGGCGCGCTGCACGAGCACGTAACCGAGGACGAGCAGCGCGACGACGAGGAGGAAACCGAGCCAGGCGGCGGCGGTGAAATGCGAAATACTCACTGGCGAGGCACCCGCCCGCTCGGGGCGCCGAGGTTATGGCGCCGGGTGGACACGAACCGGACCACGTCGGCGATCCAGTCCCGGTCGGTCTGCAGGGTCAGCACCGGCGCACCACAACTGCGCAGCGCCTGATGCACCTGTTCGCGCTGCGCGTTGGCCGCGGCAGCGAAATCCGCGCGCAGCGTGGGGGTGACGCTGAATTCGCGGGTGTGCCCGGTCTCGGGGTCGTGCAGCACGACGTCGCCGCCGTCGGGCAGGGCGATGTCGAGCGGGTCGAGCACCTCCACCGCGAGCAGGTCGTGGCGGGCCGAGATCGCGCGCAGCGAACGCTGCCAGTCCACGTCGCCGAGGAAGTCGCTGATCACCACGGCGAGACCGCGTTTGCGCTGCGGGCGGCGCAACGATTCGATGCCCGCCTTCAGGTCACCGCGCACACCGTCGCGGGCGTGCGGGGTGGTCGCGATGCCGCGCAGCATGGTCTGGGCGTGCAGGCGCCCGGCGCGCGCGGGAATCCGGACCAGATCTTGACCGGTCGCGACGACGGCGCCGATGCGGTTGCCGCCGCCGGAGGTGAGGTGGGTGATGGCCGCCGCCGCCGCGATCGCCAGATCGCGTTTCTGCACGCGCCCGGTGCCGAAATCCAGACTCGACGACAGGTCGACCACGAGCCAGGTCTCGAGCTCGCGGTCGGCGATCATCTGGCGCACGTGTGGATGGGTGGTGCGGGCGGTGACCGACCAATCCATCTGGCGCACATCGTCGCCCGGCTGGTACAGCCGCGCCTCCCCCGGCTCCGAACCCGGGCCGGGGATCAGGCCCTGGTGGTCGCCGTGCAGCACACCGTCGAGGCGGCGGCGCACCGTCAGCTCGAGTGTTTTCAGCGCGGCCGACAGTTTCGGATCGGTCAGCTCCCCCGCCCGGAACGACGGCGGTACGTGAGACGGCTCGGGCACGCGGGCAACGGGTTCCGGCGCACTCACTGGGGTGCGGCGTGGCCGGCGGGCTGGGACTGCTGCCCGTTCACCGGCTGCGGCGCAGGCTGGGACTGGGGAGCGGGCGGCTGGGGCACCGGCGGCTGCGAGTTCTGCGGGCCGCCGACGGCCTGCGGCGCGACCTGCGGCAGACCGACGGTCTGCAGCACCCGCTTGATGACGTCCTCGGGCGAAACCTCGTCGGCCAGTGCGTCGTAGGACAGCACCAGGCGGTGGCGCAGCACGTCCGGGATCACCTCGACCACGTCCTGGGGTACCACGTAGTCGCGGCCACGGATCAGCGCGACCGAGCGGGCGGCGGCGATGATGCCGAGGCTGGCACGCGGGGAGGCGCCGTAGGAGATCCAGCTCGCCACGTCGGGCATACCGAACTCGGCCGGGGTGCGGGTGGCGCTGATGACGCGGACCACGTAGTCGACGAGCGCGTGGTGCACGAAGACGTTGGCGGCCACCTTCTGCAGGCGGATGATGTCCTCGGGCTCGAGGATCTGCTTGGGTTCCGGCGCGCTCACACCCATCCGGTAGATGATCTCGCGTTCCTCCTCCACGGAGGGGTAGTCCACGACGACCTTGAACAGGAAGCGGTCGCGCTGCGCCTCGGGCAGCGGGTACACGCCTTCGCTCTCGATCGGGTTCTGGGTCGCCATGACCAGGAACGGATCGGGCATCGGGTAGGTCTTGCCGCCGATCGACAGCTTGCGCTCGGCCATCACCTCGAGCAGGGCCGACTGCACCTTGGCGGGCGCGCGGTTGATCTCGTCGGCGAGCACGAAGTTGGCGACCACCGGGCCGAGCTCGGTGTCGAACTCCTCGCGGCCCTGCCGGTAGATGCGGGTACCGATCAGGTCGGTCGGCACGAGGTCGGGGGTGAACTGCACCCGCGAGAACGAACCACCGACGACCTTGGCGAACGTTTCCACGGCAAGGGTCTTCGCGACGCCGGGCACACCCTCGAGCAGGACGTGGCCACGGGCGAGCACACCGACGAGCAACCGCTCGACGAGCCGATCCTGGCCGACGATAACCCGCTTGACCTCGTAGATCGCCTTCTCGAGAGTCTGGACGTCACGCTCCAGGGTGCTCGGCGTTGCCGTACCGGCGTCCTTCGCCAGCTTCGGCCCGCTCACACCTTCCGTCGAAGTCACCAACATCCCCGCTTTCGCTTTGGTCCTGTGCGTGCGGCCCCAACTATTCCATTGAATCGCCCGGTGCGCCGCAACCGGCCAGGAGTGAACGCGAATTCGTCGTACTACCCGGCCCGGCTCGATATGCCCGCCACCCTACGCACAGGGGCCACCGCTCGCCCGTCCGACGCGAGGGGAACGGCTGTGAGGAAGAGCGACGGATCACGGCCGCAAATAGTCGGCAACATGATTCGGCTCGCATTCGTTAACTCAGGTAACGGTTTGCGTTCGGTTGCCATGGAAACCGCAGGTCGCGTCGCGGTCCCGGTCGGCAGTGTTCTCAAACACACCATTACCTGGCATTTCACCGCGTTCGTGGCGAGTTTTATGGCGTGTATCCGGAGCTGGTTTCGGATATCGGACCAGTTTCGGTCTCGCGGATTGTTCTTTTCCAAGAAGGTGACCTTATGCAGCCGTACTCCCCCTTCAAGTTCCCCAGAAGTTTGCTGTCGTTGGCGGTTCTGGCCACTGCCACTACGTTCGCGCTCGCCGCGGCACCTCCCGCAGGCGCCGAGCCCCTGAACTTGCCCGGCATCATCGGGCTCGACACCGGCTCGGCTGGTCTCGGCTCCGCGCTCGGCGGCGTAAACCCGGGCGCGGGCGCCCAACTCGGCTCGGCCACGGGCAGTTCCGAACCTCTCGGTCTCGGTGTGGGCAGCGCCGGAGGAGCAGCTGACGCGCCGACCACCGGCAGCACTCTCGGAGCGGGCAGCTCCGCTCTGGATGCCGGTGGCGCCTTGGCCACCGGCAGCGCCGAAGCCCTCGGCACCGGCAGCGCACTCGGGGCCGGTAGTGCACTAGGCACCGGCAGCGCGGAATTACTCGGCACCGGTAGCGCAGTCGGTGCGGGCAGCGCCGGAGCGTTGGGCGCCGGTAGCGCACTCGGCGCAGGCAGCGCCGAAACACTCGGGGCCGGTAGCGGTCTGGCCGCGGGCAGCGCTGAAGCACTGGGTGCGGGAAGCGCGCTCGGCGCGGGATCCGCGGCGAGCCTGCTCGCCTCGGGCAGTGCCGCCACAGGCAGTAGCGCGGCATCCGACCTCGGGGTCCTGCTTGCTCTGCTCGACGGCGGCAGCGCGGCGGCGACCGGCAGCGGTGGGGTCGCCCTCGGTACCCTTTTGGGCACGGGAAGCGCGGCCGGTGCCCTCGGACTCGGCAGCAGCTCGGAAACGCTCGCACTGATCCTCGGAATCGGCAGCGCAGGCGTCGGCAGCGCGGCCGCCGGTAGCGCGGGCGTCGGAAGCGAAGCGCTCGGCGCAGGCAGCGCGGCCACCGGCAGCGCAGCACTCGGCGCAGGCAGCGCACTCGGGGCAGGCAGCGCGGCGACAGGGAGCGCGCTGGCGGCGGGCAGTGCGGCAGTCGGCAGCGCCGCAGTCGGCAGCGCGGCACTCGGGAGCCTGGGGGCCGGGGGTGCGCTACTGGGGGCGGGCTCCGGTGGTGCGACGCAGACGGCGCCGGAAGCGGGTGAGCCCGCGGCTCCGAGTGGCCCCGGAACCGCAGCCGTGCCCGCGCTGCCCGGGCATGCGTCGGGCGAGGGTGGCGCGGGACGCCAGGCGAGCAGCGGTGCAGACGGATCGCCGCGCAACCTGCCGACCGCAGCCGGCGACTCGCAGGCGTGGAACGGGTACGCGTCGGCGTCGGGCGCTCCGGAGACCGGCTCGGGTGGACGGCTGCTCGACGAGCGGTTGCCGCTGGCGGGACTGGGGCTGCTCGCACTGCTCGGCGCGGCCCTGGCGGCTGTGTGGAGCCGACGTTCCGGACAACGAAACAGCTTGGCATGACGGCCCATCCACCGACCTCGACGTGGTCCAGATCCTCGGTGGCCGCGCTGGTCGGGGCCACCCTGGTCGCGGTGGCGGCGGGGCTGTTCGTCCTCGCCGCGACCAGCGAGCCGCGACAGGCAGCATCGCCTCCGGCGGGCACGGCGACGACAGCCGCCGTCGCCGTGCCCGCCGCGCAGCCACTGGGCAGATCGGCACCGGTACGACTGCGCATCCCCGACCTCGAATTGGACACAACACTGGGCACCAGCGGCACCACCGCGACAGGAGCTCTCGCGGCACCGGCATATTTCGACCACGCGTCGTGGTTCTCGCCCGGTGCCAGTCCCGGTGAGACCGGTGCCGCGGTGATCCTCGGCCACGTCGACTCGGCGGACGGTCCCGCGGTCTTCTTCCACCTCGGTGAGCTGACCGCAGGTGCCGAAATCCTGGTGACCAGACAGGACGGCAGCGTCACCCGTTTCGTCGTCGACCGCACGGAAGTCGTGGCGAAGGACCGATTCCCCACCGATCGTGTGTTCGCCGCCGACGATGCCGCACACCTGCGACTCATCACCTGTGGCGGGTCGTTCGACCGAGACGAACGGCGGTACCTGTCGAACGTGATCGTCTCCGCGACGATGACCGAAGTCGTCCGCCCTCCCGCCGCGATCGGTCACTGAATACGGCGGGCTCGGCCGCGATCACCGCGCCGAGCCCGCTGCCGCTCACTCGGTGACGATGCGCACCGCGTACGGCATGATGCCACCTTCGCGCACGGGCGAAATCTTCACCACGTCACCGGATTCGGGGGCTTCGATCATCGTCCCGTCGCCGAGGTAGAGCGCGACGTGCTGGCTGCCGCCGGGACCCCAGAACAGCATGTCCCCGCGTTCGCGTTCCTCGACGGGGACGCGGGTGCCCGCGTTGTACTGGTAGCCGCTGTAGTGCGGCAGCGACACACCGATGCCCGCGAAGGCGTAGAGCATCAGGCCCGAGCAGTCGAAGCCGACCTTGTTGTAGTCGCCGTGCGAGTCGCCGACGCCGCCGTCGCGGATGCCGAGGGTCGGTCCTTCCTCGTCGCCACCGCCCCAGGCGTAGCTCACGCCGAGCTGGGACATGGCGCGGTCGATCACGGTCTCGATCGCGGCCGAGCCGGTGACCTGTGGTGTCGTCGATCGGGGTTTGGATTTTCGCGGTGCGGTCGGTGTCGATTCCAGGTCGGTGTGCGCGCGCTGGTCCTCGCCGAGGCGGGCGGCGCGGTCGCGGGCGGCCTGGTCGGCGGCGGCTCGGGCGGCGGCCGCGTTGGCGGCGGCGAGCAGGGCGGAGAGCTGGGCCTTCTGCTGATCGTTCCAGTCGAGGAAGATCTCGCGCTGACTCTGCAGGCCCGCCACCGTCGAGCGGGCGGTGTCGAGGGCGATCTGGGCGGCGGCGCGGTCGCGCTGGAGGGTGTCGCGGGCTGCCGCCTGGTTGTCGAACTCGGCCTTGGCGACGTCGACGGCGGCCTGGGCGGCGTGCTTCTTCTGTTCGGCCGCGCTCGCCGCGGCGTCGGCGTCGGCCTTGGCCTGGCGGGCGGCGGCGTTCTGGTTGGCCTGGGCGATCTGGGCGCGGCGCAGATCGTCGAGCACCTGGCGCTGATTCTTCGACACCATGCTCAGCACCTGCGCGCGGTCCATCGCCGCGTCCGGCGTGGAGGACGCGAAATAGGTGACCACGGAACTGGACGACGGACGCACATAGGCCTGGGTCGCGAGCTGATCGAAATCGCCTCGGGCGGCGACGACTTTCGCGCCGACGTCGGCGAGCCGGGTCTGGCTGTCGGCCACGGCGGCAGCGGCCGAGTCGGCGGCGTCACGGGCCGTCTGCAGATCGACGAGCGCCTGGTTCACGGCCTCGCGCTTCCCTGCGAGGGCGTCGTCGAGAGCACGCAGTTGTTGATCGGCGGCGGCGACCCGGTTGATGAGGGCGCCGATCTCGCCGACGCGCGCGTCGACCTCCGCGCCCGCGCCCGCGATCTCGCTGTCGGACGGGTTCGGCGGTGGCGGCGGCACGGCCGTCGTCGGCCCCGCGGTCACGACGACAGCGAGCACCGCCAGCAATCCGATCGCTACCCGTAACCGCCCTGGTTTATCCTGCCCGCTCGCACCGCGCACGGCACCTCCGAGTGACTCGACTCGACATACGCCACTGGCGCATCAGCCGACTCAGTGACCCCAAGGGTCGACCAATGCCCCCTGTACCACTGCTTTCCCGATCGCGATCATCGCTACCGTACGACACATATTTCACAAAGGAAACAACTGCCACGGCATGACGGGACATCAATTCGGCGATTGCCCGGCATTAGCCTGAGGTGCGCCATGTTTCGGCGCGCAGAAACAGACCGAAGGTCTGGAAATGTGACTGGAGAGAAACCAGTTAACGGAGAGAACCCGCATCGTCGCCCGCGACGACGACCGCGTCGTCCTCCGGGCAACGCCGGGCCTTCACGAAGTAGAGCCCCGCGATCACCAGGACGGTCAGCGCCAGCATCACGCCGGTGATGGCGCCCCACGAGACGCCCTCGGGCTGCTCGAGGCGGCCGACGAACGCCGACACGGCCTCCTCGGGGTGGTTGCCCCGGTACTTGGCCACGTCCTCGGCCCACTCGAGCCGGACGCGGCTGATGTCGTCGCTGTAGGTGCCGATCCAGTCGTCACTGAGCACCGCGACCGTGCCCTCGGTGTTCTCGCCCAGCTCGGTGGCCAGGTCACGTAGGCTCGAATCGTGGCCGGGATTACCGGGAACGACGACAACACTGAGCGGAATGCCGTCCGCACGCGCCTCGGCGACGATCGCGGCCAGTTCCTGCTGATCCTTGCCCTTGGGCGCGGCCACGTGGTTGTCGGCGAGGTCGGCGCGGAGACCGCCCAGATCCGTGTTCGGCGGCAGTTCGACGGCCATCGGCGCAAAGGTGTGCAAGACGGTCATTTTCCATCCGGTCTGTCGAGCCCCGGTCGCGATGCGACGGGCATCCAACACTGCCAAGGTGAGCGTCACTGCGTCTGTCCCCGACTCGCTCGACAGGCACAGTACGCGACGGCGCGCGGGAACCGGTCGCCACGGCACGCCGTGTGCTGACGCGGCGCCCCGATTATTTCATAGGACAAGCGTACTGTTAGGCTCGTACGGCGAGGAAACCGGCATCTCACGGCGCCGGATCCCCTCCGAAGACGCGAGCCGCCGGCACAGCCCCGCCGGCGGCACACCCTCACCAATGAGTGGAGCTGACGTGACGAAGAGTATCGATACCTTCGGCGCCAAAGGCACGCTCGAGGTCGGAAGCAACTCCTACGAGATCTTCCGTCTCTCGGCTGTTCCCGGCACCGAGAAGCTGCCCTACGCCCTGAAGGTGCTGGCGGAGAACCTGCTGCGCACCGAAGACGGCGCCAACATCACCGCCGATCACATCCGCGCGATCGCGAACTGGGACCCCTCGGCGCAGCCGAGCGTCGAGATCCAGTTCACCCCCGCGCGCGTGATCATGCAGGACTTCACCGGCGTGCCCTGCATCGTCGACCTGGCCACCATGCGTGAGGCCGTCACCGTCCTCGGTGGCGACCCGAGCAAGGTCAACCCGCTCTCCCCCGCCGACATGGTCATCGACCACTCGGTGATCCTCGACGTCTTCGGCCGCGCCGACGCCCTCGAGCGCAACGTCGACCTCGAGTACGAGCGCAACAGCGAGCGTTACCAGTTCCTGCGCTGGGGCCAGGGCGCCTTCGACGACTTCAAGGTCGTCCCCCCGGGCATGGGCATCGTGCACCAGGTCAACATCGAGTACCTGGCGCCCACCGTCATGGTCCGCAACGGCCAGGCCTACCCCGACACCTGTGTGGGCACCGACTCGCACACCACCATGGTCAACGGCCTCGGTGTGCTGGGCTGGGGCGTCGGCGGCATCGAGGCCGAGGCCGCGATGCTTGGTCAGCCGGTCTCCATGCTCATCCCGCGTGTCGTCGGCTTCAAGCTCAGCGGTGAGATCAAGCCGGGCGTCACCGCCACCGACGTGGTGCTCACCGTCACCGACATGCTGCGCAAGCACGGTGTGGTCGGCAAGTTCGTCGAGTTCTACGGCAAGGGCGTCTCCGAGGTCCCGCTGGCCAACCGCGCCACCCTGGGCAACATGAGCCCCGAGTTCGGTTCCACCGCGGCGATCTTCCCGATCGACGAGGAGACCATCAACTACCTGCGCCTGACCGGCCGGTCCGACGAGCAGCTCGCGCTCGTCGAGGCCTACGCCAAGGAACAGGGCATGTGGCACGACGCCGACAAGGAGCCGGCGTACTCGGAGTACCTGGAGCTGGACCTGAGCACCGTCGTGCCGTCCATCGCCGGCCCGAAGCGCCCGCAGGACCGCATCCTGCTCAGCGAGTCGAAGTCGGCCTTCCGCGCCGACATCGCCGACTACGTCAGCGGCGACTACACCGCGCTGGACGAGGGGGTCGACGAGACCTTCCCGGCCTCCGACCCGGTCGCCGTGTCGGCCGACCACGCCGGCGACTCCTCGCCCGCCCACTCGGCCGCCAACGGGGCCAAGGGCCGCCCGTCCAAGCCGGTCGCGGTGCGCTCCGCCGAGCACGGTGATTTCGTCCTCGACCACGGCGCCGTCGTCGTCGCGGGCATCACCTCCTGCACCAACACCTCGAACCCGTCGGTCATGCTCGGCGCCGCGCTGCTCGCCCGCAACGCCGTCGAGAAGGGCCTGTCGACCAAGCCGTGGGTGAAGACCAACATGGCGCCGGGTTCGCAGGTCGTCTCCGACTACTACGAGAAGGCCGGCCTGTGGCCCTACCTCGAGAAGCTCGGCTTCTACGTGGGTGGCTACGGCTGCACCACCTGCATCGGTAACACCGGCCCGCTGCCCGAGGAGATCTCGGCCGCGATCAACGACAACGACCTCTCGGTCACCGCCGTGCTGTCGGGTAACCGCAACTTCGAGGGCCGCATCTCCCCCGACGTGAAGATGAACTACCTGGCCTCCCCGCCGCTGGTCATCGCCTATGCGCTCGCGGGCACCATGGACTTCGACTTCGAGACCGACCCGCTCGGCAAGGATTCCGACGGCAACGATGTCTTCCTGAAGGACATCTGGCCCTCGGCCCAGGAGATCGACGACACCATCAAGTCCTCGATCAACCAGCAGATGTTCCGCGACTCGTACGCCACCATCTTCGACGGCGACCAGCGCTGGCAGAACCTGTCCACCCCGGAGGGCGACACCTTCGCGTGGGACGAGAACTCGACCTACGTCCGCAAGGCACCGTACTTCGAGGGCATGAAGATGGATCCCGACCCGGTCACCGACATCAAGGGCGCCCGCGTCCTCGCGCTGCTCGGCGACTCGGTCACCACCGACCACATCTCCCCGGCCGGTCCGATCAAGCCGGGCACCCCGGCCGCGCAGTACCTCGACTCGCACGGTGTGGCCCGCAAGGACTACAACTCGCTCGGCTCGCGGCGCGGTAACCACGAGGTCATGATCCGTGGCACCTTCGCCAACATCCGGCTGCGCAACCAGCTGCTCGACGACGTCTCGGGTGGTTACACCCGCGACTTCACCCAGGAAGGTGGCCCGCAGGCGTTCATCTACGACGCCTCGCAGAACTACCAGGCCGCGGGCATCCCGCTGGTCGTGCTGGGTGGCAAGGAATACGGTTCGGGCTCCTCGCGTGACTGGGCCGCCAAGGGCACCAGCCTGCTGGGCGTGAAGGCCGTCATCACCGAGTCGTTCGAGCGCATCCACCGCTCCAACCTCATCGGTATGGGCGTTGTGCCGCTGCAGTTCCCGCAGGGCGAGTCGGCTCGGTCGCTCGGCCTGACCGGCACCGAGACCTTCGACATCGAGGGCATCACCGCCCTCAACGAGGGTGTCACCCCCAAGACCGTCAAGGTCACCGCCACCGCCGAAGACGGCAAGGTCACCACCTTCGACGCGGTCGTCCGCATCGACACCCCCGGTGAGGCCGACTACTACCGCAACGGCGGCATCCTGCAGTACGTGCTGCGCAACATGATCCGCGGCTAGTTGCCCGATCGGTGGCGCGGTGTCGAACGACGCCGCGCCGCATGGGCATCCGCTCGGATGCTCTTCGTGCTGTGAGTCCCCCGCCTCGGTGTTCCGGGGCGGGGGTCCGCATATGGCGTCACTGGAGGAATCATGCCCAAGGTCAGCGACGACCACCTCGCCGCCCGCCGCAGCCAGATCCTCGACGGTGCCCGGCGCTGCTTCGCCGAATTCGGCTACGAGGGCGCCACGGTGCGCCGTCTGGAAGAGGCTATCGGCATGTCCCGTGGCGCCATCTTCCACCACTTCCGGGACAAGGACGCCCTGTTCTTCGCCCTGGCCAAGGACGACGCCGAACGCATGGCCGAGGTCGCGGCCAACCAGGGCATCGTCCAGGTGATGCGCGATATGCTCGCCCGCCCCGAAGAATTCAACTGGCTGGGCACCCGTCTCGAGATCGCCCGCCGCGTGCGCACCGATCCCGATTTCCGCGCGGGCTGGACCCAGCGCTCGGCCGAACTCACCGCCGCCACCCTCGCCCGCCTGGAGCGCCGCAAAGCCGCGGGCGCCCTGCGCGACGATGTCCCCACCGACGTCCTGCTCGGCTATCTCGACCTGGTCCTCGACGGCCTGATCGCGCGCATCGCCTCCGGCCACACCGACGAAAACCTTTCCGCTGTACTGGATCTCGTCGAAGCGTCCGTGCGGCGCAAGGAGTCCTGAGCTAGGCTCGACTCGGCCATGGAGTAGCTCAGTAGGTAGAGCGCCGACTTCCGCAGGACGGATGCCGCGGGTTCGATTCCCGCCTCCATGGCCACCCGAGCGCTCAGCGGGAAGACCGCGGACCTCTATCCCCCGGAGTGGGATCGGGTCCGCTCTCCCACTCTCCCAAAAGCTTTCGCGCGATCCTGTCGAGCGCTACCTGATCGTCGCGGTCCAGCACCGACAGCATGGCCGTCTCGTTCTCGGTGTGCGCGACGACGACCCGGTCGACCAGTTCTCGGCCCTCCTCGGTGAGCGCCACCCGCACGGCCCGCCGATCCACCCGATCCGCGATGCGCCGCACCAGCCCCGCCGCCTCCAGCCGGTCGATCCGCCCGGTCATGCCCGCACGCGACAGCATCAGGGTGTCCGCGAGCACCGAGGGGTTGAGTTCGAACGGCGCACCCGAACGGCGAAGTGCGGCAAGCACATCGAACTCCCCGCGCTGCAACCCGTGCGCGGTGAACACGGATTCGATACGGGCCGTGGCGACGTTCAGCAGTCGGCCGAGCCTGCCGAACACCGCCATCGCCGCCAGGTCGAGGTCGGGGCGTTCGCGGCGCCACTGTGCGGCGATCGCATCCACGGCATCGGCGGTCGAATCATCCATGGACAGGATTCTATTCGACGGAATATAGTTCGATAGCGAATTATCAACCGACGAACGGAACCGTCATGGACACACGCGATATCGCCCTCTGCCTGCCCGAGGACGCCGAGACACTGGGCACCGACGCCGTCCGCGTGCGACTGCTCACCGATTCCGACGCAAGCGACGGCACGGTGAGCACCGTGGAAGTGACCCTCGGCCAGGGCGCCGACGGGGCCGCGCCGCACTATCACACCCGCTCCGACGAGCTGTTCTACGTCGCCGACGGCGAGCTGCAGGTGATGGCGGGCGACCGCATCCTCACCGTGGGCGCGGGCGGATCGCTCGTCGTCCCCCGCCGGATGCCGCACGCCTTCGGCGCCACACCCGACAGCGGAGCCCGCATCCTCATCGCGCTGATGCCGGGCGTGCAGCGATTCGAGTACTTCCGCCTGCTCGACCGGCTCGCGAAGGGCACGGCGGAGCACACCGAATTCCTCGCCGCCCAGGCGGAATTCGACAACTACTTCATCGACGCGCCCGCATGGACAGCCGAACGAAACGCCCAGCGCCGCTGACCTATACGCCGGTGACGCGAATGTGGCCGAGGTTGCACCGGAATCGGGAACATTCCGCGCGAAGGCGCCGGTTGTACGCTGTATGACGTTCTCGGTACCGGTCCTCGTCCGCGGCTACGAGCTCGACACCCAAGGCCACCTGAACCACGCCGTCTACCACCAGTACGGCGAGCACGCGCGCTGGGAACTGCTGCGCGCGGCGGGGATCCCGCAGGACAAGTTCATCGCCAGCGGTATCGGCGCGGAGGTGCTCGAGTCGACGATCAAGTACAAGCGCGAACTGCGCGGCGGCGACGAGGTCACCGTGACCTGCGCCTTCGACTGGCGCGACGGCGAGAAGGTGTTTCGCTTCCACCACCAGATCATCAAACTCGACGGCACTGTCGCCGCCGAGATCACCGTCACCGCGGGCGCGATGGACCTGACAACCCGCCGACTCGTCGCCGACCCCGCAGGCCACTTCCGCTCCCTCGCCGAGAACCCCGACATCCTCGGGCTGTGACATAGCGGCTGGCGCCGCGGGTTCTCGGCCCGGGGGGCCGAGAACCGGGACATAGCAGGCGGCGCGGCAGGTATCGGTCGGCAACTTCGCCGGGGTGCCTGTCGCGCCGTTGTTGTTTTCGTTTGCTGATCGATTGCCCGTGTCGGATACCTGCGCGCACTGCGGTTGCCCGAAATTCTCGTCCTGCTAGGCGATCACGCGCCGCTCGGCGGTTTGCCCGGCGCTCCGTAAATCTCGCGAACACCCTCGGTGAAAGGTTCGCTCACGTTATGATCCGAAGCGCCTAGAGGGGTTCTGGCAAATCGCGAGCAGACGAGAAGATCGGAGTGAGTCCCCATGACCGACGCCATCCACCTCCCCGCTACCGCGCCGTCCCGAAGCCGGGGCCCCGCCTTGCGCGGACAGCTGGTGGCCGAGTCCGAGCGCGATGTCTCGGTCCGCGTCGACGGCGGGACCTGGACCTTCGATCGTCGCGATATCCTGCGGCTCACCGAGGAGCGCGCGGCGGAGGGGCGGCAGGTGCAGGTCGACATCCGGCCCGGCGCCACCGCGGATTTCACCCGCCGGATGCGCGTGGAACTCGTCGAACGACCCATCACGCTGGCCCCGGCACCGTCGGAGGCCCTCGGCGACGAGCAGCTCGCCGAAGCCACCCGCAGCTGGGCGGCGAAACTGCGGATCGCCGAGCGTGGCGGCACCTCCGGGGCGACGTTCACCTTCCACGACGGCATCAACTGCGACAGTCTCGACTGAAACGGCCGACACAGTCATGGAACGCGCGACCGACGCGGTGCTCATCGTCTCCGAAACCGACGACCTGCACGCCGACGCACTGGCCGTCACGTTGCGCGAGCACCACCGCATCGATCCCATCCGGCTCGACCTGCGCGACTTCCCTTCCGAGACAGGCAGTTTCCGTCTCGACAAGGCCGGAACCAATCGGGCGTTGTCGCATGTGCACGGCCTGGACGACGTACGCGCGGTGTGGTGGCGCAGGCCGCACCCGTGCCGCGTCCCGCACGGCGTGCGCGCCGCCGACGACGAATTCCGCCAAGCCGAATGCGACGGTTTCCTGCAGGGAATGCTGTGGTCGATCCCGGCCTACTGGGTGAACGACCCGGCCGCCGAACGCACCGCGAGCCGCAAGATCGTGCAGCTCGAAACGGCACACCGGGCCGGTTTCGCCGTCCCGGAAACGCTCGTCACCAACGACCCGGACGAAGCCCGCAGTTTCGTCGAATCCCGGTCGGTGCCCGTGGTTTACAAACGCACCGGCACGAGCCGTGGCGAGTTCTCCGAGACACGCATCATCACCCGGCCCGAGCTGGGCCGGCTCACATCGATCCGTTCGACGCCGACGACCTTCCAGGATTATGTGGACGCCACCTGCGATCTGCGGGTGGTGTGGGTCGACGGCGTCGAATGGGCGGTGCGCATCGATTCACAGGCGGGTGTCGGCCGGGTCGATTCGCGGCTCGACACCTCGGTGGCGTTCGCCCCCGACCGGCTGCCCGCTTCGGTGAGCAAGTCGCTGGCCACCCTGATGGGCGCGCTCGGCCTGAGTTTCGGCGTGGTCGACCTGCGCTTGGGCGTCGACGGCGAGTACTACTTCCTCGAGGTGAATCCGCAGGGCCAGTTCGCCTACCTGGAGATCAAGACGGGACTGCCCCTGTTCACCAGCCTGGCGAATCTGCTGGTGCAGGGTGACGGGGCGGTACCCGGCTGGTGATCAATCGGCAGGATTCTTGCGGCGGTTGGCACCGCCGCGGCCGCGCAGCTCGACATGCGATTCGACCAGCACATTGTGAATGAAGCCGTACGAGCGGCCGGTCGCCCTGGCCAGGGAGCGGATGCTGGCACCCGCCTCGTACTGCTTCTTCAGCTGGGACTGCAGCCTGTCACGGGACTTGCCCGTGACCCGGGTGCCCTTCCCCAGCGCGGTCTTACCTGTCGATGTTGCCTTGGCCGATCGAGCGGCCTGTCTCGCACTGTCGCTCATGGCTTCCTCCGAGTCGCCGAGCAGCTCATTCCAGGCTAGACACTCCGCACCCGGTGATCAACGGAAAACAGTGACGAACCTCACGAAAACCCCGCGAGTTCCCTCGCGACACACCGATCTCCTGGCCGAAGGCCGCTCAACTCAGGCGAGATCGATGAGTTCGGCGTACTCGGCCGACCAGTGGTCCTCGGTGCCGTCGGGCAGCAGGATCACCCGTTCCGGGTTCAGCGCCTCGGCCGCGCCCGGGTCGTGGGTCACCAGCACCACCGCGCCCGCGTAGGTGCGCAGCGCGTCGAGGACCTGTTCGCGCGAGACCGGGTCGAGGTTGTTGGTCGGCTCGTCGAGCAGCAGCACATTGGCCGCCGAGGAGACGAGACCGGCCAGCGCGAGACGGGTCTTCTCACCACCGGACAGGGTGCCCGCCGGCTGCTCGAGCTGCGGGCCGCTGAACATGAAGGCGCCGAGCAGACTTCGCAGTTCCTGTTCGCCCGCGTCCGGGGAGGCGTGGCGGATGTTCTCCCACACCGTCGCCTGGTCGTCGAGGGTGTCGTGTTCCTGGGCGAAGTAGCCGACCTTGAGACCACGGCCCTGTTCGACTCCACCGGCGGTCGGTGTCTCCACCCCGGCGAGCAGTTTCAGCATGGTCGTCTTACCGGCACCGTTGAGGCCGAGCACCACGACGCGAGATCCCTTGTCCACGGCGAAGTTCACGCCGGTGAAGATCTCGAGCGAACCGTAGAGCTTGGTCAGGTCCTTGACCATGAGCGGAGTCTTGCTGCACGGCGCGGGTTCGGGGAACCGGATGCGGGCCACCTTGTCGGCCACGCGCACGTCGTCGAGTTCGGAGATCAACCGTTCGGCGCGTCGCACCATCTGGTGTGCCGCAGCGGCTTTGGTGGCCTTGGCGCCGAGCTTGGCGGCCTGCTGACGCAGCGCGCTCGCCTTCTTCTCCGCGTTGGCGCGCTCGCGGACGCGGCGCTGCTCATCGGTGGCGCGGGCGTCGAGGTACTTCTTCCAGCCCATGTTGTACACGTCGGGCTCACCGCGCACGGCGTCGAGGAACCACACCTTGTTCACCACGGCGTCGAGCAGGTCCACGTCGTGGCTGATGACGATGAGGCCGCCGTCGTGGTTCTGCAGGAACCCGCGCAGCCAGGTGATGGAGTCGGCGTCGAGGTGGTTGGTCGGCTCGTCGAGCAGCAGGATGCGGTCGGAGCGGCCGCCGCTGCCGTCGGAGGCGGAGAACAGGATGCGGGCCAGCTCGATGCGGCGGCGCTGACCACCGGACAGGGTGCGCAGCTGCTGGTCGAGGATCCGGTCGGGCAGGCCGAGGCTGTTGCAGATGCGCGCGGCCTCGCTCTCGGCGACGTAGCCGCCGAGGGAGGAGAACTGGTCTTCCAGGCGCCCGTACTTGCGGATGGCCTTCTCGCGTTCGGCGTCGTCGGCGACCTCGGCCATGCGCAGCTGCTGCTTTTCCATGTCGCGGATCAGCGCGTCGAGACCGCGGGCCGACAGCACCCGGTCGCGGGCGATCACGTCGAGATCGCCCTCCTTGGGATCCTGCGGCAGATAACCGATCTCGCTGGAGCGCGTGATCTTCCCGGCGTAGGGCTCGCCCTCACCCGCGAGGATGCGCAGGGTGGTGGTCTTGCCCGCGCCATTGCGCCCGACCAGTCCGATCCGGTCGCCGGACTGCACCCGCAGCGCCGGCCCGGGGGCCGAGAGCAGGGTGCGGACTCCGGCCCGGACCTCCAGGTCGGTCGCCGTGATCACAGAGCTTCTCCTCGATGTCGAAAGCAGATGGTCGCCGAACCGTCTCCATGGTGCACCGACGGTTCCGGCAAGAACTACTTATTTTACCGCCCCGCCGCCGGCGCCTCGAACCTGGCGCCGACGGATGTGAGCGTGGTTACTCTCGTCGCATGACTACCGATCTAGTTGGCCGTACCGCTCTCGTCACCGGCGCCAGCCGGGGCATCGGCTTGGCGACGGCCGCCGAACTGCTGCGTGCGGGCGCGAATGTGCTGATCACCGCTCGCAAACCCGAACCGCTGGAAGCCGCCGCGCAGGAGTTGCGCGCCCTCGGGCACAAGGGTCAAGTGAGCACCGTCGCGGGCAACTCCGGTGATGCCGACGCACGGGCCGAGGCCGTGTCCCGGGCGGTCACCGAGTTCGGTTCGCTCGACATCCTGATCAACAACACCGGGATCAACCCGGTGTTCGGTGCGCTGATGGACGCCGATCTCGGTGCGGTGAGCAAGATCTTCGACGTGAACGTCGTGGCCGCGCTCGGCTATGTCCAGCAGGCCTACAAGGCGTGGATGGCTGAGCACGGCGGTGCGGTGGTGAACGTGGCGAGCGTGGCCGGTATCCGCTCCTCGGGGGTGATCTCGGCCTACGGCGCCTCCAAGGCGGCGCTGATCCGGCTCACCGAGGAGCTGGCGTGGCAGCTCGGCCCGAACATCCGGGTGAACGCGGTCGCTCCCGGTGTGGTGAAGACCAAGTTCGCCGACGCCCTGTTCTCCGCCGACGAGGAACGGGCGGCGAGCGTGTACCCGATGAAGCGCCTGGGCTCCCCAGAGGACGTGGCGCGCCTGATCACCTTCCTGGTGTCGGACGAGGCGTCCTGGATCACCGGCGACTGTGTCCGCGTCGACGGCGGGTTGCTGGCCACCGGCGGAATCTGAGACGGGAACGGGGCGGCCGTTGCCCGGCCGCCCCGTTCGGCTCATTCCTCGCGGGCGCCCGCCAGCGCCTCGCCACCCTTGGCAGCGGCACGCTCGGCGTCGGCGCGCGCGAGCGGGTCGTCACCCTTGGCAGCGGCGCGCTCGGCCTCGGCGCGGGCGAGCGGGTCGATCACCTCGACGGTCGGCTTTCCGGTGACGCCGAGCGGATCACGCACCGGTACCGGGTGATTCGCGCGCGAGCCACCCTCGTCGAGACCCCACCGGTCGTGCAGCCTGCGCAGGAAATCCGGTGCGTACCAGTTGGCCTCGCCGAGCACCTTCATCGCGGCGGGCAGCAGGAACCCGCGAACCAGGGTGGCGTCCACGATCACCGCCAGCGGCAAGCCGATGCCGAACGCCTTCATGAACGTGATGTCGGAGGCCAGGAAACCGAGGAACACCAGCGAGATCAGGATGGCGGCCGCGGTGACGATGCGCCCGATCCGTTCCAGACCGAGCGCGACGGCCGCCTCGTTCTTGCCGGTGCGGTCGTATTCCTCGCGGATGCGCGAGAGCAGGAACACCTGGTAGTCCATCGCCAGGCCGAACGCGGCGGCGAACAGCATCACCGGAACGGTGGCCGAGAGGTCACCGGTGACGGTGAAGCCGAGGACCCCCGACAGATGCCCGTCCTGGAAGATCCAGACCAGCGCACCGAAGGTCGCGGTGAGGCTGAGCGCGCTGAGGATCACCGCGAGCACCGGGAGCACCACGCTGCCGGTGAGCAGGAACAGCACGATCAGCATCAGGATCACCACGAAGGCGAGGGCCCACGGCAGGGCGTCTTCGATGGCGTTCACCGAGTCGACATTGGCCGCCGCGACCCCGCCGATCAGGATCTCGCTCGGAACCTCCTGGGCGCGAAGCTGTTCCACCAGGGTGCCGAGTTCGTGGCTGTCACCCGTGGACGGGACGATCGACAGGTAGGCGGCCCGCTCGGCCCGGAAGCGGGCGTTGAGCGCGGTCGGTTCGGCCAGCCGCCCGCCCTGGGCGTAGCTGCCGGTCGCGGTGTCGACGCGGCGCACATTGTCCAGGTCCGACATCGTGCGCGCGATGGCGTCCAATCCCTCGGCGCTGTAGGCACTGTCGGGCAGGACCGCGACCAGGGTGTCCTGGTCGCTGTCGCCGAAGTCGCGCTGCACGATCTCGGCGACCTGCCGCGAGTTCATCGACGGAGGCAGCACCCGTTCGTCCGGGAAGCCGAGTTTCACCCCGAGGAACGGGGTGCCCAGCAGCAACAGCACCGCGGCGACGGCGAGCCCGATCGGGATCGGTTTGCCCATGACGGCGGTGGCCAGTTTGTGCCAGGCGCCCTCGCCCGGTGCGGGCCGTGGCGCACGCAGGAACCACCAACCGAGCTGACCACGGTCGATATTGGTGCCGAGCAGCAGCAGGATCGCGGGCAGCACGGTCAGCGAGACCAGGGCGGCCAGGCCCGCGACGATCACGCCCGCGTACCCCATCGACCGGATGGCCAGCAGCGGGAAGAACACCAGACCGGCCAGCGCCACCGCGACGGTGAGCGCCGAGAACGCGACGGTGCGGCCCGCCGTGCGCAGGGTGGCGCGCACGGCGTCGGCCGGGGCGCGGCCCTCGGTGAGCTCGTCGCGGTAGCGGTTGACGATCAGCAGGCTGTAGTCGATGGCCAGGCCGAGCCCGAGCAGGGTCGCCACATTGGTGGCGGTGACCGCGAGCGGGGTGAACACCGCGAGCAACCACAGCGTGCCCATCGTCATCAGCACGGTGACCACGGCGACCAGCAGCGGCAGGCTCGCCGCGACCAGCCCACCGAACACGAACAGCAGCGCCAGCAGCGTGAGCGGGAACGCGATGGCCTCGCCCTTGACGATGTCGGTCTTGCTCTGTTCGACGGTCTCGTGCATGAGCATCGCGAAACCGCCCACGCGGACCCGCAGTTCGCCCTGGGTGCCCGCGAGATCGGCGGCGACGGCGGCGACCCGTTCGTCGATCTCGCGTTCGCTGCCGAGGACCGTGGCCACGATCAGGCCCTGTTTGTTGTCGAGGCTGCGCAGCGCGGGCTGGTGGGTCGTCCAGTAGGACAACACGTCGGTGATACCGGCGCGTTCCTGCAGGTTGGCGACGAGCGCTGTCGCGGCGGCGGTGGACTCGGGGTCGTCGACCGAGTCCTCGGTTTCCACCAGCAGCACCAGATTCGGTGGGCCCTGGCCGAATTCGTCGCGCAGCACGTCGAGCGCCCGGCTGGACTCGCTGCCGCTGTCGGTGTAGCCGCCGCCCTCCACCCGGTCGAACAGCGTCGCGCCGAGTGCTCCGAGCACCAGCGCGAGCACCGCGAAAACACCGAGCACCCAGCGGCCGCGCCGCTTGGTGAATTCGAACACCGGTATACCCCTGTCTCGTCGAGCAACACTGCGGCACGCATCTCGACGTGCGGTATTCGGTGTCACCCGGTCGGCCCGCCTCGTCGGCCCGATCCTGCTGGCGGGTCGGCGCGTTCGCCCGGCGATGTTAGCAACCCCGCGACGTTCGCGCCGTCGCTCCGATATCCCCGTTACCGCTGTCGCTCAACCGAGTCCGAGCGAGGAGCTCGCCAGGGTGCGCCGCACCCGAGGCGGAAGGCCTGCGAACAGGGTGGCCATCGCGGCGAGGGTGCCGGTCAGGTCGTCGTGGCCGGACAGGTACGAGCGCTGCTCGGCCGCTGGGAGATCGAAGAACGCCTCGAAGAAGACCGGTACGTCGCGGGGTGGAAGGGCCAGCAGCGACCGTAGCCCGGCCCGGCGCAGGGCCGCGACGGCGCGTGCGCGTGCGGTCCACAAACGGTTGCCCTCGACGACGGTGTCGGCGGCGGCGAGTGAGGCGGCGACGCTGTATCCGGTGGCGGGGTGGACCAGGCCGCCCGCGGCTCCGAACCGGCCGCCGCCGGGCTTGCCGCCTTCCACCGGGAACCGCACCCGCTCAACCGATTCCGTGCCGTCGAGTTCGATGCCGCGTTGCCGGAGCCGGTGTTCCAGTCGGGTGCGCAGCAGCTCGGGTGTCAGTGCCGGGCGCCCGGCAAGGCATGTCTCCTCGAACAGCATCCGGCCCTTCGCCACCGGCACCGTGTAGAGAAACGACCGGGGTTCGTCGGGTCCGGCGCCGTTGTCGAGCCGCCAGTCCATGAACACGCAGGGCTCGTCCGCTTCGACGACCACCCCGTAGGCGGTCTGCTCGGCCAGCTCCGGCGCGCGCCCGACTCCCCGCGCGTCGATCACCCGGCCGTGGAAGACTTGCCCTCCCGCCGTCCGTACCGAGCCCGCTCGCGCGTCCGCCTGGGTGACCCGGTCCGCGATCACCCGCACCCCGTCCACCGCCAGGGCGTTCTGCAACCGCGGCGTATCGAACACCCGGTACTCCCGCCCGATCCGGTGCTTTCCCATGGCCCACACCGTCGGTTCCACTCCGTCCCCGGCGAAAACCTCGTCCCCCACCCACTCCGGAACCTCGTCCACCCACGCCGCGTACGTCGCCGTCCACGTCCGCTCCGGACGGGGATCGATCGCCACCACCGACAAACCCCGCACGGCCGCCCGGTGGGCCACGGCCCTGCCCGCGGGCCCCAACCCACAAACGATCAACTCAGCGCACACGCCCACAATTTGACCAGACCCGTCATGGAATCAAGCGCTCGCGCATTACGACGGGGCACCGGTTGTGCATCGCCCGCTCGCCCCGGGAGCACGAATCGATCATGATGGGGTCTATGAGGTCGATCTGGAAGGGCTCGATCGCTTTCGGGCTGGTCAACGTCCCGGTCAAGGTCTATACCGCGACCGAGGACCATGACATCCGGTTTCATCAGGTCCACGCCAAGGACGGGGGCCGGATCAAATACGACCGGGTCTGCCAGGTGTGCGGCAAATCGGTGCAGTATTCCGATATCGACAAGGCGTATGTGTCACCCGACGGCGAGCAGGTAGTGCTCACCGACGAGGACTTCGCCAAATTGCCCGCGGCGGAGAAACACGAGATCCCGGTGCTGGAATTCGTGCCGTCGGATCAGATCGACCCCGTGCTGTTCGACAAGAGTTACTACCTGGAACCCGATTCGGCGACGCCGAAGGCGTATCAGCTGCTTGCCGCGACACTCGAACGGATCGACAAAACGGCACTCGTGCATTTCACGTTGCGGCAGAAGACCCGGTTGGCGGCGCTGCGCGTGCGTGAGGGCGTACTGGTGCTGCAGACATTGCTGTGGCCCGACGAGGTACGCGCGGTCGACTTCCCTTCGCTCGAGGACGCGCCGACTCCGCGCCCGCAGGAATTGAAGATGGCCGAAACGCTGGTCGAGTCGATGTCGGGTGATTTCGATCCTGGCGAATACACCGACGAATACCAGATCGAATTGCAGAAATTGCTGGACGAGGCGATCGCCAGCGGCACCGGCAAGGTCGAATCGACCGCCGCCGAACCGGCCGAGCAGCCCGATGCCGAGGTGGTCGATCTGGTGGCCGCCTTGCAGCGCAGCCTCGAGGCGAGCGGGCGGCGGGAAGGCGAGTCGGCCGCCCCGAAGAAGAAGCCGGCGAAGAAGGCCGCGGCCAAGAAAGCGGCACCGCGCAAGACGGCGAGCAAATCCACGGCGAGCAAGTCCACCGCCCGCAAGGGGGCCTAGGGCACACTGGCCCCATGGACCGAGCGATCGCTGTCGTACCGATGGGTCTGGGGCACCTGCGTCAGGTCCTCGACCTCGGACATCAGGTTTTCGACACGACGACCAAGCCGTATACGTCCTGGTCGCTGACGGCCGTCGCCGAGCATCTGGACAGCCCCGACAACGCCTGCTGGGTAGCCCTGGACTCCGATCGGGTGGTCGGCTTCGTGCTCGGTTCCATGGAGTTCGAGCACCGTGACGACTGGGCCTACCTCGAGTGGATCGCGGTGGCGCCGGATATGCAGGGGCACGGCATCGCCCGGCGATTGGTCGACGTTTGTTCGGAGGCGTTGTTCGCGCGAGGTGCCCAGCACATCGTCACCGACGTGGAGGAGCGCAACGGTGCCTCGGCGGCGCTGATGCGGCGCAGCGGCTTCGTGCCCGCCGCGACCGTCACCCTGCTGGTTCGCACCAATCCCGAGACGCCGGGCGACGACCCGCTGCCGCCGATCGCCAAACACGACCTCGTCCGGCGCGGCCGTCTGTCGCTCGACCACCCGCGACGATGAGAAGGGGCGCGAACCCTTCGGTTCGCGCCCCTTGTCGAGGAATGCGTCAGACGTTCGCCGTGCAGGCGGACAGGATGACCCGCGCGGGACGCGGCGACGCCGAGCCCAGGTCGGGGAACGGCGGGGCGCTCAGACCGAGCACATCCACCGCCGAACGCTCGGCGGCGGCCAGCGAGTAGTCCCACGACCAGCCGAACCGGTAGTCGGCGCCCTGGGCTACCGCACCGCAGGCATTGCGGAACGAGACGACCACCTGGCAGTCCCACACACCGCATTCCGCGAGCGCGGCGTGCTGGGCGTCGGCCCAGCTGCCGTAGTTCACCGCGGACGCGACCACGGCCTCGTCCGACGACAGCGCGAGCGCGCCGTAGAGGTCACCGGCGGCGGCCTGGAAACCGCCATCACGTGACACGGCGGTGTAGCCGGGCGCTTCGGCGATCGCCACACCGCTGGCACCGGCGGCGGCCGGACCCGCGGCGACCACCGTGAACGCGGCCACCGCGGATACGGCGGCCGCACCGAGGGCGTACTTGCCCACAACAGACATCAGAATTCTCCCCATCGAAAGTTCGGTCCCAGACCGGGACCACCCCCAATCATGAACGCCCACAGCCCCACCGAGAAATGCCTTTCCCGAATAGCTCTACCCAGCGAGTTCCTCGCGCGCCCGCATCAACGCGAACCCCAGCAGATTCAGCCCCCGCCATCGCGTGGGATCACCCGCCCGCTCGTCCTTCGCCGACAGCCCGATCCCCCACACCCGGTCCATCGGACTCGCCTCCACGAGCACCCGCCCCGCCGTGCCCGCCAGATACGACCGCAACCCCGCATCCGATCCGAACTTGGCCACACTGCCCGCCACGACGATGTCGAATCGCGCTTCCTCCCAGATACATTGGTCGAACCCGCGGACGAGCCTGCCCATCTTCTTCGCCTCGGCGGGATGGGCCACCTCGAGTACTTGCCCGGCCACCTCGGAATCGCCGAACAGCAGCGCCTTGCGCCACATCATGTAGTGCTCGGCGGTGGCGAACCGCTCCCCGTCGATCGAGAAGGGCGCTGGCCACCACTGGCTCAGGCAGCCCGAGCCGAGCGTCCCGTCCACGCGCGGCCGATGCCCCCAGAACAGCAGGTATTTCGGCACAGCTCCCTGCTCGACAGCCGCACACAATTCTTCGACCGATCGCACGGCCCACCCCATCTCTAGTTTTGGTCAAACGAACTATATAGGCTGTCCCAGTTTCGGGCCAAGGACTTTTCGTGGCGTCACCGAGCGCGTCAAGCAGGAGACCCGTACCTCGCAAGGCACCGCAAGTTAGACGGGCGTCTAACTATTGGTGAGGCTCTGGCTCGAGGCAATTCGAACAGTTGTGGAGAAGCCCACGTCGGGCACAGTCACGATCTCGGGCATCCCGATCACCGAGGTGCCGGAGTCGGCCGTGCGCACGCCGCGCCGCGATATCGGCATGGTGTTCCAGCAGTTCAATCTCTTCCGATCGCGCACGGCCGCGGGCAATGTGGAGTACCCGGTGAAGGTGGCGGGCTGGAAGCGCACCGAGCGCAAGGCGCGGGTGCCCGAACCGCTGGAATTCGTCGGCCTCACCGACAAAGCCCGTGCCTATCCCGATCAGCTCTCGGGCGGGCAGAAGCAGCGCTGGGAATCGCCAGGGCGCTGGCCACCTCCCCGTCGCTGCTGCTCGCCGACGAGGCAACCTCCGCGCTCGACCCGGAAACCACCGGTGAGGTGCTGCGGCTGTCGAAGAAGGTCGATCCGAACTCGGGGTGACCATCGTGGTGATCACCCACGAGATGGATGTGATCCGCGCGGTCGCCGACCGGGTCGCGGTGCTCGCCGAGGGCCGGATCGTCGAATTGGCGCCCACCTTCGATGTTTTCGCGGCGCCGCGGGCCGAGTCGACGCGCTCGTTCGTCGGCACCGTGCTGCACAACC
This sequence comes from Nocardia ignorata NBRC 108230, assembly GCF_001612905.1. Classification (GTDB taxonomy): domain Bacteria; phylum Actinomycetota; class Actinomycetes; order Mycobacteriales; family Mycobacteriaceae; genus Nocardia; species Nocardia ignorata. The sequence continues at coordinate 173,221 of NZ_BDBI01000026.1, read as the reverse complement.
GGCCCGACGGCCGCGAACTGGACCGGCCGCGGGAGTTGCACGGCGGCAATGATCATCATCGCCGGCGTCCAGGCCGTCCAGTTCCTCGGCAACTGGCCGGCCCGGAAGGTGTTGCGCCGCTGAATCACCCGGTGCCCGGAGTCAGGCCGAGCGCACGCCGCCGAGTCCCGGTGCGGGACAGACCTCGGCGTCCGCCCGGGCCCGGCGCGGGCCGCTGGTACCCACCGGGCCGCCGAGGCCGGTCGAGGCCACCTGCTCGGCGGGCACTCTCGGACCGGTGTGGAAGCTGCGGGCGATCATCGCCGACCGCAACTGCCACAGCCCCGAGGCCTGCGCCGGGTCGAGCCCGGTGAGCTGGGCGACGCGCCGCAGCCGGTAGTCGACGGTGTTGGTGTGGATGTGCAGCAGGCGGGCCGTGCGCTGCCGGTTCATGTTGTTGGCGATGTGCACGCGCAGCGTTTCGTACAGCTCGGGGTGCTTGTCCAGCGGGGCGAGCAGTTCACCGAGCCGGGCGCGGCCGGGACCGGGCCTGGTGAGCTGGTATTCCAGCGCCAGATCGCCGAAGCGGTACAGGCCGGGTTCGCAATCGAGCCGCTCCACCATGTCGAGCAATTCGTGGGCGCGCTGCGCCGCGTCGGGGATCTCGGCCGCGGGCGAAGTCACCAGCGCCGCGGTCACATCCACGCGGGCGGCCCGCGACAGGGCCTCGACGAGGCCGTCGAGCTGATCGTCGGCGAGCAGGTCGGCCGGAATGAGCAGCGTGCCACCGTCGACCGACAGCAGCGACAGCGCCTGCTCCCCGCAGCGGTGCGCCAGCGCGGCCTGCACCCGGCGCAGCTTGCGCCGCGCGACCACCGAGGAGTTCAGCCGGGCATCGTGCTCGTCGGGATGCTCCCCGATCGAAAGGGCGAGCACCGCATACGATTCGGCCACCGAGATCCCGCACTCGCGGGCCATCGTGATGGTCGGCTGCCCGGCGAGCAGGGCGGAGGTGAGCGTGTGCACGGCGGTGTGGTGCTCACCGGCGATCTCGCGGTGCTCGCGGATGTAGGCGCGAGTCACGGTGGTGCACAGGACATCCGAGATGGCGATCAGCCGGCGGAACTCGTCGGGCAGGCTCATCCCGGCGCAGGCCGCGTCGAAACCGATCCGGAAACCCTCGTGCAGCGCGTGCAGGATCGTGTCGATGGGCACGCCCTCGCGCGCCCACCCCGACGCCGCGACCGCGAGCCGGTGCAGCTTGGCCTCCTCGTCGCGCCCGTCGAGCAACCCGGCGCAGATCTCGAGGCACATCCTCGTCACCGAGGTCACCTCGCCGGAGATCGCGTCACCGGGCAACGTCCGGCAGGTCGCCACGTTGTTCACGAAATGGGTGACCAGCGTGGATGTCAGCCCCCTGTCCACTGGGATCGTCATCGTCGACTCCTCCTCGTTCACACCGTTCGGTGCTGCTTCCCCGGTACGTGTCCCAACGTGATGGCCGACACCGAGGCCTTCCTCGTGACATGACTGTAGGGTGAGTAACCGCTCACCTTCTACTCCTCTTTCCCGCGAGGTGCACCGATGCCCCCACAAGCCGATAAGCAGCGCAAACGTCCGAAACAGGATCGGGCACGGGAGACGCGGGCACGCATTCTGGAGGTATCCGCTCACCTTTTCGGCACCCGGGGCATCGGCAACACCTCGACCAACCGGATCGCCAGCGAGGCGGGCATCAGCATCGGCACGCTGTACCGGTATTTCAACGACCGCGACGAGATCGTGAAAGAGCTGACCGACAGTCTGTTTCTGCAGGTGGAGGACCGATACAGCAAGTTCCTCACCGTCGCCGCGGACAAGACACCGCGCGATTCGGTCGCCGAGGTGATCCGCACCGCCGTGCAGATTCTCGTTGCCAACGGGCCCCTGGTCCGGGCACTCGTCGCCGATCTGCACTTCTACGGCAGCGGTATCCCCGAATTCGAGCCGCGGCTGCGCATGATCATCAAGTTGTATCTGATCCACCTGCTCGGCCCGACCAAGACCATCGATATCGACACGATGGCGTTCGTGGTGCTCAACGCCGGTTTCGCCACGGCGCTGCGGTCGGTGGAAATGGAAGACGAGGGTCTGGACCGCGATGTGGTGATCGACCAGACCGCCGACATGATCGGCGCCTGGATCGCCTCGGCGCTCGAGGCCGAACCGGCCCGATAACGCGACGGGCCCGGATCCCACGAGAGGATCCGGGCCCGGTGTTCCGTATCGATCAGCGCGCGTTGGCGGTGCAGATCGCGTCGACGACGTGAGCGCCGCTCAGGTTGGCCGAACCGGTGTTGGCCAGCATGGCGGTCGGGGTCAGCTCGGTCAGGCTCTCGTAGGCCGTGCGCTCGGCATCGGCGCGGGTCGGGCCGGACGCCCACGCGAGGCCGTCGTTGCTCTGGACCAGAACGCCGCAGCCGTTGGCCCAGGTCATGACCTCGTTGCAGTCGGCCAGGTGGCAGTCGGCGATCGCCGCGGCGATGGCGGCCTCGGCGCTGCCCTCGTTCACGCTGATGCCGTAGATGGCCTCGTTGTCGCTCAACGCGACCGACGCCCACTGGTCACCCGCCGCGCTCGCCGAACCGGCACCGAGCACCGACCCGGCCGCAAGGCCGAGTGCCACAACGGCGAAGCCGGCCCTACTCATGAAACTCATTCGAATGTTCTCCTCTGGAAACTGTTCCGGAAGTCCGGAACCTTCCAGATCATCATCGAAAGATCGGTGATAGCCAACTCGAGGGGGAAAGGCACCGACGCAAAAGGGCCCGGATCCGCTCGAGATCCGGGCCCGATTGCTATCGCGTTCAGCTCGCGTTGGTGGTGCACACCGTTTCGATCACGGTGCCCCCTGCCATCTGCGACGAGCCGAGGTTGACGAGCAGGTTCTGCGGGGTGCCCTCGGTGAGCGCGAGGTAGGCCTCCCGCTCGGCCTCGGCGCGGTTCGAGCCCTTGCCCCAGGCGATGTACTGCTCGTTCTCCACCAGGGCCAGGCAGCCGTTCACCCAGGACACCTCGATGGCGCAGCCGTCCGCGCCGCACTGATCCAGTGCGGCGGCCTCGGCCTCGGCGCGGGTGGGGTAGTCGACCGAACGGCCGTAGTTCGACCAGTCGGCGTCCACGGCCATGGCGCCCCACTGGTCACCCGCCGCACTCGCCGAACCGGCACCGAACACCGACCCGGCCGCAAGGCCGAGTGCCACAACGGCGAAGCCGGCCTTACTCATGAAACTCATTCGAATGTTCTCCTCTGGAAGCAGTTCCGGAAGTCCGGAACTTTCCAGATCATCATGCAATTCGCGTGAAAGGCCAACCGAAACGCGAAATCTCACATCACCGGCTTCGGTGTATCACCGACGGAGAAAACGAGGGGCCCGGATCACGAGAGAGGATCCGGGCCCGCGTCGTACGGTCGATCAGCGCGCGTTGGCGGTGCAGACCACGCGGGCGACCTTGGCGCCACTCAGGTCCGAGGACCCGAAGTTCGCGAGCTGCGCGGTCGGGGTGAGCTCGGAGAGCCGCTCGAACGCCGCGCGCGTCGCCTCGGCCGCGGTGCGCCCGGAGGCGGCCGCGACGCCGTCGTCGCTGACGACCAGCGTGCCGCAGCCGTTCGCCCACGAGATCATGACCCTGCAGTCGGCGGCGCCGTTGGTGCCGCAGCTCGCGATCGCCTGCTCGCGCGCCTCTTGCTCACTCGGCCAGCTGCTGCTCGACCCGTAGGTCCAATCGGTCGTACTGAAAGCGATCGCGCCGAACATGCTCTGCGCGTTCGCGGCACCGGCGCCGAACACCGACCCGGCCACAAGACCGAGCGCCGCGACGGCGAAGCCGGCCTTACCCATGAAACTCATTCGAAAGTTCTCCTCTGACAAACAGTTCCGCGATCGCGGAACCGACAAGTGGACCATTTGGGACCACCGGCCGCCAATCGGAGTGACGCACTTCACGTTTGAACGCAGATGCGAAAACGCCGCAGGCCCGGCACCCACGCGGGGTCCGGGCCTGCGGCGAAAAGTGTTGTCTAGACCGTGAAGCCGAGGGCGCGCAGCTGTTCGCGGCCGTCGTCGGTGATCTTGTCCGGACCCCACGGGGGCATCCAGACCCAGTTGATCTTCAGGTCCTCGACCAGGCCGCTGCGCACCAGGGCGTTGCGGGACTGGTCCTCGATGACGTCGGTCAGCGGGCAGGCCGCCGAGGTGAGCGTCATGTCGAGGGTGCAGATGTTGGCGTCGTCGACGGACATGCCGTACACGAGGCCGAGGTCGACGACATTGATCCCGAGTTCGGGGTCGACCACATCGCGCATGGCCTCTTCCAGATCGGCGATGTGCTGGATCTGCTCGGGCGTCAACTCCGCTTCGGGAGTGGGCGCGGCAGTTTCGGTCGTGGCTTCGTCAGCCTTGGTCTCACTCATCACGCATCCCCATTTCCCATGGCAGGCTTCACATCTTCGGCCGAGGCGATCTGCACGACAGCGTCCTTGAACGCCATCCACCCCAGCAGGGCGCACTTCACGCGCGCGGGGTACTTGGCGACACCGGCGAGCGCGATACCGTCGCCGATCATGTCCTCGTCGCCCTCGACGGTGCCGCGGCTCGAGATCATCTCGCTGTAGGAGTCGACCACCTTCAGCGCCTGCTGCACCGGCAGTCCGATCACCTGATCGGTGAGGATCGAGGTGGCGGCCTGGCTGATCGAGCAGCCCTGACCGTCGTAGGAGACATCGGCGACCTCGCCCGCGTCGTCGATGTGCACGCGCAGGGTCACCTCGTCACCGCAGGTCGGGTTCACGTGGTGCACCTGGGCACCGAACGGTTCCCGCAGCCCGCGGTGGTGCGGGTGCTTGTAGTGGTCCAGGATCACTTCCTGGTACATCTGCTCCATGCGCATGTTCTATGCAACTCCGAAGAAGGTCTGAGCCTTCCGCACGGCCGTGACCAGTGCGTCGACCTCGTCGAGCGTGTTGTAGGCGGCGAAGGACGCCCGCGCGGTCGCGGCGACACCGAAGCGTCGGTGCAGCGGCCACGCGCAGTGGTGCCCGACCCGGATGGCGACACCCTGGTCGTCGAGGATCTGGCCCACGTCGTGGGCGTGTACCCCGTCGACGACGAACGACACCGCGCCACCGCGCTCCACGTTCTCGGTGGGCCCGATGATGCGCACACCCTCGATGGCGCCCAGACCTTCGAGCGCGGCACCGGTGAGCGCGTGTTCGTGCGCGGCGATCGCGTCCATGCCGAGATCTTCGAGATACCGCACCGCGGCGGCCAGACCGACGACCTGCGAGGTCATCGGGGTGCCCGCCTCGAAGCGCTGCGGCGGCGGCGCGTAGGTGGTCTTCTCCATGGTGACGGTCTCGATCATCGACCCGCCCGTGATGTACGGCGGGGTCTCCTCGAGCAGCGCCCGACGACCGTACAGGCCGCCCACCCCCATCGGGCCGAACATCTTGTGACCCGAGAACGCGGCGAAATCGACGCCGAGCTCACGGAAGTCCACCCCGAGGTGCGGTACCGACTGGCAGGCGTCGAGCACGACCAGCGCGCCGACTTCCTTTGCGCGCCGGACCAATTCGGCAACCGGAGCAACCGCACCGGTGACGTTGGACTGGTGGGTGAACGCGAGAACCTTTGTCGCGGGCGACAGTTCGAGCGAATCCAGGTCGATGCGTCCGTCGTCGGTGACCCCGTACCACTCGAGCGTGGCACCGGTGCGACGCGCGAGTTCCTGCCACGGCACGAGATTCGCGTGGTGTTCGAGTTCGGTGATCACGATCTCGTCGCCGGGTCCGACCTTGTACGGGAACCGGTCGTCACCGAAGGCGTTGGCCACCAGGTTCAACGACTCGGTCGCGTTCTTGGTGAACACGATCTCGCCCGCGTCGGCACCGACGAAGCGCGCGATGACCTCCCGCGCGTCCTCATAGGAGTCGGTGGCCTCCTCGGCGAGCTGATGCGCACCGCGGTGCACCGCCGAGTTGCGGGTGAGCAGGAAGTCACGCTCGGCGTCGAGCACCTGCAGCGGACGCTGCGAGGTGGCACCGGAATCCAGGTACACCAACGGTTTCCCGTCCCGCACCGTGCGGTGCAGGATGGGGAAGTCGGCCCGGATGCGGGCCACGTCGAGGGCCGATCCCGAGACGGACACAGCGGTCATGGTCGTCAGGCTCCAGTGGTCGCGGACGTGAAGCGCACGTAGCCGTTCGCGTCGAGTTCCTCGGCCAGCTCGGAGCCGCCTTCGGCGACGATGCGGCCGTTGACGAACACGTGCACGAAGTCGGGCTTGATGTAGCGCAGGATGCGGGTGTAGTGCGTGATCAGCAGGACGCCGCCGTCCTCGCGATCCTTGTAGCGGTTCACGCCGTCGGAGACGATGCGCAGCGCGTCGACGTCGAGGCCGGAGTCGGTCTCGTCGAGGATCGCGATCTTCGGCTTGAGCAGGCCGAGCTGCAGCACCTCGTGGCGCTTCTTCTCGCCACCGGAGAAGCCCTCGTTCACCGAGCGGTCGGCGAAGGCCGAGTCGATGTCGAGCTCCTTCATCGACTCCTTGACTTCCTTGACCCAGGTGCGCAGCTTCGGCGCCTCACCGCGCACGGCGGTGGCGGCGGTGCGCAGGAAGTTCGACATCGAGACACCGGGGACCTCGACCGGGTACTGCATGGCCAGGAACAGGCCCGCGCGGGCACGCTCGTCGACCGACATGTCCAGGACGTTCTCGCCGTCGAGGGTGATGGTGCCCTGGGTGACGGTGTACTTGGGGTGTCCGGCGATCACGTAGGACAGCGTGGACTTGCCCGAGCCGTTGGGGCCCATGATGGCGTGCGTCTCGCCGGACTTCACCGTGAGGTTCACACCGTTGAGGATCTGCTTGGACTCACCCTCGGGGGTGGTGATCTCCGCGTGCAGGTCCTTGATTTCCAAGGTGGTCATCGAATTCGAATCCTTCGTTGCAGTAAGTGGGTGTCAGATACCGACAGTGGCGAGTTCGGCCTCGATGGCCGCCTCGAGCCGCTCCCGGACCTCGGGGACCGTGACCTTCTGGATGATCTCGAAGAAGAAGCCACGCACGACGAGGCGGCGGGCGACGTCCTCGGGGATGCCACGAGCGCGCAGGTAGAACAGCTGCTCGTCGTCGAAGCGGCCGGTGGCACTGGCGTGTCCGGCACCGGCGATCTCACCGGTCTCGATCTCCAGGTTCGGCACCGAATCGGCGCGGGCGCCGTCGGTGAGCACCAGGTTGCGGTTCGCCTCGTAGGTGTCGGTGCCCTCGGCCGCGGCGCGGATCAGCACGTCGCCGATCCAGACCGTGCGGGCGTCGCCCTTCGGCGAGGACGGGTCACCCTGCAACGCACCCTTGTACAGCACGTTGGACTTGCAGTTGGGCTCGGCGTGATCGACCAGCAGTCGCTGCTCGAAATGCTGGCCCGCGTCGGCGAAGTACAGACCGAACAGCTCGGCCTCGCCGCCGGGACCGGCGTAGCGCACGGTGCCCGACAGGCGGACCAGGTCGCCGCCGAGGGTCGCCGACACGTGCCGCAGGTTCGCGTCGCGACCCAGCTTCAGGTGATGCGCGGTGACGTGCACGGCGTCGTCGGCCCATTCCTGGACGGCGACGACGGTGAGCTTGGCGCTGTCACCGAGCACGAATTCGACGTTCTCGGCGTAGGTTCCGCTGCCGCGCTGATCGAGCACGATCGTGGCGACGGCGAAGTTGTCCAGCCGGATCTGCAGGTGACCGTAGGCGGTCTTGCCCTCGCCCGGACCGGTGACGGTCACGGTGACGGGGTCGGAAACCTCGGTCTCCTTGCCGACGGTGATGACGGTCGCGGTCTCGAAGCCCGAATAGGCCTGGGCGGCAACGCGATCGGCGGGGATACCGGCCTGACCGAGCCGGGCGTCGGTGCGGTCGACCGTTTCCACGGTGACACCGGCGACCTGGCTCACCTCGACGGTCGCCTGACCGTCGGCCACAGCCGTACCGTCGTGCAGGCCGCGCAGACGACGCAGCGGGGTGAACCGCCACGCCTCGTCACGACCCGACGGGATCTCGAACTGGTCGACATCGAACGAGGTGAAGACCTCGCCCTTGTTGACCGCGGCGCCCGCGCCCGGGTTCTGGGTCGGCGTCTCGAGCGTCGACATCAGCCCACGGCCCCTTCCATCTGCAGCTCGATGAGCCGGTTCAGTTCCAGTGCGTATTCCATCGGCAGTTCCTTGGCGATGGGCTCCACGAAGCCGCGCACCACCATGGCCATCGCCTCGTCCTCGGTGAGACCGCGGCTCATCAGGTAGAACAGCTGATCCTCGGACACCTTGGAGACCGTGGCCTCGTGGCCCATGGTCACGTCGTCCTCGCGGATGTCGACGTAGGGGTAGGTGTCGGAGCGGCTGATCGTGTCGACCAGCAGCGCGTCACACTTCACCGTCGACTTGGAGCCGTTGGCACCCTTGTTGACCTGCACCAGGCCGCGGTACGACGCGCGACCGCCGCCACGCGCCACCGACTTCGACACGATGGTCGAGGAGGTGTGCGGGGCCAGGTGCAGCATCTTGGCGCCGGTGTCCTGGTGCTGGCCGGGGCCGGCGAACGCGACGGAGAGGACCTCGCCGTGCGCGTGCTCACCGGTCATCCAGACCGCCGGGTACTTCATGGTGACCTTGGAGCCGATGTTGCCGTCGACCCACTCCATGGTGGCGCCCGCCTCCGCCTTGGCCCGCTTGGTGACCAGGTTGTAGACGTTGTTGGACCAGTTCTGGATGGTCGTGTAGCGGCAGCGGCCGCCCTTCTTCACGATGATCTCGACGACCGCGGAGTGCAGCGAGTCGGACTTGTAGATCGGCGCGGTGCAGCCCTCGACGTAGTGGACGTAGGCGTCCTCGTCGACGATGATCAGCGTCCGCTCGAACTGGCCCATGTTCTCGGTGTTGATCCGGAAGTAGGCCTGCAGCGGGATGTCGACGTGCACGCCCGGCGGCACGTAGATGAACGAGCCACCCGACCACACGGCGGTGTTGAGCGCGGAGAACTTGTTGTCACCGGCGGGGATCACCGAGCCGAAGTACTCCTGGAAGATCTCCGGGTGCTCCTTGAGCGCGGTGTCGGTGTCGAGGAAGATGACGCCCTGCTTCTCCAGATCCTCGCGGATGGAGTGGTAGACGACCTCGGACTCGTACTGCGCGGCGACACCGGACACGAGGCGCTGCTTCTCGGCCTCGGGGATGCCCAGCTTGTCGTAGGTGTTCTTGATGTCCTCGGGCAGGTCTTCCCAGCTCTCGGCCTGCTTCTCCGACGAGCGAACGAAGTACTTGATGTTGTCGAAGTCGATGCCGTCGAGGTTGGAACCCCAGTTCGGCATGGGCTTGCGGTCGAAGATGCGCAGCGCCTTGAGGCGGATGTCGAGCATCCACTCGGGCTCGCTCTTCTTGGCCGAGATGTCGCGAACGACAGCCTCCGACAGGCCGCGTTGCGCACTGGCACCGGCCACATCCGAATCGGCCCAGCCGTAACCGTAGTTACCCAGCGAGGCGATGGTCTCGTCCTGGGTCAGCGGTTGCACCTGGTCGGTGGTCGTCGTCATTCGGCACTCCTTCCGGAGTCGTTCGTTCGTCCCGCCGCGGGCTGTGCGGCGGATGGGATTTTCGGCACCGCGACCAGCGGCACGTGGGTGGTGCAGGCGCAATCGCCGTTGGCGATCGTCGCAAGTCGCTGCACGTGGGTGCCGAGCAGGTCGCGGAAAGCGTCCAGTTCGGCGGCGCACAGCTGCGGGAACTCCTCGGCCACGTGGGCCACCGGGCAATGATGCTGGCAGATCTGCACACCGGCACCCACCTGGCGGGTGGTCGCGGCGAAACCGGCATCGGCGAACGCCTCGGCGATCTCCTCGACCTTGGCCTCGATCACGGGGGCACTGTGCTCGGCGACCGGCTCGATGCCGTCGACGATCGTGCGCACCCGTTTGCGGGCGAACTCGCTGATCGCCTCGTCGCCACCGATCTCACCGAGCTGACGGATGGCGGCACCGGCCAGGTCGTCGTAGGCATGGCCGAGGTTGCCACGTCCGGCGGCGGTGAGCTGGTATTGCTTGGCGGGCCTGCCGCGGCCCTTCTGCTGCCACGGCGCCGACCGGCTCGCGCGCGCCTGACCTGCGTCGATCAGCGCGTCGAGGTGCCTGCGCACCCCCGCGGGGGCGAGCCCGAGTTCGGCACTGATGGCGGTGGCGGTGATGGGACCCTGCTCGAGCAGCAACTGGACGATGGCCGCCCGGGTCTGCCCCTCGTGCGCGGGCACAGCAGACGACCGGGTGCCGGTCGTCTTACGACCGGTCCCTTCCACGCCTGTCCGCAAACCCACGGTTTTCACAACACCAGTGTGGCGGAATTACTTCCCTAAATCTAATAAGGGTCACCTTGCCAAGGGCACCCTGACCTGCGACGAAGACGTCACACCACCGCACGGCCTTCGTAAAACCCCAGGTGCGGCCCCTACCCGCCGACCCGTTCACCGACCGCGAGGTGACTCATCGCACACCCGCGCAGATCTCCTCACGCCCCGGCGGGCAACCCCGAGACCAGCGCATACCCGTCCTGAACACCCGGTTACCACGCCCCGGTGGCGGGAGACTCTCGCGAGACGCCGCCATCAGAGCGTGGTGATCGGTTGTCCAGCTCAGCGGGGAGAGAGCGGGTGGGTGGCCGGGCCTTCGATGACGGCGCCGTCGGGTTCGAAGCGGGAGCCGTGCAGGGGGCAGTCCCAGGTGCGTTCGGCGTCGTTCCAGTGGAGGATGCCGCCCAGGTGCGGGCAGATCGCGGAGATCTCGGTGGTGACGCCGTCGACGGTGGAGACGGCGGTGGGATGCAGCCCGTGGCGTTCGACGCGGCCGCAGCCTTCCGGGGGGATGCTGTGCTCGTCGGCGCCGAGCAGGTGCAGCCAGCCGGTGGACAGGTAGCGGGCGACGGTCGCGTTGACGCGGGCGCCCGCCGGGAGGGAGGCGACTTCGCCGAGCCGCCAGGCGGAGAGGGTGTCGGCCCATTTCGGAGCGTCGCCGGTGATGCGGCCCGCGAGGGCGAGCGCGGCGGCGGCGCCGTTGGTGAAACCCCACTTGGCGAACCCGGTGGCGACGAGGACTTCCTCGCGACCGGGAACGAGCGGGCCGACGTAGGGAAGTTCGCCCACGGGGTGGTAGTCCTGCGCCGACCAGCGGTGCAGCAGCTCCGCGCCCGGGAACCACCGGCCGGTCCAGTCGAGCAGGTCTTGCACGTGGGTCTCCGCGGAATCCTCGCGGCCCACCTCGTGGCCGCTGCCGCCGACCAGGAGCACGTCGTCGGCCGGGTAGCGGCGCAGCGACCGGATCGGTTGTCCCGCACTGATATACATCTCCTCCGGCACCGGCCCGGGCACCTTGAACGCGGCCAGATAGGAGCGCTGGGCGGTGACGCGGGCGAAGTAACCGCCCCGGTCGAAGATCGGTGTTCCGGTCGCGACGACGACGTTGTTCGCATCCACCTCGCCGTGTTCGGTACCGATCACCACCCGGCCGTCGTGATGGCGAAGCCGTTGTGCGCGCGTCGATTCGAAGATCGACCCGCCCTGGGTTTCGACTTCGGCGGCGAGGGCGGCCAGGAAGGCCATCGGGTTGAGCTGGGCCTGCTCGCGCAGCCGCACGGCACCGTGGAGCGGGAACGGAACGTCGACGTCGTCGACCAGGTCGGTGGGCAGTCCGGCCGACCGCGTCGCCTCGAATTCCGCCCGCACAGCGGACATCTCGGATTCGTTCTGGGCATAGGTGTAGGCGGCCACGCGCTCGACGGCGAGGTCGCGTCCGGCGCAGAAATCCAGCAGCCAGTCGAAGCCGTCGAGATTGGCGGCGACGTAACGCGAGAGGGTCGCGATGCCGTGCCTGCGGGCGATGGTCTGGGCCCGGGTGCCCTGCAGGAGCGAGACTTTCGCCGTCGACGCGGCCGTGGTGCCCGCGCCGACCCGTTTCGCCTCGATCACCGCCACCTCGCGGCCGCGCTCGGCCAACAGCAGCGCGGTCGTCAACCCGACGATGCCCGCGCCGAGGACGACGGTGTCGAAGTGCGAACCGGGGGTCAGCCGTAACCGGGCGGGGACTTCGGCGTTGTTCAACCACAGAGACGTCATGAGGAGCGCATAGCCCGGCCTGGCCGGTCGAAACCGGACACGCCCACCGGACCGCCGCACCCCTCGGCCGACCCGTGCGCCTCGCCGAGGTACAGACGGTCTGCCGTCGCCGGGAACCGTGGGCGAGCCGCCGACCGACGACGTTCTCACAGCCCGACTCGTGTCGGTGACTCATGGCACGATGACCATGTGTCACACCCGCCCGCACAGACGTGCGTCCGCCACCCCGATCGCCGAACCGGCCTCGCCTGCACCCGCTGCGGGCGGCCCGCCTGCCCTGAATGCCTGCGGCCCGCCGCCGTCGGCCAGCACTGCGTGGACTGCGTGCGGCAAGGGCAGCGCGACGTGCGGCAGGTGCGCACCGTCGCGGGCGCCCGGGCAGGCGCGTCGCCGGTACCGATGGTGACCTACGGGCTGATCGCGATCAATGTCCTGGTCTACCTGGTGACCGCCGCGCAGGCGGGCAACCCGATGCAGAACCATCGGGGTTCGTCGGTGTTCGGCGAGTTCGTGCTGGTCCCGCTGCTGGTCGCCGACGGTGAGTGGTGGCGGGTGCTCGGTTCGGGGTTCCTGCACTACGGCGCGATCCACCTGCTGGTCAACATGTTCGCGCTCTACGTCGTCGGCCGCGATCTCGAGCAGGTGCTCGGCCGGGTCACCTACGGCTGCCTGTATCTGGTCTCGCTGCTCGGCGGTTCGGCGGCGGTGATGGCGCTGTCGGATCCGTACACCATGACCGCGGGCGCGTCGGGCGCGGTGTACGGCCTGTTCGGCGCCGTGACGGTGACGCTGATCCGCTTGCGGCAGAGCCCGACTCCGATGCTGGTGGTGATCGGCGTCAACGTGCTCATCAGCTTCTCGCTGCCGGGAATCTCGCTGTGGGGTCACCTCGGTGGACTGGCGGCGGGCACGCTCAGCGCGCTGGGCATCCTGTTCGTTCCCGGCTGGCTGTCGGCGCGGGACCTGCGGTCGGCGCAGCGCATCGGCTGGGTGGCGATGGGCCTGGTCGCGGTGATCTGTCTGGTCGTCGTCGTCGCGGCCGCGCTCTGGGTAAGCACCGACCCGGTGTTCGTCGGTCCCGCCTGATTCGCGCTGGTCGGGGCGGCGACGCCGACCGGTGCCACAACGATCACGGCCGGGCGCACTAGGCTTCGACCCCGTGGCGGTACTGGAGGGCGCGGCGCGCAAGACACTGGCGTTCGGGCGGCGAGCCCTCGGGTTCGACGTGCCCGCGCCCGATCACACCGTCGCGGCCCTGCACCGCGACGAGACCGAAGTCCCCGGCCTCGACAAACGCGAACGCGCCCAGCTGGACCGCATCCGGTTGATGGGCGCCACCGGTGCCGTGCTGATGGCCATCGCCGCGCTCGGCATCGGCGCACAGCCCGTGCACCAGAATCCGGTCTCCGGTGTACGGGTGCTCGGCATCTTCGCCCGCGCCCACACCGGGTCGCTGGCGATGTGCATGTTCGGCACCGTGCTGGTGATCGGGGCCTGGTTGCTGTTGGGCCGCTTCGCGATCGGCGGCCTGGCCGGATCGCCGCTGCACCGGCTCACCCGGTCCCAGCTCGACCGGACATTGCTGTTGTGGATCATCCCGCTGTCGGTGGCGCCGCCGATGTTCAGCAACGACGTCTACTCCTACCTGGCCCAGAGCGAGATCGCCGCGCGCGGCATCGACCCGTACGCCGAAGGGCCCGTCGCCGGGCTCGGGATCGACAATGTCCTCACCAACAATGTGCCGACCATCTGGCGTGACACACCGGCGCCCTACGGCCCGCTCTTCCTGTGGATCGGGCGCGGTATCGCCGAGCTGACCGGCGACAACATCATCGCGGGCGTGTGGGTGCACCGGTTGCTCGCGCTCGCGGGGGTCGCCTTGATCGTGTGGGCGCTGCCCCGGCTCTCGGTGCGCTGCGGGGTGGCGCCGGTGAGCGCGCTGTGGCTCGGCGCGGCCAACCCGCTCGTGCTGTTCCACCTGGTCGGCGGCGTGCACAACGACGCGCTGATGATCGGCCTGATGCTGGCGGGCATGGAGCTCACGCTGCGCGCCATCTACGGCGACGGGGGACGGCGCGACAGCCTCAACGGCGCCATGCCACCACTGGACGCCCGCGGCTACGCGCTGCTGATCGGCGGCGCGGTGGTGATCACGCTGTCGTCGTCGGTCAAGTTCACCTCCATCATCGCGCTCGGCTTCGTCGGGATGGCGCTGGCCCGGCGCTGGGGCGGCAGCCTGCTCGCCGTCGTCAAGGCCGCCGCCCTGCTGGGGGTAATCGCCGGGGCGACAACACTTTTCGTGAGCTGGGCCAGCGGGCTCGGCTTCGGGTGGGTGTTCACCCTCAGCGTGGCCAACGCGGTGCGCAGCTGGATGTCGCTGCCGACGGTGATCGGTGTCATCACGGGTTTCGGCGGGGTGCTGCTCGGGCTCGGCGACCACACCACGGCACTGCTGTCGATCACCCGGCCCATCGCGGGGCTCGTCGCGGGCTATGTGACGGTGCGGATGCTGGTGGCGACCGGCACCGGCCGCCTGCACCCGGTGGGCGCGCTCGGTGTGTCGCTCGGTGCGATCGTGCTGCTGTTCCCGGTGGTCCAGCCCTGGTACCTGCTGTGGGCGATCGTCCCGCTCGCCGCCTGGGCTACGCAACCGGTGTTCCGCGTGCCCGCCGTGGCGTTCTCGGCGGTGGTGTCGATGCTCGTCATGCCGCGTGGTGCCGAATTCCAGGTCTTTCAGATCATCGGCGCCGCCCTGGCGGCCGCGGTGTGCTTCGCGCTGTTCTACGTCCTCACCCGGCACACCCTGCCGTGGCGGGCCCAGGCGGGGGTGTCGGCTCCGTCACAGGAGGCGACGGCTTACCGTGTCACATCGTGACGAGAAGCCCGGGACCCGCCGTTAGCGTCGACGGCGTGGTCAAGCGCTACGGCGACACCGCCGCGGTCGACGGCCTGCGTTTCGACGTGGAGCAGGCACAGGTTTTCGCGCTGCTCGGCCCCAACGGCGCCGGTAAGACCACCACCGTGGAGATGTGCGAGGGCTTCGTGCGCCCCGACGCGGGCACGGTCCGCGTGCTCGGTCTCGACCCGATCGCCGACTCCGAACAGCTACGGCCACGCATCGGGGTGATGTTGCAGGGCGGCGGCGCCTACCCCGGCGCCCGCGCGGGCGAGATGCTCGACCTGGTCGCGGCCTATTCCGCCGACCCCATCGACCCCGACTGGCTGCTGCGCACCCTCGGCCTGCAGGACAACCGGCGCACCCCCTACCGGCGCCTCTCGGGCGGTCAGCAGCAGCGCCTCGCCCTCGCCTGCGCCCTGGTCGGCAGGCCGGAGATCGTGTTCCTCGACGAACCGACGGCCGGTCTGGACGCCCAGGCCCGGCTGATCGTGTGGGAACTGATCGATGCCCTGCGCCGCGACGGGGTGAGCGTCGTGCTCACCACACACATGATGGACGAGGCCGAACAGCTCGCCGACCAGCTCGTCATCATCGACCACGGTGAGATCGTCGCCCAGGGCACCCCCGCCGAGGTCACCGCGCACGGCGCCGCCGGTCAGCTGCGGTTCTGCGCCCCACCGAAACTCGATATCGAACTGCTGAAATCAGCTCTGCCCGAAGGGTTCTCGCCACACGAGACCACGCCGGGCACCTATCTGGTCGAGGGCGAGATCACCCCGCAGGTACTGGCGACGGTCACTGCCTGGTGCGCGCGCATGGACGTGCTCGCCACCGACATCCGCATCGATCAGCGACGCCTCGAGGACGTCTTCCTCGAACTCACCGGACGGGACCTGCGCGGATGACCGAGACCGTGAGCCGGTTCCAGCCCGGCACCTTCACCCCCGACCCGCGCCCCGCCTCGCGCGCCGCGATGCTCGTCGCGCAGACCACGCTCGAACTGAAACTGTTGCTGCGCAACGGCGAACAGCTGCTGCTCACCATGTTCATCCCGATCACCCTGCTGATCGGGCTGACCCTGCTGCCGTTCGGCGATCTGGGTGCCGACCGCGTGAACCGGGTCGTGCCGATGGTGATGATGACGGCGGTGATGTCGACCGCGTTCACCGGTCAGGCCATCGCGGTGGGCTTCGACCGCCGCTACGGCGCCCTCAAACGGCTCGGTGCCACCCCGCTGCCGCGCTGGGGTGTGATCGCGGGCAAGTGTGCCGCCGTACTGATCGTGGTGGTGCTGCAGGCGGTGCTGCTCGGGGCGATCGGGATGGCGCTCGGGTGGCGTCCCGGCGCGGGCGGGCTGGCCATCGGCGCGCTGGTGATCGCGCTCGGCACGGCGACCTTCGCGGCGATGGGTCTGCTGCTCGGCGGCACACTCAAGGCCGAGATCGTGCTCGCCTTGGCCAATATCCTGTGGTTCGTCATGCTCGGTATCGCCAGTCTCGTCCTGGTCGACACGGTGCCCGCCGCGCTGACGGTGATCGCGCGCCTGGTTCCCTCCGGCGCGCTGGCCTACGCCCTGGAAGCGGCTCTGGCCGGGTCGATCGACTGGTTCGGCGTCGCGGTACTCGCGGTGTGGGGCGTGGTGTGCGGGTCACTGGCCACCCGGCTGTTCCGCTTCAGCTGACGTGACCAACGACGCACTGTAGTAGCCCGGGTATCGAGCGGGAATCTCCTGCCAGTACCATCGTGACGTGCTGTATCGCGCCTTCACCGGCCTCGTCGACCGGCTGCCACTGCCCTCGCTGCGGACCCAGCGGCTCATCGCCCTCGCAGTGATTCTGAGCCAGGCCGGGATCTCGGTGACCGGCGCGATCGTGCGCGTCACCGCGTCCGGTCTCGGCTGCCCCACCTGGCCGCAGTGCTTCCCCGGCAGCTTCACTCCCGTCGGGGTGTCGGAGGTGCCGGTGCTGCACCAGACCGTCGAATTCGGCAACCGGCTGCTCACCTTCGTGGTGACACTGTGCGCGGCGCTGATCGTGCTGGCCGTCGTCCGGGCCCGCCGTCGCAAGGAAGTCCTCGTCTATGCCTGGCTGATGCCCGGCGGCACCGTCGTGCAGGCGATCATCGGCGGCATCACCGTGCGCACCGGCCTGCTGTGGTGGACGGTGGCCGTGCACCTGCTCGCCTCGATGGTGATGGTGTGGCTGGCGGTGGTGCTGTACGCGAAGATCGGTCAGCCCGACGACGGTATCGACACCGTGCAGGTGCCCGCTCCCCTGCGCCGGCTCACCGCGCTGAGCGGCGTGGCGCTGGCGGGCGTGCTGATCGCGGGCACGCTGGTCACCGCCGCCGGACCGCACGCCGGCGACAAGAGCATCGACCGCCCGGTGGCACGCCTCGAGGTCGAGATCGTCACCCTGGTGCACCTGCACTCGCAGTTGCTCATCGGGTATCTGGCTCTGCTCATCGGCCTGGCCTTCGGCCTCTACGCCGTCGGCATCACCCCCGCGATCCGCAAGCGGCTGTTCGTGCTGCTCGGGATCGTCCTGTCCCAGGCGCTGGTCGGTGTCGTCCAGTACTTCACCGACGTCCCCGCCGCCCTGGTCGCCATCCACGTCGGCGGCGCCGCGGCCTGCACCGCCGCCACCGCTGCCCTGTGGGCATCCCTGCGCACCAGAGAGACCGTCGACGCCCCCGCTGTGTCCGCCGCGGCGACGCACTGACCACCGGCTCCCGACTTCCGGGTACGGAAAGCACGCGGTCGCCGCAGCCTCACATCGTGAGTGCTGCGGCGACCGGCTGAAAGCTTGGATCGCGGCGGTCCAGGAATCAGGCTCCGGGGAAGACGTTCGCGTTGCGGGCCTTGGGGAACTTGGTCGAGCGAGCGACCCAGCCAGCCATCTTCGCCCAGTGCCCCTTGGCCGGGGTGACCTTGGAGACCAGCTCGCGGTCCCACTCTTCGGTCTCGGTGAGCCCCTCGACGCGCTCGACGACGGCCTTGGCGGTCGCCAGATCGGCCACCACACGGTCGCCGAGGACGCCGTCCTCGCCGACGAGGGTGATGCGCACCCCCTGCTCGCCCAGGTACTGCAGCACCGCCGTGCCCGAACCGCCGTGCTCGGCGACGAACTTCGCGATGGACTTCTCGACCTCGGCGGGCACCTTCACGGCCTCGGGCGCGGCGGTTGTACTCATGGGCGAGAGTTTACCGGTCGGTAGTTTCGCGTCCACCCCCGAGTGACACCGAACACGGGGTGTACAAAGGGGACTCATGCGCGCGATTCAGGTTTCCGAGCACGGTGGTCCCGAGGTCCTGCGGTCGGTGGAGGTGGACGACCCACGAATCGGCCCGAAACAACTGCTGGTCGACACCGAGGGTGTGGGTGTCAACTACATCGACATCTACTTCCGCACCGGGTTGTATCCGCAGGCCACGCCCTATGTCCCGGGCTCCGAGGGCACCGGCGTGGTCGCCGAGGTCGGCGCCGAGGTCACCGAGTTCGCCGTCGGCGACCGGGTGGCGTGGGCGGCCGCGCCGGGCAGTTACGCCGAGAAGGTGGCCGTCGACGAGGCGGTGGCCGTGAAGGTGCCCGAGGGCGTGGAACCGGCCGTCGCGGCGGCGGCCCTGCTGCAGGGCATGACCGCGCACTACCTGGTCGAATCAATCTTCACCCCCGAACCCGGCGACCCGGTCCTCGTCCACGCGGGCGCGGGCGGGGTCGGTCTGCTGCTCACTCAGCTGGCCGCCGCCAAGGGCGCGCGCGTCATCACCACGGTTTCGACCGATGCCAAGGAGAAGCTCTCCCGCGAGGCGGGTGCCGCCGAGGTCCTGCGCTACGACGACGACCTCGCCGCCCGGGTCCGCGAGCTCACCGACGGGCAGGGCGTGGCGGCGGTCTACGACGGCGTCGGCGCGAGCACCTTCGAAGCGAGCCTCGCCTCGCTCCGGGTGCGCGGCACCCTCGCCCTGTTCGGCGCGGCCAGCGGTCCGGTACCGCCGTTCGATCCGCAGCGCCTCAATCCGGCCGGTTCGCTGTGGCTGACGCGCCCGTCGCTGGGTGCCTACACCCGCGACCGCGCCGAATTCCTCTGGCGCGCAACCGATATCTTCGACGCCATCGCGACGGGCACGCTGAAACTGCGCATCGGCGCCACCTACCCGCTCGCCGACGCGGCCGATGCCCACCGCGACCTCGCGGCGCGCAAGACCACCGGTTCGATCGTCCTGCTGCCGTAGACGCGAAACCGGCGGCCGGGCAATCACTGCCCGGCCGCCGGTTCGAGTGCGCGCGAAAGCTACAGACCGACGATGCTGCCCAGCGTGGTCCAGCCGAGCACCGAGTCCACGGCCAGACCGCAGAACACCACGGCCAGATAGTTGTTGGACTGCAGGAACAGTCGCAGCGGCTTCACCGATTCACCCCGGCGCACTCCCGCGTACAGCTGGTGCGCCATGAGCAGGAACCAGGCACCGGCGACCAGCGCGACGGCCGCGTAGATGACACCGGTCGCCGGGACGAGGGCGAGGGTGGCCAGCACGGTCAGCCAGGTGTAGATGACGATCTGCTTGGTGACGACCTGCTCGGTGGCGACCACCGGCAGCATCGGCACGCCCGCCGCGCGGTAGTCCTCCTTGTAGCGCATGGCCAGCGCCCAGGTGTGCGGCGGCGTCCAGAAGAAGATGACCGCGAACAGCACGATCGCGGGCCAGCCGATGTTCCCGGTGACCGCCGACCAGCCGACCAAGGCGGGCATACAGCCGGCCGCGCCGCCCCACACCACGTTCTGCGAGGTCCGGCGCTTGAGGCCCTTGGTGTAGACGAAAACGTAGAACAGGATGGTCGCGACCACGAGCACGCCGCTGAGCAGGTTGGCCTGCCACCACAGCCAGGCGAAGGAGATCGCGCCGAGCGCCAGGCCGAAGACCAGCGCGTGCGAGGTGGGCACCGCGTCGCGGGCCAGCGGGCGGCGCGCGGTCCGCTTCATCACCTTGTCGATGTCGGCGTCGGCGACACAGTTGAGGGTGTTGGCGCTGGCCGCGCCCATCCAGCCACCGAACAGGGTGACCAGGATCAGCCGGATGTCGACATTGCCCCGGTCTGCCAGGAGCATGGTCGGGATGGTCGCGACGAGCAGGAGCTCGATGACTCGCGGTTTGGTGAGCGCGATGTAGGCCAGCGGCTTACGCACGACCCGGGCGAACACGCTGTCGCCCGCCAGACGATCGGCGAGAGCCGTCGAGGAATCGTGCGCACCGCTACTACCCGGCTGGTTACCGATCCGCACTGTTTCTCCTCGCACGCTGTGCTTCGCATCCGGCATTGGAACGAGCAGCGCGCGGCTGCGGCGCGGCCACTACTACAGACGATGGTAGACGGTGACACAGGCGGCTGGCGCCGCGGGTCGCGGCGCTTGACTCCGCGACCGGGACCAGTTGCGCTCGCTGTCTGCGGGTGAACCGGTACCGACACGCAGGTGAACGACGTGCCGCGCGCCGCGCCGATTCCCGGGGACGACCCCCGGCGTGATCGCGGGATGGGCAACTAGACTCACACTCAGGGTTCGCGCCGATCAGGTGGAACAGCACCTCTAGGGTATTCCTGTACATCGGTACGCACCCCCGGCCGCGTGCGGTCCAGTACGACACCATCGCCGCTGCCATCTACTCGCCGTCGACGAAACCTAGGTCAGGAGAACCACGGTCGTGTCAGTCACAGACGACATTCGCGCCCTCACTCAGCGGAACTATCCCAGCGACTGGACGGACCTGGACACCAAGGCCGTCGATACCGCCCGTGTTCTCGCCGCCGACGCGGTGCAGAAGGCGGGCAACGGTCACCCGGGCACCGCGATGAGCCTCGCCCCCGTCGCCTACAGCCTCTTCCAGCGCGTCATGCGCCACAACCCGGCCGACCCGAGCTGGTCCGGCCGCGACCGCTTCGTGCTCTCGTGTGGGCATTCCAGCCTCACCCTCTACATCCAGCTGTACCTGGCCGGTTTCGGCCTCGAGCTGTCCGACCTCGAGCAGCTGCGCCAGTGGGATTCGCTGACCCCGGGTCACCCCGAGTTCCGGCACACCGACGGCGTCGAGATCACCACCGGCCCGCTCGGCCAGGGTCTGGCCTCGGCGGTCGGCATGGCGATGGCGGCCCGGCGCGAGCGCGGCCTGTTCGACCCCGACGCCCCGGAAGGCGCCAGCCCGTTCGACCACCACATCTTCGTCATCGCCTCCGACGGTGACATGCAGGAAGGTGTCACGGCCGAGGCGTCCTCGATCGCGGGTACCCAGCAGCTGGGCAACCTCGTGCTGATCTACGACGACAACGAGATCTCCATCGAGGACAACACCGACATCGCCTTCACCGAGGACGTGGCCGCGCGCTACGAGGCCTACGGCTGGCACGTGCAGACCGTCATGGGCGGCGAGGACGTGGTGGCGATCGAGGCGGCGATCGAGGCGGCCAAGGCGGTGACCGACAAGCCGTCGATCATCATCCTGCGCACCATCATCGGCTTCCCGGCTCCCTCCAAGATGAACACCGGTGGCGTGCACGGCGCGGCGCTCGGCCCCGACGAGGTCGCCGCGGTGAAGAAGGCGCTCGGCTTCGACCCGGACAAGTCCTTCGACGTCGACCCGGCCGTCATCGAGCACACCCGCAAGGCGCTCGAGCGCGGCGCGGCGGCCCAGCAGGCCTGGCAGGCCGACTACGACGCCTGGGCCGCGGCGAACCCGTCGAACAAGGAACTGTTCGACCGCCTGCTCACCCGCTCGCTGCCCAAGGGCTGGACCGAGCACCTGCCCACCTTCGAGCCCGACCCGAAGGGCATGGCCACCCGCAAGGCCTCCGGCAAGGTGCTGGCCTCGCTCGCCGACGTGCTGCCCGAACTGTGGGGCGGTTCGGCCGACCTGGCCGAGTCCAACAACACCACCATGCCCGGTCAGCCCAGCTTCGGCCCCGAAGCCATCTCCACCGGCATGTGGAAGGCGCAGCCCTACGGCCGCACCCTGCACTTCGGTATCCGTGAGCACGCCATGGGCTCGATCCTCAACGGCATCGCCCTGCACGGCCCGACCCGTCCCTACGGCGGCACCTTCCTGGTGTTCTCCGACTACATGCGCCCGGCGGTCCGCCTGGCCGCGCTGATGCGGGTGCCCGCGATCTACGTGTGGACCCACGACTCCATCGGCCTCGGCGAGGACGGCCCGACGCACCAGCCGATCGAGCACCTGGCCGCGCTGCGCGCCATCCCCGGCCTCAACGTGGTGCGCCCCGGCGACGCGAACGAGACCGCCTACGCCTGGCGAACCATCCTCGAGCGCGACTCCGACGAGCACGCCTCGCACTTCCACACCTACGACGCTCCCCACCAGGACGGCCCGTCCGCGCTGGCGCTCACCCGCCAGGACGTGCCGACCCTCGAGGGCACCAGTTACGAGGGCGTGCGCAAGGGCGGCTACGTGCTGGCCGAGGCGTCCACCGGCACCCCGGAGCTGATCCTCGTCGGCACCGGTTCGGAGCTGCAGCTGGCCGTCGAAGCACGCACTACCCTGGAGGCACAGGGCATTCCGACCCGCGTGGTCTCGATGCCGTGTGTGGAATGGTTCGACGCACAGGACCAGGCCTACCGCGACGAGGTGTTCCCGCCCACGGTCCGCGCCAGGGTCGTCGTCGAGGCCGGCATCGCGATGCCGTGGTACCGGCTCGTCGGTGACGCGGGCGAGATCGTGTCGATCGAGCACTTCGGCGCGTCCGCGAACTTCAAGAAGCTCTACAGCGAATTCGGTATCACCGCCGATGCCGTCGTCGCCGCCGCGCAGCGCACGCTCGACAAGGTGAAGGGGTAAAACCATGGCACAGAACGAGAATCTCGCCGCACTCGCGGCAGCGGGGGTCTCGGTGTGGCTCGACGATCTGTCCCGTGACCGCATCAAGTCCGGCAACCTCGCCGACCTGATCGCGACCAGGGGCGTCGTCGGTGTCACCACGAACCCGTCCATCTTCCAGGCCGCGCTGAGCGTCGGTCACGCCTACGACGCACAGGTGAAAGACCTTGCGGCCCAAGGCGCCGACGCCGATGCGGCGATCCGCACCATCACCACCGACGACGTGCGCGCCGCCTGCGACGTGCTCGCCCCGGTGTTCGAGTCGACGGGCGGTGTCGACGGCCGGGTCTCGATCGAGGTCGACCCGCGCTTCGCCTTCGACGCCGACAAGACGGTCGCCCAGGCGATCGAGCTGTGGAAGATCGTCGACCGCAAGAATCTGTTCATCAAGATCCCGGCCACCGAGGCGGGCCTGCCCGCCATCACCTCGGTGATCGCCGAGGGCATCAGCGTGAACGTGACGCTGATCTTCTCCGTGCCGCGCTACCGCGCGGTGATGGGCGCCTACCTCGACGGTCTGCGGCAGGCCAAGGTCGCGGGCCACGATCTGGCCAAGATCCACTCGGTCGCGTCGTTCTTCGTCTCCCGCGTGGACACCGAGATCGACAAGCGGCTCGAGGCGATCGGCACCCCCGAAGCGCTCGCGCTGCGCGGCAAGGCGGGCGTGGCCAACGCCCGGCTGGCCTACGCCGAGTACCAGGACGTGTTCGACGGTGGGGCGCACACCTCCACCTACAACCACCTGGCCTCCCAGGGCGCCAACCGGCAGCGGCCGCTGTGGGCCTCCACCGGTGTGAAGAACCCGGACTACCCCGACACCCTGTACGTCACCGAGCTGGTCGGCCCGAACACGGTCAACACGCTGCCGGAGAAGACGCTGCAGGCCTTCGCCGACCACGGCGAGGTGCGGGGCGACACGCTCAGCGGCAAGGCCGTCGAAGCCGCGCAGGTGTTCAGCGACCTCGAGGCCGCGGGCATCGACCTGGCCGACGTGTTCGAGGTGCTCGAGCGCGAGGGTGTCGACAAGTTCGAGGCCTCCTGGGGTGAGCTGATCGACGCCACCACCGAGGAACTGCGCACCGCGGCGGCAGGGGGCAACTGATCTGATGGCCGGCACAGCAACGACGGACAAGGCGGGGCTGTGGCACAACCCGCTGCGCGACGAACGCGACAAACGGGTGCCTTTCATCGCGGGGCCCTGCTGCATGGTGATCTTCGGTGTCACCGGAGATCTGTCCCGTAAGAAGCTGATGCCGGCCATCTACGACCTGGCGAACCAGGGGCTGTTGCCCCCTGGTTTCGCCCTGGTCGGTTTCGCCCGGCGCAATTACGCCGACGAGGATTTCGCCGCGGTGGTGCTCAGCGCGGTGAAACAGCACGCGCGCACCCCGTTCCGCCAGGAGGTCTGGGACCACCTGGCCGAAGGGTTGCGTTTCGTGCAGGGCAGTTTCGACGACGACACCGCCTTCGCCACCCTCGCCACCACCCTGAAAGACCTCGACGCCACCCGTGGCACCGGCGGCAATTACGCCTTCTACCTGTCGATTCCACCGAATATGTTCCCGGTGGTCCTCGACCAGCTCTCCGAACACGAACTGGCCAAGGCCGCCCCCCGCCCCGAGGGCTACACCCCGTGGCGGCGGGTGGTGATCGAGAAGCCCTTCGGGCACGATCTGGCCAGCGCCCAGGAGCTGAACGCCCTGGTCAACCGGGTGTTCCCGGAGGAGCATGTGTTCCGCATCGACCACTATCTCGGTAAGGAGACGGTGCAGAACATTCTGGCGTTGCGCTTCGCCAACGAACTCTACGAGCCGATCTGGAACGCCAATTTCGTCGACAGCGTGCAGATCACCATGGCCGAGGACATCGGATTGGGTGGGCGCGCGGGCTATTACGACGGCATCGGCGCCGCGCGTGACGTCATCCAGAACCACCTGCTGCAACTGCTGGCGCTGACCGCCATGGAGGAACCGACCTCCTTCGAACCGATGCAGCTCACCACCGAGAAGATCAAGGCGCTCTCGGCGACCAAACTCGTCGAACCACTCGACGAGACCACCGCGCGCGGCCAGTACACCGAGGGCTGGCAGGGCAGCGAACACGTGGTCGGCCTGCACCAGGAGGAGGGGTTCGACCCGCAGTCGCGCACCGAGACCTACGCCGCGATCACCCTGCACGTGGAGAACCGGCGCTGGGCCGGGGTGCCGTTCTACCTGCGCACCGGAAAACGCCTGGGCCGCAGGGTGACCGAGATCGCGGTGGTGTTCAAACGCGCGCCGCACCTACCCTTCGACCAGACCATGACCGAGGAGCTCGGCCAGAACGCCCTGGTCATCCGGGTACAGCCCGACGAGGGCATCACCCTGCGCTTCGGTTCCAAGGTGCCTGGCTCGGGAATGGAGGTGCGCGATGTGAACATGGACTTCAGCTACGGCGAGGCGTTCACCGAGTCCTCCCCCGAGGCCTACGAACGCCTGATCCTGGACGTGCTACTCGGCGTGCCGTCCCTGTTCCCCGTCAACGCGGAGGTCGAATTGTCCTGGCGCATCCTCGATCCGGTGATCGCGCACTGGGCCGCCGAGGGCAAACCCGAACCCTATGAAGCAGGCACCTGGGGGCCGACCTCGGCCGACGAGATGCTCGCGCGCAGCGGGCGCGAATGGCGGCGCCCGTGATCGTCGACATGCCCGACACCAACACCGTCGAGGTCGCCAAGCGGATGGTGCAGCTGCGCGAGTCCAACGGTGTCATCACCCAGGGCCGAGTGCTCACCCTCGTCGTGTGCACCCTGGATTCGTCCGAGGCCGAGGACGCCATCGACGCCGCCAACGACGCCAGCCGCGAACACCCCTGTCGCGTGATCGTGCTCGCCCGTGGCGACCGCGACGCCGAGACCCGGCTCGACGCCCAGATCCGGGTGGGCGGTGACGCCGGGGCGGCCGAGGTGATCGTGCTGCGGTTGCAGGGTCCGCTGGTGAACCACGAGAGCAGCGTGGTGACGCCGTTCCTGCTGCCCGACACCCCGGTGGTGGCGTGGTGGCCGCGTGGGGCACCGGACTTTCCGTCCCAGGACTCGGTGGGCAAGCTGGCCAAGCGGCGCATCACCGACGCCACGTTCGCGCCCGACCCGCAGGCCGCGCTCGGCAAACGCTGCGCCTCCTACGCGCCCGGCGACACCGACCTGTCGTGGAGCCGCATCACCTACTGGCGGGCGCTGCTCGCCGCCGCGCTGGACGAGCCGCCGTTCGAACCGGTGCTGTCGGTGAGCGTGTCCGGGCTGGCCAGTGAGCCCGCGCTGGATACGCTGGCGGGGTGGTTGGCCGCGCGGCTGGACTGCCCGGTCGTCCGCAGGACCGGTGAGCTGCGGGTGGAGATCCGCCGGGCCACCGATTCGATCGCCATCGCTCGACCGCAATTGGGCAGGACGGCAACGCTGACCCGCACCGGTGCCCCCGACCAGCGAATCGCGCTGGCGCGCCGGGAAACTCGCGATTGTCTCGCCGAGGAACTGCGCCGGCTCGACGCCGACGAGATCTACGCCGAGGCGCTCGCCGGAATCGCAAAGGTGACCTATGAGTGACCGTATCGAACTGCACGACGAGCTCGGCGAGGAATTCCCCGCCAACACCGTCGAGGTGCACGACGACAAGGAACTGCTCGCCGACGCCGCCGCCGAACGTTTCGTCGCCGTGATCGTCGCCGCACAGGCCGAGCGCGGCAACGCGTCGGTGTCGCTCACCGGTGGCAGCGACGGCATCCGCCTGCTCGAGAAGGTCCGCCAGGCGCCCGGCGACATCGACTGGTCCAACCTGTACGTCTACTGGGGCGACGAGCGTTTCGTCCCGTCGGGCGACCCGGACCGCAACGAGCTGCAGGCGCGCGAGGCGCTGCTCGACTTCGTCCCGCTCGATCCGGCGAAGGTGTTCCCGATGGCCGCCTCCGACGGCCCGTACGGTTCGCCCGAGGAAGCCGCGGCCGCCTACGCCCAGCTGCTGCACACCGAACTCGACGAGCGCGGTGACATCGACCTGACGGTGCTCGGCATGGGCCCCGAAGGACACATCGACTCGATCTTCCCGCACTCCCCCGCCGTCCGCGAGCAGACGGATTACGTTGTGGCGGTCCATGATTGCCCCAAGCCCCCACCCACCCGCGTCTCCCTCACCCTGCCCGCCGTGCATCGCTCCCGCCACGTGATGCTGGTGGTCAGCGGTGAAGGCAAGGCCGCCGCGGTAGCCGCCGCCGTCAACGGTGCCTCCCCCGACGACGTCCCCTCCGCGGGCGCGGTCGGCATCGAATCCACCACCTGGGTCATCGACGAAGCCGCCGCGACGGACCTGCTGGTCGATATCGACGACGAAGAAGAGTGACGCGCGGCTGACGGTGCCGACCGGTTCGACATGATCGGCGCCGTCAGCCTTGTTCGACGGCTCGGACCTCCACCGCGTACGAGCTGTCCATCAGGTCGGTCATCGCGTGCTGGAAGTCGCGGCGCTTCTGCTCACTCCAGCCTGTCGTCAGCTGAGCGAAGACGGCCTCCTGCCAGCGGTGTGCCTGCTCCAGCAGGGACCGGCCCGCAGGAGTGAGCGATGCTTCGCGTCGTCGACCATCGCCGGCGGACGTAGTCATATCCAGATAGCCCGCTGATACGGCGCTCTTGATCAACCGAGAAGCGCCGCTCTGATCGATCCCGATCTCGTCCCCGATCGCCGTGACCGTCGCCCGGGTTCCCCGCTGCCCGAGCGCATGGACCGCCTCGCACACCACCACGATGCGCCCCTGATCACCCTCGATGTCCGCCGAAACCGGCCGACGTGCCCAGTGCCGGACGAAGTGGAACAGAACCTGCCCCGGTCCCTGTTCGTTCACTCGGATGCCGCCATCTCGCGGCAGATGTGCGCCAGTTCGAGGGCGGCGTCGAGGTCCGGCATCCGCAACGCGGCGGTGACCTTCCCGCCTGTGGCGCGGAAGACCGTGGCCACTCGCATAGGCTCCGTGCTCTCCGGCCAAGTCGCGTCCTGCTCCACCACCGCCAGATGCTTGCTGACCGCGTGCCAGGACCGAGGGACCAGGGTGATTCCCGAACGCTGGACCCACTCCGCGAACTGCGCTGGCGTGATCGAGCCCGCGCCCTTCGGACCCAGAACCACCACCGGATCTCCGACGGCCCTCGCAGACCGCGCGAGGTCGCCGGAGTCGACACTCGCGTGCCACTCCTCTATCGCTGCTCGCAGGCTCGAATCCATATCCAGAACTATATGCGAATCGCATACATTCGCGCTCTCGTAGGCACTACATTCGGCCCGGTCGCGATGCAGCGGTAGCCGAGTCGGCCGTGGACCGGTGGTCGCGGCGTTAGCATCGGGGCTCTCGGCATGGCGATCGGCGTCGGCTCGGCTGCGGGCGAGGAGTGGGCAATGGGCGAGGTGGGCAGAGGGTCGGTGGATCTGGATGCGGCGTTCCGGGCTGCTGTGGTGGGTCTCGAGGCGGGGTCGATCGATAGCAGGGCGGGGATCGATGCGGCGTTCGGGTTGGAGTTGTTCGAATCGCAAATGGCGAGTAGGCATCTCGACCTGGCGGCCCGGCGGCTGGGGGCCGCACGGCAGGGGTTCTACAGCATCGGATCGTCGGGGCACGAGGGGAATGCGGCGGTGGCCGCGGCCCTACGGGTGGATGATCCGGCCCTGCTGCACTATCGGTCCGGGGCGTTCTTCGTACAGCGGTGCAAGCGGGTGCCCGGCCTGGATCCGATCCGGGATGTGCTGCTCGGGGTGGTCGCGGCGGCGAGCGATCCGATCTCCGGTGGACGGCACAAGGTGTTCGGTAGCGCCGCCGCGTCGATCATTCCCCAGACCTCGACCATCGCCTCGCATCTACCCCGCGCCGTCGGTCTCGCGTTCGCGATCGAAAGGGCTGGCCGCCAAGGCATCCCGTGCCCGTGGCCCCGAGATTCCGTGGTGGTGTGCAGTTTCGGTGACGCCTCGGCCAACCACTCCACCGCCACCGGTGCGATCAATGCCGCCGTGCACGCCTCCCACCAGGGCGTGCCGATGCCCATCGTGTTCGTCTGCGAGGACAACGGGATCGGAATCAGCGTGCCGACACCGGCCGACTGGATCGAGCGCGCCTACGGTCCACGCCCCGGCCTGACCTATCTCGCCGCCGACGGATGCGACCTGCCCGACGTACTAGGTGCCGCCGAGGACGCGGTGTATCTGGCCCGCACCTGGCGGGTCCCGGTCTTCCTGCACATGCGCACGGTCCGCCTCGGCGGCCACGCGGGTTCGGATGTGGAATCGGGCTACCGTGGCCCGGCCGATATCGCCGCCGACCTGGCCCGCGACCCCCTCCTCGGCACCGCCCGCCACCTGCTCGCCACCGGCGTCACCGATACATCCGACCTGCTCGCCCGCTACGACCGCATCGCCGACCGGGTGCGCGAGGTCAGCGACGAGGTGGTGCGCGAGGCGAGGCTGGATTCCGCGTCGGCCGTCATCGCTCCCCTCGCCCCCTCCCACCCGTCGGCCGTCCGCGCAGACGTTCTCCGCTCCGCGACCACCACCGACTCCCCGAGCGAGGACCTGTCTGTCAGCCCCAGGACGACCCTCGCCCAGGCGATCAACCACACCCTCGGCGAACTCCTCGCCCGCGACCCCGACGTGCTGGTCTTCGGTGAGGACGTGGGCCGCAAGGGCGGGGTGTACGGGGTGACGAAGGGTCTGCGGAAGCGATTCGGGGCGCGGCGGGTGTTCGACACCTTGCTCGACGAGCAGGCCGTGCTCGGCACCGCGCTCGGCACCGCATTGGCCGGATTCGTGCCGATTCCGGAGATCCAGTACCTGGCGTACGTGCACAATGCCGCCGACCAGATCCGGGGCGAAGCGGCGACGCTGCAGTTCTTCTCCGCCGGGCACTACCGCAACCCGATGGTGGTCCGCATCGCGGGCCTGGCCTACCAGAAGGGTTTCGGCGGGCACTTCCACAACGACAATTCCCTTGCGGCACTACGCGACATCCCCGGCGTGGTGGTGGCCGTCCCGGCCCGCGCCGACGATGCCGCCGCCCTGTTGCGCACGTGTGTTTCGGCGGCACGGGTGGACGGCCGGGTCTGCGTGTTCGTCGAACCGATCGCCCTGTATCACACTCGCGACCTGCATCCCGGCGACGACGGATGGCTCGCGTCGCCCACCACCGAACACGTCCCGATCGGCAGCGCCCGCGTCTACGGCGACGGCACCGATCTCACCATCGTCACGTTCGGCAACGGTGTTCCGATGAGTCTGCGCGTCGCCGATCGCCTCGCGGACAGAGGCGTGCGTGCCCGCGTCCTCGATCTACGGTGGCTGAACCCTTTGCCGATCGCGGACCTGCTCGAGCAGGCCGTCGCGACCGGCCGGGTGCTGGTGGCCGACGAGACCCGCCACAGCGGCGGTGTGTCCGAATCGGTCTTCGCCGCGCTCCTCGACGCCGGATATCGTGGCGCCCTCGCCCGCGTCACCAGCATCGACAGTTTCGTGCCGCTCGGCCCCGCCGCGGACACCGTGCTGCTGAGCGAAACGGACATCGAGAAGGCGGCACTGGCCCTCCTGCCCTGAATTCGGTCCGCTTTGCGAGGAATTCGCCGAATCCTGTCGAGAAGTACGCGATCGGCGCGGTTTGGTGACCGTGCGCCGGGTACACGCCGCACACACTCGTCTACTCGGAGGATTTCGTCATGAGGACAGGGCTTACACGTTTCGGCATCGCGACGGTGGCGGCAGCGGCGGTCGCCGCGGGTGCGGGGCAGGCAGCGGCGGCACCGGCGACGGTGTCGATCGACGGCAGTATGCAGGTACTCGGGTTGAACATCCTGCACGTCGACGCGCAGGGGCAGGGTGACGGTCCCGCCACGGGTACCTACGTCGCCACCGGGCAGTTCGGGAACATGCCGTTGCCGGTGAAGGTCACCGGGCCGGTCACCTGCCTGCGGGTTCAGGGCAACAAGGTGTCGCTGGTGTATCCGATCACCACCGCCGAACCGGTGATGGTGTTCGCCCCGGATTCGATGGCCATCCAGATCACGGTGGCCAAGGGCGAGAACGGTGCGTCCAACATGATCGGTTACGGGGTGCCGATGCCGACCAGCTCGTTCACCGACTGTCTGCCCGGCCCGACGCCGCTGATGTTCAACGGAACGATCGACATCAGCTGACCCGATCCCTCTCGCCGGGGACACACCCGCCGCCGAAAACGGGCCGCGGGCACGCGATGTGCCGTAGGTTTGCCGGGAACATTTCAGCGGTGCGGTGTCAACCCATGGAGGCGTGTTCACGGTGCGGTCGGATGTCGGGGTCACCTGCCCACTGTCCCAAGCGCAATGGAGCTGGTGGCTCGCCCAGCAATTGCACCCCGACGTCCCCGCCACCGTGGCGATGTACCTGGATCTGGCGGGCGAGGCCGACCTCGATCTGCTCGCCCGCTGCACCCGGCAGGCCGCCGCCGAGTTCGAATCCCCCCAGGTGCGGCTCACTCTCGTGGGCGGCATCCCGCACCAATTCGTCGACTCCGCGACCCCACTGGCCTTCGACATCGTCGATCTGAGCACCGCCCCCGACGCCGTCGCGGTGGCCCTCGACCACATGGAACGCGACCACAGCACCCCGCTCGACCCGCTCGCCCCCGATCTGACCGTCGCCTCGATCTTCACCATCACCCCCACCCGCCACCTGCTGTACCTGCGCAGCCACCACATCGTCCTCGACGGTATGGGCGCCGCCGCCCTCCTCACCCGAACAGGCGACCTCTACCGCACCGCTCTCCGCGAGACGAGCGCGGTCGTCGAATCGCCGAGCAGAGCGGCCAGGTCCGACCGGCGACCGTTGTCAGTCTCGCAACTGCTGGACGACGACCGCGCCTACCGGGCATCCGCCCGCGCCGAAGCAGACCGCGCCTACTGGCGGCAGCAGTTGGCGCGGGTCGGTGAGCCGGTGAGCTTGGCCCGACGGGCGGCGGCCCCCGCGCCCCGCCCGCATCAGGTGAGCACCACCCTCGATGCCGGAACCGTGCGGCAGCTCGTGAACGCCAAGGCCCGGCACGGCGCGACCTTTCCGGAACTGGTCATCGCCGCTTTCGGGTGTTATCTGGCGCGTATGACGGGGGGCGCGGAGGTGACCCTGACCATTCCGGTCACCGCGCGACCGACCGCCGCGCTGCGTCGTTCGGCGGGTTCGATGTCGAATGTGGTTCCGCTTCGGCTGTCCGGATTGGACGACATCACCGTCGGCGCTGTGATCGCACAGGTGCGGGCGGCGGTGATCGGTGCGTTGCGTCATCAACGGCACCGGCACGAGGACATCCGCGGCGACCACCCCACCCTGCGGGAGGGATTCGGTCCGGTGGTCAACACTCTCGCCTTCACCGAGCCCTTACACCTGGGCCCACTGTCGGGTCAGGTGCGTTTGCTCGCCCTGGGTCCGGTCACGGATCTGCATGTCAACGGTTACCAGATCGGCCCGGACGAGGTCTCCATCGACTTCCAGGCCAACCCCGCCCGCTACTCCCACGACGCCGTCCTCACCCACCACCGCACGTTCCTCACCTACTTCACCCACTTCCTCACCGCCCACCCCCACGACCCCATCACCATGCACGCCCCGACCGCCGATTCCAGGCGGTCACCGAACCAGTTGTCCCCCAGCTCAATACGCCCGAACGCGCCTACGCGAACTCTGTCCGAGCTCCTGTGCTCAGCCCTCTCGACACCCGACTGCCTGCCACCACAGGTCACACCGCCACCGCAGGCCGTCGCTTCGCCACCAACCCAGCCGACCCGGCAGGACACGGCGGGCGACAACGCAGCCTGCGAGGCGACGTATTCCTCAGTGGCGCTGCAAGACCGGGACCGTACGCTCACCTACTCGGAGCTGGACGAGATCTCGTCGCGGTGGGCTCGGGCACTCCTCGCGCGCGGCGCCGGGCCCGGGACATTCGTCGTCGTCGCGATTCCACGTTCGCTGGAGTCGGTGGTGGCGTTGTGGACGGTGGCGAAGACGGGGGCCTGCTTCGTCCCCATCGATCCGGACGAACCCGCGAACCGGTTGTCCACCATCATCGCGCGCTGTGGGGCGCCGCTCGGGGTGACGGTTTCGTGGGTGAGCGTCGGATGCGATGCGATCACCTGGCTCGCCATCGACGATCCGGCCGAGGCGAACCGCTATCCGGGTACCCCGGTCGATGACCACGATCGCCCTCGCCCGCTGCTGCCGGGCGATCCGGCGTACGTGATCCACACCTCGGGCACCACCGGCACGCCCAAAGGTGTCGTCGTCGCCCACCACGCGTTGGGTGATCTCACCGACTACCTGCTGAAACGGTATGCGCTGAAACGTGATTCGGTTCTTCTACACTCCCACAGCGCCACCTACGACGCGCACCTGCTCGAGCTGCTCGCCGGTTTCGCGGCAGGTGCCCGGGTGGTTGTCGCCCCGCCGACGGTCGTGGCCGGTCAGGAAATGGCCGAGCTGATCCGCGCTACCGGCTGCACCGTTTTCCAGACCGCGCCTGCCGTGCTCGCCACGCTGTCACCCGAGCAACTCCCGACCGTCGAGGTCGTCGCGATCGGCGGCGAAGCGTGCCCGGCGGCGCTGATGGTCGAGTGGGCAACGCGGGTGCGGTTGTTCAACGGGTACGGGCCGACCGAGACCACCATCATGGTGACCGAGACGGATGCCATGCGCCCCGACGACGCGGTGACGGTCGGCCATCCTCTGCCGGGCGTGTCCGCGTGGGTCCTCGATACCCGCCTGCGTCAGGCCCCGGTCACCGCGCGGGGTGAGCTCTACGTGGGCGGCGCATGCGTCGCCGACGGGTATCTGAACGACCCGGCCGCCACCGCCTCACGTTTCGTCGCCGACCCGTTCGGTGACGGCTCCCGCCTGTACCGCACCGGCGATCTGGTCGGCGCCCGCCCCGACGGGAAGTTCGAATTCTTCGGCAGGCTCGACGCCCAGCTCGAGATCCACGGCAGGCGTATCGAACCCGCGGAGATCGAGGCGGCGCTGCTCACCGAACCAGAGATCGCCTACGCCGTGGTCACCGCCGCCGATGCGAGCACACCGGGCGCGCGTCTGATCGGCTACGTGGTTCCCGTACCGGGAAGGCACGTCGACACCGCTGCCGTCCTGGCCCGGTTGCGTGCCGCGCTGCCACAAGCCCTCGTCCCGGCCACCCTGATCGAACTCGACCGACTGCCTTTGGGCGGCAACGGGAAAGTCGTCCGCTCCGCCCTCCCCGCACCGACGATCACCGCGAACCCCACCCGCCCACCGGCCACCGAGCTCCAACGCCTGATCGCCGACCGCATCGCCGCAACGCTCGGCAGCCCCGTCGGCCTCGACGACGACTTCTTCGAACTCGGCGGCAATTCCCTTCTCGGCGTGCTGGTTTCGTCCGACATCGCCGCCGCGACCGGCGTCCCCGTCACCGTGCGCTGGCTCTACACCACACCGACGGTGGCGGCGCTGGCCGAACGCATCGCCGGCTTCGACGGCCACAGCGGCGACGACGACGCACTCGGCACAGTTCTCGTCCTGCGCCGCAAGGGTTCTCGCCCGCCCCTGTTCTGCGTGCACTCGGCGGTTCCGCTGGCCTGGTGTTATGCGGGCCTGACCGGTTACCTCCCCGACCGCCCCGTCTACGGCCTGCAAGCCACCGAACTCACGGGCACCCCGACAATCGACGACCTGGTCGAGCACTACCTCGCGGCCGTCCTCGAACTACAACCCCGTGGCCCGTATCACCTGCTCGGCTGGTCGCTCGGCGGCCAGATCGCCCACGCCCTCGCCGTCCGCCTGCGCGACACCGGCGCCCGGGTCGGTGTGCTGACCATGCTCGACAGCGTCGTCTTCACCCCGGAGGAACCACCGACGCCGCGCATGCGCGACCTGCTGACCCACCTGCTCGGTGACGAACCCGAAGACGCCGACGCCGCCCCGGATGTCACCGCCGCCGAGGCGGCCGCGACCCTGGCGAGCACGAAAACCTCGTTCGGCACCGGACTTTCGGCCAGCCAGCTCGAACGCCTGCACCGGGGCTACATCGCGGGCGTGCGGTTGTCGCACACCTACCGCCCCGCCCGCTTCGACGGTGATCTGCTGTATTTCTCGGCGACGCGCGGCATCACGGCGATGTTCGACGGCGACATGTGGCAACCATTCGTCACCGGCGAGGTGATCGAGCATCCGGTCGAGGCCACCCACGCCCAGCTCACCAACACCTCGGTCTTCGCCCACATCGGTCCATTGCTCGCTCGTCACCTCGACCGGGTGGAAAAACCTTCCGAACCGGCGCTCGCGACTACCGCAGCCGAGGAACCGTGGTGATCACCACCCCGAAAACCGGTACCACACACCGTCATACGGCCGGTAGGTCTCGTCGTACTCCCCCGTCGGCTCGGGTGCGCCGCCGGGCAGGTAGGCGTAGCCGACACTGCCGATGAAGCCGCCGGGAGTTCGGAAGAGGCATCCGCCGTCTTCCTGGTGAACCTCGGTGACGGTGAACAATCCGATGCGCTGGTCGGCGGTGGACGGCTCACATGTCTGCGCGGCTCGTTCGAAGTCGGGTTTGGACAGCGACCAACCGAATCGCTGCGCGGCGCCTGTCCCGCCCAGCACCGCGGTGAGCACCACGATCAACGGTGCGACCACGGTGAGCCAGGTTCCACGGAACACCACCAGCCCGACGATCCCGAAGGCGAACCACAGCACACCGACCGCACCGAGTACCACGAAGGCGACCAGCAGGCGTTCGATCGGCCCATCGACCGTGTTCTGCCAGAGCAGGGCACCACAGCTCAGTGCGGTCGCGACCGCGATGCAGCACATGACAACGGTCCACCAGGTCGGCACCGACCGACGTGACCGCACGACTCCCCCAGAGTTCATGTCCGTCACCGTACGTGACGGATCACCCCGGCGGAATCAGGAGAACTTGATCTCCAGACCGATACCGAGAATGGCGATCAGCCAGACGATGCCCACGAAGATGGTGACACGGTCGAGGTTCTTCTCGACGACAGTGGAACCCGACAGGCTCGACTGCACGCCGCCACCGAAGAGGCTGGACAGGCCGCCGCCCTTGGCGCGGTGCAGCAGCACCAGCAGCACCAACAGCACGCTGGTGATCACAAGGAGGATATCGAGGAACAGCGACATGGCGACCATCCTAGGTGCTGGGCGGGCGCCCGGTCTAACCAGGCTCGACCGCGACCAGATGCGACACGGTCTCGGGCCCCGCCGCGTAGTGCGCCACGGCTTGTTCGATCTCCCGATCACGCGCGGTGAGCCGCACCTGATGCTGATGCATGTGCTCGGCCCACGAGCGCACGACGAACGCCTCGACGAACCGGTCGACGGTCCCGACATCGCGATACAGCCGCCACTCCATCGCCCCCGTGCGCTGCCGCGACCGTCCGACCAGCGCCATCGCGTCGGTGAAGGCCGCTACGTCCTCCGGCGGCACGTCGTAACCGCGCAGCACGAGTACGGGCCCGTCGGCCGGGTCGGGCTCGACGACGAGCTGCGGTTCGGGCCAGTACGCGGCCGGTGAGAGGTCGATCTCCTCGACGTTGTGCCGGATCGGCCACCACACCGTGCTCACCGCGCACGCCCCGAGCAGCACCGCCGCGATGAGCAACGCGGTGACGGCGCCGTAGGCCCCGGCGACCAGACCCCACAGCAGCGAGCCGATGGCCTGCCCGCCCATGAACACCAGCATGTACACCGACAGCCCGCGCGCCCGCACCCAGGCGGGCAGCAGCAGCTGCATGGTCGAGTTCAGTGTCGACATGGCGAGCAGCCAGGCCAGCCCGGCGCCGACGAGCAGCACGAGCACCAGCACGACACTGTGCACCAGCGCGGTCGCCACCGCGCCGATCCCGAACAGCACCGCGGCCAGCGCCAACCGCTGGGTCGGCGTGAACAGCACCCGCAACCGCGACAACCCGAGCGCGCCGCACACCGCACCGAGCCCGAGCGCACCGAGCAGCAGGCCGTATCCGTCGGAGGCCAGCCCGAGCCGGTCGTGCGCGATCACCGGAAGCAGCGACCACACCGCGCTGGCGGGCGCGATGAACAGAATGGAGCGGAACAACACCCGCCGGATGGCGGGCGCGGCCCGGATGAACCGGGTGCCCGCCTGCAACGCGGCCAGCGGGCGTTCGCTCGGCAGCGAGCGAACCCGGACCGGCCATTTCGACGCCAGCAACACCGCCACGATGCCGACGAACGAGAGCGTGTTGAACCCGAACACCACCGTCGGCCCGGCCACCGACACCAGCACGCCCGCCACGGCGGGCCCGACCGCGCGACCGATGTTCACGCTCATACTGCCCAGCGCCGCTACCGAGGTGATCTGGTCGCGTGGCACGAGTTCGGGCTGGATCGCCTGCCACGCGGGTGCGGTGAGCGCCTGCCCGCACCCGAGCAGGAACAACAGCGTGAGCAGCACCGCGGGCGTGGTGTGACCGGTCGCGGTGAAGACCGTCAGCGTCAGCGAGGCCATCGCCATACCTGCCTGCGCACCGATCAGCAATCGGCGCCGATCGAGCAGATCGGCCAGCACCCCGGACGGAATGGACAGCAACATCACCGGCAGTGTGATCGCGGTCTGCACGAACGACACGAGCACCGCGGCATTGGGTTGGTCGACGAGAATCCACTGTGCGCCGACGGTCTGCATCCAGGTGCCCAGATTCGACACGAGCTGCGCGATCCACAACGCCCGGAACACCGGCGATCGCAGCGGAGCCCAGGTCGACACCCGCTCACCCGCCACACCCGTCACATTCCCGAGCATATCCCCGGCCCCCCGGCTGGACGCACGCTCACCACGCTGGGGTGGCGGCATCGGCCGAGAACCGAACGCCACCAGCGCGTGGTGATCTTGATCTGCTGTCGCCGGGCGGACGTACGATGGGCCGATGCCGGGATTTCCGCTCCGCCTCGCCGCTCTGTGTGTGCTCGCCGTCGCGGCAGGCGCCTGTTCGTCCGGTGACTCGGGTGACGCGCCACCGAAGCCGACGCCGATGGGACACACCTACCTGTCGACGCGGGTGGAGGGCGGGGCGATCCCCGGCGGTGGTCCGATGACGCTCACCTTCGACAACGGGCGGATCACCGCGAACTCCGGGTGCAATACCAGCAGCGGCACCGTCGATTTGAGCGACAACGTGCTGCGCACCTCCCGGCTCGCCGGCACCCTGATGGGCTGTCCCGGCGAACGCGGCCAGGCCGACGCCTGGCAGAACTCGTTCCTCGAGGCGAGCCCCACCTGGCGGCTCGACGGCGACGATCTGACCCTCACCGGCAAGGACGTCACCGTTCACCTCACCGACAAGAAGATCGTCACCCCGGACAAACCGCTGACCGGGACCACCTGGATCGCGACCACCCTGCTCACCCCGGACGCCAAGATCCGTTCGGCCGCGCTCGACGAGGCCCGACCCACCCTCATGATCACCGCCGACGGTCAGGTCAGCGGCACCGCCGGATGCAATCGCCTGACCGGCACCGCGCAGCTCAGCCCCGGCGACGAGGTGAGCTTCGAGGTGGCCACCACGAAGATGATGTGCACGCCGGAGGTGATGGAGGTCGAACGGCACGTCCTGGGCGTCCTCGACGGTCACACCGAGGCCACCATCGACGCCGACACTCTCACCCTGCGCAACGCCAACGGTACGGGCCTGGAACTGCGCGCCCAGCAGTAGCGAAAGGGCCGGAACCCGTTTTCCACGGATTCCGGCCCTTCGGCACAGCAGAACAGGTCAGGGCAGCGGACCACCGGCTGCGATCGCGGACAGGGTGGCGAACTCGTCACCCTTGAGCGAGGCACCGCCGACGAGGGCGCCGTCGATATCCGGCTGACCGATCAGTTCGCCGATGTTCTTGGCGTTCACCGACCCGCCGTAGAGCACACGGACACCGGCGGCGACCTCCGGGGAGGCCAGCTTCTCCAGCTCGCCGCGGATCGCACCGCACACTTCCTGCGCGTCGGCCGCCGAAGCCACCTTGCCGGTGCCGATGGCCCACACCGGTTCGTAGGCGATGACGACCTTCGAGATCTCCTCGGCGGTCAGGCCTTTCAGCGAACCACGCAGCTGCTCGAGGTTGAACTCGACGTGCGTGCCCGCCTCGCGAACACCGAGCCCCTCGCCGATGCAGACGATCGGGGTGAGGTCGTTCTTCAGCGCCTGCTTGGCCTTGGCCAGCACCGTGGCGTCGTCCTCGGTGTGGTACTGGCGCCGCTCCGAATGCCCGACCACCACGAAGGTGCAGCCCAGCTTGGCCAGCATGGACCCGCTGATCTCACCGGTGTAGGCACCTGAATCGTGCACCGACACGTCCTGCGCACCATAGGTGAGCAGCAGCTTGTCG
Source organism: Nocardia ignorata NBRC 108230 (assembly GCF_001612905.1). Taxonomy (GTDB): domain Bacteria; phylum Actinomycetota; class Actinomycetes; order Mycobacteriales; family Mycobacteriaceae; genus Nocardia; species Nocardia ignorata. The sequence goes on along the minus strand of NZ_BDBI01000026.1, from coordinate 133,872 downwards.
CCGTCGACGATCGACTGCACGCTGCGGATGTCGGTGAACGGCGGGATGACCGCCACGTCGACCTTCGCGAAGTACTTCTCCGGCAGCGCGAACGCCACCTTCTGCACCAGTGCGATGGCCTCGAGGTGGTTGAGGTTCATCTTCCAGTTGCCCGCGATGAGCGGCTTACGTGCTGCCATCGCTCAGCCCTCCAGCACCGAAATACCGGGCAGCTCTTCGCCTTCCAGGTATTCCAGGGACGCGCCACCACCGGTGGAGATGTGCGAGAAGCCGTCGTCGGGCAGGCCGAGGGTACGCACGGCCGCGGCCGAGTCACCGCCGCCGACAACCGTGAACGCACCCTTGCCGGTGGCGGTCACGATGGCCTCGGCCACACCACGGGTGCCCGCGGCGAACTTCTCGAACTCGAACACGCCCATCGGCCCGTTCCAGAACACCGTCTTTGCCTCGGTGAGCAACGCGGCGAACCGCGACACCGACTCCGGGCCGATGTCCAGGCCCATCCAGCCGTCGGGGATCTCGGTCGACGCGACGGTCAAGCTGTCGGCGTCGGCGGCGAACTTGTCGGCCGCGACGATGTCGACCGGCAGGTGCAGCACGTCGCCGAAGCGCTCCAGCAGGCTCTTGCAGGTATCGATCATCTCTTCCTGCAGCAGCGAACTGCCGACCGAAATGCCCTGTGCGGCAAGGAAGGTGAAGCACATGCCGCCGCCGATCACCAGGGTGTCGACCTTGGGGGCCAGCGCCTCGATCACCGCGAGCTTGTCGGAGACCTTGGAACCACCGAGCACCACCGCGTACGGGCGGGCCGGGTCCTGGGTGAGCTTGCGCAGCACCTCGACCTCGGCGGCGACCAGCGTGCCCGCGTAGTGCGGGAGCACCTGGGCCACGTCGTAGACCGAGGCCTGCTTGCGGTGCACCACACCGAAACCGTCGGACACGAACGCGCCGTCGTCGCCGACGAGTTCCACGTACGCCGCCGCCAGCTTGGCCCGCTCGGCGTCGTCCTTGCTGGTCTCGCGCGCGTCGAAACGCACGTTCTCGAGCAGCAGCACGTCACCGTCGGTGAGGCCCTCCGAGCGCGAGAGCGCGTCGTAGCCGACCACGTCACCGGCCAGCTGGACATTGCGGCCCAGCAGCTCGGCCAGCTTCGCGGCCACCGGGGCCAGCGAGAACTTCGGGTCCGGTTCACCCTTCGGGCGGCCGAGGTGCGCCATCACGACGACCTTGGCGCCCGCTTCGACCAGCGCCTGGATCGTCGGCACCGAGGCGATGATGCGACCCGGGTCGGTGATCCGGCCGTTGTCGTCGAGGGGGACGTTCAGGTCGGAACGCACGAGCACGCCCCGACCTTCGACACCCTCGGCCAGGAGATCCTGGAGTGTCTTGACCGTCATCGCGTTCAGAGCGACTTGCCGACGAGACCGATGAGGTCGGCGAGGCGGTTGGAGTAGCCCCACTCGTTGTCGTACCAGGACACGACCTTGACCTCGTTGCCGATGACCTTGGTCAGCGGGGCGTCGTAGATCGAGGAGTGCGGGTCGGTGACGATGTCGCTCGACACGATCGGGTCCACGTTGTACTTGAGGATGCCCTTCAGCGGGCCCTCGGCGGCGGCCTTCATCGCGGCGTTGATCTCGTCGATGGTGGCGGACTCGGCCAGCGTGGCGGTCAGGTCGGTGACCGAGCCGGTCGGGACCGGAACGCGCAGCGCGTAACCGTCGAGCTTGCCCTGCAGCTCGGGCAGCACCAGGCCGATGGCCTTGGCCGCACCGGTGCCGGTGGGCACGATGTTCAGGGCCGCGGCGCGGGCGCGACGCAGGTCCTTGTGCGGCGCGTCCTGCAGGTTCTGGTCCTGGGTGTACGCGTGGATGGTGGTCATCAGGCCCTGAACGATGCCGAACTCGTCGTTGAGCACCTTGGCGATGGGGCCGAGGCAGTTCGTGGTGCACGAGGCGTTGGAGATGATGTTCTGGCTGCCGTCGTACTTGTCGTCGTTGACGCCCATCACGATGGTGATGTCCTCGCCGGAGGCCGGCGCGGAGATGATGACCTTCTTCGCACCCGCGGACAGGTGACCCTTGGCCTTGGCGGCGTCGGTGAAGATACCGGTCGACTCGACGACGATGTCCACGCCCAGGTCGCCCCACGGCAGCGCCGACGGGCCTTCCTTGATGGCGAGCGCCTTGATGCGCTGCTCGCCGACGACGATGGTGTCACCGTCGACGGACACGTCCTGCGGCAGGCGACCCAGGATCGAGTCGTACTTCAGGAGCGTCGCAAGAGTGTTGATGTCGGTGAGGTCGTTGACCGCGACGATCTCGATATCGGTCTTGCCGACAGCCTTCAGCGCCTCCACCGCACGGAAGAAGTTACGTCCGATACGACCGAAGCCGTTGATACCTACCCGGACAGTCACGTTATCGCTCCTCAGCTTTCAAGCGGATTCATTCCGACGATGACCACAGTAGTAGCCGACCCAACCCCACCGACAGCCACCTGCGGTTTGTGAGTCGCGCGCCCCTGAGCACCTGGAATGCACAGAGTAAAGGGCATAGCGATCGCACATGACCGCTATGCCCTAAACGTCGGATACGCCACAACGGCGTGGCGCGAATCCTCAGGCGTCGTCGAGAAGTTCGGCCGTCACCGCCGACTCGGTATCGGGGATGCCGAGGTCCTTGGCGCGCCGGTCGGCCATCGACAGCAGGCGCCGGATGCGGCCCGCGACAGCGTCTTTCGTCATCGGCGGCTCGGCGAGCTGACCCAGTTCCTCGAGCGAGGCCTGCCGGTGCTGCACGCGCAGCTTGCCCGCGGCGGCCAAGTGGTCGGGCACGTCGTCGGCGAGGATCTCCAGCGCGCGCTCCACCCGCGCCGCCGCCGCGACGGCCGCGCGGGCCGAACGGCGCAGGTTGGCGTCGTCGAAGTTGGCCAGCCGGTTGGCCGTCGCGCGAACCTCGCGGCGCATGCGGCGCTCCTCCCAGGTGAGCCTGGTGTCCTGGGCACCCATGCGGGTGAGCAGCGCGCCGATCGCCTCGCCGTCACGCACCACCACCCGGTCGGTGCCGCGAACCTCACGGGCCTTGGCGGTGATCCCGAGCCGCCGCGCCGCGCCGACCAGCGCCAGCGCCGCCTCCGGTCCAGGGCAGCTCACCTCGAGCGCGGAGGAGCGGCCCGGCTCGGTGAGCGAACCGTGCGCGAGAAAAGCACCGCGCCACGCGGCTTCGGCGTCACCGATGCTGCCGCCGACCACCTGGGCGGGCAATCCGCGCACCGGCCTGCCGCGCACGTCGAGCAGCCCGGTCTGGCGGGCCAGCGCCTCGCCCTCCTTGGAAACCCGGACCACGTAGCGGGAGGTCTTGCGTAAGCCACCCGCGCCGAGCACGTGCACATCGGAGCCGTAGCCGTACAACTCGAAGATCTCGCGGCGCAGCCTGCGGGCGATGGACCCCATGTCCACCTCGGCTTCCACGATCACCCGGCCCCCGACGATGTGCAGACCGCCCGCGAATCGCAGCAACGCCGACAATTCCGCCTTGCGCGAGCTGACCTGCGACACCACGAGCCTGCTCAGCTCGTCCTTCACCTCGGCTGTCATCGCCACGAGACGCGCTCCTTTCCCACCGACCCCGAACGCTCATCTGCAACACTGTGCACATCCGTGGCACTGTGCTGTCTCTCGACTCGAAGCCCAGCCAGTTGCGACCGCGGCGACCGAATCAGCTGATCCAGTGCGGCGGCTAGTTTTCCGGGATGATGCCGATCCGTTCCCGGCTCGGCCACATCGCAGAACGTTACCCGTGCGCGCAACTGTTCGGCGGCTCTTGACACATGTTCCCGCTGCCGCCCCTCGGGCACCGATGCCGAGTCGACGAGCACATCGTCGACCGCGAAACCCGGTGCGTGCTGGGACAATACATGGAGATGACGCTCGGCGGAAAAGCCGGCCGTCTCCCCCGGCTCCGCGGCCAGATTCAGCACGAGTACCTTACGCGCCCTGGTGCGGACCAGTGCGTCGCGCAGACCGGGGACGAGCACGTGCGGGATCACACTGGTGAACCACGAACCCGGCCCGAGCACAACGACATCCGCGTGTTCGATCGCCGACACGGCCGCCGGGCCGGCGGGTGGATCCGAGGGAATCAGCCGCACCCGGCGGACCTTACCCGGTGTGGTCGCCACCGCGACCTGACCGCGTACACACCGGCCGACTCGCGGATCCGCTTCCAGCCCCGATACTTCCGCCTCGATGTCGAGCGGGATCGGCGACATCGGCAGCACCCGGCCCGTGATGCGCAGCAGCCTGCCCACCTCGTCGAGCGCCGCGACCGGGTCGCCGAGGATGTCGGTGAGCCCGGCGAGCAGCAGGTTGCCGAGCGAGTGCCCGGCGAGCGCGCCGGATCCGCCGAAGCGGTGCTGCACGGTGGTCGTCCAGATGCCGTCGGCGTCCTCGGCCAGCGCGGCGAGCGCCATCCGCAGGTCACCGGGCGGGAGCATGCCGAGTTCGGCACGCAGGCGTCCGGATGAACCGCCGTCGTCGGCGACCGTGACCACGGCGGTGATCCGTCTGGTCAGCCTGCGCACCGCGGTGAGTGTCGCGTACAGGCCGTGACCACCGCCCAGCGCGACGACGGCTGGGTCGGCTTCCCATCCACTCATTCGCGCCCCAGGTCCCGATGCACCACGCGCACGACGTCGACCGCCGCGGGGCCGGTGTCGGCACCGATGCGTTCGCCGAGCGCCTCGGCGATCGCGACGCTGCGGTGTTTCCCGCCGGTGCACCCCACTGCCACCGTCATGTATCGCTTCCCCTCTTGCCGGTATCCGGTCGTGGTCAGGTCGACCAGGTGGTGGCAGGTGCGCAGGTAGTCCTGCGCGCCCGGCTGCGACAACACATAGTCGCTGACCACCGATTCCTGGCCCGTGTGTTCCCGCAACTCGGGAATCCAATGCGGATTCGGCAGGAAACGCACATCCAACACCGTGTCGGCGTCGAGTGGCACACCGTACTTGAAACCGAAGGACTGCACAGTGAGCTGCAGCGCGGCGGGCACGCCCGCGCCGTACACCTCTTCCAGCTTGCGATGCAGCTGGTGGATCGACAGCTCGGTGGTGTCGATGACGACATCGGCGGCGGCCTTCACGGCCGACAGGCGCACCCGTTCGGCGGTGATGCCCGCCGAGAGGGTGCCGTCGGGGCTGTCGCTCTGCAGCGGATGCCTGCGCCTGGCGAAGCCGAAACGCCGGATCAGCACGTCGTCGGAGGCCTCCAGGAACAGCACCCGCGTACGGATGCCCGCCGCGCGCAACTGTTCGGTCACGCCGGAGAGGTCACCGGTGAAGAACCGGCTCCGCACGTCCATGACCAGCGCGAGCCGCCGGATCGGCGGGTCGGCGGCGGCACCGAGTTCGACCATGCGGCCGATCAGTTCCGGTGGCAGATTGTCGGTGACGTACCAGCCGAGATCCTCCAGGACGCGCGCGGCAGTGCCGCGGCCCGCGCCGGACAAGCCGGTAACGATGACCACTTCTACTGGCTGCTGTGTGTCGGTGACTGTCCCGGCGTTGTCCGGTGCCGCCCCCGCCTTGTTGTTCGATTCGACGCTTGTCATGTCCTACCGGATCCGTTTCTGGGTGCCTTTCGATCATTCCGCACCGGTTCGGGTATCGGGCGCAGACACAACGTACGGCACTCGCAATCTTGCGTCTCGCTGATCGCTACGTGCTGTTGAGTGCCTCGAGTACCGCTTTGGCCGTGGAAACGCCGATACCGGGCACCGCGGTGATCTCGTCGACCGTCGCGTCCTTGATCCGCGCGACCGAACCGAAATGGGTGACCAGGGCGGCGCGTCGTGTCTCGCCGAGCCCGCGTACCGAGTCGAGCGCCGATGCCGTCATCCGGCGGGAGCGCTTGCTGCGGTGGAAGTTGATGGCGAAGCGGTGCGCCTCGTCGCGCACACGCTGCAGCAGGAAGAGCGCCTCGCTCGTCCTCGGCATGATGACGGGATCCGGTTCGCCGGGTACCCACACCTCTTCCAGGCGTTTGGCCAGGCCGATCACCGCCACATCGGTGATGCCGAGTTCGTCGAGCACCTCCGCGGCGGCGGCGACCTGTGGTGCGCCGCCGTCGACGACGTAGAGGTTGGGCGGGTAGGCGAAGCGGCGCGGTTTGCCGGTCGTGGGATCGATGCCGGGGCGTGAGCCGGGCTCGTCGGTGTCGTCGGCGGCGAGTTCCGCCGGCAGGTCGACGGGCTGCTGGCGTTCGCGCGCCAGCCGGGCGAAGCGGCGACGGGTCACCTCGGCGATGCTGGCGACGTCGTCGGAGCGTCCGCCGCCCGCGGCCTCCTTGATCGCGAAGTGGCGGTACTCGGATTTGCGGGCCAGGCCGTCCTCGAACACCACAAGCGAGGCGACCACGTCGGTGCCCTGCACATGGCTGATATCGACGCATTCGATGCGCAGCGGGGCACTGTCGAGTTCGAGTGCGTCCTGAATGTCTTGCAGCGCTTGCGATCTCGACGTGAGGTCGCCCGCGCGCTTGAGCTTGTGCTGGGCCAGCGCCTCACCCGCGTTGCGCTGCACGGTTTCGGCGAGCGCCTTCTTGTCACCGCGCTGCGGGATGCGCAGCGACACCGCCGAACCGCGCAGTTTGCTCAACCACGCCTGAATTTCGGGGGCGTCGGCGGGCAGTACGGGTACGAGCACCTCGCGCGGCACGACGTTCGCCGCCTCCGGTTCCACAATCTGGTCGGCCATGGCGGCCTGCTCGCCGTAGAACTGGGTGAGGAACTGTTCGACGAGGGCGGCCAGTTCGGTGCCGGATTCGGCGATGTCGAGCGCGTCGCCGGATTTGTCGACCACCCAGCCGCGCTGACCACGCACGCGCCCGTCGCGCACGTGGAAGATCTGCACGGCGGCCTCGAGTTCGTCGGTGGCGAAGGCGATCACATCGGCGTCGGTGCCGGTGCCGAGCACCACCGCCTGCTTCTCGAGTGCCCGGCGCAGGGCCTGCACGTCGTCGCGCAGGCGGGCGGCGGTCTCGAAGTCGAGGTCGTCGGCGGCCTCGTGCATGCGGCGTTCGATGGCGCGGACCATCTTGTCGGTCTTGCCGGACAGGAAGTCGCAGAAGTCGTCGACGATGTGGCGGTGCTCGTCGGCGCTGACCCGGCCGACGCACGGCGCCGAGCACTTGTCGATGTAGCCGAGCAGGCAGGGGCGCCCGATCTGGTTGTGCCGCTTGAAGACTCCGTTGGAACAGGTGCGCGCGGGGAACACCCGCAGCAGCAGGTCGAGAGTTTCGCGGATGGCCCAGGCGTGGGCGTAGGGGCCGAAGTAGCGCACGCCCTTCTTGCGGGCGCCCCGGTAGACGAAGAGCCGCGGATATTCCTCGTTGAGGGTCACCGCGAGCACCGGGTAGGACTTGTCGTCGCGGTAGCGCACATTGAAGCGCGGATCGAATTCCTTGATCCAGTTGTATTCGAGCTGTAGCGCCTCGACCTCGGTGGACACCACGGTCCACTCCACGCTCGCGGCCGTTGTCACCATCTGCCTGGTGCGCGGATGCAGTGACGCCACGTCGGCGAAGTAGGAGTTCAACCGGCTGCGCAGGCTCTTGGCCTTACCGACATAGATCACCCGCCCGTAGGCGTCCCGGAATTTGTACACACCGGGTTCGACGGGAATCGTGCCCGGCGCCGGCCGGTATGTCGCGGGATCTGCCACGTATCCAGGGTAGCGAGGCCTACCGACAATCCCGCCGCCCGTGCTGGGTGGGACGGCCGAGGGCGAACCGTCGGGTCCGGCGCCGGAGGCCGGTGTGTAGCGTTGATGTTCGGCTTGCCGCCGGAAAGGACCCCCGATGACCGACGCCCCCGCCCTGCACCCCTACGACGACCTGGACGACGAGGCGACCCCGTCGTGGCTGATGCCCGCCACGGTGCGCGGCGCGCGCTTGATCGCCCTGGTCTCCGCGGCGGTCGGCGTGGTGCTGATCGTGATCGGCGCCGCACTGGGCAAGCAGAGCCCACTCGGCGTGGTGGTCGGCTACCTCCCGACCTTCGCCCTGGTTCCGTTGGTCGTGCTCTTCGGCCGGGCGGGCGACCGGGTGCGCGTCGCCGCGGTGACCCTGGCGGCCATCGGCGCACTCACCTCCTGCACCGGCATCCTCACCGGCCTTCCGCCGGGCGCGGTGGGCATCGTCGCCTCGGGCGCCGTCGCCGTCCTGCTGATGCGCCCGTCGGCCAAGACCTGGTTCACCCGCCGCCGCTGACGGCAGGCCGCTGATCGGCAGCGCGGTGGCGAACCTGTTCGGTCAGGGACCCGGCGGTCGGTGGTTCGCACGACCGTCCTGAGCCTCTACTGGGTGGCGATCCCGTGCAGTGCCAGAGCGTCGATCAGGGCGCGTGGACGGTCTGCGGTCGGAAGCGGGTCGACGAGGGCGAACCGGGCGCCGAGGGCGGTGGCCCCGCCGTCTGCCTCGGCGCTGTCACCGACCATCAGGACACGGTTCGGGTCGACACCGAGGCGGTCGATCGCGTCCTGGAAGATCCGTGCGTCGGGTTTGATGGCGCCGACCTCGTAGGACAGGGTCATCGCGCCGACCAGTGTGTCCCAGCCTTGGGTGGCGAACGCGGGCCGGATGTCGAAGGCGATATTGCTCACCACGCCCACGGGGATGCCCTGGGCGCCAAGAGCTTTCAGCACGGTGCCGGTGTCGGGGTACGGCGTCCAGGCCAGCGGGTCGATGAGCCGCCCGTACAGGTCGGCGGCCTGTGCTTCGGGAACGCCCGAACCGCGCAGCACCTCGAGATAGGCCTGGCGGTGCAGGACGGGATCGAGGTCGCGGTTGTCCCAGGCGTGCTGGCCGGGCGGGTCGAAGGTCATGAACTGTTCGACCGGTGCCGTCATGCGCCGCAGGATCTCGGCCTTGGCCGCCACGTCGAACGGGGTGCCGTCGTCGCCGACGAGGACGTCGGCCCAGCTCGGGTCGTCCTCCAACCGGAACACCGTGCCGGAGAAATCGAACAGCACCGCATCGATCGCCATGTCAGCCAGGGTAACGCTGCCGCGCCCGGCCGGAAATCCCTGTGCGCGACGACGGTTCGGGGTTACGCTGCCACGATGACGCCAAGGCGACGGACGTGGATCGGGGCCACGACGGCCGCAGTGCTCACGGTGGGGCTGCTGGCCGGTTGTTCGACAGACGACACCGAGGCGGCGGAGTGCACCAGCCCGCCCAACGGCACCCCGATCACGGCGGCGCCCGCGACCCCGACGGGCCCGACCACCCAGAATCTGAGCACCAACCCCGAGATCGCCTCGGGTTACCGCAGCGACATGTCACCGGTCCGCACCAGCACCTATGCGGTGTCGACGGCGAACCCCATCGCCACCGAGGCCGCCTGCCGGGTGCTGCGGGCGGGCGGCACCGCCACGGACGCCCTGGTCACCGCCCAGGCGGTGCTCGGTCTGGTGGAACCGCAGGCCTCCGGCATCGGCGGCGGCGCGTTCCTCGTGCACTACGACGCGAAGTCCCGCACGGTCGAGGCCTACGACGGGCGTGAGACCGCACCCGCCGCCGCCACCGAGAACTACCTGCGCTGGGTGAGCGACACCGACCGCACCGAGCCGGCGCCGAACACCCGCGCCAGTGGCCGTTCGATCGGGGTGCCCGGTGTGGTGCGGATGCTCGAGCTCGCGCACCGCGAGCACGGCATGACCGCCTGGAAGGAACTGTTCGATCCCGCGATCGACCTGGCCGACAGCGGTTTCGAGATCAGCCCGCGACTGGCGGGCCAGATCGCCGAATCGGCCAAGGATCTCGCGACCGACGAGGGCGCGCGCGCCTACTTCCTGGAACCGGACGGCTCGCCGAAACGCACCGGCACCGTGCTCACCAACCCCGCCTACTCGAAAACCCTGTCGGCCCTGGCAACCGACGGCGCCGAGGCACTCTACAGCGGCCCCATCGCCCAGGACATCGTCGAGGCGGCGGGCAGCACGGCGGGCGGGCGTACGCCGAGCCTGCTCACCACCACCGACCTGGCGAACTACGAACCGAAGAAGCGCACCGCGCTGTGCACCGGGTACCGCAAGTACGAACTGTGCGGCATGCCCGCGCCGTCCTCGGGCGGCAGCACCGTGGCGGCAACGATGGGCATCCTCGCCAATTTCGATCTGGCCGCGCTCGGCCCGCAGGACGTGAACCGCAACGGCGGCAAGCCCGATGCCCGCGCCGTGCACCTGATCTCGGAGGCCGAGCGCCTGGCCTACGCCGACCGCAACAAGTACGTCGCCGACCCGGATTTCATTCCGCTGCCGGGCAATTCGGCGCTGTCGCTGGTCCATCCGCAGTACCTGAAGGAACGCTCCACGCTCATCAATCCGGACCGCAGCATGGGCACTGCCCAGCCGGGCAATCTCGGCCCGGTGCCGCTGGGCAACGGCCCGCAGCCGCCCGAGCACGGCACCAGCCACATCTCGGTGGTCGACAAGTACGGCAACGCGGCCGCGATGACGACCACGGTCGAATCGGCCTTCGGTTCGTTCCATTTCGTCGACGGGTTCCTGCTGAACAACCAGCTCACCGACTTCGCCGCCGACCCGCTCGACCCCGACGGCACCCCCGTCGCCAACCGCCTGCAGCCGGGTAAGCGGCCGCGCAGCTCGATGAGCCCGACCCTGGTGTTCGATCGCGACGACCAGGGCAACCGTGGCGAGCTCGCCCTGGTCACCGGTTCCCCCGGCGGCTCGGTGATCATCCAGTTCGTGGTGAAAACCCTTGTCGGAGCGCTCGATTGGGGCCTTGATCCGCAGCAGGCGGTGTCCGGGGTGTCCTTCGGGGCGGGCAATTCGCCGAGCACGGGTATCGGCGGCGAGCATCCGGCGATCGACGCCACCGCCAACGGTGACAACGACCCCCTCGTGCGCAAGCTGCGCGAGATGGGTCACCAGGTCACGGTCGCACCGCAGTCCAGCGGCCTCAGCGCATTGCAGCGCGACGGCAAGGACGGCTGGATCGGTGGGGCCGACCCCCGCCGCGAAGGAGCGGTACTCGGCGACACCCGCTGACCGCCGCGACCGCGCTGTGGTGGCGGCATCGGGTGAGAGCCGAACGCCGCCACGGCGTGGTGATCAGGTGTCCACCTCAGCCCCGCGAGCTCCGGTGGTGCGAACTCAGGCGGTGTAGCGGGCGCCGAGTTCGCGCAGCCGCTCGATGGCGTCGGCGGCGTAGGTCTTGTCGTTGGACCGGATGGCCAGCATCGGCACGTAGTCGTCATCGATGAGTTCGAGCCGCGCCCACGCCTTGCGGTCAGGGAAGGCGGCGCCGCGGATGACGTCCCACGGGTATTCGTGGTAGCCGAGGATATTGCGCACGGCCACCCCGCGCGCACCGGCACGTACCCGCGGCCGGGTGAGCAGCAGTACCGCTCCCGCGCCGAGGACGCCGATCAGGATCATCGCGACCTGGTCGGCGACCCGGAAGTTCACCCCGGTGGACCCGGTGCGCAGCAGCAACCCGCCCGCGGTGAAGAACGCGAGCACGAGCACCGCGGCCACGACGGCGGTCCGGGTCGCGCGCCGAGGACGCACCTCGAGCTCCCAGTCCGCGTGCTGTTCCACCGGCACGGTCACGCCGATCGCAGCGCGCGCAGGGTGAGCGCGGCGTCCAGCGCGGCGGCGCACGCCTGCTCGCCCTTGTCCTCGGCCGAACCGGGCAGCCCGGCACGGTCGCGCGCCTGCTCCTCGGTGTTGGTGGTGAGTACGCCGTTGGTGACCGGGGTCGACTCGTCCAGCGACACCCGCGTGAGACCGGCGGTCACCGCATCACACACGTACTCGAAATGCGGTGTGCCACCACGGATCACGACACCGAGCGCGACGACAGCGTCATGACTGCGCGCCAATTCCTGTGCGACGACGGGCAATTCCATCGCCCCGGCGCAGCGCACGACGGTGACGTGCTCGACCCCGGCCTCCTTCGCGACGCGCTGCGCGTTCGCGACCAGGGTGTCGCAGATCTCGGTGTGCCAGCGCGAGGCCACAATCGCGAGCTTGAGGTCGGTGGCCTTGGCCAGCGCGAATTCCGGAACGCCGGTGCCGCTCATCGTCTGATGCTGCCTTTCGGAAGAGTTACTGCGCGGTTTCGCCGAGATCCAGGTCGTCGAGACCGACCAGGTCATGGCCCATGCGATCGCGCTTGGTGCGCAGATAGTGCAGGTTCTCGGCGTTGGCGCGCAACGGCATCGGCACTCGCTCGGTGATCCGCAGCCCGTACCCGTCGAGGCCCACGCGCTTGGCCGGGTTGTTCGTGAGCAGCCGCATCGACCGGATCCCGAGATCCACCAGGATCTGCGCGCCCGTGCCGTAGTCGCGGGCGTCGGCGGGCAGGCCGAGGTCGAGGTTGGCGTCGACGGTGTCGCGCCCGGTGTCCTGCAACTGGTAGGCCTGCAGCTTGTGCATCAGGCCGATGCCACGGCCCTCGTGCCCGCGCATGTACAGCACCACGCCGCGACCCTCTGTGTCGACCATTTCCAGCGCCGCGTCGAGCTGCGGGCCGCAATCGCAGCGCAGCGAACCGAACACGTCACCGGTCAGGCACTCCGAGTGCACCCGGACCAGCACGTCCTCGCCGTCGCCGATGTCGCCGCGCACCAGCGCCACGTGCTCGGCCTCGTCGAAGATGCTCTGGTAGCCGACGGCCTTGAAATCGCCGTGCGCGGTCGGGATGCGCGCCTCGGCGACCCGGACGACGTGCTTCTCGTGCTTGCGCCGCCAGGCGATCATGTCGGCGATCGAGATCATCGCCAGGTCGTGCTCGTCGGCGAACACCCGCAGCTCGTCGGTGCGGGCCATGTGCCCGTCGTCCTTCTGGCTGACGATCTCGCAGATCACGCCCGCCGGCCGCAACCCGGCCATCCGGGCCAGATCCACCGCGGCCTCGGTGTGGCCGGGCCTGCGCAGCACCCCGCCGTCCTTGGCGCGCAACGGCACCACATGACCCGGACGGGTGAAATCGTCGGCCTTGGCTTCGGCGCTGGCCAGCAGCCGCATGGTGACGGCCCGGTCGGCGCCGGAGATACCGGTGGTGATGCCCTCGCGCGCGTCGACCGACACGGTGTAGGCGGTGCCGTGCTTGTCCTGATTCATCGCGTACGCGGGCGGCAGACCGAGGCGGTCGCAGTCGTCGGCGGTCAACGGCACACAGATATAGCCGGAGGTGTAGCGGATCATGAACGCGACCAGCTCCGGGGTGGCCTTCTCGGCCGCGAAGATGAGATCGCCCTCGTTCTCACGGTCCTCGTCGTCGATGACGACAACAGCCTTGCCGGCCGCGATATCGGCGATCGCGCGCTCGATGCTGTCCAACCTGGTCACGTCTGCTTGCTCCGTAATATTGGCGGCTGGCGCCGCGGGTTTCTCGGCCCTGGGGGCCTCGATCTTCCCTCCCGGCGGGCACTCCTTCGTCGCACCCTCTGGTCAGTCCAGATCGAGGCGGCCGAGAAACGGCTCCGGGATGGCAATCACTACTACAGTACGGCGTGCGTGGGGGTCTCTCCGAGGCGCCCGACGCGGGTGTGTCAGCCTCGCTGTGCCAGGCGCTCCACGTACTTCGCGATGACGTCGACCTCGAGGTTCACGGTGGTGCCGACCGGCGCGGTGCCGAGCACGGTCAGTGCGAGGGTGGTGGGGATCAGCGAGACCTCGAACCAGTCGCGGTTGCCGTCGGCGGCGGGTTCGTCGTCGATGCCGAGGTTCGACACGGTGAGCGAGACGCCGTCGACGGTGATCGAGCCCTTCTGGACGACGTAGCGGGCGATGGCGTCGGGCAGGGAGATCCGGACCACCTCCCAGTTCTCGGACGGGGTGCGGGCAAGCACTGTGCCGGTGCCGTCGACGTGACCCTGGACCAGATGTCCACCGAGGCGGCTGTTGATCGCGGCAGCGCGTTCGAGGTTCACCCGGGAGCCGGGCACGAGGGCGCCGATACTCGACCGGTCGAGGGTCTCGGCCATCACGTCGACGGTGAAGCTGTCGCCGTCGAGCACATCGACGACAGTGAGACACACGCCGTTCACCGCGATCGAATCGCCGTGTCCGGCATCGGAAGTCACCAGCTTGCCGCGGATCGTCAACCGGGCGGCGTCGGCCAGCTGCTCGGTGGCCACGACCTCGCCGAGTTCCTCGACGATCCCTGTGAACATGTCTGACTCCCTTGTCGCGTCATCCGTACCCGTTGGGCCCAACAGCGGGTAGACGACCGCTATTCCCGCTCGACGCACAGCCTAGTGGCGGCACAGGTGAGGGCGGAATCCGACCGCGCGCTGAGCGGGAGGCCGCAAAACCCGCGCGGCGCCGGAAAATCATGGGAAAATAATCCGCACATAAAGAATCCCGCCGAAATAGAATGCGGCGGCAATCCTTCGTCCGATTTTCTCCGCGTGCCGGTGCAATAAATCTTCCGGCCACGACTACGCCGCTTTGTACCCCGAGCTCCGAAAGAAGAAACACGGAGATCCACGGACTTGCCACGCCCTCGCCACTGACGCAATATTGTTACGTCAACGATTCCCGACGTTCAACGATGCGATACCGGGAGACAACACTGTGAGCTACCCACTGCTCGATTCCACGCTGGAAAGTCGCTGCGTCCATTACCGGCGGGAGCTACACCTGCCCGCGACGGTCGACCCCGACTCCCGGCGCATCCTCCTGCAGATCGGCACGCACTACGGTGCGGTGACCATGCCGGGCGACCTGGGCGAGCGGGTACAGGCGCAGTTGCGTGCCGACGGTATCGCCGGACCGGTCGTCGACCATCCGCGCGCCCATTGCTGGACCTTCCTCACCGGCCCCTGCCACCTCGACACCCTCACGCCGACAGCCGAAGCCGAACTGTTCCGCCTCTACGCGAGCGTCGCGTGCGCGGGCAGCCACATCGTGCTGCCCTCCCCCGACGACGAACGCACCGGCTACCGCACCTGGGTGCGCGCACCGGAGGCGGCCGACAACCGGCCACCGCTCGAGGCCGTGATCGAGACAGCGCGGGCGCTGGGCAGCCACGCCCTGCACCCGCACTGACCGAACCGGGTCACGGCAACCAGGCGGCGGTTGCCAGACTGCGCAGATTCTGGACGGCCGCACCGGGATCGGCGGTGTTGTAGACCGCCGACCCGGCCACGAAACAATCGATGCCCGCCGCGGCGGCCTGCTCGATGGTGTCGGTATTGATGCCACCGTCGATTTCGACGAGCAGCTGCAATTCGCCCGCGTCCACGAGATTGCGCACGATCCGCGCCTTCTCCAGCACCTCGGGAATGAACGACTGACCGCCGAAACCCGGTTCCACGCTCATCACGAGCAGGGTGTCGAATTCGCGCAGAATCTCGAGATACGGCTCGATCGGGGTGTTCGGCTTGACCGACAGACCGGCCTTGGCACCCGCGGCGCGGATATCGCGAGCCACGGCGATCGGGTCGTCGGTGGCTTCGGCGTGGAAGGTGACGTTGTAGGCGCCCGCCTCGGCGTAGCCGGGCGCCCAACGGCCCGGGTTCTCGATCATCAGGTGGCAGTCGAACGGGATGTCGGTGGCCTTGAGCAGGCTCTGCACCACCGGCAGACCGAGTGTGAGGTTCGGCACGAAGTGGGCGTCCATCACGTCCACATGCAGCCAGTCGGAACCTTCGACAGCGGCGGCCTCGGCGGCCAGGTTCGCGAAGTCCGCGGACAGGATGGACGGGGCGATCATCGGCTCGGCCGGGCGGTGGAACGTCGGTGTGGACACAGCGCGCAAGTGTAGCGACCGCGTGGTGATCGGCGCCCGGTTGTGGGTAGCCTACAGAGCGTGACCAACATTTCGGCGGAACAAGAGCTGTTCAGCGATCCGGTGCAGATTCGCGTGGCAGCGTCGGTGACCCAGCTGCCGATCCTGCGTGGATTGGCCGAAACACTGGTCCTGCTCAGCGATTTCACCCTCGACGAGGTGGCCGACGTGCGCCTGGCGGTCGACGAGGTGTGCTCCACGCTCATCGCGATCGCCGCGCCCGGCTCGCAGCTCACCTGCGAGTTCGTCGTCGGTGACACCGAACTCGTCGTGCGGGTGGAGGGTGTCGCGGCCGCGGAGGGGTTGCCCGACCAGCGCAGCTTCGGCTGGCATGTCCTGCGCACGCTGAGCGACGAGGTGAACGCCGACCAGCAAGGGTTCGACGCCGCCAGGTCCGGGTATCCGACGAGTGTCCGTATCCGTCGGGTCCGGGGGAAGGCGTAGTGCACGGCGAAACCAACGAAGAGCACAAGCCCGATCCGGAAATTCTCGAACAGCCCGCCGAAGCCGTGCTCGACGAGCCGGTCATCGAGGAGCAGGTCG
The DNA here is from genome assembly GCF_001612905.1 of Nocardia ignorata NBRC 108230. Classification (GTDB taxonomy): domain Bacteria; phylum Actinomycetota; class Actinomycetes; order Mycobacteriales; family Mycobacteriaceae; genus Nocardia; species Nocardia ignorata. The sequence goes on along the minus strand of NZ_BDBI01000026.1, from coordinate 117,506 downwards.
TCGAGGAGCAGCTGACCGAGCCCGCGCCCGCTGCGCCCTCCGGGTACGACGATGTGAGCGCGCTGTTCGAACGGCTCGCGGCGACCGAACCCGGCAGCGCCGCGCACGCCGTGGCCCGGGACGCGCTGATCAACCGCTGCATCCCGCTGGCCGACCACATCGCCCGCAAGTTCAGCGGTCGTGGTGAGCCGTTCGACGATCTGTCGCAGGTGGCGCGGGTCGGCCTGGTGCACGCGGTCGACCGGTTCGATCTGAGCCGTGGCTCGAACTTCCTGTCCTTCGCGGTGCCGACGATCATGGGCGAGGTGCGGCGGTACTTCCGCGACAACACCTGGGCCATGCGGGTGCCGCGGCGGGTGAAGGAAACCCATCTGCGTATCGGTGCGGCCGTGGACCAGCTCTCCCAGCGGTTGGGTCGTTCGCCGACGGCCAAGGAGATCGCGGCCGAACTCGATGTCGACCCCGACGAGGTGACCCAGGCGGTCATCGCCGGAAACGCCTACCAGCCCACCTCGATCGATGCCGCCTCGGTCGGTCGTGACAGCGACGCCTCGCTCCTCGACACCCTCGGCGAGGAGGAGTCGCAGTTCGACCGGGTCGAGGAGTACATCGCAGTCCGCCCGCTGCTGGCGGGCCTGCCCGAACGGGAGCGGCGGATCCTCACGATGCGCTTCTTCGAGTCGATGACCCAGACCCAGATCGCGAACCAGCTCGGCATCTCGCAGATGCACGTCTCGCGCATCCTCGCGAAAACCCTTGCGCGCCTGCGTGATCTGTCCGAACGGGACTGAATCCGCCACGGAGACAACGGTGTCTCCCTACGCGCGTTCGCGCCGCAGTTTCGCAGGCGCGCGCAACCACCACGCGCTGTCGATCAGCTCGGCGAGCTGTTGCCGGTCGACCACTTCCAGATCGATGAGCACATACGGGTGCCCGTCGTAGTGCGGCGTCGTATAGAACGCCGGATCCCCCGAGGCGAGTAGCGCCTCCTTCTCCGACGGCTCACACAAGAGCACCAGCCCGCCCTCGGCCTCCGACCGCAGCCGCGCGAAACTCTTCCCGCCGACCGACAGCCCCGGACTGCGCCACCACGTCCCCTCCGCCACCCCCGGCAGCGTGGTCGCGATCTCCACCACCTGTTCCCACGTCATCGCCATAGGAGAATTCTCCCCCGCGAGACACGCCACGCCTTGGACGAATGTCACCGCTCGCTGTCGAGACGCGGTGGGTCCGAATCGGGCATACGCCCCCCCGTCACACAGCCACGGCCTGCCGCGATCTCCTTCGGCGACACATCTGAGACGTAAGGTTGCGAAACGCGGTGGGCGCGTCCACTCCTTCGCGCCGTCACCCGAGCGAGCATCAACGCCCAGGTCGTGCGACCTGGCCTCGAACAGCGGCGGCGCCAGCACGTGGGCGAGCCACCCGGCCGATGCTGTGGCGGTGCGGTGGACTCGGATCGCACCGCCTCAGCGCGTGATCGGGCCTACTTCTTGCGCAAGGCCGACAGGAACATCGCGTCGGTGCCGTGGCGGTGGGGCCAGAGCTGGGCCGAGGGGCCGTCGCCGAGGTCGGTGACGCCGGGAAGCAGTTCGCGGGTGTCGAGTTGTTCGGCGCCGGTGCGACGGACGAAATCGGCGACCACCGCGACGGTTTCGGACAGGTGCGGGGAGCAGGTGGAGTACACGACCACGCCGCCGGGGCGCAGGAGATCCCATGCGGCGGTGAGGAGTTCGCGCTGCAGGGTTACCAGTTCCGGGACGTCGGCGGGGGTGCGGCGCCAGCGTGCCTCGGGGCGGCGGCGCAGCGCGCCGAGGCCCGTGCAGGGGGCGTCGACCAGGATGCGGTCGTAGCCGGGTTCCAGACCGGTGTCGCGGCCGTCCTTCACGTGCACCGTGACGGGCAGGTCGCGGGTGGACTTGCGGACCAGTTCGGCGCGGTGCTCCGACGGCTCCACCGCATCGACGGTGAACAGGTCGATCGCGGCGAGCGCGCCGAGCAGTGCCGCCTTACCGCCGGGACCAGCGCACAAGTCGAGCCAGCGACCCTGGTCGGGGCCCTCGAGCGGTGCCCGGCTCAGGGCCAGCGCGACGAGCTGCGAACCTTCGTCCTGCACCGCGGCGATTCCCTCGCGCACCGGTTCGAGCTGACCGGGATCACCGCCGTCGAGGTACACCGCGTACGGCGACCAGCGACCTTCCTCACCGCCGGTGACCAGCGCCAATTCCTCGGACGTGATCTCACCGGGACGCGCGACCAGGTGCACCACCGGACGTTCGTCGTCGGCGGCCAGCAGGTCGGACAGTTCACCCGCCTGCGCACCGAGCGCGTCGGCGAAGGACTGGGCGATCCAGGTGGGGTGCGCGTATTCGAAGGCGAGCTTGCCGACCGGATCGGCCGGGGCCAGCTCCGCGATCCACTGCTCGGCGGTCTTCTCCCCCGCCCGGCGCAGCACCGCGTTCACGAAACCGGCACGGCCCTGGCCGAATTCGGCACGGGCCAGGTCGACGGAGGTGTCGACGGCGGCATGCGCGCTGGTCCGCGTGCGCAGCAGCTGGTAGACGCCGAGGCGGAGGATGTCGAGGATCGGCCCGTCGATCTCACCGACGGGACGACCCGCGCACGCCGCGATCACGGCATCGAGCTGCCCCTGCGACCGGCACGCACCATAGGTGAGTTCGGTCGCGAACGCGGCATCACGCCCGCTGATCTTGCGTTCCCGCAACAGCTTCGGCAGTACGAGGTTGGCGTAGGCGTCACGTTCGCGCACCGCCCGCAACACGTCGAGGGCCACCTCCCGCGCCACGTCCACCGGCTCACCCCGCCGCTTGCGCGGACTCGGCACACTCGGATCCGGCCGATCGGCCCGCTGCCGCTCACTCCGCTGCCCGGCCGACTTACCCCCACCCTGGCGCGCGCTACCGGAACGACTGCTGTCACCGGTACGGTCGCTTCGCTTCCCGCCCTGCGAGCCCTGCGGATCCCTGTCGCGTCCGAAACCGCCGTTGTCGCCACCTCGGCCGGTCCGCTGACCGCTGCGCGGTTCCCGCGAATCTCCTTCGCGCACACCGCCGGTACTACGCGCACGACCGGAACCATCGGACCGGCCTGATGAAGCGCTTCCACGCGAATTGCTCTGACGTTCAGCTCTTTCCGACGAACCGCGCCGTTCCGGACCACTGTCTGCTCGCCTGACGGACCGATCGGCCGGGCCATACCCGCGGTCGTCGCGGGCAGCCTTGTTGTCACGGCCCTTGGCGGCGCGGGCGGCCCAGCCGCCGTCGACGTTCTTGCCGGTGATCTTGCGGTCGTCGCGGGGTGCGGCGCCGCTGCGCTGGTCGGCTTCGCGCCGACGCCTGCGGTCGGAGGCACTCATCCGATCACCGTTCCCGGTGCGAGACGGGCGCCGCGCGCCCAGTCGAGGGCGTTCATCATCTTCTTGCCGGGTGGTTGGACCTGGCCGAGGCGGACCGCGGTGGTCGACGTGCCGACGAAGACGCCGGATTTGCGCACCTCGATCTCGCTTTCGGGCAAGGTTTCCTCCACCAGCTCCACCGGGCCGAGTTTGAGGCGGAGCCCGTTCACCTCGGTCCACGCGCCGGGCGCCGGGGTGACGGCGCGGATGTGGCGGTGGATCGCCAGGGCGGGCTCGTCGAACCGGATGCGGCTCGCTTCGACGGTCACCTTCGGGGCGTAGGACACGCCGTCGTTGGACTGCGGAATCGCTTGCAGCGTCCCGTCTTCGACACCGTCCATGGTCTTCTCGAGCAGCACCGCGCCTGCCTCGGCGAGCCGCGCGAGCAGCTCACCCGAGGTGTCGGTGTGGCCGATCTTCTCGGTCATCACGCCGTAGACGGGCCCGGTGTCGAGGCCTGCCTCGATCTGGAAGGTGCTGGCACCGGTGATCTCGTCACCGGCGAGGATGGCGGCCTGCACGGGCGCCGCGCCACGCCACGCGGGCAGCAGCGAGAAGTGCAGGTTGATCCAGCCGTGCGCGGGAATGTCGAGGATCTGCTGGGGCAGCAGGGCACCGTAGGCCACCACCGGACAGCAGTCCGGGGCGAGCGCGGTGAGCGCCTCGACGAACTCCGGTTCCGACGGCTTGCGCGGGGTGAGCACCGGGATGTCGTGTTCGTCGGCCAGCCGACCGACCGGTGAGCGCATGATCTTGCGCCCGCGACCGGCGACCGCGTCGGGCCGGGTGACCACCGCGACCACCTCGTGGCGCTCGCTGTCGAGCAGCCGCCGCAGCGAGGGAACAGCCGGTTCGGGAGTGCCCGCGAAGACGAGACGCATCAGCGGCCACCGCCGACACCGCTGGACTCACGCACGGTGACACCGGCACGGAACCAGTCGGATTCGCGGATGGTCCGCATCGCTTCCTTGCGGTCGGCCGGCTCGAGCCGGTTCACGAACAGCACACCGTCGAGGTGGTCGTGCTCGTGCTGCACGCACCGGGCGAGCAGCCCGTCGGCGTCGAATTCGACCGGCGCACCGGTCTTGTCGACGCCGGTGACGCGCACCCGCAGCGCCCGGCGCACGTCGTAGCGCACGCCGGGGATCGACAGGCAGCCCTCCGGCCCGACCTGCTCGTCCTCGCCGATCGCGGTCCACTCCGGGTTCACCACGTGCCCGGCGGCGTCGCCGGTGTCGTAGACGAACACCCGCAGCCCCACGCCGATCTGCGGCGCCGCCATCCCGACGCCGCCGTCGTCGTGCATGGTCTCGGTGAGATCGGTGACGAGCTGCGCGAGCTCGGCGCCGAACTCGGTGACCTCGTCGGCACGCGAGCGCAGGATGGGATCGCCGAACAGGCGAACGGGCTGAATGGTCACGGCGGCTCCCGGCTGGACGATGTGCGGTCGTCCCATTCTAGAGACCCGCCGGGGTGGTTCCGACCGGCGCGGCCGTCAGGAGTTGCCTGCGATGATGACCTGCGGGATACCCGTCCCCAGCGGCACCGGCGTGCAGACCGGCGCGGGCCGGGCCGGGTCGAGCACCCGCAGCAGCAGTTGCTGCACGAACGGGTCGTAGACGAGGTTGAAATGCCCGGTCAGGTCGTCGGGGCACAGGTCCTGGAGGACGAGGTTCTCCGCGCCCGGCCCGCGCAGGGCGATGTTCTCGAACGGCTGGATCATCTCGTCGACTCGGCTGCCGACAGTGACGTAACGGACACCGGGCACGGTGTCGCCGCCTGCGTTCAGTTCGACCATGATCGGCTCGCCCTGCGCCTGCTGGACGGCGGCGGTGGAGGTCACCTTCGCGTACACGTCCATCATGCCCGGCACCGCCTGACCGACCGGAACGAGGCCGTACATGACGCCGCCGTAGCTCGGGGAGGCGAGCCCCACCCAGGTGTTCACCACGTCGGCGCCGCCGAGCTTGTTGACGTAGTACCGGCTGACATTGGCCCCCTGCGAGAAACCGACGAGGTCGACCTCGGCCGCCCCGGTCGCGGCGCGCACCTGTTCGACGAAGGCGGCGAGCTGGACGAAACTGACGCGCATGTCCTCGGTGCCGTAGGTGTCGGCGCCGGGCGCACCACCGTAGTTCAGCGCGAACACGCAGAAGCCTGCCGCGACGAGTTGCGGGCCGATACCCGACCAGTCGGAGTAGGCACTCGAATCGGTACCGTGGACGAGCACGACCGGGCGCGGGTGCTCGGCGCTCGGCTCACAGCCGAAGTTGTTGACGCCCAGGGGAACCGCGTCGGGATGGTCGCTGATGTAGCGGGCGGCGGCCAGGTGGTCGGGCTGCGCCGGACCCGGTTGGCTCGGGACGATTGCCGGACGGTAGCCCGGCGGTTCGGCGGTGGCGATCGGGGCGAGTGCCACCCCGATCACCGCCGCGCAGGCGAGCGCCGTCCGCGACGCCACCCTTCCCCATTGTGATGATCCCCAACCCCACAGACCTCGCGGTTGTTCCATACCCCAATGATTTACTCCATTGCCTGGGCAAACGCACCTCGAAAGGGGGGTTCACGCCGCCCTCATTTATCGGGGGTTGCGTCACCGGTCGCGGCGATGTCGTCCTCGGCGAGGATCCGGTACAGCGCCCGCCGGGTCTCGGTGAGCACCTCGGCCGCTCGCGCGGCTTGTTCCGGGGTACCGACCTGGGCGACCTGACCGACCGCACCCATCACCTGGCCGACGAGGCCACGCAGATCGAGCGCCTGAGCGCCGACGTCCTGCCGGACCTCCGCCCAGGGATCGCCGAGCTCGTCGCGCTCGGTCTCGACATAGGCCTTGCCCGCCTCGGTGAGTTGCGCGGTTTTGCGCCCGGCCACCTTCTCGATGAGGACCAGTCCCTCGTCCTCGAGCTGGGCCAATGCCGGGTAGATGGAACCCGGGCTCGGACGCCAGATGTCGTCGCTGCGCTCGCGGATCTGCTGGATCAGTTCGTAGCCGTGCATGGGTCGCTCGGCGAGCAGCAACAGGACGGCGGCGCGGACGTCACCGCGCCTGCCCCGGCCGCCGCGACCGCGTCCCCGGCCGAAGCCCGGGCCGAAACCGGGACCGAATCCCGGGCCGAAGCCGGGTCCGAATTCCGGGCCGTGACCGTGGCGGCCACCGCGCCGGAAGTGCCTGCGGTCGGGCCCGAATTCCGGGTGCCCCTGCCCGCGTCCTCGCTCGAAGTGTCCGAATTCTCTTTGTCGATCGTCGTGCATAACAGCCTCCTCGGCGTGTTCTTTTCTAGTTGACGTTATCGACGATATATCGGCAATGCATCTAGCGCAAGGGTGTTCTTGCTGTGCGCCGCCGCACGGCAGCACCGGATCACCCCTCCCCGCGAGTGCGGTGGGGTTGCGGAAAAGGTGAGCGAACTACTCGGCGGCCACCGCGACCGGCTTGCTCTCCGTGGTCGAAGGCGAGCGTCGGCGGTCGTTGCTGATGGCGGTGATCGTGGCGGTACCGAGTTTGCCCCGGCGGTCGTAGAGGACGGCACTGCTCACCGCGACGCCTGCCCGCGAGGTGTGATCGAGGGCTTGCAGACCGAGCTCCACCCCCTCGGGCAGGCGCGAGAGACTGAGGGTCATGTCGGCGTTGATGTAGCCGACACCGTGCGAACCCCAGTGGCAGACGAGATTGGTGAGGTCACCGCTGGCGGCGGCGCGCTGGAAGGGCGAGAAGGGCTGACCGGCGACAAGGGTCGGCAGGTTGTTCCAGGTGACCTTGCGTTCCGCGTCGCGGGCGGTGCGGAAATCGGTGAGCCAGTCGCCCGCACCGGATTTGAACAGCGGTGCGGCGCCGCCCGGCTCGTCGATGCGCTGCTCGGGAACGGGTAGTTCCAGATCGGGCTGCCAGACGGTGCCGGGCGGGTCGTCGGTGGCCGCGAGGAAGGTGACGGTGGCGCGGGAGCGCGTCTGCCCCTGCTGCACGAGCCGGACATCGGCGACCTTGATGCGGTTGCCGTCGCGCACCACTTCGCTGTGCAGCGAGATCGGGTCGGTCGTCACCTGCTGGAACAGGTCGACAGTGAACCTGGCCGGCACGAAACCTTCGCCAGGACTGTGTTTCTCGGCCTCCACCGCGAGCAGGCCGCACACCGCGACACCGTGCAGCTGATTGGGCGACCAGCGGCTGATCGCCACTTCCGTCGGCACGTACTCACCGTCGGACATCCTGAAGAACTCCACCACGGTCCTCTCCGCAGGCCCGCCGCACGTCATCGGGCAGGGTCATCCGGTCATACCACAGCACCGTCGCCGCCCCCGACCTCGGCGGCCACGAACCGGACAGAAACGACCGGTCCGCGCCCGGGTCTGATCAGCCCCGACCGGCGACCTCATCGATCCACCGCTTGAGCCGTTCACCCTCGGTAGCCATCAGGTCAGGATCGCGAAATGTGTTGGTGATCAAGGAAATTCCTTGATAGGCCGCGACAAAGGCCACCGCGAGTTCCGCCGCGTCGGGCCTGCCGAGTTCGGTGAATTGATCGCGCGCCCAATCGATCAGGAGGCTCATCAGCCGCGCCGGTTCACCCCCGAAACCGTCGGGTCGCTTGTCGAGTTCGGCGGCGAGCGAGCCGGTCGGACAACCGAAACGGGCGGCGAGGTCACGCTGGTCCACCCACGAGTCGACCATCGCCTTCAACCGCTCGGCCGGTCCGGGCAACGGCGCGAGCTTCGCGACCACCTCGGCCAGCGTGCTCGCATGAGTCTCGATGACGGCGTGGACGAACTGATCCTTGGTCTTGAAGTAGTAGTAGACGTTGCCGACCGGGACGTCGGCCGCGGTGGCGATATCGGCGATGGTGGTCTTCTCGATGCCCTGCTCGTAGAACACTCGCGCGGCCGCCTCGACGAGACGTTCTCGCTTCCCCGCTCTCGGGGCAACTCGCGTTTTTGAGTCAGTCACGCAACTAACTATAGACACGGTGGCGATCCCGGTGCTACGTTCGTTTTAGTCAGCTAACTAACTCAGGAGTGAGAATGATCGTTGTCACCGGTGCGACCGGCAATATCGGACGTCAGCTTGTCGAGGTACTGCACTCGGCGGGAGAAGCGGTTCGTGCCGTGTCGCGCGGAACCACGCCCGTCGACCTGCCCGCAGGCGTCGAGCATGTCGTCGCCGATCTCGGCGACCTCGACAGCCTCCCCCCCGCTCTCGCCGGTGCGGACGCGCTGTTCCTGCTCATCACGGGTGAGCAGCTGATGAGCGGACCGGAGCCGGAACAGGTGCTGAAGACGGCGTCGGCGGCCGGTGTGCGCCGGGTGGTTTTCGTGTCCTCCCAAGGCGCGGTCACCCGCCCCGATTCCGCCGGGTACGCGCGAACGATCGCCTTCGAGCAGGCCCTCGCGGCCTCCGACCTCGAATGGACCGCCCTGCGGCCGGGCGCGTTCAACTCCAACACCTTCGCCTGGCTGGAATCCGTTCGCACCGCCCGCACGGTCGCGGCTCCCTTCGGCGATGTCGGCCTGCCCTCGGTCGATCCCGCCGATATCGCCGCCGTCGCGGCCGCGGCTCTGCGCGAGGACGGCCACTCCGGAAACGCCTACACCCTCACCGGCCCCGCCGTGGTGAGTCCACGGGAACAGACGGCCGCCCTCGCCGCGTCGATCGAAGAGCCGATCACCTTCCTCGAACTGACACCCGAAGAGGCGAAACAGAACATGCTGCACTTCATGCCCGAACCGGTCGCCGACCACACCCTCACCATCCTCGGCACACCCACTTCCGAGGAGCAGCAGGTCAGCACCGATATCGAACGGGTCCTCGGTCGCCCGGCCACGTCCTACGCCCAGTGGGCGCAGCGGCACGCCGCGATGTTCCGCTGACCCCCTCGCCCGGGCCCCAGCCGACGTCGACCCGACCGACGGGAGGGCCTGGCGGATCAGCCGATGTCGACCGGATCGATCTGGACTCGGAGTGGGGCGTCGGAGCGGTGGGAGCTGCGGACGCCCTGGGCGGCGGTGAGCGCGCGCGCCAGGGGGATTCCGGCGGAGCGGGGCACGCGCAGGAGCATGCGTTCCACTTCGGCGGGTTCGTCGGCGCCGGAGAACGGTTTGCGGGCCGTGGGTGGGAGGGGGACGGGGCCGAGGATCTCCACCTGGTCGGGTAGTCGGGCGGCCTCGAGCAATTCGGCGATCGACTCGGTGGTTCCGTCGACGGCGGCCATGCGAACGGCTGGGGGGAAGCCCACCTCGGCGCGGGCCTCGAGTTCGGCGGCGGCGTGGTTGACCGGGTCCCAGCGGACCAGGGCCTGCACGGTGGGCAGGGACGGTTCGGCCATCACGATCACCTGACCACGGGGGCGGACCATGGCGGCGGCGCCCATCCAGCGGCGCAGGGTGTCCTCGGCGGCACGCAGGTCGGCGCGACCCAGCAGGGCCCAGCCGTCGAGGAGCAGGGCCACGCCGTATCCGCCGCGCACCACGGGCTCGGCGCCGACGGTCGCGACCACCACCTGGGCGCCCGGCTCCACGGTGTCGAGCATGTCGCCGCCCCCGGATGTCCGGATCGGCACACCGGGGAAGGCCCGGCCCAGTTCCTCCGCGGTGCGGGCCGCGCCGATCACCATCGCCCGCAGCGCGCGCGCCCCGCACGCCTGGCAGCGGAACGCGGCCTCCGTGATGCCGCACCATTTGCAGTGCGGACTGGCTGCTTCACCATTGCTCGAATGCGGTAATGCCAAGGGGCCGTTGCAATGCCGACACCGGGCGGGGGTTCGGCATTTGGCACACGCCAACGACGGCACATATCCGCGTCGGGGCACCTGAACCAGTACCGCCGCGTTCTCCTTGATCGCGGCCCGGGCGGCGGTGAAGGCCACGCCGGGGATACGCACGGCCCTGGCCAGCGCGTCACGTTCCAGCGCGAAATCGCTGTCGCCGGGGGCGCTGATGCGTGGCATCACTGCGCGCAAGGTCGCACGCTCGGCGAGAAGGTCATGGGCCCAACCGGTTTCGACCACGGCCTGGATCTCGGCGGTGCGTGCGAAACCGGCGGCCACGAAGGCGGCGCCGGTCTCATGGGCGCGCAGCATCGCGACCTCCCGCGCGTGCGGATACGGTGCGCGCGGTTCGGCGTAGGTGTCGTCACCGTCGTCCCAGATGGCGATCAGTCCGAGGTCACGCACCGGCGCGAACACCGCCGCTCGCGTGCCGACCACGATCCGCGCCTGCCCCCGCAACACCGACAGCCATCGCCGGTACCGCGCCGCTGGGCCCAACCCCGCGGACAACCCGACCGCCGAATCCCCCACCAGCCGAACACATTCCGCGAGCAGCCGATCCAGATCCCGCTGATCCGGCACCATCAACACCACCCCGCGCCCAGCCGCGACCACCGTCGCCGCCAACTCGGCCAACCGAGCCGCCCAGTCCTCCCCCGGCATCGCCTGCCACGCCGCCCGCGGCCCCTTCCCCTGCCGCAACGCCGCCACGAACGCCCCACCGTGCAGATACCGCGCCCAGGCCGACACATCGACATCCACTGCCGGTTCCGCTGTGGCTGAATCGGATTCGGCCACGTCGGCCGTAGCTCCAGTCGTCCCGCCGCCGAAACCTGCCTCTACGCCGGTGAAACCGGCCCCACCAGCGGGGCCCCCAGCCACCACAGAACCAGCTTCGATGCCGGCGGAAGCCTCTGTGTCAGCAGTAGAAGAGTCCGCGTCCTCAGTGCGCGTTTCTTCCTCGCGGGCGGCGGACTTCTTCGGGGTGGTGGCCGAACCGCTCGCTTCGGTGCGGGCGTGGCGGGGTGGGATGGCCAGGCGAAGGACGTCGGCGCGGGTGCCTACGTAGCGGGCGGCGACGGTGGTGGCCAGGCGCAGGATTTCGGGGGTGAGGACGCGTTCCGGGGAGACCACGCGTTCGAGCTTCACCATTTTTCCGGTGTGCTCGGTGGACGAAAGGCGTTGCAGGAGATAGCCGTCGACGAGGCGGCCGGCGAAGCGGACGCGCACGCGTACGCCGGGCTGGGCGATCTCGTCCAGTTCGGGCGGAACGAGGTAGTCGAAGTCGCGGTCCAGGTGCGCGGGCGACAGCAGCGGGAGTACCCGGGCGATCGGGTGTCCCGCTGCTGTCGATGGTTCGTCCGCGGTCACGCGGGCCGTGGGTACTACAGGCCGACGGCCGCGCGCAGCTTGTCGGCGCGGTCCGTGTGCTCCCAGGGCAGGTCGACATCGGTGCGGCCGAAGTGACCGTAGGCCGCGGTCGGCGCGTAGATCGGGCGCAGCAGGTCGAGATCGCGGATGATCGCGCCCGGACGCAGGTCGAACACCTCGGAGATGGCGGTGGAGATGCGGGTCGGGTCGACCTTCTCGGTGCCGAAGGTCTCGACGAACAGACCGACCGGCGCCGCCTTGCCGATGGCGTAGGCGACCTGCACCTCGACACGGTCGGCCAGACCGGCGGCCACCACGTTCTTGGCGACCCAGCGCATGGCGTAGGCGGCCGAACGGTCGACCTTCGACGGGTCCTTGCCGGAGAACGCGCCACCACCGTGGCGGGCCATGCCGCCGTAGGTGTCGACGATGATCTTGCGGCCGGTCAGACCGGCGTCGCCCATCGGGCCACCGAGCACGAACTTGCCGGTCGGGTTGACCAGCAGGCGGATGTCGGAGGTGTCGAGCGACGGGATCTCCAGATCGGCGATGACCGCCTCGACGACCTTCTCGCGGATATCGGGGGCCAGCAGGTTGTCCAGGTCGATGTCGGCGGCGTGCTGGGTGGAGATGACGACCGTGTCGAGGCGGACCGGGCGGTCACCGTCGTATTCGATGGTGACCTGGGTCTTGCCGTCGGGACGCAGGTAGGGCAGCACGCCGGACTTGCGGACCTCGGTGAGCTTGCGCGAGAGCCGGTGCGCGAGCGCGATCGGCAGCGGCATCAGCTCGGGGGTGTCGGTGGTGGCGTAGCCGAACATCAGGCCCTGGTCGCCCGCGCCCTGGCGTTCGATCTCGTCGTCGGACCCGCCGACGCGGGCCTCGTGCGAGGTGTCGACACCCTGGGCGATATCGGGCGACTGGGCGCCGATCGCGATGTTGACACCGCAGGAGTTGCCGTCGAAACCCTTTGCGGAGGAGTCGTATCCGATCTCGAGGACCTTCTCGCGCACGATCCGCGGGATATCGGCGTAGGCCGACGTGGTCACCTCGCCCGCGACATGGACCTGGCCGGTGGTGACCAGGGTTTCCACCGCGACGCGGCTGCCCGGATCCTCGGCGAGCAATGCGTCGAGGATGGAATCGCTGATCGCGTCACAGATCTTGTCCGGATGGCCCTCGGTCACAGACTCACTGGTGAATAGCCGACTACCTGTCGTACGCACAGTTATTCCCTCTCCCTCAACGGGTTACTTCTCTTCAGACTATTCCAAACCACCGACAAGGTGGCGGGTTAGGACAAGCCACACCACGAACACACCCGTGCGCGGTACACTGCGCGAGATCGTTGCGGCGCAACGGTTTTCGCGCACGAAACGGCGGGTTTTACCCGGTCAGCGCAGCAGCGGGACGAGCGCGTCGAGCACCCGGCTGGCCAGCAGCGCCTTGGAACCGTGATCGAGTGCCACCTCGGTGCCGTCGGCCCCGAGCAGCCATCCGTCGTTGGTGTCGACCTCGAACGCCTTGCCCTCACCCACCGCGTTGACCACGAGCAGGTCGCAGCCCTTGCGGGCCAGTTTCGCGCGGGCATGGGTGAGCACGTCACCGTTGTCGTCCCCGGTCTCGGCGGCGAAACCGACGATCGCGGTGCCGTCGAGTCTGCCCTCGGTGCGGGCGTCGACCAGACCGGCGAGGATGTCGGCGTTCTTGGTCAACGGGATCACGTCGGGTTCGTCGGCGCCCTTCTTGATCTTCGCTGCCGCCACGTGGGTCGGACGGAAATCGGCGACCGCGGCGGCCATGACGACCGCATCGGCGCCGACGGCGTGCTTGTCGACGGCCGTCTTGAGCTGTTCGGCGGTGGTGATGTGGACCAGCTCGACCGCGGCGGGCGGGGCGAGCTCGATGGTGTTGCCCGCGATCAGCGTCACCTGGGCGCCACGCTGGGCCGCGACCCTGGCCAGGGCGTAACCCTGCTTACCGGAGCTGCGGTTGCCGAGGAAACGCACCGGGTCGAGGGGTTCCCTCGTCCCACCTGCGGTGATCACCACGCGGCGACCGGTCAGGTCGCGGGGCAGTGCGTCGGCGCGCTCGAGCAGCAGCGAGGCCAGACCGAAGATCTCCTCCGGTTCCGGCAACCGTCCCGGCCCCGTGTCGGTACCGGTGAGCCGGCCCGACGCGGGTTCCATGACGGTGGCGCCGTGCGCGCGCAGCGTCGCGACATTGGCCACCGTCGCCGGATGCTCCCACATCTCGGTGTGCATCGCGGGCGCGAACAACACCGGACATCGGGCCGTCAGCAAGGTGGCGGTGAGCAGATCGTCGGCGCGCCCCTGGGCGGCGCGGGCCATCAGATCCGCGGTGGCGGGGGCGATGACGACGAGATCGGCCTCCTGGCCGATCCGCACATGCGGCACCTCGGGCACGTCGGTGAACACGTCCGTGTGCACCGGCTGACCGGACAGCGCCTCGAAGGTCGCCTTGCCGACGAACTGCAGCGCGGCCTCGGTGGGAATGACCCGCACCTGATGCCCGGTCTCGGTGAAACGGCGAACGAGGGCACACGCCTTGTAAGCGGCGATGCCCCCGCCGACCCCGACGACGATCCGCATGGTCTTTACGCCTCCCGGCTGGGGATTGTCACTCGCCCTCGGTGTGTTCGAGCAGGTCGGAGTGGATTTCGCGCATGGCGACCGACAGCGGCTTCTCCTGCAGGCCCGGCTCGACGAGCGGGCCGACGTACTCGAGGATGCCGTCACCGAGCTGGTTGTAGTAGTCGTTGATCTGCCGGGCGCGCTTGGCCGCGTAGATCACGAGGGCGTACTTGGACGAGGTGCGCTCGAGCAGCTCATCGATCGGCGGGTTGGTCAGGCCGATGGGAGTGTCGTACGCGGGTGCAGCGGTGATGTCCGTGCTCACTAGGGGAGGCTCCTGCGGTTTAGTGGGTCAAGAACTCGAATTTGTGCTAACGAACAAGGATACCAACTGCTCGCAGGCGGTCGTCACCTCGGCGTTCACAATGACCGTGTCGAACTCGTCACGTGCGGCCAATTCGACCCGGGCGGTCTCGAGCCTGCGCTCGATCACCTCGGGGGTCTCGGTACCGCGTGAACGCAGCCGCGAGACCAGTTCTTCCCAGCTCGGCGGGGCGAGAAACACCAGCAGCGCTTCCGGCATCGCCTGCCGGACCGACCGCGCACCGGCCAGGTCGACTTCGAGCAGTACCGATCGTCCGGCGTCCAGCGCCTCACGCACCGGCGCCGCGGGGGTGCCCGATCGCTGCAACCCCCCATGGATGTCCGCCCATTCGAGCAGTTCGCCCGCCTCGATCATGGCGTCGAAATCGGCTCGGGAAACGAAGCGGTAGTCGCGTCCGTCGACCTCGCCGGGGCGCGGGGCCCTGGTGGTGGCCGAGACGCTGAAAACCAGCTCGGGCAGACGTTCCCGCACGCACCGCACGACCGTGGACTTGCCGACGGCCGAGGGGCCGACCAGTACAACCAGTCGGCCCTTCCGCGTGTGTTGTTCGACCACCTGGATCAGGAGTCGAAGTCGAAGCGAGCCAGCAGCGCCTTGCGCTGACGGTCGCCCAGGCCACGGAGACGCCGGGTGGGGGCGATCTCCAGCTCGGTCATGATCTCGGCGGCCTTGACCTTGCCCACCTTCGGCAGAGCCTCGAGCAGCGCCGACACCTTCATCTTGCCGAGGATCTCGTCGGATTCGGCGTCGGTGAGGACCTGCTTCAGGTTGGTGCCGCCTCGCTTCAGGCGCTCCTTGAGCTCTGCCCGAGCGCGGCGAGCGGCAGCCGCCTTCTCCAGAGCAGCGGCGCGCTGCTCGTCAGTCAGCTGGGGAAGGGCCACGGGTTCCTCCGTCTCATCGTTCATTGCTAGATCTACCGCCGGTTACCCGGACGGTCTGTGCGACCGTACCCACGGTGCCCGCCGATTGCGAACCCGACCCCCAGGTCAGGGGCGGATTACGGATGCCGTATGGCGCGCGCGGGCATGATGCGGCGAGGTCGGATTCCCGCCATCCGATCGTACCGCCGAATTTCGTAAACACGTCTGGACCTGCGGTTATACCGTTTTGGGCGATGTTAGCCACCGGGTAGCGTGAGCACGGTCGGCCGGTCCGGCAAACCCGGTGCGGCGCGACCAGCGACTTTCCCGAATTTGTGCGCGTGTCGCACGTTTTCGTACCGCGTGTCGTCACTTGCGGGCGCGAAACCGGTCCAGCACGGCTCCCGCGGCGGTCGCGGTCACGTCGTCGATCCAGCCCGGAATCGGGGCGGCTCGGGCGATGTAATCGCGAACCAATCCGTACGGAATCGCCTTCACCGCCGCTTCGGCGATCGCCCGGGACTCGTCGTCGACTACCCCGAATTCGGTCGATACGGCGGCCAGCAGCGCGGCCTGCATCTCGTCGTTGACGCCCGCGATCGCTGTCCGCAACTCCTCGGGCCCCACATCGAGCAATTCTTCCCGATGGAACATCTTCATCGCCCTGGCCTCGGTGGGGTGCTCACGGCAGTAGCGAGGCAGGAAGACGGCCGCCGACAGCAGCGGCTGCGGCCCGCGCAGCGCGGCGACGAAACGAAACCCTCGTGGAAGCGCCGGATCGAACGCAGCCACAACCGGGCGAGGAGTTCGTCACGTGAGGCGAAACGCACGTAGATGGAGCCGGAGTGCACGCTCGCGGCCTTGCCGATGGCGGCGATCGACGGCCGGGCGACCGCCGGGTCGGCAAGCAGGTCACGGGCGGCGTCGAGCACCTGATCGTCGGTGAAGAGACGGGGTCTTGCCACCGCGTCAGCCTAGTGGGGGGTCGGCTCGCCGGAGCGTCGTTGATCTTCATCGCGGGGGTGCACACGGTCATGGGCATCGCACTGCTGGCGGCGGGCGATCAGGACACGGAGCTGTCGTTCTGGTTCACCCTGTTCGGCGTGGTCGGCGTCGGCCTCGGCTTGGCCATGATCGACCTGGAGCGCGCGCACGGGTTCGTGCCCGCGCCGGTGCTCGGCACGCTGGCGCTGGTGACGGCGTGCGGGCTGATCTACCAACCGCTGTCGGGGTTCGTCACCTTGCTCGTCCCGGTCGGGGTCGGCGCGTTCGGTTGGTGGCGGGCCAGGAACGCCCTCGTCGCCACCTGAGCGTGTCGATCCACCCGGACCACCCGGAACTCGAAAACAATTGCGCCAGAGGCCATTTCGGCACCCTTACGGGGTACGACAACGGAGCCGGAGCGGCTCGCACGCCACTCCGGCTCCGTCACAGCAGATATCAGGCCTGCAGGAAGGCGAACTCCTCCTGCAGCTGAGCGGTCTTGTCGCACAGCGCCGTCACCGACGGGCCCGCGTTGAGCACCTCACGCGACACATTCGGGACCACCGCCGACAGGTTCGCCCCGGGGACGAGCGCGCGGATCGAGTCCGCTCCCCCGCCCTGGGCGCCCACTCCCGGCATGAGGATGGGCCCGTTGAACTTCGACAGGTCGGGCGCCTCGGTGAGCGTGGCGCCGACGACCACACCGACGGAGCCGAATCCGTCGCCCGTGTTGCGTGCGGCGGCCTCGTCGACCATCGTCTGCGCGATCGTTCGCCCGTCGGCCGCGGTGATCCGCTGCAGCTGCGCCCCTTCGGGATTCGAGGTCGCCGCCAGGACGAACACGCCACGATTGTTGGCCTCGGCCAGGCTAAGTGCCGGGTCGAGCGACCCGAAACCGAGGTACGGCGAGACCGTCACTGCGTCGGAACCGAGCGGCCCGTCACCGAGCCAGGCGTGCGCGTAGGCGTCCATGGTGGAGCCGATGTCGCCCCGCTTGGCGTCGGCGAGCACCAGGGTGCCCGAGGCGCGCAGCACCGAGATGGTGCGTTCCAGGACCGCGATGCCGCCGGAGCCGTAGGTCTCGAAGAACGCGACCTGCGGCTTCACCAGGGCGACGCGACCGTCGAAGGCCTCGACACAGATCTCGGCGAACGCCTCGAGCCCGTCGACGTCCTCGGTGAGCCCCCACGCCCGCAGCAGGGCGGGGTGGGGGTCGATGCCGACGCACACCGGACCGAACTGCCGCATGGCGTGCTGCAACCGGTGACCGAATGCCATGTCAGCCACGCAGTTTCGAGTGCAGTTCCTGCAGCGAACGCACCCCGAGACCACCGTTGATGCCCGCCTCGATGCCCTGCACCGCGGCCGCCGCGCCCTGCACGGTGGTGATGCACGGGATGTTCGCGCCCACCGCGGCGGTGCGGATCTCGTAGCCGTCCACCCGGGGGCCCGAGTTGCCGTAGGGGGTGTTGAACACGATGTCGATCTCGCCGTCGCGGATCTGCTCCACGATGGAGGCCTCCGGCATTCCGGTGACCGGATCGGTGGTCGCCGGGTCGGAGTGCTTGCGCACCTGTTCGCACGGAATGCCGTTGCGACGCAGGGTTTCCGCAGTGCCCGCCGTGGCGAGGATACGGAAGCCGAAGTCGTGCAGGCGCTTGATCGGGAACACCATGGCGCGCTTGTCGCGGTTGGCGACCGACACGAACACCGTGCCCTCGGTGGGCAACGAGCCGTAGGCGGCGGCCTGGCTCTTGGCGAAGGCGGTGCCGAAGTCGGCGTCGATGCCCATCACCTCGCCGGTGGACTTCATCTCCGGGGAGAGCAGCGAGTCCACGCCGGAGCCGTCGGCGCGACGGAACCGGTGGAAGGGCAGCACGGCTTCCTTCACCGCGACCGGCGCGTCGAGCGGCACGTGACCGCCGTCGCCCTCGGGCGGCAGCATGCCTTCCTTGCGTAGCTCGGCGATGGTGGCGCCGAGCATCACCCGGGCGCACGCCTTGGCCAGCGGCACCGCGGTGGCCTTGGACACGAACGGGACCGTCCGGCTGGCGCGCGGGTTGGCCTCGAGGACGTAGAGCACGTCGTCCTTGAGGGCGTACTGCACATTGAGCAGGCCCTTCACGCCGATGCCCTTTGCCAGCGCGACGGTGGAGCGGCGCACGGCCTCGATGTCACTGCGGCCCAAGGTGATCGGGGGCAGCGCGCAGGCGGAGTCACCGGAGTGGATGCCCGCTTCCTCGATGTGTTCCATCACGCCGCCGAGGTAGACCTCCTCGCCGTCGCACAGGGCGTCGACGTCGATCTCGATGGCGTCTTCCAGGAACCGGTCGACAAGCACCGGGTGGTCCGGGTTGAGTTCGGTGGCGCGGGAGATGTAACCCTCGAGCGACTTCTCGTCGTAGACGATCTCCATGCCGCGCCCGCCGAGCACGTAGGACGGGCGGACCAGCACCGGGTAGCCGATCTCGGCGGCGATCTTCTTGGCCTGCTCGACCGTGGTGGCGGTGCCGTACTTGGGGGCGGGCAGGCCGGCGGCGACGAGCACGTCACCGAACTCGCCGCGGTCCTCGGCCAGGTCGATCGCGGCCGCGGACGTGCCGACCACCGGGACACCGGCATCGGTGAGCCGCTGCGCCAGACCGAGGGGGGTCTGGCCGCCGAGCTGCACGATGACACCGGCGACGGTGCCCGATTCCGACTCCGCGTGGTACACCTCGAGCACGTCTTCGAAGGTCAGCGGCTCGAAGTAGAGGCGGTCGGCGGTGTCGTAGTCGGTGGAGACGGTCTCGGGGTTGCAGTTGACCATCACGGTCTCGTACCCGGCGGCCGAGAGTGTCTGCGCCGCATGGACACACGAGTAGTCGAACTCGATGCCCTGACCGATGCGGTTCGGGCCGGAGCCGAGGATGATGACCTTGTCGCGCTCACGCTGCGGCGCGACCTCGGACTCCGCGCCGGGATCCAGCTCGTAGGAGCTGTAGTGGTACGGGGTCTTGGCCTCGAACTCGGCGGCGCAGGTGTCGACGGTCTTGTACACCGGACGCACACCGAGGCGGTGACGCAGCGAGCGCACGCCCGCTTCACCGGCGAGCTCGGGTCGCAGGGCGGCGAGCTGGCGGTCCGACAGGCCGTAGTGCTTGGCCTGACGCAGCAGGTCTTCGTCGAGAACGGGCGCGTCGAGCACCTTTTGGCGCAGCTCGACCAGGGCGGCGACCTCGGCGACGAACCAGGGGTCCACACCGGAGGCGGCGGCGACTTCCTCGATCGAGGCGCCGTAGCGCAAGGCCCGTTCCACCTGGTAGATGCGGCCTTCGGTAGGCACGCGCAGGTCGGCGAGGATGGCGTCGATGGCCTCACGCACCGAGGCCGGATCGCTGGGATCCTTGGTCGCCCACTGCCCGTCCTCGGCGGTCCAGAAGCTGGCCGCCTTGGTCTCGAGCGAGCGCAGCACCTTGCCGAGCGCCTCGGAGAAGTTGCGGCCCATCGACATCGCCTCGCCCACCGACTTCATGGTGGTGGTCAGCGTGGCGTCGGCGCCGGGGAACTTCTCGAACGCGAACCGCGGCGCCTTCACGACGACGTAGTCCAGGGTCGGCTCGAAGCAGGCCGGGGTCTCGCCGGTGATGTCGTTGACGATCTCGTCGAGGGTATAGCCGATGGCCAGCTTGGCGGCGATCTTGGCGATCGGGAAGCCGGTGGCCTTCGACGCCAGCGCCGAGGAGCGCGAGACGCGGGGGTTCATCTCGATGACGATCAGGCGACCGTCCTTCGGGTCCACCGCGAACTGGATGTTGCAGCCGCCGGTGTCGACGCCGACCTCACGCAGGATGGCGATACCCAGATCGCGCATCTTCTGGTACTCGCGGTCGGTGAGCGTCATCGCGGGGGCGACGGTCATCGAGTCGCCCGTGTGCACGCCCATCGGGTCGACGTTCTCGATCGAGCAGACGATGACCACGTTGTCGCGGCCGTCGCGCATGAGCTCGAGCTCGAATTCCTTCCAGCCGAGGATGGACTCCTCGATCAGGACGTTCGCCGTCGGCGAGGCCGACAGGCCGCCACCGGCGATGCGGTCGAGGTCTTGCTCGTTGTAGGCCATGCCCGAGCCGAGGCCACCCATGGTGAAAGAGGGGCGAACGACCACCGGGTAGCCGAGTTCGGCGACGGTGGCGCGCACCTCGTCCATCGTGTAACAGACGGCGCTGCGGGCACTCTCACCGCCGACCTTGGCGACGATGTCCTTGAACTTCTGCCGGTCCTCGCCGCGCTGGATGGCGTCGAAGTCGGCGCCGATCAGCTCGACGTTGTACTTGGCCAGCACCCCGTTCTCGTGCAGCGCGACCGCGGTGTTGAGCGCGGTCTGCCCGCCGAGGGTGGCCAGGATCGCGTCGGGGCGTTCCTTCTCGATGACCTTCTCGACGAATTCCGGGGTGATCGGCTCCACGTAGGTGGAGTCGGCGAACTCGGGGTCGGTCATGATGGTCGCCGGGTTGGAGTTCACCAGCGACACGCGCAGTCCCTCGGACCGCAGCACCCGGCACGCCTGGGTACCGGAGTAGTCGAATTCGCACGCCTGGCCGATCACGATCGGGCCAGAGCCGATCACCAGGATGTGCTTCAGATCCTCGCGGCGAGGCATCAGGCTCCTTCCATGAGACCGGCGAAACGGTCGAACAGATATGCGGCGTCGTGCGGGCCTGCGGCGGCCTCGGGGTGGTACTGCACCGAGAAGGCGCGACCGTCGATCAGTCGCACACCCTCGACGGTGCCGTCGTTGGCGCAGACGTGGGAGACCTCGGCCTTGCCGAAGGGCGTGTCGAACTGCTCGCCCTTCTCGCCCTCCAGGGCGAAGCCGTGGTTCTGCGCGGTGATGGAGATGCGGCCGGTGCCCGCTTCGACGACCGGGATGTTGATACCCCGGTGGCCGAACTTCATCTTGTAGGTCTCGCGGCCCAGTGCCCGGCCCAGGATCTGGTTGCCGAAGCAGATGCCGAACAGCGGGATTCCGCGCTCGAGCACACCCTGGGTGAGCGCGATCGCGCCGGTCTGGGTGGCCGGGTCGCCGGGGCCGTTCGAGAGGAACACACCGTTGGGGTTCAGCGCGAGGATGTCGTCGAGGGAGGTGTTCGACGGCACCACGTGGGTGCGCACACCGCGCTCGGCGAACATGCGCGGGGTGTTGGTCTTGATGCCGAGGTCGACCGCGACGACGGTGAAGCGGTGGTCGCCCACCGGCTCGATGGTGTACATGCCGTCGGTGCTGACCTCTTCGGCCAGGTCCGCGCCGAGCATGGACGGCTGACCGTTCACGCGGGCGAGCAGTTCCTCGTCGCCGGCGAGGGCGGCACCGGAGAAGATGCCCGCCTTCATCGACCCGCGGGTGCGCAGGTGGCGCACGACCGCGCGGGTGTCGATGCCTGCGATGCCGACCACGTTCTGCTTGTCGAGCTGATCCTGCAGCGTGCCGGTGGCGCGCCAGTTCGACGAGATCGTCGAGGGGTCGCGCACGGCGTAGCCGGCGACCCAGATCTTGCCGGACTCGTCGTCCTCGTCGTTCCAGCCCGTGTTGCCGATCTGCGGGGCGGTGGCCACCACGATCTGGCGGTCGTAGCTGGGATCGGTGAGGGTCTCCTGGTACCCGGTCATCGCGGTGCAGAACACCGCTTCACCCAGGGTCTGCCCCTCGGCGCCGAAGGCCGTACCGCGGAACACGCGGCCGTCCTCCAGCACAAGGGCTGCCTTAACTTTCGTCATTCGTCTCGTCTCCCGTCGTCACCCTGGTCGCATCCGCGGTCCATGCCGGGTACACCGTCTTGTCGTCGCCCCGGAATCCGGTATCGATCTCGGTTCCGGTCGGCAGTGTCCAGCGAATTACCAGCACACCATTGTCCGTCATCACTTTGCCCGCGTGTCCGCGCTCGGTGCGCACGGCCGTCACGGATTCCTGCGGAATCCAGATCGGCGTCGCCCCGTCACGTTCGAGCAGGATCCCGCGTTCGAACCGCGTCAGTTCGGCGGTCGCGCGGAACCCCAGGTCACCGACCGCGATCCGGTTCTGCCAGCTGGGTGCGAAGGTGCTGCCCAGGTACAGACCGGTGGTCGGCTCCAGCAGTTGCGCACCCAGTTCGGCGGGCACGGTCGGCAGGTCACCGATCTGCGACTGCTGGCTCGCGGCTTTCTTCTGCCAGGCCCGGTACATCAGCCACAGGCACAGTACGAATACCGCCAGCAGCCCGACTACCCACAGCGTTCTCTCCACGTCCTGGCCTCCCTAGATCCCGACCGCCTTGCCCTCGCGGGCAGTTACCCGGCCGCGCAGCACGGTGGCTGTGACCTCGGCCGGGAACGTCATGTCCTCGAACGGCGTGTTGTTCGAGATGCTCGCCAGTTCGGCGCCGCGCACCGTCCACTCGGCGTCGGGGTCGATGAGTGTGAGGTTGGCGGGTTCGCCGACGGCGATCGGGCGGCCGTGGTCGTCGAGTCCGACGATCGCGGCGGGCTTCTCGCTCATCACCTTCGCGACACCGCGCCAGTCGAGCAGACCCGGCTGCACCATCGTCTGCACGATGATCGACAGGGCCGTCTCGAGGCCGAGCATGCCGGGGCGCGCCACCGCGAACTCGCAGCACTTGTCCTGTTCGGCGTGCGGGGCGTGATCGGTGGCGACACAGTCGATGATTCCGTCGGCCAGGGCCTGACGCAGCGCGGCGGCGTCGGAGGCCTCGCGCAGCGGCGGATTCACCTTGTTGACCGCGTCGTAGGTCTCGAGGCGCGAGTCGTCGAGCAGCAGGTGGTGCGGGGTCACCTCGGCGGTGATCGAGATCCCCTGGGACTTGGCCCATTTCACCAGCTCGACGGTGCCCGCGGTGGAGGCGTGGCAGATGTGCACGCGGGCACCGGCGTCGCGAGCGAGCAGGGCGTCACGCGCGACGATCGACTCCTCGGCGGCCCGCGGCCAGCCGGCCAGACCGAGCCGGGCGGCGTTCGGACCCTCGTGCGCGACGGCGCCCTTGGTCAGGCGCGGCTCCTCGGCATGCTGGGCGATCAGGACACCGAGCGAATTCGCGTACTCGAGCGCGCGCCGCATGATGAGCGGGTCGTAGACGCAGTGCCCGTCGTCGGAGAACATCCGGACCTGGCCGACACCGGCGGCCATGGTGCCCATCTCCGCGAGCTGCTTGCCTTCCAGGCCGACCGTCACCGCGCCGACGGGGAACACATCGACCAGGCCGACCTCCTGGCCGCGTCGCCACACGTGATCGGTGATGACATGCGAATCCGCGACCGGACTGGTGTTGGCCATGGCGAACACGGCGGTATACCCGCCGAGAGCGGCCGCGGCGGAACCGGTTTCGATGGTCTCGGTGTCTTCGCGGCCGGGTTCGCGCAGGTGGGTGTGCAGGTCGACGAAGCCGGGCAGCAGGATCTGGCCGTTGCCCTCGATGATCTCGGCGTCGTCGGCGGCCGTGAGACCGGAACCGATCTCGGCGATGACGGTGCCGCGCACGAGCACGTCGACCGCTTCACCCTCACCGTAGGGCTTGACGTTCTTGATGAGCAGCTCTGTCATACCGTTTCCTCCTGGCCGACGAGCAGCCGGAACAGCACGGCCATCCGCATGTGCACACCATTGGAAACCTGCTGCAGCACAGCGGCTTTCGGTGAGTCCGCGACGGCCGAGGCGATTTCCATGCCGCGCAGCATCGGACCGGGGTGCAGGACCACCGCGTCGTCGTCGAGCAGCGCGAGCCTGCGCTCGGACAATCCGTAGTTGATCGAGTATTCGCGGGCCGACGGGAAGAACCCGCCGTTCATCCGCTCCGCCTGCACGCGCAGCATCATCACCGCGTCGGCGCCGGGCAGTTCGGCATCGAGGGAAGTCGCGACCCGGCAGGGCCAGGCGTCGACCCCGACCGGCAGCAGCGTGCGCGGCGCGACCAGCACCACTTCGGCGCCGAGAGTGTTGAGCAGCACGACGTTGGACCGGGCGACCCGGCTGTGCAGGATGTCGCCGACCAGCACCACCCGCTTGCCCTCGATGTCGCCGAGGCGCTGACGCAGGGTCAGCGCGTCGAGCAGCGCCTGGGTGGGGTGCTGGTGGGTACCGTCGCCCGCGTTGATGATCGACGGGGCCTGCCGGTTCTCCTCGCGGGCCCACTGTTCCATCCAGCGCGCGATCTGGTGCGCCGCGCCCGAGGCGGGGTGGCGCACGATCAGCGCGTCGGCGCCCGCCGCGTGCAGGGTGAGCGCGGTGTCGCGCAGCGATTCGCCCTTGGAGACCGACGAACTCGACGCGCTCACATTGATCACGTCGGCGCTCATCCACTTACCGGCGACCTCGAAGGAGACGCGGGTGCGGGTGGAGTTCTCGTAGAACACCGTCATCACGGTGCGCCCGCGCAGGGTCGGCAGCTTCTTCACTTCGCGGCCGAGCAGGGCCTGTTCGAAGCGTTCGGCTTCGTCGAGCAGTTCGGTGGCGGCGGCGCGATCCAGGTCGGCGACGGTCAGCAGGTGCTTCATTTCGCCTCCTGATGCAGGTAGACGCCGTCGTGGCCGTCGTGTTCGGTGAGCAGGACCGAGATGTCCTCGGCGCGCGAGGTCGGCACGTTCTTGCCCACGTAGTCGGCGCGGATCGGCAGTTCGCGGTGTCCTCGGTCGATGAGGACCGCCAGCTGCACGGCGCGGGGGCGACCGAGGTCGCGCAGGCCGTCGAGGGCGCTGCGGACGGTGCGCCCGGAGAACAGCACGTCGTCGACGAGGACGACGAGGGCGTTCTCGATGCCGCCGTCGGGCACCGAGGTGCGTTCCAGCGGACGGTGCGGACGGCTGCGCAGGTCGTCGCGGTAGAGGGTGATGTCGAGCGAGCCGAGCGCCGGCCGGACGCCGGAGAACTCCTCGATCTTGTCCGCCAGCCGGTTGGCCAGGGTGGTGCCGCGCGTAGGGATTCCCATGAGAACCACCCGCGGTGCGTCGGCGTCGCCGGAATCCAGGGCGGTCTTCTCGATGATCTGGTGCGCGATGCGCGCTACGGTGCGTTGCACATCCGACGGCGACAACAGCTCCCGCCCGGCCGCCACCCATTCCGGGGTGTGCCGCTGCGATGTTTCGCTCACCAGTCCACCTCGCTGGCGCTCGGCGGCCAGGTGCGCGATGCGCGCTGCGTTGTTGGTTCGCTCGCACGCTCGCTCACGCCGGTTTTGGCCGCCCGTTCGGGCACAGCCATGCCGACCTCCTTCCCCGCCTCACCGGACGGTCCGTTAAAGGATGTCTCACTCGCCCGTCAGCCTATCAGCGCCCGCCGCCCCCTTTGACCAGGTAGGGCCGCCTGTGAGCACGGCCACGACCGGCCACCGCGGCGCACTGCTGCGCCGACGATCACAGCGGCGCCGAAAGTCCTGCGAGCGAGGGCGTTTCGTGGTGCGTGACCTGGGTGCATGTCGGTCCGTTATCCGTGTCACGCGGGAGCGCTACTCCCGCACGGCGTGGACGACGCCGACGTGTGGGTCGTGCACCGCGACCTCTCGTCCGAGCGGAGCGATCATGTCGTCCCAGGCACGGAACTCGGTTCGCCATCCGTGGTCGACGAGCCACTGCGGGCCGGGCCGGTCGCCGTCGGACAGTGGAGCCGCGGCGTCCTCGTCACCGGACACGAGTCTGCGCAGTTCGACGTAGTGCGGTGCGTCGTCGTCGACGGTGAATCGGCTGAGACCGAATCTGCTGCCCGGCGCCGAGAGGCCCGTGAGCGTTGCGACGGCTCGCCGATGATCGGCCGCGGGAAGATAGGGAAGCGCGCCCTCATCGATCCACACTGTCGGCTGGTCGGGCCGAAAGCCTGTGTCCCGCAACCGTGATGCCCACGCTTCGCGTAGATCGATCGGGAGGATGTGCCGGCGGGTCGTCGGTATGGCGCCCGTCGCGCGCAGTACAGCTTCTTTGAAGGAGAACAGCGCGGGAAGGTCGAGTTCGTACACGGTGACATCGGCGCGCAGCCCCAGGTGATAGGCCCGGGTGTCCAGACCGGCGCCGAGCAGGACGAGCTGGCGGCATCCGGCGGCGACCGCGTCGGCGACCTGATCGTCGACGAGACGCACGCCGATACCTGGCGACGGTAGGCTCCTCCTAGCCGGTCGTCAAGCAAAGGAATTCCGTGGACGGACGTCGTAGCGACACCAAGGACCGCATCCGCGCTGTGGCGATGGAGTTGTTCGCCGAGCGCGGCTACGAGAAGACCTCGCTGCGGGAGATCGCCGAGCGGCTCGGTGTCACGAAAGCCGCGCTGTACTACCACTTCCGGACCAAGGAAGACATCGTCGTCAGCCTCTCCGACGACCTGCGACGCGGCATCGACGACATCGTGGGCTGGGCCGAACAAGCCCCGGCCGGCCAGGAACGGGCTGAGCAGATTCTGCGCCGCTACAGTGCCCTGCTGCACAGTCTCGGCCGCGATATGGTGCGGTTCTGGCACGAGAATCAGCCCGCGTTCCGCGATCTCGGGTTCGGCGCGGGCCTGCGCTACCAATTCCGCGTGCTCGCCGACCTCATGACGGACCCCGATCGGGCACCGCTGGATGTCTACTACGCCCGGCAGGCGCTCCTGGCGATCAGCTGGAGTGTGTCGATGATGGGTGATCTGGATCTGCCCGACGACCAGATGGCTGCTGCCGCCACCGATATCGCCCTCGGAATCCTCCACCGCCTCTCCTGACCTCGGCGAAAACGCTTTGACGTGGCGCTCCGGGTCCGGCGATTATCGACTATGGGAATCGACGTCGCGGCGACGCCGCCGGAGCGTATCGACATGGGTGATCTGGTCGTGCGCCGGTGGCGACTGGAGGACGTTGACAGCCGGTTGGCCGCGCTCATCGATTCGCACGAGCACCTGCACCGGTGGATGGCGTGGGCGGCGGAACCACCCACGCGGGAGGATCAGCGGCTTTCCATCGAGATCTCGAGTACACGGTGGCCGACTCCGGGCGGCGGGTATCTGTACGGAATCTTCGCTGCGCCAGGCGAAGTCGCCGGTGGTATCGGGCTGCACGACCGGGTGGCGGCCGGAGCACTGGAAATCGGGTATTGGTGTCACGTCGCCCATACCGGTCGCGGCGTGATCACGCGGGCGGCGCGCGCGCTCACCGCCGCCGCTCTCGCGCTCCCCCACATCGAGCGCGTCGAAATCCGTTGCGACGCGGCCAATGTCCGCAGCGCGGCAGTGCCTCGCAGGCTCGGTTATCACCTGGTCGAGACCGGTCTGCGCGCGGCCGAGGCTCCGGGGGATTCCGGTCGCTATCAGGTCTGGGTGACCACCGCATAGGGCTCGTGACGCGCGTTCTCGACGAAACTGCGCGCCACGGCCGAAGCCGTCCGCCGGAATACGACACGTTTACGGAAGTGGTCGTCCGCCAGTACCGGACATGCTTGCACGACTTCAGGTAGGCGAAACGGAGGAGCGCAAGGTGGGCGCAGGCATCGTCGCGACGCTGCTGGTCGGCGTCGGAATTCTGCACATCGTGCCGGGTGTGGTCGCGTTGTCGCCGCGACGGGCGAGCATCGCCTATGGCACCGAGGTCACAGACAAGGATCTGGAGCTTCTCCTGCGTCATCGCGCGGTGTTGCTCGCGACGGTGGGGTTCGGATTGATCATCGGCGCTGTGGTTCCTGCCGCCAGGACTGTCACGCTCACGGCCGCAATCGTCAGCACCGCTAAGTTTCTCGTGCTCACCGTGGTGATCGGGCCGGGCGAACTCAACGCTCGAACCCTTCGGGTGGCCCGTGCCGACGTGATCGCACTGGTGGCGCTGATAGGCGCCGGTCTGGTCGTCCTCGCGAATTGAACACACCGCCCTGTGAAGACGGCAGTCAACTCCAGGTCGCGGTGGCTGGGTCGATGCCGTTGGCTCGGGCGTTGGCGTCGATGACGGCGCACAGCCAGCGGGTCAGGCCGGGTGCGAGGGAGTCGTAGAAGCCGGTGTAGCCGGGATCGGTGCGGTAGGTGCGGGCCAGGCAGACGTGCATGGCGTGGGTGCAGTCGAAATAGACCGCGAGGGAGTCGCGGTGGCGTTCGGCGAGGGTGGCGGCTTCCGGGCTGCCCGGTGTGACACCGTGGCGCAGCGCCGCGGCGAGGTCGGTGTGCAGGGCGGACAGGTCGTCGGAGATCTTGCGCCAGTCCTCGGGCGTGCGGTCGGCGACGCGTTCGGCGTACTGCGCCCACTGCGGGGTCTCGCCCCAGCGGTCGCGGGCCTGCTCGACCCACGCCGGTTCCCATCCGTCGCCGAAGATCGCGACCTGGTCCTCGGCGGGGAGCAGGATGCCCGACTCGCGTGCCTCGATCAGCCGATCCACCGCATCGGCCATCCCGCGTAGCCGATGGATGCGGGCCTCGAGTTCGGCGCGCTGCTCGCGCAGGGTGCTGAGAGCGTCGGCGGTCCGTGCGTCCAGCAGGCCCGCGATGTCGTCGAGGGGTACGCCGAGTTCGCGGTAGACCAGCACACGGTGGGCGCGCGCCACCTCGGCCGCGCTGTAGAGCCGGTACCCGCCGGGGCTGCGCTCCGACGGGCAGACCAACCCGATCGCATCCCAGTGATGCAGGGTGCGGGTGGTGACACCGAGCAGCCGCGCCGTGGCGCCGACGGTGTGTGGCGAGGTGGTCACGACCACCATTGTGCCGTCAGGGCCCCTCGATCCCCATCGACCGCAGGTGCTCGGCCGCCGGGCTGTCCGGGTCGTACGGGCGGGCCGCGGTCATCACCACACGCGTGTGCTCCGGAGTCACCACCTCGAGTTCCATCGAATTCCACGGCATCACCCGTGGGCCGACCGTGCACCCCGGCACCGCGCGCTCGCACGCCGCGGCGATGCCGTCGATCTCATCGAGCACGCAGGAGAAACTCACCGTGAGCCCACCCGGTCCTTCCGCCTGCGCCCCCGGCACGAGAAGCACATCCTGAAACGCCCACCGCCGCAGGTGCGTCACCTGCCCCGGCGCGGTGAAGAAGTCGAAGAACCCGAGCCCCTCCACCCAGAATTCCACCGACTTCGCGATATCGGCACACGGCACGATCACGAACATCGGCATCCCGTAGATGCCGCGGAACGGCTGCGGCGCAACAGCATCTGGACCGGGAACGGGCACCGGACTCATCTCGAAAGCTGGAAAGTTCATACGAGCGATCGTCGAGCCTGACGTTACGTGAGGGTCAAGTCTGCCGCGTCGAGCCCACCGAAGTCCCCGGTCGGACAGTCGCACGAGCGGGTCGGCGATGAATTTCGGGCGGGCTCGTCGTCGGAACATCTGTCAGATGTCGACAGAGAGGTGTTCGCCGATGGTCAGGAAGTTTCGGTTCGGGGTCGTCGCTCCGCTCAGGAGTGAGGCGCAGGTGTGGCGGGAGCGAGTTCGGCGGATCGCCGGGCTCGGGTATTCGACCCTGTTGGTGGCCGATTTCCCGCTCACGCAACCGGCACCGGCGCCCATGCTCGCCACCGCTGCCGCACTGACAGACCTGCGCGTTGGGACCTGGGTGTATGCCTCTCCCCTGCGCCCGCCGTGGATGACGGCCTGGGAAGCGCATTCGCTGTCGCTCCTGACGGACGGCCGGTTCGAGATGGGAATCGGCACCGGCCGCGGTGGCATCGAGGACGAGTTGCGGGACAAGGGCCTGCCGATCGTTCCGCCGGGTGAACGGCTGGTCCACATCCGGGAAACCGTCGACCGGCTGCGCGAACTCGACGGCCCGGACCGGCACACCCCGGTGGCGATGGCGGTGTACGGACCGAAGGCGCGGGCCCTGGCGGCCGAGATCGCCGACACGGTCACCTTCCCGCTCGACGATCGACCCCGGAACCAGGTCGAGCGGCTGACCCGCGAATTCCGCACCGGCAACGGCCCCGAGCTGGCCCTGGCCGTCCCGGTGATCGGCGACACCGTCGCCCCGCACATGGCCCACCCCGCGACCGATCCCGCCGCACTCCGCGCCGCCGACGCCCTGACCGTCCTCCCCGACGACCCCGCCGCCGCCATCGACGAAATCCAGCGCCGCCGCGAGGAAGCCGGCTTCTCCTACATCGTCGTCGGCGCCGACTTCGCCGAACGGTTCGCCCCGGTGGTCGCCGCACTCGCCGGGACTTAGAACCTCGCGGGAGTGCCGATCACCCGCACTAGCGTACGGAGTCCCGGTCGACCGGAATACGAACATACGTTCGAATGCGCGCTAGAATGGCGGTCATGTCGATGCCCCTGCAGGGTTCACTGTTCGACGGTGAAGCGATTGCGCTGGGTTCGCTGGACGCTCTCCGGCGAACCCAGCTCGACGCCACCGCCTGGGTCGATGTCGCGCCCGGATGGCTGAGCGGGGCGAGCGAGGTGTTCGATCGACTCGCCGAGCGGGTGCCCTGGCACGCCGAACGCAGGCCGATGTACGACCGGGTGGTCGACGTGCCGCGCCTGATCTCCTTCTTCGGCGAACACGATCCCCTGCCGGATCGGGTGCTGGCCGAGGCCCGCGACGCCCTCACCGAGCACTATCTGCCCGAACTGGGCGAACCCTTCCGGACCGCGGGGCTGTGCTTCTACCGCGACGGTCGCGACAGCGTCGCCTGGCACGGCGACACCATCGGCCGTGGCGCCACCCACGACACCATGGTGGCGATCGTCTCCGTCGGCGCCCCGCGCGCCCTGCTCCTACGGCCCCGAGGTGGCGGCGCCAGCGTCCGCTTCACCGCAGGTCACGGCGATCTGCTCGTCATGGGCGGCGCGTGTCAGCGCACCTGGGAACACGCCGTTCCCAAGACCGCACGTCCGGTCGGTCCACGCATCAGCATCCAGTTCCGCCCCCGCGGCGTCCGCTGAACCGCCGCCGACGGCTCGTCACCGGGGCGTGTTCAGCACCGAGCGGACCATGTCCTGAACGGCCGTCCGTAGCCGCGACACCTCCCCGGCCCTGGCCATCCGCTGGGCGAGGTCGCCACCGATCGACGAAAGCAGCAGCGCACCAACGGTTTCGGCGTCGAGATCAGGCCTGACCTCTCGGAGGAGCGCGCTGATGTGCTCGGCCCAGAACGCGTGGAACTCCTCGGTGCGCGGATGCGGCGGCATCGCGCGGTACGCGGCGATCAGCTCGACATGATCGGTCACCAGGCAGGTCATCGCATCGAAGAACGCGAGCAACCGATCGCCGGCGGGTGCGCCGGGTCCCAGCGGCGGCGGGCCGTCGAGCACTCGCGTCATGAGCTCGGTCGCCCCCTCCGCGATGAGTTCGTAGAGCAGGCCCGAGCGGCTGCCGAAGCGATGGAAGATGGTGCCCTTCCCGACCCCCGCCGCCGCCGCGACCCGGTCCATGGTCACCCCGGCGGCGCCGTGTTCGTCGAGCAGCGCCATGGTCGCCTCGAGAATTGCCCGCCGGTTGCGCGCGGCATCGGCTCGTTCGACCCGACGGCCCTCGCCCATCGCACTCATTTCCTCGGCACATGCCGATCCGTTGACAAAGTTGACCGACGGTCCATATCGTCTCTCACCGAGAGAACTGGACCGTCAGTCAACTTATGGAGTTCCGTTGCAAGCAATCGTAATGACCACCGCCGGCGCGCCCGAAGTCCTGGTCGTCGAGGAAGTCGACACCCCACGACCAGCGGCGGGTGAGGTGCTCGTCCGGATCGAAGCCATCCCGGTGCTCTACCCGGAGACCCTGATGCGGTCGGGAGCCTTCCCGTTTCCCGCGCGACTTCCCGCGGTGTTCGGGTTCCAAGCAGCGGGCACCGTGGTCGAGGTCGGCGCCGACGTAGATCAAGGGCTTGTCGGCTCACGGGTCGTCGTGTCCACACCCGGATTCGGGTCGTATGCCGAATATGTCGCGGTGTCGGCGGGGTCGGTCGATGCCGTCCCGGCCGGTCTCGAACTGGACGCCGCCGCGGCGATCCTGATGGCCGGTTCGGTGGCGACCGCGCTGTTCGACACCGCGGCGCCCAGCGCAGGGGAGACCGTGCTCGTCGAGGCAGCGGCGACCGGAGTGGGTGCGAGCCTCACCCGATTGTGCGCCGCGGCGGGACTGCGGGTGATCGCCACCGCGGGCGGCCCCGCGAAAGCCGAACTGGCCCGCGCCAACGGTGCGCACGAGGTCGTCGACCACAACGCACCGGACTGGGCGCGGCGACTACCGGCACTGCTCGGCGACGACACCCTGGGCGTCGTCTTCGATTCGATCGGCGGCGACTCGCTGACACCGGTGCTCGACCTCGTCACCCCGCTGCGCGGCCGAATCCTCAGCTACGGGTGGCTCGCCGGAGCCCCGGCGCAGGTCACGGCCGCGGAGCTGATACTGCGTGGGCTCACGCTCACCGGGTGCGCGGGTCCGGCGTGGTTGGGCACGGTAGCCGCAAAGGGCGCGGCGGCGCTGGACGCCGCGGCGCAGGGGCGGCTGGTTCCGGTGGTGGACGCGGTACTCCCGATGACCGACGCCGCGAAGGCGCATCGGATGCTCGAGGATCGTGTCGCGATGGGCAGTGTGTTGTTGCGTCCGTGAATCAGCGGTCGCCAATCCGACCGGTCGGGTGTGGGTCCACGGTCACCTCTTGATCCGAAATACGTTCTGTTGCTTGGGTATCGGACGATACTGGAGGGGCGTTGGAGTGCGCGGAACAGTGGGGTGGCGTGATGGTTTCCAGTAATGATCATGAGGTTCTGCGGGTGCGGGCCGAGGAGGCGCTGGCCGAGACCGTCGAGGAAATGCCGGGGCGGTCGCGTGGCGTCTACACGTCGGTACTGCTGGCGGGACGGCACAGGTGGCGGCTGCTGCTGCATCGTCGGCAGCCCGCGCCCGCGGGGCGGTGTGATGCGGTGATCGTCGGGCCCGGTGGGGTTTTCGCGGTCAACGTGGTGGACGAGCTGCCCGGTGAGGCGCAGATCCGGCGGTTGCGCGCACAAGCCGAACAGATGTTCACCGGTGTGAAGATCGGGCCGAACGGCAACGAATTCGTGCGCGAGACCGTCGAATTGGTGTTCGTACTGCCACCGGGCAGGCACACCGGCGCGGACGGACGGTTCGTGGTGTGCACCGATGCCACGGTTCGGTCGTTGCTGAGTCGCAAGCCCGTGATGCCCGCCCGGCTGGCCGGTGCGCTCGCCGAACACACCGCGCGACGCAACTCCGATTACCGGGCGGTCCCCCGCGTGGAACCGGAGCAGGCACCCGCCGAGTCCGACGGCCTGCTCGACGTGGAGTCGCTGCGCACCGACCATCTGACCGGTGCGCTGCGTAAACCGTTCCCGACCTGGCTGTCGTTCCTCGATCCCGCTCAGCTCGCCCTGGTGACCCGCAACCACAACGGGCCTGCCCGCATCGTCGGCCCGGCCGGATCGGGCAAAACAGTGCTGGCGCTGCACCGGATGGCGCACCGGGCGCGCCGCAGCACGGGACCGCTGCTGTTCACCACACTGGTGAAGAACCTGCCGCCGTGCCAGGAATCCGCGTTCGCCCGCCTGCTGCCGACGGTGGGTCGCGCGGAATTCACCAACTTGCACTCCTGGGCGCAGGACTTCCTCGCCGAACGCGGTATCCACCGCAAGATGGAACTGCGCCGCACCGAGACCGCGTTCAATCGCGCGTGGGCCAAGGTCGGCCGCTCGAGCCCGCTCACGAACGCGGCCCCAGATCCCCGTTACTGGCGCGAGGAGATCGATCGGGTGATCAAAGGCCGTGGCCTGCCACCCACCGAGGCGGGTTTCGACGCATACGACGGGCTGGACCGCCGGGGCAGGCGCGTCGCGTTGCGCACCAGCCAGCGCGTACACGTGTGGAATCTGTACGTGGAATACGAGCGGATCCGCACCGAACGCCAGTGCTACGACGGCAACGACGTCATCACCGCCGCACTCGACGAACTGCGCACCAACCCGCTGCCGCGACCGTACGCGATGGTCGTTGTCGACGAAATGCAGGACATGACCCTGCAGGGAGTGCGTTTGGTGCACGCGCTCACCGGCGACGAACCGAATTCGCTGCTGTTCGTCGGCGACCGCCAGCAGCAGATCTACGCGGGCGGTTGGCGTTTCATCGATGCCGACATCAATATCGTCGGTCGCAGCGAGAAGCTCACCAAGAACTACCGCAACCGGCACGCGATCCTGAAACTGGCCGCGAGCCTGGACGGCGCCTGCCCGGTCGACGATATCGACACCCCGGACCGGCACAGCCTCGACCTCACCGATGCCGCCCTGCCCGACGGATACGCCGAACAGATCACCTGCACCAGCGCCGAACTGCCCGACCACCTGCGGCGCCAGCTCGATCGCATTGTCGCCGAGGGGATCTCGCTGTCGGACACCGCCGTCATCACGATCACCAACGCCGAGGCCGACGCCGTCCTGCGCACGCTGCGCGAATGGGGCATCGCGGCACAGGAGCTCGTCGACTACCGCTGCGCCGATACCGACAGCGGCGTCAAGGTGGGCACCGTGTACCGGGCGAAGGGCTTGGACTTCCGTGCGGTGATCCACCCGTTCACCCAACCCACCCCACCACCGCGCACCGATGCCGAGCAGGAACGCTACGACCTGCTGATGCGTCAACAGTTCGTCGCGGTGACCCGGGCCAGGGACTATGTCTGGCTGGGGATCGTGCGCGACTGATCGGCTGTG
Source organism: Nocardia ignorata NBRC 108230 (assembly GCF_001612905.1). Lineage (GTDB taxonomy): Bacteria > Actinomycetota > Actinomycetes > Mycobacteriales > Mycobacteriaceae > Nocardia > Nocardia ignorata. Next base: position 82,511 of record NZ_BDBI01000026.1, on the reverse strand, counting down.
CCGCCGTGGGAAGACGGCGAGATGTCGGTGGTTGGTCGTAAGATCGGCGCCCATGGGGAGTTTGCTGATGCCACACGTCCGCTCGGCCAACGAGCTCACGGCGCGGTGGTGCACCACCTTCGGGGGCGCGAACACGGCGGTGTCGGCGGCCGGGCTGTGGCCGTTGCTCGCCGTACTCGCGGGTGCGGCGCAGGGACCGACCAGGACCGAATTGGCCGCTGCCCTGGGGATTCCGCCCGACGAGGCGCATGCGGCCGGGCTGGCGATGCTGAAATCACTCGACGATTCCCGGGAGGTGTCGACGGCGATCGGCGCATGGGCGAAGGCGGGTCTGCCTGTGCGCCCGGAGTGGATCGCGAGTATGCCGGCCGGAACTGTGGGCGAACTGGGTGATCCTGCGGCACTGGATGCTTGGGCGCGGGAGCAGACCGGCGGGTTGATCGGGAAATTTCCGGTGCCGATCTCGCCTTCGACCGTATTCGCGCTGGCCACAGCCCTGTTGGCGCGGACCAAATGGGTCACACCGTTCGACGAGATTCTGTGGACGCCCGCAACCGGTCCCTGGCAGGGGCATCGCGGCACCGGGCTGTACCGGAGCAGCTATCCCGACGGCAGTGTGTCCGTTCTCGGTTCGGACGTCACCAGGGTGATCGTCGCCGGTCGTGGCGAGCTGGACGTTCATCTCCTGATCGGCGCCGACCCTCGCCATGCCGTGGAGGCGGGTATCGCGGCACTCGACGGATCCCTGCCCGCGACGTCGGACCTCCCGGTGGGAACGACCGGCCCCTGTCTGACCGTCGAACGGCGTGAGACCGTCGACGGCGACTCTGTTGTCCTGACGCTCCCGCCCTTCGACATCGCCGCACACCACGATCTCCTCGACCACGCCGCGCTGTTCGGCCTCTGCGCCGCGCGTGACTCTTCGCGAGGGCATTTCCCGGGCATCAGCTCGTTCCCGCTCGCCGTCGAAGCCGCGGCGCAGAATGTGATCGCGCGGTTCGACGCCGCGGGTTTCGAGGCGGCCGCGGTGACCGCGGTCGCCGTGAGCCTCGGCGGCCTTCCGCAATGGAACTGGGCGACGATCACTTCGGTGAACATCGATCGGCCTTTCGGATTCCTCGCCGTCGACCGGCCGACCGGGTTGGTGCTCGTCGCGGGCCAGGTCACCACACCCCCACTCATCTGGGAACGTCCGGCGGGCGACGACCCACGGCCACCCGGAAGCGCGCCGTGGTGAAATGGGTAATCATTCTTACCGAACACGTTGCTCGGCAACAGGATTCGGAACGGCACGGGGAGGCCGTATTCTGGTAGGGGTCCGCAGTCGGGTGCTCAGGGGGTCGTGGTGATCGTCGTTGTCGCGGACGAGACCGAACTCGAAGGCGCGGAACAGATCGTCGGTGCGGCGATCCGCGACGAGGCATTCCGGGCCGGTGGCGTCGCGGTCTTCCGTTGCCATGTGCCGGAGAACCGGGGCGGGTCGGTCGAGGTCGACGCGCTGGTATGCACCCCGCAGACCGTGACCATCCTGGAGGTCAAGGGTTTCACCACCCGCCAGGAAGGCACCCTCGCCACCCCACCGAACGGACCGTGGACCATCGACGGCGCCCCGGCGGCGCTGTATCACGCCGCGCGCGTGCCGAACCCGTTCGTGCAGGTGCGCAGGCAGGTGTTCGCGGCGAAAAGCCTGCTGCAGCAGTCCGGGATCTTCGGCTGGGTGAACGCGGTCATCGCACTGGTCCCCCAGCCGGGCGCCCAGATGACCATCGAAGAGACACGCATCGCCGACGGGTACCGCGCGGTGATCGTCGACCGCGACGACTTCACCGCGTTGCACGACTATTTCGAAGCCGAGATCGGGCGAACCGTTCGGCTCAGCGTCGAGGACGTCGCGCGGGTGTTCACGGCCCTCAATCTCGGCCACCTGCTGCCCTCGACCGACGACCTGACGGCGCAGGGGTTCCCGGACGAACTCGAAGCGGCAGCCACCAGCAAGCCCGCGGCGCCCGCGTCACCGGCGGAGCTCGGTCCAATGTCCGGTTCGGCGGCAACGCATTCCGAGGACGAGAAGGTCGAGGCGACTCGTCATGATCCGGTGGTGGCGGGTCAGTCGCCTACGCCCGCGTTCTTGGCGGCGATCGACCGGCTGGCGAACCGGCCGCATCGGTCGGCGCCCGCATCGACCTCCGCTGCGACCGGGACCACCCCTGCCGAACAGGAATCGGCACCGGTTGGTGCGGGGCCGCCCGATGACGTGGTGACGAGCACTCAGGTTCCGAATCCGGCTGAGGTATCGGCTGATCCGGTGTCCCCGGACCACACCACGGCACGCTCCAGTGCACCGCCGCTTCGCGGCGACACCGAAGATCCGGCTGACGGGCGGTGGGATGACGATCTCGACGTTCGCGATTCCGGCCACGTCATCTCGCTGAGCAAGAGCGACAGCGGTGCACCGGAGCGCCTTCCTCCCGCGCCCGAGCCGATGCAGGATTCGAGCACGGCCGCGGAACCTGATGAGCGACACGATGATCCCCGCACAGCCGATTCCCGGACGCCGCGCGGCGAACGCTGGTCGACCGGTGCGGCTGCCGCTTCTTGGAGCACCCCGTCGAGCACCGATACGCACTCGTCGAATTCGGGCAACTGGACCGATTGGGTCGGCCACGAGCAACCCGCGCGGCGTCCGTCGCTGCGCCGGCGCTGGCGCGACTTCCGGCGCACCGGATCGCTCCAGCGGACCGGGCCGAGCGGACCGTCACTGCGTGAGCGCTGGCAGAACCGCCCTGTCCGCGAGCGTGCGGAGCGCGGCAGGAGTCTGCCGAAGATCGGTGCGGGGCTCGGCTTGATCCTGTTCATCTTCTTGTTCGGGGCCGCGTTCTTCGCCATCACGGCGGTGCAGGCGAGCCGGTTCGAGATGTCGGACTACGACCGCATGTGCGGGCCGGACAAGAAACCGTTCCCGAACGCCGCCCCCTACCAGCGTGGCGATGTGGCGCCGATCTATCTCTCCGGCCATCTCACGAGCATGGTCCGACCGGAGGACTCGAGCGCGTGGCGCCCGACCGACCCGTCATCGGTGCAGCTCATCGCCTGCATGAAGCAGCTGGAACTGCGCGACCTCGTCCAGACCTGCCAGTACGCGCCCTCGCCCGGCGCACCGGTGGGCCGCACGGTCAACCTGTTCCGCGCCACCTACGAGGTGACCGTCTACGAGCTGCGCACCGGACGCGAAGTCGCCAAGGCGACCATGCTCGGCGAGCGCTACTCCACCGACCCGGCCAACACCGACCCCGACCGCTGCCGCGCGGCGGGCGACGCACCCGACTACCTGGGCAGGCGTCTCGGTCAACCGTCGGGCGCACAGATCGAAAGCTTCCTGGCACCCCTCGTCCACGCCCGCCGCTGACCCTCTTGACCTCGAGCCCACTCGAGGTTGCAGGATCATCGGGTGCCCACGCACACCCGACACCGCGCTACCCGGCGCGGCCGCGCCTCCGCCGGTTTCCTCGTACACCCACCGGCGGAGGCCGTCGGACCACGGCCCGAACAGCGAACAGCCGCACGCTCGATCGAGCGCGCGGCTGTCGGCGGAACGGGATCACGCGGAGACGGTGATCGTCCATTCGTGAATGGTCAGTTCCGAAGCACCCATGGTGTGCAGTGGATCGGAGTGCACGAGTGCGGTTGCGGCGTCGAGGTTTTCGGCCAGCACCACATAGGCGCCGCCGGTGCCGTCGCTGAATCCGCCGCTCTCCTGCAGCCGGCCTTTCGCGAGCAGGTCACGCAGGAATTCGCGGTGCGGCTCGATGACCGAGGCATCGAACCCGGGCGTGCGCCGGGCCATCACCAGGTACTTGGCCACGCTCAGGCCTCCGGTTCCTGCCGAGGTACCCGTGTCGCGGCCGCGGCGGCCCGCACCTGCGGCGCCACCTGCACGACCTGCCCGAGCACACCGTTCACGAACGACGGGGAATCGTCGGTGGACAGCTCCTTGGCCAGCTCCACGGCCTCGTCGACCGCGACGACCGGGGGCACGTCGGTGGCGTGGAACAGCTCCCACACCGCGATCCGCAGGATGGCCCGGTCCACGGCGGGCAGCCGCGTCAGGGTCCAGTCCTGCAGGTAGGACTCGATGGTGCCGTCCACCCGGTCGAGGTCGTCGGCGACGCCTTCGACGAGGGTGTTGGTGTACGGGTGCACAGGGGCCACGCTCTGATCGCGGGTCGCGAGCTCGGCCCGCTCGGCCAGCAGATCGGAGACGTCGACGTCACGCGCCTCCGCCTCGAACAGCATGTCCACGGCACGGCGACGCGCCTTGTGGCGCGCACCGAGCTTCTTGTACGAGCCCTTCTTGTCTGCCGGGGAGTCCGCCACGATCAGGCGTTGACGCGGCCGAGGTAGCTGCCGTCGCGCGAGTCGATTTTCAGCTTGTCACCGGTGTTGATGAACAGCGGGACCTGCACCTCGGCACCGGTTTCCAGGGTGGCGGGCTTGGTGCCGCCGGTGGAGCGGTCGCCCTGCAGACCGATGTCGGTGTGCTGCACCAGCAGCTCGATGGTCACCGGGAGCTCCACGAACAGCGGCGCGTCCTCGTGCACGGCGACCTGCACGCCCATGTTCTCCAGCAGGAAGCGCGCACCCTGGCCGATGGTGGCCTCCGGGATGGAGATCTGGTCGTAGGTCTCGCCGTCCATGAAGATGTAGTCGGAGCCGTCGTGGTACAGGTAGGTCATGTCGCGACGGTCGACCGTGGCGGTCTCGACCTTGACACCCGCGTTGAAGGTCTTGTCGACGACCTTGCCGGACACGACGTTCTTCAGCTTGGTCCGCACGAAGGCGGGGCCCTTACCCGGCTTCACGTGCTGGAATTCGACGATCTGCTGAAGCTGACCGTCGATCTTCAGCACAAGGCCGTTCTTGAAGTCGCTGGTGTCCGCCACTGTCTTCGGATCTCCTCGTTCGTTACTGCGTGTCTCTGGGGGCGCCGTCGTCACTCGACGACGGTCAGGTTCTTGCTGGTGAGGGTGAGCAGTTCCGGGCCCCCTTCGCGCACCACGAGCGTGTCCTCGATCCGGACCCCGCCGCGGCCGGGAAGGTACACACCTGGTTCGACGGTCACCGCCACGCCTGCCAGAAGTGTACCGGTACTCGTTTTGGCAACTCCGGGCGCTTCGTGGATCTGCAGCCCGACGCCGTGTCCGAGGCCGTGTACGAACTGCGCGCCGTAGCCCGCGTCCTCGATGACCACGCGGGCGGCGGCATCGACCTCGGCGGTCTTGGCACCGGGTTTGAGCGCTTCCCGTCCCGCCTGCTGGGAGCGGGCGACCAGCTCGTAGATCTCGCGCTGCCAGCCGGCGGGTTCACCGAGGACGAGCGTGCGCGTCATGTCGGAGTGGTAGCCGTCGACGACCGCGCCGAAGTCGAGCTTCACGAAGTCACCCGTGGCCAGGACCGCGCCTGTGGGCCGGTGGTGCGGCACGGCCGAATTGACGCCCGCGGCCACGATTGTCTCGAACGAGACGGCCTCGGCGCCGTGCTCGAACATGGCCCATTCGAGGTCGCGCGCCACCTGGCGCTCGGTGCGCCCGGGCCGCAGCAGGCCACGCTCGAGCAGGGACGCCAGCCCGGCGTCGGCGGCGGCGCACGCGGCCCGCAACTGCTCGACCTCGTAGTCGTCCTTGACCATGCGCAGCTGCTCGACCAGGCCGGAGGTCGGCACGAGCTGTAGACCGGTGCGCAGCTCCCCGTAGGACTCGTGCTCGGCGACGGTGACCACGTGGCTTTCGAAGCCGACACGGCCGAGTTGCCACTCGCCTGCCAGCTCGAGGATGCGCCGGGCGGTGGCGCGCGAGATCTCGGCACGGAGATCCGGGGTCTGCTCGGCCACCTGGGCGGCGTAGCGGCCGTCGGTGCCGATGACGGTGCGGTCCTCGGCGCCGCGCATGTCCCACGAGTGCACGAGCAGGACGGCGTTGGAGCCGGTGAAGCCGGTGAGATAGCGGATATTGACCAGATCGGTCACGAGCAGCGCGTCGACGCCGTTCTCCACCAGCAGGCTCCGCAGGGCGCCGCGCCGTGCCGCGTGGTCGGGACCCGTGTAGTCAGCACACATGAGTCAACGCTACCGCCGAACCACGGACACGTGGGCATCGAGTGCGCCATCTTCGGTTCCGGGCGTGGCACCGGCTTTTCCCGCGCCGACCTCGGCGGAGTGCATGTGCGACAGCAGTTCTGGAGATCGGGCTGTCCACATGTGCGAAAGTTGTCCACATTCGGCGGAGAGATATCGATCGCCGCCGCTCGGGCCAGCACGATCGACACATGACTACTGCCGCGTTCTGCCTGCTCATCGCCTGGTGTCTGCTCCTCGGCGTGATCGATGTCCATGCCCGCCGCCTGCCCAACGCGCTCACCGGCGCTGGTGCGGTCGCCGTCTTCGGGTTCGCCTGGTACACCGGGCAATTGACCACGGCACTGATCGGTGCCGCCCTGCTGACCATGCCCTACCTGGTGACCCATCTGATCGCGCCCGCCGCGCTCGGCGCCGGTGATGTGAAGCTGGCGGTCGCACTGGGCGCCGCGGCCGCGCTGGCGGGCCCACCCGCGTGGACGTGGGCGGCCGTCGCGGCGCCACTGCTCACCGCGGTGGCGGCGGCTGTTGTGCTGGGTAGGCACTGGTTGCGGTCGGTATCGGGATGCGCCGTGGAGAACGCGCGGCAGGTGACTACACGCAGGGTGGTACCTCACGGTCCGGCGATGTGCCTGGCCACGGTGACGGCGATGGCGTTGGCATGACAGCGACCCCGACGCGCCGAATCGCGACACCGTCCGCACCCGCCGGCACGACGGTCCGGTGGGCGTGCGAGCAGGCACACCGCCGACGTGCCGCTCGTCACTGCGGACCACGTGCCCGACCGCGGGCGCCGACATGGGAAGATGGTCGGCGTGTTGCGCTGGATAACTGCCGGAGAATCCCATGGTCCCGCTCTCGTCGCCCTCCTGGAAGGGATGGTCGCCGGAGTCGAGGTGACATCGGACGATGTCTCCGCACAGCTCGCGCGCCGTCGGCTCGGCTACGGGCGCGGCGCCCGGATGAAGTTCGAGGCCGACAAGGTCACCCTGGTCGGTGGCGTGCGCCACGGGCGGACCATGGGTGGTCCGGTCGCGATCGAGGTCGCCAATTCCGAGTGGCCCAAGTGGACCGAGGTGATGTCGGCCGATCCCGTCGACGCGGCGGCGCTGGAAGGCATGGCGCGCAACGCTCCCCTCACCCGTCCACGCCCCGGACACGCCGACTACTCCGGCATGCTGAAGTACGGCTTCGACGACGCGCGGCCGGTGCTCGAGCGGGCCAGCGCCCGGGAGACCGCCGCTCGCGTGGCGGCGGGCACCGTTGCCCGTAACTTCCTGCGCCAGGCCTTCGGCGTCGAGGTGATCTCGCACGTCGTGTCGATCGGTGCCGCCGCGAATACCACCGGCGTCGTGCCCGGCCCCCAGGATCTCGATGCCGTCGACGCCAGCCCGGTGCGCGCGTTCGACGCCGACGCCGAGGCGGCGATGATCGCCGAGATCGAGGCGGCCAAGAAGGACGGCGACACCCTCGGTGGGGTCGTCGAGGTGATCGTCGACGGGCTGCCCATCGGACTCGGCTCGTTCACCAGTGGGGAGCAGCGGCTCGACTCGCGACTCGCCGCCGCGCTCATGGGTATTCAGGCGATCAAGGGTGTCGAGGTCGGCGACGGTTTCGAGACCGCGCGCCGGCGCGGCAGCCAGGCCCACGACGAGATGCGTCCCGGTCCCGACGGTGTGCTGCGTTCGACCAACCGCGCGGGCGGTCTGGAAGGCGGCATGACCAACGGTGAGGCGCTGCGCGTGCGTGCGGCGATGAAGCCGATCTCGACGGTGCCGCGGGCGCTGTCGACCGTCGACATGTCCACCGGTGAGGAAGCTGTCGCCATCCACCAGCGCTCCGATGTGTGCGCGGTGCCCGCCGCCGCCGTCGTCGCCGAATCGATGGTGGCGCTGGTCGTGGCGCAGGCCGCGCTGGAGAAGTTCGGTGGCGATTCACTGGCCGAGACCGTCGACAACATCACCAGCTACATCAAGCGGATCAGCAGCCGTCCCCACGTGCCCGCGGACAGCCGCACGTCGTGACCACGCCGGGCCAGGAGGGGACCGCGCGCCACACCGACGCGGGCCCCTCATCGACGACCGTCGCACCCGGCACGGAGACCAGCGACGACAACCCGATCACGACCCCCACCGCAGCAGGCGGGGACGACCCGACCACAGCAGACGCCGGGGACGCGACCCTGACCACGCCTCCCACTGCGGACACCGAGGCCGACCACGCCACGGCTTTCGCCGCAGCGGCAGAGGACGACAATCCGGCCACGGCACCCGGCCACGGTGCAGGGACGGGGGACGCCGACTCGACCACGGCAGCCGATCCGGAGGCGGGGGACGACGCCTTGGCCCTTACCCCCAGCGCGAAGGCCGGGGGGAACACTGCGCATACTGCCGCGGGTACGCCCTCCGGTGGCGAAAACGCGCCCGCAGCAGCGGGTGCGGACACGGTTGGCGACAATGTGCGCACGGCACCGAGTGCGGAGGACGGCGGCGAGGACGGGGTCGTCGCGCGTGCTCGGGTGGTGTTGGTCGGGCCGCCCGGTTCGGGGAAGTCGACGATCGGTCGCAAGCTGGCCAGGGAACTGGGTGTCGAGCTGTTCGACACCGATGCGGGGATCGAGGCGGAGACCGGGCGGAGCATTCCCGAGATCTTCGCCGAAGACGGTGAGCCGGAGTTCCGCCGTATCGAGGAGCAGGTGGTGCGGCGGGCCGTGCTCGAGCACGAGGGCGTGGTGTCGCTCGGCGGCGGGTCGGTGCTGTCGGCGCGCACGCGCGAGGTGCTACGCGGTGCCACCGTGGTGTACCTGGAAATCAGTGTGGGCGAAGGACTTCGGCGCACCGGGTCGAGCAATGCCCGTCCCCTGCTGAACGGTGCCGACCCCGTCGCGAAGTACCGCGAGCTGATGAAGCAGCGCCGCCCTCTCTACCGAGAAGTGGCCACGGTGCGCGTGCGCACCGACGGTCGCAGCCCTGGCCGGGTGGTGCGGATGATCTTGGCACGGTTGGGACTCGAATCGGTGCGAACCGACATCGTGCGTACCGCCGACACCACGAAGCCCGCTCCCCCTTCACCTTCCACACGGGGCTCCGGCAGCAATCGTTCCAAAGCGCGCAGACGGTCCCGCGCGAGGGCAGCAGCCGCCCGGCGCGGCGAGATCGTTCCCGCACCCACAGCCCAGGCCGACAACGACGGAAGCACTTCCGCCGCAGCACGACCCGCGCCGGGCCGATCCGCCTCCGGTGAAACCCCGCCCGGTGAGGGCAGACGCTCGCGCCGCAACCGCTTGCGCCGCCGCGGCAGCCGGTCCCGTGCCGGCAGCGCGACCGACTCCACCCGGACCGGCGAGCCGACCGCCGACGCGGCCTCACCTGCCGTCGAAGCACGCGCCGAAACTCCGGCCGGACCCGCCGAAAACGCCAGGACCACGCGCCCGAACCGACGCGGCCGCAAGTCCCAGCCGAGCACCCGTTCCGGCACCGCCCAAGGCTCTCCTGCCGACAGCGCCGACGACTCCCCGACGGCCACCGGTCGCAGATCCGGCGGCACGGAATCGTCCGGTAACCGCAGCAGACGTGGCACCCGAGGTAGGCGTAGCGGCGCGAAACAAGCAGCGGGTGGACGTCGGAGTTCGGCGACCGATCCCGGTGCCGAAACACCCGCAGGCCCGACCGACCAGCGTGGGACTCAGCAGCCCGCTGATCGAGGGCCAGGGGAACCGGCGCCGGGTTCCTGGCGGGCGCGGCCGCGACGGCGCGCGACAAGACGTATGACCAACGACCCGAGAGAATCGGAGCAGCGCACGTGACAGAGCCGACCACCATCCAGGTCCGTACCGCCGATCCCTACCCGGTGATCATCGGTCGCGGGTTGCTCGGCGACCTCGTCGAGGCGGTGACCGCGGGCAATGCGGTGCGGACCGTGGCGATCTTCCACCAGCCGCCGCTGGCCGAGACCGCCGAAGCGGTACGAAAGGCGCTGGCCGACACCGGGATCGACGCGCACCGCATCGAGATCCCCGATGCCGAGGACGGCAAGGACCTGGCCGTGGCCGGGTTCTGCTGGGAGGTACTCGGCCGCATCGGGCTCACCCGCAACGACGCCGTGGTGAGCCTCGGCGGCGGCGCGGCCACCGACCTCGCGGGCTTCGTGGCGGCCACCTGGATGCGCGGGGTGCGCATCGTGCACGTGCCGACCACACTGCTGGCCATGGTCGACGCCGCGGTCGGCGGCAAGACCGGCATCAACACCGAGGCGGGCAAGAACCTGGTCGGCAGCTTCCACGAGCCGAGCGCCGTCCTCGTCGACCTGGTGACCCTGGAAACGGTGCCGCGCAACGAGATCGTCGCGGGCATGGCCGAGATCATCAAGGCCGGTTTCATCGCCGACCCGGTGATCCTCGACCTCATCGAGGCCGACCCGGAGGCCGCGCTCGACCCGACCGGCGAGGTGCTGCCGGAACTGGTCCGCCGCGCCATCCAGGTGAAGGCCGACGTGGTCGCCGCCGACCTCAAGGAATCGAGCCTGCGCGAAATCCTCAACTACGGCCATACCCTCGGCCACGCGGTGGAGCGACGCGAGCGGTACCGCTGGCGTCACGGTGCCGCCGTGTCCGTCGGCCTCGTGTTCGCCGCCGAACTGGGCCGCCTCGCCGGCCGCCTGGACGACGCCACCGCCGACCGTCACCGCACCATCCTGGAAAGCGTCGGCCTGCCGGTGAGCTACGACGCCGACGCCCTGCCGCAGCTGATGGACGCGATGCAGACCGACAAGAAGACCCGCTCCGGCGTGCTCCGCTTCGTGGTGCTCGACGGCCTGGCCAAGCCCGGCCGCCTCGAAGGCCCGGACCCGAGCCTGCTCGCGGCGGCCTACTCGGCCATCGCCCGCGAGACCCCGACGAGCGGCGCGATCCTGCTCTGAGCACGGGCCGCACTTCCACCACGCGTAGACGAGCGACGCGCTCGGAGACGCCGCCTGCTTACGCCGTGTAGGCAGGCGGCACGCCCTGCGGCGAGTCGACGCAGCCGCCCACAGCGCACAGGCGGCGTCGACCGCTGGACCCACGCCTCCAGCTGTACGCCGTCCGTCTATCCCGCGTAAGCGGGGACCGGCTCCGGGGCGGCTTGGGGCTTCGCGGCTGATCTGCGCGCCCGGGCACGACCGAAGCCCACGCCGATCATCGCGGGCAGGAACACCAGCAGCATGATGAACGACGCCGCGGAGGTGAGTTCGAACAGCGCGCCCGCGTCGCCGAGCTCGACCGACGGGATCTGGTCGAGAATCCAGCACACCGCGCCGCTGACGAGCCCGGCGACCATGCCTGCCAGCAGCCAGCGGACGGTCAGGTCGGTGCCGTCGGCGGAGCGGGCGTCGCGCGCGCCCCAGGCGATGGCGGCGCCGACGATCACGATCAGGCAGGCAGCCCGCCAGAGGATGCCGTAGGTCGGCAGGGCCGCCATGGCGAATCCGAGCAGAACCCGCAGGGCGACCACTGTCGCCCCGAGTGCGATGGCACGCAACAGCCAAGTGGTCATGGGCATCACCCTAATCGGACAAAACTAGAACCGGTACCAATTCGTGGATCAGCGCGGCAACGGATCGATCAGAGGTCGAGCGCCGCCGCCATCGCCGCGCGGGGCGCGGGCTGCCCGGTGAACAGCTCGACCTGACCGTAGGCCTGGTTCAGCAGCATCCGCAGCCCGCTGACCACCGTGTGCCCGGCCTCCTCGACGGCTGTCGCCAGCGGTGTCGGCCACGGGTTGTAGATCGCGTCGAGCACCACCGGCGCCGTCGCCACCGATCCCGCGACCGCGGCCGCCGCCTCCGCGGGCACCGTGCTCACCACCGCGGCGGCCCGCGCACAGATCGCGGCCAGGGATTCGGCATCGAACGACGCGGTGGCAGCCGACATCCCGAGCCGCTCGGCCAGGTCGAGCGCACCACGCGCCCGGCCCGCGTCGCGGACGACGATCGTCACCGATCGAGCGCCGAGCCGCGACAGCGCGAGCAGAGCGGGCCGCGCGGTACCGCCCGCGCCGAGCACCACCGCCTCCTCGACCCGGTCGACACCGCCGTCGCGGAGCGCGCCGAACACGCCGTCGACATCGGTACAGTCGGCCAACCAGCCGTCGTCGGTGCGGAGCAGGGTGTTGGCCGAGCCGACCAGTTCCGCCCGGTCGGTGCGCCGGTCCGCGTACGCGAGCGCCGCTTCCTTGCCCGGCATCGTCACCGACAGTCCCACCCACTCGGGGCCGAGTCCGTCGACCAGACCGGGCAGTTGCTCGGCGGAGCATTCGATGCGTTCGTAGGTCCAGGGCAGACCGAGCGCACGGTAGGCGGCTGTGTGCAGTTGCGGCGATCGTGAATGCCCGATCGGCTGCCCGAGCACCGCCGCCTTGCGCGGCTCAGCCACCGGTCCGCGAGCTGTCGAGAATGCCGCTGCGCTGTGCCTGGGTGACCAGCCGCAGGTGCTCCTGGTAGGAGTCGGTGAACTTCGTCGTGCCCTGCTTGTCGACGGTCACGAAGTACAGCCACGGTCCCGGCTCAGGCTTCTCGACGGCCCGCAACGCGGCCACCGAGGGTGCGGCGATCGGCGTCTTGGGCAGGCCCTCCATCGCGTAGGTGTTCCAGGCGGTCACGGCGGCGCGGTCGGCGTCGGTCGTGGCGACCTCGGTGGTCTCGAGGGTGTAGTTCACCGTGGAGTCGAACTGCAGCATCTGGCCGACCTCGAGACGGTTCACGATCACCCGGGCCACCTTGCCCATGTCCTCGGGCTTGGCCTCGCGTTCCACCAGCGACGCGGCGATCAACATCTCGTAGGGCGACAGTTTCGTGTCGGCCCCGGACTGCAGCAGTCCGGTGGCCTCGTAGGCCTGCACGCTCGCGGTGATCAGTTGCTTCAGGATCTGCTGCGGGGTGCCGCTGGGATCGAAGTCCCAGGTGCCTGCCGCGATGAGTCCTTCGAGCTGCCTGGCCCGGTCAGGGCAGTCCATGACCGCCTGCATCGCCCACTGCGGGACACCGAGGGCGGCCAGGTCGAGGCTCGCACCCGCCGCGTCGAGCTGCTCGTAGGTCACGCACTTGCGTTCGGGGCCCACGCAACTGGCGTCGGCGATCTTGCGGTAGATGCCGTCGTAGCGGCCACCGGTGCTCACGTCGTGCTTGTCGTGCAGCAACCTGCCCTCGGACACGACCACATTGCCCACGCGGGACTTACCACCGACCAGCGCGGCGACGGCGTCGGCGGCGGGGCTGCGCTCACCGATCGCGTAGAAGCCGGGCTGCACGCTGTTCATCCCGGCGTTCTGCACGGCCGCCTCGTAGAAGGCCTCGGAACTGGCGACGATGCCACGCTCGTGCATCGCTTCGGCGATCTCGGTAGCGGTGTCGCCCGGATGCACCTGGACGACAACAGGTTTGCCTGCCGGGCCCGCGAAATCCTCCGCGGGAGCGAGGCTTCCCATCAATTTGTAGCCCGCGAAGCCCGCCGCCGAGACGAACAGCAGCGCGAAGACGGCGGCCACCACCCACATGTTGCGGCGGCGGCGCTTGCGTTCGGCCGCCTTGCGGGAGGCGATCCGCGACCGTTTGCCGCGTCCCGCACCGGATCTGGCGCGGCCGCGTCCGGCGGGTGTGGCGCGCGGTGGGCGCTGACCCACCCGGCGCGGCGGTTCGGGTTCCGGTTCGGGCTCCGGCTCGGGGAACTCGTCCTCGTAGCGTGGGATGACGTTCGTGTCGTCGTCGAAGTCGTCCCATTCGGGGACCTCGGGCTCCTCGCGCGACGCACGGGGGTCCAGACCCCAGTCGTCGCGGCGCGGGTAACGCCGGTCCGCCTCACGCGCCCGGTACCGCTCCTCTGCCCTGGCCCATCGGTCGGTCATGCATCATCTCCGACCGCTGTGTCTGCTGCGTCCTTCACCATCGAACTCCGCTCGTCCAACCATCCTTGCAGAATCGACACCGCTGCCGCCTGGTCGATCATCTGCCGCTGGCCACGTGCGCGAACTCCACTCTCGCGCAACGCACGTGCAGCAGACACCGTAGTCAAACGTTCGTCGGAAAGGCGCACCGGAATCGGGTCGATCACCCGGCGCAACTGCTTGGCAAACTTGCGGGCGATGCCCGCGGCGGTGCCGTTTTCGCCGCGCAGCGTCCGGGGCAGGCCGACGATCACCTCGACGGCTTCGTACTCCCGCACAATCTCGGCAATTCTTGCGATGTCGGCGGGTGGACCGCCCTGACGGCTGGATTTGGCGCGTGGGACGGTCTCCACCGGCGTGGCGAGCACCCCGTCGGGGTCACAGGACGCCACGCCGATGCGGACACTGCCGACATCGACCGCGATCCGGCGGCCGCGACCGGGGTCGGTCGCCGGATCGGGTCGATCGGCCGGGGCCTCGTCCGAGGCGGGGGTGCTCATCAGCCGGCGAGTTCGGCCACCCGGGCGCGGACCGAGGTCAAACCGTTCGGGATACCCGACGGGTCCGAGCCGGAGCCCTGCGCCATCTCCGGCTTGCCGCCGCCGCGTCCGGCGATGCTCGGACCGAAGCTGGCGACGAGATCGCCCGCCTTGAAGCCGAGGTCCTGGGCGGCCTTGTTGACGGTCACCACGAACGGCGCCTTGCCGTCGACGTTGCCGAGCAGCACGACGATCGCCGGATCGGTGCCGAGGCGGCCACGGATATCGGTGGCCAGGGTGCGCAGATCACCGGCCGAAGCGCCCTCGGGCGCGGCGGCGGCGACCAGGCGCACGGAACCGACACGCTCGGCCTGCTCGGCGAACGTGCCCGCCGAGGCGAGCACAGCGGCGATCTTGGTGCGCTCGAGTTCCTTCTCGGCCACCTTGAGCCGCTCCACGAGCTGCTCGACGCGGCCGGGTACCTCCTCCGACGGCACCTTCAGCGACGACGCGACACCGGCGAGCAGGGCACGTTCCTTGGCCAGGTACTTGTAGGAGTCCAGGCCGACGAACGCCTCCACGCGCCGCACACCCGAACCGACCGACGACTCACCGAGGACGGTGATCGGGCCGATCTGCGAGGAGTGCTCCACATGGGTGCCACCGCACAGCTCCATCGAGAACGGGCCGCCGATCTCGACGACGCGCACCTCGTCGCCGTAGTTCTCGCCGAACAACGCCATCGCGCCCATGGCCTTGGCCTTGGGTAGATCGGTGACGAAGGTGTTCACCGGGAAGTCGGCGCCGACCGCGTCGTTGGACACGGCCTCGATATCGGCCTTCTGCTGCTCGGACAGCGCACCCTGCCAATTGAAGTCGAAACGCAGGTAGCCGGGCTTGTTCAGCGAACCGGCCTGCACGGCGTTGGGGCCGAGCACCTGGCGCAGCGCGGCGTGCACCATGTGCGTGCCGGAGTGGCCCTGGGTGGCGCCGCGACGCCAGGACGGATCCGCCTGGGCGAGAACCACATCGCCCTCGGTGATCTGGCCCTGCTCCACGGTGGCCTTGTGCACCCACAGCTTCTTGGCGATCTTCTGCACGTCGTTGACGCGCAGCTTCAGCCCCGAGGCGGTGATCGCGCCGCGGTCGGCGATCTGACCACCCGACTCGGCGTACATCGGGCTGCGATCGAGGATCACCTCGACGTCCGCACCGGCCTGGGCGGCGGGCACCCGCACACCACCGGAGATCAGGGCGAGCACGTTGGCCTCGGAGGTGAGTTCGTCGAAACCGGTGAACTCGGTGGCGCCGCGGTCGACCAGTTCCTTGTAGACGGTCAGGTCGGCGTGAGCGTGCTTGCGGGCCTGGGCGTCGTCCTTGGCGCGCTGACGCTGCTCGGCCATCAGCGAACGGAACCCCGCCTCGTCCACGGAAAGGCCCGCCTCGGCGGCCATTTCGAGGGTGAGGTCGATCGGGAAACCGTAGGTGTCGTGCAGGGCGAAGGCGTCCGAACCGGCGATCTGCTTGCCGCCCTTGGACTTCACCGCGGACGCGGCGTTCTCGAACAGAGTCTCGCCGGTGTTCAGGGTCTTGAGGAAGGCGGTTTCCTCACCGACCGCGACGGTCTCGATGCGGGAGAAGTCGGTGGCCAGTTCCGGGTAGGACGGCGACATCAGTTCGGAGACGACCTTCATCAGCTCGGCCATCACCGGCTTCTCGGCGCCGAGCAGGCGGGCCGAGCGCACGATGCGGCGCAGCAGGCGGCGCAGCACGTAGCCGCGGCCGTCGTTGCCGGGGTTCACGCCGTCGGCGATGAGCATGGCCGAGCTGCGCACATGATCGGCGATCACGCGGAAGCGCACGTCGTCGGCGTGCTCGACACCGTAGGCGCGGCCGGTGAGCTGCTCGGCCTTGTCGATGATGGGGCGCAGCAGGTCGGTCTCGTAGACGTTCTCCACGCCTTGGAGCAGCATGGCGACGCGCTCGACGCCCATGCCGGTGTCGATGTTCTTGCGCGGCAGCGACCCGACCGGCGGGAAGCCCAGCTTCGGGCTGTCCTCACCGCGGATGTCCTGCATGAACACCAGGTTCCAGATCTCGAGGTAGCGGTCCTCGTCGGCGACCGGGCCGCCTTCCTTGCCGTAGGCGGGGCCGCGGTCGTAGTAGATCTCCGAGCAGGGACCGCCGGGACCGGGCACGCCCATGTCCCAGTAGTTGTCCTTGCCGTCGCGGAACTGGATGCGCTCCTTCGGGATTCCGGCGACGCGCTCCCAGATCTCGGCCGCTTCCGGGTCGGACTCGTAGGCGGTGACCCAGATGCGTTCGGGGTCGAAACCGAAACCGCCGTCCTCCTGGGACTTGGAGATCAGCTCCCAAGCCAGGGTGATGGCGCCTTCCTTGAAGTAGTCGCCGAAGGAGAAGTTGCCGGCCATCTGGAAGAAGGTGTTGTGCCGGGTGGTGACGCCGACCTCGTCGATGTCACCGGTGCGCACGCACTTCTGCACGCTGGTAGCTCGCGCGTACGGCGCCGCTTCCTGACCCAGGAAATACGGCTTGAACTGGACCATGCCCGCATTGACGAACAGCAGGTTGGGGTCGGCCAGGATCAGCGAGGCACTGGGTACCTCGGTGTGTCCGGCACGGACGAAATGGTCCAGGAAACGCCGTCTAATCTCGTGGGTCTGCACAGCTGACCAGCCTACCGTCTGCGATCCACCGGTTTTCCGCCGGAGTCGGTGGTCTCGGCGACAATCCGGACGTGGCTTGCTCAGCTGCCCCGGATGATGCGACGCAACTTGCTCACGCGGGAACCGACCTCGCGTTCGAAGCCGTGGTCGGTGGGTTCGTAGTAGTCGGTGCCGACGATCTCGTCGGGCGGGTATTGCTGGGCGACCACACCGCCGCGGTGGTTGTGCGGGAATTTGTAGCCCTCGGCATTGCCCAGGGCCTTGGCGCCCGCGTAGTGCCCGTCGCGTAGGTGCGGTGGCACCGCGCCCGCCTTGCCCGCGGTGATGTCGGACATGGCCGCGGCCAGCGCCGAGGTGACCGCACCGGATTTCGGCGCGGTGGCCAGGTGGATGGTCGCCTGCGCCAGCGCCAGTTTCGCTTCCGGCAGACCGACGAGCTGCACGACCTGAGCGGCGGCGGTCGCGGTCTGCAGCGCCATCGGGTCGGCCATGCCGACGTCCTCGCTGGCGTGGATCATCAGGCGCCGGGCGATGAAGCGCGGGTCCTCGCCCGCGGTGAGCATGCGGGCCAGATAGTGCAGGGCCGCGTCCACATCGGAGCCGCGGATGGATTTGATGAAGGCGCTGATGACGTCGTAGTGCTGGTCGCCCGCGCGGTCGTAGCGCACGGCGGCCTTGTCGACGCTCGCCTCGACCAGTTCGAGGTCGACGGTGCCGTCGAG
This sequence comes from Nocardia ignorata NBRC 108230, assembly GCF_001612905.1. GTDB lineage: Bacteria > Actinomycetota > Actinomycetes > Mycobacteriales > Mycobacteriaceae > Nocardia > Nocardia ignorata. The sequence continues at coordinate 64,577 of NZ_BDBI01000026.1, read as the reverse complement.
CGAGGATTCGGCCGAGGCCTCGAGCGCGGTGAGTGCCCGGCGCGCATCCCCGCCTGCGACCCGCACGATGTGGTCGAGCGCCTCCTCGGTGACGGTGTACTCCCCCGCCAGCCCCCGCTCGTCGGCGATCGCGCGTTCCAGCACCGCCCGGATGTCGTCGGTGGTGAGCGACTGCAACTGCAGCACCAGCGAGCGCGACAGCAAGGGCGACACCACGGAGAACGACGGATTCTCGGTGGTCGCGCCGACGAGCAGCACGATCCGGTTCTCCACCGCCGCGAGCAGCGCGTCCTGCTGAGTCTTGGAGAACCGGTGCACCTCGTCGATGAACAGCACGGTCTGTTCGCCCACGGCCAGCCGTTTGCGCGCGAGGTCGATGACCGCGCGCACCTCCTTGACACCCGCCGACAGTGCCGACAACGCCTCGAACCGGCGCCCGGTGGCCTGCGACAACAACGAGGCGAGGGTGGTCTTGCCGGTGCCGGGCGGGCCGTAGAGCAGCACCGATGCGGCGCCGGACCCCTCGACGAGCCTGCGCAGCGGCGAACCGGGGCCGAGCAGATGCTGCTGACCGATCACTTCGTCCAGCGAGCGCGGCCGCATCCGGACCGCCAGCGGCGCCCCGGGATCGCGCCGCACCACCGCGTCGAGTCCACGCTCGGGCTCGGCGGGTTCGCCCGGCACGTCGAACAGCTGATCACTCACGTCGTGCAGGGTACCGAGACCCTCGGACACATCCGGTCGATCGCCCGGCACGGGCAGCGAACCTGAACAGATGACCAAATTCTGCGTGTCCGACTTGCGCGCCGGGCCGCGCTGGGATGAGATCGCTGATCGTGGTCGAAAACACCGAGGTCGTGCCCGCGGGGCTGTTCGCCCGCCGCACCCTGTTCAAAGGCAGCACAGCGGCCGCGGCGGCGGTGCTGATCGGTTCGGCGCAGGCTCACGCGACCGGAGCGGTGTTCCGGCACGGCGTGGCCTCGGGCGATCCGCTGCCCGACGCGGTGATCCTGTGGACGCGCGTGAGCGTCGACGACGACGCGACCCCCGGCTCGGGCCTCGGCGACGCGACCTCGGTGCGCTGGGAGATCGCCACCGACGAGACCTTCACACAGGTGGCCGCCTCCGGCACCGTGACAGCGACCGCCGACACCGACCACACCGTGAAAATCGACGCGAAAGGCCTGTCGGCGGGCACCGGCTACTGCTACCGCTTCCACGCGCTCGGTCAGACCTCCCCGATCGGGCGCACCAGCACCGCGCCCGCGGCCGACAGCTCCGTCGACCGGCTGCGCCTGGGCCTGGTGTCGTGCTCGAACTGGGAAGCGGGCTGGTTCGGCGCCTACCGGCACCTGGCCGCGCGCGGCGACCTCGACGCCATCGTCCACCTCGGCGACTACATCTACGAATACGGTCGCGGGGAGTACGTCGGCCGCGCCGGAGCGGTGCGCGCGCACGATCCGGCGCACGAGATCGTCACCCTCGCCGACTACCGGATCCGCCACGGCCAGTACAAGACCGATCCGGATCTGATGGCGTTGCACGCCGTGCTGCCCTTCATCTGCACCTGGGACGACCACGAGTCGGCCGACAATTCCTGGCGCGAGGGCTCCGAGGACCACGATCCCGCCACCCAGGGCGCCTGGGCCGACCGTCGGGCGGCCTCGGCCAAGGCCTACCTCGAGTGGATGCCGGTGCGCGCCACCCGTGCCGACGGGGCGGTACAGATCTACCGGCGGCTGCGGTTCGGCACCCTGGCCGAGCTGTCGATGCTCGACCTGCGCAGCTACCGCGACGAGGAGGCGGGCCCGGTCGCGGGTTGGCGGCACGCCGACGACCCGGCGCGCACCATCACCGGCCGGGCCCAGATGGATTGGCTCACAGCGGGATTGGTCTCGTCGCCGACCCAGTGGAAGCTCGTCGGCAATTCGGTGATGATCGCGCCGCTGGTGTTCCCGCCGCTGGAACCGGCGACCACCGAGGCCATCACCGCCGCGCTCGGCATCCCGCAGGGCGGCATCACCGTCAACGGCGACCAGTGGGACGGCTACACCGCCGACCGCCGCACCCTGTTCGAGACCATCGCGGGCGATCAGGTCGGCGATGTCGTGTTCCTGACCGGCGACATCCACACCTCCTGGGCCGCCGACCTGCCGCTGAACGCCGCGAACTACCCGGGCGGACCGACGGTCGGCGCGGAGTTCGTCATCCCGTCGGTCACCTCGGCCAGCGTCACCGACATGACGAAAACTCCGCCGCGCACCACCTCGATCGCCGCCGAGGAAGCCATCAAGGCGGCCAACCACCACCTGCGATACGTGGAACTGGACTCACACGGTTTCGGTGTCCTCGACGTGACCCCCGAGGCAACCCAGATGGACTGGTTCTACGCCTTCGACGTCACCGACCCCGCCACCGGAATCCGCCACGGCACCTCGTTCGCCGTGCGCTCCGGCGGCCGCCTCGAACCCCGAACCACACCGGTGCACTGATCTCAGCGCGGCTTCTCGGGAATCGGCGCAGAATTCTCACCAGCGGCTGTCGATCACCACCGCGGTCGTTCGTCGGATGAGTACGGCCACCCGACGAACGGGCGACCACGATCCGAAGGAGCCCCCCATGAGCCAGTACCTGGTCCTGATCTACGGCGACGAGGCGACCTATGCCGCCATGTCCCCCGCCGAACTCGACGACATGCTCACCGCGCATCGCACCTTCCAGCAGCTCACCGGCGCGGCCAACCTCGGCGGTCACGCGTTGCAGCCCACCGCGACCGCCACATCGATCCGCCACGACGCGTCGGGTGAGGTGGTGGTGACGGACGGCCCGTTCGCCGAGGCGAAGGAGGCGCTCGGCGGCTACTACCTGATCGAGGCGCCCGATCTCGACGCCGCGATCGCGATCGCCGCGCAGGTGCCTGCCCCGACGGGTGGGGTGGAAGTGCGCCCGATCAAGGTCTTCCCGCAGCCGTGACGACGGCGGCCGCGGCCGTCGAGCAGGCGCACCGTCGCGAATGGGCCTTCGTGCTCGCCGCGACGGTGCGGCTGGTCCGGGATTTCGATCTGGCCGAAGAATGCGTGCAGGACGCCTACGCGACCGCGCTGACCGTGTGGGCGGCCGATGGTGTCCCGGCCCGGCCGGGTGCCTGGCTGACGACCGTCGCCAGGCGGCGCGGCCTCGACCTGATGCGCCGCGACACCATCTTCCGCCGGTCGCTGCCCGAGTTGGTCGTCGACGAACCTGTGCCCGACACCGCCGACCTGGCCCTGGCCGAGTGCGACGATCCGGTGATCCCGGACGACCGGCTCCGGCTGATCAGCACCTGCTGCCATCCGGCGCTGTCCCCGCAGGCGCAGGTCGCCCTGACCCTGCGGTTGGTCTGCGGGGTCACCACCGCCGAGGTGGCGCGGGCGTTCCTGGTGAGCGAGTCGACCATGGCGGCGCGCATCACCCGGGCGAAGAAGAAGATCGCCGTGGCGGGCATCCCGTATCGGGTTCCGTCGATCCGTGAGCTGCCGCAGCGGCTCGACGCGATCTGCGCGGTGATCCACCTGCTGTTCACCACCGGTCACACCGCGCCCGCCGGTGACGATCTCGTCCGCGCGGATCTGGTCGATCGCGCTCTCCAGCTCGCCAGGATGATGCACGCGCTGGTACCCGGTGATCCGTCGGTGACCGGCCTGCTGGCACTGATCGTGCTCACCGACGCACGGCGAGCCGCCCGCGTGGACGCGGCGGGCGAGCTGTGCACGCTCGAACACCAGGACCGCACCCGCTGGGATCACGCGGCGATCTCCGAGGGCATCAGCCTGGTGAAACAGGCTCTGCCACACACCGATCGGTACACCCTGCAGGCGGCGATCGCCGCCGTCCACGACGAGGCGCCCAGCTGGGCCGACACCGATTGGCCCGAAATCATCGGCCTGTACCGGTTGTTGCTGCGGGTCTGGCCGTCACCGGTCGCCCAGCTCAATCACGCCGTGGCGGTGGGTTTGGCGGGTGATCCGGCACGGGCGCTGGAATTGCTGCGTCCGCTCGGCGCGGAACCGGCTCTGGCCACATACGGCTATCTGCACGCCGCCCGGGCGGCCTTCCTCGCCGAGCTCGGTCGAGTCGAGGAGGCGGTCGCCGCCTACGAGGACGCGCTGCTGCTCACCGACAACGCGGTGGAACGAGCGCATCTTCGAGGCAAGCTGACCGCGCTCTCCGGATGACGGACCGGCCGGTCAGGCGACGACCGCCGTCTGGATTGCGGCGGATTCGGCCGCGCTCAGGCGTTCTCGGCGGCGAGCTCGCGCTTCCATTCGCGGAAGCCCTCCTCGGTGCGGCCGCGGCGCCAGTAGCCCGAGACAGACAGCCATTTCGGTGCGACGTCGCGTTCCTTGCGCAGGTAGGGGCGGAGGTTGCGCATGACGGCCTCCGCTTCTCCGTGCACGAATGCCTGAACCTGGCCGGGTAGCCAGTCGGCCGCGCGCACCGCGGCGACCAGCGGCGCGTTCGCGCCGGCGAGTTCGTCGGGCACAGCGTCCGAGGACACGCCGCGATGTACCCAGTGCACCTGGACGTCGGCGGCCGAGGCCAGCGAGATCTCGTCCTCGGCGCCGCCGACCTCGACGAACACCTGGGCCGGTGCGCCCGCGGGCAATGCCTCGACGGCGGCGGCGATGGCGGGCAGCGCAGATTCGTCGCCGACCAGGAGGTACCAGTCGGCAGCGGGGTCGGGGGCGAAGGCACCGCCGGGGCCGAACAGGCGGAATTCTTCGCCCGGTTCGACCGCGGCCGCCCACGGGCCTGCGATGCCCTCGTCGCCGTGGACGACGAAGTCGATGCTGATCTCGCGACGTGACGCGTCGTAGGCGCGCACGGTGTAGGTACGCAGTACGGGCTGACTGGCGGCATCCATCGTCTCGCGCACCGTGTCCAGATCGAACGGCTCGGGGTAGTCGACGCCGGGCACGGGGAAGATCAATTTCACGTAGGCGTCGGTGAAGGCGTTCGGGGTGAACGCACCGTCGGCGACAGTGCTGACGACGCGCACCAGGTGCGGTGTCAGCCACTGCTTGCCGACGACGGTGACGGTGATCGACTGCGGCACGTCTGCTCCCAACTCTCGGATCCCCGCCGACGCTACTCCGCGTCGGGGACCATGTGGGGAGCTACGTTCTCACTCCGACCAGCGTTCCTCGAGCATCGCCGACACCTGTTCGGCGAAGTCGCCGACCGCGTCGTCGCCGGTGACCCGCGCGTCCTCGGCCAGCGCCGACCAGCGGTTGATCAGCGCTTCCGATCGCGGCACGGACAGACCGTGCTCGCGGGCCGTGGCGATGCGGGTGTGGTCGGCGGGCAGGAACCAGTAGGTCGACAACCACACCCAGATCAGGCGGGCCTCGAGGATCCGTTCGGCCAGCACCCTGTCGTCGGCCAGCGAGGGCCACACGCCGACCACGGCCGAACGCCACGCCTCGACCATCTCCTTGGCCCGGCCGCGCGACAGTTCGAAGTCACACAGGCACCCGGGGAACGACACCAGCGCGTACGCGATGTCGAGGGTCGCGTCGCGGAAACCGCCCCACTCGTAGTCGAGGAACCGGGCGCCCTCGTCGTTCATGATGACGTTGTCCGGGCACAGATCCGACGGGCTGAACGCGCGGTAGCGGCCCGCGGTGAACAACCGGTTGCCGTGCACGATGCGTTCGGCGATCTCACCGGGCACCTCGATGCCGAGTTCCGCCTCGAGCAGACCCGGCACCTCGGCGATCGCGGCCTGCGCCTGCTGGGCGATGCCGTCGACGCGGTGTGCCGAGTCGACCCGCCGCATCAGCGCGATGAAGTCCGGTTCGCGGCCGACGGTCGCGGCGTGCATGCGACCGAGTGCCTGCGCGAACGCCATCAGCGCGTTGCGGGTGCCCGGTTCGGCGCGCGCGGCGAGCACCGAGGTGAGCAGCGCGTTGTCGCCGAGGTCCGAGAGCACGAGGATGCGGTCGGGCACGCTGTGCGCGATGAGATAGGCGCCGGGGCGATGTTCGCGGCTCAGGGCGGTGGTGAACTGGTAGGACACCGCCTCGCGCAGGAATGCCGCGTCGATGCTGGCGACGCCCGGTGCCATACCACCGGTGACGCGGTCCTGCGCGGAGCCACGCACCTGCTTCACGATCAGCGTGCGCGGGAGCGAGAAAGCGTTCTCCGCGACACGCACCCGCAGGACAGTGGTCCTGCCACTACCACTGAGCTCCACTGGATCACTCAGCTTCACCGCAGCACCCATTCGCTTTGTGAGCAACTGTTGTGCTGCGGACACGACGTCGGCGGCGCGTTCGGCCAATAGTGCGGTCATCGCCTCTCAAGCTACTCGTACCTGGTCACTTCTAGCGAGCGGTTACGCAACCTTTCCGCGTCGCCCGGCGTGTTGGCACCGCGGTTGCGCGAGTGTGCCTGTTCGCTTGACACATCTGTCGCTCGTCGGGTTTTCTCGACGTCAACTGCAGTGCGCCACACCGCAAACCGGTTGAGTCGAAAGGTCTACCACAGTGACCGACACACCGTCCGCCGCATCGAGCGATTCACCGGGTGGGTCGCCTGCGCCCGGCGGTAGCGGGCAATTCGCCCACGGCACCGGACGCCACGAAGGACCCGATCGGCCCCCCGCCCCGAGTTCCGGGACGGGCAGGCACGGAATGGCCGGTGGCGCAGGCTATCCGCAGTTCGAAGGACCGGGTGCCGCCCAGTACGGCAGCGAACCGGTCGAACCCCCGCCGTCGGTTGCCGGATCGGGAATGGGCGCACCGCACTACGGTCAGCCGGGCACCGGCCCGGGTTATGCGGTGCCACAGGAGAAACCGGAAACCTCGGGTTTCGCCACGGCCCCCGCCGGTGGCGTGTCGCCGGGGCAGCCCGGGCAGCCGTCGGGTTACCTCCATTCGGGAGCACAGGCGCTCGATATCGGGCAGTCCCTGAGCTACGGCGTGGAACGCTTCCGCACCAACCCCGGACCGTGGCTCGGCATCATCGGCGTCGGTGTGCTCATCTACCTCGGTGCGCTCGCGATCGTCCAGATCGTGAACCCCACCTCGCCGTTGAGCGTGCTGTTCCTGTTCCTGGTCGTGCTGGTTGCACTGTGGTTGCTGCAGGCGGCGATGGTGCGTGGAGCGCTGTACGAAACAGACGGATATCCACCGGCTTTCGGGTCGTTCTTCCGTTTCGTGAACGCGGGCAACGTGTTGCTCACGGCACTGCTGGCGTTCAGCGCGACCCTGCTCGCGTCCGCGCTGTGCCTGGCGCCGGGGGTGATCGTCGGGTTCCTGTGCATGTTCTCGCTGCACTTCGTGATCGACCAGGACTACGGACCGGTCGAGGCGATCAAGGCGAGCGGCATGCTGGTGCTGGCCAACCTGTGGGCCTCGGTGCTGCTGTTCCTCACCATCATGCTCGTCACCTTCGTCGGTGTACTCGCCTGCGGGATCGGCCTGTTCGTCGCGGGGCCGGTGTGCGCCATCGCGGTCACCTACGCCTACCGGATGCTCACCGCCGGGCCGGTCGCCCGCGTCTAGTGTTCGAGCGGGGTGCGCATCCCGATCGCCCGTTTGAAGCGGCCGATCGGGCCTGATTCGTCGCCCGCACGCGGTCGCAGTTCCAGCACGAGTACACCGGCAACCACGATGCCGATCAGGTTCACCGCGAGCTGACCCGCCGACTCGAACGCCCGGTGCCACTGACCGAGCGTCGCGGCCACCACCGCATAGCCTGCCGCGGGCACGGTGGTCACCGAGATGAACACCCCGATCAGGGCGGCCGATTTCGCGGTGACCAGCGAGAGCATGCCTGCCGCCCCGGCCAGCAGGGCCACGACCAGGGAGAACGGCCCGACCTGGTAGATGAAGTCGACATTGTGCGCGTCCATCACACCTTCGATGGTGATCCAGCCCAGCCGCTCCCACAGCATGGTGGCGAACAACGTGATCGTCATCGCGACGGGAAACGCCACGGCCAACGCGATCATCGACCGCCGGGCCAGCCGCCAATTGCGGCGGACGAGCGCGACCGACAGCGCGGCCAGCGGCCCGAACTCCGGGCCGACCACCATCGCGCCGACGATGGTGACGGGCGAATTCGTCGCCACCCCGATCGAGGCGAGCAGGCACGCGATGGTCAAGAACGCGAGGAAGGTGGAGTTGAGCGAGGACTCCTCGTGGGTCTCCACGAGCAGCTGCTCCCAGACCACGGCGTCGCTCGGATCGCCGGGCGCCGCGTGGACCGCGCGGTCGGCGGCGTCGGACAGCACCGCTTCCACCGGCCCCAGCGTGATGCCACCGGTGTGGACCAGTCCGAGCGACTTCACGTCGTCGAGGATCTTGTTGGCCGCCTCGCGGGCGATGTCGGCCTGGACGAGGTCGCCGCCGGGGTCGACCGCGATGCCGGGCGCCACCGTCAGATGGGTGACGCCCGCATCGGCTTCGAGGAGACGGACCAGCTCAGCGGTCTGCTCGGGTGGACTGATTATGCGCAGATGCAGCACCGATAGCCTCCTGGTCACCGGTCCCCCACGGGACCATCCCAGAAGCTACCGGTGCCGCTTTCCGGTCGCTACTTCTGCGCCGCAACAGCTTTCGGCGCGTCGCCGCCCTTGACCTCGGGCTTGGCGTCGATGCCCGCTTCCTTGCGCTGCTGGGCGGTGATCGGCGCGGGCGCGTCGGTGAGCGGGTCGACGCCGCCACCGGTCTTCGGGAACGCGATCACCTCGCGGATCGAGTCCTCCCCGGCCAGCAGGGCGGTGATGCGGTCCCAGCCGAAGGCGATACCGCCCATGGGCGGGGCGCCGTAGGAGAAGGCGTCGAGCAGGAAGCCGAACTTCTCCTGGGCCTCGTCGTGATCGATGCCCATCACCGCGAACACCCGTTCCTGCACGTCACGGCGGTGGATACGGATGGAACCGCCGCCGATCTCGTTGCCGTTGCAGACGATGTCGTAGGCGTAGGCCAGCGCCGAACCCGGGTCGGTGTCGAAGGTGTCCATCGACTCCGGCTTGGGCGAGGTGAAGGCATGGTGCACCGCGGTCCAGGACGAATGGCCCAGGGCCACGTCGCCGCTCGCGGTGGCCTCGGCGGCCGGCTCGAACATCGGTGCGTCGACGATCCAGACGAAGGCCCAGGCGTTCGGGTCGATCAGGTCGCACTTGCGGGCGATCTCGCCGCGCGCGGCACCGAGCAGGGCACGCTGTGCCTTAGTCGGTCCGGCGGCGAAGAACACGCAGTCACCGGGCTCAGCACCCACGTGCTTGGCCAGGCCCTCGCGCTCGGCGTCGGACAGGTTCTTGGCGACCGGGCCGCCGAGAGTGCCGTCCTCGTTGATCAGGATGTACGCGAGACCCTTGGCGCCGCGCTGCTTGGCCCACTCCTGCCAGGCATCGAGCTGACGGCGCGGCTGGCTCGCGCCACCAGGCATCACCACCGCGCCCACGTACTCGGCTTGGAACACCCGGAACGGGGTCTCCTTGAAGTAGTCGGTGCACTCGGTGATCTCGATACCGAAGCGCAGGTCGGGCTTGTCGGAACCGAAGCGGCGCATCGCCTCCGCGTAGGTCATGTGCGGGATCGGGGTGACGATGTCGTGGCCGACCAGCTTCCACAGCGCGGTGAGGATGTCCTCGGCCAGCAGGATCACGTCCTCCTGGCGCACGAAGCTCATCTCGATGTCGAGCTGGGTGAACTCCGGCTGACGGTCGGCGCGGAAGTCCTCGTCGCGGTAGCAGCGCGCGATCTGGTAGTAGCGCTCGATACCGCCGACCATCAGCAGCTGCTTGAACAGCTGCGGGCTCTGCGGCAGCGCGTAGAAGCTGCCCGGCTGCAGGCGGGCGGGGACCAGGAAGTCGCGGGCGCCTTCCGGGGTGGACCGGGTGAGCGTCGGGGTCTCGACCTCGATGAACTCGTGGGCGCCGAGCACCTCGCGGGCGGCGGCGTTGACCTTGGACCGCAGGCGGATGGCGTGGCCGGGACCCTCGCGGCGCAGGTCGAGGTAGCGGTACTTGAGGCGGGCCTCGTCGCCGGGGGTCTCGTCGAGCTGGAACGGCAGCGGCGCGCTCTCGTTGAGCACGACCAGTTCGCGGACGTCGACCTCGATCTGGCCGGTCGGCAGTTCGGGGTTCTCGTTGCCGTCGGGACGCTGCTCCACCACACCGGTGATCTGCACGCAGTACTCCGCGCGCAGCTTGTGGGCCTGCTCGGCCGCCTCGCCTTCGCGGAACACCGCCTGCGCGACTCCCGAGGCGTCACGCAGATCGATGAAGATCACGCCACCGTGGTCACGCCGCCGGGCCACCCAGCCGGTGAGGGTGACGGTCTGACCGGCGTGCTCGCTTCGCAGCGAACCAGCCAAGTGGGTGCGCAGCACGGTATTCCTTTCGACGATTTTTCGCACCGTGGAGAACACCCGGCGCACGACCATCGTAGTGAGACACGATGGGCGAGGGAAAACCGATATCTTCCGCGCCGTGTCAAGCTTGTCGCGCGCCCTGCGCGACGGCTGCGCGCGCGGTGGCCAATGGTGCTGCAGGGCAGTGGACAACCGAGCGAAGGCGAGTACCGCGATGACCTTCAACGAGGGTATGCAGATCGATCCGGGCCGGGCATCCTCGGGCGGCGGACCCGGGATGGGCGGCAAGCTGGCCGTCGGTGGTGGCGCGGGTGGGCTGATCCTGCTGGTGGTCGGCCTGCTGTTCGGCGTCGACCTGACCGGGTCCGGCAACGGAACCGGCCTGTCCGGCGGTCAGTACCAGGGCGGCGATGTCACCGCCGGGACGCCTGAACACTGCAAAACCGGTGCCGATGCGAACAAGTACGTCGACTGCCGGGTGGTGCTCACCGCGCAGAGCCTGGACGCGGTGTGGGGTGCGGAACTGCCCAAGCAGACCGGTCAGCGGTACGTACGGCCCGAACTCGTCCTGTTCACGGGGGCGGTGAACACCGGGTGTGGTAACGCGACCAGCGATGTCGGCCCGTTCTACTGCCCCGCCGATCGCACCGCCTACTTCGACACCAGCTTCTTCCAGGAACTCGTCGACCGGTTCGGCGCGAGTGCCGGGCCGCTGGCGCAGGAGTACGTGGTCGCCCACGAGGTCGGCCATCACATCCAGAACCAGCTCGGCGATATCGGCCGCGCGCAGCAGGATCCGCGCGGACCCGAATCCGGTGCGGTGCGCACCGAACTGCAGGCCGACTGCTATGCGGGCATGTGGGCGCATTTCGCCGACAAGCAGAACGCGCCGGGCAGCACGCAGCCGTTCCTGAAGCCGTTGTCGGACAATGACATCCGCGACGCGCTGTCGGCCGCCAACGCTGTCGGCGACGACCGCATCCAGCGTGCGGCGGGCCGTGGCGTGAATCCGGAATCGTGGACGCACGGGTCCTCTGATCAGCGCCAGAAGTGGTTCCTCGCCGGTTACCGAAGTGGTTCGGTGCAGTCCTGCGATACCTATTCCGCCACCGACCTGAACAATCCCCCCGGGTTACGCTGACCCTCGAACCCGATCCGACACAGCGTTTTTCATCGAGGGGAAACCATGCGCCTGCCCATCATCGGTCTGCTCGTCTGCGCGCTCGCACTGCCCGGTGCGGGCGCGCTCGCCCATGCCGAACCGGCGCCGCTACCCCTGATCAGTGTCACCACCATCCCCGCCGGGTGGTCGACACGCACCGATCTGCGGCCGGTGCTGCAGGTGTTCGACGACGGCACGGCCGTGTACCGGCCCGACGCGGTGAGTAAGGACCGCAAGGCCGAGACCGCGCCGAAGGAGGAGCGGGGAAAGGTTGCCGCCGACGTGATCTCGGCCGCGCGCGAGGAGATCGAGGCGCTGCAGGAGATCGACTTCGGCATCCCTGCCGGTGAGGGCAAGGGCGCCCAGATCGTCGACCTGCTCACCGAGGATCCGGCCGAGGACGCCCACCTGGTGGTCTACTCTCCCGACGCGGCCGACGGCCTCAACCCTGAGCAGCAGGCCGCGCGCAAGCGTTTCACCGACCTCACCAAGAAGCTGGTCGACGCCTTCAAGAAGTGAGTCGACGGCCGCCCGCGGCGCCGGGCCGCGGGCGAACCTCGATCAGAACCGGTCTTCGTCGGCGGTGCGTTCGTCCTCGTGGACGGCGCCGATGACCTCGGGCGTGGCTTCGCCGAGGAGACCGGTGAGGTCTTCGTTGCCGGTGCGGCTCTGGTAGGGCTGCACCGTGCGGCCGTGTTCCTCGTCGTTGGCGCGCTGGCCCGCGCCTGCCGCACCCGGGCTGCCGCCCATGAATCCGGAACCCGCGCTCGCGGGCGTGGTGCTCGCACCACCCATCCCGGTGCCGAGTCCCGTCGCCATCACGCGACCGGCGGCGGGCATCGCGGAGCCGGGCAGTGCCGTCGACTTCGGCGAGCCGGTGCTCGGAGTGCCGCTCGAGCTGCCGCCACCGCCTCCGCCACCGCCGCCACCGCGCGCGGTACCGAGGGCGCCGAGCGCGGCACTCGAGCCACCGCCGCCGCCCGTGCCACCGGTGCCCGCCGGGCTGGTGCCCGCCGGGGAGGTGGTGGTTCCACCGGTGCCGCCGGTGCTGGCCGCACTGGTCTCGGTGGCGCTGCTCAGCGCGTCCTCGGCCTGGGTGAGCAGCGGTTCGCCGATGTTCTCGGACGCGGCCGAGAGCACCTCTTCCGGCGAGGGCAGTCCGCTCTGGCTCGCGAGCTGACCGACCACACCGCTGAGTTCACCGGTGTACCCGGCCAATTGGCCGCGGGTGGCGTTGACGACCGTGACCGCCTCGCCGAGGTGGGTCGTCGCCAGGCCGATCAGCGTGGCCTGGGTGGGCGGCAGCATGATGGTCGGGGCGAGCGCCGTCGCCTGCGCGGCGAAGGTGGTGGCGATGGAGGTGAGCTGGGCGTTGCCCGTCTGCACGACCGCGGCCGCCTGCTGGGTGAGCGCGGAGATGTCGATGCCGCGCTGACTGGTCTCCTGCCCCTGGGCCTGCGCCTGCTGGCTGGCGGTGGTCGCGGCGTCGGCGGCCTGGCCCTCCCACAGTTGCTGCACGGTTTTCACGCCGCCCTGGGCCAGGGTCATGGCCTGTTCGATGACGGCCGAGGAGTTGCTCAGGATGGAGGTGGGGTCGAGCGAGCCGAACACGCCGGTGCCGAAGCTGCTGAGCAGGTCGAGGAACGGCTGGAACAGCGTCTCGATGCCGGGCAGCGCGGGCAGCGACAGGCCGTTCATCAGGGCCGCGACCGGGTCTTCGGTGAGGGTGGTCGCGGCGGCCGAGTTGCCACCGGCCCCGGTGTTCGAGGCACCACCCGCACCACCCGCGCCGCCCGTCGCCCCGGTGACGGCGCTCCTGGCCTGGTTCATCAGGGTCTCGGCGGTGCCGAACGGGTCGATCGTGGCCTGGCTCAGCGCGCCCTGCACGTCGGTGAGCGCCGAGGACGCGTCGTCCGAGATACCGGTCAGAATGTCCTGGGCGTCCGTGCCCGCACCGAGCCCGGAGAGGCCGGGCAGTCCGGTCGGCATGCCGACCTGCTGGGTTTCCTCGGTGATCTTCTGGGCGAGGGTGAAGACCGGTTCCTCGACGTCCTCGGGCAGCTGCACCAGCGGCACGTCGAGAATGGCCTGACCCGCCAGCTCCTGCGGCACGGCGCCGAGCGCGGACTGTGTCTCGGTCTCGGCGGTGGCCAGCGACGCTTCCGGGCTGATCACGCCGGTGTCCGCGCTCAGCGGCTTCATGCCGCGCCCCCGATCCCGGCGGCCTGGCGCGCGATCTGCGCCGCGTTGTCGATGTCGGTGGCGTCGAAGGTCACCGACGAGCGGAACGCCGCGTCCGACAGCGACCCGAACTTGGCGGACAGCTCATTGATGTCCTTGGCCTGCAACACCTGCGCGGCCGCGAACATCGCCAGGTAGTCGGCGCCGATGAGCCCGAACACGGGTGTCATCGCGGAGACATTGGCGACCAGGTCGAAATTGCCCGCCGCCGCGATCTGCCCCGCCACCCCGGCATTGGTCGTCGCGAACGCGTTGACACCTTCGGTTTGCACCGAGAGATCGGTCATGCGAATCCCCCACTCGTCGTGAAAAGTCGGTCTGGAGACCACGATCGGGTAGCCGCGCAACTCCCGACGCGACCGCCCGATTGCGCAGTGCGCCAAATATAGCCGAATACCCCGCGCGGTTTCGACTCGCGACGGACCCGATCTGCGGCATTCGATGGCAAAACTAGAACATGTTCTATATCCTCGGCCCCATGAAGGTCGCAGTGACCGGCGCAGCCGGCTACCTCGGTTCCAACCTGATCCCTCAGCTCGTGGAGCGCGGACACGAGGTGGTTGCCATCGACCGCGTCGCCCCCGCAACCACCGACCCGGCCGTCACCTGGGTCGAGGGTGATGTGCTCGACGCGGCGTCGATGCGCACGGCGCTGGACGGCGCCGAGGTGGTGTACCACCTGGTCGCCCTCATCACGCTGGCCAAGAACAACGATCTGGCCTGGCGGGTGAACACCGAGGGCGTGCGGGTCACGGCCGAGGCCGCGCTCGAGGTGGGCGCGCGCCGGTTCGTGCACACCAGTTCCATCCACGCCTTCGACCAGTACCGCGCGGGTGGGCACATCGACGAGAACTCCCAACGCTCCGACAATCCCGAACTGCCCGTGTACGACCGTTCCAAATGGACCGGCGAACTCTCACTGCGGCCCGCCATCGAACGGGGTCTCGACGCGGTGATCGTCAACCCGACCGGCGTCTTCGGCCCGATCGACAACCTGCGCCAGCTCTCCCGCGTCAACCGCACCACGGTGGACTGCGCGCGCGGTCGCGTCCCGGTGATGATCGGTGGCGGCTTCGACATGGTCGATGTCCGCGATGTGGCGCACGGCCTGATCCTGGCAGGCGAGAAGGGCCGCACCGGCGAGAACTACCTGCTGGGCGGGCACATGATCACCCTGCTCGAGTTGTGCCGGATCGCCGCCCGGCACGCGGGTGCCACCGGACCGCGTTTCGCCATCCCGGCGGGTCTCATCGGCGCGCTCATGCCGGTACTCGAACCGATCGGCAAGCGCCTCGGTTCGGACGTGCTCTCCAAAGCCGCTCTGGGCGCGATCATCTCGGCCCCCGTCGTCGACCACGGCAAAGCCGAACGCGAACTGGGCTACCACCCGCGCCCGATCCAGGAGAGCATCCACGACCTCGTCGACTTCGCGCTCGCACCGCAGCACGCTTGACACCCGATCGAACACATGTTCGACTCAAAGGGTGCGGTGGCAGTCCCAGACCCTCGATGCCGATGACGGTGCCCTGCCCGGTTTGAGCCGGGCGGGGCTCGTTCGTACCGTCCGCACGCCCGAGTTCGACGGCATCACCTTTCACGAGGTGTTGTGCAAGAGCGCGCTGAACAAGATGCCCGAGAGCGGCGCGTTGCCGTTCCGGTGGACCATCAATCCGATGCGCGGGTGTTCGCATGCGTGCCGGTACTGTTTCGCGCGCGGCAGTCACGAATATCTCGGGTTGGACGCCGGGCGTGATTTCGATTCCGAGATCGTGGTGAAAACCAATGTGGCGGCGGTGTTGCGGCGGGAATTGGGGCGCCGGTCGTGGCAGCGCGAGGCGGTGGCGCTCGGTACCAATACCGATCCGTATCAGCGGGCCGAGGGGCGATACCGGTTGATGCCCGGGATCATTCGCGCGCTCACCGATTCCGGGACGCCGTTTTCGATTCTCACCAAGGGTCCGCTGCTGCGCCGGGATCTGCCGCTGCTCACCGAGGCGGCGCGGCGGGTGGAGGTGAGTGTGGCGGTGTCGATCGCGATTCTCGACCCCGACCTGCACCACAGTCTCGAACCGGGCACCCCCGAACCCCGTGCCCGCCTGGACCTGGTGCGTGCGCTGGCCGACGCGGGCTTCTCCGTACATGTGATGGCGGCCCCGATCATTCCGTGCCTCACCGACAGCCGCGCCCACCTCGACGCCCTGTTCGCCGCGATCGCCGACGCGGGCGCCACCAGCGCCATGGCCTTCCCCATGCACCTGCGTGGCCCCACCCGCGATTGGTTCCTGGCCTGGCTCGATACCGAACACCCCGCCCTGATGCGTCGCTACCGCCAGCTCTACAACCGGGGCGCCAATGTCACCCCCGCCTACCGCGACTGGTTGCGCGACCGGGTGAACCCCCTGCTCACCGCTCACGGTCTCCGCCGCGAGCAGGGCCCTACGACTCCGCCGACCGCCGCGCCCGCACCGACGAACCCGCAACTCGCCTTGTTCGGCTGAGTGTGCGGCGTGAGTTCAGGCGCCGTCGAGCACCTCCTCGGGAGAAACGCCGGCAGCGGCTGCCTCGCGCTGCTCTCGCCCCGGCATCGCCGAGGTCAGCGCGGCGAGAAGCAAGGCGACACCGCAGATGGCACCCATCATCATGACAGCGCCGCCGAGGCTGTGCGAGCTGAAGAACACCGTGGTCAACACCGCCAGTCCGACCGCGTTGCCGACCTGTTCGATGGTCGGCAGTACCCCGGACGCCTCGGCCATCCGGTCGGCGTCCAACCCCGACAGCATCATCGGTTGTAGCTGCACGCCGAACACCCCGACACCGAACCCGGCCGCGAACACCGGTCCCGCGCACAGCAGCGCACTGGCCACGCCGTCGACCAGGTACAGATACACCCCGCCCGCGCCGATGCACCCACCGAACAGCGCTATCCCACCCGCGAGCGCCCAGATGTCGAAGCGTGGCACCAGGATCAGCGAACCGATGGCACCCGCACCGGCACCGAGGGCGAACAGAGTCATCACCATGCCGGTGAGCAGCGGCGAGTAACCGAGCACGTCCTGCATCGTGATCGATGCGGCGAACACGAACGCCGTGAACAGGCCGAAGAAGACACCGACCAGCACCGAGCCGACCCGGAAACCGTTGTTGCCGAACAGTTCCAGGTGCACGAGTGGTGACGTACCGCGTGCGGTCCGTCGACGTTGCTGGGCAAGGAACACCGCCGTGAGCGCCAGGCCGGCGCCGACGACCGCGACCAGGTCGAGGCGCCAGCCGTGCTGCTGGATCTGCGCCATGCCCGCGATCAGGGCGAACAGCCCGAGCCCGGACAATCCGGCGCCGACCAGGTCGAGGCGGTGGCGACCTTCGGGTCTGTTGCGGTCCAGGAACTTCCAGGCCAGTGCGAACGCGAAGAGCCCGATCGGCAGGTTGATCAGGAACACCGACCGCCAGCCCCAGCCACCGATGTCGAGGGTGAGCAACACTCCACCGACGATCGGACCGAGCATCCCGGCGAATCCTGCCACGCCCCCGTACAGCGCGAACACCAGCGGGTGGCGTTCGCGTGGGAACCCGGCGGTGAGGATCGCGATGGTCTGCGCGGCCATCCCCGCCCCGGCCGCGCCCTGCGCCACGCGTGCGATCACCAATTCCATCGCACCGTCGGCCGACCCGCACCAGACCGACGCCGCGGTGAAGGCCGCGACCGACACCAGGAACATCATGCGCCGCCCGACCATCGCCCCGATCCGGGCGGCGGTGAGCAAGGTGCAGGCGAAGGCAAGCGCGTACCCGGAGATCACCAGCAGCTGCGCCGAGCGTGACGCACCGAGGTCGGCGGTCAGGTTCGGCAGCGCGGTGTTCACGATCGTCACGTCGATCATCTGCATGAACACCGCGATCAGGCAGGCACCGAACGCCAGCCAGGCACCGAGTTCGGGCGTTCGCGACTGCTCGGTGACGGTCACGACACCAACTCCATCGTCGCGCGCGGAGCCGACATCGACATCTGCGTCGGGAAACTCAGCTGCACCAGCCGGTGCGGCGCCGCCACCTCGAAGTGTGCGAGGAACGGCGGCACCACGGACCCGACCATCTTGTCGAGCATCCCGTTCACGTGCTCGAAGCCCGGCCGCAACCGGACCTGCCAGCAGGAGAACACCCCTGCGGGCCCGGTGAGCACGACCTGTTTCTCCACCCGCACGAGCAGCGGCCAGTGCACCGAGAACGCCAGCCACACATCGACGGTCTCCATCAGCCCTTCGGCGAATTCCAGGCCGCGCAGCAGGGTGAGCCCGGCGGCGATCGGCATCACGTTCGCCGGGTAGGGCGCGGGCAGGCCACCGGGTTGCAGATGCACGGTGTCGACGAAGTTCGCCTCCTCCCGCGACACCAGCGTCGATCCCGAAAAGGTCTGCGCGCGATAGGTTTCCGCGTGCAGGCGCCCGTCGATGCGGCCGATGCGCTGTTCGATCGTCATGACCGGCTCGCGCCCGTCACGATGCCGCTGAGCGGGGCCGACCTCCAGCGTCGTGTGGTAGCCGCCCCGGTTGTGCACGACCACCTGGGACACCTCCATCCCGCCGGGCTGTCCGGTGATGCCGACGTGATAGGTCGACTTCTCGCCGTCGGGGATGAACGGGTCACGGAAGATGGAGGGGACGAATTCTTCTCGGATCACGGGATCTCCGCGGCGCTGTCGATGATGGCTCCGAAGACGGACTTCATGGTGTCGAGGTAGCGGCTCACGTTCTCCTGGGCGATCGCGGTGTCGGGGAAGATGACGCTCAGTGAGGTCTGTCCCGGCAACCGGTTGATCCAGATCAGCGCTTCCTCGGACGCGGCGCGGTTGGCGAACACCCCGGCGTGCAGGCTGTCGAACAGCTCGTTGCCGAGGAAGTCCCTGGCGTCGATGAAGGAGATCATCGGGGTCACCCAGCCGGGTTCGGCCTTGATCTCCGAATCGGCGGGCAGCAGTTCGAGGACGCGATGAAACGACGTGGGCGCCAACAGGAGTCCGCTGTCGTAGGCGCGCTGGGCGGTCCTGATCGCGCGCCCGATCGTCAGCCGTTGCGGGAGCGGGAACGCGACCGGAACCAGCGTCACATACCAGCCGACCGAATTGTTCTCCGCCGCCGAGGTTCTGGTGCTCACCGGGGTCATGCCGAAGTAGTAGTCCGACCCGACCAGCTCGCGTTCGGCCAGCGCGGCCGCGGCGAACACCCCGCCGGCGAAATCGGCGCTGTTGGCCCGGCAGACCTCCTCGAAGCGCTCACCCTGTTCCTCGTCGAGCAGCACGATGCCGCGGTGGGCGCTGCGGTGGTATCCGTCGGTCTTCTCGCCGAGGTCGAGCGGGAAGCTCGGCAGCCGGTTGTCGTTGCCGCGCAACAACGCCAGCCACTTCTTCACCCCGGCCGAGGCCAGAGTCTGCTGATCGCTGAGGAACCGTTCGTTGCGGCAATAGTCCAGGTAGCTCGCCGCGGGGGCGAGCGGTTCGGCGTCGGGCCACAGTTCGGCGGCGTAGAGCTGGGCGAAGTCGGCGGCCGAGAGGTACTGGCCGAGACCGTCGGTGTGCAGGTGGTCCACGGCCAGGTAGACGGTGGTCGAGTCCTCGTGCTCGATGGCGCCGAAGGTGAAGCAATCCCATTGGAACGGACCGGGTGTGGTCTTCTCGACGTGCCGGCAGATCGCCTCGGGGTCGTCGATGTAGCCGTAGTCGACCGGGAGGAACTCCACATCGGCCTCGGGAACG
Source organism: Nocardia ignorata NBRC 108230 (assembly GCF_001612905.1). Taxonomy (GTDB): domain Bacteria; phylum Actinomycetota; class Actinomycetes; order Mycobacteriales; family Mycobacteriaceae; genus Nocardia; species Nocardia ignorata. Next base: position 45,063 of record NZ_BDBI01000026.1, on the reverse strand, counting down.
AGGTGGCGGCGCACCGCGCCACCCGGTTCGACGGTGAACCAGGTGCGGAAGGTGTCGTGGCGCAGCAGGAACTTGTGGATCGCCCGGGTGATGGCGTCACGATCCAGTTCGGTGGTGGGGATGCGCGCGGTCACCAGGCACAGGCCCGAGAAGCGGAAGTCCGCGCCCGCGTGCCGGGCGGCCAGGCGCAGATACTGTTCCTGTTGCAGCGACGGCGGCGCCGGATGGGCCGGCGCCCGCGCCGCGCGCGCGACCGAGTCCGCCGAGGCGAACCAGGTCACGAGCCGTCCCGGCGCGGGCCGCCACTCGTCGATCAGACCGAACTCGACCATCAGTGCGATCCCGCCATCGAGACCTCGGACGCGCGGTCGACGGTCCACTGCTCCGGCACCTCGGTCGGTGCGGCGTCCTCCCCTGGCACCGGCACGGCCTCCGGAAGTGGTGGTGTGGCAGCGGGTTCGGAGGCCAGAATCAACTCGGCGACCTTCGGTCCGGCCTGTTCCAGGCTGAACGAGCGGCCCATCTGCATCGACATCAGGTCGATGCCGAGCGTCTTGGTGACGCGTGCGCCCAGCTCGACCGCCATCAGCGAATCCAGCCCGAGTTCGGGCACCGGCACGGTCATGTCGATCGACTCCACGGGCACGCCCATGACGACCGCGAGCTCCTCGGCCATCTTCCTGGCGATGGCGGGCCCACGCTTGGCCTCCTCCATCGCGGCCAATTCGGCTCGGAGCCTGGCCAATTCGGAGGTGTCCTTGGCGGAGGACTTCGCGAGCCCGGCGGTGCGGCCGGTGCGGATCAGCTGGGGGAAGGTCCCGGTCAGCTTCACCCAGTCGGTGGGGATGATCGCGGCGTTGGTCGCGCCCAGACGCAAGGTCTGTTCGAGGTAGGCGGTGGCGTCGGCCATGTCGATCGGGCCGAAACCGACGAGGTCCAGGTACTTTTCGGCGGTTTCGTCCGACGCCATGCCACCCGAGGCACCGGACAGGTGACCCCAGCCGATGCACAGGGCCCGCTCCCCCGCCGCCGCCCAGCGCCGGGCCAGGGTTTCCACCGCCACATTGGCGGCGCAGTAGTTGTACTGGCCGTAGATCCCGTACATGGAACCGCCCGAGGAGCACAGCACGAACATGTCCAGGGTGATGCCCGCGTCGGCGACCGCCTGGTGGATCACCTGCGCACCATGGACTTTGGGCCGGTAGACGCGGTCGAGTTCGGCCAGTTCCATCTTGGCCAGCCGGTTGTCGGCCACCGCACCCGCCGCGTGGAACACCCCGCGCAACGGGTGCTCGTCGCTGTGCGCGCGGGCGATGATCGCCGCGACGGCGGCCGCGTCGGTGACGTCGGCGAGTTCCTCCACCACCTCGATACCGATCGAACGCCACACCTCGAGCTGACGCTTGGCGGTGTCGGTGCTCGCCCCACTGCGCCCGACCAGCACGAGGCGGCGCGCACCGCGCATGGCCAGCCACCGGCCGATCGCCATCCCGAAGCCACCGAACCCGCCGGTGATGAGATAGCTGGCGTCCCCGTCGATTTCGAGGGGCGGCAGGTAGGGGCGCACGGGTGGTCGCGGGTCGTCCATGCGCAGCGCGACGCGACCGACTCGCGAGGATCGCAGCGTCTCCTCGAAGGCCTGGCTCACTTCGTGTGTCTCGAACAGCTGATACGGCAGCGGGGTGTACACGCCCTCGGTGACCTTCTCGAACACCCGCCGCAGCAGCCGCGACAGGCGCTGCGGGCGCACCGCGACCAGGCGATCCAGGTCCATCGAGTAGTAGGCGAGGTTCTTGTCGAAGTTGGCCAGTTCCAGCAGCCCACCGGTGTAGATGTCGGCCTTGCCGACCTCGACGATGCGGCCGAATTCGGCGGCGGCATTGAAGTTCTGGCGCAGGATCTCGCCGGGAGCACTGCTGATGATCACGTCGGCGCCCGCGCCGCCGGTCAAGGCGAGCACGTCGTCGACGAAGTTGAGCGAGCGCGAGTTCACCGCGAAGTCGGCGCCCATCGCCAGCACGTGCTCACGGCGCTCGGGCGAGCTCGCCGTGCCGATGATGCGAGCGCCGATCGCCTTGGCCACCTGGATGGCCGCGGTGCCGACACCGCCCGCCGCGCCGTGGATGAGCACCGTCTCCCCCGGCTCCAGCCTGGCCAGATCGTGCAGGGCGTATTCGGCCGTGCCGAAGGCGATGGTGCTGGTGCAGTAGGCGGGATCGGTGTCGGGGGGAACCACCACCGCCAGTTCCCGGTCGACCGTGGCGAACCGGCGCATCATGCCCTTGGAGGCCACCGCGACCTTGTCGCCCACCGCCACATCGGTGACGCCCGCACCGACGCGCACGACGGTGCCCATGCCCTCCATACCGGGGACGGTGCCGAAATAGGTCGGGGCGAGCTCACGCTCACCGAGCAGACCGATGATCTTGAGCGGGTCCTTGTAGTTCAACCCGATGACCGCCATGGCGACCTCGATCTCCCCGGTACCCGGCGCCACGCGTGGGCACTGCCGCCAGGCCACCTGTGACAGCAGGCGGGTACGCGGCATGTCCAGTTCGAAGTTGGCCTCCTGGTCGGTGAGCGGGTGCGCTGTCTCGAGTTCCTCGATGCGCTCGGGCAGCGGTTTGGTCACCACCGGGGCGAGACGGACTCCGCCACGCAGCACTACCTCGTCGCTGTTGTCGAGCGAGAACGCTCCCGGCACACCGAGTTCGGTGACCAGATCAGCGATCGGCGTGCCCGGTTCGGTGTCGATCAGGCGCCAGCGCAGCGGGGTCTGCTCGTTGAGCAACACGCGTCGCGCGCCGGCGAACGCGGCCTGTCTCGGGTCGGGCGCGACGTCGCTGTCGGGCGTGGCGAAGGCGGATTCGGTGATCAGGGTGGCGTGGACGGCGCCGTCGCCGAAGTGGATCTGCGGTGCGGCGCCTTCGACGGTGGGGGTGACGTATTCCGAGATCGCGACCGCGATGCGCTTGAGCGTCCACAGGTCGGCGACATCGTCGGTGCCCGCACCCGCCACCACGCAGACGTGCACGCGGTCGGTTCCCTCGGCCTTTGCCGCGGTCAGATTCGCGACCAGGTCCGCTTCGAGCTGCTCGCTCGCCGGGTCGACGACATACACCCGGGATCCGGGGACGGCGGCGGCGAGCCGGGCCGTGCGTGGGCTCTCACCGAGCGCCACGATCACCGTCGACACCGTCCCGGCCTCGGCCAGCGCCGCCGGGTCGAGCGGCTCGCGTTCCTCGAGCGTCTCGGTGTAGTAGAAGTCGGCCATCCGGTGCAGTGGGTCGTCACCGGGTTTGAGCGCGCCGATCTGCAGTCCGGTCAAGCGCGCCACCAGCTTCCGGTCCTGATCGAGCAGGTCGACATCGGCACGCAGCCGGGCCTTCGGGTCGCGGCGGGCGATGACGGTGATCCGCGCGGGCAGGTCCGCGAGCAGGCGCACCGCCGTCACCCCGACGGGCACCATGACGCCCTCGTTGATCCGTTCGTCGGTGAACAGCATGGCCGCACACTGCATGGCGGCATCGACCACGGCCGGATGCGCCAGGTGCCCGGAGTCGGCGGCAATGCTGCCGTCGACGGTGGCCAGCACGACATCGCGGCCGACGCGCACCGAGGTCACCCGCCGGAAGGACGGACCGTACTGCAGACCCGCCGAGGCGAGCCCCGCGTAGAACATGGCCGGGTCGACATCGACGCCGACATCGAGCGTGGGCAGTTCGACCTCGGTCTGTTCGTGCGCGCCGGTCAGGGTGCGCCCGGTCGAGTGCACCGTCCAGGCCGTTCCGGTGGCGCTGCGGGAGCGGATCAGGAACCGGCCGCTGGCCTCCTCCACACTCATCGCGACCAACGGCACATCGGGGGCGCCCATGACGAGCGGCGCGACGAACCGGACCCCTTCCAGCGCGACCTGCTTGCTGCCGATCCGCTGCGCGGTGGCACTGAGCGCGGCATCGAGATAGGCCGCGCCCGGCATGATCTTGACGCCGTTGACCACGTGGTCGGCCAGCCAGGGCAGCAACTGGGTGCCGACCTGGAGCAGCCATTCGGGGCGGCCCTCCACGTCGGGGTCGCCGAGCATGGCGTACGTGCCGGGCGTGCCGAGGCGGGCCTGTTCGAACAGCGGCAGCGCCGAGTGCAGGCGGGTGCGCTGCCAGGGGTAGCGCGGCAGCGGCACGTGCGCGGCCGGAACAGCCGGGAACAGCCGTTCGCGGTCGAGGAAGCCGGCCGCGTGCAGGCCGATGAGGGTGCGCCGGAGGCTGTGCGAGTCGGACTGTTCGCGGTCGAGGGTCGGCACCGTGGTGCCGTTGACGTCCGCGTCGACCATGGCCTCGCGGATATTGCCCGACAGCACCGGGTGCGGGCCGACCTCGAGGAACACCCGGTTGCCCGCGGCGAGCAGTGTGCCGATCGCGGCGTGGAACCGCACGGGCTCACGGACATTGGACCACCAGTACTCGGCGTTCCAGGCGCCCTCGGTGACGAGTTCGCCGGTCACCGACGAGTACAGCGGCACGGTGGGCGCCTGCGGGGTCAGGTCGGCGAGCACCTCGCACAGTTCGTCGTGGATCGGCTCCATCAGGCGGCTGTGGTAGGGCACCTCCACCCGCAGCCTGCGGGCGAAGATGCCGTCCTCGGTGAGCTTCTCGGCGATCTCGTCGAGCCGGTCGACATCGCCGGACAGGGTGAGCGAGGTGGGGCTGTTGATCGCGGCGATGTCGACGCTCGGGTCGTCGCCGATCAGCGCGGTCACCTGGTCGGTGCTCATCCCGACCGCCAGCATGCCGCCGGTGCCCGCCGTGGTGGCCTGCAGACGGGCGCGGTGACAGGCCACTCGCACCGCGTCTTTCAGCGAGAGCATGCCGCTGACGTAGGCCGCCGACACCTCGCCCACACTGTGGCCGACGATGGCCGCCGGGGCGATGCCGTATACGGCCAGCTCACGCACCAGACCGACCTGGACGAGGAAGTTGGCCGGCTGCGCGACCTCCGTGCGGGTGACGCGCGACTCGTCCTCGGGCCGGTTCAGCTCCTCGATGATCGACCAGCCCGCCAGCGCACGGAACTCGGCGTCGATCTCGCGGGCGGTCTCGGCGAACACGCCACCGGCGGCGAGCAGTTCGCGGGCCATCTTCCAGTGCTGCGGTCCCATGCCGGAGAACACGAACACCGGTTCGGCGGCGGCCGAGGACACCGTGCGGGTCGCGTCGCGTCCGCCGCCCGAGGCGTATTCGTGCAGTTCGCGAACCACATCGCCGGTGTCGCCGTCGAGCAGCACACCGGTGCGGAAGGGGTGCTGCGCCATGCGGGTCCAGGCCGCCTCGGCCAGCCGCTGTGGGTCGGCGCCCGAGGTGATGAGGTCGGCGAACCGGCCGGCCAAGGCCCGCGCCGCGCCGGTGCTGCGCGCCGAGATGGGCAGAATGCCGAGGTGCCGTGGTGGTTCGGGCTGCGCCTGCGCCGGGGCGCGGAACTCCTGCAGGATGGCGTGCGCGTTGGTGCCGCCGTAACCGAAACCGTTGACGGCCACGGACATCGGTTCCCCGTCGGCGGGCAGGGGCCGCGCCTCGGTCTGTACGTGCAGGCCGAGTTCGTCGAAGGGGATGTCGGGGTTGGGGTTCTCGAGCCAGCCCTGCGGCGGCAGCGTGCGATGGCGAAGGGCCAGCGCCGCTTTGATCACGCTGGCCACGCCCGCGGCGGCCTCGGTGTGGCCGATCGTCGCCTTCACCGAACCGACACCGATGGTGCCCGAGCGGCCCGACGGTGCGCCGAAAACCCTGCCGAGGGCACGCAATTCGACCGGGTCGCCGACGAGGGTTCCGGTGCCGTGCGCCTCCAGATAGGTGATCCGGTCGGGGGCGATGCCCGAGCGCTCGCACACGGTGCGCGCCAGCGTCTCCTGGGAGTCGACATTGGGCACGGTGATCGCGGTGGTCCGCCCGTCCTGGTTCGAGCCCGTCGCCTTGACGACCGCGTACACGCGATCACCGTCGCGTACGGCGTCGTCGAGTTTCTTGAGTACCACCATGCCCGCGCCCTCACCTCGGCCGTAGCCGTCGGCGGTGGCGTCGAAGGACTTGCACCGGCCGTCGGCGGCCAGGAAGCCGCCCTTGCACATCAGGACGAAGGTCTCGGGCTGCAACATCACGTTGACCCCGCCCGCCACGGCGACCCGGCAGTCGTCGTTGTCGAGCGCCTGGCAGGCCAGGTGCAGCGCGACCAGCGACGACGAGCACGCGGTGTCGACCGTGATCGCCGGGCCGACCAGGTTCAGCGCGTAGGCGATGCGGTTGGACAGCATCGTGTAGGAGGCGCTGGCCGGGGTGTGCATGTCGGTGTGGAACAGCGCCGGTCCGACCACGCCGATCACCGACTGGTCGACCACGAAGCCGCCGACGTACACGCCGACCCGCTCGCCCGCGACCTGTCCCGCGATGCCCGCGTCGTCGAGCGCCTCCCAGGTCACCTCCAGCATCAACCGCTGCTGCGGGTCGAGCACGGTGGCCTCGCGCGGGGAGATCCCGAAGAAGTCGGGGTCGAACTGCCAGGGATCGATGGTCATGAAGGCGCCGTGCTTGGTGTAGCTGCGACCCGGCGTGCGTGGCTCGGGGTCGTAGTAGCGGCGCCAGTCCCAGCGATCGGCAGGCACCTCGACGACACCGTCGCGCTTGTCGACGACGAAGTCCCAGAACGATTCCGGCGAATCGATTCCGCCCGCGAACCGGCAACCGATTCCGACAATGGCAATATCCGACACGCAATTTCCTCCGGTTTCGACCGGTCTGCGGCAACTGACCGTTTGATGTCAACGTAGAAGCCCGGCACCGCGCCGATCGTTCGATAACCGACGTCTGCCATTTCTGACTGACACTCGCGCGTACTCCTGTGATCTGCCCCAGGAGGCGAGGTCACGGCTCACAGCGAAATTCCGGGATCGATTGTGACCGAACGCAATATCGATGTTTCACGACCGAAAAGTCGCTCGACAATGACAAGTTCGACGCCATCGCGAAATGTCGTTGGGAGCCGGATGTGTACGCCGAATTGAGGCAGTGGGGCGATACCGTCGTGCGGCGCAGGTACGCCGTCATCGTGACGGTGGTCGCGGGGTTGCTGGCGCTGGGAGCCCATGGTCTCGGCCTCGGCGCCGACCTGAGCTCGAGCGGGTTCGACGATCCTTCCTCCGAGGGGGTGCGCGCGGCGCACGTGCGCGACAACGCCTTCGGGCGCGATCACAGCTCGGATCTGCTGCTGGTGTTCCGCGCACCGGACGGCACGACCATCGACGACCCCGCCTTCGCCGCCACCGTCGTGGCGGGGCTCAACGACCTGCCGCAGCGGTTCCCCGACCGGATCGACCGGGTCAACGGCGCGTACTGGCCGACCGATACCGGGATGGCGTTGCCCGAGGTGTTCGGCTCGCCGGCGCGCGACAAGGCGTTCGCCTCGATCGCCGTCAAGGGCCTGAACCCCACCGAGCAGGGCCGCAACTATCGGGCGATCGCCGATGAGCTCACGATTCCCGGGGTCCGGATGGAGGTTGCGGGCGGGCAGCCGGTCGCCGCCGCGTTGAACGACACGATGGTCGAAGACCAGCGGCGGGTAGAACTGTTCGCCGTGCCCGTCGTGGCGGTGCTGCTGTTCTTCGTGTTCGGTGGGGTCGTCGCCGCCGCGCTGCCGCTGATCGTCGGTGGGCTGACCATGCTCGGCGCCTGGGGTCTGCTGCGCCTGCTCACCACCGTGACCGAGGTGAATTCCTTTGTGTCGCCGGTGGTCTCGATGATCGGGCTCGGCTTGGCCATCGACTACGGGCTGTTCGTGCTCAGCCGGTTCCGGGAAGAACTGGCCGAGGGCCGGTCGGTGGAGGACGCGGTGCGCAACAGCGTGTCCACCGCGGGGCGCACGGTGCTGTTCTCGGCGCTGATCGTGGTGGTCGCGGCGGCGGGCATCCTGGTGTTCCCCCAGGGTCTGCTCCGCTCGTTCGCCTACGGCGCGATGATCACCATCACGCTGGCCGCGCTGACCTCCATCTCGCTGCTGCCCGCGATGCTCGCCGTGCTCGGCAGGCGGGTCGACCGGTTCGGTGTCGACTGGTTCCGCAAGCCGGTCGCCCGCGACCCCGGCAACGCCTGGGGCAGGCTGGCCGCCGCGGTGATGAGACGCCCGCTCGCGGTGGCGGTTCCGGTCTGTCTGGGTCTGCTGGTGCTGATCTTCCCGATTCAGCACCTGGCCTTCGGATCCATCAACGAGAAATTCCTGCCGCCGACCCACCCCACCCGGCTGGCCCAGCAGCATTTCGACGAATCGTTCCCACTGCGCCAGATCGACCCGATCGACCTGGTCATCGTCACCTTCGATCCTGGGACCGCCGATGTCGTGCGCGCCGACGCGAACCGGGCCCCCGGCCTGGCCGCGCCGTTCGCCGAACCGATGCGGTCACCGTTCCAGCCCCAGGTGCTCACCACCGGCACCGTGCTGGCCGAAGCCGCCGATGCCGAGGCGACGATCGAGTACCTGCGATCGATGCCGCTGCCGCCGGGCACCACACTGCTGGTGGGTGGTCAGCCCGCCGTCGAGAAGGACAGCATCGACGCGCTGGTGACGCGGATGCCGCTGATGATCGCGTTCGTCTTCCTGGCCAGCACGCTGTTGCTGGCGCTGACTTTCGGCTCGGTGGTGTTGCCGTTGAAGGCCGCGGCGCTGAACCTGCTCGGGCTCGGTGCCACCCTCGGTGTCCTCACCTGGGTGTTCATCGAGGGCCACGGTGCGGGCGTGTTCGGTTTCACGCCACAACCCGTCATGGCGCTGGTTCTGGTGATCATCGTGTCGGTGATCTACGGCCTGTCCACCGATTACGAGGTGTTCCTGCTCTCGCGCATCGTCGAGGCCAGGGCAGCGGGCGCGTCCACCACCGAGGCGGTGCGGGCCGGGGTCGCCGGAACCGGGCGGATCATCACCGCCGCCGCGCTGATCCTGCTGGTGGTGACCGGCGCGTTCGCGCTGTCGGAGCTGCTGATGATGCAGTACATCGCCTTCGGGATGGTCACGGCGCTGCTGATCGACGCGACCGTGCTGCGGTTGGTGCTGGTGCCCGCGTCCATGCGGTTGCTCGGTGACGCCTGCTGGTGGGCGCCGCGCTGGTCGACCCGGCACCGACCCCAGTCCGAATCCGATTCCCCCACATCCGTTCCCGCACCGGTTGCCGTCCGCGAACGGGACTGACATGAACCTCCGCAGCCTCGACGCACCCGCGCCGACCGTCGGCGCACTGCCTGCCTTCGCCTGGCGGGAGGTGTCGGTGGTCGCGGCCGTGGCGGGGACACTGTTCCTGATCCATCTCGACCGCTACCGCATCGGCGGTGACGAGCTGTATTTCCTTGCGGCCGGGCGGCATCCGTCGGTGAGTTATGCCGATCAGGGGCCGCTGATTCCGTTGCTGGCCGCACTGTCGGATCAGCTGGCGCCGGGTTCGGTCCTGGCATTGCGCTTGCCCGCGTTGCTGTTCACGGTGGCGGCCGTCGTGCTCAGCGCGGTGATGGTGCGGGAGTTCGGTGGCGGACGACTCCCCCAGACCGTCGCCGCGCTGGCCTACGCGACCACCCCGATGGCGGTGATGCAGTCGGCGATGCTGAGCACCTTCGCCCTCGACATCACGCTCACGGCGGTGCTCGCGTGGCTACTGATCAGGTGGGAGCGCACACGCGCGGACGGGCTGTTGATCGCCGCGGGTGCCGTGGCCGCGCTCGACTTCCAGGTGAAGTGGCTGATTCCGATCATCTGGGCGGTGCTCGCGTTCGGTGTCGCGGTGTTCGGCCCGCGCGAGATGCTGCGGCGGCCCGCGTACTGGGTCGGCTCGGCGCTGTTGGTCGGCTCGGCGGTGCCGATTCTGTGGTGGCAGCACAGCAACGGCTGGCCGCAGCTGTCCATGGGCGCGGTCGTGCGCGACGAACAGCTCGCCACGGCCGGGATGCTCGCGGCGCCCTGGACGATGATCCAGGTCACCGGGGCGGGTGGGTTGCTGCTGCTCGCGGGGATGTGGGCGGGGCTGCGCTCGCCACGATTCCGGCCGTATCGGTTTCTGATCCCGATGATCGCGATCGGGCTGAGCGGTGTGGTGCTCGCGGGCCTTCGGCCCTACTTCGTGGCCGGGGCCTTTCCCGGCCTGTTCGCCACCGGCGCGGTGTATCTGGCGGACCGGGGGCTGTCTCGCCGGGAACTGGTGTTCGGCGGGGCGGTCGCCGGGCTGTCCACGACGATCTGTGTCGCCCTCGTGCTCGCCCTGCCCCGGCCGGAATCGGCGCTGCGGACGGCCACCGAGGACTACGCCCAGATCCATTCGCGCAGTGTGCTGTTCGGGCCGAGCGGCTGGGACGACCTGGTCGGCTCGGTGCGGCGAGCCTACGAGCAACTGCCGCCGCAGCAGCGCGCCGGTCTGGTGATCGTGACCCAGAACTATTGGCAGGCAGCGGCACTCGAGCACTACCGACCCGCGGCCGGTCTGCCCGAGGTGTACAGCCCCAATCGGGGCTACGGCTACTTCGGCGCACCACCGGACAGCGCGACCACGGTGCTGTACGTCGGGGTGGACGGCCCGGAGACGGGTCTGCGCACCGGTTTCGCGAGCACCGTCCCACTCACCCGCCTCGACGGACCGCTGGGCTTCCCCGGTGTGAACCGTGGTGTGGCGGTGTGGCTGTGCACCGGACCGAGCCGGGCCTGGTCGGCGCTGTGGCCAGACGCCAAAGAGCTGCGCCTGGTCGACGGAACGACAAGACACGCGCGATGAACGGAGCGATGACAGTGCTGTATTCGATGCTGCGACGGCTCGTCCTGTCGGTGGTGCTGGCCGCCGCGGGCCTCCCCGTCGCCGTGGCCGCGCAGGCGGCGCCGGACCTGGTAGCCGCCCGTGCCATGGACGCGGCCCGGCCCGCTCCGAACGGGTCGTTCGCGGTGGCCGCCGCGGCGAACGGCCCCGGCCGGGTGATCGACCTGACGGTGCACTCGGCGGCCATGAACCGCCCAGTCACGGTCGCGGTGATTCCGGCGGCCGATCCCGAAGCACCCGCCGGTGCGCTGTATCTGATCAACGGTGTCGACGGCGGCACCGACACCCCGGACTGGCGCGAGGGCAGCAACTGGTTCACCAAAACCGATGCCCTGGACTTCTTCGTGGGCAAGCAGGCCACCGTCGTGATGCCGATCGGCGGCGCGGGCACTTTCTACACCGACTGGCAGTCCGACGACCCCGGCACCGGCCGCAACCGGTGGCTCACCTTCCTCACCACCGAACTGCCGCCGATCATCGACTCCGCCTTTCACGGCACCGGCCGCGACGCCGTCGCGGGGCTGTCGATGGCCAGTTCGGCGGTGTTCCGGATGGCACAGGAAGCCCCGCGACGTTTCCGGATGGTCGGCTCCTTCAGCGGGTGCGTCCAGACCAGCAATCCGGCAGGTCAGGCGATGGTCGCCTCGATCGTCACCGCGCGCCGCGGCAATCCGCTGAACATGTGGGGACCGCCCACCGACCCGGCCTGGGTCGCCAACGACGTGGCACTCAATGCCGAGCGGCTGCGTGGGGTGGGGGTGTATGTGAGCACGGGCAACGGCATGCCCGGCCCGCTGGACACCCTCGACGGCCCTGGCATCGGGAACAGTCCGCTCAAACTGATCGATCAGCTGGTGATCGGCGGCGTGCTCGACGGGATCACCGTGGTGTGCACCGAGCTGCTGCGTGACCGGCTCGCCGCACTCGGCATCCCCGCCGACTTCGACTTCCGTCCGGCGGGCACGCATTCCTGGGGTTACTGGGAACAGGACATGCACACCTACTGGGAGCGCGTCGCCCCGCTGCTCGAGCCGTAGGGCTCAGACCAGTTCGGCCACTTGCGAATCCGTCAACACCACCGGCGACACGGAGTCCTGAGCGCGGACCAGGCGGACGCCGCGATACAGCGGTCGTTCCTCGAGCCCGGCATCGCGCGCCTCGGCCCGCAACTGGGCGACCAGCACTTCGGAGATGGCGACCGCGGCCACCAGTGGCGCCGAGGCCAGCGCGTCCGCCAGTTTGCGCAGCCCGAGCAGGTGCAGCTCGCGGCCGCTGCCCGCATCGGTGTACATGGCCAGCGGCACCAGCTGGGTTTCCTGGCCCGCCGTCACGCGCAGCACGATGCGGCTGAGCCGGCCGGGGAACACCAGCAGTTGCGCACCCGAGGTGCCGGCGAGGTCGATCCGACGCTCACCGACGAGGCGATGAGCGTGGATCACGGTGCCGTCCAACCACATCCGCCTGCGCTGGAACGCCATCGCGTACGCGAGCGTGGGGACCGCGACGATCAGGCCGAGCAGGACGGCGTAGCCCCAGCTCAACCAGATCGAGGTCACCAGCATCACCACGACGCCGACGGCGAACGCGCCGAGCGAGAGCTTGCGCAGCATCGGGGCGAAAACCTCGGGTGCGACCAGGTCGATGCCGATCGGTTCCGTCGCCGGTCGCCCGGAATCCCCGCTCACCACAGTCCCTCTCACCGCCGCCGGCCCGCCCGGCGTGGGGCGCGGTCAGATTACCGCGCCCCGTGCACGCCGTCTGCTAGCGGCCGAGACCCGCTCGCAGAACCCCGACGACCTCGCCGAGCGGCACCTGGCGTTGGTCGCCGGTGGCCATCTCCTTGACGCCGATCTCGTTGGTCTCGAGATCGCGGTCGCCCAGGACCAGCGTGAACTTCGCGCCGGACCGGTCGGCACCCTTCATGGCCCCCTTCATGCCGCGCCCACCGTAGGCCAGGTCGACGCTGATGCCCGCGCCACGCAGCTCACCGGCCAGCGTGACCATCCGCGCCTTGGCCGCGTCACCGAGGGCGACGCCGTAGACCTGGCAGCGCGCCGGATCGGCGGCCGACTTGCCCTCGGCCGCCAGCGCCAGCACGGTCCGGTCGACACCGATACCGAAACCGATACCCGACAGCGGCTGCCCGCCGAGCTCGGCCATCAGCCCGTCGTAGCGCCCGCCACCACCGATACCCGACTGGGCACCGAGCTGGTCGTGCACGAACTCGAAGGTGGTCTTGGTGTAGTAGTCCAGGCCGCGAACCATGCGCGGGTTCACCACGTACGGCACGCCGAGCGCGTCGAGGTGGGCGAGCACCTGGTCGAAGTGGGCCTTGGCCGACTCCGACAGGTGGTCGATCATCAGTGGCGCGTCGGCGGTGAGTTCGCGGACCTCCGGACGCTTGTCGTCGAGCACACGCAGCGGGTTGATCTCGGCGCGGCGGCGGGTCTCCTCGTCCAACGGCAGGTTGAACAGGAACTGCTGCAACAACTCTCGGTACTGCGGGCGGCAGGTCTCGTCGCCGAGGGAGGTGATCTCAAGACGGAAACCGTCCAGACCGAGCGCCCGGAAACCGGCGTCGGCGACGGCGATCACCTCGGCGTCGAGCGCCGGATCGTCCACCCCGATAGCCTCGATACCCACCTGCTGCAGCTGCCGGTACCGACCGGCCTGCGGCCGCTCGTACCGGAAGAACGGTCCCGCGTAGCACAGCTTGATCGGCAGCTGACCGCTCTTGTCGAGACCGTGCTCGATCACCGCCCGCATCACGCCCGCGGTGCCCTCGGGCCGCAGGGTGAAGCTCTCCCCCTTGCGATCGGTGAAGGTCCACATCTCCTTGCTGACCACGTCGGTCGACTCGCCGACACCCCTGGCGAACAGGGCGGTCAGCTCGAAGATCGGCAGCTCGATGTGCCCGTACCCGGCCAGTCGGGCGGCATGAACCAACCCGTCGCGCACGGCGACGAACTCGGCCGAACCGGGCGGCACGTAATCCGGAACCCCCTTCGGGGCACTGAAGCTGCTGGTCTTGGTCACGATCACCCAGTTTTCCCCACGGGCGCCCTCCGCGTCCAACCGGTTACCCTCTAGGCGAACCTGACGACACGGGAGGAACGCGGTAGTGCCGAGTAACGAACAGCGACGGGCGGCGGCCAAGCGCAAGCTGGAGCGCCAGCTGGCACGACGGGCCGAGCAGGAGAAGAAGCGTAAGCGCCTGACGATCGCCGGGTCGGTGCTCGGCGTGATCGTGGTCGCGGCCGCGGGCGTCGGGGTGTACTTCCTCACCAAGGGCGACGACTCGCCGTCGGCGAGCGCCGAGTCGTCGTCGGCGGTGCCGACGACCACGTTCGTCAACACGCCGCTCGACCTACCCGCACCGCCACCGCCTGCCCCCAAGCCCGCGACGGTCGACTGCTCGTACCCGGCCGACGCCGAGCCGCCCGCCAAGCCGGTGACGGCGCCCGCGGTGACCTCGGTGGCCACCGGCGGTCCCGAGGTGAAACTGTCGATCGACTCCACCCAGGGCCCGATCGGCCTGTCGCTGAACAGCGCGCAGGCGCCGTGCTCGGTGAACTCGCTCGTGAGCCTGGCCCAGCAGGGCTACTTCGACAAGACCAGCTGCCACCGCATCGTGGCCAGCCCCGGTTTCGGCATCCTGCAGTGCGGTGACCCGACGGCCACCGGCTCGGGCGGCCCCGGCTACAGCTTCGACAACGAGTACCCCACCGATCTGTACCCGAACGGTGACCCGGCGCTGAGTCAGCCGGTGAACTACAAGCGCGGCGTGATCGCCATGGCCAACGCGGGTATCTCCCCCGAGGGCAAGGGCACCAACGGCAGCCAGTTCTTCCTCGTCTTCGGCGACACCGAACTGCCCCCGAAGTACACCATTCTCGGCACCATCGACGAGGCGGGCCTGGCCACCTTGGACAAGGTCGCGGGCGCGGGCGTCGAGGGTGGCGCCCAGGACGGCGGCCCGGCGATGCCGATCTCGTTCAACACCGTCAAGGTGGGCTGACACCCCAGCTACCACGACACGGGCCGGACGCCTCGGAGTCCGGCCCGTTCGTCGTTTTCAGGGTAGGCTCAGATGTCCACTTCCACAGCGGCATCGGGGAGCAGTCATGGCGGAACTCGACGACATCGGCAGCGAAACGGCGGCGATGATGCGCACCATGCTGCAGATGGCCACCCTGGTCGCCCTCAAGTCGCGCGAACACGGCCAGAAAGAGGCCGAGTCCCGCGCCAAGGCGATCGAGGCGAAGATGAAGGAAGCGCGCGAACTGCAGATTCGCGAGGCGCGCGATCTGAAAGCCAAGGACCCGCGCAATATCGAGCTCAAGCAGATGATGACGATGGGTCAGACCAAGACGCAGGAGAAGGGTCTGTCGTTGCAGAAGGACCCGTCGTCTCCGTTCGCCGCGAGTTCAACGACCGCGACGGCGACCAAGGGCGTGGAAGCGCCGCAGCTCGGGTACGACTCGGCCGAACGCCGCGCGGCCATCGCCGCGCATCTGCAGCGGGCCGGTGTGGCACCGGAATTGAGCCAGGTGCGGATGCTCGTGGAGATGAGCCAGGGCATTTCGCCCGAGGAAGCGCTGCGGTTGCGCGATGCGCCGACCCGCCACGTGGGTACTCGTGAGCGCGGGATCGAGTCGCGCGGGATCGAGCGCGGCCGCTGATCCGGGGCGGGTTACCGCCCCGGACCGTCGACACGGTTCACGACGCGAAGGGGTCGCCCTTCTCCCACGCGCTGCGCGGAACGTGGGCGAACTGCTGATCGTCCGTCGGGTTCTCCACCGGCAACGATTTCAGCATCTCCTTGTGCCCGTTGCGGACACTGCAGTACTTGAACGGCCCACGCGGATCGAACAGTTTCGTCATGTGCGGGTCGGCGTGGTCGAGAAACCACACGCTCAGGCCCGTGCCGCCCTTCTGCCGGTAGTACTCCCATGCCTGCCACAGCGCGAGCAGACGCACGGCGGCCTCGGGGTGGCGCCACCATTCCGGGCACCACACCGTGTCGCTGATATCGGTGACCTGCCGCCGATAGATCTCACTGAGATACTCGTTCACGAACGACACCAGATCGGCGTAGGCGTAGTCCTGCGTCTCCGGATTCGATTCCTGGTCGTTCACAGCGGCTTGACCTCCTCGATTTCACCGATCTCGTCCGGTGGCGGATTGTTCTTCGACAGTGATGCCGGCGGCTGGGCGCTGAGCACCAGATCGTCGATGCGGGTCTTGCGGGTGGGGTCGTTGTCGTCGATCGAGCGCCGGACCGCCTCGTTGTATTCCGATTCCCACCACGGCACGGTGCGCACCAGCACCGCGGGCTGACCGGAAGTGAACACCACGGCCCGGCCACGCGGCAGGGTGGCCAGGCCCTGGGCGGTGAAGGTTACCGACGAGCTGAGCGAGCGCGAGTAGCTCTTGCTGTTGCCCGACTGCGACACCGACGCCGAGATGGAGTCGTACTCACCGATCGCCTCGGACCGGTCACGCAGGAACGCCATGTCGTCGACACCGCTGCCGAGCACCTTGATGTTGGCGGCCGACCACAGCGCGTTCATCCCGTCCTCGCCCCAGCAGCGCGCACCCTGCGCCCACGACTGCAGCACCGTCATCACGACGATCCCGCGCGAACCGAAGTGGCTGTACTGCTTGGGCAGATCCTTCCAGCGCACCACGTTGGCTGCCTCGTCGAGGACGGCGAGCAGCGGGATCGGCAGGCGCCCACCCGACGACATGGCCGCCTTGCGCATGGCCACATCGATCACGGCCTCGGTGAGCGCGCTGACCAGTGGTGCCGCCGACCCACGACCTTCCAGCGACAGGCAGTACAGCGTGCCGTTGCGTTCGATGAACTCGAGTTCGTCGAACTGCAGGCGTTCGCCGCCACCACGGGTGATCCACGGGTGCACATTCGACAACTGCAGGCAGCGGATCATTTTCTTCGCCGTACCGAAAATGCCGCTCTTGGTGCGTTGTTCGGCGTTGTATTGCATGGCCAGACCGGCTGCGGTGAAGTCGTGGCCCGCGTTGCGCAGGTGCTGGATCGGTTCACTGTTCTGCGAGTCGGTGACCCACTCCCAGACCTGGGTGATCGGCCTGCCTGCGATCGCCGCGGCGAGGAACAGCCCGGCCAGCAAGTCCTCTGCCTCGGGGTCGAAGAAGCTGTCACCGGAGTCGGCGCCACCGGACTCGGCGTCGGCGAAATGCCCGGCCAGGCGGGCGGCACGCATCTCGCACCCCTCACGCCGGAAGTCGACCCAGGCCAGCGGATCCCAGAACCAAGTGGGCCGCTCACCGGCGACGCCCTGCGGGTCGAACACGAAGGTGGCGCTGCCCTTGGCTTCTCGAACGTTGCGGGTGGCGTCGACCACGTCACGCTTGTTGGAGGTGGCGAGCACCGGCCCGATGGCGGACAGGATCGCCGGGATCACCCGCGACGTCGATTTGCCCTGACGGGGACCCCAGATGTCGAGGTGCAGGTCTTCATAGGAGCCGTAGAGAGGCGTCCCGTCGGCCACGGCGACACCGATCGGCACGCCGGGCGCGTCGTTGGTGCCGAGCCGCACTCCGAGGTCCTTGGCCTTCTGCCGGACACCTTCCTCGGTGATCGAGGCGATCGCACTACCGGTGCCCATGTAGTCGGCCTTGTCGTCGATCGCCAGCCGACCCGCGACCGCCCGCTTCTTCATCTGCTTGCGGATGTAGAAGTACGCGAAGACCGCCGCGATCACCAGCAGCACGATCACCGTCGACGCGCGCGGCCAGTGCAGTTTGCCCCGGGCGAGGTCGGCCACCACCGCGATCGGGTTGGCCGGCACATTCTGCGGCTGCACCGCCAGGGCGTTGCCCAGGTGCAGGGCGGCGGCGAGGACGCCGAGCGTCGCGAAGCCGACCACGATCAGGATGAGCGTCGTGTCGGGCCCGACCGCGGCCGGGTCCTTCACCTTTTTCTTCGCCACGTGTGCCTCCTCGAGGACCTTGTCGGATATGGATCTCAGCGGAATCCGTCGAGGCGCCAGCCTTGCGGCGTCTGCACCACGGTCGCGATGACCGTGCTCGGCGGTAGGTCTTCGGTGCGCCCGTCCGGGTAGACGACGGTCTGCTCGATGCCGATCTTGAACTGCGTCACGGCCGGATCGGCGCTCGGCGGTGCCTTCTCCCCCGAGGCGAAGGTGAAAGCCGTCACCTCCGCCTTCGCCTTCGCCCAATCGGCCCATTGCAGCGACGGTTTCGGTGCCGCCGTGCCGGTCGGTGCGTCAAGCATACGTAACATGCTCGGCCCCAGCCATTTTCGCGCACGTGCCAGCGAATCACCGGGTTCCTCGGTGACCGGGTGCCAGGTGTACACCTCGCGCAACGCCACCACCGCTACCCCGTCGGGAGTGGTCGGGTCGACGGTGGCCGCGGCCTCGAGCAGCCGGGTGGTCGAACTCGCCTGGGGGCGCGCGGGATCGGCGTCGCCACCGCAGGCGACGAGCGCCGTACTCAGAAACGCCACGAGCATCACCGCCGGGGTCGTGCGGATTCGTGTTGTCTTCCACCAGGTTATCCCTGGTCGGGCCGCCCGTGTGGTCACACAACCCTCCTCGCCCGCGCGTCACCGGGCATCGCCACCTCGACGACGCCGCCGCCACTGCGTCCGCTCGGCGCGACCGCCTGGATCACCTGACCGTTGCCGGCGTAGATCCCCACCTGCGCCGGTCCCTGCGGACCGAAATCACTGAACACCAGGTCGCCCACCGAGATTCGTCCGAGCGGCACCTCCGTGCCCGCTTCCCACTGCTGTTCGGCGGTGCGCGGCAGGTCCACCTCGCCCGCCGTCGCCGCGAACACCGCCGCGGCCGTCAGACCGGGGGCGTCGAATCCGCCGCCGCTGGGCCCCTGCGGACCGCCACCACCCCACACGTACGGCACTCCGAGCCAGTCGTGGGCGGCCTCGGCGATCTGTGGTCCCTCGGCGCCGGGTTCGCGGGTGAACCGGCCCTGCGCGCCCGGTGCCCGGTACTGCGGTTCCATCGCCAGGATGTTGGTGACGTACGGCCGGGTCTCGGAGTAGTGCGCCGCATACCGATTCGGCATGCCGCCCGAGGACAGCACCGCGCCCTCACCGGCGTTGTAGCCGGCGAGGGTGAGGGCGGCCAGGTCGCCGGAGACCTTGCCCTGCGCGATCCAGCCCGCGATCTTGTGGGCGATGGCGCACATGTAGCGGGCCTGGCCGATGATGGCGTCGCCGTCGTCCCACACGCTGGCGGTGCCGTTGCCGTCGGCGTCGATGATGTAGGGCTGCCCGTCGTCGGGGTTGATACTCACCGCCGTGCCGGGCAGGAACTGGGCCAGGCCCTGCGCGCCTGCCGGTGAGGTGAGCCCGCGCCGGAAACCCGACTCCTGCTTGGCCTGCGCGGCCAGCAGCGAGGAGGAGATCTCCGGGCAGACGGTGCCCGCGCGCCGGTACCAGATCTCCAGCTCGGCGGGCACTTTCCCGTCGGCGAGCAGGCCGCCCGCGCTGCCGAATCCACGCACACAGCTCGGGTCGTTCGAAAAGGCGCGTGCCCCACCGACATCGGGGGTCGGCGCGCCGTCGAGCCACGGCATCGGGTCGATCTGGCGACCACCGGTGAAGCGACCACCCGGCACGATCTCGAAATGCAGGTGGGGGCCGCTCGATTCGCCCGCCGAACCGACCATGCCGATGGGCTGACCGGCGGTGACGGTGTCACCGGTGCGCACCTTCACGCCGTGATCCCACATGTGTCCGTAGACCGCGGAGTAGGCGCGGCCGTTGTAGTCGACCGAGTCGACGACGATCCAGTTCCCGAACCCCGACGCGGGCCCGGCGGCGACGACCCGGCCGTCGGACACCGAATAGATCGTGGTCCCGTCGGCGGCGGCCATGTCGATGCCCTTGTGCCCGCCGCCGCGGGAACCGAACACATCGGAGATGGTGAAGGTGCCGACCTCCATCGGCAGCGTGCGCCGCAGCGGCCCGACCCCGGCGGCCAGCGACGGTGTGCCGGTGACGGTCGCGTTCGTGGTCGTCGCCGCGGTGGTGGCGCCCGCGCGGGTGTCGGCGCCGAGTTCGGGCAGCGTCGGCGCCGAGGAGCCGACCAGCACGTCACCGGTCTCGCAGGTCTCGTCCGAGGACGGCAACACGATCACCAGCACCATGGCCACCAATCCGATGACCGCGCCGAAGACGCCGATGATCATCGAGCGGGCGTTCATCGGCCACCGCCCCGGGTTGCGCGCCGGGCGGCGAGGACAGGCTCGTCCGCCGCGGCGGTGTTCACGTGCGGCGCCGGGTTTCGTTGAGCGTGTCGGCGAGGGTGCGGTTCATCTCGGCGGCCGCGGCCAGCTGTTGCTGCAGCAGCACCACTTTGCGGCGCAACGCGGTGGCGTCCATCCGGTCCAGGCTCGGTCCCTCGGCCGCGCGCACCCAGTTGCGCACCGAGTTCGCGTGCACGCCGATCTGT
Organism: Nocardia ignorata NBRC 108230; assembly: GCF_001612905.1. Lineage (GTDB taxonomy): Bacteria > Actinomycetota > Actinomycetes > Mycobacteriales > Mycobacteriaceae > Nocardia > Nocardia ignorata. The sequence continues at coordinate 24,753 of NZ_BDBI01000026.1, read as the reverse complement.
TCGGCGACAACCCGGCACGCCTCGGACTCGCTGCGCAGCTTGTCCGTGAGCGCGATGACCTGCTCGACGGCGGCGTTGCGCACCTCGGGCGAGACGCGGCGGTAGGACCGGTGCGGCATCATGGTTGGTCCTCCTCCGGTGCCTGGCCTCTCGGGTGGTCGCCGAACTCGCTGAACCGCTGGTTCGTGTCGTGGATTCCGCTTTCTTTCTCCGACACCGTGAACTCCATGTGGAAGGGGATGCCGGGACGGCGATCCTCACCGATCTTCAGCAGAAACTTGCCGGTACCCGGCGGCGACGGCCGCTGCTGGCCCGGTTTGAGCGCCTCACCGGTGAGCGCCTGCGGCGCCGACCATCCGGTGACCATCTCCTGTTCGGCGGCCGTGAACGGCACCGTCGAATCCAGTCGCGAGATCTCTTCGGCGGGCAGGGCGCCGAAGATCTTGGCGCGGGCGCGTTCCAAGAAGCCGATGGCCTTGGCGATGGCGGCATCCGAACCCAGCGCCTGCAGGTCCTTGATGGTGTGGCTGATCATGATCAGCGCGGTCGCCAGACCACGTTGCAGACGGGTCAGCTCGTCGACGCGGTCGACCATGAAGTCGCCGAGCCCGAGCACCTGCCACAGCTCGTCCATCACCACCTGGAAGTAGCGCTGCGGGCCGAGTTTCGCGTCGGCGAGCACGTGTGCCGCCTCCACGGAGGCGAAGCCGTCGGCCCAGCAGGCCAGCATCACGGCGGCTTTGAGCTTCTTGTCGCCGGTGGGGATGTGGGACACGTCGATGCACACGGCGACGGCGCCGGTGTCGATGGGCACGCTGGTCTGGCCGTTGAAGATGGCGCCGAACGGGCCCTGGGTGAGCGCGCGCAGCGAGCGGCGCAGATGCTTGATGGCGTGGGCGTATTCGTCCTCGTCGTCGGCGCCCGCGTCCAGCATGAGTTCCGGTCCGCCCGCGACGATCACCTCGAGGAGGTTCTCCATGATCGGCGGTTTGTCCGGGGCGTAGCCGCTGCCCGGCTGGTACAGGATGCGAAGGGCGGTGGCGATGAGCGTTTCTTCGAAGTCCGCCACCCGAGCGCCGCGGACCAGTTCCACGAGACCCGCGATCAGGGTGACCTGGCGGGCGCGCAGATCCTGGAGCACCTGCAGTTGCAGCGCCGGGAATTCCTCCAGCCGCGGCACCACCGAGCCGAGCACACCGGCGGCGAGCGGGTTGAGTTTGCCGTGCCCGTAGCCGAGGTCGATGACCTGTCCGCCGACGAGTTCGACCATCTTGCGGTAGTCGGGTTTCACGTCGGCCAGGATCAGCGGGGTGATGCCCTGGGCGATGCCGCCGAGCACGATCCGGCGCACCAGCGAGGACTTACCGAAACCGTTGAGCCCCAGTACGAAAAGGCTCGGCGCGGTGATGAAACTGCCGCGCATGAACCAGTTCATCGGATCGAAGCACACCGGGGCGCCGGTGTGCAGATGCGAACCGAGCGGGGTGCCGATCAGCGGTGCGCCCGCGCCGACGGACCACGGCCACAGGCCCGCGACCTGCGCGGTGGTCGCCCGGTACTCCACGGGGCGGCCGACCACGTTCATCTTGCCGCCGCCCGCGCCCGAGTAGCCCCGGTCGGTCAATTCGGCGGTTGTACGGTCGAATCCGTCCTTGACGACGGCCTCGGTGCGAGCCTGGGCGTTGTTGCGGCGCAAGTCGTCGGTGTGGATGCGGAAGGTGGCCCAAGCCGCGCGCAGACCGGACTGTTCGCGCGCGATCATCTCGTAGCGGGCGCGGGTGGCGTCGTCGAGCAGCGGGGGGCCTTGACGGCGTTCGGGTTTGGCCTTCGACCGCGCCGAACGCCCCGCGCCCATGGCGCGGTCGGCGGCGTCGTCGGGGCGGATCGGACGCGCTGCCTTGGTGGGGCGCGCGACCTTGGCCGGACGCTGCTTCTTCAGCTTCGGGGGCTGCTTCGTCCTTCGCGGCGAATCTGGTTGTGGGCGTTCGTGTTCCAGTCGAGGCCCGTGGTCCTCGTCGCGCAGACCGCTGATCCGACGCCGCTCGGCGTCGCGACGCGGGTCACGGCCCCGCCGCTCCCCGGCTCCGCGCCGCCGCTCGCCGCGATCCCGGTCGCCGCCGCGCGTGCCCTCACGCATACGCAACTCGTCACCGCGCACACGTGGATCCGCACCGTGCCCACGCAGGTCGTCCCCGCGCCCACGCACATCGTCGCCGCGGCCACGGATCTCGTCATCCCGCCGCCCGCGCCCATCATCGGGGCGCGGTCGGCGCTGATCCGCGCCACGGGCTCGCTCGCGATCCGACCTAGTCGGATCCTCGCGCGACCTGCGCTCCCCCGCCGAACGTTCCTCACCCGCGCGGGAGCCCCGCGACGGGTCGTCGCGGTCGGTGCGCTCGTCGAGGCCGAGCACGTCGTCGCTCACGCGCGACGTGCTCCCCGCGGGGCGTGGCTCGCGTTCGCCGCGGATGCGTGGTGGCCGGTGGACCGGGCGCAACGCGATGTCGTCGCGGTCGCGCACCGGGGGTTCGTAGTCGCGTCCCATGATCGCCTCACCCCGCCAATGCCTTCGGAATGGTCGCGTGTTCGGGCAGGATCACACCGCAACCGAGAGAGGCCGCGAACGCCGCGGACTGGTACCGGTAGCACCGGCGGATCTTGAGGCGAGCCTGTGTCGACAGGTCGCGCGTGATGGCCTCGATGCGCGGCAGGTCACCGCGCAGCGGTTCGGTGATGGTCACCAGCGCGCCGAACCGGGTGACACCGTGACCGCGCGCCTGTTCCTCGCGCGCCTGCTGGGTCGCGCCGACGCGCAGCGTGGCCGCCGCCGACACCACACCGCGTTCGCTCTGCTGGGCGACGAGCGCGTTCTTGAAGTCGTCGTCGACGATCTCGGCGGCGTCGGCGGCCGAATGCGGCCGGTAGACGATCGCGATGCGTTTGCGTGGCACTTCGGGATTCGGCGCGAGCAACCGCTGCAGCACCCGTTCGTCCACGGCGCCTTCCGGTGCGGCGTCCATCTCCCAGGTCACCGAGCGGCCGCCGTCGTGGATGAAGTGGTCCCACTTCTCGTCGTAGGACACCGGGCCCGCGTCGTCCCAGCCGAGGCCGTGCCCGCCGGGGTCGGCGGCGGCCACCTCGAGGTCGGCCTGGGATGCCGGGTCGTAGCTGCGCCGGATGAAGGAGATGACCTCCTCGGCCGACATCGGCTGCGCCCGCACGCCCGCCTCGGCCAGTGCCGCACAGATACCGGGCAGCCGTCGCCCGATCTCCACAGCCTCTTCGGCCGGGTTCTTGCGGCGTTCGGCGGTGGTCGCCTTGAACGTGATCGCCACGCGCGGCAGCAGTTGCACACGCTCCTGCGGCAATTCGGTGGCCAGCTCGTACATCACCTGCTGGGCCAGATCGGGGGCTTCCGGCCGGGTGATCGTGGAGACCTCGTTGAGCAGGCGGTTACCGGTCTCGGGCACGGTGTCGATCACCGGGACCACCGCGACGATGTCGCTGGTCTGGCCCACCGACGCCAGGAACGTGCCCCAGGCGGCGACCCAGCGGTCGATCACCGGCTGGTCGACCGCCTCGTGACCCTGCGGCCAGGCGCGCAGCACCACCGTGTACTGCGCGAAGGCGGGCAGGTGGATCATCCCGAAGTGGTAGCCGCCCGCGTCGATGCCCTCGTAGAGCTTCGACGGGGCGAGCAGCCCCGGCAGTTTCGTGACGCCGCCGGGGATCCGGGAGAACCGGCCACCGCGGTACACGTGCTCGCCGTTGCGGCGCGAACGCATCCAGTTGAACATCATCAGTCCCGTCTCATAGCCCGAACGGCCCCCCGTCCGCCACACCAGCGGCACCATCACCAGCGCGCCGAGGCCGCCGACGATGAAACCCCATTTGAATCCGCCGACCATCGCACAGACCAGTGCCGTGATCACCACGACGAAACCGATGACGGTCTCTTCCCAGCGCAGGCCGAAAAGGCCGGCGCTGCGCGGTTTCTGCCACAGGCCGTAGGAGCGGCGCTCGTAGGTGTCGGTCGCGGAGGTGCTCATCGCGGAATCGTGCTCCTGCCGAGGTCGGGTGAACGGTTGGCCCAGCGGTCACCGGCCACGTCGCCGGCCCGTTCGTCGGCGCGGGCGGTGGAGGCCGCCGCGGCCCGGGCGGCGGCCATGTTGCGGGCCGCGCCCGAGGGCACCGATCCCGAACTGGCCGGTGGCGGCGCGGATCCGCCACCGCGGGGCGGCGGCGTGGGTCGTGGAGCGCCGCCGCGCTGGGCGGCCGCGCCACCGGCCCCGCCTGCCTGGTTGCCGAAATAGCCTGCCGTGCCGGGTGCCGCGACGGGTCGCGCGGCCACGGCCTTGGTGCCGACCGCGCCGAGCGCCATCGCACCGAGCGCCACACCACCCGTGGCGATCAGACCCGAGCCGCCGGTACCGACAGTGGCCACGGCGGGCGCGACCAGACGCATCAGCGCGGGCAGCACGAACGCCACGCTGCACAGCAGCACCAGCGCGACCAGCATCCGCTGGGCGTCCTCACCGCTGGGCAGCCCACCCGAGGCGGTGGTCTCGTCGGTATGCCCCGCCGTGGTGAACGCGATCATGTACACGATCGCCGCCACCGGTTTGAACAGCATGAACGCGATGATCCAGCCGACCAGTTTCTGATACGACTGCTTGCCGGTACTGGTCGCCGACGCCGCCGCGGCCAGCGGCAGCACACCCGCCGCGACCACGAGCAGACCTTGGCGCACGATGGCGAGCACGATCTGGGCGAGCGCGCCGAGCAGGCCGACGATCGCGATGATCAGCACCAGACCCGGCGAAAACGCTTGCAGCTTCGAGGTTTTCACCATCAGCTCGGCCATGTTCTTGGCGTTGCCGCCGGTGGCGTCGGCGATGATCCACTCGGAGAACTTGTCCGAGGCGCGCGTACCCGCCACGATCACCGCGCCGAGCATCCACGAACTGAACACCACGCGGGCGAACAGCCGGAACGACTCGGCGGCCTCGCTCACGGCCGCGCCGCGTCTGGCCTCGGCCAATCTGCCACCGGTGATGATGACCGAGGCGATCAACAGCAATATCTGGATCTGATACGTGTAGTCGTTGATCTTGGTGAACAACGCGCCCGAGTCGCTCACCGCCTCGTTGGGCACCTTCATCCAGAAGGTCAGGGCGAGGATCAGCGCCTCACCGAGACCCTTCATCAGCGAGTCGACCACCTTGCCGAAGGTGGAGTCCCACGCCTTGTCCTTGACCGCCGTCGCGGCATCACCCGGATGCGTGGCGGCATTGCCCGCCTTGCAGACCGCCGACGCGGCATCACCCAGCGAGACACCGGGAATGGCGACGCTGTCGAGCGTGTCGTGCAGTTCGTTGCACGCCTCGTCGAAGCCGTAGGTCTGACCGTAGGCCACGGTCGGGGTCGCGATCATCACGGTGAAGATCACCGCGAATATTGTGACGATCCGCCTCAGCATTGTCGGCACCCCTCGATGGTTGGTCACCATGTCGTCCACCCCGCCAGCGATTCCACGTATTCGGTCCGGTTGTTGGTGGTGGTCGACGGTTTCAGCCGCCAATCACCGTCGTCCCACACCACGATCAGCCGCATGGCCGCGTACAGCTGTTTACCGTCGACCACCGGACCGCGCGAGGCCAGTCGCACGATCGCCATGTCGTCGGCGTAGTCATCGATGCGGAAGGCGTCGGAGGCGACGAAGTAGCGCGTCACCTTCTCCGGCTGCTGCTCGGGCAGTTTGTCGGCGGCCAGCGCCGAGTCGTAGGCGGCCAGCTGGGTGGAACTCACCCGCAGCTGCGTCACGTACAGGTCGCGATCGGCGGGCCTGGCGTTGAGCCGGTAGGTGATCTGCGCGGCGGCCAGCGCGGCACCCTGCGGGGTGTGCGCGTAGCCCACGGCCAGCCCGGCCTCGATCCGTGACGGTCCGTCGGAGGTGGAGAACGGCACCGACGCGCCGTAGACCCGTTGCCATCCGTGCGGTTTCGTGGTGCCCGCGGGGGCGGCGGTGAGCCAGTCCGGGTCGTCGGGTGTGCGCCGCGTGCTCGGGTCCTGGGCCAGCGGTTGCCCGGCCGGGTTGTTGGGGACGTCGACGCGCCTGCCGAACAGGTCGACCTCCGGTTCGGCGAAGCCCGTACCGCCCGCCGCCTGCGGTGGCGGCGGACCGGCGTCGATCTCCCCCTCGCCGCTGCTGGTGAAGTACACGACCGCGCCGACGACCAGGATGAGGGCGAGCAGGGCACCGGAGGCGATCATGCCGAACGACGCGCGGTCGCGCGTCGACGCCTCCTTCTCGCTCACTGCGGTGCCTCCAATGTCACGATGTCGGGTGGTAATTCGTCGATCGCGTCGACGGGTCGGGTGGTGGACTCCGGGTCGGGTAAGCGCAGTCGCCAGTCTTGTCCGTACCAGCTCACCGCGGTGTGGTTCACCGCGCGGGAGCTGTCCGAGTACTCGGTGTAGACGTCCACACGGGCTTGCTCGTCACGGTATTCGGTGATTTTGTAACCCAACAATTTCGGCGCGTACTCGGGCGCGGCGGGCCCGGTGATCGACAGCTGCACCCGGTTGATCGCCCACTCGTCGCGTGCCGGTCCGGGGACGAGGCCCCGGTTGACGACGGTGGCCCAGTCGTCGTCGGGTGCCACCGACAGCCGGATGGTGTGGGTGAGTGCGGCCAGCCCCGCCCCGCGCGGTGAGTTCTCGAATCCGATTGCGGCGCCCTGCTGTAGCTGGGCGGGCCCCTGATCGGCGTGGGGCAGGGCGATGCCCTGGTAGTGCTGCCAGCGCACACCGGTCGGTGCCGAGGACAGATCGGGGCCCGCGTCCTGCTCACCGCAACCCGCTGCGGCGGTGAGCAGGGCGATACCGACCAGCACCGGTCGTGTCACTGTGGAATTCATGGTCGTGCCTTCGTCGTCCGCTGCCTCACGCCGGCAGGAATGCCAGCGCGATCGCCGACGCGGTGCTGGCGACCGCGGCGCCGATCAGGCTCATGAGCACACCGTGTGAGGCATCGTTGACGGCGAGGTCGCTGCGGAACGCGATCCACAGCCGACCCGCCGACAGGATCATCCAGGCCAGGCACGACAGCAGCACGAACCACAGCAGCCAGTTGAGCAACTGCATCAGCGGCGCGAGCACGTCGGCCGGGATCTGTTTGTAGGCGAGCACGGCGATCACTAACCGATGACCGCGTTCATGATCGTGCCCGCGCTGGTGGCGACGACACCGCCGATCATCGCGCCTGCGACCATCTTCGGCGACTCGAGGCCGCCGCCGGTCCAGCGCTCCCACGCGAACTTGCCGCCCGCGTAGGTGATGCCGCAGATACCCGACAGCAGCACGAACCAGGTGAGGTATCGCACCAGCTGCAGGATTTTCTCCGAGCCGGGGGGAGCTTCCGGGGTCGGGTTACCGACCTGGGCAAGCACGGTGCCGTACGTGTCCTGCACGGCGAGGAGGAGCATGCTCATCGGGTGCCTTTCTCCCACTGTAAAGGTGTTGTGCCACAAACACTTCGACGCCGACACACGTTTGTACACCACAGACGGCCGACGCGCCCGGCCGTCATGATCGACCCCGCTGCGCCGCCGAGGAGATCGGCGAACCGAGGCTTGTCCTGATGGCGGCGACCAGATCGGTTCCCAGCTCACCGATCTCGATCGGGACCTCTTCGAGCGGGTCCGGCCTGCGCTTGCGGGCCACCACCTCGTCGCCCGGGGACCACACCGGCAGTGCCTCGGATTCGACGAGAGTCCATTCCTCGAACCACGGCACCTGCCAGACGTGCCCGGCCAGCGAACCGACCACATCGCGGTAGCGGCGGATCTCGGCGGGCATCCGACCGGGCCGCGCGGCGACGGTGATCAGACCGAGCACCAGCGACGGTCCGGCCAGCCCCGCGTGATGCTGGCGCAGCAGATCGTGGGCACGGGTGAGTCCCGAGATGGTCTCGCGCGCGACGAGCACCACGTAGGGCGATTCCCGATCGAAGACACCCGGCCAGCGGCCACGGGCGTCCGCGGCGGGCGCGAGGACATGCGCGAGCGTGGTGGCGCCTGCCCCACCGTGCACGCCGAGCAACCAGACCAGCGGCGCCCGTCCCACCCCGGGGACCGGGCGCTCCCAGATCTTGGCGCGCAACGATTCAGGCGGCGCGACGACACCGGCGGGCGCGTCCGGTTCACGACGACGACGTAGATTCATGGCTGCCGTCATGATGCCACTCCCGCGAGCAAGCTCCCATATGCCGCACGCGTCGCCTCGGCGAGCTCGCTGTGGCGAACCAGTTCGCCGCGCGCCAGATGCGAGTCGTAGGGGATCTCGACGACCTCACGCACCCACCCCGACAAGTGCTCGCGCAAATGCTCCGCAACGCGCGAATCGTCCTGCGAATACTGGTGGGAGACAACGATGGTGGTGTCGGCCACGACTCCCGCGCCGTCGTCGCCGTAGTGGTCGTCGAGCCATTCCAGGGTCACCCGCAGCCGGTTGGCGGCGTCGACCCGGGCCGGAATCGTCAGGACGAGCGCGATATCGGCGTCGTCGAGCAGGGGGCGTAGTTGCCGTCCGGCAATCGGGTTGCCGCCGTCGTAGACGGCGGTGTAGCCACCGGCGTCCAATGCTCTGGCGACAGTGAGATATGTCGCGCGCCGCCGCAGCGGGGTCGCGTCGCGCCAGAGCAGCCCGAATCCGGAGGTGGACCGCGACAGGCAGTCCTCGATCGGGGCCGGTTCGTCGTCGCCGCGCCCGTAGACCCACGACTGCAGGTTCACCGGGTGCAGGTGTTTGTCGGCGCCGCGCAGGGCGAGGTCGCTGCCCGCGGCGGTGGCGTCGACGGCGACGGTCACCGCACCGTCGACCGCCGAGGCGGCGGCCAGGCCGAGAGTGGTTGTCGTGGTGCCCGCGCCGCCGCAGCCGCCGACGACGAGGATCGGCCTGCGTGCCCCGCCGGAACGCGCGCCGCCCCTGCGCCGCAACCGCACCACCGGAGCCGGATCACGCGCGAGGTCGTCCGACGGGTCCCCCTCGGGGGCCTCGTCGAGCCATCGGCTCCAGTCGTCTGTCATCGCCTTGCTCCTTACCCTGCCGCGATGCCCGCGATGAGCGTGCGATCGCCGACGCGCGTCGTTCGCACCAACTGCTTGGTGTAGGTGGCCGGCGCCCCCGCGGGCCGGAATTCGGTGACCTCAACGGTGTACCGCTCGGGGGCGATGGTGGTGATCCGCACGCAGTGCGTCGTGCCGACCGGAATGGAATCGATGCCGCGCTGGATCACCGCGGCCGAGGACACTTCGGCGTCGGGGGTGACAACCGCGCGCGCCTCGGCACCCGATCGGGTCACGTAGTAGGCGTACTGGAAGGCGAGCACCGCGTCGGGGCCGGAGCCCGTGCCGCCGGGTTCGGCGCTGCGGACCACGAGTTCGGTGCGTTCGGTCGGGCAGGCGCCGCCGGCGTCGGCGGTGAGGTTGCCCGCCGTGAAGTGCAGCGGGGTGGCCGGTTGCGCGGCGTGGGTGCTGCCGCGTCCGAACAGCAGGAACATCACACCGGTCGCGGCGACCACCAGCACCAGCACGGCGATCGCGAGCACGACCCACGAGCGGTTGCGCTGCCGGTCCCGGCGTTCACGCAGGGCGCCGGAGGGTTCGAGCACATGCGCTTCGTCGTAGTCGTCGGCGGCATCGGCCCACGGGAACTGGACGAGTTCGGCGTCGTAGTCGTCGTCGGGACCCGGCGCGTGTTCCACCCAGTCCGACCAGCCGCCGGTGAATTCGCTGCGCCGCGCGGCGTGTTCGGCCAGCGGCACGGGTTCGGGCACGTAGGGCCGCGTTTCCATGATCGGCGCCGGCTCGCGCTCCTCCGCGTAATAGTCGACGGCCGGTTCATCGCGGGGAGTCGTGTGGTCCGCGAGCGATTCGGAATCGTCCTCGGCGAAGCGCGCACGGTCCCGATCGGCGGCGACGAACGAGTCGCGCTCGCGCGTCCGGAATTCGGCGATCGGGGCGGGATGGTGCTCAGCGTGCCGATCCGGAGCAGGATCGTGCCCCTGCTGCCGGTCCTCGGTACGGGGCGTGGGGTCGAACCCGGCTCGGCGGTCCTCGGCACGCACCGGCGTTTCCTGCTCCGCCGAGCGCGGTGCCGGGTCGGCACCCGGGTCCGATTTCGTGAAGTCGCGGGCGGTGAAGTCCTCGGCGGAGGCTTCGTCGACTTCGGGGGCCGGCTTGGTCCAGGGCTGTCCGGAGCGCTCGACGGGCGTGGCCGGGTGGTCGGCCGTCGGGATGCGCTCGGGGCGCTGCGAATATCGGGCGGGGGCCTCGTCGTCGCCCGCCACCTGCTCGGTGGTGTCCTGGCGCGCAGGGTCGGCCGTGTCGGTTTCCGGCTCCAGCGCCGAGTACCAGCGCGACAGTTCGTTGTACGACTTCAACATTCCCCCCTTTCCGCTACGCCGGGCACATGGATTCGCATCGATACCTCTCGGTACTCAGTTCACTGAGAACAGTCTGGTAGGTGATGGTTCGGGTGTCGCGGCAGGCGGAGTCGTCGCGCCGCCGGATGAGGCGCCATCGGCTCCTGTCCCGAACGGAAATTGTCCCCCATGACCGGGTTTCGATGGCGTAGGCTCGCCGGTTCGGCCGGTGAACAGGCCGGGGTCGGGCGTGTCGGGCCCACCGAGCGGTGTCGCGCCGCGCCCGGAGGTTGCCGCGACGTCGCGGGCGATCGCGGCGAACCAGTCGGCCACGTACTGGGTTGGCGTCGCGCCCTGGGCGCCGACCCCGATCTGGGAGTAGGCGACGTGACGCTGCATGGAGTCCCAGTAGCGCACCCAGGTGGTCACGTCCAGCAGTTCCCGGTTGTCGGTGATGTTCTGCGCCACCGCCGTGAAGGCCTCGTTCACCAGGCGTACGCCGGTGGTCGGCGGGATCAGTTGCGCGACGGCGCCGACGAGCTTCGTCCCGAGCAGCGTGAGCCCCGCGAGCGGGTTCGACAGTGCCGCCGTGGCCAGTTCGGCGATGCTCGCCGGCGTGAGCACGGTCTTCACCACGGTCGCGACGGAGTTGAGGCCGATCATGCCCACCTTCAGCAGCGCCTGGAACGCGGCGTTCACGTCGAGGGTGGCGCGCGGGTCGGCGGCGTCGGCGAGACGCTGGGAGATCGACTTCTTCGGCGAGAGCGACACATCGGCCGGCGTGCTGCCCGCGATGTCCTCGTTCACCACGGTCGAGGCGGTTTTGATCGAGGTGAAGGCCAGCGCCTGCGCGATCGAGACCAGCGAACCGATGGGGTCGCCGCCGGACAGCTTCACCTGACTCACCAGGCTGGTGACCGCCCGCATGAGTGGCGCGTTCTGCGGTGCGTCGCACGCGAGATCGCCTGTGGCACAGAAGCTTGCGACGCGACCCGTGAGTTTGCCGTAGTCGCCCGCCCGGTCGTAGCGGGAACCGAGCCCGCCGCCGGGGGCCGGGGCCTGACGAACCTCGCCGAGGTCGGCGACAGCGGTGCCGTCGGTGCCGGGTGCGGCGAGCGGGGTGGCGCGGTCGGGCGCGCCCGGGAACAGCGGCGCGTTCTCGCCCCGGGTCGGATCGGCGAACAGCGCGACCGCGGCGACCTTGTCGGCGGGCAGCACGCCGGTGCCGGAACCGACCTCCTGCGCGAACAGCGAAGCCACATGGGCGCCTTGCGAATACCCCACCACGGCGATGCGCGAGTCCGGGCACCGCTGAGCTACCTGCGTGGCCATCGACCGCAAGCGCTCGAGGCCCCCGTCGACCGATTCGGTGTAGGGCACGGCTCCGCCGGGAACGGCACCGCCGAAGCCCGCCTCGTAGGGGACGTAGGCGCGGTCGACGAGTCCCGGTTCGGCGGCCGCGGCGAACAACGGCCGGAAGACGGTGCTCAGCATGCCGGTGTCGGTGCTCGGCGCGGCATCGGGCGAGGACTCCCCCGTGCCCTGAATTCCCAAGGCGTACAACGCAGGACAGGCATCGATGGCCACGCGTGTCGACGGTGCGACGGGGGTGACCTCTTCCGCGGCGGCCACCCCCGCCGACACCGACGCCGAGGCAACGGTGATCGCGATCATCGTCACCGTGAGTCGTGTCGTGCACCGAGCCATATCGATCCGCATCACAGTCCGTTTCGGCTGACCAGTGGAACGTTGAAACGCAGTAAACCGTAACAGATTCCGGGTATCCGAACCCCTGCCCTAACCGGCCCTTCCGCTGCCCCCAGCAAACCCTTGCGCGCCAGCAACTTTCTGGCGATCCATCAGAACGAAGCGAGCACAGCGAGCGGCCCGGGCACCGCGAATAGCGTGTGCCCGGGCCGAGAAGCCATGGTCAGGCTGCTGAAGTCACCCGGTAGACGTCGTACACGCCTTCGACATTGCGCACCACGTTGAGCAGGTGACCCAGGTGCTTGGGGTCGCCCATCTCGAAGGTGAATTTGCTGATCGCCACCCGGTCGCCGTGGGTGGCCACCGACGCCGACAGGATGTTGACCTTCTCGTCGGCGAGCACCTTGGTGACGTCGGAGAGCAACCGGGTGCGATCGAGCGCCTCGATCTGGATCGCGACGAGGAACACCGACGACGGCGACGGCGCCCACTCCACGTCGATGATCCGTTCGGACTGCGACTGCAGCGAGCCCGCGTTGGTGCAGTCGGTGCGGTGCACACTCACCGCACCACCACGGGTCACGAATCCCATGATCTCGTCACCTGGTACGGGCGTGCAGCATTTCGCGAGCTTGGCGACGGTGCCGGGGGCGCCGGGGATGAGTACGCCCGCGTCGCCGGTGACCCGCTGTCTACTCGGCGTGGTCGACGGCGTGGACCGTTCGGCCAGCTCGTTCTCCACATCGCCGATGCCACCGAGCTGGGCCATGAGCCGCTGCACCACGTGGTGCGCCGACACCTGGTGTTCGCCGACGGCGGTGTAGAGGGTGGAGATGTCGGTGTAGTGCAGTTCGTGGGCTACCGCGGTCATCGCGTCGACGCTCATCAGCCGTTGCAGCGGCAGTCCGACGCGGCGGACCTCCTTGGAGATCTGCTCCTTGCCGCTCTCGAGCGCCTCCTCGCGCCGCTCCTTGGCAAACCACTGGCGAATCTTGGCCTTCGCGCGGGGCGAGACCACGAAGTTCTGCCAGTCGCGGCTGGGTCCGGCGTTCTGCGCCTTGGAGGTGAAGACCTCCACGACCTCGCCGTTCTCGAGCTGACGTTCCAGCGCGACGAGCCTGCCGTTGACGCGGGCGCCGATGCACTTGTGGCCCACCTCGGTGTGCACCGCGTAGGCGAAGTCGACCGGTGTCGACTTCTGCGGCAGCGTGATCACGTCACCCTTGGGCGTGAAAACGAAGATCTCCGGCGACTTCAGGTCGAAGCGCAGCGACTCGAGGAACTCGGCCGGGTCGGCGGCCTCACGCTGCCAGTCGAGCAGCTGACGCATCCACGCCATGTCGTCGACCTCGGCGGCGTCACCGGAGTGCTTGCCCTTGGTCTCCTTGTAGCGCCAGTGCGCGGCGATGCCGAACTCGGCGGTCCGGTGCATGTCGTGGGTGCGGATCTGCACCTCGAGCGGCTTGCCGTCGGGGCCGACGACGGTGGTGTGCAGCGACTGGTAGACGCCGTAGCGCGGCTGGGCGATGTAGTCCTTGAACCGGCCCGCCATCGGTTGCCACAGCGAGTGCACCACGCCGACGGCGGCGTAGCAGTCGCGGACCTCCTCGCACAGGATGCGCATGCCGACCAGGTCGTGGATGTCGTCGAAGTCTTTGCCCTTGACGATCATCTTCTGATAGATCGACCAGTAGTGCTTGGGCCGTCCCTCGACGACGGCGTTGATCCGCGACGCGGCGAGAGTGTTGACGATCTCGGCGCGCACCTTCGCCAGGTAGGTGTCGCGCGACGGGGCCCGGTCGGCGACCAGGCGCACGATCTCGTCGTACTTCTTGGGGTGCAGGATCGCGAACGCGAGGTCCTCGAGCTCCCACTTGACCGTGGCCATCCCGAGCCGATGCGCCAGCGGCGCGATGACTTCGAGGGTTTCCTTGGCCTTCTTGGCCTGCTTCTCCGGCGGCAGGAAACGCATGGTCCGCATGTTGTGCAGGCGGTCGGCCACCTTGATCACGAGCACGCGCGGGTCGCGGGCCATCGCGATGATCATCTTGCGGATGGTCTCGGCCTCGGCGGCCGCGCCGAGGTTGACCTTGTCGAGTTTGGTCACCCCGTCGACGAGGTGGGCGACTTCCTGGCCGAATTCCTCTTTGAGCTGGTCCAGCGAGTAGCCGGTGTCCTCGACGGTGTCGTGCAGCAGGGCCGCGACCAGGGTCGTGGTGTCCATGCCGAGTTCGGCGAGGATGTTGGCGACCGCGAGCGGATGGGTGATGTACGGGTCACCGGACTTGCGGAACTGCTTGGCGTGGCGTTCGTCGGCCACGTCGAAGGCGCGCTGCAACAGCGCGAGGTTGGCCTTCGGGTACAGCTCCCGGTGCACCGTCGCGAGGGGTTCGAGCACGGGCTTGACGGCCGCGATCCCGCGCTGACCGGTCATCCGCCTGGCCAGCCGGGCACGCACGCGCCGTGATGCCGAACTGGGCACCGAGGCGGTGGGCGACTGCTTCGTGGGTTCGGGCTTGCCCTGGGCATCACCGGTTGGCGCGGCGCCGGTGGACCCCTGCCCAACCTTCGCCTCGCCGAGTTGTCGAGTCATGCCACCACCTCTCACGCCGCATTCGACCTTGTCAGCCGACTGCTGCAACCGCCCGGACCACCAACTTTAGTCCCCACACCGACCTGGTGTTCGATTCCCCGGGGTCACAGACACGCGACGGTAGTACGACGCTCCGACACGAACCGATCCGACCGCCCACCACGCGCCCTTTCGCGATGATCTACCGCGCTGTTGACAGCGGCGATCCACTGTGGCCATCTCGGTGGGTGGGGAACAAAGCACCAGTCCGTATCGCCGCCACCGCCGATCTGCACATGCGTCCGGCCGTCGCGGGAAAGTTCCGATCCGACCTCCTCGAGCTGGGGAACAAGGCCGATCTGCTGTTGCTGGCCGGTGACCTCACCGACGGCGGCACCGTGGCCGAGGCCGAGCTGCTCTGCGCCGAACTCGCGGGACTGGCGGTGCCGATCGTCGCGGTGCTGGGCAATCACGACCACGACGCAGGCGCGGTCGATGTGATCGCGGGCATGCTCACGGGCATCGGGGTGCGGGTGCTCGACGGCGGGGCGACGGTCTGCACCGTGCGCGGGCACCGGATCGGTATCGCCGGGGTGATGGGCGGCTCCGGCGGCTTCCCGGCGTACCCCGGCGACCCGGACTCCGGGAGCGAGGAGCACCGGACGCTGATGCGTCGTGGGGCCGTCGACGCGCTCCGGCTCCGGGCGGCGCTCGAAGCGCTGGACACGCCGACGCGGATCGCCCTCACCCACTTCTCCCCGACCGTCGACACCCTGGCGGGCGAGCCGATCTCGATCTATCCCGGTCTCGGTTGTCAGGCGCTGGGCGACGCGATCGACGCCGCGGGCGCTACGCTCGCGCTGCACGGACACGCACACGCGGGCAC
Organism: Nocardia ignorata NBRC 108230; assembly: GCF_001612905.1. Lineage (GTDB taxonomy): Bacteria > Actinomycetota > Actinomycetes > Mycobacteriales > Mycobacteriaceae > Nocardia > Nocardia ignorata. The sequence continues at coordinate 9,162 of NZ_BDBI01000026.1, read as the reverse complement.
CGAAGACGGCCGGACCACGGGAAACATTGCGGTGCACAATGTTTCGTATCCGGTGCTGCGCCGCACGTATGCGCTCTACGACTTGGCGACCACTGCCGCTTCCGGCTGAATCCGCGCGTGATCCGCGCCGTGGCGCGGATCAGTTGTCGAAGGCCCACACGACAGCCGGGCGGCCGGTGGCCCGGACCCGGCGGCGTTCGCCGGTGCGGTGCAGGCCGGGGATGGTGGCGAGGGTGCGGTTGAGGTTGGCGGGGTCGGGGCGGGTGCCGTGCAGGGCGGTGGTGAGGTCGACCGCGCGGGTGGCGGGGAACTCGGCGCCTGCCAGGGCCCGGGTGAAGGTGGGGTCTTTCCAGAGGAGGGCGGCCAGCGCGGGCCGGGTGGTCTCGATGATGTGGTTGTGGTCGAAGGCCAGCGGGGGCACCTCGTCGAAACCGACCCATTCGGCGGGGCCCTCGTGTTCGGCGACGACCGCCCACATGGCGATCGCGAGGGTGGGGCCACGGGGGTCGCGGTGCGGTTCGTCGAAGGTGCGCAGCTGGCCGACCGCGACGATCGCGGTGTCGGGCACGCCGAGTTTGCCCAGGACCGCGCGACGGGCGGCCTCGACCAGCCGCTCGCCCCGCCCCAGCAGGACGCCCGGCAGGGCCAGCTGACCGGTGAAGGGTTCGAATTCGCGGGCCGCGATGCCCACGCGCACGCCGGTGTCGCCCTCCCAGCATCGCAACGTCACCACGTCGATCGACACAACGGACTGCTCCACGTCACCCCATCTGTTCGTCGTCCCCGGGCGAACGCCGCGGGTATCGGTCGTCCCCGATCATGCCCCTGCCTACTCGACCAGCCCGTCGGGGGTGAGTTCGAGCCTCCGGGTGACGCCGATGTCGTCCAGGAACCGCTGATCGTGGCTCACCACGAGCAGCGCACCCTCGAAGCTTGCCAGGGCCTGGGTGAGATGCGCCAGGCTCGGCAGGTCCAGATTGTTGGTCGGTTCGTCGAGCATCAGCAGTTTGGGCGCGGGTTCGGCGAGCAGCAGCGTCGCCAGCGCGGCCCGCAGTCGTTCCCCGCCCGACAGCGCCGAGGCCGGGATGCCGGCGTCGGCACCGCGGAACAGGAAGCGCGCCAGCTGTCCCCGGATCTGCTCGGCCGAAGCGTGCGGTGCGGCATCGGCCACGTTCTCGAACACCGTTCGCGCGTCGTCGAACACGTCGAGCCGCTGGGGCAGCAACCGCCACGCCACCTTCGGGCCCTCCGCGACGATCCGCCGCAGCAGGGTGGTCTTGCCCGCACCGTTGCGTCCGGTGAGCGCGATCCGTTCCGGCCCACTCACCCGCAGATCGACGACGGGACCGTTGGCCAGACGCACCTGGTCGAGGGCGATCACGTCCTGCCCCGGGTACAGCCGGGTGCCGGGCAGTTCGATCCGGATCTCCCGGTCGGCGCGCACCGACTCCTCGGCCTGGTCGAGGGTTTCGCGAGCGGTGTCGAGTTTGTCGATGTGGGAATTGCGCAGCTTGCCCGCCGACACCTCGGCACTGCGTTTGCGGTTGCCCATCACGATCTTCGGCTCACGCTTGGTGTCGGACATCTTCTGTCCGTAGCGCTTTCGGCGGTCGAGTTTGATCCTGGCCGCTTCCAGTTCACGTGCCTGTTTGCGGACGTCGCTGCGCGCGTCGCGCACGGCGGCGAGCGCGGCCTGCTGTTCGGCCTCGACGACGCGTTCGTAGTCGGTGAAATTGCCGCCGAACGACCGGATTTCACCCGCCCGGAGTTCGGCGATACCGTCCATCCGGTCGAGCAGTTCGCGGTCGTGGCTGACCACGATCACCGTGCCGGTGAACTGGCGGATCACCGTGTAGAGCCGTGCCCGCGCGACCGAGTCGAGGTTGTTGGTCGGTTCGTCGAGCAGCAGCACATCCGGTTCGCGCAGCAGTTCGGCGACCAGTCCGAGCAGCACCGTCTCCCCGCCGGAGAGGGTGTCGAGAGTGCGGTCGAGGTCGGCGACGGATCCGGCCACGTAGTCGAGGCCGAGTTTGCCGAGCAGCGCGATCGCCTCGTCCTCCACCTGCCACTGGTTGCCGACGGTGTCGAAGTCGGCGGCATCGGCCGTGCCGTGCTCGATGCGGTGCAGTGCCGCCCGCAGCGTGTCGATCCCGAGCACGGCATCGACGCGCTGACCGGTGCGCATGCCGAGATCCTGCCGCAGATAACCGAGATCACCCGGCACGGCGATCGATCCGCGCATCGGGCGCAGTTCGCCGGCGATCAGCCGCAGCAGCGTGGACTTCCCGGCGCCGTTGGCACCGACCAGACCGATCTGGCCGGGTCCCATGGTGGCATCGAGGCCGTCGAAGACGACGGTGCCGTCGGGCCAGTGGAAAGTGAGATCGGAAAAGGACAGCGTAGACATGCGGACCACCTCGAGGTGCGACGGATACGCGGTGCGCACAGTGCGGACCGCCCGAAAGCGCTACCTCAAGAAATCAACGCATGACTCCGATCGTCGGGGACAAGACCCTTCATTGATAACACCGGTTCCCCGGACCACGCCACTCTATTTTTTTCCGCGCGTGAGCCCGCTCACCTGCATACCCTCGCTGCGCGACAGGTCACTATCGTGAAAGACGAACGCGGACAGAGGGGGTCGTAGATGAAGGCCGACGTGGTTGTCCTCGGCGGCGGGTACGCCGGGATCAGCGCCGCCAAGCGCCTGGCCCGTCACCCGGGCGTCCAGGTGACGCTGCTGAATCCGGGCACCGACTTCGTGGAACGCATCCGGTTGCACCAGTACATCGCGGGCACACACCGAGCCCATCGGCCGCTGCGCAGCGTCCTGCCCGACGCCGTGCGCATCGTCACCGCCACCGCGCAGGTCATCGACGCCCGGCACCACCACGTACGGACCGATTCCGGCGACGAGATCGGTTACGACCACCTCGTCTACGCCCCGGGTAGCCACACCGACGACACCGGTATCGCGGGTGCCGAGCATGCTGTCTCGCTCGGCAGCCGCGCCGAAGCCGACCGCGCCCGCCTGCGCCTGGCCGACCTGCCCGCCGGCGCCACGGTGACGGTGATCGGTGGCGGCCTCACCGGCATCGAAACCGCCGCCGAACTCGCCGAGACCGGTGCTGTGCGGGTGCGATTGGTGACCGGCGAACTGGGCCACAGCCTGTCCGCACGAGGGCGTGTCCGCGCGCGTACCGCCTTGGCGGCACTCGGGGTGACGGTGGTCGACCAGGTGGCCGTCACGGCGATCGCCCAGGACAAGATCACCCTCACCGACGGCACGGTCCTCGACACCGACCTCGCGATCACCACCACCGCCTTCGCGCCCTCGGACCTGGCCCGGTCGAGCGGGCTGGAAGTGGACGCGGCCGGGGCCATGCTCGTCGACGACACCCTGGTCAGCACAACGAGTCCGAACATCGTCGGCGCCGGTGACGCGGTCGCCCTCGGCACGAACCCGTTGCGGATGAGCTGCCAGGCCGCAGTGCCCTGCGGCGTACACGCGGCCGAGACCGTTCTGCGAGCCCTCACGGGCCGTGAGCCGAAACCCCTGCGCCGCAAGTACATCGGCCAGTCCGTGAGCCTGGGGCGCCGCGACGCGCTCATCCAGTTCTCCGACCTCACCGACCGCCCGCTGCCCGCGGTCCTCACCGGCCGCACGGCCGCTCTGCTGAAGGAACAGGTCTGCCGCGCGACGTTGCGCGGTGGGCAGCTCGGGCCGCTGCGGACGAGCTGGACATGGTGAACCGGACGGGCGGTCGACAAACCGGCGGGCGAGCAGCGCCCACCGTCAGTGGAAGGTGACAGATGTGTTGACCACAGTGCGCGCGGCCAAACAGGCCGACGTGGGGGCGCTGGCCGAAACCTTGGCCTCGGCGTTCCGGCACGACCCGGTGATGAGCTGGATCCTGCCGGACCCGCAGCGGCGGGCGGCCGGTCTGCCGTGGTTCTTCGGTGCGATGGCCAGGCACTACTTCGTTCCGCTCGGCGCCTGCGAACTCGCGACCCGACCCGACGGCACCATCGGCGGTGCGACCCTGTGGGCTCCGCCGGGACCATACGGTTCCTTCGGCGCCGACCTGCGTGCCATGCCCGGGCTGTGGCGGGCGTTCGGCCGCCGGATCCTGTCGGGCAAGACGGTCGGCGACCTGCTGAAGAAGCACCATCCGAGCCGGCCGCACTGGTACCTGTCGGTGATCGGCACCGCCCCCGACGTGCGTGGTGGCGGCTACGGCGGGGCGCTGCTGCGCTCACGCCTGGACCGCTGCGACGCCGAGGGCACCGCCGCCTACCTCGAATCGAGCAACGCCGACAACATCGCCTACTACGAACGTTTCGGCTTCGTCGTCACCGGGGAACTGCACCTGCCCGAAGGGCCGTCGGTGTGGCCGATGTGGCGCGAACCTAGAGCTTGACGATCGAGGTCAGCGGGTAGTCACCCTGGTGCTCGCGGCCCTTCAGGAACTCCAGTTCCAGCACGACCGCCGCCGCGACCACCTCGGCACCGACCTCGGTGAACAGGCCCGCCGACGCGGCGAGGGTGCCGCCGGTGGCGAGGACGTCGTCGAGCAGCAGGATGCGCTTGCCCGCGAGCTCCACCCCGTCGGCGGGGATCTCCAGTGCGGCGCTGCCGTATTCGAGCTGGTACTCGCGCGAGACGACCGGCGGGGGCAGCTTGCCGCCCTTGCGGATGGCGAGCACCCCGGTGCCGAGGGTGGCGGCCACTCCGGCGCCGAGCAGGAAGCCGCGCGCGTCGACCCCGGCGACCAGGTCCACGTCGGTGGCGACGGCGGCGAAGCAATCGATGACCGCGCGGAAGCCCTCGGCATCGGCGAAGACGGGGGTGAGATCGGCGAAACGCACGCCGGGGGTGGGGAAGTCGTCGTGCCAGCGGGTGAGCCGGGCGACCGCGTCGGCGGCCTTGCCGGTCCGTTCGCCGACCTGATCGGCGGATTCGACCACCGCGTGCTTACTCATCGCCACCTCTGTCTCACGTCCACGACTCACCGCTGCAACACCCAGCGATCCATATTCCACCCGGTGCCCGCCTGCGTCGGCCCGGGGATCCCGTTCTGCATGCCGTTACCGAACGCGATGGTGCGCGGAGTGGCGAACAACGGGATGCTCGGCAGCTGCGCCCACAGCAGGTTCTCGGCCTCGGTCAGCAGATTCAGCGTCGCGGTCGAATCGGTCTCGCCCGCAAGCTGATCGGTGATGGCATCGTAGCGAGCGTTCCCGAAACCTCCCGCATCGAGCCCGTTACCCGCCCGCAAAGCGGCGAACGCGGCGACACCGGTCGCCGATCCGGCCGGTCCCGGAACCGCCGCCGTACTGCCGAGCACCGCGTCCACCGCGCCCTCGCCGAGCTTGGCCGGCGTGAAATCCGGTGCGCCCGCGTCGACGACCGTGATGCCGGCCCCACGGCAGGATTCCGCGATCATCGCCACGGTCTTCGCCCGGCGGGCATCGGGGGTCAGATAGCCGATCCGGATGGTCGGCTGGGCGGTCCCCGCCGAGGCGAGTGTCGCCGTGGCACCGGGAATATCGGTGCCGCGATAGCGGTCGCCGGCTCCGGACACAGCACCGTAATACAGCGAATCCTGTTGCACCACCCGCGAATTCAAAGTTCCCGAGCCGAGGCCGCGCGGCGGCACCTCACCGGCCTTGCCGAGGGTGTCGAACAGGGCCTGGCGCGGGACGCACTGGGCGAAGGCACGCCGCGTCTCCACCCGGGCGAACACCCCACCCGTGCCGAGCACGAGCTGTTCGGCGCCGCGGCCGGGGACGGTCTGCTCGTCGAATCCCTCCAGGGCCAGGTCGGTCACCGAGCCCGCGCCGAGGTCGACCACGCCGAGCGCGTTCTCCTTGGCCTTGGCCGCGTAGTCGGTACCCTTGGGCCAGACCACGATACGGCTGGTCTCGGGTGCCGATCCCCACCACTTCTCGTTGGCGACGAGCACCAAACCGTCGGCCGCGGTGAAGGATTCGATGCGGTACGGACCCGACGACGGGAACCTGGTGAGATCCAGTTCGCCCGGTGCCATGGTCCAGCCCGAGTTCCAGAAGTCGGCGATCCGGCCGATCACCGCGCCGTCACCGGACTGCAGCGCGTCGACCACGTTCGGTACACCGACCGCCTGGGCCACCACGTGGGCCGGCATCAGCTCGGCGGCGGTGAACAGGGTGCGCCACGGCAGGTAGTGCCTGCCCGGACGGAACACCACGGTGGCGTCCTTGGACCCCGGCTGGCAGTCCACCCGCTCGATGTCGTCGTAGCCGTCGGTGCTCGCGGCGTCGAACATCGGTGCCTGGCCGCGGTCACCGGACCGGGTGAACCGGCCCGACCGGGCCGACCAGGCGAGCACCAGATCGTCACAGGAGGTCGCGACCCCGTCGGAGTACACCCCGTCGGGATTGAGCCGGTACTGCACGGTCTGGGTCTCGCCCGGCACCTCCTTGGCGGTGCCCGCGTCGGTGTCGGCCACCTGCTGACCGTCGGGTCCGGTGTAGAAGAACCCGGTGAGCACGCGCCCGAACACCGCCGCCGCGCCGCTGCTCGCGCCGAGGGTGCTGCCGCCGTTGTAGCTGGCGACCGCCGCGTCGACGGCGTAACCGATCGAGGGCACCTGGTTCTTGGTCGAACACCCGGTCACCAGACCGGCGCCGACGCCTGCCGCGGCGAGGACGGTGATCAGCCGAATCGTGCTGCGTCGCATGATGAGACCCCTGCTCGTGCCGTCAGTGCCTGCCCTTGTGCCGCTTCCCGCTCGGCCGCGCGCCGGGCCTGGGCGCACCGGCGTCGGTGGGCCGGGGACCGCGCGCCGCGCGGGCTCCCGCCGTCACCGGCACGCGTGCGGTGCCGCCACCGGCGCGCTTGTCGAGCACCTTCTTGGTGTGCGCGGCGACCGGGCCCCAGCGTTCCTTGATCGACACCAGCACCGGAACGGCGAGGAAGATCGAGGAGTAGGCGCCGACGATCATGCCGACCAGCTGTACCAGCGCGAGGTCCTTCAGCGTGCCGACACCGAGCATCCACACCGCGATCACCAGCATGCCGATGATCGGCAGGATGCCGATGACGGTGGTGCTGATCGAGCGCATCAGAGTCTGGTTGGCGGCCAGGTTGGCCTGTTCGGCGTAGGTCCGCTTGTGCAGGTGCAGGACACCGCGGGTGTTCTCCTCGACCTTGTCGAAGACGACCACGTTGTCGTAGAGCACGTAACCGAGAATCGTGAGCAGACCGATCACCGCGGCCGGGGTCACCTCGAACCCGACCAGCGAATAGATGCCCGCCGTGACGATGAGGTTGAAGAACAGCGACACGATCGCCGCGATCGACATGTCGCGTTCGAAGCGGATGGCGATGTAGATCATCGTCAGCGCCACGAACACCGCGAGCGCGATCAGCGCCTTCTGGGTGATCTGGCCACCCCAGGTCTCGCTGATCTCGGCGATGCTGATGGCTTCCAGGCCGACCGAGGTGCCCGACTCCTGCTCGAGCATCGCGCGCAACGCGCTCTGCAGCTGGTCGGTCTGGTCCTTGTCGAGGGTCTCCGAGCGCACCTGGATGGTCGCGGCGGAACCGGAACCGACCTCCTGCACCGTCACCGGGCCGTGGCCGAGGGTCTCGGCGTAGACGTCCTCCACCTCCTGGGTGGTGACATTCGCGAGCGCCGGGACCTGGATGCGCGAGCCGCCCTCGAAGTCGATACCGAGGGTGAACCCGCGCACCGCGATGCTCAGCAGCGAGATCAGCAGCAGCACCGCCGACATCGTGTAGAAGAACTTGCGCCTGCTGACGATCGGGAAGCCACCGGTACCGGTGTAGAGCCGTTCGAAGAACCCGTGCTGCGGGGACGCGGTGGGCTCGGCCTTGTCCAGGTTCAGCGATTCAGTCGTCGGATCGGCATTTCTCATCGTGACATCTCCTTCGGCCGGACCTGGCCCGCGCCACGTTCCCTGGCGATCTGCTGCACCGAACCCAAGCCGTTCACCGACGGTTTCGCCCAGAACGGCGAGCGCGAGGCGAGCATCAGCAGCGGGGCGGTGACCAGGTAGAGCACGATCACGTCGAGCACGGTGGTGACACCGAGGGTGAACGCGAAGCCCTTCACCTGACCGGCGGCGAGCAGGTACAGCACGACCGAGGCGATCAGGCTGACCGTCTTACCCGAGAGGTTGGTCCGCTGCGCGCGGGCCCAGCCGCGCGGCACGGCCGAACGGAAGCTGCGGCCCTCGCGCATCTCGTCCTTGATGCGTTCGAAGAACACGACGAAGGAGTCGGCGGTCAGACCGATACCGATGATCAGACCGGCGATACCGGCCAGGTCGAGGGTGAACCCGATCCAGCGCCCGAGCAGCACGATGATGCCGTACACGGCGAAACCGGCGGCGATCAGCGAGAACCCGGCGAGGAAGCCGAGCATCCGGTACACGAACAGGCAGTACAGCAGCACCGCGAGCAGACCGACCGCACCGGCGAGCAGACCGGCCTTGAGCGCGGCCAGGCCGAGCGTGGCCGACACCGTCTCCGCCTCGGAGGTGGTGAACGACAGCGGCAGCGAGCCGTACTTGAGGGTGTTGGCCAGCTCGCTCGCGCTGTCGGCGGTGAAGCTGCCCGAGATGGAGGTGCTGCCGCCGAGCTGCGGGCCCTGCTGCACCTGCGGGGCGCTCACGACCTTCGAGTCGAGCACGAACGCGACCCGCTTGTTGACGTACTCGCCGGTGAGCGCGGCCCAGGCGTCCGTTCCGGTGGAACGGAACTCGAGGTTCACCTCGTGGCGGGCCTGCTGGGCGTTGAAGCCCGACGTGGCGTCGGCGATCTCCTGGCCGTCGATGCGGCTCGGGCCGAGCAGGAACACCTCCGTGCCGTCCTGCGAGCAGGTGACCAGCGGCAGGGCCGGGTCGTCGTTACCGGCCAACGGGTCGGGCTTGGTGCAGTCCATGCTCATGACCGCGACCTGCTGCATGTTCTGGTCGGTGCTCTGCCGCAGCGCCTTGGCGTCGGCGATCTCCTTGGCCTGCTGCTGGGCGGGCGTGAGATCGGCGGGCGGCGGGGTCGGCGTCGGCGGGGCCTGAGCCGGGAACACACGCGACTGCGGCGCCGGGGTGGTCGCCTCGGGCGCGGGGGTCGCGGGATCGCCGGTCGCGGGGGCG